>CAXMMP010000001.1:0-1688458 GCA_963693075.2 uncultured Granulicella sp. | reverse complement strand
GTCACCCGCATCGCCGTCTTCCTCGCTGAGGAAGTCGACTCCGACGTGCGCCCAGCCCCCACGCCGCGGTTCGAACTCGCCGCCTCTCACGGTCTCACCGATCTTCAGGCCTCCGATCTACGCGTCCTCGATGTAGGCTTCTTGGACTTCGACGCACCCGACTCGAACAGCCACGTCTTCCTCGAAAATCCTCAAGCCGTCCTACGTTTACCTGAGTCGGAACGTAGAACCGCCGCACGTCTCGACCTGAACTACTACCTACCGTGCCGCGTAGCCAACCGTCGCGGCCATGGCACCCGAACGGTTGCGATCATCGGTCTCGGTCGCACCAACGATGGTGATTTCCTGTCTTCTGAAGACATGGAAGTGCTCGAATCGCTCGCCGGCTACATTGGCATCGCCATCCAGAACGCACAGCTCTATCGTCGGCTCGAATCCAAGATCAACGAGTTCGAACGCCTCAAGGACTTCAACCAGAACATCGTCGAATCCATCAACATCGGCATCTTCGCCGTCGACCTCGATGACAAGGTCGAGTCCTGGAACGCACAGATGGAAGTCCTCTTCGCCCGCCCGCGCGCCGACGCTCTCCATGCCCCCATGTCCGAGATCCTCCCGCCCGAGTTCATGGCCCGCTTCGACGCGCTCCGCGGCGACGGAACCGCGCACGGCACCAACACGCTCTACAAGTTCCGCCTCGCGCTCCCGACCGGCGAGACACGCACGGCCAACATCGCCATCGCTCCTCTGCTGACGCGCACCTTCGACGTCGTCGGTCGCATCATCCTCATCGACGACATCACGGAACAGATTCAGCTTGAAACGCAACTCACTCAGTCCGAAAAGCTCTCCTCCATAGGCCTCCTTGCTGCCGGAGTCGCCCACGAAGTCAACACGCCGCTTGCCGTCATCTCCAGCTACACCCAGATGCTCACCAAGCAGCTTCGTTCCGAGCCCGAGATGGCGAAGAAGCTCGATCCCGTCCTGCAGAAGATTACGCAGCAGACCTTCCGCGCCTCTGAAATTGTCAATGGGCTCCTAAACTTCTCTCGCACCTCCGGCGCCGAGTTTGTTTCGATCAATCTCAACACCCTCCTACACGACTCAGCCATCCTGCTCGACCACCAGTTTAAGACCGCTCGCATTCGCATCGAGTCCGATCTCGACCCCACCCTCGCGCCGATCCACGGCAACCAGGGCAAGCTCCAGCAAGTCATCCTCAACCTCATGCTCAATGCGCGGGACGCCATGAACGCCGCCACTAAGGCTGGCGAAGAGTCCATCATCCGCCTGCGCACCCGCAATGAAGATGCTCTCGCCATCGTCGAAATCATCGACTCCGGGGTCGGCATCGAGCCCGAACACCTCCACCGCATCTTTGACCCGTTCTTCACGACCAAGACCAACCCGCAGCCCGGCCAGCACAAAGGCACCGGCCTTGGCCTCGCCGTAAGCTATGGCATTCTGCAAGAGCACGGCGGCAAGATCAAAGTCGAATCCGTCCCCGGCGAAGGCACCACCTTCCGCCTCGAAATCCCCGCGGTTGCCGTCGCCGCTACAGTCATCTAGACGCTCTTATCCGTTCTCTATCCGTCCTACGTGTACGCACATGCTGTTGCTCTCTCCGAGGATCACGACCGAATGCCTGAAGCCCTGACCCAAGCTCCACCGACCTCCAACGCCTCGTCAACCGCACGCCTGCTCATCATCGACGACGAGCCCTCCATCCGCGAATCGCTGGAAACTCTGCTTACCCTCGAAGGCTTCGACGTAACCCTTGCCGTCGACGGCAAGTCCGGCCTCGACGTCCTCTCGCGCTTCGAGTTTGATTTACTCCTGCTCGACCTCGCCCTACCCGGGGAGTCCGGCATCGACCTTCTGCCCCGGATCACCAACATGCATCCGCAGCTTCCGGTCATCATGATCACCGCCTTCGGCACCGTCAACAATGTCGTAGATGCCATCCGCGCAGGCGCTGAAAACTTCGTCCAGAAGCCTTGGGATAATGAAAAACTCCTCGCTGATATCCGCTCCGCCATCGCTCGTCATAAGGCCGAAGCCGAGGTCATCCAGCTCAAGCGAGTCCTGAAGCAGCGCTACAACTTCGAAAATATCATCGGCAAATCCGAGCCCATGCTGCGCCTCTTCGACACCGTCGCCCAGGTTGCGCCATCGCGCTCGACCGTCCTCATCCAGGGCGAGAGCGGTACCGGCAAGGAGCTTATTGCTAAAGCCATCCACCAGAACTCCCCCCGTCGCGACCGCCCATTCGTGCCGGTGAACACCGGTGCCATCCCGTCCGACCTCCTCGAGTCCTCACTCTTCGGGCATGTCAAAGGAGCGTTCACCTCAGCCATCAACGCCAAGAAAGGCCTTTTCGAAGTCGCCAACGGTGGCACGCTCTTCCTCGACGAGATCGGAACCATGTCAATGGACATGCAAGCCAAGATTCTCCGCGTCCTGCAGGACCGTCGCTTCATGCACCTCGGCGGCACGAGCGAGATCCAGGTCGACGTTCGCATCGTCGCCGCCACCAACGTCAACCTCCAGCAAGCCGTCAAAGACGGGCGCTTCCGCGAAGACCTCTTCTACCGTCTGAACGTCATCTCGTTGGAGCTTCCACCGCTGCGCCAGCGCCGGGAGGACATCCCGCTGCTCTGCCAGCACTTCCTCAAGCTCTACGCCGAGGAGAACGGCACGGAAGCCCCATCGCTCACGCCCGAAGCGCTCCGTATCCTCGTCGACTACGAGTGGCCCGGGAACGTCCGCGAGCTGGAAAACTCGATGGAACGCGGCGTCGTCCTCTCGACCACCCGCACCATCACTCCCGACCTCTTACCCGCCCAACTCACCGGCAACACCTATACCGCGTCACTGATGGATCATCGCCCTGACGCGTCGCTCTTCGACGTGATGGAAGACATCGAGCGCCGCATCATTGCCGACCGCCTCGAGCGCTCACACTGGAACCAGACCGAAGCCGCCGAGTTCTTCAAGATCCCGCTCAGTACCCTCAATCAGAAGATCAAACGCCTGAACGTAGAGATCCGCAAACGTCCCCGCGACTGAGTTCCTTCAGTTAGTCTGAAGCCAACCGGTAATGACTCCGCGCCCTCTACCTTTTCTCCTCCGCGCCCTCTGCGTTCAAGTCCTGGCATTCTCATGTTCGCAAGCCCAAAAGCCCATCACGCTCAAGATCTTTCCCACCCCGATAGGCACTCTCAACGAAGCCATCTCCACCTCCTTCCAGGCCGCCCCGTGGACCGACTTAGCCTTTCTGGCGCACCCCGAGATCCCCCAACTCCTCACCAATCTGAACCCTCACCACATCAACGTCCAGGTCATCGACCAATCCATCCCCGAGACCGCCCCGGATGCCTGGGACTTTACTGCACTCGACCGCCAACTCCAGCCAATCCTCGCCTCCGCCGACCACTCCCCGCTGCTGCAACTTGCCGCCGCGCCCGCATTTCTCGGCACCCAGGTCACGCCCGCCTACATCGCTGGATACGCCGCCTACGCCGCGACCATGGTTCGTCATTATTCCGCCATCCACTACTGGGGAATCCTCAACGAGCCCAACTACTTTCACATCTCTCCCACCGACTACGTGGCCATCTACAACGCAGCCGCCCCCGCCATGCGTGCTGTCGACCCAACCATCAAACTCATCGCCCTCGAACTGGGCGGCGAAGCAGGGGATGAACGAACCTACATCCCCACCTTCGTCCGCAACGTCAAGGCCCCGCTGGATGTCGTCGGCATTCACATCTACGCAACCTGCGATCGCACCGATACCGACCAGACGCTCTTCAACACCGTCCCCGCGTTTACCAATCAGTTGCGCTACGTCTACCGCGCATTAGAAACGAATCTCCAGCTTCGCGGCACTCCCATCTGGGTCTTGGAAAACAATGTAAACGCAGACTTCGTCAACGACCGCGGCCAAAGCACCTGCGACCCAACCCAAACCTTCGCGGAAGACCCCCGTGGAGCTAGCGCCTTCTTCCCTGCCTGGCGCACCTATGAGTTTTCCCGCTTCGGCAAAGCCGGAGTTCAGGCCCTTTATCACTGGGTCTTCAACGGCAACACGCAGTACTCCGAATACAACACCGAAGACACCCCACCCCACCTCCAGCTCAGTTACTGGACCGACTACTGGCTTGGTCGCTACTTCCCTTCAGCCACGCCAACGCAGATCCTTACGACCAACAACCCTGACCCACCTGACGTGGAGATGCTCGCTACCCGTGACTCTGACGGCACCGTTACCGTACTGGTGAGCAATCACGCCGTCTCAAACCCAGTGGACACCAACGGCAAGGGCCGCCACCGCACCCTCATTCTGGACCTCACCGCACTCGGCAGATTCACTCGCGTGACGGAACTCACCATCGATTCCGATACCGATACTACCAGAGGGCCCACCGAAAAAAATATAATGCCATCTCCACGAATGAGCCTGTCATTCAACGGCTATGGAGTTACATTTCTCACCCTGAGCAAAAACGAATGACCGGCCCTAGACTGCTCTCTGATTGATCGGCACGACTTCAGCCTGCCGGACCTCGGGAGACCGAGCCTCTCTCGAAACAGCGTGGCTCGAGAGAAACTTCTGCACCATTTGATCACGCATTGGTCGGAGCAAAGATCGACGGTTGTCTTCGTCGGCGGCATCACTCCCCAGGTGTTGAGTTCAAGCCCCGAAGCTCCCGCATCCACCCGAAACCAATGGTTATTCTCGCCCTTCATCGTGCCACAAACATCGCACCGGTACGTGTCGACCTTCATCGCAAAACCCTCCCACGGGCAAAAGAAACAGATTCAAACGTGCATGAGCTTGTCTGGAAGTTCAGATGGCGGGCGCTCGCATTTGGTTTGAAGCGGCATTCATGATTCATCAGAATCCAGTAGAGACCAATCAGCCTGCCAACATTGGCTTAACCTTCGACCCCGCAAGCTCGATCGACCGCATCAGCTTCGCATGCCCCAGCCCCGCGACACTCATCTGGAAGCTTAGCCGTGAGATCCCTCCAAGCACCTTGTCATAGTGCGCGATCTTCGCCGCTACAGTCTCTGGACCTCCGACAACGAGAGCCCCCGACGGCCCCAGTAGCGCGTCGTACTGACCACGCGTCACTGGCCCCCATCCGCGCTCCTGCCCGATCTTCGAGAACGCCTCCGCGTATCCCGGAAAGAAGTCCTCCGCCGCCTGCTCGTCCGTCTCAGCGACGTATCCCAAGGCATGAATCCCTACCTTCAAATCTTCCGGCTTGTGCCCGGCCCGAGCCCCCGCTTGCCGGTACAAGTCCACCATCGGTTTGAAACGATGAGGCTCGCCTCCGATGATCGCTACCATCAATGGCAATCCGAGCACACCAGCCCGCGCAAACGACGCCGGCGTCCCGCCCACTCCCAGCCAGATCGGCATCTTCTCCTGGACAGGTCTCGGGTACACGCCTTGACCTGTAAGGGCCGGCCGATACTTCCCCGCCCAGGTCACATGGGTCTGATCCCGGAGTGTCAGGAGCAGATCGAGTTTCTCCGCAAACAGCGCGTCATAGTCCTTCAATTCAAACCCAAACAGCGGAAACGACTCGATAAACGACCCACGCCCTGCCACAATCTCCGCCCGCCCATTCGACAGCAGGTCCAGCGTTGCAAACTCCTGGAACACCCGCACCGGGTCCGCTGCACTCAGTACCGTTACCGCACTCGCCAGCCGAATCTGCTTCGTTCGCGAGGCCGCTGCAGCCAGGATCACCGCCGGCGCGGAATCCAGAAACTCCTCGCGATGATGTTCGCCCACCCCAAACGCGTCCAGCCCCACCTGGTCCGCCAGCTCAATCTCTTCCACCAGGTTCCTTAGTCGCTCGGAAGCCGTCACCCCATCGCTCCCACGTGCCGCAAAGCTATCCACACCCAACTGCATCGCCATTCACCTCTGTCACCTAGATGCTACGGTAACGCGAAAGACTCGGCGAGGCCCGCGAGCTACAGTGCACCAGGCGTATGCGGAACCAGCTTTCGATCCATCGCACTCAAATGCGTCTGAATCTCGGAGTCATTGGGATTGATTGCGAGCGCACGCCGGAAGCACGCGGCCGCCTCCGCGTTATCGTTGAGGGCTTCTGCCGCCAGCCCGCGAAGAAAATCATCCTGCCACACCGGATGCAACCGGTCATCCCCGTACGCCGTCCACATCTCGACGTTCGCCTCTGGCGGAACGATGCGAATTGTCATCGTCGAAAATGCTGGTCTCGACGAACCGGGGCCTGTCGCCTTGATCACGAGCCGGTAGTTCCCTTGTTGCAGCTTGCTTGTATCCAACGTGCGCCCCGAAACCAGATTGCCGGCGGTATCCGCGTTGGCAACAGGTACATCTTCGTCTTCCTCGATCCGGTTCGAGTCCCCGGCCATCGAGCCCACAATGCCAAGCGTGTAGTGAACATGGACTGCTTTGGACTTTTCGCCAGCCTGAAGGTCTTTTGGCGATAACCATAGCTGATAAACGAGTGGTAGACTCTCACCCGCATGCACCTCTACGGACTGCGTCCCGCGCGGCGAAAACCGCACTCCCGCGAGAGTAAAAGGAATCTGTTCCCGTCCATTCTGCACTGGATTGCCGCGATAAAGCATCAATTGCGAGATCGCAAGCGAGTTCGGCTGCCCGACCGGCACGATGACCTTGCTTGAAGCGCGGCTGGAATCATGCGTCAAATTATTGGTCAGCGTCGCTTCGACCACGTAGTTTCCCGGCACCAGCGGCAACCGCCCCTCCGCCCCAAACACCTTTCCGCGTCCGCTCTCCACAGCCTGTGCCGAAATTCCTCCGGCAGCAAGCTGATCGCGCCGCTCATACACGGCCTTGCCGGCCTCCGTGCTGACGCGCGTCGTCAGCGTCATCTCATACCCCGCACGCTTATCCTTCAGCGTTCCGATCAGCGTCGGGTCGGGTCGCTCGTTGCGCAGCAGGTAATGCACGGTATCGAGCCCGCGTGAATCCCGCAGCACCACAGTCTCGAGTTCCGTCGCATGGTTTCCGGTAAAGATGCTCGATGTCACCACCTCCCGGTTCGCCGCTCGCAGCCGTGCTATGCGTTCTTTTTCGAGCTTCTGTTCCGGCAGGTTCCTGACCGCCTCAAGCAGCAGGTCCGATGCCATCGTCGGACTTGGATGATCGATATTGATCGGCTCGCCCGGGATCAAACTCACCATTGCATGCGTGGCCTCGGCTCCCATCGATTTATCGATTACCTTTAGCGCCTGCGCGTCATCGTGGAGATCGTTGGTAACGATCTTGGTCGGGCCATCATCGCGCGGCGAGTAGAGGGTATAAGGGTCGACCTCGCTCCGCTTATAGAACACAAGATTGAAATAGGCAGGCAAAGCCGGAGTCGGCGACAGATAAAACCAGATCTCGACCGGCCGCGTACTCATGCCCTGGTGATAATTTGCTTTCTGCTGCGGTGCTCCGAGCGTGATGTAAACGAGGCCCATGTCCGTGCGCCAGCCATCGTCGTACCGCTCGTCCCCAAACGTCGCGCGCACGTAGGCAAGACGCCGGTAATGCTCTTCTTTGAAACTGTTGGTCAGGCTATGCGGGGTCGGATTGCGAGACTCCCAGAACTGTTGAATATAAGCATCCCGCTCATCATCCGTCTGTAGCTTCAGGAACTCATGCCGTTCATTTTGCGTGATGATGTACGTCACGTCTTCGTCGATCCACTTGCGATAGTAGGGCGGCAGCCTGTTCGGAGCGGACGCATGGAGCGAAACGCCGGAAAGCGAACAAGACACGAGCAAAGCCAGCAACAACATCATCATCAAACGGTACGCACGCACGAAGGAGATACCTCACAAAACAGGGACAGAAGGGAGTCGCCTCCCTTCTGTCCATTTTACTTAGCTTCGCTGGAACGGTTGATGTTAGAAGCTCAGTTCGATGTTGAACCGTGCGTGGAACGCCGTGACGAATCCGGTCGGCTTGCCGTAGTCAGCATTGGCAGAACCCGGAGACGTATCCAGATTCTGATTCTGGTTGATGATCGGCTGGCTGTTGAGGATGTTGAAGCCATCGAAGCCAGCCCTGAGCGAGTACTTGTCACGCAACGCAAACGTATCGGAGATGGTGGCATCCACGTATACGTTCGAAGGAGTCGTGCCGAGTGTTCCACGCCCTCCAACCGGCACTTCGCCCGGGTTCAAATAAACCGGATGGCTCTCGTAGGCGCTCAACGGAGTGCCGGACAGTCCGTGGATCCACGTACCGACCCGGACACCATTCAACAATGAGCCGAAGCGCTGGTCCTTGGTGAAGGAGTACGCGACCAGAGCATTCGCGACGTTGCGACGATCCGAGTTCAGGTAGCCGCGCTTAAACTGGTCGCCCAGCAGGTTGATTGCGCCCTGCGTGAAGTCGAACAGCGAACTGATACCGGGGTCGGACTGACCGTTATCGTTGCGGTAGAAGCCCTCATAGTTGCCATAGAGCTTCGCGTAACGATAGTTGATGCGTGCCTCCCAGTGGTTGCGGAAGTTTCTGTCGAGCTCCAGCTCCAGGCCCTGGTAGTGACGCCGCGGATCAGCGAAGCCGTCCGGTTTGCCATCAGAGCCAAGGCTCGCCCCGTTGGTGCCAGCATTGGTGACGCAGGCACCGTTATAGGGCGTTCCGTCGTAGTGCGTGAAGAAACCGCTGTGCGCGACGGAGGTATCGTTCGACAAGGTGCAACCCGGAACCGGGGCGACATAGTTTGCCGCGGTTGCCTGACCCGGGGTACGGCCGCCGTTTGCCGCTTCATACTGTGCGGGTGTGTAAGTGACCTCAGCCTCGTTGATGAAGTAGTCGGACCCAGCAGTCACGTTGGCAATGCCGCCCGCGTAGTTGTGATCAACGTAAGCACCTTCAGGGGAAGTCGAACCGATATCCTCAACGATCCGGCCGAACTGGCGGTCGATATAGCGAGCCTTCACGACCATGCCCGGCTTGAGCTCGTGCTCGATGCCCAGGACATACTCGTTCGCATACTCCATCTTGGTGCCAGGCAGAATGCCTTCCCCGGTCGAAGATCCAAAGTTCGGTGCGCCAAAGGTGCCGCTTGCCGTCGACAACTGCGTCCCGTTGAGAACGGCGCTGGTGTTCGGGGTAACGGCTCCATTGGCGTCGACTACCGCGTTGCCATTGGCGTCGGTCGTGGGCGCGAAGAAGAAGCCGGTGTCATCCTGCTCGTCACCGAGCTGACGAATGGCGGCATCCAGCGGAAGCGGATTCTGATAACGCGAATAAGCGAAGAAGATCTTATTCTTTCGCGTCCCGAAAGGATCGACCGCGATACCAACGCGCGGAGACCAGTTGTCGCGCCAGTTGTAGACGAGCAGGTCGCCGCCATAGGTCTGCTGCTCCCAGCGGAGGCCGGCATTGACCGTCACGAAGCGGTTAGGCGAATAAACCTCGTTTCCATACGCCGACTTATAGCGCGAGAGAGCCGCCACGTTCGAACCGGCATACGTGCCGCGAATCTGCTCCAGATAGACCTGCTGACCGTTGTACGTCGCGCAGTAGGTGCAACCAGAGCCGACCGGGCCTGCTGAAAGCAGGTAGAAGGTCGCGTTTGTGTCTTTACCAATCGCTGCGGACGGAACGTTGGTGTAAAGCGAGGTCAACGGTGTGCCGGCTGCGTTGTTGCCCGGAATCGCGAAGCTATCGCCGGTGCGTAGCGTGGAGTTGGCGAAGTCGACGTGGTTGTAGTAATACCCAATCATTGCCGTATGCTTGCCGAGGAAGTTCCCCGAGGCCTGCAGTTCGCCTTGAAGCGTGTAGTTCGCGTCCTTCGTTTTGTAATAGGTACCAAAACCGTAAGGCACGAACGAGCTCGCCGTCGTCAAGGTACGATCGCTGATCGAGTAGGTATTCGCCAGCGGACTGTCGTTGAAGTGCTCGGTGCTATACGCATACGCACCGAACGCGGTGATGTTCTTGAACAAGACCGTGTTGATGCGGGCTGTCGAATTCCGCGTCCCGTAGTTATAAGAGTCGCTGACGATATTGAAGCTCGTGCCCGAGAAGTTCTCCGGACCGACGTTGCGACGTGAAGGATCGCCGTAAGACGACAGTTCGATGACAGTCTGGGCCAGAGGAGTGTAGGTGATCTTGCCTGCCCAGTTCACGCTCGTCGTGCTCAACGCGCGTGTACCAGCCGCATGCAGCGGGGTGACGGGATCGGCAATCTCGATGTTCTGATTCAGCGTCGGGTCGAACGCGCCAAAGTAGAACAGCTTGTCCTTCAGGATGTAACCGCCAGCTGTCGCGGAACCCTCATATTGGGGCGACGAGAGAAGCTGAGTTGGCGTTGTCACAATGTAGTTGTATTGATAAAGCTGCTTGCGATTCGCGTAGCCCCAGCCGGGTCCAAGATATGCGGCGAGCGATCCATGAAAGTGGTTGCTGCCCGACTTCGTCACGATCTCGACGATACCGCCGTCGCCCAGTCCATACTTCGGCTCGAACGCCGCCGTCTTGATGTCGACTTCCTTGACGAACGTCTGATTGATACCCGTTCCCAGCGAACCATACTGCGGCGTGTAGACACCCAACCCGCCGTAAGCCTGGTCGGTGATGGTCACACCGTCCGCGGAGTAGTTGTTCTCGAGTCCGCTCGACCCGCCAATCGAAGGATTTGCCGTACCTGTGCCGCCACCGCTCACAACGCCCGGTGCGACATAAAACGCACCCGAAACGTTACGCGGAAGCGGAAGGTCGCTGATGAACTGATCCGAAAGCTGCGTGTTCACCGAGCTGTTTTCTGTGTCGATCTGCGTCGAACCACCATCCACTTCGACGGTCACACCGGTATCGCCCACCGAGAGCGGCGCGTTCAACGTCGCGGTGTGGTCGATGTCCACTTCGTTGCCCTTGGAGACAAAGGTCGTGAATCCGGGAGCCGTCACCGTGAGCGTGTAGAGACCCGGCGTAAGGCCGCGAGCTTCGTACTGCCCCTTCGCATCCGACACGAGATTGAGTGTCTGCTGGGGGCCAACCAGGGTAATCTTTGCGCCCGGGACTGCCGCGCCGGTCGCGTCCGTAACATATCCGGCAAGGCCACCGCTGACAGCGTTGTTCTGCTGCGCCGCAGCAAATGGAGCGATCGCCGCCGCGCTCATGATGCCAGCTGCGAGCGTGATCTTCCGAATAAGGGAATGAGAATCGTGCATCGTGTCTTGCTCCTTCGATATCGTTCGAAAGCGTGTCTGGATGTGAGGAGAGGCTGCCATGGCGAAACCAAGTCAGCTCACGCGCCCTAAGTTTTGGAATAGTTAGTGAAATGCAATTGAAGGGCCAATCCGCCAGATCGCTTCCAGAAGCGCGGCATCAGCACCTAACCCGCCGTCGATCTATGTTCCGCAGACCGCTATGCCGATGAAAGTGGATGAGAAGCCCGCAGGTCGGCTATCTTTCGATATGAGAATTCATACTATCTTCATCTGGAAATGTCATTCAGTGGAGATCGAGGCACAACAAGACCAGTCCCTATCTGCCGGTCGGAATATCTGCGGTCTGCCTTGCGTCCTGATGCGCACCATGCTGACGCGCCTCCACCAGTAACTGACTGGCAGGGTCCGCCTCCGGCCAAAGTTGAACAAGTCGCCGATACGCCTCAGCGCTGTTATTCAAGTCACCCGAAGCAGCAAACGCCCTCGCCACACCGATCTGAGCGCCCGGATAAACATCGCTTCCGGCCACAAACATCGCGCCCCGATGAGCCAGGATCGTCTGGAAGTCGACGATGCCTACCTCGTCCTCGTGTCGTTCGATATGTGCCTGCCCACGCAGATAAGGAGTCAACGAGATCAAATCGTAAGATCTCGCTGCCTTCAGCATCTCCAGGGCTAGACCCGCATCATGATCCGCGAGCGCAATTGCGGCCCGAAGATCGGCCACGTAAAACGCATTGACCGCGAAGCTTTGCGGGAACCGCTGCTGCAGCTCCGACGCGATCTCGGTTGCTCGAGCAGACTCTCCGCAAAGGGCATGCGCCATCCCGAGGTCGAACAATGCGGTACGCCCAACCGGAACGCCGGCAGCCTCGGCATCCCGGAGAAACGGAGTCGCTGACGCACACTCATTCAGCAGGGCGCGGTCGAGCGCCCCTTGCGCAAGCAGAAATGTGCCGGCCGATCGCAAGCTGTCATTCTGCTGCGCAGCCTCTGCCCGGCTCGACCACAACGTCGACCCCGCCCCAAATCGGCCGCTGCTATCCAGATACAGCCCGTATTCCCAATCAGGCCGATATTCGATCTTCCCCACCGGAATGCCGGCCGCCAACTCGTCGACCACATCTTTCCGTCCATCCAGGTAGGCCACGGCGAAGCTCTCTCCGCCAGCCGCCAACCCCATCCGCTGCGCCTGCGCATTCAACTGGTAAGCCGAGTCGTACCGATCCATCGCAAGCAAAGCAGCCTGCGCTACCGCGTAACTCGCCCGATGAAACGGGTCCGCCGCATACGACTGCTGCGCCGTCTGCAACGCCTCAGAGGTATGTCCTTCGAGCAGCAAAGTCTCAGCCAGGGCCGCGAGCGCATCCGAGTCATGCGGGTAGATGAAGATCAGTTGCCGAAGCACCGCCGTCGCGCGCAGAAGATCGCCGCTCGTCTCCATCTCATACGCAGCCTGAGCAAGAATTCGTGTGCGCTGGCTCGCTGAGTCGGCTCCGGCCAGCGCAGCGCGCGCCGCCTCCGCCGCCGCTGTCTCCGCATGAAGCTGGCTGTACAGATGCGCTAACTCTAACTGCGCCTGTGTAAACTTCGGATCAAGCGCCACCGCCTGCTGTAGATCCGCCACTGCGGCAACCGCCTCGTGCGATGCAAGCAGCACCTGCGCCTGCGAAAGCAACTGCAAGGCCGCAGGATTGCCCGTCGCCTCATGCGACAACCCCGTGCTCCGGTCATCGATCGAGCCGCGCGGCTCGCCGAACGCCAGCCGCAACTCCCCCGCCACCGAGTCGACCGCCCCCGCAACCTGCTGTAGGCTATCCACCCGCGCCTCCGCGCTCGCCAGCACATCGTTCGTCGCCACATCATGCAGGTCCACGTGTAGCGTATAGGGAGCGCCGCTTCCGGTCAGCGATCCATACAGGTAAGCCTTCGCTCCCAGTCGATCCGCGGTCCGCCGCGCGATCAGCACGCCATTGTTCTGCATCGCATCGTTCGCAATCTGCAACACCCCGTGGCGCGCAGCCCGGTACGAGTCCTGATCTCGCACCAGCAGCCATGGCGACTGGTCCAGATCAATCGCCAGCCCCTCAGCCACCGAGCCATCGAGCGACTTATCCCCCGTCCGATTCTCGATTTCCGTCACCACGATGACGTCACTCTTCTTCAATACAGCCACGCCAAAGCCAGACCGATTCAGAGAGAGATAAAGCAGCGCGCCGACCCCGAGGACGATCACCCCTCCCACACCCAGCCACATGGGCTGAGACCGAAGCGACCGTGGTCTAGCTGCAACAGGAGTCTCAAGCAGCGGCGGAAAGATCTCGCTCGCACTCGGTTCTACAACCGGCTCTGGAACCACCTCTTCAACCGGCTCGTTGACCTCCTGCTCGACCAGCGGCTCCGTAACGACCGTTGCTATTACCATGGACTCGCCAGGCGAAGCCTCGACCGCAGCCCGAACCTCAGAGATCGGCTTCCCATCCGGGTCCTCCATCTGGACCGGAGCCACCGTCGCAGCTGGGACGACCTGCTCTTGCGAAGGTGGATCGCCACTCCGCCGGGTCAGCGTCGACCGTGGAACCGGCGTAAACATACTCGCCACACCCAAGTCAGCACTTTGGCCCGACCTGCCAGGATTCGGCGTCGTATCCCCACGAGGCACACGCGCCACCGGTCGCAAGAACTGATCGTCCGCCGGCCTCGGCGAATCATTCTGAGCCGCAGTCGCAGGCACGGGCGTCACCGGCCGCACTCCTGCAAAGTCCGAACCCGCACTCGAAGGCTTACCGCTCTTCGGCAGCCGCTTCTCCCGCGCCACTGGATCGGGAGCCCGGACCAGCGGCACCGTCGCACTCGCCACCGCCTTTCGCAACCAACCCCCACCCCCGCCACTTCCCTTTTCGCCGATCGCAATCAGCGCCAGCTCCAGCTCACGCGCCGTCTGGAATCGCGCCGTCCTTTCCTTCGCCAGCAGTTTGAAGATGATCTTTTCGAGCTCCCGCGGCACCGATTCATTCCACTCCCGCACCGGCTCAGGCGCATGATTCAAAAGCTGCACGAACACAAGCGCACTCGTAGCCCCTTGGAATGGCACCTGCCGCGTCGCCATCTCGTACATCACGACGCCAAGCGAAAACAGATCCGACCTTGAATCCAAAGCCTCACCGCGCGCCTGCTCAGGCGACATATACGCCAGCGTCCCTACCGTGGCCCCCGCCGTTGTCAACTCCAGTGACCGGGCCCGCGCACCCAGCACGCCCCCTTCAATCTTCGCTAGCCCAAAATCCAAGACCTTCGCCTGAATCCCGCCGTTTGGCTTGTCGACCAGGAAAATATTCGCCGGCTTCACATCCCGATGCACCACGCCCTTCGAGTGTGCCGCTCCCAAAGCCTCTGCCGTCTCACGAGCGATGGCCACAATCTCATCTACCTGCATGGTTCGGTTGAGAATGCGATCCTTCAAAGTCTCGCCTTGAAGCAGCTCCATAACCAGGTACGGGTCGCCATCCTGTTCGCCGATGTCGAAGATCGTACAGATATTCGGATGGTTCAGCGCCGACGCCGCGCGAGCCTCGCGCAAAAAACGTTCTCGCATCCCTGGCATCGCGTATTCATGATTCAGCAGCTTGACCGCCACCTCGCGATGCAGCCGTGCGTCCCACGCCCGATAGACGTGACCCATCCCGCCGCCTGCCAGGCGGGATTGAATCTCATAGGGTCCGAACTTCCGGCCAGTCTCCGGACTCATCCTTCTGCTCGCCTTTCGCGCAAAACGTTATCAGGCCGACTTCCACTCATATCCTAGCCGCGCACCCAATCTGAACGAGCGACAAAATGCAGTCAAGTCCAAACCCGCATCCATCCTGCCAACGTGGTTGCAACCTCAGTAAAACAATCCGCTCGTAAGATAAGACGATGAACTTTATCGGCCAGACTTTGCTTTTTGATGCGGATGACACTCTTTGGGAGAACAACATCTACTTCGAACGCGCCATCACCGCGTTCATCTCCTACCTCGATCACCGCGTCCACACCACCGAAGAAGTTCGCGAACACCTGAACGCTGTCGAACGCCAGACCGTCGCGGCCCACGGCTACGGCCTCAAAAGCTTCCGCAAGTCCTTGGTCAAATGCTTTGAAGACCTCACCGCCATGCCGCTCACGGAAGACAAGCATCGCCGCATCGTCAGCTTTGTCGATTCCATCGCCGAACAGGAGATGGAGCTACTCCCCGGCGTCGCCGAAGTCCTGCCGCAACTCGCCGCCCGCCATCGCCTCCTTATGGTCACCAAGGGAGACCCCGAAGAACAGATCGACAAACTCGAGCGCTCAGGCCTGGCAGCACACTTTTCTGCCGTCGAAGTCCTCGAAGAAAAGAAGGAAGCCGCCTACCGAACCGTCGCCGCCCGCCACAACTGTGACCACGCCACCACCTGGATGATCGGAAACAGTCCCAAATCCGACATCAATCCAGCCCTTGCTGCCGGCCTGAATGCCGTTTTTGTCCCCCACGACTTTACCTGGGTGCTCGAACATGAACTCGTCGACCGCCCGCCCACCGGTGCCCGCCTCCTAGAAATCGGAACCTTTCGCGAACTCCTCGACCACTTCTAGCTACCGAACCCATCTGGAAATCCACCTTCAACAGGCCTATCCCGGATGCTATACTGACCTTCGGATTGCACGTCGCAACCTGGTCTCCCATCTGGGCTGACCGGACCCTGCGGAGGTGGCGAAATTGGCAGACGCACTAGCTTGAGGTGCTAGCGCCGCAAGGCATAGGGGTTCAAGTCCCCTCCTCCGCACCAATCCTTCACTTTCAGAAGAAAGAGCCAGCCCGTTGAGGCTGGCTCTTTCTTTGTGACGGGCGCATTCCCCCCTCCGAAATCCGAGACTTCGAAAGAAACTGTCAGCCCTAACCTTTCGAAATAACTCCCGACCCACGCACCGTCGCCAGCAGATCGCAGTACTGCTTCACACGAAAGCTGTTGCCCTCATTCCGCGTCCAACCCGGAAAACCCGCGCACGCACTTTCGTGTTACCCCTTCACACTCTGCACGATCCCCTTATCCCTCAGCCCAGCCTCGGCCTTGGCGAAGTAATCATCGATTGTCCCCTGCGTCTTGATCCACTCGATGTACTTCCCGATGCCCTGCTCCAGCGTCGTCTGCGGCTCGTACCCAATCGTCCGCATCCGTGAAATATCAGAGATCAAGGAACGAATCTCTCCTGGCCGAAACTCACCACGTGCCAGCGGCTCGATCCTGATCCCCAACTGATCCGCAATAATTCCCGCCAGATCCTTCACGCTCGTCGCCCGCCCACTCCCGACATTCACCGGCAAACCGTCGAGCTTATCCGTCGTCGCCACCATCAGATTCGCCCGCGCAATATCCTCCACAAAGCACAAATCCCGCGTCTGCCCGCCATCCTCATACATCACCGGGGGCTGCCCGTTCAGCAACCGCGTACAAAAAATCGCGATCACGCCCGTATAGGGGTTAAACAGCGACTGCCTGGGCCCGTAGGTACACGAGTAGCGAAGCGCCACCGTCGGCACGCCCGTCTGCTTGCCCCATAACAGCACCAGCCTCTCCTGGTCGACCTTCGTCAACGCATATACCGTCTCGCCGCCACCCGGCGTAGCCTCCGGAGTCGAAACTGACTTCGTCGCCTTCCCGCAAACTGGGCAATGCACGCTGAAATCCCCCGACCGAAGCTGCTCTGCCGGTCGCAGCAGAGGCACCACATGCCCATGCTCCGGACACTCCGCCGCGCCTTCGCTGTAAACCGCCTGCGAACTCGCCACCACGACCTTCCGCACCGGCAGCCTATGGTCGCGGATAATCTCCAGCATCTGCGCCGTGCCAAAGCTGTTTACCAACACATACTTCGCCATCTCCGGCATGTACCCGCCATACGCCGCTTCGTGAAAGACCACGTCGATATCTTCCAGCGCCGACCGCATCGTCTCGTAGTCCTGCACGAACCCCTGCCGGAACTCTGCCGCCGGATTTACCCACTCCGGCTTGCCAAACTTGTGCGTCTGCGGCTCCAGGTTGTCGAGAATCCGTACCGTCCACCCTTCTCTCAGCAGTAGGTCGACGATATGCGAGCCGATGAGGCCTGCGCCTCCGGTAACGAGAGCGCGTTTCAACTGTTCAGGCAAATCAAATTCCTTTCAGACGGCGGAGACTTCCATATATCTTAGCGGAACCCCATGGCGTATTCTTCTCTCGTGGAAACTCTGATCCAAGCCCCGCCCCAGGTCGTCGCCACCGAAGCCGCCTTCGACCTCATCCACAAACTCCAGGCCGGGCACGGCGACCTCATGTTTCACCAGTCCGGCGGTTGTTGCGATGGTAGCTCCCCCATGTGCTATCCCCGCGGCGACTTCATGATCGGCGAACAGGATCTCCTCCTCGGCACGCTCGACACGACGCCCTTCTACATGAACCGCGCCCAGTTCGAATACTGGAAGCACACCCAGATCATCCTCGACGTCGTCCCCGGACGCGGCGGCATGTTCTCCCTCGAAGGCCCCGAAGGCGTCCGCTTCCTCACCCGATCCCGCGTCTTTACTGACCACGAGATCGCCGCACTTCGCTACAGAAACCGAATCTGAATTCGATTCGATAAGTTGCACAGCTCTTGATGCAGATACATCTCGAAGTCCGGACTTAACCTACCTGTTATCTCTACTTTCGATCTTTTTCGATACCGGGGGGTAGCCTTTGATTTCCCCTCGAATTGGAGCCCCATGTCCTTGACTCGCAGAACCTTCCTCGGCACCGCCGCAGCCGCAACCCTCGCAACCCAAGTGTCCCTCGCTGAGCCCGGCCAAATACCAACGCTAAAAGCCGAACCGTTTCCAATGACCGACGTGCGTCTGCTTCCGTCGTTCTGGTCCGACACCATGGAGCGAAACCGCAGCTTTCTCTATTCGCTCCCGAACGACCGCCTCGTCCACAACTTCCGCGTCACCGCAAGCCTTCCGTCCGATGCTGCCCCGCTCGGCGGCTGGGAAGCTCCTGACTGCGAACTCCGCGGCCACTATGTCGGACACTACCTCTCCGCCTGTGCCCTACTCCACGCCAGCACTGGCGACCAGCCCATCGCCGCCAAGGCCAACGACCTCGTCGCCATGCTGGCCGAGTGCCAGGCGAAAGACGGCTACCTTGGCGCTTATCCCATCGAGTTCTACGAGCGCCTCCGCGCCTACAAGCCCGTCTGGGCGCCGTTCTACACGTATCACAAGATCATCGCCGGCCTTATCGACATGTACCAGCACACCGGCAACCAGCAAGCCCTCGCTGTTGCCACCGGCATGGCCGACTGGGCCGATAACTACTCTCGCTCCTTCAAGGACGCCGACTGGCAGAAAGTCCTGCTCGTCGAGCAAGGAGGGATGAACGAGGCGTCCTTCAACCTGTACGCCATCACGGGCAAAGCCAAGTACCGCGACCTTGGCTACCGCTTCGAGCACCATAAGATCTTTGATCCGCTCGCAGCCGATGACGACAAACTCGCCGACAACCATGCCAACACCAACATCCCCAAGGTCATCGGCGCCGCACGCGGCTATGAGCTCACTGGCGACCCGCGCTACGCCAGCATCTCCGCCAACTTCTACCGCATCGTGACCGACCACCACACCTATTGCACAGGTGGTACAAGCAACGGTGAAGTCTGGCACCAGCCCGACGTTGTCGCGAAGCAGCTAGGCTTCTCCGCCGAAGAGTGCTGCTGCTCCTACAACATGATGAAGCTCGCGCGACAACTCTTCACCCGCCAGCCCGACGCTAAACTCTTCGACTACTACGAACGCCTACTCTATAACGTCCGCTACGGCACTCAGGATCGTAACGGCATGCTCATGTACTACGTCTCGCTGAAGCCCGGTCTCTACAAGACCTTTGGCACCCCCAACGACGCTTTCTGGTGCTGCACCGGCACCGGCTCTGAAGAGTATGCCAAGCTGAACGACTCTATCTACTTCCACGATGACGACTCCCTCTTCGTCAACCTCTTCATCCCTTCGAAGCTCGACTGGAAACAGCGCGGCTTTCAACTTCGCCAGACCACGAAGTATCCGAACGACGAGCGCGTTACCTTAACCATCGACAAGGCTCCGTCAAAAGCCACAGCCTTGAAGATCCGCGTCCCCTACTGGGCAAAAGACGGTGTCTCTGTCAGCATCAACGGCGAGCCGTTACCCGCCAAAGGTGAGCCCTCGACCTATCTCGCGATCAATCATCCGTGGAAGACAGGAGACATCGTCACCATCGACATCCCGATGACTCTTCATCTCAACACCGCTCCCGACGACAAGCAGGTTCAGGCAGCAATGTACGGCCCCCTCCTCCTCGCCGCGCGCCTTGGAACGGAAGGCCTCACCCAGTCCATGATCTACGCCAGCCCCTTCGTCCAGGAAGACGATGGGTATCCTCTGCCAGCCATCGACATGCGCCCACGCGATGACCAGAATAAGCCGATGCCAGTCGTCACACCTGCGATCTGGTTCGAAAAGGTTGAAGGCTCTATCGCCTCCCCTCTGCAATTCCGGACGTTGGGACGCGGCCCAACTCACACGCTAGTCCCGTTCAACCAGATCATGGCCGAACGCTACTCCGTCTACCTTCGCAACCTGACAATCGCTTGATCCATCACGCCCCAGCGAAGTCTGCGAATGGCTTCTCCGCTACGCTCGGACGCTCTTCCATCGCCCGCGCATACACGCGTTTCGCCTCCGCCAGTTCAGCACCCGCAAGCTGCAAGCGCGGCGCTCGCACCCGCGCCGATCCAACCCCCGCCTGCTCTTGCACCCACTTGATGAGCTGCACGAACTTCGGCACCGTATCCATCCGCAGCAGCGGTAGAAACCAGCGGTACAATTCAAATGCCGCCTCCGCCGTGCCATTCTGCGCGAGTTCGACCAGCCGCACCGACTCAGCTGGATAGGCATTGACCAGCCCCGCAACCCAACCCACAGCTCCAGCCCCCACGCCTTCCACGAGCACGTCATCGACGCCGACGCAAATACTCAAACGGTGCCCCAGCACCTCACGAATCGCTGCGATGCGCCGCACATCCGCACTTGACTCCTTCACCGCTTCGAGGTTGTCATGTTCCGCAGCAAGCTCAGCGATCTGAACCGGCAGAAAGTCGGTCTTGTAAGCCACCGGATTGTTGTAAAGCATGCACCCGAGCTTCGTCGCGCCAATCACGGTCGTCACGTGCGCCTTCATCTCACGCCAATCCGACGTATACACATACGGCGGCAAGACCATCAAACCCGCACACCCAGCCTGCTCCGCTTCCTTTGCAAGCTTCACCGCACCGCTCGTAGAAAGCGATGAAATCGCCGCAACCACCGGCTTCCCTGCTGCGACACGCACTGCCGTCTTCAAAATCTCAAGCTTCTCGTCATGCTCAAGCGTCGCGCCTTCGCCCAGCGACCCCAGCATCACGAGTCCTGCACAGCCATTCCCCAGCAGCCACGCCGCATGCTGTGCCAGGAAACCGTGATCCACATTCAGCGCCTCATCGAAGGGCGTCGTCATCGCAGGCAACACACCAGTCCACTTCATCCAATCTCCTAAAAACTATCTATGCGCTCATCCGGATCGGCAGATATGGCGCTGGATCAATCACAGACTTCCTATCCATCAGGCTATCAGCCAGGAGCCTCGCCGCTCCCAGCGAGCACGTAATTCCAAGCCCTTCAAACCCCACGGCAAGCCAAAGCGTCGGATCATCCGAAAGGCCCTTTGCTGGCCCGATCAGCGGCAACTTGTCTTCGGTGGCTGCGCGGAACCCAGCCCACGAACGTTCTACTGTAAGCCTGCGCAGCGCCGGCATGTAAGAGGTTGCACGATCCATCACCCGCTTCACCATCCATTCATCGACGCACGGGTTCTCATCCCCATACTGCCGCGAAGCCCCCACCCACAGCTTGCCCGACACTCGCGGCTGGATATTAAATGCCACTGAATCTTGAGCCATATTGTTTGCGCCTTTGATATAACCCAATTCGACCACCTGGTGATGAACAAAGCCCGGCGCAGACTCCATGATGACCAGATGCCCTTTGCGCTTCTTCAGTGGCAGCGCAGGAAGCAACGCACAATCCGTTCCAGTTGCAATCACGATGCAATCAGCAGCCAGCACCGTCCCATCCGGAAGCCGGACCTCGCCATCTCTAGCGCTCACCGCCGTTGAGAAAAAGACCTTCCCACCCAACCTCTGAGACTCAGCCAGAAAGTACCGAGCAGAAGCCGGCGGATAACTCACTCCGTCATCCGCAACAAGCAGCCCACCAGCCAATCCCTCTCGCAGGTTTGGCTCCTCATCCCGTAACTCCGCTGGACTCAACAACGCAGACGCAACACCCGCTTCACCCAACGTCCGATACTTCGCCTGAGCCTCGCCCATCTCGTCATCATCCGCCGCAACCCATAACGTTCCGCGGCTGCGATACTCCGCCTCAGCCGGCAACCTCTCTGCTTCAGCTGTCCATAACGACCGCGAATAGACTGTAAGGGCAAGCTGTGCAGGCGAGTCATCCATCACCACCACATGGCCCATCCCCGCCGCCGTCGCCCCTCCAGCAGGGACGCCACCTTCGACGACAGCCACGCGCAGCCCAGCCGCCGCGCACTCCCGAGCGCAAGCACTTCCAACAATCCCCGCGCCCACAATCACAACATCAAAGCGTTCCACCGTCATCGCCTGATCCCATCACGAAAGGGATCGTCCGCCGCAAACAGCAGCTTCGACTCACCTGTTATCCAAGCTCTCCCGCGAATCGTAGGATGAATCCGCCCATCTTCTCCCACAGTGATGCTGCCCTCAAAGACGGTCCCCAGAATTCCTTCCTGCCGCCAAACCTCGCCCTCAGCCAATTTGCCATCCGCATGCAGGCAAGCCATCTTTGCACTTGTCCCTGTACCGCACGGCGAGCGATCGTACGAAGCCCCGGGACACAGGACGAAATTCCTTGCCGAGTTTTTCACTCTCGACGGCGTCGAGAAGAACTCCACATGATCAATCACCTGCCCGTCAGCACCAGTGATCCTCTGATTTGCAAGCGCATCACGAATAGCCGTCGCGATCTCAACAAGTTGCCCACGATTTACCTGTGACAACTCGCAAGGCGGTTCATCGACCAGAAAAAACCAGTTCCCACCCCACGCGATATCCCCACGAAACGTGCCATGCCCCGCCACGTCTACCCGAACTCCCGCTCGAAAGCGATAGCTCGCCACGTTATTTACCGACACACTTCCATCCGCGTGTAGACATGCCCTCACATCTCCAACCGGCGTCTCAAGCGTATGCCACCCAGCCGAGATCCTCCCCAAATGCGCCAGCGTCGTGACGACCCCAATCGTCCCATGCCCGCACATCCCGAGGTATCCAACATCATTGAAGAAGATAACCCCGGCCACGGCAGTTGACCCTTGCGGCTCCAGCAACAAAGCCCCCACCACGACCTCAGAGCCACGCGGCTCACACACGACACCTGAACGAAAGCCAGCAAATTCCGCCCGAAAACGCTCGAGCCTCTGCGCCACCGAGCCAAGGCCAAGGTCCGGCGCGCCCTCCAGAACCACCCGCGTCGGCTCACCCTCGGTGTGGGAGTCGATTAGAGTAACCGTTCTAACAGAAGACATAGCCGAATGGTAATGCAAGTGCCGAATACTGCGATAACGAAGGAGCAGTCTGGATGAAAGGAAGAGGAACCAGTGGTCTCGGAGCGTCTGCGGTGACGAAGCAGAACTCTTCCCCGAAGGCGACTGACGTCCGACTACGGCGGTGAAGACTTTGCGCGTCCGGTACAATTGCTCTGACTTCCAGATAAAGCTCCAAGTCGTCTCTCTCTCACATTGAGGTCTCTGTGCGCATAAAAATTTTCTTTCCTCTTGCGGGCCTGGCGGCATGTTCGTGGACCTGTGTGGCACAGACGGGGCCAGCGGTTCCTGCGAAAGCGCCGACAACAGCATCCCTTCCCTCAATGCCTGTCCCCATTAATCAAGAGGTGGTTCAAACAGTTCCCGCCGCCACTGCGGCCGGTGCCCCAGTGGTTGCACCAACTTCAACAACCCCGCAGAGGCCAGTCCAAGCCGCTCCCGCCTACGTGCCGTATGGCATCGCTGATGAAAAGCTGCCGAAGCAGAAACCTCTCGGATCGGTCTACATTCCAGTCGATAGCTGGGTTTACTTGGCGATGTCGCGGCTGTATTCACTCGGTTTCGCAAACAAGATGTACCTTGCAATGCGCCCATACACCCGCCAGAGCCTCGCGCATATACTCGAGGAGACGCACGATCAGGTGGCGGATGGAGATAGTGATGAGGCGAAGGACATTCTCGCTTCCGTCGAAGGCTTCTTACGAGATGAGTCGTTGGATGGAGTGACATCGCGCGGAGCCGTCTACGGGACTGACACGGTTTACACCCGTCTTCTGGGGATTCAGGGCCAGTCGCTAAACGATAGCTATCATCTCGGACAGACGATTGTGAATGATTACGGTCGGCCATACCAACCCGGAGTTAATGCTGTTGCGGGATTTTCGACGCTCGCGGAGAAGGGCCGCTTCTCGTTCTATTTTCGAGGCGAGTATGAGCACGCTCCAAGTGCGGTAGGCTATTCAGATAGCTTGTCAACGGCGCTCTCCGTTGAGGATCAAATTCCGTTCACTGGTTACAACCTCCACCAGAGAACGATTCCGACTGGCCCTATCGAAACAGCAAATCCCTTCCGGATACTTGAAGCAACATTATCCTTTCACATTCTTGGACACGAGATCTCAGGCGGAAAGTCCGACGCTTGGCAGGGTCCTCTTCAGGGTGGGGCAATGTCCTGGTCGAACAATGCACAAGATATCTATTCTTTCCGCATCAATCGGGTGGACCCCCTGTACATCCCTGGATTTTCCTGGCTTTTTGGCACGGTTCGGTACGACTTTTTTTACGGCGATCTGAAGGGACACTCCGTTCCCAATAGTCCCTATATTCATTCCGAACAAATCGAACTTCGTCCAACGGACAACTTCGAGTTTGGCTTTCAACGCTCGGTAATTTTTGGAGGCGAGGGTCACGTTCCCGTCACAATCCACACTTTCCTTCGAAGCTTTTTTTCCCTAACTGATACCGAGGCGAACCCCGCTTCGAAATTTACCTCTGCTGACCCCGGCGATCGACTCAGTGACTTCAACTTCTCCTACCGCCTGCCGTTTTTGCGAAAGTATGTGACACTTCTCGCAGACACATTTTGCCACGATGACGTGACGCCCATCAGCGCGCCGCGCCGCGCAGCTTATAGGACAGGTTTATATTTCCCGCAACTTCCCGGAATTCGAAAGCTGGATTTTCGGATAGAGGCGGTCAGCACAGATCCCAAGGTATCGCGCAGCACCATGGGACAGTTTTTCTACTTTGAGGGAATTCAGAAGCAGGGCTATACAAATGAAGGAAATATCATCGGCGACTGGATCGGTCGTGAAGGAAAAGGTGGACAGGCTTGGCTGACTTACCATCTCTCTGGCAGCGAATCTGTCCAGATTGAGTACCTAAATAAGAAGAACGATAAGGACTTCATTCTGGGTGTCTATGATCCCATCACCAAGACATATGGTTCCCGCGGCACAACTCAAAACTCCTTTAAGATTCAGGCCGTCAAGCGATTTCATCACGACGATCTCGAGCTGGATGCTTGGTATCAGCACGAAGGATGGAAGGCGCCAATCTACATGCCGGGCTTGCAGAATAACAACGCTATAGCAGCTCAGATCACTTTTTACCCAATATTAAAGGTCAAGTAGACATTGGCGCAACGGGTCGCCCTGCCGTATCTCCATGCTCGACGGACCTAGGACTGTTATGTGCAAAGTCCCTGTCGGATATCAGATTCATCATTAGTAAAAGCTTAGACTTAAAAGGAGGCGTTCCCCTTGAAGAAGGCACTGATCACAGGTGTCACTGGCCAAGATGGCGCCTACCTCGCCGAATTTCTGCTGTCAAAGAATTATGAGGTGCATGGTCTCAAACGCAGGAGTTCGCTATTCAACACCGCGCGAATTGATGCTATCTACGAGGATCCGCATCAGTCTAACCCCAGGTTCATCCTCCATTACGGCGACATGACGGATAGTTCATCCCTCATGCACATCGTGCAGCGGGTTCAACCGGACGAAATCTACAACTTGGCCGCCCAATCACACGTTCAGGTCTCCTTCGAACAGCCGGAGTACACCGCCAACTGCGACGCCCTAGGCGTCTTACGGATACTCGAAGCTATTCGCATTCTTGGCTTGACTCGAAAGACGCGTTTCTACCAGGCGAGTACCTCCGAGCTTTACGGAATTGTGCAGGAAACTCCCCAACGCGAGACTACCCCCTTCTATCCTCGATCGCCCTACGCCATTGCTAAGTTGTACGGCTACTGGACTGTCGTGAACTACCGCGAAGCTTACGGGATGTTCGCCTGCAACGGCATCCTCTTCAATCATGAGTCTCCTTTGCGTGGCGAAACTTTTGTTACCCGAAAGATCACCCGCGGTCTCACTCGGATCAAAGCCGGCCTACAGTCGCAACTCTACCTCGGGAACCTAGACGCAAGACGGGACTGGGGACACGCGCGCGACTATATCGAAGCGCAGTGGTTGATGCTCCAGCAGGACACGCCACAGGACTTTGTCATCGCGACTGGAGAGCAACACAGTGTTCGGGAATTCGTTGTGCGCTGCGCTGCACTCCTCATGTTGAGCCTTACCTGGGTGGGCGAGGGACTGCAAGAGAAAGCCATTGATAGCGCAGGCAATACTGTCGTCGCCATCGATCCCCGCTACTTTCGCCCGACCGAGGTCGAAGCACTGCTAGGCGACTCTTCAAGGGCGAAGCGCGAGCTTGGCTGGACGCCTCGCACTTCCTTCGAGCAACTTGTCAAAGAGATGGTTGAGGTAGACCTAGAGGCTGCAAACCGCGACGCCCTTGTACGCGACCACGGCTACAAAACCAATTCTGTCCGCTGAGTCCGAGGATCTGCAACACACCTATGGATACCCTGCTCCCCATTTTCATGTCCAAGAGTGCTCGCATTTATGTGAGTGGCCATCAGGGTCTGGTCGGCTCGGCAATTTATTCATGCCTTGAACGACAAGGCTACAGTCACATCATCGGTCGTGGCCGCGCCGAACTGGACTTGACCGAAACTTCATCTGTGAATGCTTTCTTCGCACAGGAAAAGCCAGAGTTTGTCTTCATGGCGGCCGCCAAGGTCGGTGGCATCTTGGCAAACAATACCTATCCTGCCGACTTCATTCGCGACAATCTGATGGTTCAAAATAACGTCATCGAGTCCGCCTATCGGAATGAGGTGAAGCGACTCATCTTCCTCGGTTCTTCTTGTGTCTATCCGAGATTGGCCCCGCAGCCGATGCAGGAAAGCTGTCTTCTCACGAGTCCACTCGAAGCAACAAACCGCCCTTATGCGCTCGCAAAGATCGCCGGCATCGAGATGTGCTGGAGCTACAATCGCCAGTACGGCACGCGCTATCTTGCCGTAATGCCGACGAATCTTTACGGCCCGAACGATAACTTCGATCTCAGCAGCTCACACGTGCTCCCGGCACTTATCCGCAAGGCTGCCGAAGCAAAGAAGGCGAATGCCAAAGAGATGGTCGTCTGGGGCAGCGGAACGCCGCGCCGTGAGCTGCTCTATTCTGATGATCTAGCCGAAGCCTGCGTCTTCCTCATGTCATTGCCCGACGAACAGTACGGGAGTCTCTTATCAGCGGACGAACCGCCCCTCATCAATATAGGAAGCGGAGAAGATGTGACCATCCGCGAATTGGCTGAGCATGTCGCACGGGTGGTGGGGTTCAGAGGAGAACTAGTCTTCGACACAACCAAGCCGGATGGAACTCCGCGCAAGCTACTCGACGTGACGCGTCTCCACAAGCTGGGGTGGCACCACGAGGTGTCTCTCGTGGATGGCATCGAAAAGACGTGGAAAGCTGTTGAGATGAAGTTCAACTGACGCTGGTCGCAATGATCCAGGCCGCGAGCAGCCGTTTTGAAGTGAAGCGGCAACTCGCTTTTACGGACCTTGGTGGTCTCACGAGGGCCACCATGCTGAAGCAACTCTAGTCTAAAGTTCACTGTTGGAGACGAAACAGGTGCACTTGGAAGGGGGCCACACCTGATTTCGGGACACGCTACCGACCCCTGCATTTTGTTGATACGGTATGCGGGAACAAACACGTCGACTACCTATCGCCTTACCATTGCATCCAGCAATTCATGTCACGGGCCAGTAACAAACTCACCGCCGAGATAAAGCGAACTGCTCGGCTGGGCCTGCCGCTGGCCCTGGGAGAACTGGGTTGGATGTCCACGTACATCGTTGACGCCCTCATGGTCGGCCACCTGCCGCACTCTGCTCTTGCTATCTCTGCATCTTCCCTCGGCAATACCATTTATTACGCTCTCGTCTTCTGCGTCATTCGCGGACTCGACGGCATAATGACCCTGGTGGCCCAGGCCTACGGCGCATCGGACCTTCCCGATTGCCTCTTCACTTTGGCCCAGTCCTCGCTCTTCATTCTGCTAGGCACCCCACTAGTTGTTATCACGACACTCGTCAGCCTCGCGCTGCTTCCACACTTCGGAGTACCACCCGATCTCGTCGCTGAGACCGCTCGTTACCTCCATGCTCTTCTGTGGTCAACGGTTCCGCTACTTCTGTACATGGCGTTAAGGCGTTACTTGCAATCCATCAACCGCGTCACCCTCATCACCCTCTCCCTTGTCTCCGCAAACCTGGTCAATCTTCTGTTCGATTGGATCTTTCTATACGGTCACGCAGGCTTGCGCCCGATGGGTATAGCTGGCTCTGGCTGGGCTACTTGTGTCGTGCGTCTCTACATGATGGCCTTGCTCTTCGGCGGCTTTGCCTTCGCCCTTCGCGACCAGCGACTCCGCCTTTCCTGGTCGCTCTTCCGCCCAAATCTAGAGCGGCTGCGGCTCCTCGGACGCATCGGCTGGCCATCAGCGATCGAAAATCTCACCGACCTCGGCTTCTCCACCTGGATGTCGATTGTCTGCGCGCGCCTGGGCACTACCCTGCTTGCGGCGCACCAGGTTGTGCTCGATCTCGATGCATTCGTCTACATGGTCCCGCTAGGGCTGTCCTACGTCACGGTCGCCAGAGTCGGCCAATCTTTCGGCGCCCGCGAAACCCATCCGACAGCCGCCGTCTCCGCAGTCCGCCGCTCTGCAAACGCCAGCTTGGTCCTCGGCCTCGGCTATATTGCCGTTGCCTCCCTGCTGTTCTCTGGATTCCCGCGACTATGGGCGGGGCTCTACACCAATGATCCCGCCGTCATCACAGCAGCCGCGCCGATCTGCCTCATCTGTGGAGTCTTGCAACTCGGTGATACAGCCAACGTTCTTTTCTGCTCGGCACTCACCGGCCTTGGGGATACGCGCACCCCATTCCTCGCGAACACAATCATCTCCTGGCTTATCGGCGCGCCGCTAGGCTGGTGTCTCGCGTTCCATTCCAGCCTCTCGCTGTCCGGGCTTTGGCTGGGACGAGCAGCCGCCGCTATCTTGACCGGCGCCGTCATGGCTGTTGTCTGGAAGCTTCGCCTTCACGCACTCAAACGAGCGCGGAGCGCGCCTAGTCTTACTCTCCTCCGGCCCCTAGGATCCGAGTAAAGCATCCGCGTAAAGAGCTATCCGGAAACTACGAAGGACAGACTGTGACAACGAACCGCTGATTTTGGTCTGAGCCCAAAAATGAGCGATAAGATCTTCCGGCTCACCAGAGGTGCTGGGCGCAAATCGGAGAAAGCTCATATCTTCACCGGGAAACGCCCGGAAGGCCGGTAAGCTCACACAGACATAAGCAAATGTTCTTTGAGTGTCGTTTTGGTAGCGTTACCGGGGCTCGAACCCGGACTCTTCGCCTTGAGAGGGCGACGTGTTAACCTGTTACACCATAACGCCATCTTAGATTCTTCATCATCGCAAGGAGACCGGAGCCTCAACCGCGCGACCTCCTAAGTATAACAAATCATCCCCGAACCCACCAAACTCGCATTCCCGGTCCATCTATCCGACAATAGAGAGTGGCCACCATGCAAGCAACCCTCGACGCTGAACCTGACCTCGCCTCGACTCCCGACGCCAACGACCGCATCACGATCCGCGGTGCGCGCACCCACAACCTCAAAAATATCGACGTTGACATCCCGCATAACGCTCTCACGGTCGTCTCCGGCGTCTCGGGATCGGGCAAGTCGTCGCTCGCCTTTGACACCGTCTACGCCGAAGGCCAGCGCCGCTATGTCGAGTCACTCTCCGCCTACGCACGGCAGTTCCTCGAACGCATCGAGAAGCCCGACGTCGATCATATGGACGGCCTCGCGCCCGCCATCGCAATCAAGCAAAAGAATCAGACCCGCAACCCTCGTTCAACGGTCGCGACGGCCACCGAAATCTACGACTACCTCCGACTCCTCTACGCTCGCTGCGGCACCGTCACATGCCTGCACTGCGGTGGAGTCGTCAAGCGCGACACCGTCGACGAGATCGTCGACGCGCTCCTCGCCCACCCAGCCGGAACCCGCACCTATGCACTCTTCCCCATCGTCCGCGCCGAGATCAAGCTCGAAGCTCTGCAAGCCGCCTCAGACCAGACACCCGAACCACCCAGGCCAATCAAGAAGCCGGCCAAAGCCGCCAGCAAGAAGAAGCCCTCAAACATCGCAGCCGCAACCCTCACCGACTCGCTCAAAGAGCGTCTCCTTGAACTGCGCCGCCGTGGCTTCAACCGCCTCTTTCAAGCGGGGAATATCGTTGAGTTCTCGACTCCCGAATCACTCCTGGAACTCGATTTCTCGCGGCCTATCTTCGTGCTCGCTGATCGCCTTTCTCTCAACCCCGAAACCCGCTCGCGAATTGTAGACGCCATCGAAACCGGCTATCGCGAATCCGGCGAGATCCGATTCCAGCTCTTCACGGAGCCCATCGAAACCCTTCGCTTCTCCTCCGCATTTGAATGCACCACTTGCCATCGCGCCTACCGCGAACCCGAGCCGCGCCTCTTCTCCTTTAACAATCCGTTTGGCGCATGCCCGCGCTGTCAGGGCTTCGGCAATACCATCGACTTCGATCCTGGCCTCATCATCCCCGACCGATCGAAGTCGCTCGACGATGGCGCCATCCACCCATGGACCACGACCAAGTATCGCCCGCACCACGGCGAGATGAAGCGTGCCGCGCGCGCCGCCAACATCCCCACCGACATCCCCTGGTACGACCTCACACCCGCCCAGCATCGCTTCATCGAAGACGGCTCCGGCACCTACCCAGGTATCCGCGGCTTCTTCGCCGAGCTCGACCGCAAGAAATACAAGCTCCATGTCCGCGTCTTCCTCTCAAAGTACCGTGGATACGCCACCTGCCCTGACTGCCGCGGCACCCGTCTCCGCGCCGAAGCTCGCGCCGTCCTTCTCCAAGGCAAAAACATCTGCGAAGTCTCCGCCCTCACCATCACGGAGGCAGTCGCCTTCTTCGATTCCCTTACCCTCTCCCCCTCGCAAATGGAGATCGCGGGCAAGGTTCTGGAAGAGGTGCGCCAGCGCACGCAATTTCTTCAGCAGGTCGGCCTGGAATACCTCACGCTTGACCGCCTTTCATCCACGCTCTCAGGCGGGGAATCCCAGCGCATTCAGCTCGCCACATCCCTGGGCTCGCGGCTGGTAGGCGCTCTTTACGTTCTGGACGAACCGTCCATCGGCCTCCACACCCGTGACACTGCCAAGCTCATCCGCATCATGGAAGACTTGCGTGATCTCGGCAACACCATCCTCGTCGTCGAGCACGACCCCGACGTCATCCGCGCCGCCGATTATCTGCTCGACCTCGGCCCTGGAGCCGGTGAGCTCGGTGGCCAGCTCCTCGCCGCGGGCACCGTCCCCGAGGTCATGGCGAACCCGCATTCCATCACCGGCAAATACCTCTCCGGTCGGCTTACCATCCCCGTTCCCAAACACCGCCGCGAACCTGGCCGCGAGCACCTCAAGCTCAAAGGCGCGCGCATCCATAACTTGCGCGGCGTCGATATCGAGATCCCGCTTGGCCTGCTGTGCTGCGTCACCGGTGTTTCCGGCTCCGGCAAATCCACCATCGTCCACCAGGTCCTTTACCGCGCGCTGCAACACGCACTCGGCCAGACCGAAGGAGCCGACCCCACAGCTCTCTACCGAGAACTCTCAGGTACCCAACACCTCAACGACGTCATTCTCGTCGACCAGTCCCCCATTGGCCGCACCCCGCGGTCTAATCCTGTGACCTATATCAAAGCCTTTGATGACATCCGCGCCCTCTTTGCCGCGCAGCCCGACGCCAAGCGAAAGAACTACTCCGCCGGCGCGTTTTCGTTCAACGTCCCGGGCGGCCGCTGCGATGTGTGCGAGGGCGACGGCACCGTCACCGTCGAGATGCAATTCCTCGCCGACATCGAGCTTCCCTGTGAAGAGTGCAACGGCACCCGATACAAAGCCGCCATCCTCGACGTCAAATACAAAGGCAAAAACATCTACGACGTCCTCAACATGACCGTGAAAGAAGCCCTCGTCTACTTTGCCGGACACCCGCGCATCGTTGACAAACTCTATGTCCTCGACGAGGTCGGCCTCGGCTACGTTCGCCTGGGTCAGTCTGCCACCACGCTCTCGGGCGGCGAGGCACAGCGCGTCAAGCTTGCCTCGCACCTGGCCACGGCTCGCTCCGTCATCAATCGCTCAGCCAACAACGACACCGCAGCCAAAGCCCGCAGTCGCACTTTATACATCCTCGACGAACCCACCACTGGGCTTCACTTCGACGACGTCGCCAAGCTGCTCGCGGCCTTCCGCAAGCTCATCGAAGGCGGCGGCTCGCTCCTCGTCATCGAGCACAACCTCGACGTCATCAAGTCTGCCGATTGGGTCATCGATATGGGGCCTGAAGGCGGGAATGCCGGTGGCCAGGTCGTCGCGGTCGGGACGCCTGAAGAGATTGCTGCCAACCCGCGCAGCCATACGGGGCATTGGCTCGCCCCTGTACTGCACTCCGGAGTTCCCGCATGAAACTACCCGCCCTTGCACTTTGTCTCATCCTTTCCTCTGCGGCTTCTGCCCAAGACTTTAGCGGCACCGAGAAAGGTGCCGCTCCCGACTCCGCAGCCCGCGTCGCCGCGAACGAAGCTCTTGCCGCCCGCGACTATCCCAAGGCAGTGAAACTTCTTCAGCCTCTAGCCGACGCGACGCCCACTGACGCTCACGTACTCTACGACCTCGGCTCCGCGCAGGATGCGTTGGACCAGTCTTCCGCCGCTGAAAAAAGCTATCGCGCCGCAATCTCGGACGACATCGCCTATATCGACCCTCGCGTCGCCCTCGGGCTGCTGCTCGCCCGCAGCGGTCGCCTCGAAGACGCCCACGCCGAACTTGTCGCTGCCGTCTCAATCGACAAAGCCGACAAACTGCTGCGCGCCCGGGCTCTTCGCGCCTTGGCCCGCATCGACCAGAAAGATCATCCGGGCGAAGCACGCGACGAGCTCCTCGCCGCGCTCTCGCTTTCACCCGAAACTCCCGCCGACACACTCATGTCCGCCGAGCTGGCCGAATCTGCGACAGGCGGCAAGGACGCCGCCGAAGCTGCATACCGACGCGTCCTCACTGAGAATCCAAACGATCCGGAAGCCACCGCCGCGCTCGCCCATCTACTCTCCGCTGAAAAGAAATTTCCCGAAGCCGAAAAGCTGCTCGAATCGGGACTCGCCGCGCACCCTGGCGACCCAGCGATGACTGTCCAGCTCGCAGCCGTCTACACTTCGGGCGAAGACCCTGCGAAGGCGATTCCTCTTGTCGCATCCCTCCAAAAAGCCAATCAGCAGGATCCCACCCTCAATCACATGCTTGCCGTCCTGTACTTCCAATCCAAGGATTACGCCAACGCCGAGCCGCTTTTTGCCAAACTCTCCGCGCAAACCCCGCAGGATGGCAACCTCGTCGACCTTCGCGCCGAATCCCTGATGTACCTGCACAAAACCGCCGAAGCTCAGCGTATTCTCACGCCTGTTGTCGCCAATCCGGCCTTGTTCGCCTCCCAGGAAAACTGGGGTCTCGCGTCTTATCACCTCGCTTTTTCAGCCAGTGAAAACAACGAACCTGCCGTGGTACTTCAAGTGTTGCAGAATCGTGCTAAAGTTCTCCCACCGACACCACCGATATTGTTCTTGACGGCAATCTCGGAAGACAAGCTGCACCACGTAAAGAACGCGATCCAGGCTTACAAAGATTTCGTCGCAGCATCGAATGGCGCATCACCGAACGAAGAGTTCGAGGCCAGACACCGCCTCGTAGCGCTCGACCACTAGCATCAACCGTTCCCCCAAGCAGGTGAACCATGCGAATCACGGTTGCCAGCACGCTCTGCCTCTTCCTCCTGGGACTTCCCTCGGCCCGCGCCGCAAGCGCCATCAGCCACGACGACCTGAGCGGCGACGCCACTTCCCTCGCGCAGCTGGAACAACGAGCCGAACACGCCGAAGCCCGCGAACAGGCCTTCCTCTATACCGAGCTCCTCCAGGTCTACACCGCGATGGCTGGCAAGCAGGTGGCCGCCGGCGAACTCGAACAAGCCAGCACGACGCTCAAACACATCCAGCACTGCGCCGACATGATCCACGGCGGCATCGCCAAGAACTCTAAAAAGCTCAAAGACGCCGAGATGATAATGCACATGGCTGCCTACCATCTGGGTCAGTACATGCATACCGTCTCCGTCGAGGATGTCCCAGCAGCCGAGTCCACCCTCAAGCAGCTGAATAAGGTGCATGACGAGTTGCTGGCGCAGGTCTTCGCGCACTGACAATGACCCGGCGCTCTCTCTTCTGTACTTCCCTGCTTGCGCTCATGCTGCTTCCCAATTTTCTACATGCCCAACAGCATGAGTCCGCGCTGTCTGACGGCGAGGTTGAAAAACTTCGTGCGACTGCGGCTGACTGGCCAGAACGTATCCTCGCGTTTACAGAGTTCCTCAATCAGCGGGCTTCTCGAATTGAGAAGTTGACGGCTGGGAAGCGGGTTCCAGGACGCGAAGAGGATCTCCATGACCTGATCGAGCAGTTCACCTCCATTCTGGATGATCTCCAGGACAATCTGGACGACTACAGCCAGCGGCATCGCGATATTCGGAAAGCTTTGCCGAAACTGGTGTCGGCAACGGAGCGCTGGGGGACGACGCTGCGGACGCCAGTGGAGAACGAAGCCTACAGCGTCTCGCGGAAGCTGGCGCTCGAATCCTTGCAGGACGTCCATGAGTCCGCCGTCAAGATGATCGATGAGCAGAAGAGCTGGTTTGCGGCTCACCCGCCTGTGAAAGAACCTAGCGGCAATCCCGGTTCTTAGGTTGGGTCGGGCGGTGAGTAGCGTCCCCCTACTGCGCTACTGAGCGCAAGGGCATTGAGATGGATTGAGAATCACTTCTACTGCGCGAAGTAAAGGTTGGAGCGTCGGGTGAGGACTTCAGGGGGGCTGGAGTTATGGACAGATGATTCGTCTCGTGATCTCGGAAACCATGACGTGTCCCACAGCAAAAGCACCTCAACGAGATAGTAAACTGAGGTTCCGTGTCCGTTACCCTGAATCCGATCTTCGAGGAAGAGTACCGCGAGCTGCGTCCGCGGGCACCGATGCCGCGGTTCGACATCCGGTTTCGCCGATTTACCTCCCTCAATACGACGATTCGGCTACGCGAAGGCGTGCTCCATGTGCGGCTTTCCGACCTGCTCGAAGCGTCGCCGGACTCTGTCCATCACGCGATCGCCCACATCCTGCTCGCAAAGCTCTACCGCAAGGCGATTGCGCCGGCGCAGTCGGATCGGTACCGGCGCTATGTGTCGTCTGAGGCTGTAGCGAAGGGTGCCGAGCATATTCGGCAGACGCGGGGAAGAAAGCGCATCTCGACGCCGGTTGGGCGCTACTACCACCTGGATGAGGTCTTCGAGACGCTCAACCGGCGCTTCTTTCATGGGCTGCTGGGGCGGCCAGTGCTGACATGGTCCGCGCATGTGGCCCGCCGGATGCTAGGACACTACGACGCGGCGCACAACACAATTGTGGTTTCGCGGGTCTTCGACCGGCCGGATACGCCGCGGTGTGCGATCGAGTATCTGCTGTACCACGAAATGCTTCACCTGAAGCATCCGGTTCGTGTCAAGGCTGGACGGAGATGCGTCCATTCGCGCGAGTTCCAGGCAGAGGAGCGCCTGTTCCCGGAACTGGATGAGGCGAAAGCTTATCTGCGGAGTATCTGAGTTGCAGCCAGCTATATCTCACCGAACCTTGGCAGGCGTGCCGCAAACCAAACCAAGGTTCGTGCCCGCGAGTCAACCGCAGACTTAGTCAGTACCGAATGACAGAGTGCGCGCTTAGGAAGTTGCCGCGGGGATCGAGTCGGAGCTTCGTCGGTCTACGCGTTCTGGAATGCCTCCGCCGACGGGCCGACTGTTTCGGACGGCCAGCATGATGCCAAGGCCCAAGAGCGCGCTGGCGCCTGCAGCGACCTGGGCGTTCGACATGCCCCAGTACAGTTTCGGGTTGATCCGGTAGAACTCGATACAGAAGCGAGCGATGCCGCTGAGCAGCAGGTAAACGCCGGTCAGCCAAGCTAGAGGGCGAGCGCGCTTGCCAAGCTGCCAGAGGATCCAGGCGAAGACCAGCGCGATGACGAACTCGAAGATGGGCGTGGGGAGGACGGCTGCGGTAGTCGGGTTGGGAGGGACCAGCGCGTTCGGAGCCATGTGGACGCCGATCCACGAGGTCGTGTTCCGGCCGTAGTCGCCGTCGCCGGAAGTGAGACAGCCGATGCGTCCGACCCCGTAACCGATGGCGGCGGCAGGAGCAGCAAGGTCAAGCATGCGAACACCCGCGCGCCAGCCGGTGAGGCCGTTGGGCTTGGCTTGGCGACCCTGCCAGAAGAGCATGGCGATGCCTGCGAGCAAGCCGCCGAACCATGCGAAGCCGGCGCGGAGCCATTCGAGGAGGCCGGTGGCAATGTCGCCCGGGTGCGCGTGGCCGGGCGCGAAGATGTGGTGGAGCGTAGCACGGAGTTCGGCGGGGCTTTGCAGTTCGTGCCAGAGCTTGGAACCCAGAACGCCGGCGATGAGGACGAAAACAACGACGTTCATAGCGTCGGCATCGACGCCGTCACGAGCGAAGGACTGATGAAGCATGATGCCGGCAAAAACGGCGGCGAGCCAGACTAGAAGTCCAAACGTGCCAAGGTGCCAGGTGCCAATCGTAATGAACGGGTACACGAAACCTCACTTGCGGGCAGAACCTGACCCGCGATCGCGACGGTCGTTTCAGGCCACAAGGGCAAGTATATCTGTCCGTTTCAGTTGGACTCCCCTGGCGGCGGCAAAACGCGCTAACCTAGGCATCATGTCTGTTACGTCGAGTCCGTCCGCTTCCGATTTTCCGAGTGCCTCCACCATGGAAGTGCTGTTCACCCAGGCCCAGATTGCCGAACGCGTGAAGGCGATCGGAGAGCAGATCTCCACCGAATATGCCGGGGAACACGTGGTCTTGATCGGTGTCCTGAAGGGCGCGGCGATCTTTTTGTCGGATCTTTCCCGCCAGATCTCGGTGAGCAACACGTTCGATTTTGTAGCGGTCTCGAGCTATGGCCGCGCGCGGGTTTCGTCGGGCGCGGTCAAGCTGATCAAGGACATCGACAATCCGATCGAAGGCAAGCACGTCATCCTGGTTGAGGACATCCTCGATACAGGGCTAACACTCAGCTATCTTCGGGGACTCATGCTGCAGCACAAACCCGCCTCGTTGAAGATTGCTACATGCCTGGACAAGCCGGAGCGGCGTCTCGTGCCGATCGAAGCGGACTACGTGGCGTTCAAAATTCCGAATCGCTTCGTGATCGGGTACGGGATGGACTACGCCGAGATCTATCGGAATTTGCCGGATATTCGCCTATTCCCGGAAGAGCTTGCGAATCACTAAAAGATTCCGTCGATCACCGTGCCGGTGGATATCCGTTCACCTAGAACGTACGTGAGGCCATCAGCGTGGCGCGGACGGCGACGAAGTCGAACGCATTCTAGTCGACGTCAGTGCGGATCGCCCTTCGCGGCAACACTACGACGGCGGCTGCCAGTCACACGTCCCGGTTGGCCTTTGCAACGAGCATATCTGTAGGATGTTATTGGCTCCTGAGGTAGGACTCGAACCTACAACCCTTCGGTTAACAGGGCACGTGTAGGGTCTGGAGCACGTTTGTTTTCTATAGGATAAGTCGGAGTCGGGTGACGTTTTTGGAGCCCTTTCGGCACACAATTTGACGGAGTTTTTGACGGAGTTTTTCGGGGAGATCACCCTTCGGAGACTGCCCGAATGCTCTTCCCTCAACCGTTCTCTGGAAACCTGGTCGTGGACAGAACGAACCTTCGAGACATGCCCCTGAGCGAATTGCATATGTCGCTTACCTGTTATTGCGCTCCCAGAGCCGCCAGTCGGCGGTCGTGGGAACCAACTGCCAACATCAGGAGAGGCCTTTCGCTCGGTGCGTGACTCGGCGATTTCGCACCCGTCGAGAGCACAACTGACGACAACGGCATTTGTCAGTACTAATCCCGTCGAACCGCTTGAGCGAGTTCTTCATGAGTGCATTGGCCTGAGCTCGCCAGTTGAAGATGGGATTACTGACGATAAGTCGGCCGATGAGGGATGACCGGTATAAAACGCGCGCGAAGTCTGACACGGATCTATAGAACATCGCAGGTTGGCAAACGTCGCGCGCAGCTTTCACGATGTTGGATACGGTTATTCAATAGTCTGAAGAGCTATTGATGTCCACAAGGTCAGCTCCTTGTTTGAGGAATTCTTTCCTACCTTTCACTATCCAAACAAGGGCGGGATCAAACGATGCGTTTCTCCGTAACGCGCTTTTGATGGAGCGATTGACGGGTGCTCTTCGAGTTTTCCGCTGTCTTCAGCCTGCCACTTGTCCGAGAGAACTAGCAACTCCCGCATAAGCTTTTCCATGTCCTTCAACCTATGCGTGGGGATATAGGTCACTTCCGGAGGCTTAGTTGCACGGACGCTTCGCTCCACAAAGCCCCGCTCTTCTAGCATCCTCAGTCGCACGGTCAATACTCGGGCAGAGATACCCGGCGCAGCCCGACGTAGCAAACCGAAACGCATCGGCCCATTTTGACTCAGTCGAAACAGGAGGTACAGCGTCCAAGGTCGGGTGAGCATTTCCAGCAGTTCGCTGATCCCGCACTCCACAGCGATATCCCCTGGAACTCGGATCATACCCTTTTTCATAGAACTAGCCAAAGCTATTACTCCTGACATAGTGGTTACTGCAAAGTGCCTACTTACAAAACGCGATGCCGTTACTTAGAGTAACCAATGAGGCGAACTCTCATCCGCTCTCTCTCACTTGAAAGGAACTACCTTGAAGATTCTGCATATAGACTCAAGCGTTTCAGGAACAGCATCTGTCAGCCGACCATTGACCAAAGAAACCGCCGAAAAACTCGCCTCCACCTCCGACAGTACCGTAATCTATCGCGACCTCGTCGGCGAGCCTTTGAGCCACTATACCGCCGTCCTGCGCCTTCACGGTATTGCATCCGATGCCGCAACGCAGGACCAAAAGCTCGAACTCGAGATGGGTGAAAGGATCCTGGCCGAATTCCTTGCCTCCGACACCGTCGTCATAGGAGCACCGATGTACAACTTCTCCATTCCCAGCCAACTCAAGGCATGGGTGGATCTTATCTGCGTAGCCGGCAAAACCTTCACCTACAGCGAGGCTGGAGTCAAGGGTCTGTGTGGGGGAAAGAAGGTCGTGATCATCTCTAGCCGCGGCGGCCTCTACAGCACAGGCCCGATGAGCGCCATGGACTTCCAGGAGAACTATCTCAAGTCTGTCCTCGGCTTCCTGGGCGTTACCGACATCTTAATCATCCGGGCCGAGGGTGTCGCTTACGGTCCGGACGCTGCCAAGGCTGCGATCGAGAGCGCCAAAGCGGAAATCGCCAAGCTGTAACCCTCTCACCATCTAAAAAGGCCCCCTCTCGATGAGCTATCTCTTTGCTGTTGCGTCGAAGGTCGAAATCCAGCTACGGAGGTCTTCGACTGATTAACCGCGATCACGGTATAACGTCGAGTTGCTGCTACGAGGATCGCTCACCATTGTTGGGCGGTTGCTGACAGCTTTCCGCATTGCTTCAACGAACAGGCGATTCGAAGTTGACCGAAGCGGGTTCGTGCTGGAGTACTTAGTCTCTCCCGCACTTTCGGTGTACTCATCAAGTCGCGGTTCACCCATCGCTCCTGTACAAAGGTCACAAATGATGGGCGAACCGCGACTCCTTGTATTCTCGCAAACGCAAAAGTTTGCGAGAAAGTTCGGGAGGCCCGCTTTTCGCCTGGCGGAAAGAGCGTCGATGCTACTGCTTGAGCCGCCATGCTTACGGAAGAGATCGAGTGCCTCTCCCGTCAAATTCAAGCCGAGCTTCTTTGACATGCTTCCAGCTTTCGGTGACCCAGTTCACCAGCCCCTGCATTGGGCGCAGCAAGCTTCGGCCAAGCGTTGTCAACTCATATTCGACGCGTAGTGGAACTTCTGGGAACAGCTCTCTTGTGAGCAGGCCGTCTCTCTCCAACTGCCGCAACGTAAGGGTCAGCATTCTTTGCGAGATCCCAGGAATCGACTTTTCCAACTCAGAAAATCGGGCGCGTCCACCGGGAAGCCTTGCAAGAGTGAGAATCAAAAAGATGCTCCACTTATCTCCCACTTTGGTGAGCAGCTCGCGAACGGCCTGTGGATCTTCATTCCCGCAGACGTACGCCGACCCCAGGGGCTTCTTTGCACTGACCTTTTTCATACTTACTCCCATGTTCGCTCCATAGATCAAAGTGCCTTATTGCCCATACTAAGCTCTCGAAATAGAATCAACGCACAAAAGGTAAGTGCCCCACCGGGAGGCTAATGTGAAACAAATATTGATCGTCGAATCAAGCCCACGTGGCAGCGAGTCCGCGAGCCGAACTCTAACCGCGAAGCTCAGACAACGGCTTGCAACGCAATATCCAGACGCCAGATTCGTCGAGCGCGACTTGGCGAAGGAAAGACTTCCGCATTTGGACCTGACGGTGCTGAAAGCCATCATGACGCAGGACCCGGCGGAGACAGAGTCACTGAAGGAAGCGGCGCGTCTTTCCGACCAGCTCATCGATGAGCTCTTGTCGGCGGAACTTCTGCTTATTGCGTGCCCTATGTGGAACTTCGGAATACCCTCTTCTCTGAAGGCTTGGATTGATCATGTTATCCGGGCAGGCAAAACCTTTAACTACGCCGGGGCAGGAGTAGAGGGGTTAGCAAAAGGCAAGCGGGCCATTCTGGTCCTTGCGTCCGGCGGAGTCTTCAGTGAAGGACCGTGGAAAAGCTGGGATACAGTCGAGCCCTATCTGCGTCAGATTCTGGGTTTCATAGGAATTGACGAAGTTCAGACGGTACGAGCCGAGGGCATGAACATCTTGCCACTCGCGCCGTATGCAGTCTCCAATGGCGAAAAGGCCGCTGAATCGCTTTTGATTTGAAGGAGTTTACGTTGCTCGACCACATCATTCTGACTGTGAGTGATATCGACCGCTCTCTGGCTTTCTATGAGGCAGCTTTGAAACCTTTGGCGATCAAGTTCTTCTTGCCGTACAAGGGGGCAGGCAACCATCCCGATTTGTGGGGATTTGGAGACGGGAAAAAAGCCTTTTTCTGGCTCAAGCAAGGGACCCCTGATCCTTCGTCAATTCATTGGGGCTTTATGGCTGAAAATAACGATCAGGTAGATGATTTCTACGGAGCGGCGATAGCCGCTGGCGCTAAATTCAATATTCCTCCACGATCACGCGTGGAGTATTATCCCGGCTACTACGCGGCGGATGTCATCGACCCTGACGGGTATTCGTTCGAGGTTGTTCATAAAAGCTAGTGATGGAATCGCGAATGCGCCCTGTCATCTCACGACCGGACGCATTCGCTCGTGGCAGTTCCTGTTACGACCTACAGCAAATTCACTTCAGAATTGTGTCCGGCATCATTTGCTCGCTCAACGCCCATAGACGTTCTGCTGCTTCTGTATCGAGTGCCCAGGGAACGACACCGTTCGGCTCCTTATGGCCTGCTGGAACAACTTCCGCGATATCGACATTCTCACAATAGAGGCCTCCCATGTCATTGAGCGCGGGGCTTGTGGCGCACCAGACTGTGGTTGCCGCGCCTTGCTCAACGGTCTTGTAGAGAGCGCGCTGCGAAAGTGGTATCTCGCCTTTGTCGTCAAGGTATCCGAGTGCCTGTAACTCTGAGACGGCGATAAATCTCTGAAGATCTGTCGTAATCCGTCCTGGATGAACAGCGAAGGCACGGATGTTGTGTGGTTTACCTCTTTTATCGAGCGCGACCGTGAACAGCACATTCGCTGTCTTTGACTGCCCGTAAGCCTTCCACTTGTCGTAGTCCCTCCGTTCGAAATCCGGATCCTCGAAATCAAAGGCAGAGAATCGATGTCCGCCTGAAGAAAGAGTGATGACGCGAGCGCCGCGTGCCTGTTCGAGCGAAGACCAAAGCCGGGAGGTGAGTTGAAAGTGGCCAAGATGGTTCGTCGCGAACTGGATCTCGTGCCCACGCGCATCGCGCGTGAGAGGCGTCGCCATGACGCCCGCATTATTGATCAGCAGATGCAATGGCCGGCCGCTGGCTAAGAAGTTCTTTGCGAACGCGTCGACTGAGTCGGGATCGGCTAGATCCAAGGCGCCCTGCTCGACGCGAGGAATCTTCGCGAGAGCCCGTTTGGCCTTGTCCGGAGTGCGGGAGGGTGCGATTACAGTCGCTCCAACTTCGGCGAGGCAACGGGTCACTTCCAGACCGATTCCAGAGTATCCACCCGTGATGATGGCAGTTTTTCCGCTCAGATCGATGCCTTCCATGACTTCTTTCGCGGTCGTGCTGCTGTTGAAGCCTGAGTGGAGTGGCGCTTGCTGATTCGGCATTCTTGCTCCTAGATTGTGATGTTGCATGGACTGACGAGAGGTCGAGTGTTGCTGGCAGCGAGAGCTAGCTCGTGCTGGAGATTCTGCTATCCGATGCTCTACTTCAACAGCATTTCTTCAAACACATAGTGTAAGAAGTGTTTCAAGGGAGCGTCGCTCCTATCAGCCTCGGAACGGAGTAAAGCTCCCTCCCAGCTATTGAGAACGAAGCTAGCGAGCATGTCCGGCTTTGTGGATTGCGGCAGATCACCCTTCTCGATGGCTTCGCGAAGGATAGAAGCGATTGCAGTCTGCCAGTGTGTAAAGCTCGAATGAATGTGGCCTTGCAATAACGGGCTCGACGCGGCGACCTCAAGACTCAAGCTGCCAAGCAGACATCCTGAGATCGGCGCAGTTTGTCCGGCAAGGGTTATTAGATTCTCGAAGTAGCGCCGCAGCCGTTTGAGCGGTGCTTGCCGGACGTTGCCGAGGATCTCGTCGTTAAGTTTTCCGACAAGAGCGACGTAACGCTCAATCACCGCTACTGCAAAGCCCTCCTTGCTCGAGAAGTGATGATAGAACGAGCCCCTCGGTACGTCAGCTGCTCTTAGAATTTCTTGCAGACCGGTGGCACCGTAGCCGTGCTTTCGCATCAATTCGAGGCCAACCTCAAGAAGACGCTCCCGTGTTGATGGAGACGCGACATTGGTATCCATGATGTCTCGCGTGCCTGCCCCCACTTTGGATGACATGTTCAGCTCACTTTCCGTTGAAGAACGTACGGCCCCGCGCGAAAGCGCGGAGCCTGTAACGTTATGGTGTCTGCAAGCACGATCAGGTTCTACTTACTTCCCTGCCGCGACTTCGTAGCGGGCGGCAGGCCGGTTCTTCGAGAGGTTCGGCAGAAGAACAAGCCGCGCCTTCTCGTAAGCTTCGTAGTCGGCGGCATCAGGCAGCGATGGGATGGTGGCAAACTCTCCTAGATCGAGGCCGGCAAGCGATGCATCAACCATATCCTCGGCAGTCATCACGATCTCCGGCGGAAGAGCGCCAATCGGCACTCCTGACTTCTCCCAAAGCGGCGTCGCGGTTGCTCCGGGCAGCACGACCTGAACGGTGACTCCCTTCTCTGCAAGCTCGTTCTTCAACGCTGTGCTGAAGTTCTGCACATAGGCCTTGGAACCGCTGTAAACGCCGTTGAGCATCTCGGGCGCAAGCGCCACGACGGAGCCGATGTTGATGATGAGGCCGTTGCCGCGAGCGGCAAACGCACGGGCTGCCGCAAGCGCAACACGGGTGAAAGCCGCCACGTTGAGCTGGATGATCTGGTCCATCGAGTCCACGTCCGATTCAATGAGCTTGCTACCCGCCGCGACACCGGCGTTGTTCACCAATGCAGTGATAGCACTGTCATTGCTGAGACGGTCCGCAACGCGCTTTACGTCTGCCGGCAAGGTGAGGTCGGCCTGCAGAGTCTCGACCTTGCTGGTGGTTGCGGAGCGGATCTGTTCGGCAACCTCGTTGAGCTTTTCCCGATTTCGCGCGACGAGAACGAGATCGTAGCCGCGCTTCGCGAGACGGTCAGCGTAGACGGAACCGATCCCCGTGGAAGCGCCTGTGACGAGAGCGGTACCCTTATGGGTCTGATTAGACATGGTGATCTCCTTTTCGACTGACGTGATGACAGTCACATTCCATAAGAGTGGACCAGTCGATCTAGCGACGCAAAAACTTTCTTCCTGCGGTAGGTCCATCTTTCTACCGTCGCTGATCGGTTGAAACTTACCTATTGGGTGGAATGCGCCCCGGATGCAGTATTCGTTTTGAGGTGCTACTTCTACCATGCTCTCATCGGGTCACTCGCCGGTAAGGGCTCTCCAGGAGGCATCAACGACGGTCTTCAGCGCGGCTGATTTAAGGGGAGCCTCCCGTGTGGCTAATTTCAATGCGAGGCCGAAAGACAGAGCGTGGATCGCTTCTGGCGGCATGTCATGAATCAGGCCGCCTTTGCGTCTGGGCCGGAATGAGGCGAGGAAGTGTAATTGGTCGTCACTATAGTCTGCCCCGCGATCTTCCTGTCCACTTCCGCAAAACGGTGAACTCTCATACTGTTCCAAAAAACGCGCCTCTCGTTTGTGAGTCCTGTAGAAGTGATAGGCCCGCAGCCACTTCTGTTTGTAGGCTTCTTCCGGAGTCAAATCCTTGGAGTACCCCTGCTTCAACGCTTCACGCTTCTTCGTTCGAACATGCACGTAGACCGCATGGATAAGCTCTTCCTTGCTCGGAAAGTAGTGATAGATAAGGCCGGGACCAGTCTTTGCTCGTTTCGCGAGAAGCGAAATCGGAGAGTCGTGGAAGCCCCGCTCGGCGATCAGATCGAGTAGAGCTTCCAGGATTCGTTCTTGAGTTGTTACTTGCTTAGCCGGTGCCATTCTTGTCCTTCGCTGAATGTCCATTGTAATTCGCTGCTAGCAAACCGATCAGGCGATCAGCTTTTGGGCAATGAGCCAAAGACGACTTGCGTTGGTCGGATCGAGAGCATAGGTCGCGACTCCGCCGCCGAAGTCTACCGGCCGTTCGGTGACGATGGGTGCCTCGTTGCAGTCCTCGAAGTATCTTCCACCGATCCCTTCCAGCAGTGGTGAAGTTGCTAACAGAACCGATGTAGCAGCCCCTTGCTCTATCGTCTTCTGTTTCTCCGGAGGAGTCTTCAAGCCGCCCGTGTGCTTCTGAAGATTCGTAGCAATTGCTCCAGGGTTGAGCGCATTCGTGAAGATACCGTCATCCATCCAGCGGCTTGTTGCCTCGACAGCGAAAAGCACATTCGCTGTCTTCGACTGAGCATAGGCAGTGAAGGGGTCGTACCGAAGGAAGCGGAAATGCATATCGTCGAAGATCACGGGGCCATACAGATTGGCGCTTGAGCTGAGAGACACAATGCGAGCTCCGTTTGCAGCAGCGAGTGCGTTATGAAGTCCGTTGGCAAGTGCAAAGTGACCGAGGAAGTTGGTCGCGAACTGGAACTCGCATCCGGTCTCTGTGCGCTCCAACTGCGGCGTCGCCATCGTACCGGCGTTATTAACGAGGATGTGAAGTGGGCCCTTCCATCGAGCACCGAAAGCTCTCACCGACTGGAGATTCGTGAGGTCGAGTTCCTCGACCTTCACATCCTGACGGCTCGTACTGTTTGCTATGTCGGCTTGTGCTTTCCGTCCAGCTTCTACATTCCTGACTGCCAGAGTCACGGCACAGCCTCGACTCGCGAGAGCTCGCGCAGTCTCAACGCCAATTCCGGACGAGGCTCCGGTCACAACGGCTCGTTTGCCAGTGAGATCGACTTCGCTAACGATCTCAGCTGCGGTGGAGTGAAAGTCAAAATGAGTCAACACTCTATCCATTGGGTCCCTCTTTCTACATCTTTTGATCTCGCAAACATTCCATCCTCGGAAGGGTAGATTGAGCGCTCATTCCATTATACGATGAGGAATACATGAACGGGATCATCGGGAGGACTTTGACGGTGGAGGATGAAAGGGAAATACCCGGAGATGTCCACATCACCAGCGGACGGCTCACGCGACGTAGTTTCATCTCTCGTTTAGGAGCAGCTGGGGCAGCCGCTGCGGCCACACCAGTCCTCGCGGCCTCACAACACGCGCAATCGACTGCACCACCAACATCAACTGAGCCTATCGAAGGAGCGCTCCATCTTCAATTGAAGATCAATGGCGAAATCTTCCCGGTAGCGATTGATCCGCGTACAACGCTTCTCGACTGCCTTCGAGAGACGGTGAAGCTGACAGGGACGAAGAAAGGATGCGATCACGGACAGTGTGGTGCGTGCACCGTCCACGTCAATGGCCGGCGGATCAACTCCTGTCTGTCACTTGCCGCCATGCACGAAGACGATGCGATCACGACGATTGAAGGCCTGGGAAGCCCTACAAATCTCCATCCCGTTCAAGCCGCGTTTGTGCAGCATGACGGCTATCAATGCGGGTACTGCACGTCGGGCCAAATTATGTCGGCAACTGCGTTACTAAAAGAGCCTTGTGGTCCCTCTGACGCGGATGTGAAAGAGCTCATGAGTGGCAATATCTGTCGCTGCGGGGCATATCCGAACATCGTCTCAGCCATTCAATCCGTCCGCCAGAGGGGTGCATAGGGATCTATGAAGATATTTCACTTTAAGAAGGTAGTGAGCCTCGCCGAGGCGATCCAGGCTGGCTCCAGGTCTTCCACCGCACAACGGGGTGCACAGGTTCGGTACATCGCAGGTGGCACGACCTTGTTGGATTTGATGAAGTTGGATGTGGAACAACCTGATGTGGTCGTTGATATCAATCGCCTGGATCTCAACGACGTGGAGATCATGCCGAACGGAGGTTTGCGGATTGGAGCTCTGGTACGCAATTCCGACCTGGCGCATCATCCTGCCGTGCAGGAGAGATATCCGGTGTTGTCGCAGGCTTTGCTCTCTGGCGCATCGGCGCAGCTTCGGAACAAGGCAACGACCGGTGGAAATCTGCTTCAACGCACCCGTTGCATCTAATTCCGCACGAACGAGTACCCGTGCAACAAGCGTGAACCTGGAACTGGATGTTCCGCTCTAAAGGGTGACAATCGCACACTAGCGATCCTTGGAACAAGCCCGCACTGCATCGCGGCAAACCCCTCCGATATGGCAGTCGCTCTGACCGCGTTGGAGGCCACGATCCAGATTACCGGCCCTGGAGGCGAGCGTAGCGCCCCAATCGATTCCTTCTTTACCCTGCCCGGAGATACCCCACATAGCGAGAACATCCTTGAGCCAGGGGATTTGATCACCCATGTGTCCTTACCCCCTACCCGTTCCCGCGGCAGCCAAACCTACTTGAAGTTGAGAGACCGCGCCTCCTACGAGTTTGCACTTTCGTCAGCGGCCGCCGTCCTTGAAATCTCCGGCGAAAGAATCACGTTTGCTCGACTGGCTCTGGGAGGAATAGCGACAAAGCCTTGGCGCGCCCGGTCCGCAGAAGAAGTGCTTCGTCATTCAGCACCCCGCCAGGAAGTCTTCCTGAAGGCAGCAGAGGCCGCTCTGCAGGGGGCTGTTCTGCACAGCCATAACGGTTTCAAGAAAGAGCTCGCGAAGCGCTGCATCGTTCATGCTCTGACTCTTGCAACTCAAAACGCAAAGGAAAGGACAGAGGCATGATCAGAGAACAGCTCTTCGAAGAGGGACCTCTGACCCCGAAAGCACCCCGTATCGACGGTCCACTGAAAGTCACGGGAAGTGTCATGTATGCCTCGGATCATCATTTTCCAGACATGCTCTATGCGGTCCCGGTCTGTTCCTCTATTGCGAGCGGAACGATCCTCTCTATGGACACGACGGTCGCCGAGAAGATGCCTGGGGTGAAAAAGGTCTACCACCAAGGCAATATCGGCCCTTTGTATAGAGTTGCTCCCGGAGGGGGCTTGAATGCGGTGGTGGCTGAACATCGACCTGCCTTCGCCGATGACAAGATCAGCTACTTCGGACAGTATGTTGCTGCTGTAGTCGCAGTGACCTTGGAACAGGCCACTGCTGCCGCAAATGCTGTGAAGGTAAGGTACCGCGTCGACAAGCATGACGTGCGAGAACATCTGGAGAGTGAAGAGAAGCCGAAGATTGAAAGCGAACGCGGAGATCCCGATTCGGCGTTTACCTCCGCTCCTGTGCAAATCGACGCCTCCTACACCACTCCGGTCGAGACGCACAGTCCCATTGAACTGAACGCGACGGTAGCAGTCTGGGATGGCCAGAACTTCACCCTCTATGAGACGTCGCAGGCGGTCATGAGCCATCGTACGGTGATGGCAGAGATGCTTGGGGTGCCATCCGAGAACGTTCGAGTTTTGTGCCGCTTCCTGGGCTCCGGCTTCGGGAACAAGCTCTATGCGTGGCCCCACTGCCTGATTGCAGCCGTTACCGCCAGAGAACTAAATCGACCGATCAAGCTTGTGATCTCGCGTCGCATGATGTTTCAGAATGTTGGGCACCGAGCGAGAACACAACAGAGAGTGAAGCTTGGTGCAACGCACGAAGGAAAATTGCTCTCCCTCTCCCATGATTGGTTGAGCCACACGTCGATGCTCGATGACTACGAAGAACCCTGCGGCGAAGCGACGGCCTACGCCTACAGCACGGCCAACCTGCGGACGAGCTCGATCGTAGTCCGGCGGCATGTTGGGCCACCATGTTCGATGCGAGGTCCGGGTGCGGTGCCGGGTTTATTCGCTCTGGAATCCGCGATGGACGAACTTGCGATCAAGCTACAACTCGATCCCGTTGAGCTACGAATCCGAAACGAGCCAGAACACGATGAGAGCCTGAATATGCCCTTCTCGTCGCGCCATCTGCTCGAATGTCTCGAAGTCGGAGCCAAGAAGTTCGGCTGGTCGCAACGCAATCATCGCATCGGGTCCATGGCGCGCGATGGGCTTATCGTCGGCTGGGGCATGTCCCCGTGTTCGTGGATGGCAGAACGTCAGGCAAGCACGGCAAGCGTGACCTTCCGCAATGACGGCACTGTGCGCGTGGCTACCGGATCGCAGGATATTGGGACTGGGACGTATACGGCTATGGCGCAGATCATTACCGAGAAAGTCGGCATCCCTCATGAACGTGTTGAAGTCCTACTTGGAGATTCCAATCTGCCACCTGGGCCGATGTCAGGTGGCTCGTGGGCAACCGCGTCTTTGATTCCCGCGGTCTGCGCGGCCATTGAGAAAGCTCAACAAAAACTCTTCATAGCGGCCCTTAGCATGAAAACCCAGCCGTTCCTCGGGAAGACGGCGAAGGATCTTGAGGTCACATCGGGTCGGGTTCATATCGTAGGTCAGTCACCTCTCTACGGAGTTCCATTTGAATATGTCCTGAAAGCAAGCGGCATTGCAGCAGTCGCGAGCTTAGGTGAGTCAGAAGGAACCCTTCGCAGTCCGACTCGCAAGTTCTCTACCCATTCCTTCGGAGCACACTTCGTAGAAGTGACCTGGGAACCTGCAACTGCACGGCTAAGGATTCCGAGGATTGTTACGGTAATTGACGCGGGGCACATCCTCAATCCTAAGCCGGCACGGAACCAGATCGAAGGTGCCATCGTCATGGGAGTCGGCATGGCGCTGTTTGAGGAGACGATTTATGAAGACAAGCTTGGAGCTCCGTTGAACAGCAATTTCGCGGACTATATGATGACTACCAACGCAGACTCACCTTCCATTGATGTTACGTTTCTTGACTATCCCGACAAAGTCCTGAATGAGCTCGGGGCGCGCGGCGTCGGCGAAATTGGTCTGGCTGGCATAGCTCCAGCAATCACGTCTGCCGTTCATCACGCGACTGGTGTCAGGGTGCGCAAGTTGCCCATTCGGATAGAAGATCTTCTCGTCGGATAGCCGAGCGTGATCAATGAAGAGAACATCGCCAGATCGTATACCTATTGCGTCGACGCAACGCTATTCAGCTGACTTCGCGGTGGACGTAATGGAGAAAATTAGAGTGCTTGATTCGCCGGATAGGTCCTGAGAAGCGCCGATCTCGTCACCTATCTGGAAAGTCGGCATATCGGATACATCGATTAGGCTCCGCCTGGCACCATTCGATAAGCAGTATCGAGACTTCAGTCCGGCGAGGTTGCACAAGTGGATGCCTATCAGTCCAACTTCGTTCCGTACAAGAGCGACTGCATCTCGCATCCGCACGAGAAACCTAGCTCCCCGGGCCGGAGAGCGCCGCGCCAACAATCAGTAGAGCTGCGAGGGATGAAACTCCTCGATTGCGCTATCCAGTACAGACACAAGGAGCATACATTCTTCAACGCCTGCTTTCTGATCGGTAATGGCAAGCCATTCTGAGCAGACCGCTTGATATCTCGCGAAAAGTTGACCATAGACATGCATCTGCATTTACGTCTGCCGTTTGTGCAACGAGAAACGCGATTGTCGTCAGTTGCGTGCTCGAGGAGTGCGAAATCACCATTGCACTCATCGACGTCAGATTGGTACCGATATGTCGGCTTGTCGGCAGTAATTAGCTCGCGACACCAGCGGTTGCGAAAACGGACGTTTCCGCACGGATAAGGGCAAAGCACTAAAGCCCTGCAATAGGCTCGCAAAAGTCTGTTGCTATTGCTCCGCTTGCAACGGGTTTCCGCAAATGGCTTAGCGTAAGATTATGACGTTTGGGGTGATAACCCATAAAGGATGATTAGGTCCTAGTTGGGACTCCCCCGCGCACCCGGCAGAATTTGTGTTGAGCCTGTGGCTGTTCCAGCTTCACTTCTGTAGTTCCCCATAAACTACCAATCGTTCGGAAGTTTTGAATCATGCTGGCAAGTGGTCACATCTGCTCTCTAGAACGAAAGTTCCAGGAGAAACACTCATGGCAGACACACAGAAAGTTGCACTCGTTACAGGCGCGAACCGCGGAATCGGTTTTGAGACGGCTCGTCAGCTCGGGCAGAAGGGGATTACTGTTGTGGTCTCTGGGAGGACATTAGCTTCAGCCCAGGAGACGGCGGACAAGCTGAAGGCGGAAGGGATCGACGCCGTCCCGGTAAAGCTGGAAGCGACGAGCGCCGAGGATCGTGAAGCGGTTGCCAAGACGATTGCCGGGAGGTTTGGGAAACTCGACATTCTCGTCAACAATGCCGGCATTACCGCTCCAGGAGGCCTCTTTGGCGTCAGGGCCGCAGAAACAACCGAAGACGAGCTTCAGACGGTTCTCGGCACGAACTTCTTCAGTGTCATTGCTCTCACTCGCGAACTGTTGCCCCTGCTGAGAAAGAGCGAAGGCGGTCGCATCATCAACGTTTCGAGCATTCTTGGTTCGCTCACGATCCAGTCCGATCCGAACAGCCAGATCGCTCCACTCAAAGTCTTCTCCTACAACTTGTCAAAGACCGCCCTGAACGCGTTTACCGTTCATCTTGCGGTCGAGCTGAAGGACACCAACATCAAGGTAAACTCAGCCCATCCCGGCTGGGTAAAGACGGAACTCGGAACCGACTACGCTCCGATGGAGATTCCCGAGGGCGCGAAGACGAGCGTAGATCTTGCGCTCATCGGCCCGGATGGTCCCAGCGGCCATTTCATTCATCTTGGAGACGAACTCCCCTGGTAATTCTTCACCACCTCTATAAGGATGGGAGTTCGTGGAACGATTCACGGGCTCCCACCTGTCTTTTTTTCAGAAATCCTATTGGTATCCTGACGTTGGAGCCTCATGCAAAAAGGCGAACAAACCCGCAAGAACATCATCTCGAAAGCTGCGACTCTCTTTAATAGAAAAGGGTTCGAGGGAACATCGATGCAGGATGTAAGCGCGGCGACCGGTCTCGAAAAAGGCAGTCTCTACACACATTTCAGCAACAAAGAGGAGCTTGCGAAAGAGGCCTTCGATTTCGCTACTGAGGTCAGTTTCATGGCGAGCGTGGAAACACTTGATGATCTCCCGAGCTACGTCGACAAGATCAGGGCACATATTCACAACGTTGCGTCAAAGCCACCGTTTCCCGGTGGTTGTCCCATGATGAATATAGCGATTGACTCAAATGAAGGAAACGCCGTGCTCTACGATAGTGCGCAACGTGCCTTCCAGCAGTGGGTCGCGTTTCTGTCAAACCTTGTGGAAGAAGGAAAACGAGCCGGCGAAATTCGCGAGTCGGTGGAGCCGGAGGCATTCGGCACCCTGCTGATCTCTTTGCTGGAAGGGGCTTGTCTGGCGTCGCGCTTGCAAAACTCACATCAAGCGCTGAATGTGGCAGCAGCATATCTCAATCACTACATAGACACGGCGGTCGTTCAGGCGAAGACTCGACCAAAGGCGAAACGGACTGCTCTCAAGAGTAGAGCCAAGCAATCCAGCAGAATGCGTTAGGCTGGCCACGCCTTCATCGCCATGGCGACTGTGCGGTGCAGATCGCGACGCGTCGCTCCTGATTGTGCATCGATCGCCAGCCCCCACCCGACCACCATTACAAAGCGTGCAAGCTCGCCGGGATATGAATCCATCGGCAAATCGCCTGCATCTATGGCCTGTTGAAACCGTCTGCGCAGTTTTGCTCGACGGGCCTGCCTCAGTTTAGCTAGTCCGCGTCGCACCTCGATAGCATCCTCCGAGTACGGCAGGGAGCAGTTCACGATGAGGCAGCCACGCGGATGCGAGGAATCGGTGTAGGTATCGGCGCTCCCATAGAGCGTGGCCTCCGCTACGCTGCGTGCCGTTGGTTCGAGGAGAGCCTGGTCTATGAACCCCAGATACGTCGCCTGGTAATGGCCGATCACTCTTCGGAAGAGACCGTCCTTGCTCTCGAAAGCGAAGTAAAAGCTTGGCGGCGTGGTGCCCATCGCGTGGGTGAGGCTGGTGAGCGTTGTCTGCTCATATCCATTCTTCCAGAACAGGTCCGTCGCCGTCCGAACGGCCTTCTCGATATCCAATACACGGGGTCGAGCCACAGATCTCCTCTCTCGTGAAGCGTTAGGCGCTTTGCATCGCGCAGCGAGTTTAATTATAGTCAAATATAGTGGTCGATATAAATGATCATGGGTTTCGGTTGTGTAGAGGATTTGTCATGAAGTTTTCGAAGTTTGGCAACACTGGGCTAACCGTCTCTCGCATGTGCATGGGCACAGGAACCTTCGGGAAGCAGACGAGTGAAGACGAGTCATTCCGTATCTTCGACCGCATAGCAGAAGCCGGTGTGAACTTCATCGACACCGCTGATATGTATCCCGCAGGAGCAAATGCGGAGGAGACGGGAAGCTCAGAGATCATTACCGGCCGCTGGCTCAAGGGCAAACGCAACCGCTTCATCCTGGCCACCAAGGGAGGTGGACCAATGGGCGGGGCCTTGTGGGATCGAGGGAACTCGCGAAAACATCTGCTCGATGCCATCGATGCGTCGCTAAGCCGTCTTGGCACGGATTACGTCGATCTGTACCAACTACACATGGACGACGCGGCTACGCCGATCGATGAGACGGTCGAGGCGATGGACACGATTGTACGTACCGGGAAGGCGCGCTATATCGGAGTGTCTAACTTCCTGGCTTATCGCCTCGCGAGAGCGATCGGCCGGCAGGACTCGCTGAGGCTTGCCCGCTTCGTCTCGGTCCAACCCCGTTACAATCTTTTGTTTCGAGAGATCGAACGCGAGCTGTTGCCACTGACACAGGAAGAGGGCCTTGCAATGATCCCGTTCAACCCGCTGGCCGGCGGCCTCCTAAGCGGTCGCTATCAACACCAGGATGCTCCTGAAAAAGGTCGCTTCTCGGCAGAGGTTGGAAAGTTCGGAGCGATGTATCAGGCCCGCTACTGGCACGAACGGGAGTTTGAAACCATCGACAAGTTGCGCGAGCTTGCGTCAGAGGCGGGCAAGCCGCTGGCAACCTTATCCGTGGCGTGGATCCTGGCAAACCCTTTGATCACCTCGGTCATTCTTGGTGCCAGCAAGATAGAGCAACTCACCGACACTCTGGCGGCTGCAGAGACGGAACTTGAAAGTCCTCTCAAAGCCAAGCTGGACGATGTGACTCTTGAGTATCGTCGCGGCGATGCGGGTCGATGAACAGAAGCTGACCGTACCTCGGATGGCTGCGACTTCCCGCATTGTCGTAATTAGGAGCCTAAGCACCTTAATGCAGCTTCTCAACAAGCAACGGACTGAACTGGAGACAATATGCAAACCGATACATACCTTTCGCAGAGAAAGCTTCAAGGCGCAGGATTCTTCGAGTTCGCTCTCGGAGACTGGAAGGCGGTGAGTGTTAGCGACGGCTTTCTGATGCTCGATCCCATGAAAGCTTTCATGGCTCCAGATGCACCTGAAGATGAATATCAGGCGACGCTAAGCCGCAACTTTCGCGAGAAGAACTCAAGCTACACCCATGGCAACGTGCTCTACCTCGATACAGGTAAAAACAAGATCCTTTTCGACAATGGGACGGGCTCGTTCATGTGACCAACATCTGGGCATATCGTCGCGAACCTGGCAAACGCAGGCGTAAAGCCAGCCGAGATCGACACGATCATCTTTTCGCATGCGCATCCAGATCATGTGGGTGGCACGTTGGATCAACAGGGACAACCCGTGTTCCCGAATGCACACTACTATCTCAGTGAGATTGAGCGTGACTACTGGATGGATGAGGCGGTCGTTGTCACGTCTCGCTTGCCTGAGCCGATGAAGGAGATGAGTATCGGTGCCGCCCGTTTCCAGATCGGGGGGATGAAAGACAAGCTCGAACTCATCCGGGCCGGCCAAGAGATCCTTCTCGGAATCACGGCAATTCCGGCGCCAGGTCACACCATCGGGCAACTTGCTTTTCGCATCGACACGCAGGGACAGAGCCTTCTCTACACGTCAGATACGATGCATACAACCGCAGTCAGCCTGGAACATCCAGAATGGGTCAACGGGATGGATCACGACGGGCAGCTGGGAGTGCAGACGCGTAAACACTTCCTGGATGGACTCTCCGCTGATCGCGTGATGTCGATGACGCCCCATTTCCCATTCCCGGCTGTGGGCCATGTCGTTAGGCGAGGCGGTTCGTATGCCTTTGAGCCGATCTACTGGCAGTGGTGAGCTGCCGCCTCTGGTGAAATCCCTAATCGGCAATCGTTATTTGAAACTCCTCGCCATTGGCCATATCGTTGAGATGTGAAAGACGCGAAACTAACGGAGAGAGAGCGGCAGTTGTGGCACGCGGTAAAGGTGATGAGCGATGTCCTCCTCTCCCGCGTCGGTAACGAGATCGAAAAGGCAAGCGGACTTTCAGGAGTGGAGTTCAGCGTCCTCTCGCGACTCGAAGAGCTGGGTAAAGGAAAGTTAGGGCAGAGCGAGCTTGCTGCGTCGATGCATTGGCATAAGAGCAGACTGTCTCACCTCCTCACCCGGATGGAGAAGCGTGGGCTGCTCGCACGTTCGTCTCACGGTCGCTTAGTGGAAGTGGCGATGCTCAAGCCAGGCAAAGACGCGCTCGCCGCAGCCCGTCCTGCTCACGTCCACGCGTTGAGGGAAAATCTGACGAACCGCCTCTCAACGGCAGAGGCGGATACGTTGCTTAACGTCTTCGAAAAACTCTTCTCCTGATTGCACCCGTTGCCACTCTTCGCGCATCCATTCCTAAGGAGAGTTGACATGACAACCATACCACCTGCAAGCCATGTATTGATTACCGGGGGTAGCGCCGGTATTGGCTTCGCCCTTGCCGAGCGCTTTCTTGCTGCCGGTCACAAGGTCCTCATCACCGGTCGAGACGCTACAAAGCTGCTGGATGCCGCAGTGCGGCTTCCGGGAGTGGAAACCTTCGTCAATGACCTTGGAAAATCCGCCGAGCGAGACCGTCTCGCCGCGCACGTCGCGCAGCTCTTTCCTCAACTGAATGTTTTGATCAACAACGCGGGCATTCAGCGTCGTGTCTCCCTGGCGGAAGATCAAGCGCCTTGGGCAGAGAGGCAGGTCGAACTCGACATCCTATTAGCAGCTCCGATCCATTTGAACAGTCTGCTGATCCCTGGAATGCTCCAGCATGGCCAAAGTTGTCGCATCGTAAACGTGACCTCCGGCGGCGCTTACGTTCCGCAACCATTCGCCCCCGTTTACAGCGCGTGCAAGGCCGCCTTGCACAGCTACACTGTCACCCTTCGCCACGCGTTGCAAAACACATCGATCGAAGTCTCTGAACTGGCCCCACCCGCCGTGCAAACCTCTCTCGCCGGACTGAATGCGAGTCATGGAGCGCCAGTAGGCGATTTTGCAGATAAGGTGTTCGCTGACCTGATAAGCGGTGAGCATCCCGTTATCGGATACGGTCCGACAGACTCCGAGCAATTCCGAGTGTCGCTGGGCACAGCGGATGCAGTGTTTGCGGCCAACGCCAGTCGATTTCCAGTGAAACTGTATTAGTCCTGCTAACTCGGCTTATCGTCACCGATTGTCGTTCTTCTCGATTGGCGACAACAGGCCGAGTCACTCATTCAGAGCCTAAATAAACTGCGCGACGGTCAACAACCACGGGGACCGGTCTCCTACGTTTCAAGGATAATGGTTCCTATGGTCGTTAGGCGCTGGAATCTGCGCTGCACCATCACTCCCCTGCTCTTGATTCGGCAAGGGATCATGTGACGCGCTGACTTTTGCCGGGACAGTGAACCGGAAAACTGTAACTTGTAGAAACAATGCGTGACGGATGGCCCGTTTTAGCGCTATTGGGAACACAAAGTAACAGTTATTGGACCCTTATCGGACCCGTGGTTCGAGACCCACGACCTCTGCCCGAGACCGATGCAGTGCAACGGCAGAGGTGTTGTCAAAAAGGGCCTGCGAATGCTTCGATTGACTTGCGTTTGCTGCGAATAAATGCCACACTTGGACGAGGAAAAAACAGTGCCAGAAGCCCTTCTGACCCACATTTTACCCACGTCCGCCGAGTCAAAACAGGCCGAGGAATCGAGCCGCGTTTTGGCCCCCCGCTTGCGCGCAAAAGCTCCGCTCCGACTGCGCGTGGTTGGGTCTGAGGATGAGACCGTTGTCCTGCCTGCTTCTGCCGTCAAGATGCTGGTCGGAATCCTGGACGAGATGGGCCGTGGGAATACCGTTACGGTCATACCCGTTCACGCGGAACTGACCACTCAGGAGGCAGCCGAGATGCTGAGCATCTCCCGTCCTTCATTGATCCAACTTCTTGACGACGGGAAGATCGACTTCAGGAAGATCGGAACTCATCGTCGAGTCCGCTTCGAGTCTCTGCTTGTTTACAAGAAGCGAGCCCATGCCGAACGCCTCGCCGTGCTCAACGAACTGGCTGCCTACGACCAGGAGATCGGGATCTGATTCGTGGCGACACTCGAGGCCTTCTTCGACGCAAATGTCCTGTACCCTTCCGGGCTGCGGAACTTCTTGATGCACCTCGCATTGACGGGTCTATTTCGTGCCCATTGGTCAGCCGAAGTGCATGAGGAATGGATACGCAATCTGCTCAAGAATCGCCCTGATTTAACCGCCGAGAAATTGGCGCGGACCCGGCGCCTTATGGATGAGGCGTTGCCGGAGGCTCTCGTAACCGAATACGAACACCTGCTCGATTCCATCGTGCTGCCAGACCCTGACGACCGGCACGTTGTCGCCGCAGCAATTCGGTCCGGAGCCGGCGTCATCGTCACTCAGAATCTGGCAGACTTTCCAGACCTCGTTCTCGGCCAGTTCAACCTGGAAGCGCAGCATCCCGATGCGTTTATTTTGGCGTTGTTGGACATCTCACCTGAGCTCGTTTTGGAGGCTGCGAGAAATCATCGTGCCAGTCTCCATAACCCTTCGAAGACGACCGACGAATATCTGGCTGAGTTGGGCGCACAAGGGCTTCCCAAGACAGTGGAGGCGCTTCGTGAGATCGTTGCCGCGAGTGCTGTAGCAGGCATCTAGCTCGGCGCGCGTTCTAGTGTGAGGCGCAACTGCACTCTGTTGCCGATGGCTCCTGCACGGCTGGGCTGAACGATGCCAGATGGTCTAGCAGCGACTGCATCTCCGGCCTCAATCCCTCTGCGAAATCGAATTCCACATGCCGAAGGGCCTCGCCGAAATCCCGACGAACGATGAGTCCAGCACGTTCGAGTTCCCTGAGATTCTCGGTCAATACCTTCTTCGATGCAGCGGGTAGTTCCCGTTTGAGTCGTCCAAGCCGAACAGGGCCTTCGCGGATGGCGCAAAAAATGTGCATCTTCCACTTCCCCTGGAGAAGATGAATCGTTTCCGTACACGAGCGGCAGTAAAGCTCTGAAGTTTGGCCCATGTTGCACTCCCGGTCGGCGCCGGTATTGCCCACGTTTTGAACGGTCGCCGCCAATCTTTTTCAGATTGCAGATGTCCACCCTTTAGGAACGGACCGCCACGATCTGTAAAGAATCAGACGTTTTTGTGAAAGGAGTGTTGCATTGAGCATCCCGTCACGTTGGGGTCGCGGGGCGTCGTTTCGATAGAGCCAAACTCTCAACGAGAAAGCGTCCGTGAGACAGGAGGATTGCTGCGCCGTCCTTGGATTGCCAAGACCGGAGCGATGTTCGATGATGGAGACGGGACGGTTACGCGCCGTCCTGGGGTGTGGAAACCCCTTCAAACCGAATCGTGTGCCTCACGGTGCATGAGAGTTTCCCTTGCCTTTGCGGTCGGGGAGCCTGCGACGTATGTCCAGGCCCCTAAAGCTAAAGGTCACAGGAACCGCTCGGTTTGACGGTTTTCCAACTCCCCGATCACGGGTTTATAGGGCAGTTTGCGGGGGCGTACCGCAGACGTTTCTCCCCTGAACGAGTTGGATGAGTAACCGTTGACCTCTTCAATGAGCCAAGTGACCCCTCGTGAATGCGCGATGGGATCGATAAATACCTTGCTTTTTGCTGACGCGGTCAACATCTCTTCCGATACGCTGTTACGCGGACGGCTATGAGGCTTGGCCATGAGCAGTATCTACTTCCTGAACTTTCATCAGGACGACGGTGGAACGCTTCTCCTTCCCCCGCAATGCGAAGTCAAGATCGCGTGTCGCGAGTTGGAAGGTGTCCAGCAAGCGCTGTTCTCAGCTATTGAGGAATCGTTATACGCGCTGGCGTTATCTGGCATGGATCTTCGTGCGCTCGATGGCGTCACGATTGCGCTCGATACTCGCCAAGCCGCCTGTGCATTGCAAGACTTGCCGGATGGACTCACTCCCCTGGAGATGACAGATCACCCGGAAGTGATGGAGTTGGCCCGCACCGTTGCGGTGAAGCGTGGAGACGATTTCCGGTTCCACATTGTTTTGCGATCTGGCTTGGCGCTCATGGCTCTTTCGTCCGAACGCGCGCAGCAGGCGTTAGCCTGCGGGTGCATCGCGCATGAGGGAGCTCACGTGGAGCATGAGGGACATCTCTACAGAACTTTTCCGGAGATGTACGGTCGCGCGCTGGAGTGCGGGAATCGCTCTAGGCAGACCTTCCTCAAAGCCCTCGATGTCTGGAGTGAATATGCCGCTTGCCGGTCCTCAGCACAATTCCGCCCGGAAGCGCTTGAGGATTTCGACGGGGTCTTCTGTCGCGCGTTGGTAGAGAGTCGCTGCGAGGCCGAAAAGTGGATCGCTAACTATAGGGATGGCGGACAAGCGGTCGAGGCTTTCCGAGAGATTCAACAAGCGTTCGGGGACACGTTCATCTGTGCCGGATATCTGCTCGGGCACCTGCACGGCCTAGAACTGCGGATTGCTTCGGACGCTCCCGGAACTCGACACTTACTTTCTGAGAACCCGTATGAAGGTGAACTAATCACCAAACTGGGCCGAGTGCTTAACGGGCTCTGGCTTTCTGAGTTTGCGTGGAGTTCTCTTGATGTCTTTGCGCCGATCTACGACCTGATTTGCGAGTTGATGGCGTTGCACGGCATGGCGTTCGCGCGACACGGAGATGAATGGCGGGTCATCCTGAGCGACGACGAGAGGAAAACGCCCGCGCTCAAAGACTTTCTCATGTCCAAGGCTAAAGAACCCGGCTCCTGAGACGGCGATTGTCTTTAGAGGTCTATCCTCGTCAATCAAATTGTGACTCAAGATGTTAATGCGAACATGCCAACGGCTTGCGGCAGTTCTATTCCAACAAGACGCAATAGACGCTCTACTCCGGTGGGTTCTTCTCGAAGCATTGGGACCACAGCATAGCGTTTAGCGTAGCGAGTGGCGACAGCCTCAATTTCTGGCAGTTCGTTGCTTGCACGCTGGCGTAAGAGAGATGAATGCGGGTTGGCCGCAGCGACGCTGCTGTTTACGATCCATGCCCACGGGGTTATCCCCGCCCGTTGCAGATCAGTTTGAAGACTGGCAGCCTCCAACACAGGCGTTGTCTCCGCGAGCGTGACTAGCAGCACTTTCGTGCGTGTGGGATCTTGTAGCTGCATCATCGGCGTAGTCGGCTGCAGCCCAGGTTTCCCAACCTGTCGCTTCACTTCTCTGTCGTATGCACCCGTTGCATCGAGCAGGAGCAAGGTGTGACCAGTCGGTGCAGTGTCCATCACAACGAACTTCGTTTCGGCTTCGCGAATGACGCGAGAGAATGCCTGGAATACCGCGATCTCTTCCGTGCATGGCGACCGAAGGTCTTCTTCTAACAGTGCCCGGCCCTCCACATCAAGGCTTGCGCCGCGGGTCTCTAAAATATCCTGGCGATACCGTTCGGTCTCGGCTTCGGGATCTATACGAGTCACTCTCAAGTTTTCGATGGAGCCGTCCAATGTCTCTGCCAAATGTGCGGCTGGATCGGAAGTAGTCAAGAGCACCGGAAGTCCACGATGCGCCAACTCAACCGCAACTGCCGCTGCGAGGGTCGTCTTTCCGACCCCGCCTTTGCCCATGAACATTATGAGGCCGTGACCATCTTTCGCGATGTCATCTACAAGCGCAGAGATATGCGGGAGTTGAGCATGGTCTATTTCCTGCGTTTTCTGTCGTGCCACAACCTCCCGATCTGAAAGCAAGTCGCGCAACGCATCGAGTCCGACCATATTGAAAGGCTTGAGCGGGACGTAGTCGCAGGGCAAAAGTCCTAGCTCGCTGGACAACGTAGAAAGGGCTGTCTGCTCGCGCCGGACGATTGCCGCTGCAAGCTCGTCGTTCTCCGCCTCTGACGCCGGCAGGACTCCGTTGATGACGAGAACCTGTCTTTTGAGGCCGATGGCGGCGAGTTCCTCATGGGTACGGGCCACCTCGCGCAACGTCGCACTCTGGGCACGCGCAACGAGAACCAGTCTTGTTCTGAGAGGATCAGAGAGAGCGTCCGCTGCGGCTCTGTACTGCGAACGTTGCTTCTCCAAGCCAGAAAGAGGGCCGAGACAGGAGGTATCTCCTTTGCCCGCCTCAAGAAAATCGTTCCACGCGCCGGGAAGTTGCAAGAGGCGGATGGTGTGACCGGTGGGGGCCGTGTCAAAGAGGATGTGATCGAACTCAGCCGTCAGGCTGGAGTTGATGAGCAACCCGGTGAACTCATCGAAGGCGGCTATTTCAGTAGTACAAGCGCCCGACAGTTGCTCTTCAATGCCCCTTAAGATCGAGTCGGGTAGAACCCCACGGACGGGACCGACGATCTTCTCTCGATAGACCTGCGCGGCAGCCTGCGGGTCGATTTCAAGCGCGGAGAGATGGGGGACAGCAGGCACGATGGTGATCGTGTTGCCGATTGTGAGACCGAAGACCTGGCCCACGTTGGAAGCGGGGTCGGTACTCACCAGAAGAACTCTCTTACCTCGCTCGGTCAGTGCGATAGCTGACGCACAAGCGATCGAAGTTTTCCCCACCCCACCCTTGCCTGTGAAGAACAGGAACCGCGGGGGCTCGTCAAGAAATTTCATGTCACTCACTCCGTAGGTCTAGCAGCAGCCGGTTCCTGGGGCACAAGAACTGACGGTCTTCAATGGGGACTCGGGTTGTGCAAGGCCGGCAAGATGAGCGAGTTCGGCGCGGTTTGGGTAACGACCTGCCAAAGCAACTTCGCCATCTATCAACACTACCGGCAACGCAGATTCGCCCGACCGCAGAAGCATCCCCTTGACGACATTGTTTTCAGCGAATGCGATTGGCTGCTGCGAGAGATTGAATCGTTCGATACGTGCGCCATTTTGCTTGGCCCAATCGACATCGGCAGAGAAGCTCACCAGAGCTTGGTCAACATCGACACCACACACTCCGGTGCTGCAACACATGGCGGGATCAAATACTTGAATCGTTTTCATTGGATCTCCTTCTTGTTTTGTAGCGTGCTTAAAACTCTCTCTCTACTGAGCTTGCGGAGCGACTTGCTCTTGTTCGATGAGAAGGGAGATACGCCGCTTGATCTCATCGCGGGTCTCTCGCACAGCCTCAATGCCTTGGCCCTTCGGGTCTGGGAGCGGCCAGTCATCACGGATGAGGCCGGGGACGTACGGGCAATCATCTCCGCAACCCATTGTGATGAGCATTCGAGCGTCTTGCGCCAGCTCAGCCGTCAATTTCTGTGGCGTCGCAGACGATAGATCGATGCCCACTTCAAGCATTGCGTCGACCACGACAGGATGAACATGCTCTGCCGGCTTGGTCCCCGCCGAAATGCCCTTCGCGACCGTAGAATCGGCGAGTTGATTGAAGAAAGCGGCCGACATTTGTGAGCGGCCGGCATTGTGAACGCAAGCGAAGATGTATGTGCGCATCGTGATTCTTTTCCTTCTCGTAAGACTGTGGTCTGGGATCGCCAACGGCTATTGCTTACCAATGCTGTTGATCTGATTCTGAAGAGCGAATGAATCCAATGTCGCAAGGGGCAGACAGAGGAATAAGCCAATTCTGCGATCGAGCGTGATGTACGCCTGTTGATAAGCATGTTCGATTTCGGCCGGTGTACCCTTGACCGCTGCGGGGTCTGGTATGCCCCAGTGAGCAGTCATCGGCTGTCCCGGCCAGAGCGGGCAAACTTCTTTGGCGGCGCTATCGCAAACCGTGAAAACGAAGTCGAGTTTCGGAGCATCGGGCTTCGTAAACTCGTCCCAGGATTTGCTTCGCAATATCTCCGTAGGAAGGTGGCCCCGCTCGATCTGAGCAATAGCCTCTGGACGAACCGCACCCGTCGGGTGACTTCCAGCGCTGTAGGCATTGAAGGTTGGAAATCCCTTCTTTCTCATAATGGCCTCTGCCATGATGGAGCGGGCGGAATTTCCCGTGCAGAGAAACAAGACGTTGTATTGGCGCATGTCGGACATCTCGGCCTTCCTTGTTGGCCGGGTTCAAGCTGAGCTGCGCTCTGCCCTGCGGAATCATCCGGCAATTGCGACAATACCCACTTGCATTACATCTGTCAATACGCATATATTCATACTATGGCGACACGGCACACACCATTCAACATCGAACGGTTCTTCCAGGCTCTCGGCGATATGACGCGGCTTCGGCTACTCAATCTGCTTGGAGATCAAGAACTGTGCGTCTGCTATTTCACGGAGATCCTCGACCAGCCACAACCTAAAATCTCCCGGCATCTCGCCTACTTGCGGAGCGCAGGCCTTGTAACAGTGCGACGCGAGGGGCGATGGATGCACTATCGCATCTCCATGCCTCCCCATATCGGTGCAAGTCAAATCCTCTTGCAAACACTTGCCTGGCTAAAGGAAGACAAGGCCATGCAAAGCGACCGGAACAGACTATCCAAAGCGTGCTGTAGCCCAACGAAGTCCGAAGCACTGCAGGATGCTCCGTTACCCATTCCGCTCGATATTTCCAAACTTTCTGTTTCGAGGTAATCAATGTCCACTGTTCCTTTCACTCAGGGCCGCGTCTGTGCGCCACTCGCCCGCAAGAAGCTCTCGTTCCTTGATCGCTACCTCACGCTCTGGATCTTCCTTGCGATGGCGATCGGCGTAGGGATTGGCCACTTCGTTCCCGGTTCCGCCACATTCGTGAATAGCTTTCAATCCGGAACGACTAACATCCCCATCGCAGTCGGACTCATCATCATGATGTACCCGCCGCTGGCGAAAGTCCGTTATGAAAAGCTGGGAGAGGTTTTTCGGAACAAGAAGGTCCTTGGCCTGTCGCTCATTCAGAATTGGATCATCGGCCCGCTGTTGATGTTCGGTCTGGCGTTGCTCTTCTTGCATGGCGAGCCTGCCTACATGCGCGGCCTGATACTTATTGGCATCGCGCGCTGCATCGCGATGGTGCTCGTTTGGAATGAGCTGGCAGACGGAGACACGGACTACGTGGCGGGTCTCGTCGCCATCAACAGCGTCTTTCAAGTCGTCTTCTACAGTCTCTACGCATGGGTCTTCATTACGATCTTGCCGACCTGGTTCGGCTTTCAAGGCTCCGTAGTCAATATCAGCATCGGCCAGATCGCGCGTAGCGTCTTCATCTATCTGGGCATCCCGTTCCTGGCTGGAGCATTGACCCGCTTCGTGCTAGTTCGAGCGAAGGGTGAGGAGTGGTACCGGACACAGTTCATACCGCGCATTAGCCCCTTTACTCTCGTTGCGTTGCTCTTCACCATTCTCGTCATGTTCTCTCTCAAAGGCGATCTCATCGTCAAACTGCCCCTCGATGTCGTGAAGATCGCAGTCCCGCTGGTCGTTTACTTCCTCATCATGTTTCTCGTTAGCTTCTGGATGGGGCGAAAACTCGGCGCGGACTACGCGCAAACGGCGACACTCTCCTTCACGGCAGCCGGCAATAACTTTGAGTTGGCAATTGCCGTGGCCGTCGCGGTCTTTGGCTTGAACTCAGGCGAGGCATTCGTCGGAGTCATCGGGCCGTTAGTCGAAGTTCCAGCATTGATCGGCCTTGTTAACGTGGCGTTCTGGTTGCGCAAGAGATACTTCAAATCGTCAGACACCGGGTTCGAGGTTCACTCGGCGGAAACGGCACCATAGTTCAACTATTCGCGAGGGCAAGCATGAAGTTTCTGATTATTGGGGGCAGCGACGCTGGGATCGCTGCCGGACTCAGGGCGCACGAATTAGACCCTGCTTGCGACATAACCCTCGTGCTTGCCGACGCGTTTCCGAACTACAGCATTTGCGGTCTTCCGTTCTTTCTGAGCGGCGAGACCCCAGACTGGCATTCTTTAGCTCATAGGACCGAGTTTCCGGGCATCAAGCTCCTGCCAAGCCACACGGCTGAACACATCGATGCTGCGAAGAAAACAGTTGCAGCACGACGTGCCGATGGAACCACAATCGAACTGCCTTACGACAAACTCCTGATCGGAACTGGAGCGCGTCCGGTCAAGCCTGCAATTGAGGGCTTCGACCTGCCCGGCGTCTTCCCGCTCCACACGATGGAAGACAGCTTCGCGGTCAAAGCCTTTCTTGAGCAACGGCAACCGAAGTCAGCCGTGATCGTCGGTGCAGGCTATATCGGCTTAGAGATGGCAGACGCTTTGACCCACCGGGGTATGCAGGTGACCGTCGCTAGTCGCACCGAGAGCATCCTCGCAACCGTTGATACGTCTCTCGGTCGTAGAGTCGAGGCAGAGATGGTGCAGCACGGGGTCGTCATACGGAACCAGGTTGAAGCCCAGTCACTCCGGCAAACGGGCGACCAACTAGTCGTTACGGACACTGAGGGCGTTGAACTGACGGCGGAGATGGTTCTCGTTGCGGTCGGCGTGAAACCCAACAGCGAACTCGGTGCCGCAGCCGGGATCACGACTGGTGCGAAGGGTGCGCTGCAAGTGACTCGCCGGATGGAGACAAACCTTCCAGACGTGTACGCCGCCGGCGATTGCGTCGAGACGTGGCATCGCATTCTCAACCGCAATACTTATATGCCGCTCGGCACCACTGCTCATAAGCAGGGTCGCACCGCGGCCGAGAACGCGCTTGGGCACGGTCGCGAGTACGCGGGTTCCCTTGGAACACAAGTGGTGAAGCTCTTCAACCTCGTCGCGGCCCGAACCGGCCTTCGCGAAGACGAGGCGCTGAAGGCAGGCTTCGACCCATTTACCAATGAGGTCACGGTCTGGGATCACAAGGCCTATTATCCCGGTGCCCACGAGCTTTATGTTCGGGTCACAGGTGACCGTCAGTCGGGCAAACTTCTCGGGGCCCAACTTCTCGGCCATAAGCAGTCGGAGGTGTCGAAGCGGGTTGATATATTCGCGGCGGCTCTCTTCCACCGCATGGATGTCGAAGAGTTGAATGAACTCGATCTGAGCTACACACCGCCATTGTCCAGCCCTTGGGACCCTGTCCAAATGGGAGCGCAGGCCTGGAGCCGCGCACTCAACACGCAACGGTGAGATTCATCGAATCTAGCGTGTCATTTCTTTGACGACCGTTTCTTAGCTGGTAATGGCTTTGCGGCCATTGAGTCCGCAACCGAACAAGACCCATCTTTGATCGCAGCCAGCAAACGCTTCCGGTCCTGCTTCAAGAGAGCGTTGTCTCCAAAAACTACTCCGAGGAAGGCGAGAAGCCTTTCCGTCCCTTCCTCACCCGCGTGTTCCAGCCGGTAATACACCCGGTTAGCGACGCGGCGATCTGCCACGAGACCGGCGTTTTTCAGATAGCTGAGGTGCCGAGAGACATTGGATTGAGTCGCATCCAGTACGAGTTGAATATCACATCCGCAAAGTTCCCCATGAAAGAGGAGATTGAGAATGCGGAGGCGATTCTCGTCCGCCAATCCCTTGAAGTATGAGGTCAGGTTCTCCATAAGCCGCAGCTTTGAGGGTAAAGGTTTGCGACGCAATCGCCAAAATCATTTGCAAAGGGATTTCAGGGGCTCAGGGACTTCTTTCCATATATCTGCCTTGACACATGTATCTAGCGCACATATATTTGGGTTACCGCATATGGAGGCGGCTGAGATGGAAGTTTCGATCCTGAAAGCGCACGTTGCAATAAACGTAAAAAATCTGGGCAATAGCCTGGAGTTTTATCGGAAGCTGTTCGGTGTCGAGCCGACCAAGATCAGATCCGCCTACGCGAAGTTCGATATCGCCAACCCTTCCCTCAATTTCACGTTGAATGAGCATCCGTTCAACGAACCGGGGGCCCTCTCGCACCTCGGCTTTCAGGTGTCCAGTACAGATGATGTTCTCGCAATCCGTCAGCACTGGCACGAGCTCGGACTCGTAACGCGCGATGAGATGCAGACGAACTGCTGCTTCGCAACGCAGGACAAGACCTGGGTGCTCGATCCTGACGGCAATGAGTGGGAGGTGTTCGTCGTCCTCAAAGACAATCTGCCGGAAGAAGCGGTTATGCCCGAAGTAGCCTGCTGTGCTCCCGCGTGCTGCGATACCCATACGGATCAAGTGGCAGGGGCAGTCTGCGGCTGCAATGTTCCTGCCGTAGCTTAGCCGTTTGTCTCCAGGCTCCATGCGATTGAATGGGTGCCTGAATCCGGACGTTTTTCGACGGATTCAGGCGCCTTCCGTGACAAGCGAACACCCTCAAGACAGGCACGGTATGTCATCGTCATCAGCGACTCAAGACTTCATCCATTTCCGTTCGGCCTTGGAAGTTGACCGGCTCGCCGTCGAAGAACTTCTCGCATCCGCGCAACTCGCGCCTCTCGATCCTGGGGCGCAGTTCGGGTCGCAATATACGCTTGCGACAACGGGCAGCGGCAAGATCGTAGGCGCGGCTGGGATTGAGATATACGGAAGCGAGGCATTGCTTCGTTCAGTTGTCGTCTCTTCTGAAATGCGTGGGAATGGTCTTGGGCATCGGCTCACCGAGGATCGTTTGCGCTGGGCAGCAGATCACGGAATTACGGAGGTTTACCTTCTGACAACAGATGCCGATCTCTACTGGAAGGAGCGCGGCTTTCGTGTCGTTGAGCGCGCTGACGCACCTTCCGGCGTTCGGTCTTCGAAGCAGTGGGCTGGAGGCTGCTCGTCTACAGCAATTGCCATGAAGAAGAAAGTGGATCCCTATAAAGGTGAAGTCTGCAGAGACTGCTAGAACGCAGCAGAAGGGTGAGTAGGGCTCTGTCAGCGGAGAAGGATCGTTAGAAAAAACTGCAGTCAGCACCGCTGGGGTCGTTAGGGCCCGACCCTCTCCTCAACGATCAAATGCTGAATTCGTTGACGAATGCCATCCCGGTTCCTGTCGGGTCCGCGCCTTAATACCCTCAGAACTAGGCCTCTTGCCCTTACGCTGGACTATCTTCCTCACTCCCGGCTTCATAAATCGGATCGAACTTCTGTGGGAAAAGACTGGCGTGTTTGTGCAAGAGCTCGTGCATCACTCGGATGGAAATACGAGCAGCAAAACTAACCTCCTGATCTAGCTTCGGATCGACGTCCGAGAGTTGCGCGTCGCCTGCTGGCCTGGCCGCCCACTTGGCCGTGCGGATCGCAACGATCAACGCAGTGGCGATGAGAAGGGATGGCCCTAGTTTTGGCCAGTCAGTCTTTCGTTCAAAGCCGGAGACTTTCATGAGGCGAGTATAGGCGAAGACAAGGCGAAGATGCGATAATGCCCTGTGGAAAGTGTTTAAGACTGCGCAGCATGTCGGAGGGCTTCATGTGCGGAAGGTACGCGAGAAGAAGCGATAAGCAGAAGATAGCTGAGTGGTTCCACGCCGACGGCGATCTCGACAGTCTGCCAATGCCCGACGCAGATTACAACATCGCTCCGACGACATCGCAGCCGATCGTTCGGCAATCCCGCGAAACCGGACGGCGGGAGCTCGTCCTCGCGCGGTGGGCTCTAGTCCCGTTCTTTACGAAAAACTTGAGCGACGCCAAAGGCCTTACAACGATCAATGCCCGAGCTGAGACCATCGTGACAGCGAAGACCTGGCGTGAGCCAGTCAAGAAGCGGCGTTGCCTCGTTCCTGTGAGTGCCTTTTACGAATGGCCAAAGGAAGGCAAGCCGCCAAAGCAGCCTTATGCTTTTGAGCTTTCAAACGGAAATCTCTTTGCTTTTGCCGGCGTCTGGGATGCTTGGAGAGACGGACAGGGCCATTGGCTTCAATCATTCGCCATCGTGACCACAGAGGCGAATGAATTGATGGCGCGGATTCATCCGCGCATGCCTGTGATCTTGCATCCCGCCGACTATGATCGGTGGCTTGACCGGGAGGAGACGGAACGGCTCCCGGTCGATCTGCTTCGACCGCTTGATTCGGAAGCAATGGAGATGCGCGAAGCGAATCCGAAGGTCAACAACGCTCGCAATAACGGCCCTGAGATGCTGGAACGTGTCTTGATCGCCGCGGAATCGGGACAGCTCCCTTTGTAGGAATGCGAACAACTCGCTTTCAGAGCGCCGCAGGCATTAAAGGGGAAGGTGCAGGAGGGGGAACGTCTCCTGCGATTTTAGCTGGGAGGGGTGCAGGGGAAGGAACGGCCCCGCCTGTCGGTGGTGCAACGGGAGCCTCTGGTAGAGGCTCCCGCACCGAAGCTAAGCTGCGATGTTCTTCTTCGATGATTTCGGCCTCTTCGCTTGTACCATCTTGACTGGCTTAGAAACTGCCTTGATGGGGGTTGGCCTCTTCGTCTTCTTCGGCCTTTCCTCAATTTCTGGCAATGGTGGCATGAACACCGCTTCCGCTTCTGCAAGGAAATCGAACTCGCCTTCGCGGGGAATTCCTCGGTGTCCGGCAAGGGCAAGCCGGATTGCAAAGCCGGTCAGCCCGTCGTCTGTAAGGCTGTCGATGGTGTACAGCAGAACCTCCTCGGCGGTGCGCTGTTCGTTCTCGTTTTCCCCTGCGAGGTCGTCGGCCAGATCGTCGGCGAAGGTGTAGGGGTCAAGGTTGACGATGGCACGAAGCAAGACGCGCAACTGAGTGGGGCTGAACGCAGTCGGGGCCTGCGCCACGATGCGCTCGAATGTGGCTTCGCGAGTCTTCCGCAATTCCTCCCGGCGGGTCTGCTCGGCTTCGTGCTCTGCCTGTTCTCTCTCGAATTGCTGTTTGCGCTCTTCTTCTCTGCGTCGCTGTTCTTCCTCATGCTCCGCTCGGCGCTGCTCGAACTCTGCCTGACGTTCGGCGGCTTCCTCCTCGGTCTCGGCCTCTGGCGCGGGTGCCATGGTCGGGGCAGGGTTGGCGGCTGCTTCGGCTGCGGCTTGCGGGTCATGCACGGGGCAATGCTTGTCCGTGCAAACGGTGAGTTTGCGGCCAAGCTGCTTGCCGTACACGACGATGGCAGGTTTGGCGGCTTCGCACGGCATCACTGGTTCCGCGTCCGGGTTGTCGATTGCGGTTTCAAGCTCCCGAACGTGGCCGCGCTGGACGGCTCCCGGTCGCTGTTCCTTGGGATTGCGCCAGCCGTTCTCGATCTGGACGAGGCCGGGATGGGCTGCAATTTCCCGGTCAAGGAATGCCTCGACCTTGTTGTGGTAGCAAGCGGAGTCGAGGCACTGGTCGCCCTGCACGTCGAAGAAGAGAGACGTGTTGTATCCGCTGCGGCGGGGACAGGTGGTGCAAGCTCCGGCAGTGGGGTTAAGGGTGGGGTCTTCGCGGTCGAAGGGAGCATCCGCAAGGGACAGGTAGAGGTTGGCCTGTATCCATGCGGCAAGGTGCTTGGCGGGTAACAGGTGCGGCTCTTTGTCCTGCCAGTCCTTGCGCCAGCACTGCTCGAAGGCTTCGGCCTGGCTTTCCTGCGGGAGACGGGCGATGAGGTTGGCGTGGCTGGCGGTGATGCGCTCCTGGGTGAAGGCCTCGGCCACAGTGGGCATGAGTTGGAGGAGGGACAGACGAGCGTAGACGTGGCTTGCGCTCTTGCCTGACTTCTCGACTAAGGCGGCAACGTCATAGCCGGGGATGTCGAGCAAGCGTTGGAAGCCCTGCGCCTCTTCGTAAGGGTGAACGTCCACACGCTGTGAGTTCTCGACTAACTGCCATTCGAGCGCCTTGGCGTCGTCGATCTCGACGATACGGGCGGGAACGGAAGACAACTCCGCAAGCTGCGCCGCGCGATAGCGCCTGGCTCCTGCGACGATCTCGAAGCCTTGGTTATTCGGCCTCACTGTGATCGGCTGAATCAGGCCGTTGTGCTTGATGGAGTCGGCAAGCTCATGCAGCTTGGCCTCATCGAAGGTACGGCGGGGGTTGGTGGTGGATTCGTGAATTGTGTCTACGGCAAGAATTTGAAAGCGACCGCTCATCATCCGAATGCCGGCGAAGATCAGACCGCCGAAACAGATGACAGCGCCCGCATAGACAGCGAACGTCTTGAAAGTTCCCATAAGCGTCTGAGCGCCGGAGAAATCCATCGTTCCTTGGGCATGGGCAACGCCCGCAAACGCGAGCACAAAGAGCGTCGGCATCATTACGCGAAGTGCTTGCGTAACCTTCCGGCTCAGGTGGTTAAGACTCTGACGAAGTGGCATGTTCATTCTCCTGATGGCTTGTGGTGACTGCCATGTCAGGAAACTAGGTCACTTGGTGGTGCTGAGTCCAAGTCTTCTTTTTTAGGGAAAGCAAAGTTTTGCTTATGGAAGGGGACTATCCGAGGAGCTCTAATTGTCGTGGCTGAGGGCGCTCTCCACGAGGCCGCTTCCGCCGGACGACAAGACCTTCCTGTTTGATAAATTTCTGGATGAATGGAAGTGCTATATGCTTCCCATTCTTGTTCGCAACAAAGGCCGTTTGAGCCGACCAATTGACTCCTGCAATCGGGCGCGTCGTTAGACCCGCTTCAAGCGGGAGTGCTTCATCAATGAAAGCAAGTCCGTAGTTCTCGCGCACCATCCATTGAATGTCGGCTGGATTGGTCACGGAATTGGCAATCGTGATCGGGATGCCAACCTCGGCGAAGAGATGCACTAAATGGGCGTGCGCAGAAGGATGTAGCTCCGGGTCCCTAAACACCCTGATACGCGGTGCGATCTCATGTACATCAAGATGTGTCTGAGCAGCCAACGGATCATCGTCTCGCATGCACACGACCAGTTGAGACTGAGCGACGGTTATCACATCCAACATCCTGTCGTCGATGGGGCACGGCAGGATCGCACAATCCAAAGTTCCTGCCGTGAGTCGCTTCATAATCAATGTCGAATCGCCGCCTGAGAACACGACTTCACACTTAGGAAACAGTTCTGAATATGACTGACGAAAAGTGGTCAACAGAGTGGCGTTCACGAAAGCTGAGAACCCCATCTTGAGCGTCGGGACCTCTCCTCTATGGATCGCCCGAGCAATGGCAAAGATCTCGCGCCGCTCCGATAAAACAGTCCGTGCCCAGCCTAATACGAGCTCGCCGGCAGGGGTCGGCTCAACGCCATCTCGACCGCGACGCACAAAGATGGGGAAGCCGATGTCTCCCTCAAGCCCCCGTACCTGCTGACTGATCGCCGGCTGAGATCGATATAACTTCTCAGCCGCCCTGGTGAAGTTCTTTCCTTCATCAATAGCAACCAGATATTCGAGATGACGAAACTCTACGGAATCTGACATGGCCCGGTACTCCGCTTGTGGTGGCCGTGCATCCCACGCTGGACTGTGGAAAATCCATACCTAATCCTTCGCCGCAGGTATCCGTAGTGTCAACAGGTTACTTCAAGGTGCCTAGTTACCTGGAGGTGCTCAGCAGTTTCGAGGGGAAGCGGCCTTTATAACTTCTGCCACGGGTAGCAAAGATAAGAAGTATTGGACGCGTCTGCTTTCGGCTTTCAGAATCGAGATGTTTCAGACTTGGGAACCGCAGCATTATGTGCGAGACAACAGTTCCCTTCACGACCCGCTAATCGTCTCGAAGACTTCACAACCGAAGGGGAAATCCATGCCAAGCTCTGCCAAGAACCTCAACTATGTGCCTCAAGCCTCGCCATCAATCCGCAAACCCCCGGTATCGGAATCATCAGCTCGGAATGCTGGATGGATGGAAGCGTCATCTCCGTTGCAGCCGATCGTAGACAGTCGCGCGGACCAACGTGGCACGATCAGCTTTCCTGTTCAGGAACGTCTTCTGAATGCTCGCGAAGTAGCCACGCGACTGGGCGTATCAGAGCGGTGGGTACGCGACCACACAACGCGCCGGCCTCCCAAGATCCGAGGTGTAAAGCTCGGGACCTTGATGCGATATCGCTGCGCCGACGTTGAAGAGTTCATGGAGAGGTTAACGACCTCTCGCACTTCTTTTCAACGTCAATTTGGAGGATGATTAACGTGTTCTCCACGACCAGGACCAGAAGCAGAATCGGAGAATGAAATGGCAATGAAGTATCAGAAGGGCACCGTTTACCTCACAGGTAAGCGGATCAAGATGTGGTACGGCCAGTATCTGGTCTACAGAAAGGACCAGGACGGAAAGGAAGTAAGAAAGCAGCGGAACGTTCGCATCTGTCCCAAGGCAAACACGCCGAAGTGGAAGGCGGAACAGATGCTACAAGAAATCATTCTGAAGGAGACCCAAGGGGTCGGTCCGACTCCGACGCTTCCTCCAGATGATTCGGTGACGTTTCGGTGGTTTGTTGAAGAGCGTTATATCCCGATGCGCCAAGGCGGTTGGAGTCCGGCTTACAAGAAGACGAACACCTACCAGCTAGGGCATTATCTGATCTCGCACTTCGGAGATCAACCGTTGCGCGACCTGAGTACGTTTGAAATTCAGGTTTGGCTCAATGGAATTGCAGCAAAGGGATACTCGGGAGCAGTGGTTCGCCAGTGCTTCTCCAACATCCGTGCAATATCTCGTATGGCTAGGAAACAGAAGTATTTGACCGAAGACCCAGCAGAGGATGTCACCATGCCGTTGACCGAACCAGTCGAAAAGCCCGTCATGTCGCGAGAGCAGATCCTCGCGCTTCTCGGAGCGATCGAAGACGCGCACGATCTCTGTCTGATGTCTATTGGGCTCTTCTGTGGGCCGCGTGCGAGTGAAGCTCTCGGACTGCAGTGGAAGTGCTGGACGGGCGAAGCACTGATGCCCCATGGCACGGCTTACGAAGGAGTGTTCTACAAGGAACGGCTCAAGACGAAGGCCAGCAAGGCTCCTATCCCTGTGCCGGAGCCAGTCAGGCCTTTCATCGAAGCCTGGAAGGCTCTCTGCACGGACTGTTCGCCTGAAGCGTTGATGTTCCCGACCTTCGGACGAGGAGAACGGTTAGGACAGGCAGTACCCCGCGACGGAAAGAACTTCCTGCGTTGGCGGATAAGGCCGGTCTCACGGAGGCTTGGCATTCCTGACCGGCTCGTCACGTTTCAGGTGATGCGCCGGACGATGGGAACCGACATGCAGAACCACGGGACGCTGAAGGACACGCAGGGCGCGTTACGTCACGCCAGCATTACCACTACCGGCAATGTGTACGTGCAGACTCTTGACGCGAATGTAGCTCGTGCGGTCAACTCCCGCGCGACGGCGGTACTCGAAGGCTGGTCTCCGGCTGAAAAGCTGGGACTCAAAGGCAGGAACATCCGCAAGGCCTTGGAGGCACCTGAACAGGGTCAGATAGCAATTTGACGAAGTTTGACGGAGTGGAGCGGAAGGAGGTCTTGCAAGTGCTTGATAAATATGGCTCCTGAGGTAGGACTCGAACCTACAACCCTTCGGTTAACAGCCGAATGCTCTGCCATTGAGCTACTCAGGAATAATGCATGCGCGGGGGATGCGCCCTCTTGCTTAGTTATAACAAACCACGCCCTGCAGGACAAGGCCGCGACGGTCTAAGATAGTGAACATTCCGGTTCAGGAGATCCCTATGCCAAGGCTTTCACGGTTGCAACGCGATGAGGTCGAGGGACAATCCCTTGCGATCTACGACCAGGTTCTGCGCGACCGCGGCAACGTGCCCAATATGTTTCGTACCATGGCGCATCGCCCGGAAATCTTCGAAACCATCATCGCGCACATGAATGCCGTGCTCAAGACCGGCACCCTTACCACCGCGCTCAAAGAGCTGGTCATCGTCCGCACCTCGCAGCTCAACCGGACTCCGTACTGCCTTGCGTCGCACACCGCTCTCTCTAAGCGGCTCGGGTGGACCGACGAGCAGCTCACCGCGCTCCACCACAGTGCCTCCAGCGATCTTTTCACGGAACGAGAAAAGGTGGCCATCCACTTGGCTGAGGTGATGACGCTCGACGCGCACGGCTATACCGTTGCCGACTTCGAACGGCTGCGGGAATTCTTTGACGAAGGCGAGGTAGTCGAGTTGATGGCGGCGATCGGGCTCTTCAACTACTTCAATCGTTTCAACGATCTGCTCGAAATGGAGCCCACCCAGCCGGCATCTACCGAAGAACTGGCGGCTGCGGGCCCGGTCACGGCTTAGGGATACAGCAGCACGGCAAGCGAGTAACTGCTGAATGGGCTCTGATGCCCCGTCAGACAAGCTCCCACAACCGCTTCCCGAAAGCGGCCCGTTGCAATCTTGCTCGTCAACTGCTCCGGCAGTTGGTGAAGATCTGACGACGTATAACGCATCACGAACCAGGGTCTGCGGCTGCCGACATATCCCGTCGAGAGCTGGCATGTCTGGCGCGCATCCTCGTTCGGCGGATTGAGCTGCAGACCCGATCGCGCAAGCAGCTCAGCGACAGTCGACTCCTGTTGCTGAAGCGTCAGCCGCTCCAGCGTATGGGCGAAGTCTTCCACAGCATAAAACTCACCATGCGACTGGATCACGGCGATCCCAACGGCGTCCACATTCGGATCAAGCAGGTTCGCTCGATGACCTGCGGAGTGCATCCACAGGTCGTGAATCTCGGACGAGTTCGGCGCTTCAGCAACGTTTTCCGTCACCAAGGAGAAGCGGGCGCCAGCGTCCCCCGCCCTCGCGGCAAGATCCTGTTCGCCCGCAAACTGGTGCGAGATATTGTGGTGATTGACCATCTCAACCGCGTGTAAGCGAGCGGCAAGCACAAGGTGTTCGTCCACATGCAGCGGACGCAACTGATGCGCGATCCGATCCTGATTCGCTGCCGCCAACAGGAAGCGCTCGGCCACTGTCGGAGCCGGAACGAAAGTGGTCCCGCCAGCATCTCCCTGAGCTCGCAGACCAAGCGGAGCCATTGACAGCAGGATCATCCAGGCGCCAAGCAACCACTTCAAATGCCTCATAGAACAACAGACCCTGTTCGAGTGGAGAAGACTCGCTCGTTCCAGCCAAAATCAATAACCACCGATCAAGCCACGCGTCACCGCTCGGCAACCGGGGCGACCGCGGAGCGAAGCTGCTTCGCCGCTTTCGCCTGCATCATCGCCGGAACCGCTTCCAGCAGATCCCGCTCAAATTGCAGCAGCGTCTCTTCGCGGCCGAGGCACCTGACCGCGTAGTCACGCGCGTTATTTCCCATGCGACGGCGCAGTTCTGGATCGGCGACAAGCTGAGCCACCGCCTGACGAAGCGAGATCACATCCTCCGGAGGCACCACGCGGCCACACGCCGCCGCACCGTTGTCGACCACTTGCGCAACCTGTGTTCCGGCATGGGCCGTCGCAACCACGGGGCGACCGGAGGCTAAAATCCCGGTCAACTTCGAGGGCATCACCAGATTCGCCGCGCTCGCACGCTGCGGCAAAAGGTGGATATCCGCCGCATTCAAGAGCTCATTCAACAGCTCAACCGGTTGCAGCGCCAGAAGTGTCACATTCGGAAGTCCTTGCAGCAGCATTTCGAGCCGGGGTCGAAATGCACCATCCCCGCAAAAGAGGAAATGGACCCGGTCGTCCGCTACTTCGCCCGTCGGAGCGAACGCCCTTGCCAGCGGCGCCAGCACTTCCAGTCCCTGCTTTGTGCCCATATTCCCCGAATAAAGCAGAACGATCTTGTCATCCAGACCCAACTGCTCGCGCAGAGGATTCGCTCCGGTCAACGGAAAAATCTGTTCTACATCCACCCAGTTTGGAAACAGCACCGTCCTCTCCGAGAGGACGCCCTTCGATTGCGCGCGTTCGACCATTTTGGCCGAAATGCTGGAAACTCGCGCAAATCTCCGCATAAAAACCCGCTCTGCTGAGAGCGCCGTCTGCCGCAAAAAGCCTTTCGACTTCAGGATCCCGAAAGCGAACGCCGCGTCCATCTCAAAGTCCTGAATGTGCAGCCACGCCACGGCATCCGCGGCCCGCGCGACAAACAGCCCCAGCGGCGCACCGAAAAACGTTGGCACAACGGTAATCACGATGTCCGGTTTCTGAAAAATCTGCACCAGCATCACCGGAAGGCTCCCCAGAACGAATGAAATGAGGTGCAGCACACGTTTCAATCCACTGGGCTGTCTCGGAACATACACCGGGGTACGCCACACCAGACATCCGTTCTCCAGCCGCCTGGAACGGTACAGGCGGCCGCGATACTCTTCATGAATCCGCCACTCGGGGTAATACGGCGGTGCCGTCACCACCCGGATCTCATGGCCACGCCCTACCAGCCACTCCGCCATTTCGCCCGAATATTTGCCGATCCCCGTCAACTCCGGGGCATAGTTCAGCCCATAGATGAGGATCTTCAATTTGTCTGTTTCTTGAGGCATGGACGGGACCCATTCATGGTAAACGTCTTAGCGTAGGGAAAGCCTTGTCGTATCCTAAATCCGAAATGGTTTGCGGGATATAAAGGATTGAGATGAATGCAAACCAAGTTTCATTTTGGGCGCGAAAGCAGCCCCTCGCGACCGTAGGAGTCTGTCTTCTACTCCTCTTCGTCGCCTGTGCGCTCCTCGCCCCGTGGATCGCGCCCCACGATCCCGCCCAGCTCAACCTCACTTCTCGCATGGCCCTCCCCACCATCAGCCACCCCTTCGGCACCGACGAATTGGGCCGCGACATCCTCGCCAGAACCTTCTATGGCGCAAGAATCTCGCTCATCGTCGCCGTGAGCGTGGTCGGCTTGTCCCTAATCCTGGGGGTCATCAGTGGAGCGATCGCCGGCTTCTACGGCGGATGGGCCGATGTCTTCATCAACGTCTACATCACGAACGCCTTCATGGCGCTTCCCGGAATCCTCCTGGCAATTGCCTTCGTCGCCTTTCTAGGCCCGGGCTTGGTGAATTTGATCCTCGCTCTATCGATCTCTGGATGGGTCGGCTACGCACGCCTTGTACGGGCGCAAGTGATGGCGGTTAAAGAACGGGAGTTCGTCGAAGCAGCCCGCGCCCTCGGAGCCTCGGACATGCGACTCATGATGGTGCATATCCTGCCCAATATCATCCAACCGCTCATCGTGCAGGCAGCCATCGGCATGGCCGGCGCGGTTCTCGCTGAAGCGACTCTGAGCTTCCTCGGCCTCGGTATCCCCGCTCCTGCCGCAAGCTGGGGCTCCATGCTTAACGAGGCCCGCTCGCACCTCTTCGACGCGCCACACATGGTCGTCTTCCCTGCCCTCGCGGTCATGCTCGCGGTGCTCTCGTTCAACTTTATCGGCGATGCCCTCCGCGACTACCTCGACTCGCGAACTCGCATGTCGGCAGGATTGTAGCCATGAAAATTGGAATCATCTCGGACACCCACGGTCTTTTGCGATCGGAAGCGCTCACGGCCCTCGCAGGCGTCGATCACATCCTGCATGCCGGGGACGTCGGCGACTCGGCAATCCTCGACCGCCTGCGCCAGATCGCCCCGGTCACAGCGATTCGCGGCAACGTCGACACTCACGGCCCTTGTGCCGAGTTGCCGCCGACAGATGCCGTCGTGCTTGGTGGCAAGCTCTTCTACCTCGTCCATTCCGCGCATGACCTTGACGTAAACCCGCAAGCGGCGGGGATCGATGTCGTCGTGAGCGGGCACTCACATCAACCGTCTCTCGAGAGCCGCGACGGAGTCCTTTACCTCAACCCGGGCAGCGCCGGACCGCGGCGATTTAAGCTGCCGGTTTCGATCGCGATCGTTGAGGTAGGGAACGGAGTGACCGCAAAGATCGTGCCCATCTTCGACTGATGAAACAGCGACAAACGAGCCCCCACGCTGTCCAGCCACCAGCCGTGTAGCGAACGATCGCTGCGCCATGCTTCGCCTAATGGGTGAAGTGGACCGAATTCATAATGTCCTGCAACCGCTTATACAAATGCCCCAACTGATCCTCCGTCAGATCTTGCGCACCCGAAACCTCTCCACCACAAAAAGTATTGATCGCCAGGTCGATCCTTAGGCACGAGCCATGACGAACTGCCGTATACGCCACATCCCTCGATTCGGTGCAGATCTTCCCGTGCTCATCTTTGCCGCGCGTAAATTTCTGGTCGTCGATCGTGGTCGGAGACAAAGGCGTAAAGGGTTTTGTCGCCGTCTGCATCGCGCAGGCTGCCGTCGAAAGCCCGGGCGTCGACGAGATATAAAAAAATTCGCCTTCAAACGTCGATTGCGGATAGGGGTTGAACGCCAGCGATGCCGCGTAGTGGAGCCGCGACTGACGCGGGGCAGTCCGCGCATCGAGGTGAAACGAGCTGATCTCGCCATCCTTCTGCGACAAATTCCAGCCAGGTGGCAGATGAAACGTCAGTTGGTCATGGCTGTCGACGACATCCTGCGCCGGAGGATCGGTCGGCTCCTTCATTGGCACCGACCGGTGGAGCGGAGGTACCGGCACCGGCTTGGGCACCTGCGGGACCGGTTCAGTCTGCTGCGCACATGACACCACAGTCCCATAAAACGATGCAAAAAGAAGACAAGCGGCGATCAAGAACGTTTGCATCGACGGAAGATCTCCTAAAAACTTTCTCATGGTGCTCCATTCTAAGGTCCTCCTCTCTTCACCATCCACGTCAAGGCTTTATGGACACGAACCGCAGACTAACCCTCTAGGAGAAGGCAGCAGTCAGGGCTCAACGAAAAGCGGGTGCAACGGAACTGGTGCAACGGGCGACCATACTCGGCAAGCTCGAGGTCCAGACTTGACCGACGTGTTTTGAATACTTTCGGTCTTTATGGCAGGGGTGGGGGGTATGCTGTCGAAATGCCGCCACCAAAACTTCGCTGCGCCTGGGCACAATCCGACGAACTCATGCAGCAATATCACGACCAGGAGTGGGGAGTTCCGCTCACCGACAGCCGCGCCCTCTGGGAGCTGCTCATGCTCGAAGGCTTTCAGGCAGGTCTGTCATGGTCGATCGTCCTCCGCAAGCGCGAGGCTTTTCAAGCCGCGTTCAAGTCCTTCGACCCAGCAGCAGTCGCACGCTTTACGGAGAAAGATATTGAGCGCCTCATGGGCGACCCCCGCATTATCCGCGCCCGCGCCAAGATCGCCGCCACCATCGAAGGCGCGAAGATCTTCCGCAAAATGCAGGACGCAGGCCAGAACTTCGGCGCGCTCGCCTGGGAGATGGTCGGCGGCAAACCCATCCAGAATACCGGCCCGATTCCTGTCAGCACGCCGCTTTCCGAAAAGGTCTCGAAAGAACTCAAGTTGCGTGGCTTCAAGTTCTGCGGGCCCACCATCTGCTACGCGTGGATGCAAGCCGCAGGCATGGTCAACGACCATTCGCCCGAATGCTTTCGGCGCGAACCCTGCGCCCGCAAGAAGGTCGGCAAGTTCACCTGATCTCGGCTGATATCCTTCAGAGATGCGGATGAGTCGTGCGTTGGTGCTGTCGGGTCTAGTCGTAACGCTTGCAGGGTGCCACTCAGCCTTCGTCGACGCGACCGTCAGCAACCACACCGCGCAGCCCATCACCCAGGTCGAAGTCGATTATCCGAGCGCCAGCTTCGGCACCGAACGCATCGCCCCGAACGCGGACTTTCACTACCGTTTCAAGGTGCAGGGTACCGCTCCCCTGAAGCTGCTTTGGACCGATAGCACGCGCAAAGACCATACAGTGACTGGCCCCGAAATTAGAGAGGGCGCTGAGGGTCCTTACACCATCGTGATCCGCGATGGCGGAGTCGACTGGCTGCCAAACCTGAAGACCACTACGCGCTAATCGAGAATGGCCATCGTTTTGGACGCTTCGCGTGCTGTTGTGACTACTTGAAAGATGGGGTTGTCGCGTTGCTCCGGTACAGGGCTGCGCTCGCCCGTGGTCTAGACTTGAACTCGATGGCACGTGGCTTTTTCATTACGTTTGAAGGATTGGACGGGTCGGGCAAGACGACCCAGTTGAAGCGGCTGGCGGGGTGGCTCGAAAGCCAGGGACGCGTCGTGACCACCCTGCGTCAGCCCGGTGGAACAGCGCTCGGGGACCGCGTGCGCGGCATTTTGCTTGACTCGAAGTCCGAGGCGGCGCTGGGCCCGATCGCTCCACTGGCCGAAATGGCGTTGATGTTCAGCGATCGTGCGCAGTCCATCGCTGAGGTGATCCTCCCCGCACTTGAACGTGGCGAGGTAGTTCTGTGCGATCGCTACACGGATTCCTCTGAGGCATACCAGGGAGCCGGTCGCGGGCTTGGGTCACAACGAATCCTGGCAATGCACGGGGCCGTCTGCAATGGTCTACAGCCGGAATTGACCGTCCTTCTCCTGCCGGACCTCGCGACATCGCTCAGGCGGGCGAGACACCGAAATCTGCAGCACGCCGAACAGTTCGGTACCGACGAAAACCGCTTCGAGCGTGAAGGCGACGCGTTCTACCAGCGAATCCACGCAGCCTACGAAGCCATCGCTGCACGAGAACCGAAGCGTGTCATCGAGATTCGCAGCAACGGAAGTGTGGATGAGATCGAGCGGGCGGTGCGGGAGATCGTGAACGCTCGGCTGGCGGTGCGTTGATGGTGAAGCGGGGCGCTTGGAAAGATGGGCCGTGGAAGTTACCGCCCGGTCTAAAGCGGTCGCTTCCCTTCTATGCGCATAAGAAGTGGGTCAAGCTGGGCAGCCCGATCTTGTTGTTTGAGTACCTGCATGCGGAGTACGGGAACATCGCCTGTTATCAATTCCTGGGGACGCCAATCGTCTTCGTAAACGACCCGGACTATGTTCGCGAGATTCTGGTGACGCAGGGTGCGTCGTTCGGTAAAGAACGCACCGTGCAACGCATGAAGGTGTTGCTTGGCGAGGGGCTGATCACGTCCGAAGAGCCGTTTCATATGCGTCAGCGACGGATTGCCGCTCCGGCCTTTCATCGTCAGCGGATTGCGGCGTATGCGGATGAGATTGTCGAGTCGGCGCTCGCCTTTTCATCGCGGCTGAAAGATGGCGAGGTCTTTGACATTGCCTCCGCGTCGATGGACCTGTCACTGGAGATCGTCGCGCGGACACTCTTCGATATGCAGGTGGACGATGACATTCGGAGCATCAACGACGAGGTGAATACAATCATGGGGCTTTACAACTTCATCGTTGCGTTCCCCAGGATCGAGCTGTTTCTCCAGCTGCCAATTCCGGGCATCATGAAGTTTCGCAAGTCGAAGGCGAGGCTGGATGCGATCGTGGACAGGATCATCGCTGAACATCGGCGCTTGAAGTTGAATGCCGAAGACGCGGGCGTCGAGTCTGACCGCGGAGACTTATTGTCGATGCTCTTGAGCTCGCATATTGAAGTACTCGATACGAATGGGAAGCCGACCGGTGAGGTCGAGACCATGACAGATTCGCAGGTGCGCGATGAGGTACTCACGATCTTCCTGGCAGGTTTTGAGACGGTGGCAAATGCTCTGACTTGGACCTGGTACCTGTTATCTCAAAATCCGGAAGCGGAAGCAAAGATGCACGCGGAGTTGGACTCAGTACTGGCAGGTCGGGTGCCGACGCTCGGTGATTATCCGCGCTTGAAGTACACGGAGATGGTATTTGCAGAGTCGATGCGGCTTTATCCGCCAGCCTGGGCGATGGGGCGGATGAGTCTTGTGCCGATCGAGCTGGGACCGTATCGGATTCCGGCTGGGGCGCACTTCTTCCTCAGTCAGTACATTATGGGACGGTCGGCGGAGTACTTCCCAGACCCGCTGCGGTTTGAGCCAGAGCGGTTCACAGCGGAGGCGAAGGCGGCCCGGCATAAGTATCTCTATTTTCCGTTTGGCGGCGGCTCGCGGCAGTGTATTGGGGAGTCGTTTGCGTGGATGGAAGGCGTTCTCTCGATCGCTACGCTGGCGCAGAAGTGGAGATTGACGTATGCCGAGTCGGCTCCTCCTGTCATTCAGGAGAAGATCACGCTGCGGCCGAAGGATGCGGTTCTGATGCGCGCGGAGCGTCGCACCACTATCGCTGTGGAAAGTATCGAAAGCAATCGACCGTGATAGGCGGCTGAGTCTGGCGATGGAGAGTTTGAGTGGGGTAGGCTAAAAGGGTGACTTTGCCAGCTACATTCAATGACTTTCACGGGAACACGCATGCTGTCGAGGGGCTGCGGATGGCGATCGCCGCAGGGCGTCTGCCGCATTCTTTGATCATTTCGGGGCCGCAGGGGGCGGGTAAGTACACGTTGGCGCTGATGCTGACGATGGCGTTGGAGTGCGAGCGGCAGCCTCGGGAGTTGTGGTCGACAGGACAATCCTTGGCGAGCTACTGCGGAGTCTGTAAGAACTGCACGCGCATCGGGTCGGCGGCGGCGTTGGATGCGTTGGTGGCGACGGCAATGGCGGCGCGCGAGGAACTTCGCGAGACGGATAAGAAAGAGACGCGAGTGCTGATTCAGCAGCATCCCGACGTGCTGATTGTGCCGCCGGATCCTCCACAGTTGCTGATCAAACTGGGACAAGTGCGGTCGGTGATTCAGAGCGCGCAGTATCTGCCGGCGGAGGGCCCCAGGAAGGTTTTCATTATCACTTCGGGGAACTTTATGAAGGAAGCAGCCAATTCCCTGCTGAAGGTTCTTGAGGAGCCGCCAGATTATGCGCATTTGATCCTCTGCGTGGAGAATCCCGGAGAGCTCCTGCCGACGATCCGGTCGCGATGCGCGGTCGTCCGGCTGGGAGCGTTGCCGCTGGAAGAACTCGAGATGCTGCTTGCGGATCAAAGGCCGGATTGGGTGCCGAAGCACCGGGCTTTGGTGGCAAGGCTGGCGCAGGGCGCTGCGGGACGGGCGCTTGGGTTCGATCTCGAGAGCTATGTTGCTGCGCGGTCGGATGCTATGTTGCTGCTGCGGTCGGCGGTAGTGGACCCGGATCATTCGGCCCTGTTCAAGATGACGGAGACGTACCGGGCGGGAGCGGATGGGCAGGTGAAGACGACAGCCCTGCTGCGAACGTTGGGATTATTGCTCGAAGACATTTTACTGCTGGGAGCGGGAACGCCGGAGCGGCTGCGGAATGTGGATTTGCGCGCTGAGCTGGAGAAGCTTTCGCAATCCGTAAGTTTCAGCTGGATCGAGAATGCGAGCCGCGCGCTCGATCAGGTGACAAGCGGGATGAGGCGGAATCTGTTGCGGAATCTGTCACTGGATGCCTTTGCGGAGCAGTTGGCGAGTAAGGCTTGATACGACAAGAACCAAGCACTTCGAACAGGCAACGGCGACAGCGTTGATGAAAGCATGCGATATTGATGACATACGGCGAAGGGTCAGGCAGAACGTGCGGCTTTTTCTAGACGGTCGCGGATGGCAGCGGTGAGGCCGCCGGAGAGTTCCGGCAACGGACAGAGAATGAAGTCCACAGCGCGATCGTCAAGGTAGCGAAGCCCCTCGAAGAGGCGTTGAGCGAGTTCGGTGGGGTTGTTCCAGTCGCCCCAGAGAAAAGTCTGGGTCCCGGGCAGGGCGGCCCATCCGTTTGGAAGCATGAGACCGATGCTCGCTCCGGATGCGGTGTAAGTGGACATCTCGTCGAGCATCGAGTGTTCCGGATCTTTGGCATCCGCGGCGGTGAGAATGAGGCGTGCACGCGGTGCGTAGTGGCGGATGCCAACTCCGGGCGATGGGAGCGATTCTACTGAGACAGAGTCTTCGGGTTGCGGCGAGAAGAAGCTGGCGCTGCCTGAGCCGGTAATTGTCTCGATCATTTCCAGCGTGATTGCACCCGGGCGATAGAGGATCACTTGTCCGTCCCGCACTTCAGCAACCGTCGATTCCAGCCCGACGGTGGTTGGGCCTCCGTCGAGTACGGCGGCGATTCTTCCGTCGAGGTCGGCGAGAACATGGTCGGCGCTGGTCGGACTGGTGTGTCCGAAGGTGTTGGCCGAGGGTGCGGCGATAGGCATGGCCGCTTCGCGCAGAAGTGCGAGAGCCAGCGGGTGCGATGGAATGCGGACACCGACGTGGGAGCGGCCGGAAGTCACGATGTCGGGGATGGCTTCGGCCTTGGGGAGCAGGAGGGTCAGGGGGCCCGGCCAGAAGGCCTCCATAAGGGCTTCGGCGGCGGGGCTGGTGTAGGCGATCGTAGGGAGTTGAGACGCCTCGGCGATGTGGACGATAAGGGGATCCCAATGGGGGCGCTGCTTGGCTGCGAAGATTTTTTCGACTGCGGAAGGATCAAGCGCGTTCGCGCCCAAGCCGTAGACGGTCTCCGTGGGGAAAGCGACGAGTTCTCCGCTGCGGAGGAGGGTCGCCGCTTGCGTCAGGTCGGCGGGGATTAGGCGGAGGGTGTCCACTCTAGAATTATCGCTGGTTTGCGGAGAAGGGCTCTGGAAGGAGGAGGCCAACGGCAGCCGCAGATCCTCGCGACTCGCTCCTGGAGGACAAACGGGTGGTGCGGGCCCAGAGTGGGCGTTGACGTCGAAATGGGACGCGAGTTCCACAGGTTTCGCACGGGTGGGGAACGGTATTCAGCCGGCGAGCGGCATATACTCGGTGCCATGCACAGCGCGGAGATCGAGCTGAAGTTTCCGGTGTCTTCTTTGGATGATCTGGAACGGCGATTGGCGGAGCTTGGGTTTCAAGTGGATACTCCGCGGACTTTTGAGTCGAACACGCTGTACGACACGCCGGGTCGAGCATTGAAGGCCAAAGGCGAGCTGCTGCGGGTGCGGCAGTATGGCGAGCGGTGGATCCTGACACATAAGCGGCATCCGGATGATGAGGATGTGACGAGCCGATACAAAACGCGGATCGAGACGGAAAGCGAGGTCTCGGATGGGGACGCACTGGTGGAGATCTTTACGCGGCTGGGATTTGAACCGGCGTTCCGTTACGAGAAATACAGGCGGGAGTATTCGCATCCTCACGCGAGTGCAGGTCACGTCGTGATCGACGAGACACCGATTGGGATTTATGCGGAGTTGGAAGGGCCGACCGGCTGGATCGACCAGACGCTGGTGGCGCTGGGGGTGAACCCGGCGGTTTGCTTGACGGAGAGCTATGGGCGGCTCTTCTCCGCGTGGAAGAAGAAGACAGGAAGCCCGGTTGAGAATCTGACATTTGAGGATGTAGGAGCGGAAGTGCAGCTTCTTGCTTCCAGCTTCTGATTCATTCGCACCCTTCAGAGCTTCTGTGGCGCCCTTTGTGTTGGCTCAAGAGTTGTAAAGGTGGGCCGATAGCAGATACATGCGAAGGCAAGGGACTGGTGCGCCGTTTGGTCTGAGGTTCTGGATCGGCGTGGTGTGCCTGATGGTGGCAGCAGCTTGCTGGGGGCAGGCGTCTGCGGGTTCGGTGCGCCGCCTGGTGCAGCATGTGGAGCCGGTCTACCCGGAGATTGCCGAGCGCAATAAACTCGAGGGCGCAGTGGTGCTGCGCATTGTGATTGAAGCGGATGGGCATGTGAGCGACGTGCGGCTGGCGAGCGGGAACGCGGTACTGGTCAAGGCGGCGATGGACGCAGTGAAGGTTTGGCGCTACACAGCGGCTGCAGAGGCCAGCGTGGGATTTGTCCAGATCAACTTTGGGGCTGGGAAAGCGCGGTGACGGCCAACTGCACCGGAGAGCCGCGATGAAGCTGGAGACGAAACTGGGGTTAAGCTCGGCGGTGCTGATTGGCGCGATGCTGGTGAGTGCGATGACGGCGCATCTACGGGTGAAGGCAGCGAGCCGGCGGGCAGCGGACATCACGGAGAAGCGTCTACCGCTCTTGCGGGAGAGCTTCCAGCTGAGCCTCCACGAAGACAATACCTTGCAGGCGCTCCAATCAAATCTGCTGTTTGCAGCGAGCCAAAGCAAGGTGACGGAATATCGCAACGTTCGTGCGGCAGAGATGAAAGAGACCCAGGAATCGCTGGCGAAGTTGGAGACAGCGGGCAGTGATTTCGGATCGGAGGAAGATCGTAAACGCCTTCTGAGGGTGAGGGATGGGCTGAACCGGTTGGAGGGTCTCCAGGAAAATCTGGAACGGATGAACGACTCGATGGCATTCGACTCGGTATTGGCAGGATATCGAGAAATCTTCGAATTGGATCAGCAACTGTCAACCGAAATGAATGCGATCACCGACAGCCAGGAAACCGAGGCCGACCGCGAATCGCAACGACTGGAGCATGCAAACACGTTGACGCTCACGACGCTGTGGGTGGCCACTTTACTGAGCGCGGTGCTTGGTGGGTGGATTTCGTTGCTCCTGGGACGGCATATCACGCGGGGGGTCGACCAGGTGGCGAGCCGCGCCAATGCAATTGCCGCCGGGAACTTGACCGGGGCGGCGCTGCGGCTGAACCGCCGTGACCAGGTAGGCACACTGGCAGAGGCGATGAACCGAATGCAGGCATCCCTGGCAGGGATTATTAGCACGGTTGCGGATACAGCGGGGTCGTTGACTGGGAGCGCTGGATCGATGCAGCAGGCGTCGGACCACATTCATCGGCGCATGGATGAGCAGAGCCAGCAAACGCAGCAGGCAGCGACGGCCATGCAGGAGATGTCGGCTTCGATTGCGGAGGTCTCGCGGCACACGCAAAGTGCGGCCGAGACGGCGCGGAACGCTGCGCAGACGGCGCGGGAGGGCGGCTCGATTGTGAAGGAGGCGCTGGAGACGATGCATGTCATCGCCACGGCGGCAGGATCGGCGAAGGCGACGATGGGGCTGCTGGAGGGGGATTCGGGACGAATTTCGCAGGTGGTGACGGTGATCGACGAGATTGCGCGCAAGACGAATCTGCTGGCTTTGAACGCAGCGATTGAGGCAGCGAGGGCAGGTGAGCAGGGGCGCGGATTTGCAGTCGTTGCGGGCGAAGTAAGGCGGCTGGCAGAGTCGACGGCTCATGCGACGGGCGAGATTGCGACGATGGTGGGCGGAATCCAGGCCAGAACCCAGTCGACGCTCGAAAACATCGCTGAAGGCATGAGGACAGTGGACCAGGGCGTCCAGACAACCACCTTGGCGGGCGAGGCTTTGGAACGGATCATCGGGATGGCGGAACGCGTGGACCGGATGATTGCACAGATTGCCATCGCAGCGGCGCAGCAGGCGATGGCGGCGGACCAGTCGAGCGCTTCGCTGGACTCGATTCATACGTTGTCGAACGAGAATGTGAACGAGATGGCGACGACTGCGGCAGGAATCGAAACGCTGCGCGGGACGGCAGTGACGCTGGAGCGGCAGGTGGATCGGTTTCAGGTGGTGGCTGTAGGCTAGAGAGTCACTTGGTTTTCGTTCATCACGTCTTCGATAACCAGGCCGTCGCGAAGGACGATGCGGCGGTCCGCGTAGGTCGAGAGGACCGGATCATGCGTCACCAGGACGAGGGTGGTGCCTTCCGTCTTGTTGAGGTTAAGCAGAAGTTCTAGCACTGCGGCGCCGTTGACGGTGTCGAGGTTGCCGGTCGGTTCATCGGCAAGGACGATAGGGGGGCGAAGCACGAAGGCACGGGCGAGCGCTACGCGCTGCTGTTCGCCGCCCGACAGCTGGACTGGATAGTGGTCGAGGCGGTCCCCTAGGCCCACGCTCGTGAGGAGGCTGCGTGCGCGGGCCAACCCGTCACCTTCGCCGGAGTTGAGCTCCCAGGGCAACAGCACGTTTTCAAGGGCGGTAAGGGTCGGAATCAGCTGGTAAGACTGAAAGACGAAGCCAATCGTCTTGCCACGAACCTGTGCGAGCTTGTCTTCGGCAAGGTAGCTGATCGCCACTCCGTTGAGCGAGACATCGCCCGAGGTGGGAGTGTCGAGGCCGGCGAGCAGGCCAAGGAGTGTGGATTTCCCGCTGCCCGAGGACCCCATGATCGCCACAAACTGGCCATGTGGTACGGCGAAGTCGATTCCCTTCAGGATGTCGACCGTGCGCACGCCGTTGCGAATCGACTTGCGTAAACCCTTTACTTCGATCATCTGACCTGCGGCCGTTGCTGGCTGATTCAAAGGCTTTGCTCTCCACTGTGTTGGTTGGTACGCACCGCGGCTTCCCATTTTGGTATTTTTGAAGGATGCAACGATTTTTCGTCTTCCTTCTTATAGTAGCGGGTGCAGCCGTGGGCTTGAACGGTTGCAAGGCAGACAACGGGTCCCGGGCCTCTTCGCAGTTCGACTCCGCTTCGAGTACCGCAAATCCCGCGCCGCCAGAGTCTTCTGCGCCTGCCGCCGCGGCCCAACCGTCCGCGGCAGCGGATAGCCACGACGACCGGCCGCTGCTGGTATGTTTTGGCGACTCATTGACTGCGGGCTATGGAACCGACGTAGGACATTCCTACCCCGACTATCTACAAAAAGATCTCGACGCGGATGGGTATCACTACCGTGTGTTGAATGAAGGAATCTCCGGCAACACGACCAAGGACGGTGTTGATCGGCTGACGAAGGTGGTGGCGCTTCGTCCCGCGGTGGTGGTGCTGGAGTTCGGCGGAAACGATGGGCTTCGCGGGTTCAAGACGGATGTGACCCGAGCGAATCTCGCGACGATGATCGCCGGGCTCAAGAAGGGCGGTGCCAAGGTCGTGCTTGCGGGAATCACGCTGCCTCCGGACTACGGTGCCGATTACGTCAACGCGTTCACCGCAAACTATCCGGCGCTCGGCAAGAAGTTCGGCGTGCCAGTGCTCCCATTCATTCTCAAGGATGTGTATGGTGTGGACGGGTTGATGCAGGCGGATAATGTCCACGCGACGGATAAGGGCAATGAAGTGGTGGCGCGGAACATCTTGCCGCTGGTCGAGCCGCTGTTGAAGAAATAGCCGACCACTTTTAGCCGATAACGACGAATGGCTGCATGAGTGAGCCAGCTACACGGCGGACCACCGCGATGAGTTCTGTTGGGCTGGAGAAGACTTTGACCAGCGAACTATTGGAGAACTCCGCGAGGTTGACCTGCATGCCGTTGCGCAGGCGTCCGGCAATCGGGTCGTCGACGGTGACACTAGGAATTTCTGGCAGCAGGGTGCGGGGATGAGGGAGCAGCGCTTCGAAGGCTCCTTCGACGCCAGTGGCAGCTTTCAGCTGGTCGACGGTGATCGCGTGGTCGAGCGAGAAGGCCCCGGCGCGGATGCGGCGCAGGGATGCAAGGTGGGCTCCGCAGCCCGCCATCTGGCCGAGTTCGTGGGCAACCGAGCGGACGTAACCGCCGGCGGAGACGCTCATTTCGAACTCAGCAGTTTCGCCTTCGAGTGAGAGCAGTTCAAATTCGTGGATGGTGATGCGGGCCGGCTTGACTGGCACCGGGAGACCGGCGCGTGCGAGCTTGTGGGCTGGAACGCCACCGAGCTTCTTGGCGGAGTATACGGGTGGGACCTGGTCCATCTCACCGCGGAAGTGCCTGGCTAGCTCTTGGAGCTGAGTCAAAGAATGGGCGAGCGGCTTCGTCTCGCCGGCCCGCACGCCCTCCTTGTCGAAGGTGTCGGTTGCGAAGCCGAATTTGATCGTGCCGGTGTACTGCTTCTCGGCGTGGCCGAAGAACTGGGCAAGACGCGTGTAGCGGCCCAGCAAAAGAGGCAGAACGCCGGTCGCCATGGGGTCGAGGGTACCAAGATGCCCGATCGACTTTTCGCCCGTCGCGCGGCGTACCAGCGCCACGACATCATGCGATGTCATACCGGCGGGCTTGTCCAGCACCAGCAGCCCGTTCAAACCGTTTGTTGCCTCTGCCACTAGATCCCGCTTCCCGTCCGCCGCACCAGCGACAAAAACTCATTGCGCGTCTGCATCTGCGTTTTGAAGACGCCCAGCATGGCGCTGGTGACTGTATGCGAGTGCTGCTTTTCGACGCCGCGCATCATCATGCACAGGTGCTGGGCTTCAAGGATGACGCCGACGCCCTGTGGCATGATCGCCTCTTCAATGGCGTCGGAGATCTGCCGAGTGAGACGCTCCTGGACCTGAAGACGGCGAGCGAAAACATCCACCAGACGAGCCGTCTTGCTGAGCCCGATCACCTTTCCCTTCGGCACGTAGGCGACGTGAGCCTTGCCATAGAACGGCAGCAGGTGATGCTCGCACATCGAATAGAACTCGATGTCTTTGACGATGACCATCTCGTCGTAATCGACATCGAAGAGGGCGTTGTGCAGGACCTCTTCAACAGTCTGGGTGTAGCCACGCGTCAGGAAAGCCATGGACTTTTCCATGCGATCCGGCGTCTTCAGCAGGCCGTCGCGGTCGGGGTCTTCGCCGACACGGCGAATCATCTCACGATAGAGATCCTGCATGCTCGCAGTTGCGAGCGTCTTGTCCTGCGGTATTTCAGTAGCCATTTCTTTGCCGTGCCTTTCTACGTTCTGCCGACCCTCGGCAACGCGGTTCCTGCGAAGTCGAATGAGTTATTGCTGGTCTCTTCAACGTGGATGCCTTCGAGCTTCGCCAAACTGAACCGCTCGAAGATTGTGTGCAGGACGACGGCGAAGTTTTCGGTGGTCGGCACCAGGTCTCGAAACTCATCAAGCTTGTTGAGATTGGTGACATCGAACTGTTCGAGCATATGCTGCTTGGCGAATGCGTCTAGGTCGGCGAGGTTCACGACCATGCCGGTCTCGGAATCGACCTGGCCGCTGAAGGTCACCTGCACCATGTAATTGTGGCCGTGACCATGCGGGTTGTTGCACTTGCCGAAGGTCTCCCGGTTAGCGGCGTCAGACAAGCTTTCGGTGTGCAAACGATGGGAGGCGCAAAAGCGGTATCGACGCGAAAGATAGGCCTTCATGCAAACTCACCGTAGAAATCCGCGAAGAGGTCAGCCATCTCGTAGACGCGTACGCGGAAGAGCTTTGCGTTGGGAATCTTGCCGTCAAGCCGTCTCCAGATGGCGATGGCAACGTTCTCGGTGGTCGGCATCATGTGTTTGAAGTCGGGGATTTCGTGATTGAGGTGGCGATGGTCGTAGACGCCGACGACTTCGCGTTCGAGGAGATCCTTGAGCAGTTTCAGGTCAACGACGAAGCCGGTGATTGGGTCGATCTCGCCGGCGACAGTGACTTCAAGCGTGTAGTTGTGGCCGTGTCCGTTGCGGTTTGAGCACTTGCCGAAGAGACGCTCGTTCTCTTCAGGCGTCAGCTTGTCGTTCCAGTAGTAGTGCGCCGCTGAAAACTCCGCTTTCCGTGTGAGCAAGATCATTTGCGTCCTTAGAGTGCTTTGTAAGACAGATCCAGATCCTTTGACTTCGCTCAGGATGATAAGGGTTCGGGCGATTCCGGGGCTTCAAGCCGCAATAGTCCCCCCCCATCAGCTTACCGTCCTGTCCGGTAGCTGCGTCCCTTCCACTCGACACGTTTGGTCAGCTTCACCTGCATCCAGCTTCGGACCAGCAGAAAGATCAGCAACGGCAAGCCGAAGAAAGCAAGCACGCAGTCGAGAGCAGGAAAGTTCGACTTCGCCGTACGCGAATAAAAGCGGTAAATGACGCGACCTTCAATGACCCATAGAAGCGTCTTCGCAAGCGCATTGAGGAACGGATATTTGAAAGCGATGACAGGCACAAGGATGATCAGCAGGAAGTCGATCAGCCGTAAAGCCGCCATCATAAGCGGCGCCCCAAAGAGGAGAGCAAGGTTTTTGGTCCAGCCTTCGATCATCGCTCTGTTGCTGCGGTACATGCGCGTCGCGAGCGCGTCCGGGGCGTAGCGGAAGCGCAAACCACGCTTGGCTCGCTTGAAAAGGGACGCGAGCGCAACGTCCTCGAGTACTTCCCTTCCGATGGCACGATGTCCCCCGAGGTCGAAGTAGTTCTGCGCATCGACCATGATGAACTGTCCGTTCGCGGCGGCTGTTCGATCGGCCGGATCGTTGACTCGCTTCATGGGAAAGCCGATTGCGAGTTCGGCGAAGACCAGCGGCATCAGCATCCGTTGCAGCGGGCCCGAGGTGAGCTGCTTCGGCGAGTACGACAGCAGGCCGACCTCGTACTTCTCGCGTTCATGCCGGGCCCGCGAGAGCCCGCCAGGCTCATGGATCGTGTCTGCGTCCGTGAATATCAGGACTCTGCCTTGAGCGGCCTGCGCCCCAGCCCAGCAGGCATTCGTCTTGCCGGTGAAACCGGTCTGCACTGTGACGTCGAGCAGCGGAGCCGCCATGACCGTCACGCCTTCAATACTCTCGGCGATGCGACGCGTGCTGTCGGTCGATGCGTCGTCGACGACGATAAGCTCCCAGTCGCGTCCGAGTTCAAATCCAAGTTCGGACTGCGCCACCAGCGATTCGAGGCACGCGCCAAGCGACGCCCCTTCATTGCGCGCCGGCACGATGACCGATAATTCGACCGTTTCTCCCGTACTCAACCCAACGTCATCCACGACTTCGTATTATAGGAAGTGGAGCTATCACTTGCACAAACGCTGGGCCATCGCTGTTGCTCTCATCGCAAGCCTTTCAGGCTGTGACCGAGGAGATCATCCCGGAAACATCGGCAAAGCTGCGCCGGAGTTTGTTATCGGTGACGGGACGCAGTCGGTCGATCTCAACAAGCTGCGCGGAAAGGTCGTCGTGCTGAACCTTTGGGCGACCTGGTGCGCGGGCTGTGTGGAAGAGCTTCCGAGCTTGCTCGCGCTGCAAAAGCAGCTCCCCAACATAGCCGTTGTTGCGGTGGCGACCGACCAGGACCCCGATGTCTACCATCATTTCCTCACGCAGCACCATGTCGATCTCATCACGGTACGGGACTCCGACCAGCGCATCAACGCGCTCTACGGAACGCAGCTCATCCCGGAAACGTACATCATCGATCGCAACGGGATTATCCGGCGGAAGCTGGTCGGATCGCAGAACTGGACCGATCCGGAGTTTACCCAGTATCTTGCGAAGCTCTAGGCACTGCTAAAATCAGCGTATGACCACAGTGGACGTTCAGTATCGTTACGGCGCTCAACCCACAGACCAGGCCGTCCTAGGCATCGCCCGCCTGCGCGAGGTGTATGGCATCCGCGGAGTGAAGTTCAACGAGGCCGAGAAGACGATCTGCGTTGAGTACGACTCCACCCGTCTGTCGGAACAGGTGGTGCACCAGTTGCTGCGCCGCGGTGGGCTGGATATCGTCGAGAAGCTGGCTCTCTTTGCACCACCAGCGCCCGTAGAAGCCGCTCCGGCGGCGTAAGCCTTGGGTTGCTCTCAGGTTCGAAAGACGATATTCTAATCAAGTTGTCGAAACGCTGTGTGCGCCCGTAGCTCAGCTGGATAGAGCATTTGGCTACGAACCAAAGGGTCGGAGGTTCGAATCCTTCCGGGCGCACCATACGACACCCTCCATTCACAAACAAGGATAATGACTTCCCCACGCCGGATGAGCGCCGCCCGCGGCCAGGGCGCATTTGTCTTGCTTTTGTGGCTGATCGTCGCCGGCTGCATCCCATAGCTGAGCAGTCCGTCTCGGATCAGGAGCGCCCCTTGCAGGATCAGCAGCAGAGCAGCCAAAAACAAGCCTCCGTGTCAGCCGAAGACCTCCGCCTGGAACAAGCCGCAAGCCGTGAGGCCAACTGGCAGCGCTGGGGAACGTATCTGCCCGAGCGGCAGTGGGGTACGGTGCGTGAGGACTATTCGGAGAATGAAGATACCTGGACTTCGTTTCCCTATGAGATGGCGCCGTATCGTGCATATCGATGGGGTGAAGACGGCTTGCTCGGGTGGACGGATCGCGAGTGCCGGCTTTGCTTCTCGACGTCGCTTTGGAATGGGCAGGACTCATCCCTCAAGGAACGCCTTTTTGGGCTTACCGGCGAGCAGGGCAACCACGGCGAGGACGTCAAGGAGCTCTTCTACTACCTGGACGCAACCCCGACCGGCTCGTATGCGCGGGCGCTCTACAAGTATCCGCAGCGTGCCTTTCCTTACCAAGCACTGATCGACGAGAACGCCAGACGTGGCTATGACAAGCACGAGTATGAGTTGATCGACACGGGGATCTTCGCCGAAGAGCGCTATTTCGATGTGCAGGTCGAATATGCGAAGCAGGCCTCGGAAGATACATTGATTCGCTTAACCGTATCCAACCGTGGCCCAGAGACTGCTCCGTTGACACTCCTGCCAACGTTGACGCTGCGCAACAACTGGTCATGGCGCGACCCGAACCAGGACGCCAAGCCCGATCCGGATCAGCAGACACGCCCCTGGATGCACCTGGTTGATGGTGATGCGAGTACTGTGCTGGCGGGTCATGCGACGCTTGGCAACTATCGCTTCAGCCTGATTGGTTCGGATGAGCCGCCGAAGATCCTATTCACGGAGAACGAGTCGAATATCCAGCGGCTCAATCCGGGTGCGGACTTCCCTGCCAACTACAGCAAAGATGCGTTTGCCCGCTATATCGTGGGTGGCGAAAAGTCCGCTGTGAACCCGCAACTCATTGGGACAAAGGTGGCATTCCATCTGAGTGCCGAAATCCCCGCGGGGGAGAGCCGGATCTTTCGATTGCGGCTCGTACGGGATGACGAGCACAATTCTCTCGATATCGCGGCGTTCGATGAGTGCTTCAGCATAAGGCAGCGCGAGGCGGACGAGTTCTATGCGACGCGAATCCCGGCGTCGATGGCTGAGGATGAGCGCAATGTCGCTCGTCAAGCGTATGCCGGGCTGCTTTGGACCAAGCAGTTCTACTACTACGTCGTCGAGCGATGGCTAGATGGCGATCCTGCGCTGCCGCCTCCGCCGGAAGATCGACGCCGCGGACGCAATCACACATGGCAACATCTGTATGCGCGGGACGTGCTTTCGATGCCGGATAAGTGGGAGTACCCGTGGTTTGCCGCCTGGGATACGGCGTTCCACGCGATCCCGCTCGCCACGATCGACCCGGAGTATGCGAAGTCGCAGTTGCTTGTGCTGCTGCGCGAGTGGTATCTGCATCCCAATGGCCAGATTCCTGCGTATGAGTTTGCCTTCTCCGATGTGAATCCACCGGTCCACGCCTGGTCCGTCTTCCATGTCTACCGCATCATCGGTTTGCAGACGGGCCACTATGACACCGACTTCCTCGAACGTGCGTTCCAGAAGCTTTTGCTGAACTTTACTTGGTGGGTCAACCAGAATGACGCCAACGGTCATGGCCTGTTTGGAGGCGGCTTTCTCGGGCTGGATAACGTGGGAGTTTTCGACCGCTCGATGACGCTGCCGGATGGCGTCGAACTCAACCAGGCTGACGGAACATCGTGGATGGGCTTCTTCTGTGCGTCGATGCTGCAGATCGCGATTGAACTTGCGCAGACGCGGCCGGCATACGAGGACATTGCCAGCAAATTCTTTGAGCATTACATCGCCATCATCGAGGCCATCAACGCATTCGGCGGAGATGGTCTATGGGATAACGACGAGGGCTTCTTTTTCGATCAACTCACCAAATCAGGTGAAGACGCGAAGAGCTTAAAGGTGCGCTCGATCGTGGGGATCGTTCCAATCTTCGCGATCGGGATTCTGGTGAAGCAGAAGATCGAAAAGCTGCATGGCTTCCGGCAGCGAATGGACTGGTTTTTGAAGCACAAGCCGCACCTGGCGCAGCACGTTGCCGTGGCCGAGTGCGCGGACGAAGCGATTCGTGGCTCCTATTTCATCGAACTCGTCCCCAAGGACCGCTTGCTGCGCATTCTTGCCTATGTCCTCGACGAAAGTGAATTCCTCTCGGATCATGGCGTCCGCTCGCTTTCGAAATATCATGACGAGCATCCGTTCGAGATTGAACTTCACGGGCAGAAACTGACCGTGCGCTACACCCCCGGTGAAGGCGACTCCGGGCTCTTTGGCGGTAACAGCAACTGGCGCGGACCGATCTGGTTCCCGGTCAACTTTCTGCTGATCAACGCGCTCGAGCGGTACCACAAGGTCTATGGAGATTCACTCAAGGTTGAGTGTCCCACCGGCAGCGGCAACCAGATGAATCTGCGCGAGGTCGCCGAGGAACTGCAACGAAGGCTCGCCACCCTGTTCACCCGCGATGAAAAAGGCCAGCGCGTCTGCCATGGCGACGAAGGTCGTTACATCGACGATCCGCACTGGCGCGACCTGCTGCTGTTCAGCGAATACTTCTGCGGAGACACCGGCCGGGGGCTCGGCGCGAGCCACCAGACCGGATGGACGGCGCTCATCACCACGTGCCTGGCGAAACTACACCGCGACCCGCTGGGTGAGATCTAGCTGAGCTCCAATCGTCGTGTGCTTTGTGTTCCATCAGCGGCCTGTTTTTGCATAGCTCTGATTGACGACCAATTTGGTCCCCATTACACTTATCCTTGGACCGGAAGAGCATCTTGCATCCTCCGGCTGCCCCGCTGCCGCAACCCGCAGCTGGACCAAAAGATTGGATATCCATGCTCCAGGCTTTCATCATTACGCTCCGTGAGGGTGTCGAAGCGTCCCTCATCGTCGGCATTATCTTCGCTTATCTAGGAAAAATCGGCCGCCCGGAGTTGAAGCGCACGGTCCTTTGGGGACTTCTTTCCGCCATCGCAGCGTCCGTTGTCTGCGCCGTCATCGTCTCCCGCCTGCAGCTCAATTCGGATATTTTCGAAGGCTGGGTGATGCTGGTCGCCGCCTGCTTCGTCATCTCGATGATCTGGTTCATGAATAAGACCGCCCGCTCGATGAAGGGTGAGATTGAAGCAAAGATCGCCAAGGCCACGGGTGGCACGTCGAAGCTCGGTTTGTTCCTGCTGGTCTTCCTGCTGGTGCTGCGCGAGGGCGTCGAGACAGTTCTGATCCTTTCTGCCGTCTCGCTCAACTCAACTGAGCTCCTCAGCTTCACCGGTACCGCGCTTGGCATCGTCGTTGCGGTCATCTTCGGCGTGCTCTTCATCCGGGGCTCGGTGAAGATCAACCTGCAGCGCTTTTTCCGCGTGACGTCGATCATCCTTTACTTCGTCACGTTCCAGCTCCTCGTCTCTGGCCTGCACGAGCTTTCGGAAAACGGCGTGCTTCCCTCTTCGACCGCCGAGATGCGCTACATTGGGCCCATCGTCCGCAACGACCTGTTTTTCTTCGTCACCATGCTTGCGCTTGCGGGATTGATGATCCTGCTCGAACAGCGCCGCCGCGGCCCGGCTGTACTCTCTGCCGATGCATCGCCTGCTGACATCCGCCGCGCGGCCTGGACGCACCGCCGCGAGAAGCTCTGGTCGACCGCCGTTGTCGTTACCAGCTTCCTCTTCATCTTCCTGTCGTCGGCCGAGTTCATCTATGCCAAGTCGTCCACTTCTTTGAGCGCTACCGCGCCGGTCACGCTCGTCGGCGAGCAGGTGACCGTGCCCGCGTCCGAGATCAACGACGACAAGCTGCATCGCTTTGGGGTGCACGTGGATGATGGCAAGGGAAACTCGCCTGAGGTTCGCTTCCTGCTGTACAAGAAGCCGGATGGGAACATCGTTTCGGTGGCCGATGCCTGCTCGATCTGCGGGCCGGTCGGGTTCTATATCGGCTCGCAGGGGATTACCTGCAAGATGTGCGCGAGCCCTCTGAATCCGGCGTCGATGGGGCAGCCGGGCGGTTGTAACCCCATTCCTTTGCACTCGACGCAGGCGAACGGGCAGGTCATCATCGCCGCTGCTGACCTGAAGGCGGTTGCGCCCCGGTTCGAGAAGTAGATGTTTCTGCGCCTGCTATGGGAGTCATTTGCACGGCAGCGCCGGCGCAAGCTGCTTGCGGGAACCGCAATCCTGCTGGGGACGACGGCGGTTACGGCGATGCTGGCGCTGGCACTGAGCATTGGAGACCGCATTCACAATGAGTTGGCTGTGTATGGGGCCAACATTGTGGTTTTTCCGAAGGCTGAGCAGCTTGAGGTGAAGGTTGGTGGTGTCGCGATCAAGCCTTCGACCGGGGGTGCTTATCTGAAAGAGTCCGACCTCGAAAAACTCCACACGATTTTCTGGGCTAACAACATCACCGGCGTTAGTCCGGAGCTTACTTTCGACCTACTTAGCCCAGGCAAGTCGGGAGTCGTGAAATCCGAGCTTGTTGGTCTCTGGTTTAAGCATCCCTTCTCAGCAACAGTTGTGACCGGAGCACCAGAGCTTCATCCCTCATGGAAGATCACCGGTCGTTGGCCGGATGATGACGCGTCCACAGTGTTCGACCAAGGTAACCCGGAAGCGTTCCACAGCCAGGTAGTTCTGGGAAAGCTCTTAGCAGATCAGATCGGGGCTCACCTCAATCAAGATATCCACCTTGAACAGGCTTACCCCCACCAAAATAGATCCTTCATCTCGGCAATGACGTTTCGTGTCATTGGGATCGTTTCGACGGGTGACGAGTGGGACCGAAAAATAATGGTGCCGCTGCTTGTGGCCCAAACCATCTTGGCAAATTCATCCTTCCAGCCTCGGTCCGATTGGCTCAACTTCAACGCAATCTCCCGCGTAGAGGTCTCAGCGCGGACTAAGCCCGAAGACGCCTTTGCGCGCCGCGACCCGGACACCCTTTCGCCTACGCAGCACGAGATCTGGTACTGCCGTCCGTATGCCAACTCAATCGCGTACCAGATTCAGGAGGTGATGACCGGCTCGAAGGCGGAGCAGGTGCGGCGGGTTGAGCAGACTGAAGGGACCGTTTTGTCGCGCATCTCCGGGCTGATGTGGCTGGTGAGCGCGGCGGCGTTGCTGGCTGCGGGGTTTGCGGTCTCGGCTGCAATGGCGACGGCGGTGCTCGAGCGACGCCGGGAGATTGGGTTGATGCGCTCACTTGGGGCGTCGAAGGCAAGCATTGCGATGCTGTTCTATGCCGAGTCCGGGCTGCTTGCGATCCTCGCCGGAACCGTCGGCTATCTTGCGGGATCGGTGCTCGCGTTCTGGCTCGGCGCCCGCATCTTTCCGGGCGATGGCGCGCCGGCCATTCTGAATGCGGTGTTGCTGCCGGTGATTCTTGCAATGGCGCTCATCGTCGCCGTCGCCGGGTCAACGCCGTCTATCCGCCGGGCGCTCAACCAGGATCCATCGTCCGTGCTGCGGGCGGACGCATGAAACTTGGGCTCTGGCAGGTTCTTCAACGTTCGTTGCTGCACCGCCGGGCTCGATCGCTGTCTGCGCTGGTCGCACTGACTGTTTCGGCGGGTGTGGCCACTGCGCTCCTTACGCTTTATGCGTCGCTCGACGCGAAGCTGCACCATGAATTTCGCGGGTTTGGCGCGAATATCGTGGTTACGGGTGCGTTGACGCCTGAGCTTGTCACGCAGGCGCAGCGAGCCGCTGGAGCCGATGCAAACCTCGCCGCGTTCGCTTATGCGGTCGCCACGACGGACCGCGGAACCCCCGTGGTGATTGCGGGGATCGACTTCCCTGCTGTGCGGAAGCTTGACGGATGGTGGCAGGTGGCAACGTGGCCGACCGCTCCCAATCAAATCCTCCTCGGTGCCCGCGCAGCTGACTTCATCGGCAATTCGCAGCAGGTGACGCTCACCTTCGCCGGGCAGTCTCAGACGTTTTCATCCTCCGGAGAGGTGAAGACAGGGGGCGATGAAGACTCGCGCATCTACCTTCCAGCCGCAGCCTTCGAGGCCTTCACCCATGTGCAGCCGAACGTGCTGGAGGTGCAGGTACCGGGCAGTGCGGCGCAGGTTGATGGAGCGATTGGCCGGCTGAAAACGGCACTTCCAGGCGCGGATGTAGAGCCGGTGCGGCAGCTTGTGGAGGGCGAGTCGAAGATCGTCGACCGGACGCATGCCTTGATGTTCGCGGCTGTCCTGCTGATTGCGTTGACGGTTGCGGTTTCGGTGCTTGCGACGTTGTCGGCTTCGGTGCTGGAGCGGCGACGCGACTTTGCGTTGATGAAGGCCCTTGGCAGCTCCGAGTCGCAACTGATCGCGCTGTTCCTTGCTGAGACTTTGCTGCTTGCACTTGCCGGGCTCGTCGCTGGATGGCTACTGGGTTCGCTGGCGGCGTGGGCCATCTCTGAAGCCAACTTCGGGACCGCAACGCTGCCGCGGGTTGGCGTGATTCCTCTGGTGCTAGCCTTAAATCTGATGATTGCCGCGCTGGCTGCGTTCATCCCCATCCGCTCGCTGCGTTCGCTCGAGCCGGCAGCGCTCCTGAAAGGAGAATGACTATGGTCGAAGTTGTCACTACCAGTCTTCCCGGCAGCAAGAAACCTTCCGGCTCGATTACCACCGACTCCACGCGGCTGGAGTGCGCTGTGATTGCGCTCGATTCGGTGACGCGGGAGTATGCCGCGCGTTCCGGCGTGGTGCGGGCGCTGGATTCGGCTTCGTTTTCGATTGTGGCTGGCGAGTGGGTTGCGATTACCGGGCCATCGGGTTCAGGCAAGTCGACGCTGGTGAATCTGCTGGGGTGTCTGGATCGACCGACGTGCGGGTCGCTCAAGATTGACGGTGTGGATGTTTCGGCGATGACAGCGAAGGAGCTGGATCGTTTTCGCTCGGACAAGATCGGGTTTATCTTTCAGCAGTTCCATTTGATCCCCTACTTGTCGGCGCTGGAGAACGTGATGCTGGCGCAGTACTTTCACTCGATGACGGATGAAGCCGAGGCGCGAGCGGCACTCGAGAAGGTAGGGCTTGGCGATCGGATGGCGCATCTGCCGAGTGAGCTTTCTGGCGGGGAGCAGCAGCGGGTTTGCATCGCCCGGGCGCTGATCAACGATCCGCCGATTCTGCTGGCGGATGAGCCTACGGGAAATCTGGACCAGGCGAATCAGAAGATCGTGGCCGAGTTGTTGAAGACGCTGCATGCGGCGGGACACACGATCGTGATGGTGACGCATGATCCGGAGATGGCTTCGCTGGCGCAGCGTCGGATTGCGTTGAGCCACGGAACGGTTTTTTGTCATCCTGTGCGAAATATTGTTCCGCTGCGGTAGCGGGTAAAACCGTACAAAATCGAGCGCTGAAAATTGCTGTGGGGCTTTACAGGGTGGAGTGTTCCACGTGGAACACTCGTCAAATTGTTCCACGTGGAACAATTGGGGTAAGTCGTTTGTTTGCAGCGTGCGAGCGAATCAGCATTGTTCCATTTTGGGAATACGGTTTGGGCGGGCTGATTTCAGGTTGCTGCGGGGCTTGTTCTTGGTGACTGAAATGGTCGGAAAGTGCGCCGGAAAGCCGTCTAATCGGTCGATTTTGCATCCGAATTTGCCCCTCGGAGAATGCCTAGGCGGCTAGGGGTGGTGGGTTGACCATCTCTTGCGGGGGGTGAGGCTGTGGGCGATTTGCTGCGGAGCGCGAAATGGAGGCGTCTAACGGACGCCCCACTTGAGCTTCGAGCGCAGGACGTTGAAGAGGCCGTTTGGACGGAGCCGCAGCAGGCGGACGGAGTAGGCCGACTTGCAACAGCGGACTTCGTCGCCCAGGACCAGGTCGACTGCCTCCTGGCCGTCGACGGTGAGGACGATCTGGTTGGGGACTCCTTCGACGGTGATGGCGATGGTGGAATCTCCGGGCATGACCATGGGCCGGATGGTCAGCAGATGCGGGCAGATGGGGGTGACGAGCATGGCGTTGACGTTCGACATGACGATGGGGCCGTTGGCTGCGAGGTTGTAGGCTGTGGAGCCGGTCGGGGTGGAGACGATGACGCCGTCAGCGCGAAAGGTCGCCACGAGCTGGTCGTCCAGGCGAACGGTGTAGTCGGCCATGCGGGCGATGGTTCCCTTGGCGACGACGACGTCGTTGAGGGCATCCCACTCGCGGACGGGCCTGCCGTCGCGGATGAGGGCGGCGTGCATCATGACGCGTTCGTCGATATCGGCGACTCCGTTGATCCAGTTCTCGAGCGTCATGTAGAGGTCGGAGAGCGGGATCTCGGTGAGGAAGCCGAGGGAGCCAAGGTTGACGGAGAGGATTGGGGTCGTCGTCTTGGCGAAGGCGCGAGCGGCTGAGAGCAGGGTGCCATCGCCGCCGAGGACGATGACGAGCTCTGGCTCTTCCTGCGGCATCAGGTTCCGGTCCATACCGGGCTGCGCGAGGTAGGCGGCTGAGTCGGTGTCGAGCAGCGTTTGGTATTTATGTTTGCTGAGCCAATCGATGAGTTGAGGCAGCAGCTTCGCGACCTCAGGCTTCTGCGGCTTGGAGATGATGGCTGCCTTGAACATGAGTCACCAGTGTAATTGGTGGCTGGGAGGTGGAGGTAACGGCTTACCACCGATGACACCGATGAACACAGATAAAGACCGATTTTCTAAAGCAAAAGCAAAGGAATGTTTAAGACAAAGGCGAGAGCTTTTGGACTATGGAAGGAACGCTTGGTGAGCGGCGACGGCCTTTGAGGGCGAACGTTCGGACTCAAGAGGCAGTTGCCTTGAATCGGTGTCTGTCGGTACTTCATCGGTGTTTCCTCGGCGTCAGGCCGTGGGGGAGCCGAACAGGGCGTGGAGGAGATATTCGTGGTTGCCTTCCATGCCTTTGATGGGTGAATCGATGACCTGGAGGGTTTGGCCGCCGAGTGCGTTTGCGGCCTGGGCTACGCGATTGATGGCTAGCTGGCGGGCTTCCTGCGTGCGGACGATGCCGCCTTTGCCGACATGCTCGCGGCCGGCTTCGAACTGAGGCTTGATGAGGATGACGGCTTCGCCCTGCCAGGTTTCTCCTGCGGGAGCCATGGCGGCCAGGACTGACGGCAGGACCAGTGTGGCGGAGATGAAGGAGACGTCCATGGCGAGGAAGCGAAGGTCAAGGTGGGCGAGGGTTCCGGGTTCGAGGAGGCGGGCGTTGGTGCGCTCCATGAGGGTGACGCGTGGGTCGGTGCGGAGCTTTTCGGCGATTTGTCCGTAGCCTGTGTCGATGGCGAGGACGGAGGCTGCGCCAGCCTGCAGCATGCAGTCGGTGAAGCCTCCGGTGGAGGCGCCTACGTCGACGCAGGCTAAGGAATCAAGCTTGATTCCCCAGTGGGCGATTGCTTTTTCGAGCTTCAATCCACCACGACCGACGAACTTCATGTCGTCGCCGAGGAGGCGGATGGCGGCGGTCGGAGGGGTTGGTGTACCGGGCTTGGTGATCTTCTGCTCGTCGACGAGGACGCGGCCAGCAAGGATGAGGGCCTGGGCGCGCTCGCGGGATGGAACGAGGGCGAGGTCCACGAGGAGCTTGTCCAAGCGGGTTTTGGCGGGTTTAGGCTCTGGCATGGCTGGTTTCAGTTTACGGGGCGGGAGTGTGCCGATGCAGAACCTTCTACTTCGGGTTCGCAATGAGGCTGCGGATGTGTCGTTCAGGGTGACACCATCCTGTCCGGAGAAGTGGTGAGTATGGATGAGGGACGGGAGGGTATCGGGCTTGCCCTTTCGTTTGGGCACTGAACACGGTAAAGTGACGGGGACAGCAATGTGCGGCTGCGGACCTACCCAAGTGCATACAAAGGCTGTTGATAGCCTGAAAGTTGCACAACTGCCGCAATCTGTAACAGGAGCGAGTGCGTTGAATGTATAGAGAGACGGGAGTACTGAATATGCCACCGCCATCCGAAATGGATGACGCTTCGCTGCTCGCACTCGTGCAGCGCGGCGATGAACCCGCGATGGCATCGCTGTTCGACCGTTACTCCAAGGTCGTTTATTCGGTTGCGCTGAGGGTTCTTCGGGATCCTGCGTCAGCTGAGGACGTGCTACAGGAGATTTTCATGCAGATTTGGCGGAGTCCGGACAGTTTCGTAGCGACGAGAGGCAGCCTTGGCGGCTGGCTCGCGGTCGTGAGCCGAAATCGTTCGATTGACGCCCTCAGGCGTCGCCGCCCGACCGAGAGCGTCGACGAGATCGCATTGGCTTCTCCGTACAACCTGTCTGAAGAAGCAGAGCGTAATTCGATGATGGAGAAGGCGCGGGAAGTGATCGTGCTGTTGCCCGTGGAACAACGCAAAACACTGGAGATGGCGTTTTTCGATGGTTTGACTCATTCAGAGATTGCCGAGATGACTGGGGACCCGTTAGGAACGGTAAAGACGAGGATTAGGACAGCATTGCTGTCTCTCAGAAAGGCATTTCAAGCATGATTCCTGTCAAACATATCGACCCCGAGGATTTGCCGCTTTACGCGATGCAGCTCCTTCCGCCGGATGAGATGGAAGAGCTTGGCCTGCATCTGCAGCACAGCGTGGAAGCGCGTCGCGTGCTCGCGGAGATCTATGGGGATTTGTCGCTGCTCGGGCTTTCGTCCGACGAGCACGCACCGCCTTCGACCGCGAAACAGCGGCTGCTGAAGCAGGTTGCGAAAGAGAAGAAAGCGATTCCGATTCATCCGCTCGACCGCTACACGCAGGCTCCTGTGGATGCGTATGCTCCGCGCGTGACGTCCTCTTCCCTGCTGGACGACGAGCCGGTCTATCCGTCGCTGGCTGCGAAGGCGATGCCGTGGGTAGGCTGGCTGTTGGCTGCGGGGATTTCGGCGTTCGCGTTTACGGAGTTCCAGGAGAATGCTTCGTTGAAGTCGACCGCCGTTACGGCGCAGACGCAGGCGGCGAAGACCCAGGCCGCGGCGCAGATTGCGAACGTGCTGTTTCAGACGATGAAAGATCCGAACGCGATCCACGCGACGTTGACCGCGGTTGAGGTGAAGCCGCAGCCTTCGGGGCGGGTGACGTATGTGGCGGATAAGGGTTCGCTGGTGTTCATCGCCAACAATTTGGCTCCGCTGCAGGCCGAGAAGACGTATGAGCTTTGGGTGATTCCATCGGACGGGCGCGAGCCGATGCCGGCCGGGACGTTCAAGCCGGATGCGCATGGGAACGCGAGCATCGTGCTGCCGGAGCTTGCGACGGGTGTGCCGGCGAAGGCGTTCGGTGTGACGATTGAGGCGGCGGAAGGAAGCACAACGCCGACCGCGCCGATCATCCTGACAGGCTATCCCACCTAAATGAAGTGAGTGCAGACAAGAAGACCCTCCAGGCGGAGGGTCTTTTTTGTTGCTGCTGAGTTTCAGTTTTTAGGGCTGGCTGACCCGAACCATGACTCCCTTGCCCTGCAAGGTGATGTGAGTCTGGACCGCGTCCGTGTCGGTCCGGATGATGGTCAGGTCAGTCGAATCGGGTGAGGTGACGTAGACCTTGCCGGTCGGCGTGCCAGTGGTGACCGCGATGAAGCCCGGATGACCATGAACGAGGGCGTCCGCGGGGTCGGTCGAGTCGGACGCCGGTATGGTTGCGACGACGGTATCCGTGACGAGGTTGATGACGCTGATGGAGCCGGCGATGCCTGCGGCGGCGTTTCCTGCGTTTGAGACGTAGGCCTGAGTGCCATCCTGGAGTACGGCGATCTGCTGCGGGTTGATGCCGACCGGGATGGTCGCTACGGTGGTTCCGAAGCCGGTTGCATCCACGGGGTTATTCGGATCGCAGTTTGGGGCCGGCAGGACGGTGGTGGTCGAGCAGAGCGGAATCTGAATGACCGAGACGGAGCCGGGCGTTGTGCCGTCGCCTTGGTTGGCGACGAGGATCTGGTTCTTCGTGGGGGCGAAGTCGGCCCAGACTGGCGCAACGCCGACGGGGATCGTCCCGCTGGGCTGCGCGGCGAAGGTGTCGATCGCGTTCGCCTGCACGTTGATGACGGTGACGGTGTTCGAGCCCTTGTTCATGATGAAAGCGCGCCGCTGGTCGGCGGTCATGACGCCGTAGATGGGTGCGATGCCGACGGTGAGCGGGTTGTCGAGGGTCTGGGTTCCAGTTTCGATGGGATAGACGACGCCCGCGGCTCCGCTGTTCTGCACGAGCGCGTAGGCGCGGACGGCCTGGTTGACCGCTACGGTGTAGACGGTGCCGGCGCCGGTTGGCAGCTCCTGGTGGATGGCGGGCGGTACGCTCGTCAACTGGCCGAGTGCGCCGAGGCCGGGCTGCGTGATGTAGAGCGATCCACCCTGCGAGGTGATGCTGGTGGGGTTCGACCCAGCCGGCAGCGTGCTCTGGTTGACCTGGCTCTGGATCAGCGAGGTGATGACGGCAAAGCTGTTGATGGTGCCGTCGCCATTCAACGTGTAACCCGTCGAACCGGTGGTATCGAGCTGGAGGAATCTGGGGTCGTTTCCGATGCGCGTCGTGACCAGCGTGGTGTCGCCCGCGAAGTCGATGATGCTGGAGAGACCGTTGGTCGAGGCACCAGTGGTAGCGATGGCGACCGCGTACTTCTGCGGCTGGCCGGCCGGGCCCACGGGACTGATGGAGCTAACCACGGGACGATAGGTGGCGCCACAGCCGGCAAGGGTGATCGAGGCGACGGCGAGGGCGGAGAAACTGAGAGCAAAGCGGGGGAAACGTTCAGAGTGCAAGACTGCTCCTACGGCGGAACTTTTCTTCGGTTGCGGGGACGTGGACTGGACTAATCTCAAGGCTCGATTGTAAATCAACGACGGATGCGAGGGAGAGTCGAGGGTGATTCCGGCAGGGAGAGAACGATGGCAGGCGATGGTGCTGGCACGGGGGGTCGCCGCGGTGCTCGGGGTGTGGACGTTGCCTCTGGTGTATCTGCTCATAGTCAACCTGCATAGCGAAAGTGCTGCGCTGACGATCAAGGGTTTGTTTGTCAGTTTGACGTTTGCGACGATCGTTTGGGCACTACGCGCGGCGACTCCAGGTGCGGCTGCTTTGGGCGGCCTGATCTGCCTCCACATCACGGTGTGGACGGGTTATTTCAACCAGCCATTGCGGCGGAGCGGCCTGACGCCGCTGATGGCGCTGTTCGTTTTGACGTTTCTGGCTTCCCGTGTCGGCCGCCGCTTCGGGAGACGACAGATTGTGCTGCGGGAGGAGGATGAGGAAAAGAAGGGACGGAATGCTGCCCAGGTCGCGGCGAATCTCGGCGTGGGGGCGTTGGCTGCCCTGGCTGGGTTGGCGGCTCACAAGGTGATCCTGCTGGCCGTCCTGGCGGAGGCGACGGCTGACACTGTTTCGTCCGAGATCGGATGTGCTTTTGGGGGTAGGCCGTGGCTCATCACGACGTTCAGACGTGTCGAAGCCGGGACGGACGGGGGTGTCTCGCTCCTCGGGACGGGGGCTGGTCTTGCTGCCGCTGCCGTGGTGGTGGCATCGGGCGTCTGGGCGATGAGTCTGTCGCTGCGGGCAGGCTTGGTGGCCTTGGCCGCCGGCGTTGCGGGGCTGATCTTCGACAGTGTGCTGGGCGCGACGCTCGAGCGCGACGGCTTGCTGGGCAATGACTGGGTCAACTTCTTTTCGACCGTCTTCGCGGGAGTGATTGCCTGGGGGCTGGCGACTTTGGTTTAGGGCTCGTTGAGGCTTGGGGTCCATCGGGCCTCGGTGAATCTGCAACGTGTTGGGCTGGCTAGTCGTCGCTCTTGCCTTCGAGCCGCAGGAAGGGTTCGGAGAGACCGAGACGCAGCGCGGTGTAGCTCAGAATCTCGTGCATGTAACGCTGCGCCAGGTCGATTGAGTCGATGTTTCCGAGCGCGGCACGCGGCGAGGTGTAGACCGTAAGGCCCGCCTGCTGGCAGAGGACGGAGATGCGGAAGAGATGGGTCGGGTCGGAGACGACGACGATGTTGTGCAGCCTGCGGGTCTGAGCGATCTCCGCGAGGCGGGCGACCTGTTGTTGCGTGTCGAAGGAATGGGTTTCGGCGAGAATCGCGGTGAGCGGGACGCCGTTGGCGAGCAGGTAATCGCGGCCGACGCCGCCTTCGGTCTTGCCGGAGTCCTTATCCGAACCGCCGCCGAGCGTGATGATGAGCGGAGCGATCTGCCGCTGGTAGAGGTCGACCGCGTGGTCGAGTCGGGCGTGATAGACGGGTGACGGATGACCCGCGTACTCGGCCGCCCCGAAGACCGCAATCGCATCCGAAGGCCGTGCCTGGTCCTCGTGAGCGACCTGGTTGATCTCATGGGTCACCCAAAGCGACCACACAGCAGCGACAACCATCAGAAGCAGCACCAAACGAAGCAGGAACCGGAACAGGGGATGATAACGGCGAGGCGAACTATGCAAGGCAGCCATGGGATTGCACTAGTGTAAACGGCAGCCCGTCTTTCTCCTCGTGACGCGCTCTTCCCTACTACGCGCCCGTTACCGCTGCAGACAAAGAGCGATTTCGTACGTCGGGATGGCCCCTTCACGCAGGATCGACCAGGAGTCGTCGCCGGCGCTGAGGTCGACGATGGTTGTGGCGACGGAACGGGCGGTCGGGCCACCATCGACGATCATCGGCAGCAGCCCGCCAAGCTGCTCGCGGACGGATTCGGCCGAGGTACATTCCGGCATGCCGTGGAGGTTCGCGCTGGTTGCGGTGATGGGGACGCCCAGCCGTTCGACGACGGCGCGTGCGATGGCTGCCTCCGGGACGCGCAGGGCCACGTTGCCGGTGTTCGCGGTCACCCGCAAGGGGAGCTTCGAGCCGGCGCGAACGATGAGCGTCAAAGGGCCGGGCCAGAAGCGCTCGGCGAGGCGGTCGAAGGCGTTATCGCAGGAACGAGCGAGCGCATAGGCCTGGGCGACGTCGGAGATCAACAGGGATAGGGGCTTGTGGCGCGAGCGCTCTTTGAGCTCGTAGATGCGATCGACTGCGTGCAGATTGACGGGGTCGACGGCAAGCCCGTAGAAGGTATCGGTCGGAAGGGCAACGACCTGGCCGGCGGCGAGCGACGCGACGACGCGGTCGATGAGCTCCGGCTCGGGTTCGTCGGGATGAATGCGGAGGATTTCTGCCGTCAAGAGTCGTGGTGCTCCTTCTGTCTGCAACTTAGCATAGCCGATTGGGCTGTGCGGGAAGTGCCCGGCGGTAGACTTGAAGGATGAGCGAGGTCGTGACCAGCCGCAGCAATGCCCGCGTCAAGCAGCTACGGGCAGCCTTCGCGGGCCAGGCCCGGCTTGCGAGCGGACTGATTGCGATTGAAGGGGAACATCTGCTGGAAGAGGCGGTAAAGAGCCAGCAAGCGCTGAAGACTGTGTTTGTGAGCGAGCGGCGGGCTGTGCCGGATTTTGTTCCGCGCGGGATCGAGGTCGTGCGGCTGGCGAACGACGTCTTTCAAAGCTGCGTCGAGACGCAGACGCCGCAGGGGATCGCCGCGCTGCTCGTGCCTCCGGTTTCGACGGTCGAGCAGATGCTGCATCCCGGGCTGACCGGCGCGCCGTTGATCTTGATTGCGGTTGGGCTACAGGATCCTGGAAACCTTGGGACGCTGGTACGGAGTGCTGAGGCTTTCGGGGCGACGGGTATGTTGTTAACCCTCGGCACGGTGAGCGCGTGGAATCAGAAGGCGGTGCGGGCGAGCGCGGGTAGTGTGTTTCGGATGCCGATCGCGGTTGCGACACCGGAGGCGATGGAGCGGCTGGAGCAGAGCGGAATCCGGCTGATCGCTACCTTGAAGGACGATGCCGTGCCGGTGGATGAGGCTGACTTGAAGGGTGGCGTGGCGGTGCTGATCGGCAATGAGGGCGCGGGCCTGGGGGATGACTGGGTGAGGATGGCCGATGAGCGGGTGACGATTCCCTGCCCGGGCTTTGTGGAGAGTTTGAATGCCGCTGTGGCGGGGTCTATCTTGCTTTGGGAGGTTGCGAGGCAAAGGCAGAAGGCGACGGCGTCCTGACGGCGGACGGGCGCCACTTTGTGCGGTGTTGGACCGCTGCGCGGCGAGGGGGAGAATAGGGGCATGGGATTGTTCGACGGAGGACCGGTTGGGTTGGCTGCGGGGGTGGCGCGGCAGGCACCGCTGGCTGAGCGCATGCGGCCGCGGACCATCGAGGAGTATAGCGGCCAGCAGCATCTGCTGGGTGAAGGCAAGCCGTTGCGGCTGGCGATCGAACATGACGATGCTGCGTCCATGATCTTCTGGGGTCCTCCGGGGGTGGGTAAGACGACGCTGGCGAAGATCGTTGCGGTGCGCACGCAGGCGAGCTTCATTGAATTTTCGGCTGTCCTGAGCGGAATCAAAGAGATCAAGACGGTGATGGTGGAGGCGGAGAAGGCGGCGCAGTTTGGGTCGCGAACGATCCTGTTCGTCGATGAGATTCATCGGTTTAATAAGGCGCAGCAAGATGCTTTTCTGCCGTATGTCGAGCGGGGGACGATCCGACTGATCGGAGCGACGACAGAGAATCCTTCGTTCGAGATCAATGCCGCGCTGCTCTCGCGGTGCCGCGTTTACACGCTGGTTGCGTTGAGCGAAGAGGATGTCCTTGGGCTGCTGCGACGGGCGTTGCGTGATGCGGAGCGGGGTCTCGGAACAACGGGGATTGAAGCCGACGATGAGGCGCTCGAGGCTATCGCGACATACGCGAGTGGAGACGCGCGGACAGCGTTGAATGCACTGGAGGTCGCTTCGCGGTTGGCTGAAGGACGTGGCGAGACGATCATCACCAAGCCGCTTGCCGCGGAGGCGATGCAGCGGCGCATGCTGCTCTACGACAAAAAGGGCGAGCAGCACTACGACATCATCTCCGCGTTGCATAAGAGTGTGCGCAACAGCGACCCGGACGCGGCGCTTTACTGGCTTGGGCGCATGCTGGAGGCTGGGGAAGACCCGATGTATTGTGCGCGCCGGCTGGTGCGCATGGCGGTCGAGGATATCGGACTGGCTGCTCCAGAGGCGTTGAACCTTTGCCTGAGTGCGCGGGATGCGATGCATTTTCTGGGCTCGCCTGAGGGCGATCTCGCGCTGGCGCAGGCGGCTGTGTACCTCGCGCTGGCACCCAAGTCGAATGCCGTTTATACGGCCTATGGTGCGGTCCAGGCTGACATTCACAAGACCGTTGCCGAGCCGGTTCCGCTGCATCTTCGCAACGCGCCGACGAAGCTGATGAAGGAGCTCGATTACGGCAAGGATTATCAGTATGCGCACGATGTGGAAGGGCGTGTGGCTGCGATGGACTGCCTGCCGCCGTCCTTGCGCAACCGCCGCTACTATGAGCCGACGGACCAGGGCCGCGAAAAGCAGCTGCGCGCGCGCATGGAGGAGATCGTTCGAATCAAAACTGGAAAAGCTGAAGGATAACTGGCCGGGTGCAGCACCTTTCATTTTCTCTTTAGCGGTTTCGTGTTAGCTTTTTCGTGTTTCCCATCGACACCTTTGAGAGGTTTGAACCATGGACATCACGATTCCTCCGATCACTCCGTACCTGACCGTCGCCGATGCAGCTGCGGCTATCGACTTTTACAAGAGCTCCATGGGCGCCGTGCAGGATGGCGAGTCGCACGTGATGCCTGGCACCGGCAAGATCATGCACGCGCGCCTGCTGATCAACGGCGGCTTGATCATGCTGGCCGACGATTTTTCCGAAAAGGCCGGTACGAGCTGCATGACGCCGCCTGCGCTTGGCGGGTCGCCCGTGGTGCTCTGCCTTCAGTTTCAGGACGATGTGCAGGGCTTCTGGGATAAGGCTGTCGCCGGCGGAGCGACCGTGACCATGCCGCTGGCCGATCAGTTCTGGGGCGACCGGTACGGGCAGTTGACTGACCCGTTCGGGCACAAGTGGTCCGTGTCCCAGACGATCAAGCAGATGACGGATGCCGAGATGCAGGATGCAGCCGAGACGATGATGGAAGAAAAAGGGACGCTGATGGGCGCGCCGGAGTTAGAGCTTTGACCGCGGATTTCGCGGATTCAGCGCGGATTGAGTGCGAAAGGGTTTGTTAGAGACAAGTGGCGAGTTCTTGATCTGTGCTTTTGCTTGAGATCACTTTGTGTCGGCTTGAATGCCGGACAGGACGATGTCCCTGGTGAGCAGTTCCGGGAGGACGTCCGGCTTTGCGTCTGGGTTTGCGGGGTAGATGACGTAGGTCGGCACACCGGAGCGGTCCAGCGACGCCAGTTCTGCCGTGATCTCCGGCGAGTATTGCGTCCAGTCGGCGCGGAGAAGAGTGAAGTGCTTCTGGGTAAGCTGCTGCTCGACGTCGGCTGAACGCAGCACGATCTTTTCGTTTACCTGGCAGGAGAGACACCAGGCAGCCGTGAAGTCGATGAAGACCGGGTGGCCGGCGGCGCGAGCCGCATCAAGCGCCGTTTTGCTGTAAGGCGACCAGGCGAGGTGGCCGGCAGCCTGGGTCGTGTCCTGATGGTGTATGTCGACCACGATGACGACGGTGGGGTGCGATAACGGAAGCGCGAGGCCAAGGCCGATGAGGATGACAGCGGCGATCGTGCTCGACCAGCGCGCAGGCCATTTGGCGAGCACCCATCCGGCGATGGCGATGAAGAGGAAGCAAAGCAGCAGATCGACGATGGCGTCGGACTCGGCTCCGTTTTCGCCGGTGATGTGCAGGCGGCCGAAGACCCACGTGAGCCAGATGACGGTGGCGAAGAGCGGGACGGCGGTGAGGTGCTTGAGGGTCTCCATCCAGGCACCCGGGCGCGGCAAAAGCTTTGTCCACGCGGGCTGCAACGTGAGGAGCAGATAAGGCGCTGCGAGTCCAAGGGCAAGCGCGGTGAAGACGGCAAACGTTACGACGGCAGGTTGGGCAAGCGCGTAGCCGATGGCCGCACCCATGAGCGGCGCCGTGCAAGGGGTTGCGACCACGGTGGCGAGCACGCCGGTGAAGAAGCTGCCGGTGTAGCCTTCCTGCTTCGCAAGCGAGCCGCCGGCCGAGGTGAGCGACAGCCCAAGGTCAAACTGACCGGCAAGCGAAAGCGCGAAGAAGAAGAGGCCAGCGGCAAGGACAGCGATGAAGATGGGCGACTGCAGTTGGAATCCCCAGCCGATATGCTTTCCGGTATCGCGCACGATCAGCAGGGCGGCGACGATCAGCCAGAACGAGACGAGAATGCCGAGGGTGTAGACCAAGCCGTGAGCGCGCATGTGGCGGCGCTCTTCGCCGTGGGACTGAACGAGCGAAAGTCCCTTGAGGAACAGCACGGGGAAGACACACGGCATCAGGTTGAGGATGATGCCGCCAAGGAACGCCAAGCCGATGGCGGGTAGCGCCGTCAGGCCGGATTTGCCGGAGGGAGTCGGCGGCTTGGTCTGGATCGACTTCGAGCTGGCTGTGCTTGCAACAGCCTGGGTGCTTGCGGCTGCTGCCATCGCGGCGTTGTGGGCGTCTTCGTCGGGAAGATCGCCCGGGACGACAGGGCCGGAGACCTCGTAACCTTCGCCATCGTCGGTCTTAATGACGGCGTGGAGCGACTTCGGCAGTGGCGGGTAGGTTCCGGGTTTTGCGGAGTCGTCGGCACGCGGAATGCGGATGCGGAAGCCGTTCGGCACGCGGTCTACATCCTGGTCGGCGGAGTTGACGATGAGATCCTGGTCGATCGGGTAGAACTCGACGTCGTCGGGGTCGACCTTCGGCGTGTTCAGCAGCGTGACGACGTACTCCGTGCGACTGCCCATGATGGAGAGCTGCGCATTCGACGGAAGCTGCTGCGGCAAGGCCTTAAGCGCGGCACCCAAGGTGCCAAGCTGCTGCGACTCGGCGACCGCAGGCGCACCGGCGACAACGTTGAGGTCGATGCCCATGTGCGCCGCACCGGGAAGGCACGTCGCCGAGCTGCATACGAGCCAGTCGACTTTCGCGTCGAGGTGGATCGGGCCGGGCTTGACGGTGGATGCGACGGTCACTTTGACCGGAAAGGCAGTGTTGTCTTCGTAGCCAAAGTCCATCAACGGTCCGAGCGGAATACGCGATGGAACCGGGTACTGGATGGGCCCAACGGTGACACCCTCTGGAGCCTTCCACTTGATCGAGGGCGGTTCGCCTGCGTCGCCTGCGTTTACCCAGTAAACGTGCCACTTCTCCTCCGGCGAGATGACCAGGCCGATTTGGACGGAGCCGCCGGGAGCGACGTTGGGCGAAAGCGAGACCATCTCTGCGGTGAGGTGCAGGGCCTTGTAGGGGCCGGGGCCACCATCGCCGACGGACGTGACTTGTGCAGAGGCAGAGAGGCTTGCGACGGCAAGCAAAAGAAACGCGAAGAGGCTACGGACTTTCATTGTCTTCATTGTAGGTTGGACGGGCTAAAGGCGAATATGCGCGTTGCGGGATTCGACCATCAGACAACGGTCCATCACGACCTTGATCCCGTGCGCCTCGGCGTTTGCGGCAGCCTCCGGCGAACGAATGCCGAGTTGTACCCAGATCGCCGGGAGGTTGAGGGCGATCATCTCGTCGACAATGCCCGGTATGAACCTGGGCAGACGAAAGACATTTACGAGGTCCGGCTTGACCGGAAGATCGGCGAGGCTTGCGTAGGCTTTCTGGCCGAGGGCCTCGGTGATGGACGGATTGACCGGGAGGATGGTGTGACCGATGGATTGAAGGTAAGCGGGCACGTAGTTGGACGGTTTGTCAGGATCGGCGGAGAGGCCAACGATGGCTATCGTCTTGCTGCGAAGGAGGGCGGCGATGGTAGCGGGCTCGTTCATAGGCTCCTATTGCCAGATGCCAAGAATGCGGCGAAGCACGACGAGTTCGCCAAGGTGATAGGCGTTGTGGTCGGCGATCAGCAGGGTTTCGCGAAGCAGGTTCTGGCCGTCGCCCCAAAGGAATGGCTTGTAGAGATCGACGTTGGGCTTCAGGAGCAGGGCTTCGAACTTCTTCTGGTCGGCGTGAAAGGAAGCGATGGCATGCTGCCACGCGTCGGGACTCGGCGGCGTGGGTGACCTGGGCCAGTAGTCATCGGGCCACTGGTGCGCATGGTAGCCGCCGGTGGGTGGCGCGGAGAAGTCGAGGATGTCCTTCTGGGTGAAGCGCAGATGCTCGAGGATCTGCCATGCGGAGTACGGCAGGTTCTCCGGAACCGTCCCGTAGTGCGCGGCGGGAAAGTCTTTCACGGCGTGGTCGAAGGTCGCGTGGGCCTGGCCGCCGCGTAGAAGCGCCAGAAGCTGGGTAATGAGAGGATCCTTGGATTCGTGAGCTGCGGTCTCTTCCGTTGTCATGCAGCTTTGGATGCCTGCCTATGGCTCGTGGGTTCGACTATCGCGGTTTTCGTGCTTCCACGATCGTCAGATGAGGGAAGTTGAGCCATGACCCATGCTTGCGGGTGACGCCCAGGCCGGCTGCGGTGAAGGCGCGTGCGTACTCCCGGGTGAGCTTGTAGTCGGAGATGAGCGCCACACCGCCAGGTTTCAGTACGCGGACGATCTCCGCGAGGGCTTTTTGCCGCGTGGGCTGGTCGTAGATGTTGTGCAGGCAGAGGTTCGAGACGATCACGTCGAAGTGCGCGTCTGGAAACGTCATCGCCTGAGCGGACATACTGAGAACATCGGTTCGAGCCGCGACGTTTTCAAGCGTGAGGTTATGGAGCGTTGCGGCGGCGGAGTTTTTGCCCATGTCCACATTCGACCAGAGATCGATTCCAGTGGCGTGCCCGTCCGGGAGAAGCTTTGCAGCTCCGGCCAGCAGCAGGCCTCGTCCACAACCGACGTCGAGGACCTGCTCGTCGCCGCGCCATGGATAAAGGCCAAGCAGGAGGTCGCGATGGCGCAGCTTGCCCACCTTGACGTAGTAGAGATAGAGGCAGGCCTCGACGAGCAGGAAGCCTGCGGTCCAAAGGAACGCGGCACGTGCGATGAAGACGGGACCAAGGTGAATCCGGTACGGCTGGAGGCCAACGATGAGACAAAGGGAGCCGAAGAGGAACAGGTTGCGCAGGACCGCGGGGCCGTCGATGCCGTAGTTGGGTGTTGGGAGCTGCGACGGGTTTGAGGTGGTGAGTGTCATGCGTTACTCCTCTTTGCTGAAATGAGTATCGCGGGATGTAAGCAGCGGCGGTAGAGCGTTGTGTCAGCGAAGTGGGGTGACAAACGTCAAGTATGCCGGTACTGCGGGCGGGGAAGACTTTGTGGGGTTTTGAAGGCTTCGACGTGATCCCGCTAATCCTCCGAGTCGTCGATTGAGGCTGGAATCGTTCCTTCGCGGCGCATCCGCAGAAAGCCGCGAATGAAGGGCTCAAGATCACCATCAAGTACCTTATCGACATCCCCCACTTCGACGCGCGTGCGCAGGTCCTTGGCCATGCGGTATGGCTGCAAGACATAGCTACGAATCTGCGAGCCGAAGCCGATGTCCAGCTTCGAGTCTTCAATCTTGCGTGTGGCGGCTTTCTTTTTATCGAGCTCGTACTCATAGAGTTTGGAGCGCATCATCTTCATGGCGCGTTCCTTGTTCTTATGCTGCGACCGCTCGTTCTGACAGCCGGTGACGAGGCCAGTCGGGAGATGGGTGATGCGCACGGCGGAGTCCGTGGTGTTGACGTGCTGTCCGCCCTTGCCGCCGCTGCGATAGGTATCGATGCGCAGATCTTCGGTCTTGATGTCGATGACGATGGTGTCGTCGATCTCCGGCGAGACGAACACGCTTGCGAAGCTGGTGTGGCGACGCTTGGCCGAGTCGTACGGCGAGATGCGCACGAGACGGTGGACCCCTGTTTCGCCACCCAACAGCCCGAAGGCGAAGTCGCCCGAGATGGTGAAGGTGGCCGACTTGATGCCGGCTTCGTCGCCGTCCTGCACCTCGTTGATCTCGACCTTGAAGTTTTGACGCTCGCCCCAGCGGATATACATCCGCATCAGCATTTCGGCCCAATCCTGCGACTCCGTGCCTCCGGCACCGGGATGCACCGTGACGATGGCGTTCAGCAGGTCCGTCTCGCCGGAGAGCATCGTCTTCGATTCGAGCTTCTCGGCGTATTCCACGAGCGCAGGGATTTCACGCTGCAGGTCAGGCTCGGTCGCTTCCCCTTCGCGAGCGAGCTCAAAATAAGCCTCGATATCTTCGCTGCGGCGCGTGAGTTCTGAGGCATCGGCGAGCAGGGTTTCGAGGCGCTTGCGCTCGCGCATGAGCGGCTGGGAACGTGCGGGATCGGCCCAGACGGTGGGGTCGGAGATCTGCGTTTCGATGGAGGCTAGTTCACGGCGGAGGCGGGGAGCGTCAAAGATACTCCCGCAGTTCGCTGACTCGGTCGCGGACTGGGGAGTAGGTGTATTCGAGGTCGGAGAGCATAGGACAATTTTACGGCAAAGCGAATGCAGAGGGCGCGAACAAACAGAAGCCGATCGCGTTGATAATTTTTATCCAAGGACATACTTCGGTTCTTTGGGCTCTCTGCGGTCAGCTTTGCGCTTTCGCCTTGAAGCCGGACGCCAGGGCGGCCAGTGTAACGAGAGTACAGATCCACGCGAACCAATCTCCGTATCGCGTGTAGAAAGTCGTTCCCTGCTCAAACGCAAAGGGAAAGGCATACGCTCCGCGGGTATGACGTGGCGCTTGCTGCTGCATCCGTCCGTAAGGATCGATCGCCGTTGTTACGCCGGTATTGGTATCGCGTAAGACCCATCGGTGATTCTCAATCGCACGCATGCGAGCCATGTTGAGGTGCTGCCAGGGAGCACCGGTATCGCCGTACCAGCCGTCATCCGAGATATTTACCAGCACTTCCGCGCCATTCTTCGCAAATTCGCGAACTTCGGTGCCAAAGATGCTCTCGTAACAGACGAAGATGCCGTATGTATGACCGCCGGTGTGGAAGACGCCGCGTTCGGTGCCCGCGTCCATATCGCCCGCGCCTTCGGTCAACTTCGTCACAAGGTGTCCGAAGAATGCTTTGAACGGGACATATTCTCCCCACGGGACAAGGTGGACTTTGTCATACCGTCCTTCATAACTTCCAGCCGCATCAAAGAGCGAGGCTGAATCGAACTTATAGTAACCACGTTCGTTCTTATCGGTGCGATCGATCCCAAGCGACCCGATGATTGCCGCGGCATCGACCGTTCGAGCTAGCTGCCCTATCTGCTGCCTGAAGTTTGGGTCGTAAGAAAAAAGATGCGAGGGCGCTTCCGGCCAAAGGATCACAGTAGGTTGCACATGCGACGATGCCTGAACGGTCATCGCTGAAAATTGTTGTAACTCATCTTCGGGAGCGATGGGTTCGACCGTTTTTGCCATCTCGCCCACCGCAAGGTTTTCCTGCATCATCACTGCGACTTGACTTGTCTTTTCGAGGCCTGGCTTTGCAAATAACGTCGCCGTTTGCAGGATGAGTGCGATGACGAATGCCGCTGCCGGAAACAGCATCTTTCGTCTGCCTCGCGTAAAGAAATAAGCCGTGAAGAGCGCGTTGACGGCGGCGATGACGAAGCTGAGAGCCATCACACCGGCAATCGGCGCGAGACGAGTTAGGAAGAGATTGTCGACCTGCGAATATCCGAGTAAGTCCCAGGGAAATCCGGTAATGCGCGCGCGTGCCAGTTCGACGGCTACCCATAGAAATGGTGCAGAGATCAGCGCACCGATTACGCCGAGGCGCGAGCGCCCGATGAAGGCGAGCGATGCGGCGAAGAGCGCGTGGTAAAGCCCGAGATAAAGAGAAAACAGGATCAGCACTCCGAAGGCAACCGGCTTTGGCATGCCTCCGTACAGATACATCGTTTGATAGATCCAGGAACAATTCCCGAGATACCAGAGGATGCCGCAGAAATATCCGAGGACTGAAGCCTCGCGCACCAGGAGCGGTCGATCGTGGTCTGTCGGCAAGTGCAGCGCGACGAAGAACGGAAGCAGCGCGATCCAGCCAATTGCGGCCCGTAACGGCGAGACCGGTCCGTCGGTCGGGAACAACAACACCTGTAATAACGCTGAGGAAAGAGTGAGCCACCAGCAACGAATTGGAATCGAACGGACAAACATCATGGGTGAAGTTAGTCTATCTCGCGGGAATTTTACTTCGCTTTTGTCGCTGAAATGGATTTTTCATTCGATATTTCCTGATGTTTTAGTCGCTGGCAGTGACATCAAAACGAAAGGCTCCGCATTTTTTTGACTCAACTATTTGAGGGGACTTGCGAATTTTTCGTTCAAACAAGAAATGTCAGCTGTATTCTTTGAGCAGGGTTGACTTTGACGAGGAGCAGAGACCAAGGCTTCTCGCATTTTGTCGCTCACACCGGAGGTAGCTTTTGTCACTTACTGATGTTATTGCGCAGATCGACGCTGAGATCGCTAAATTACAGCAAGCCAAAGTTCTACTGAGCGGATCGACACCTGTGAAGAGCAACCGCGGTCGGCCTAAGGGAAGCAAGAACGCCTCAAAAGTTGTGGTTCCCCCCAAGGCGAAGCGCAGGCTGAGCCCCGAAGGCCGCAAAGCGATTGCGGATGCCATGAAGAAACGCTGGGCAGAGAAGAGCGAGACTGCGAGCAAGACCGCCGCGAAATAGTAAGAATGCGTCATTGCTCAACCAAGAATAAGGCTCCGCACATGCGGAGCCTTCTTGCCTTCGAACCATCTTCCGTTAGCGAGTGACGACCACCTCGCGAAGATTATCTTTCGCCAAAAACGATTTGAAGTTCGAGTAACGATGAAAGGTCGCTTCGGCCTGACGATTGGTCTGCGTCTGAAGGACGTTGCGACCGTCGACCCGCTGAAGTTCGAGTACGTCCGTATTCGTCAGATGGTATCGGCACAGCGCCGTCTCCTCCGTCGCCTTCCCTTGCGCGATCGCTCCGGGAGCAGCCCCTGCATGGAAGAAAGCGAGCAACTGGCCTCCGGGGCTCATCACTTCGTAGAGCCGGTCGGCGACGGGTTGGATGAGTTCCTTGGGCAGATAGTCCAAGGTGTCCCAAAGCAGCACGACATCGAAGATGCGGCCTTGGAAGTCGAGATTTTCTGCGAGGAATTTATCGACGTCGAACTCCGCCGGCTGCGAATCGACGGAGGGAAGGCGGTAGTCCGCACTCTGCGCGTCGTCGATCAGATTCGCCATGTAGATGCTGTGTCCCATGGCGGTGACGAAGTTGATGTTTCCCGCCGAGGTAGGGCCAAAATCGAGCACACGCAGCGATTCCTCCGATTGCATGTGCTTGATCAGGTGAACCCATCCGCTGGAGTGGCGCGGGAACCTGGCGGCGCCTGATCCAGACTCACCCCCGCTAGATTTTCCACCGAACAAGCCCATCAAGCCAGGTCCCTTCCCATGATCGAGTTTACTGCGCGGAGGGGGTGGTGCCGCTCGCAGGATGGCCGGTCAGTTCGACGCGTCCGCGGACGGAGGCGCTTTCTTCAATCGAGAGCCGGCTTGCTAGGATATCGCCGTTCAGCACCGCAGTCTGGCGGAGTTCGATGCGTCCGGTTGCGAAAACATTGCCTTCAATGGAGCCGAAGACGATAAGATCGCGCACATGGAGTTCTGCGGTGACGCGTGCGTTCGGGCCAACGGTAAGGCGGGATTCGGGCAACGAGATGGAGCCGTCGAAGATGCCGTCGATGAAAAGATCTTCGGTTCCGCTTAGTTCTCCGCGGATGGTGACGGCTTTGCCGATGAGAGTGGAACCTTCAGCTGGCTTCATGAAGCGGGGATCTCCGTGCGTGATGGTTGGAGAAGCATCACTAGCCCGAACTATACCCATCCGCCTGTCGCGAGGCAAACCGGAAAACTCCTTTGACCTGCACCACGTCAAACAGATGTCAATGACAAACAGCTCTGCAGGGGGAATCGACTGACGGTGGGGGACGCTCACGAAATGGCGCGCACGTTGAGGAGCGCCGGATGGCCTTCGTGCGGCGCACTTGCTGTGGCGCTGGCGCTGACGATAGGACCAGGTGCAGGGTCCGCGCAGACCATGGCTGCTCCGGATGTCGAGCCGCGCCAGCTCGCGGTCGACGCAGTTGCGAATGAGTTGAAGCTCATTGAGTTTCACACGTCCTACCTTCGTTACCAGGTTCATACCCAGGACGCGAAGGGCGACCAGGTCCGCGACGTGATTGAAACCAAAGATGGGACAGTCGCGCGCGTGGTTTCGCGCGGCAGCCGGGCCTTATCTGCGGACGAAGACGCCGCCGAACATGCGCGACTCCAGGGCATGCTGGATTCGCCATCAGCCTTTCAGAAGCATATCGACAAAGACAGGACGGGCAAGAAGCTCGCGTCGGACATGATCAAGATGCTGCCGGATGCGATGCTGTTCGAGTTCGTGCCCGGCCAGCCGCAGCGCGAACACAAACCGCAGGGTACAGCTCAGGAATACGTTATCGACTTCAAGCCGAACCCGAAGTGGAGCCCGCCGACCATGACCTCGCAGGCTCTCACCGGCATTCAGGGCCGCTGCTGGGTCGACGCCAAGACCCACCACCTGACGCGGATCGAAGCGAAGATCTTCCAAGGGGTGAACTTCGGCTTTGGCGTCTTCGCGCACATCTACCCCGGGGGCCAGTTGACGCTGGAACAGGAAGCGGTGGGCGACGATCGCTGGATCGTCGATCGCTTTATGGAGCACCTGACCCTGCGTGCGCTGATGGTCAAAACGGTCAACGAAAACACTGACCTGTTCGCTTTCGATTTCACCCCGGTCCCGGCAATGGGCTACCAGGATGGTATCCATATGCTGCTCGCGGCTCCGCTGCCTTCGGGGACCAGCGCTTCACGATAGGTCGGAGCTAGGGTAGATGGACCTTGGCGTCTCGCCAAAGAGCTTCCAGTGCATCGGGCGTCGAGGCCTTTAGCGCCTCTGCACCTCCCGCGGCATCCTCGATCGCATTGAAACGCCGGCGGAACTTTGCATTCGCGCTGCGCAGCGCAAACTCAGGTTCGAGTTGCAGATGCCGCGCCAGATTGACCGCGGTGAAGAGCAGATCGCCTAGTTCGGCCTCGGCTTTAGCACGGTCGAAGGGTTCGGCAACGATCTCCGCTTCCAACTCAGCGGTCTCCTCCGTCAGCTTTGCGATGAGTCCCTGGACATCCGGCCAGTCAAAGCCGACCGACGCGGCCCTCTTGCCAAGCTTGGCAGCCTCCAGCAGCGCTGGCTGGTGGCGAGGGACCTCATCGAGCAGACGTTGCGGCGCAGCTTCCCTGCCCGCCTTCTCCTGCTTTTTAATGGCATCCCACGTCTGCTTCACGTCGTCGGCCGTGTGGGCAACGGCGTCGCCGAAGATGTGGGGATGGCGTCGGATCAGCTTTGCGTTGAGGTTGGCCGCAACGTCCTCCAGGCTGAAGTAACCAGCTTCGTCCGCCATCTGCGCATAAAAGAGGACCTGCAACAACAGATCGCCGAGTTCATCTTTGAGGTCCGGCCAAGCGCGGCGGTCGATCGCGTCAAAGACCTCATAGGTCTCTTCAAGCGTATGCCGCTTGATGGTGTCGAAGGTCTGAGCGCGATCCCACGGGCAGCCATCGGGCGCGCGCAGGCGGGCCATGATCGCAATCGCTTCAGCTAGGGCGTCAGTGCTTGGCATGGATTCAATGTAGCGCAGACTAGAGACGATGTATGCTGGCTGCATGAAACCGACGGAGCGCGCGCGCGGATGGTGGAAGATCCTGCTGGTGATCCCCTACCTGGCTCTGTGCTTCCCCATGCTCTATGCCCGGACGACGCCGGCGCTGTTCGGGTTTCCGTTCTTCTACTGGTACCATTTTCTGTGGGTCGTTCTGAGCTCAGCAGTGATGGGAATCGTGTACTGGAAGCTCAAGTACTAGCACGGCGTGGCTGCTTCGCCGGTCGGCCGTCCCGACGACAATCTTCTACCGTTTGAAGATTCAGTCGCTTGCAACAGCAAACCGTGCACGACCGAACTTAAACAGGCCACCGCTGTCATCCTGCGATGTTTCGCGGAATAACAGCGGCCTGGGGAGGTACCGGTCGTTCTCCGCCCTTGCTGGCGCGGACCGACCAACCGGTGCCTGTTTCTGCCGGACCTCATCCTGCGAGGTCTGACCACTCGGTATTGCCTGCCGAGTGAGCTTGAGACGAGCTAGCGGCCCGAAGCGGGCGAACCGGTAGCGTCGGCGGTCTGTGCCTGCGCCATGTTGGAGAGCAACTGAATCTCCACGCGGCGGTTCTGAGCGCGACCCGCAGCCGTCTTATCCGTCGCGATCTGCTGGTCCTTGCCGATGCCGACGAGATAGAACTTGTGCGGCGGAACGTTGTACTTCGCCGACAGATACGTTACGACCGCATCCGCGCGACGCTGCGACAAGCGATAGTTGTAATCCTTGTCGCCGACCGAGTCCGTACCGCCAGTGAGTTGGAGAATGTAACCTTTGGTGCTGGTCAGGTTCGTCGCGAGCGCGTCGAGTTCCTTCTTGTCCGACGGAGTCAGGATCGTCTTATCGAAGCCGAAGGTGACACTGACATCCTGAAGCTGTTTGTACTGGTCCAGATTCGCAACCACGCCAGCGAGCGAGTCGACGCGATTCGCGGCATCGGTTGCGGTGCCGTTTGCCTGGTCGGCAGCCGTGCCGGCTGCGAGGGCGTGCTGGTTGGCCGTGTCGGCAGCGGACTGCGCACCGGCGATTCCGGTGGTCGCACGCTGATCAGTGTCGGCGATGGCGCGGTGGTCCGCGGCCGTCTTTTCATCCAGATCGTTCACGTTGGCGACGATCGGAGCCGTCTGGGACCGGACATAATTTTTTGACGAGCAACCGGTGGTGCCCACGATCAGCGACAAGGATAAAGTGCAGGCCGCCAAGGCGGAGATTTGAGTGGTCACGCAATTACGGAGGATCATGTTTTTCTCCTTAGGGTTTTGCAGTCATCGTCCGGGCAGAACTCTGCACGGCTCTTCCAAGAGATAAGTAGCACTCCACGTGCCAAACCGCAACTCATTGCAAATAAACGCTATGCACTTCACAATGTGATGCCACGAGTGGGGAGTTTCGGGAGAAGACCGGGTGAAAACTGCCCAATGCCGGGGCGAACGGACATCGTACAAAGAACGCACTAAACTGGAGAGTAGCGCTATGGACCTGCTCGCCAAAATTAAGACGATCCCCACCTCCCCCGGCTGTTATCTGTACAAGAATGCCGAAGGTGAGGTGATCTACGTCGGCAAGGCAAAGAACCTGCGGTCGCGGGTGCGCTCCTACTTCCTCGAGGCGAACCAGGTCAACAACCGGAAGACGGGCTCGCTGATGCGCGAAGCCGTCGACATCGAATACATCACGGTCGATAACGAACGCGAGGCGCTCGCGCTCGAGAACAACCTGATCAAGCAGCGCAAGCCGCGCTTCAACATCCTGCTGCGCGACGACAAGACCTACCCGTATATCAAGCTCACGATGAACGACCGTCACCCGAAGGTCTTCGTCACGCGCAAGCTCCGCAAGGATGGTGGCGCATACTTCGGCCCGTACTTCCCCGGCAACCTCGCGCATCGGCTCGTCGACCTCATTCACCGCAGCTTCCTGATCCCAAGCTGCAAGGTTGATTTGAGCCGCTACCACCCGCGCGCCTGTCTGCAGTACTACATCAAGCGCTGCCTCGGCCCCTGCGTCGACGGCTTCATCTCGACCGACCAGTATAAGGAGACCGTGCGCGACGTGCAGATGTTTCTCGACGGTCGCACCGACGAGCTCGAACGCAAGCTGACCAAGCGCATGGAAAGCGCCGCGGAAGAGATGCAGTTTGAAGCCGCCGCCCGCCTGCGCGATCAGATCGTGACCGTCCACCAGATGCAGGACAAGCAGCGCATCGCTACGGCCGAGAACGAAGATGCCGACGTCTTCGGCTTTCATTACGAAAACGAGATGCTTGCCGTCAACCTCTTCCACATGCGCGGCGGCAAGATCGTCGATCGCCGCGACTTCTTCTGGGAAGACCTGCCGGAGTTCCTCGACTCCACCTTGAACGAAGGCTCGTTGGATGAAGTGGAACCGAACCCGAACTATAAAGCTCCGGAGATCGGTGAAGGCGGCGATGAGACCCAGCGCGGAAGCGTGACGGACCTCGGTGGCACGTTCTCACCCGGCGCCTTCTTCTCTGCCCTGCTCAAACAGCTCTACCTCGACCAGCCCTACGTCCCGCGCTCTATCTACGTGCCGGTTGAGTTCGAAGATCGCGCCATCCTGGCCGAGCTCCTCACGGAACGCACGAAGCACCGCATTGAGATCGCCGCCCCGCAACGCGGCGAAAAGCGGTCGCTGGTCGACCTCGTCTGCCAGAACGCCAAGCAATCGTATGACCAGCGCTTCCGCGTTCTCGCACCCTCACAGAAAGCGATCCAGGAAGCGTTGCAGGACGCGCTGATGCTCGCCGAGCTCCCCAAGCGCATCGAGTGTTTCGATATTTCACACATCCAGGGTTCGGAAACGGTTGCCTCCATGGTGGTGTGGGAGGACGGCGCGATGAAGAAGTCTGACTACCGGAAATTTCAGATCAAAACGGTCTCCGGCAACGATGACTTCGCCAGCATGCGCGAGGTCATCCAGCGCCGCTACAAGCGCCTGCTTGAAGACAAGAAGCCGTTCCCTTCACTCGTCCTGATCGACGGCGGATTAGGCCAGCTGAGCGCTGCCTACGCGGCGCTTGAAGAGATCGGTGTCACCCTGCAGCCGCTCGCCTCCATCGCGAAGAAAGAAGAGATCATCTACGTGCATGGGCAGGAAGACGAGCCTGTCGTCCTGGACCGCCGCTCGCCGGTATTGCACCTGATGCAGAAGATCCGCGACGAGTCCCACCGCTTTGCCGTCACTTACCATCGCAAACGGCGACAGATTCGCGACAAATCGTCTGAGCTGGACGACATCCCAGGGGTAGGGCCGCGGACCCGGCAGCGTTTGGTCGAACACTTCGGTAGTGTGCGGGGTATCAAGCAAGCAAGCCCGGATGCGCTGACAGCGGTGGTGAATAAAGCGACCGCTGAGAAGATTCGGAGACATTTCGCCGGGACAGAAACTTTGGTTCAGATCGCCTAGTCGAATGCATTACAGGATGTCTGAATCGAAGTCAGCGATGAAATGAATTCCGGGAACGTGGAGCTTATAAAGTTCTCGATCACCGGTGAGGAAGAGATCGATTCTTGCCGAAGCAGCACATGCGAGATTGATCGCGTCGGCTGACTTGACTCGGCTAGAAGTTCGTAGGTGTGCGAAAGCACCGACTGCGCTCTCGCCAAAAGGCAAAAATGAGAACCCCGCGTCGACAAGCTTCGCTTGAATATCTCCCGGCATCGCTGGATTTTCTGCCTTGCTCGCGCCTGCGAGCACCTCGCCAAGACCCAGATAGCTGGTGAAGAGCTTGTCGTCTCGCAGATAAGCAGTCGACAAGAGCTCCTCGACCCGCTCACTGTACCTGGAATGACCTTCAAGCAAGTAAATGAGCAGCATCGAGTCCCAGAAGATGCGTCTCATTCCGAATCGTCCTCATCAGAGCGGACCCATTTCATGAATGCTTCTGTTCCGCCAAATTCCGCAATCTCCTTCTTGAGTAAACCTCGAAGACCTGCTGTGACTCGGTGTGCCCGTTCGGCAGGAGACTCGTGTGCGTTGCTCGGCTGCGGTTTTGACCGAGACTCCACACGATAGTGGAAGACAACCGTTGTGCTCACTTTGGATGGCGGTCCTTCGGTCTGCTCAATCTTTAGTCCGTGTTCATTGAGAAAGGTTTTGGTCCGAAGCGCGCTACAAAACTGAGCTTGATGGTGCGGAGGAAATCCCTCTTGCTCCAACTCCGCCATGATCTCCTTCACACTAATAGAAAACTTTTCTCTTCCTTGTGTGATTGCAGGGCGAACCCACTTGTCAACGGCCTTCTGCCGAATCCTATCGCTAAGGTGACCATGCTCCATCAGAACTCCTTGACTTAATACTACGGATCATGGAGTGAGTGTCAAGTCAGAACTGTCAACTGTTCTTACTGCGGCGCCAAGCTCCCATTGAACGTCTCGCAGGACTGCACCGTGCCGCCATTCAGCCCGCTCTTGAACCACTGTTCCCGCGATGCGCTCGACCCGTGCGTCCATGACTCCGGGCTGACCGAGCGTCCGGACATCTTCTCCAAGTGGTCGTCTCCAACCGCCGCAGCCGCTGACAGCGCGCTCGTGATGTCGTCCGGATGGACGATGCCGCGCTGTTCTGTGGAGTGGCCCCAGACGCCGGAGAAGCAATCTGCCTGAAGCTCCAGGTCGACGGACAGCGGATTGCGCTCGCTTGGCTCCTGCTGCGCCAGGCGGGCTTCCTTACCTTCGATTCCAAGCAGCTTCTGAATATGGTGCCCGAGTTCGTGCGTGATCACGTAAGCCTGCGCAAACTCGGCGGTCGACCCGCCAAACTTCTTCAACTCATCCCAGAAGCTGAGGTCGATGTAGATCTTCTCGTCCTGCGGGCAATAAAACGGCCCTGTCTGCGACTGTGCGGTCCCGCAACCCGAATAGGTGGACCCCCGATAGAGCACCAGCTTCGCATGACGATAGGGCTTGCCCATGCCCTGAAAGATGCCCGTCCATGTCTTCTGCGCATCGTCCAGCACGAACGAGATCAGCTGCACATCGCGGTCTTCCCCGGCCGGATGCTGATGCGCGACGCCAGACCCCGAGGGGCCGTACGCGCTCGACTGCTCCTGAGAAGGCCCCGGCTGATAAGGCTGGTTGTACTGCGACGACTGCTGTCCGCCTCCGCCCGAAAGCACCGAGCCCAGGAAGTTATGCCCGGTGATCAGCGAGATGACCAGCAGCACGATGAACCCGATGATGCCGATGCCGCCGCCACCTCCGCCGCCGAAGCCAAACCCGCCGCCTCCGCCGCCGCCTGAGTCATCTCGCCTGTCTTCGATGTCGCTGCTCGTACCGCCCGGCGTCCAATCCACCCTGTTGCCTCCTATTCGTTTGCCCTGCTTATCTTATGTGAGATTCCTGCGGAACCGCTCGAGGTACTCGCGCGTATGGTCGTGTTATGGCAACCACGGTGGTTCGTCCAGCCGATCCTGAGTTCATGCGCGCTCTGCGGGCAGCAGCGGCGTGCGGCGCCTTTCTCGTCCTGTTCCACGTTGCGGTGACGCTTTGGGTTCGTCACCTGGGTTGGGGCTATTTTCGCGATGAGTTTTACTACCTCATCTGCGGTCGCCGCCTTGCATGGGGTTATGTCGATCAGGGCCCCATCGTCGCACTGCAGGCCCGCGCAGCGGAGACGCTGTTCGGCCGTTCGCTTGTCGGGATCCGTATGTTTTCCGCCATTGCCGGAGGTGTGCGAGTCTTTCTCACCGGCTTGCTGGCCTGGTCGCTCGGCGGCAAGCGAGCCGCGCAGGTGCTCGCCATGATCGGCGTGATGGCTGTCCCCAACTACCTGGGTATCGACAGCTTTCTCTCGATGAACTCCTGTGAGTCCATGTTCTGGATGACCGCTTTATTCGCCGTCATTCTGATCGCACGCGGCGGCTCGCCAAAGCTTTGGCTTCTCTTCGGGGCGGCGGCAGGGCTCGGCCTGCTCAACAAGCCGTCGATGACTTTCTTCCTCATCGCGTTGCTGGTCGCTTTGATCATCACTCCGCAACGCCGCCTGCTTGCCACGCCCTGGATGCTCGCAGGGGTCGCCCTCATGCTCGTGATCGTCGCGCCTTATATCGTCTGGCAGATCCACAATCACTGGCCCACGCTCGAGTTCCTGGAAAACGGCCGGAACCGCCACAAGAATGTCGCCCTTGGGCCGCTGGCGATGCTTGGCGCGCAGATCCGCGAGATGCACCCAGTCAACCTGCTGATTTGGCTTCCCGGGCTGGTGTGGCTGCTGAAGCGCTCGGCCTGGCGGTGGCTTGGGATCACCTACCTCGTCTTCCTCGCCATCATGATGGCGATGCATGCGAAGGATTACTACATCACCCCGATCTACCCGATCCTGTTTGCGGCAGGCGGGCTGGCGTGGGAGTCGTGGGCACGCGGCACTGCGCGACTGCGCGATCCAAACCGCATCTTCGGCTTCCCTGTGCTCGAAGCCGTCGTGGTGCTGCTCTCGCTGATGGTGCTGCCGATGTCCAACCCGATCCTGACGCCGAAGGCCTGGATCGCTTACGCCGACACGTTGCACCTACGCGGCAAAGCGAGCAAGACCGAGACCATGGAAAACGGAGCGCTGCCGCAGTTCTACGCGGATCGCTTCGGCTGGCAGGAAGAGGTGGATCAGATCACGCGGGTCTATCAGGCGCTCACGCCCGAGGAACAGCGCCACACCGTCATCGTCTGCGATAACTATGGCGAAGCGAGCGCCGTGAATTTTCTCGGTCGCGGACTTCCCACAGCCATCAGTGGGCATAACAACTATTGGCTCTGGGGACCTGGCCAGCCTGACATCACGACCGCCATCCTCGTTGAAGGCTCAACCGTCGCTCATCTGCAGCAGTTCGCCGACAGTGTTCAGGTCGCCGGCCAGACGGGCACCGAATACTCCATGCCGTATGAGCACAAGCACATCTTTCTGCTTCGCGGCGTCCGGCAGACTCCGGGTTCCATGTGGGCTGACAAGAAGGACTACATCTAACCGCAGGTGTGGATTCACCACAGACCGGCACGTTGCGTATCCTGAAGCTGTGACGCAAATCCGCAAACCCAAGCTCGGCCAGAACTTCCTCGTCGACGACAACGCCCGCCACCGCATTGCCGACGCGCTCGGCGACCTGAGCGAGCGTACCGTTGTCGAGATCGGCCCGGGCCACGGCGCCATTACCGAGATTCTTGCGACCCGCGCCAGGCGCCTCATCGCCGTCGAACTCGACCACTCACTCGCCGCCGAACTGATGTTTCGGTTCCGCGAACAGCCGAATGTCCAGGTCCTCGAAGCCGATATCCTCAAGACCGACCTCGCCCCGCTCACCGGGGCAGGCGAGACCTTGGACGTCATCGGCAACCTGCCGTACTACATCACGTCGGACATTCTTCTTCACCTGTTTCGGGCCGCGACTGAAGGCCTCGTCGCCCGCGCTGTCCTGATGATGCAGCGCGAGGTTGCCGAACGCGTCGCCGCGTCGCCAGGCGTGAAGGACTATGGGCTGCTCTCCGCCACGACGCAGATGTACGCGGAGGTCGATAACCTGTTCACGCTGCCGCCGAGCGCCTTCAACCCGCCACCCGATGTCTTCTCGACCGTCATCCGACTGCACTTCAAGCCGCGCTTCGCCGAGCTCGGCGTGGACGCTGCGGGCTTCGATCGCTTCCTGCGCAAGGCGTTCGCCCAGAAACGCAAGACACTTGCCAACAACCTGCGCTTTGCCGGCTACGACGCCGCTGTCGTCGCATCCCGCTGGCCTAAGTCGATCCCTGCGCAAATTCGCGCGGAGCAAGCCACCCTCGAACAGATGAGCGAACTCTACCTGGCCCTCGAGCAAAGCATCAGCTGAACGCTCATCCCCTTCGCTACTTCGGCTTCGAAGCGGTTGGAGCAGGAGCAGGCGGCGCACTATGAGAAGCCGCAGGCGGTGGCGCGGCATGAGTCGGAGCGGGAGCCGACCGAGCCGGTTCGCGATGCACCGGCGCTGCTGTTCCTGTCACAACCGGAGCAGGTCGAGGCTGCGAGGCGCGACCCACCCACCCACTCACCGGAAGATCATCATCAATAGACACCGGCTTCGCGGCGATCCCAAGCACGGGCCTCTTCGACGCGACCTCCACCGGATAATCCCGATAGAGTGCCCCACCCACAACTCCGCCACTCCCCTCAAACGACTGTCCCACGGGCGGCAGCGGAGTCGCCACAACTCCCGCAATCTTCACCGGCTCATGATGCAGTGGCACAGCCCTCGGCGGCACCGGATTCGTATGAATCCGGTGGATCGGATGCACTCCACCCGGCCCCGGGATCGGCGCACTGACAACCTTGTAGTGCGGTGGACGATGCCCGATCCCTCCGCCGCCTCCGCCGAAGCCCCATACCCGGCAGAAGCGATTCGGCCTCCACGCCCAGCCAAAGCCCGCGTACCAATCCCAACGCCCACACCGATACGGCAACCAGCCCCACGAGTATCCCGAAGCATAGAGATACCCACCGCCCGACCACACAAATGCGCCATCGCCGTACGGGTCGAAGCCGTCCCCCGCGTCGCCCGCATCCGTCATGTCCGCCTCAGCCGGCTGCCACACCTGCTGGTCCGTCCCATCCGACCCCGGCATGTTGTACCAGGTTCCATTCGCGTCCAGATCCGACCACCCAAACCCCTGCGACCCCGCGTAAGCATCCCGGGCCGCTGTCCGCGTGCTCGCATCCGCAGCCGCCGCCTGGTCGCGCCCCTGATTCCATGCGTCCCACGAGTCGTTCGCGATCTCCTGGCTCAAAAAGTACCGGCTCGCATCGTCCGGATCAGCCCGCAGACTCTCGCCCGACTTGACCTCCGCATGAAACCCCTCGTCCTCATCCTCGGAAGAAGCCGGTCGGTCCGTCTCAACCGCTCCCGATACCACCGCAAACACCGCCGGCGGCTGAACGAATGACACGCGCATCACGGTATTTTCAATCGGAATCACCCGGATGCCCCCGGCGTCGACCCGGTACGTCGCTCCCGGCGCCTGCCGTAGTTCAAAGTAAGCGACCCCGCCCAACAGCGTCATCTGCGTGTGAGCCACCGACTTCGCATCCACAGACAGCGCATCGATGGCAAGCGAGCTCTTCGGCGTCAGCCGAGCCACGCTGCCATCTTCAAACTCCACCTCGGCCTGCCCGTCTTCGCCCGCGACCAGCCTCGTCCCCTCGGCCAGCGGCATGTTTAACACGGCGGCATCCGAGCCACTTTCGGGAGCCGTATTATCCGTCCGCTGAACGCTCACCTCACCCGAAAAGTAAGAGAGCCTCGCCGCCCGGACCACAGCCCTGGCAGGCGCACCCGGGGCTGAAGCCGGCGCGGTCTGTTGCGGTGCATCCTGATCCTGCGCGCCTGCTCCCAGCGTCCACGCGGCACTCACCAACAGCAGAAAAGTCGTGCAGCGAAACGTTGCCATGATCCTGTCCCTCAAGAACTCACACTCTATCGGACGTACCGCCGCCCGCGAAAGTCACTGTCCCGCACTCGCCGCCGCAAGCAGTGTGACCGCCCGCGCGCGTACCCGCTCGAGCACCTGCGGGTCATCCGCCAATCCCTGCAGCGCCGGCGCAATCGCCTCGATCCCGGACGCCATCCCGTTCTTCACCGCCTTCACCAGGTTTTCAGTCTCCGGGTCCAACGCCAGCCGATCGTACTTATGTTCGCGCTCGATCTTCCGCCCCGCGTCCAGCGTGCACGACAGCCCCATGAAGGTCTGCGTGATCGCCTGAATCGTCTTATCCTCGGTGTAGTTATAGACACAAGTCGCTGTGCCGTAGGTCAACGTCTTCGTTCCCGTATCCGCGATATTCTTCGCCTTCGACGCACATCCGCCGCGAAAGCCGTCGGTACTCTTGACGCGCTCAAAGAGCGTCCCTACCGTCGACGGAGCCAGCGTGACCTTCATCGTGATCTCGGTGTTCGGCTGCGCTTTGATCGTCGCGGCGTATGGGCTGTACTTCGGAACCTCCGGCGGATACGACACCTGGTACACCGCCGAGCCATCCTCCCGCACCGTCAACGTGTAGTTCGGGATGTAGTTCCCCGCCCGCTCGAACTTGAACGAGACCTGATCTCCGCTCGCAGCCTTCGCCGGAACATCCTGTGGAAGAGCAGAAGCCGCACACACCAGCACCCCGGTAACCAGCAAACCCTTCAACGCCGGCCACCCGTCACCGCAACCGTCTGCGCCGAGTGCAGATGACAGATCGCCACCGCCAGCGCATCCGCCGCATCGGGCGAATCCGGCTCCTGCTCGAGCTTGAGAAGCCGCATCACCATGAATTGGACCTGCTCCTTCGCCGCCAACCCATAACCCACCACCGCACTCTTGATCGAAAGCGGCGCGTACTCTGCTACGGGCCTGCCGCTCATCGCCGCCGCGAGCATCGCCACCCCGCGAACCTGTCCCAGCTTGAGCGCGCTCTTTGCATTCGCGGAGAAAAAGACCTCTTCGATCGCCACCACATCCGGCTGGTGCAGCTCCATCTGCGCGGTCAACTCGGCGAATACCTGCGCCAGCCGCACCGGCGTCGTCTGCTTCTTGTTCAGCCGAATCGTTCCCGCCGCGACATGTCGCAACTGCGAGCTATCGGCACGCAGGTCCACTACTCCGTACCCGGTAAACTCCGTCCCACAGTCGATCCCAAGTACCCGCATGAGGCCAAGTCTACCGTAGCGACCGTGACTGAAGATGCCTTCTTCTTGACTGAAGTCCAAGTATCAGCAACACGGCGCCGCCCGCCATTAGAATGAGCGCACCGCTCATCCAATGCTCTCCCGACTTACCCATCTTCTGCCAGCCTTGCATGCAGGCGGAATCGCAGACTGACGGCGGCTCAAACATTCCGTCACCCGCTTCAAGCGCGAGCCCGAAGCCGTGTAGTCCCAAAGCGAGAGCCAAGGCGAAGCAACAGATGCTGCAACATGACACCATCCACGCTCGGGCTTTCCATGTCACTTTGAGATTCCGTCCATCGGCGAACTGGCCGACGCATACAGCTTTCTCGGCATCCTCCCTGCAAGAAACGCCTCGCGGCCCGCCTGCACGGCCTTCCCCATCGCCGACGCCATCAGCACCGGGTCTTTCGCTCCCGCAATCGCCGTATTCAGCAACACGCCGTCGAACCCAAGCTCCATCGCCAACGCCGCATCCGATGCCGTGCCAAGCCCTGCGTCAACGATCAGCGGAACCTCCGTAATCAGTTCGCGCATCATCCGCAGACTTGTAGCATTGGCGATCCCGAGTCCGGTGCCGATCGGTGCGCCCAGAGGCATCACCGCTGCGGCCCCTGCGTCGATCAACCGCTTGGCAAACACAATGTCATCCGACGTATACGGCAGGACGGTGAAGCCTTCCTTCACCAGCACACGCGTAGCCTCAAGCGTCGCTTGAACGTCCGGGTAGAGCGTCGGCAGGTCGCCGATGACCTCAATCTTGACCCAATCCGAAAGCCCAACCTCGCGCCCCAGGCGCGCCGCGCGGATGGCCTCTTCTGCTGTGTAACAGCCGGCGGTGTTCGGTAAAAGGAAATACTGCCTGGGATCGATGAAGTCCAGCAACGACTCCGAGCTTCGGTCGAGATTCACTCGCCGCACCGCGACGGTTACCATCTCCGCGCCGGAGGCTTCGATGGCAGCCTTGGTCTCCGGCCCGTCCTTATACTTCCCCGTCCCCACAATCAGTCTTGACGCAAACTCCCGACCCGCAATCACCAAAGTACTCATATCCATAGTTTATTCGTCTTTCACCGCGCAGCGGACCAACACCCCACGAAGTGGCGCTTGTCCGGCGTTAGGACGCACTCGCCTTTAAAACTGAAGGCCCGCTCATAAGAGCGGGCCTTCAGGCGGTGAACTGTTGAGATTGACCTGAGGCATCCAGACTCGGATGGGCCTCGGCTAAGAACTTCTGTAAAGCCAGGTCTAGAGCTGAATGCTCTAAGCCTCAGTCACCTCACGTACCGTTTTGCGACAACTCGAACAATCATTTTTCATAGGCTGGACCATCCTCCTTTCCCGTGTAAGGAGACGATAACTTAAGAGTAAATACGCGTCAAGCCGAGGTGTTGTTTCGTGAACATCTTGTGAACAACCAGGAGATTTCCCCCTTGCTCTGCGAAGATGAGAGGCGATGCGGATCAAAACTCTAGTCGCTGCCGTCGCGCTCGCGGCGTTGATGAAGAACGCTCCGGCCCAGCAGCAGCAGACGTCCACACCCGACTCGCAGCCCGCGGGCGACGCCAACCCGACCGTCTTCCCGCACCCCGACTCTGCCCGATATCTCATCTCCGGCCAGGCCAACATCATCTTCCAGGCCCACGGCCCGTTCCACTCACCTTACGAAGGCGAGAACAGCCTGCTCAGCCATGGCGAGTACAAGACCTCGCTGCTTGGCACGTTCTATCTCGGCTACCAACTCAACAAGAACCCACGCTATGCCACCGACGCCATTCTCGACATCGAATCCGCCGGCGGACGTGGCATCTCCGAAGCCCTTGGGCTCGCCGGCTTCACCAACCTCGACGTTGTCCGCAACCCGTCGCTCGGCCCCAAACCCTACCTTTCGCAGTACATGATTCACCAGGTCATTGGCTTCACCGACGAGATGGTGGACATCGACCGGTCCACCGTCTCGCTCGCCACCAAACTGCCGGTCCGGCGAATCGAATTTCACATCGGCCGCATGGGCCTTCCCGACTTCTTCGACGCCAACTCCGTCGGCACCGACTCGCACCTGCAGTTCCTGAACTGGACCGTCGACAACAATGGCGCATGGGACTACGCCGCCAACACTCGCGGCTACACCGACGCCGCCGTCGCCGAGTATGTCGACCACGACTTCACCGCGCGCTACGGCATCGCCGCCATGCCCACCGTCGCCAATGGCATTCACCTGCAATATCAGTTTCGCCAAGGCAACGGCCAGAACGTTGAATTCGAACTGCGCAAGTCACCGATCCCGAAGCGTAAGGCCGCCGTGCGCCTGCTCGGCTACGTCAACCATGCCAACATGGGCGACTACCGTCAGCAGATCAACGCGTATCTCGCCGGCCAGACGGCCACGCCCGACATCACCGCGCACAGCTTTACCGATTCGGAGAAGTACGGCGTTGGCCTCAACTTCGAGCAGGAGGTCTCGGACAACGCCCGCATCTACGGTCGCTTCGGCTGGAACGAAGGCCAGCACGAGTCGTACGCCTACACGGAGGTCGACCAGACCTTCGCCGTGGGAGCCGACTACGCCATGAAACACTTCAACCGGCCCAACGACAAGCTCGGCATTACCTACGTCAGCAACGCCATCAAGAAAGACCACCAGAACTACCTCTCCCTCGGCGGCAAAGGCTTCCTGCTCGGCGACGGCCACCTGAGCTACGCGCGCGAAGACATCCTCGAGGCCTACGACAACGTCCACACCTGGCGCGGCGTCTACTATGCTCTCGACCTCCAATACATCGCCCACCCCGGCTACAACCAGGCCCGCGGGCCGGTGCTGGTCGAAGCGGTCAGAATGCACGTGGACTTCTAAAGAGAACAACAGCAAGTGCGTCCTTACGCCGGACGGGCGCCACTCCGTGGGGTGGAAGCGCTTCGCGCGCGAAGCGAGCTTCCACCCCACGAAGTGGTCGCCGCCCGCGATTAGGGCGCTCTTGCTGTTGATCTTTATACTTGACCCATGCACCTCTTCCTGGCGTTCGAGATCGGCGGTCTCATCCTTGGCCTGCTCTTCGGCAGCTTTCTCAACGTCTGTATCGCGCGTATCCCTTGCGGTGAATCCATCGTGCGCCCCGGTTCCCACTGCCCGGCCTGCGACCATCCCATCCGCTGGTTCGATAACATCCCCATCCTGAGTTGGCTTGCTTTGCGTGGGAATTGCAGGGACTGCGGATCGCGCATCTCGTGGCAGTATCCGGCGGTGGAGCTCGCCACCGGCCTCTGGTTCGCCTTCGCGGCCCAGCAGCTTTGGGACGCATGGCACCCGCCCGCCCACACGCTTGATTCTTATATCCCGTTCTGGACCTTCCATACGGTCGGCCTGGCGATCCTCGGCTTGCTGCTCATCGGCTTGATCGTTATCGATTGGCAGATCCAGCGACTTCCCGATGCCTTCACCTTCTCGGGAATCGCTGCGGGGCTGTTTCTCGTGTGCCTGCAGGCGATCTTTCTCGCGCCCGGCGAAGACCAGATCACCTTCGTCTCGAAACACCTGCGTCTTTCGAGCCCTGGAAGCTTCGCCGCACGCGGAAACGTCTTTCTCACCGGCCCGGAAGCTCTCATCTTTGGCCGCCTTGTCGCGGTCTGCGGGGCGGCGCTGCTCCTGCTGCTCATCCGTTGGGCCTACAAAGCCATCCGAAAGCGCGATGGATTAGGCCTCGGCGACGTCAAGATGCTCGCCATGATCGCCGCATTCCTCGGCTTCTGGCCCGCCATGCTGACACTTTTCCTTGGAACCCTGCTCGCTTCCCTCTACGGAATTTTCCTGATCGCCCGCGGTAAGGCTGGTGGCCTGACCAAACTCCCGCTTGGCAGCTTCCTCGGAGTCGCCGGGCTCGCGGCCGCCGTCTTCGGCGAAAGCCTCATCACCTGGTACCGCAATTTGTTCGTGTAGGGAAAGTGCCTGCAACAAAGATGGTTCAACCCCGCTTCGACCGGAGTCCGGACTTAAGTCTTATGGTCTGAATACTTTGCATTCTTTTCGACGGGTTGATCGGCTAGTGTAGATTCGTGTCGTTCCCAAATGCTCGGAAATCCTTCAGCGCGGTCCAGTGCGAACACCGAACCCGCCTTGACTCTTGACCGACTCACTCTTAGGCTGAAGACTGGCCATGCAGACATATCCCTACGTTTGGCAATACCTACCGCTCGTCCTGCAGATCCTGGTTGCTGTCGGCCTTGCCGGCGGCATGGTGGCTGGATCCTTCTTCATCGGCAAGCATAAGAACTCCCGCACTAAAGGCGGTGCTTACGAGTGCGGCATGGACCCTGTCGGCGACGCTCGCGGCCGCTTTTCCGTCCGCTTCTATATGGTCGCCATGCTCTTCATCCTCTTCGATGTCGAAGCGGTCTTCATGCTGCCGTGGGCGGTCATCTTCAAGCAGCTCCCCGGCATCACAGGGTCGAAGATGTTCGGATTCTGGGAGATGCTGGTGTATCTCGACTTTGTCGCCGTCGGTCTCTTCTACGTCTGGAAGAAGGGCATCCTCAACTGGTCGAACGACAAGGGAGACCTGTAAGCCATGTATGATCCCGCGACAAAGAAAACTGGTAAAGATGCGTTCATTGATAACTACAGCGGGAAATCTGCCGCTATCATTGCTTCAGACAAGTTCAGGGATGCCACGTTTGACCGAGGTGAATTGACCGTTGAGGTCGCTCCCGAGGTAATTGTCGGCATGTGTGAAGCCTTGAAAGATGACGGCTACAACTTCCTGGAAGATGTCACGGCGGTCGATTGGTACCCATCGGAGCCGCGCTTTCAGGTGACGTACCACATCCTCTCTCACTCGCTGAAGGCACGCATTCGTGTCGTGGCAAAGCTTTTCTCCGAAGGCGCTTCGATCGATTCGATCACCGGCGTCTGGCCTTCCGCCAACTTCTACGAGCGCGAGATCTTCGATCTCTTCGGCGTCCACTTCGGGGGCCACCCTAACCTCACCCGCATCATGATGCCGACCGACTGGCAAGGCAATCCGCTGCGTAAAGACTATCCAGTCGAGGGGTATCGCTAAATGAGCCCAGTTGCCGCACCCGATATGTTGATCCCGGACGTGGACCAGGTTGTCGCCGACTCCGCAGCGCACAACAAGTCTGGCTCTGACCACACGATGATCCTGAACATGGGTCCGCAACACCCTTCGACTCATGGTGTTTTGCGGCTCGTGCTCGAGATCGATGGCGAGTCTGTCGTCTCCTGCGCGCCGGATATCGGCTATCTGCATACGGGAATCGAAAAGACCTGCGAAGCAAAGTTTTACCAGCAGGTGGTTCCGCTCACCGACCGCATCGACTATCTCTCGCCGATGACCAACAACCTTTGCTACTGCCTGGCGGTGGAGAAGCTGCTCGGACTCGAGATTCCTGAGCGGGCGCAATATCTGCGCGTCTTGCTGAACGAATTGACGCGCATCTCGTCCCATTTGGTGTGGCTGGGAACGCACGCGCTCGACGTCGGCGCGCTGACCATGTTCCTCTATTGCTGGCGCGAGCGGGAAGATATCTCGCGGATCTACGAGAACGTCTCCGGGCAGCGGATGATGAGTTCCTACTTCCGCATCGGTGGCGTATCGCTGGAGCCCCCGCTCGACTTTTACAAGCAGGTGCAGGACTTCCTCGACAAGATGCCGTCGCGCATCGACCAGTACGAGGGCCTGCTGCAGACGAATCCAATCTGGATGGGCCGCCTGAAAGGCGTCGGCTACCTGTCACCCGAAGATGCCATCGCCCTCGGCGTGACCGGCCCCCCCATGCGCGCAAGCGGCGTCGACTGGGACTTGCGGCGTGACATGCCTTACTCGGGCTATGAGAAGTTCGACTTCAAGGTCCCGGTCTCGAAGGTCGGCGATGTATGGGCTCGCTATGAAGTCCGCATGCAGGAGATGCGCGAGTCGATCAAGATCTGCCAGCAGGCCCTAGATGGTTTGCCGGAGGGGCGCATCGTCGCCGACGCGCCGAAGATTATCCTGCCAGACCGGGAGCAAATGAAGACTCAGATGGAGTCACTGATCCATCACTTCAAGATCGTTACCGAAGGCTTTGGCGTACCGGCGGGCGAGGTCTTCCAGGCGGTGGAATCGCCGCGCGGCGAGATGGGTTACTACGTCGTCTCGGACGGCACGGCGAAGCCCTACCGTGTGCATATGCGGAATCCGAGTTTTGCCACATTGCAGGCGCTTGAGACGATGTGCAAGGGGCGTTTGCTGGCGGACGTTGTTGCAGTGATCGGTTCGATCGATATTGTGTTGGGCGAGATTGATCGCTAGGTGGACGCACGGCTCAGCACGGAGCTTTGGACGTCGTGGGCTTCGATGCTGCGGGTTTACTCAGCGGCGCATGGCTTGACCAGCGAGCACCACGCGGTGGTTGAGGTTGGAGCGGAAGAGATTGTGTTGCGGGTCGATACGCGTTGGGCGCGGTTTACGCACAACGAGATGACAACCAGCGCAGGTGTATCAGTTGGGTTTGCGATGGAAGAAGACGGAAGCATTCGGATCGGCGATGTGACGGAAGAGATGGACATGGCCGCCGAGGAAGTGGCTCGCGGCATGTTGAGCGGCACCTAGAGCGTTAGACTAAGAAGCATCCGGAAGAGAAGGTGGTAGGAGCAGGATGAGCGCGATTGCAAACACGATCTTTTCGCCGGAGATGGCGGCGCGGTTCGACAAGCTGGAGACGATCTATCCGCTGAAGCGCTCGGCGCTGGTGCCGATGCTGCTCTATGCACAGGATGAGATTGGGTATGTCTCGGAGGCCGCGATCCAGGAGATTGCGCAGAGGCTCGACCTGTTCGATCTCGATGTACGCAATGTGCTGAGCTACTATTCCATGTTGCGGACCAAGCCTGCCGGCAAGTACAACGTGCAGGTCTGCACCAACATTAGTTGCATGCTGCGCGGCGGCTACGAGATCCTCGACCACTGTAAGGCGACGCTTGGCATCGGCCATAAGCAGGTCACGAAAGACGGGCAATTTTCGCTTGAAGAAGTAGAGTGCATTGGAGCGTGTTGCTGGGCTCCGGCCATGCAGGTGAACTACGATTTCCATGACGATCTCACAACGGTCAAGGTCGACGCGATCCTGGCAGATTACGCCGCGGGCCGCGGAAAGGATGTGAAGTAATGCCGACATATGTTTCGCATCCTGACGAAGCAATTGTCCTGAAGCGTCGCTTCGGCCAGGGCGCAGCCGACATCGACAAGTACGTTGAGCTCGATGGCTATAAGGCTGTTCAACAGGCAATCGCTGAAGGCCCCGAGTGGATCATCAACACCATGAAAGCCAGCGGACTCCGCGGCCGCGGCGGCGCAGGCTTTCCCACCGGTATGAAGTGGAGCTTTGTCCCCAAAAATAGCGAGAAGCCGAAGTACGTGCTCGTCAATGGAGATGAGTCAGAACCGGGAACCTGCAAGGATCATGTGATCTTCCTCGAAGATCCGCATGCTGTAATCGAAGGCACCATGATCGCCGGCCTCGCCATCGGTTCGAAGCTTGGCTTCATCTATCTACGCGGCGAATACCGCTACCTGCTGAAGATCGTTGAGAAGGCCGTCGCTGATGCTTATGCCAAGGGCTATCTGGGCAAGAACATCTTCGGTAAAGAAGGCGTGGACTTCGACATCATTACGCAGACCGGTGCCGGAGCCTACGAAGTCGGTGAAGAGTCAGCCTTGATGGAGTCGCTCGAAGGCAAGCGTGGAGTGCCGCGCATCAAGCCTCCTTTCCCTGCCGTCGTCGGCCTTTACGGCGGCCCCACGGTCATCAACAACGCTGAAACCATCGCCAGCGCGCCGCACATCCTGCTGATGGGTGGCGAAGCGTACGCAAAGCTCGGCAGCGAACGCAACGGCGGCACAAGGCTGTTCGGCATCTCCGGTCACGTGGAGCGCCCCGGTGTCTACGAACTTCCCATGGGCTACTCGCTGCGTAAAGCGATCTATGAAGTTGCGGGCGGGGTCAAAGGCGGCAAGAAGCTTAAGGCCGTTGTTCCCGGCGGCTCATCGTGCCCGGTGCTTACAGCCGACGAGATCGACGTGGGCCTCGACTTCGACCAGATGGGCAAGGCCGGTACGATGCTCGGCTCAGGCGGCATCGTGGTGCTTGACGAGACCGTCTCCATCGTTGAATTCGCGCTTCGCGTTATCAGTTTTTACCAGCATGAAAGCTGCGGCTGGTGCATCCCGTGCCGTGAAGGGACGGACTGGATCAAAAAGACGCTCGCCCGCGTCTACGCCGGTGGCGGTTCGAAGAAAGACATCGACAACGTGCAGTATCTCGCCGACAACATGATGGGCCGCACCTTCTGCCCGCTTGGCGATGCCGCAGCCATGCCGACACTTGGATTCGTCAAGAAGTTCCGTAAAGAGTTTGAGGATTATATCGATGGTCATAAGGCCGAAACACCGATTATGACGGAGCAGGAACTGGTCGGAGCCGGGCATTGAGCCGTGAAGGGCCGACGAATTTTGTGTTGGGAGCAATGATTGTTGTAGCGGCGGTTTTGTTGTGGATTGCGTGGGCTTCGGTGCATCATCACCGCAGCCCGGACCAGAAGATCTTGATCGAGAAGTCGAAGCAGTAGAGGAACTTTGGATGGCTGACGTAACGTTCACCGTTGATGGAAAGAAGCTCACCGCGCCTGCCGGCACGTTGCTGATTGACGCCTGCAAGGCAGCCGGGCTCGACATTCCCTCGTTCTGTTACTACCCGGGCCTCAGCCTGCAGGCGGCCTGCCGCATGTGTGTCGTGCGCATTGAGAAGATGCCGAAGCTGCAGACCGCCTGCACCACTCCTGTGGCTGAAGGGATGGTGGTTGCGACCGAGACGCCGGAGATCGCGCAGGCTCGCAAGGCTACGTTGCAACTGCTGCTCGGAAACCATCCACTGGACTGCCCGGTGTGCGATGCCGGCGGCGAATGCGAACTGCAGGACATGACCTTCAAGTACGGCGCCGCCGACTCCTTCTACGCCGAGCCCAAGAATCATCGCGAAGAACAGAAATGGTCGCCGGTCGTCTACTTCGATCGTCCGCGCTGCATCCTCTGCTATCGCTGCGTACGCATGTGCGGCGAAGGCATGGACGTCTTCGCACTGGGCATTCAGAACCGCGGCAGCTCTGCCGTCATCGCACCAAACAGCCCCGCCCAGGTCAACCCCGACGACCTGGCTCATGTGGACTGCGAGCAGTGCGGGATGTGCATCGATGCCTGCCCGGTCGGCGCGCTGACCAGCGGCACCTATCGCTATAAAACACGGCCATGGGAGATGAACCACGTCGCCACCGTGTGCACCCACTGCGGTGATGGCTGCAAGACGACCCTCGGCGTACGGTCCACCAGTGATGGCGCGGAGATCGTGCGCGGCGACAACCGTGACAAGTCAGGCATGAACGGCGACTTCCTTTGCAACAAAGGTCGCTACGCCTTCGACTTTGCGAACCACGACGACCGCATCACCACGCCTTTGCTTCGCTCGGGCGCGGGCAAGCTCGAGCCGGTAAGCTGGGAGGTTGCACTCGATGCCGTCGGCCGCAAACTACGCGAGATTCGTGACAGCAAGGGCGGCGAGTCGATTGGTGTCATCGGCGGCAATCGCCTGACCAACGAAGAAGCGTATCTGCTGCAAAAGTTTGCACGAACGGTGCTGAAGACAAACAACATCGATCACCATCGCACGGCGGACCATGTTGCGTTTGCCCAGGCGCTCTCCGGGCAGACCGGGCGCACCGCTTCCCTGCGCGATACCCTCACCGCGAAGTCCGTGCTCCTCGTCGGTGGGGATCCGACGCAGCAATCCCCTGCCACCGCATGGAACCTGCGCTCAAACGTCCGCATCAACGGGGCGAAGCTCTACATCGCGAATACTGAGGAGATCAAGCTGCGCCGCCAGGCGAAAGCGTTCGTCCGGCTGCTGCCCTTCGGTTACGGCGCGCTGGCAAACTTCCTGGCGGGCGATGATGCAGCGGGCTCCGGCGCGGTGAACGATGTTGCTGCCCTTGGCGGCTTCCGCGAGACCCTCAAGGACGCAGAGGGCTTGCTCGTCCTGATCGGCTCCGAACTGCGCGGCTCCGATCTCAAGAAACTCATCGAGTTCGGCCTGACTATCCCAGGTGCGAAGTTTGCGCTGCTCTCCGACTACGTCAACTCCCGCGGCGCAGCCGACATGGGCCTGCTGCCTGACATGTGGCCTGGCTACGCTGCGGTTGGCTCCGAGCAGTTTGCTGAGTACAACGCCCCCGCTCAGGCTGGTCTCGATCTGCTGGAGATGTTCGATGCCGCTGGAACCGGCAAGCTCGGAGCGATGTACGTGGTCGGAGCGAACCCGGTGCTGCGCTACTCGGTCGACGCTGCCGCCTTGAAGAACACGTTCCTCGTGGTGCAGGAAATGTTCATGACCGAGACCGCTGTGCTCGCGGATGTCGTCCTCCCCGCCGCGAACCTGTACGAGAAATCAGGCTCGGTGACCAACCATTACGGCGACCTGCAGCAGATCAATAAGGCTGGGGATCGCGCAGGCGTTCGTTCCGACTTCGAGATGATCGTCCGGATCGCCGACCGTATGGGCGCGCACATTCCAACCCTGATCCCCTTCGGTAAAGGCCTCCGCGCCGACATGGGACAGACTCGCGGCGCGCAGAGCGGAGAAGCCGACCGCCACGCTGTCTGGCTTACGGCCAACAATCTGGAGCCGCGTCTCAGCCCGTTCGATCCGCACGCCATCTTCGACGAGATTCAGCGCCTGGTGCCTGGCTACGACAAGACCCTTCGCCTCCAGCTCCTGAGCGGTAACGACCAGCACCTCGAGCCTGCAGCCCCGCTCGTCCAAATCAACCCGGCACGCCGCGATCTCGTGCTGCCATCGGGTGACGGTCTGTTTACCTCCGGCACGCTCGGCCACTACTCCGCGATGCTTGCCGACCTGCAGGCAAACGAGAGCAGCCGCCTCCCCATCCTCGACCAGACGGCGGCCGACTGACCATGAACAAACCCATGAGAGCCAGGAAGACGATTTGAAAAACCTGACCGACTTCGAAGTGTTCTTCCTCTTGAGCGTGCTCAAGGTTGTGGTGGTGCTGGTGATCACCCTGACCGCCGTCGCGTACACCGTGCTGCTGGAGCGCAAGGTGATTGGTCGCATGCAGAACCGGTGGGGGCCTTCGCGCACCGGTCCATTCGGCCTGCTACAGCCGCTCGCCGATGGTATCAAGCTCTTCCTCAAGGAAGACCTCACACCGTTACTTGTCGAACGGCCGCTTTTTCTCGCCGCCCCGGTGATTGCCCTCGCATGCGCGCTGGTCTCCATCTCCGTCGAGCCCTTCGGTGCGTTGACAACCTATAAAGGTGTCGATCTGTTCGAGATCTCGAACATCAACATTGGGCTACTGGTCATCCTCGGCGTAACGTCCATCGGCGTCTACGGCATCGCGCTTTCGGGCTGGTCGAGCAACAACAAGTACGCGCTGCTCGGCAGTCTTCGCGCCACGTCGCAGATGATCAGCTATGAACTCGCCCTAGGCCTCTCGCTCGTTGGCGTAGTGCTCCGCGCTGGCTCGCTCAACCTGCGCACCATCGTCAACTCGCAAAACGCCCACGGTGCCTTGAGTTGGAACGTCTTCGGCGGATTCCAGATCGTTGCCTTCTTCATTTATCTGATGAGCGCTTACGCGGAAACCAATCGTTCTCCCTTTGACCTGCCCGAAGCGGAGAGCGAGCTCACCGCTGGCTATCATACCGAGTACTCTTCGATGAAGTTTGCGATGTTCTTCATGGCCGAGTACGCCAACATGATCACCGTATCCTGTGTCGCGACGCTGCTCTTTTTTGGTGGCGCGTCGAGCCCATTCGGCCACCTCATCCCGGCATTCGGCGGCGTCATCGTGCAGGCCATCCTGCCAATCTTCTGGTTCGTTCTGAAGATCTTCTCGTTTCTGTTCCTCTTCATCTGGGTGCGGTCAACGCTCCCGCGCTTCCGCTACGACCAGCTTATGGCGTTCGGCTGGAAGTTCCTGCTCCCGGTGGCGATGCTGAACATCGTCATAACCAGCCTCGTCATCGCATGGCGAGGTTAGCGCCCGAGTTTTCAGCGGGCTTGCTGTTTTACAATCGACAAGACAGCCTCACCAAAGAGTGTTCTTTTGAGTTGAAGTAACGCGAAGGATTTCGCCCGACCCATGCAACTTGCCCTCTTCATCATCTTCGCTGCGCTAGCCATTGCAGGAGCCCTCAACCTGCTGCTGCAGAAGCATCCCATCAACAGCGCCTTGTCGCTGGTGGTTGTGATGATGTCGCTCGCCGTTCTCTACTGGTCGCTTGGCGCGGAGTTCCTTGCCGCCGCACAGGTCATCGTCTACTCCGGTGCCATCATGGTCCTGTTCGTCTTCGTCATCATGCTGTTGAACGCAGGCGAAGAAGAGAAGACCAGCGGTAGCCGCGCCGCATACTTTGCCGGAATTCCCGGCGCGACCGCAGTCTTCTGCCTTCTGAGCTTTGTCTTCCTCAAGGAGAGCAAAGCGATCGGCACAGTACACCTCAGCAATGCAGCACCGGGCGGTATCAGCAACATTGCCCAGATCAGCCAGTTGCTGTTCACCAAGCTTTTGCTTCCGTTTGAAGTGACCAGCGTGTTGATCCTCGTCGCCATCCTCGGTGCCGTCGTTCTCGCTCGGAAGGAGGAACAGCCATGATGACCGAAGTTCCTCTTGCCGCGTACCTGATCCTTGCCGCGATGCTCTTCTCCATTGGGGTCGCTGCCTTTCTCATCAAGCGCAATATCATCTCCGTCTTCATGTCTATTGAGCTGATGCTTAACGCCGTGAACCTCACCTTTGTTGCCTTCGCGCATCGCTGGGGCGCGGTGGCAGGACAGATCTTCGTCTTCTTCGTCATGGTGGTCGCAGCAGCAGAGGCTGCAGTCGGCCTCGCTATCATCATCGCAATCTATCGTTCACGCCGCACGCTGAACGTCGACCAGATCAACCTGATGAACAACTGATTTCGTAAGAACCAGGATTCCGCCGACATGCCGCCTTCCCTGCTCTGGTACATCCCGCTGCTTCCCTTTGCCGGCTTCGTTCTGAACGGAACGATCGGGCGGAGGCTGCCGCGTGCCGCGGTCACGGGAATCGCGCTTCTGTTCACGGCGCTTCCTGCGGCAATCGTCGCATGGCTGTGGATCACAATGAAGGCCGCCGGCGCACCCTTGACGATGATGGTCTCGTCGCGCCCATGGATCGAGATCACCGGATTCCACGTGGACTTCGCCTTCGCAGTCGATCACCTCACGATGATCATGCTCGGGGTGGTCACCGGAGTCGGCTTTCTCATTCACCTTTACTCCGCCGGCTACATGGCGCACGAAGACGGCTATTGGCGCTTCTTCGCTTACCTAAACCTCTTCATGTTCTTCATGAGCGTGCTGGTGCTGGCTGAGAGCTTTCTGCTGCTCTTCGTCGGGTGGGAAGGTGTTGGCCTCGCGTCGTACCTGCTCATCGGCTTCTACTTCAAGAAGAAGTCCGCCTCCGACGCTGGCAAGAAAGCCTTCATCGTCAACCGCATCGGCGACTTCGGCTTCCTGCTCGCGATGTTCCTGCTCATCGCTCACTTTGGCTCGCTCAGCTTCAGCGAGGTCTTCGCCAAAATTAGTGCCAGCCCCATGCATGGCGGCTTCCTCACCGCGATCGCGCTGCTTCTTGTTGTAGGTGCAACCGGTAAATCCGCACAAATTCCACTCTACGTCTGGCTTCCCGACGCGATGGAAGGCCCCACGCCCGTCTCGGCCCTCATCCACGCCGCGACCATGGTGACCGCAGGCATCTACATGGTGGCGCGCTGCCACACGCTCTTCGACCGCTCGCCCTTCGCACTCGGCGTCGTCGCCATCATCGGAGCAGCCACCGCCCTCTTCGCCGCGCTGATTGGCGTCGTTCAGCACGACATCAAACGCGTCCTGGCCTACTCGACCATCTCGCAACTCGGCTATATGTTCCTTGGTTGCGGAGTCGCAGCGTACTCCGCCGCAGTCTTCCACCTCGTTACCCACGCGTTTTTCAAAGCGCTTCTCTTCCTGGCTGCTGGTTCCGTTATTCATGCGCTCTCCGGCGAGCAAGACATGCGCGTGATGGGCGGCCTGCGCAAGCGCATCCCCGTCACCTTCTGGACCATGACGATGGGCGTCTTCGCCATCGCCGGCATTCCCCCGTGGGCCGGCTTCTTCTCGAAAGACGAGATCCTCTACCGGACCTTCGCAGATGTCGACAACCCGCTCTCGAAGCTGCTTTGGGCAGTCGGACTCATCACGGCAGGGATCACCTCGTTCTACATGTTCCGACTCTGGTTCAAGACCTTCTTCGGAGCCGAGCGCTTCGACAAAGAGTCCACCCCGCACGATCTCGGCGCACCGGTTCATGCCAGCTCGTCCGCAACGCAGACCCTCGAAGCCGAGCATGAAGACGGGCAAACGACTCATGCTCATGGCGTGCATGAATCCCCCTGGATCATGCTGTTGCCGCTGGTCGTTCTCGCTGTGCTCTCCTTTGTCGGCGGATGGGTCGGCGTCCCGGTTGCGATGCACGGCTCGAATGAAGTCGAACAGTTTCTCGACCCTGTGTTCCTCTCAAGCGGCACGCTGGAGAACGTCGTTGCCGTCGGACACGATTCGCACGGCATCGAGATCATCCTTGCAATCGTTTCGGTCGTGACCGCCGGAATCGGCTTCTTCTTCGCATGGCTCTTCTACTACAAGCGCCCCGGCACAGCGACTTCCTTCGTCAAGAAGTTCCCGCCGGTCTACGCACTCGTCGCGAACAAGTTCTATGTCGACGAGATCTACAACACTGTCTTCGTCACAGGCCTGCTCGGCTTTACGCGCATCGTCCTGTACGGCCTTGGCGACCGCTTCGGCGTCGACGGCTTCGGCAAGTTTGCGAGCTGGGCCGCGATGGACTTCGGCGAAGCAGCCCGGCGCATTCAGTCCGGCAACCTGCGTTCGTACGCCGGATGGCTTGCACTCGGCGCAGCCTTCGTCATGGCTGTCATGATCTTCGGTTTCGGGCACGTGGCGTTCTGGCGATAAGGAAAAATGAATCTAGATCACTCCATCTTGAGCCTCATCGTCTTCTTCCCTCTCGTGGGAGCGACGGTCCTCGCGCTGCTGCCCGACCGCGGCAGGACGATGCAATGGGGCGCCCTGCTCGTTACCTTGATCACGTTCGGCATGACGCTTCACCTGCCCTACCATTACGTAGGCTCTGCGCCCGCGGGCAGCTTCCAGTTCGTGGCAAACGTCCCCTGGATCTCCGCCCCTGCGATCCGGTACCACGTCGGTGTGGATGCCCTCGGTATGTGGCTCGTGGTCCTCACGGGCCTGCTCGCCCCGCTTGGCGTGCTCGCTTCGTGGAACACCATCCGCGAACGCCGCAAGACTTTTTACGTCCTTTTCTTGCTGCAGCAGGTCGCCATGCTCGGCATCTTCGTCGCGCTCGACCTTTTCCTCTACTACGCCTTCTGGGAACTGTCTCTCGTCCCCATGACGATTCTGATCGCGACCTTCGGCCGCACCAAGGACCGTCGTAAAGCCGCCATCAAGTACTTTGTTTACGCCTTCATCCCCTCGGCCCTACTGCTCGTCGGCATGATCTGGATCTACGGGCGCACCGGCACCTTCGATCTTCCCGGCTTGATGAACCTCGCGCGCGCCCACGCCATCTCCGGGAACTCCGCCGCGCTTTGGCTCTGCTCGCTCGCGTTCCTCTTCGCGTTCGCGGTCAAGGTTCCCATCTTCCCGCTACACGGCTGGCTCAAAGACGCGATCAAAGAAGCCCCCACCGCAGCCGTCATGGTGCTCGCCGGTAAGACCGGCCTCTATTCCATCCTGCGCTTCTCCTTTGGCATCTTTCCCGAGCAATCGCACCGCATTGCACCACTCATGATCGCACTCGGCGCCATCGGCATCGTCTACGGCGCGCTCATCGCCATCACGCGCAAAGACCTCAAGGAACTAGCCGCCTACTCGACCCTAAGCCACCTCTCCTTCATCACCCTTGGCATCTTCACCTTCACCATCGCCGGGCTTGACGGAGGCATCTACCAGATCCTCAACCACGGCATCTCAGGCGGCGCGCTCTTCCTGCTGCTCGGCTTTCTTTACGAGCGCTACGGCACCTACGACATGCGCGACCTCGGCGGCCTGGCTGCCGTACTGCCCTGGATGGTCACCCTTTACGTCATCACCACGCTTTCACTCATCGGCCTGCCCATGCTCAACAGCTTCGTCGGCGAGTTTCTCATCCTCTCCGGGTCCATGCAGTCGCCCCACCACGTAGCCTGGACTGTTATCGCCACCACCGGCGTCATCCTCAGTGCGGCGTACATGCTTCTCATGATCCAGCGTGTCTTCTACGGCTACCTTGGCGTCGTCAGCGAAGAGATCAAGCCGTATGACCTCAATGCACGCGAGCATCTCGCGATGTGGCCCTTGATCGTCCTCATGCTCATCATGGGCGTTGCTTCCCCGCTGTGGATGCGCAACGGCGGCATCGATGTGAACGCAACCGAGATGGCAATGAAGCCAGTCACCAGCTCGCCCGAGAAGCCCGTGAAGATAGAAAGCGAGACCTACGGCCCAACCGTGTTCCTCGATCCGAATCTGAAGCAGGCCGTCGATGTGAAGAATGGCACCGCAAGCGCGACCGTCGCTGCTCCGGAAGGCAGGCGCTACTAATGCAACTGAACGCGAACACGCTTGCGCTCCTCCCTGAAGGCATCATGACGATCGCCGGTGTTCTGGTGATGCTCCTGGAACCGGTTCTGCCCATCAAGGCTTCACGCAAACCTCTTGGCTGGCTTGCCCTTCTTGCGACGATCGCCGCGGGTGCGGCAAGCTGGTACCAGCTCGGATTCGGCACGACCCTTGCCTTCTCCGGCAACATCCAGATCGATGCCTTCTCGGTCTTCTTTCATCTGCTGATCGCCGGCGTCGTCCTTGTGACGCTGCTCGGCTCGCTGGATTATTTCGACGCGGAGCCTTCTGAGAATAACTCCGGCCATGCGGGTGAGTATTTCGCCCTCGTCCTGTTCGGCGCAGTCGGGATGATGCTGATGACCTCCTCGGTCGAACTCCTGATGGTCTTCATCGGCCTGGAGATCTCGTCGATTTCCACGTATATCCTGGCGGGCTTCCGGAAGGGCAAAGCCAACGGCGCGGAAGCTTCGATCAAGTACTTCCTGCTTGGTTCTTTCGCGACTGCCTTCTTTCTTTATGGCATTGCGCTCATCTTCGGGGCGACCGGCACCACGGCTATCGGAGCGATCGCGCAGCGGCTAGGCAACGGCGGCTTCGGCCCGCTGGCATTCCTTGCACTGGGCATGATCCTCATCGGCCTCTGCTTCAAAGTCTCTGCTGCGCCCTTCCATGTGTGGACGCCGGACGTCTACCAAGGCGCTCCGGCGCCGGTGGTTGGCTTGATGTCGACTGCCCCGAAGGCAGCCGCATTTGCCGTACTGCTGCGCATTACGTATATCGGCTTTGGCGCGATGCAGGCCCGGTGGTCCGTCCTGATCTGGATCCTTGCGGCGCTTTCGATGACGATCGGCAACTTGGGCGCGTTGAAGCAGAAAAACGTCAAGCGCATGCTGGCCTACTCCTCTATCGCTCATGCGGGCTATCTCCTGGCGGCATTTACGGCGTTTCCGCAGGCTGGGATTTCGGCGGCTTGCTTCTACACGGCAGCTTATGCGGCGATGAATGTGGGAGCGTTTGCGGTGGTGACCCAGATCACCGGCTACTCCGAGCACACGCGCAGCATCGACGACTATACGGGGGTTGCGCTTCGGCGACCCTGGCTGGGAGCGCTGCTGGCCTTTTTCCTGTTGTCGATGATTGGGATTCCTTTCACTGGCGGCTTCTTTGCCAAGTTCTACGTCTTCACGGCGGCAAGCGGCGGCGGACACACGGGTCTGGCCGTAGTCGGCTTGCTGAATTCCGGGGTGGCCTGCTTCTATTACCTTCGGCTTCTGGTGGCGATGTACGCGCGGCATGCTGAAGATGGCGGCAATCAGCCGGTCCAATTTACCCGTGTGAGTCTCCCGGCCGGGGTTGCGCTGGCCGTTGCGGCCGTTGTGACGCTGGCGCTTGGCGTGCTTCCGGGGCGCGTTCTGGGGCTGACGACGCGGGGCGCTTCTGCGATCATCGAGGGGCCGAAGTAGCCCCTCCCACCCCCCCCATATAAGTTATATGCAAATATCGGAAAACAAGGGGGTTATGGACGCACCTCATACGGCGCTATACGCGCATTTCGTGACTCTGGCATTGCACCGTTGATAGGGCAGCCGCTTTAGGCGGGGAGTCAAATCAGGGCCTCAGTAGGCACCGTTTCCGGGGGTAACGGACGGCAATGGGAACTGCCGAAAGTTGGGGTGTGCAGGAATTGGGTGACGCACGCAAAACGGCCTCCGCAGGGTGCGGAGGCCGTTTAGCGTTGCATCCGTTCCCGCCGAGTCCTATGCGGTGCGGACGAAGAGCAGTGCGAAGGTGAAGAGAACGAGGGACTCGATAAATGCGAGGCCGATGAAGAGGAAGAGCTGGATGCCGGGGCGTGCGCCTGGGTTACGGGCGAGCGCTTCAGCGGCAGAGGCGGTAGCCCGGCCCTGGCCGAGTCCGCAGAGACCGGCGGCGATGCCCATGCCGATACCGACGGCGATTGCTCCGTAGTTGGGGCCGGCGGGCGCTGCGCCCTGGGCGAATGCCGGCATCGCGAAGCACATCGCGGCCAGCGTCGTGAAGAAATACTTGGAGAACTGAAGCATGCGAACGATCATTTTTGAGACTCCTTGCCCCCGTCAGATTGGTTCGCCGCCAGTGGGTGGTTGATGCTCACCGAACTGGCACCCTCACGCTAAGCGGCGAGTAATGCGACCGGATCGAGAGGGGGCGCCCCGCGAACCGGTGAGCTTTTTAGTGATCGTGCGAGACGGCCATGGAGAGATAAACCGTTGCAAGGATCATGAAGATGTAAGCCTGGATGATGGCTACGCCGAAGTGCAGCGACAGGAAGATAAGGGGAACGCCGACGGGAATGAGCGAAAAGAAGGCGAGCGTGACGAGATCTCCGGCGAACATATTGGCGTAGAGACGAATGGTGAGCGAAAGGATGCGCGCAAAGTGCGAGATGACCTCGATGACGAGCATCAACGGCGCAAGCCACCAGACCGGGCCGAGGAACTGCTTGATGTAACCGAAGCCGTTTACGCGGATGCCGTGGTAGTGGTAGTAGAGGAAGGTGCAGACTGCGAGGCCGAGCGGCACGACAGGGTTCGCGGTCGGCGATTCAAGGCCGGGGACGAGGCCCATCAGGTTGCAGATGAGGATGAAGACGATCACGACGGTGAGGTAGGCGGTGAAACGCTCGTACCCGTGGCCGATGATCGATTCCGACTGCGCGCCGACGAATTCGTGGGTGAGTTCGGCAAGATGCTGCACCGAGCCGGGCTTCTCGACTGAAAGCGTAGCGCGAACCATGACGAAGTAGATCAGCAGGCCGACGAAGACAAGCAGTTCCATCGAGAACGCGTTCGTGATGGGGGCGCGCGGGAAGTCCGGGTGAATGTGCAGGGCCGCCAGCAGGTTATCGACCTGAGGGGCAAAGTGCTGATTCAGAAAGCGGGTAAACAGAAGCTGTGTGGGCATGATCTCGATGGGTCTGGATGAAACGCTGTTTTCGTTAGACAGGCTTTCGTTTTAAGAGCCGAAGAGCTTCGATGCTGAGCGAGACGAGCCCAAGTCCGAGGCCTGCGGCGAGCGCTAAAACAGTGCCGTGCAGATACTTAAGACTACCATAGAGGACCACGATGGTCAGGGCGAGGCGCCCGAAGAAACCGAACAAAACCGAGCCCATCGGGGCTGAAACTTTGCCGTCATTTTGAGCCGAATCCATACGCTCATTGATGGCGGTCATCAGACGCAGCCACTCCCAAAGCGACGTGGAAGAGATGGCCGCCCCGACCACGACCAGGACGGCGGCCTGCCACCCCGATCCCCACCAGAAGAGCGCTGACGCGATGACCGCCAGGATGAGCAGCAAGCGGATCGACGCGATCATGGTGTGGCGCACATCGGCGTCGGTGAGGCCGGTGGAGGTATGGCTGTAGTCAGGCTCTTCGAGCGGAGGCGGTGGAGCGGGGTAGGTCACTGACCGCCTCGTTTGTTGATGCGGGCGAGCCCGGCGAAGAGCTGGATGAAGCCGCCGGCCGCTCCCAGGAAGAGGAAGGTCAGGGTGGCCCAATGCGTGTGGAAGTGACGATCGATGAGGTAGCCGATCACGAGGCCGGCGAAGCAGCCGGCGGGAATCGCTAAGGCTAGCTGCAGCAACGACTCAGCCTGGGCCAGCGCGTTTGGAGACTTCGGGTTGGAGTCGTCAGCCATTGTTCTATGCATTATCGCGGATTAAGGGCAGCGTCCGCGAGGGCAGCGGCTCAGCAGGGTAATCTTAAGGACGAGGATATTGACTGTGTTCGATTCGGAGTTTGAAGAGCGCCTGTATGGCGAGCGGTTGGAGAAGCTGGAACGGATTGGGGCATTGGGTGAGGCGCAAGGACTGACGCACGCGGAGGCAACCTACCCGAACAGCTATGCGGCGACGACGACGATCCCTGAGCTGCGGGCCGAGTACATCGACGGTGCGAACGCGAAGACGGCGGAGTGGCTGGAGGCGAATCGTGTTGAGGCTTCGGTCGCCGGTCGTGTCATGCAACATCGGTGCCAGGGAAAAGCGGGCTTCGCGCAGGTCCAGCAGGGCGGCGTCAGGCTGCAGATTTATGTCCGCAAGGATGATGTGGGCGAGGATCAGTTCGCGATCTACAAGCTGCTTGACCTGGGCGACCACGTTGGGGTTTCAGGTTACTTGTTTGTCACGCGAACGGGCGAGACGACGTTGCATGTGACCTCGTTGAAGTTTTTGGCGAAGGCTTTGCTCGCGTTGCCGGATAAGTATCACGGGCTCGAAGATGTCGAACTGCGCTACCGCCAGCGGTATGTCGACCTTTTCATGAACACCGGGCAGTCCGCGAAGCAGACCGAGCACGGACCAGCGCCGACTATCGCCAATGACCCGGACGCCGCGGTGGTACCGCCGACTGGGATTGCACCCGAGGTGGTTCCGGCGGAGGCTCCGCCACCCAATGTTCGCGAGGTCTTTGTGAAGCGTGCGAAGATTCTGCGGGCGCTGAGGACGTTCTTTGATTCTCGCGGGTATCTCGAAGTCGAGACGCCGATGATGCAGGCGATTGCGGGCGGCGCGGCGGCGCGTCCGTTTGAGACGCACCATAACGCGTTGGACCTTCCGTTGTTCTTGAGGATTGCGCCGGAGCTTTATTTGAAGAGGTTGGTGGTCGGCGGAATGGATCGCGTGTACGAGATCAACCGCAATTTTCGGAATGAAGGGGTGAGTACCCAGCACAATCCGGAGTTCACGATGCTTGAGTTTTATCAGGCCTACGCGAACTATCACGAGCTGATGGATCTGACGGAGGAACTGGTCAAGTTTGTGGCGATGGAGGTCAATGGGTCGACGCTGACTACCTTCAATGGAGTTGAGATCGATTTGGGGAAGTGGACGAAATTGTCGATGCGTGAGGCGATTGTGAAGTGGTGGCCAGCTGGAGCCGGACCTGCACCAACGTCGGCAGACTTCGCGGACGAAGCGCTTCCCACGGGCTGGGTCGAAGTTCTCCGTGGCCTTGGGCATCGCATGGAGTGCAAGCCAGGCGAACCCGCCGGCAAAACGATTGCAACGGTCTTTGAAGTCCTTGCCGAAGAACACCTGATCCAGCCGACCATCATCTACGACTTCCCTCTCGCCGTCTCGCCGCTGTCAAAGGTCAAGCCTGACGAGCCGGACTGGGTAGAACGTTTCGAGTTTTACATCGGCGGCTTCGAAGTGGGCAACGCGTTCTCGGAGTTGAATGACCCTGTCGACCAGCGGAGGCGGTTTGAGATGCAGGTGGCTGAGAAAGCGCGTGGCGACGACGAAGCTCAGCCGATGGACGAAGACTATGTCCGAGCCCTTGGGTATGGCTTGCCGCCGACGGGTGGCGAAGGCATCGGCATCGATCGTCTGACGATGATTCTCACTGGCTCAAGGTCGATTCGCGACGTGATCCTGTTCCCGCTGCTGCGTCCGCGCACCTGACAGGCTGCGAGGTACTCAGCCAAACGAACGATGCCGTAGGCGCCGCCGATGACGAGCGGCGCTCGCACAGGCAGGCCACATAGGCCGTGCTCCTCGCGCCGGAAAGGCTATTTGGTCGCCGGACAGACACATCCACGAAAGCTCGGCTCCGTCAGGTTATCCATGCCGCATACGTACTTGGGCCAGACGAACGAAAGCAGTGGAAGCATGCCGGGGGTGAAGTAGTTTTCGTACGCGTGGCTGGCGGGTGTGGCTCCGGCAGCGTCGGCATGAAACTTCGCAACCAGATCCTTCACCGCAGGGGCCGAAAAATCCGGCTCCTTGTAGACGTCGCGGTAGTCGTACTCTTTGGACCAGGTCGTCTCGAGGCCCGTCATATTCGAAGCGACATAGACCGTGTAGTCCTCGAGCGTAGCTGTCTTCGCGCTCACCTCGGCGATGGTGAAACTCGGCCGATTGCCGTTGACCGGCGAGATGGACCCGACGAGCTTGATCGGGACCTTGCCGCCGAGCAGACGCAACTCATCCGAGTGGGTATGCCCGAAGAGGCCCAACCTGATCACGTCAGAATGCTTCTCCATCGCGTCAACTAGCTTGTCCGAGCCCAAGAACATCGTCACTTTGGCGCCTTCGCAGAGGTTCTTCATCTTCGAAAGCGTCGAATACGCATTCACCCCAGGCGGCACATGCCCCAGCACCCACACATTTTCGCCATGCGCTCTGGCGGCGGAGAGTTCGCGGTTGAGCCACGCAAGCTCGGCGTCCGCTCCAGCGGTCTCTTCCTTGCCCGCGCAGGTCTCGTACTTTTCCGAAAGATAGATGTCATCGAGCACGAGCAGGCGGAGGCGATGCGGTTCCTTGAGCGTTACGGCAAAGTAGCCTCCCGCCTCGTAGTCCGCCTCGACCTCTTTGGCCTCTGACGGGATCACGCCACGCAGTCCTTCGACGACAACCTTGCTGGTCGCCTTCAGGTAGCGGTCCCGTTCATCGAAACGATAGTCGCCGCAGCTTGAATCGTTGTTACCGCCCGCGAGATAGACCGGCACGCCCGGGAAGGCCGCCTCGAGGTGCTGCATGACGTAAACCGCGGTCTTCTCGGCGAACTCCGCGTAGCCCGGGGCATGCTTCTTACCCATCGCGTAGTCGTAGCGACACTCGAAGCTATGAACGAGCAGGTCGCCGGTGACAGTTACGAAGGCGATGCCCTTGGCCTGGTCTTTTTCCGCCTGCAAACTCGCCTGGAAGAGCGCGTAGTCGGTGTCGATCCCGCGCGCCGTGCAAGCCGACTGCACTGCCTCAAAGCTGCCTTCCTGATCCTTCGTGTCCGGTGCGCTGAGAATCGCGTCCCACTGCTCGACCGGCGCCGCCGCAAGCTTCGCGCCTTTGGAAGGATCGTGCAGCGGGTCCAGATGAATGTCGCTGAGCATCAACACAGGCACATTCTGTGCCGCGGCTCCCAGCGAAACGGCTAACGCCAAGCTCGCCGTCCACACCATCGCACTCAATCTCAAAGCCGATCCTCCGCCTCTTTCGCTGCCTCATAAATCTGGTCGAACGACTCGACGGCGTAGAGCACCGGCTGCATCTCGCTCGTCTGCATCTCCTGATTCATGACGGTGTCCAGATCGAAATCTTTGATTTCACATCCGCCGTTCAGCACCCGGGTACATTCTCCGTGCGAACTGATGAGTCCGCTGCCGTAGACCTTGATGCCGCCATCCTGCCGGATGAGCCCGAACTCGACCGTGAACCAGAAGATCCGGCCAAGCCGCTCAAGCGCCTCCGGCCGGTCGATGACGCTGGCACACAATTTGCCGTAGTGCTCCAGGAAATCGGCGAAGACGGGGTGTGCGTGCATGGGAACATGGCCGAAGACGTCGTGAAAGATATCCGGCTCGGGCGTGTAGTCCATCGACTCGCGCGAGCGGAGCCAGGTCGTCGTTGGGAACTTGCGCGCCGCCAGCATCTCAAAGAACGCATTCGCGGGCAGAAAACCGCTGACCGCGGTCGAATTCCAGCCAGTCCGCGGAGCCAACAAAGCACTCACGGCCTTCAGATCCGGCAGCCGGTCTTCGCGCAGGCCAATCTGCTTGAACCCGTCCAGGTATTCAGCGCAGGCGTGCTCCCGTAACTGCGGCATCCGGCGCGCGACCAGTTCCTGCCAGACCGCATGCTGCTCCGGTGTGTAAGCGGACGCGTCCTGTTCGATCAAGTACGGAGCCGCGAACTTCAGCCCGCCCGGTTCCACCAACGCATGTTCCAGTGTTCTCATCGGCCCAGATCCCTCACGCAAAGTTTACAGGTTCGGACCGTTCCGATTTAGATGCCTGTTGCAACATATTTATTTGAAGCGTGACGAAACCCTGGCCCATCTTATGGAAGTCAGCTAACATCGAGACCTTGGCCCAGAGAACCGAAGTCCCGAAGACGTACGAAACGATGCCCAACCGGAACCCGCTCTCTGCACCTTAGACGCTTCGAAAGGATACACATTTATGAAATCGTTGCACGTCCTTCGTACCGCCGCCCTCCTTGCCGCCGCCACCCTCACGTCGGCGCTCGCCTCAGCCCAAGTCTCTACATGGAAGATCGATCCCGCTCATTCGAATGTTGAGTTCCGCATCCTGCACCTTGGCGTCAGCCACGTCTCCGGTAACTTCTCGAAGCCCACCGGCGTTATCAAGTGGGATGAAAAGGACCCGACCAAATCCAGCGTTGAAGCCACCATCGACGCGACGACCGTCTCGACTGGCCAGGAAGGCCGCGACACTCACCTGAAGTCGCCGGATTTCTTCAATGTCGCCCAGTTCCCCACGATGACTTTCAAGTCCACCTCGGTGAAGAGCGAAGGCGGCAAGCTGAAGCTGGTTGGCGACCTTACCCTGGCTGGCGTCACCAAGCCCGTGACCCTGACGGTCGACGGTCCGGTTCCGCCGCAGAAGGGCATGAAGGGCGGGCTGGTCAGCGGCTTCTCCGCGACTGGCACCCTGAGCCGTAAAGACTTCAACTTCGGTTCGAAGTACTCCGCCCCGATGCTCGGTGATGATGTCACGTTTACGATCGACATCGAAATGGATAAAGAGTAGAGAAGCAGCTGATAGCTGTCAGGAAATGCGAAAGCCTCGGCATATGCCGAGGCTTTTTTCTGTGGTTTTGTTGTTCCCTATCCCTTTGCTGCTCGCATCGGTACCGCCGCCTTCTCTTCCAACATCGGATCGCCCTCTTCGATGTTGTACTTCTTCAGCAGTTGATGATGCAGGCAGTAAAGCGCCAACTCAAGCCGGTCGGAGACGCCAAGCTTGTCGTACACCTTGCGCAGATAGTTCTTGATCACCTGCTCGGTGGTGCCGATCTGGTAGGCGATCTCCTTGTTGCGCATGCCGCGTGTGATGCAGCCGATGATGGCAAGCTCCTTCTTCGAAAGCTTGGGCTGGCTGCGCGGGTTGGTGAGGCTAGTCGCCTGGGCGCGATACGCTTCGATGACCCAGCTGACCGATTGGTTATCGATCCACGTTTCGCCGGCGGCAATCTTGCGCACACACTTGATGAGCAGGTCCGGGGAGATGGAGCGCGGCACGACCCCACGGACTCCGCGCCGATAAAGCTCCACCGTATTCGACTCGTCGTTCTCCGTCACCTGGACGATCAGCTTGGCGTGTGGAGCGCGCCGCATCAGCTCCGGCACTGCATCGATCGTGCCGGTGATCAACTGGCCCTCAAGCACGACGACATCCGTGGGAAAGCGCAGCAGCGCCGCGTACAGATTCTGCAACGACTCCGCCTGCGCGACGACGCGAATATCATCTTCGAGCGCAAACACCTTCTTCATCCCGACACGGTAGATCGCCTGGGAGTCCGCCAGGATAATGCGAATGGCGGATGGGTCTTGCAGCTCGTCATCGTCTACGTCCAACAACTCGTTCGAACCAAAGTCGACTACGGTCATTCCTTCAAGCCCTCATAAAGTATTCGTCGATAATCGCAGCCGCTTGCAGATCGCCGCCGTGCTGTTGATGCCGTACCACGCGCCCAATGCAATGTACTGAAACATCCTCCGGCGTCCCCATGATCGCCTTCGGCATGCTGATCGTAAATTCGATCTGGCTGTCGACGTCCGGAAGGTTCGGGCCGGTAAAAAGAATTCCGTTCGCGGAGATATTGTCGGTCACTGCTTCGAGCGGTCCAGCCGAGGTCGTCAACTTCAACGAGAGCTTCATCGGGAACCGGACTGCTGTTCGTAAAGGAAAGTTCGCCACGAGATGCTCCTTTTCGTCGTGAAAACAGCCTTGTCCGAACGGGACCGAGCAATCTGCCACTCGGTTTGAAGTGTAACCCGCCGACCATCGACTGCGTTACCTATTTTGAGTACTTAGATACCGTGTTAATCAAACGGTACCTAAAGTGGAAAAAACGCCGCAGACCCGCCAACCCATTCCTGATTCCGGTTGTGGTCTACCCCCATCATCGGCCCCCGGCCTAAGCGCATGAGACACGTCGCCGGAATCATATCCTGCGCGCCCTCCGGCCAACAATACATCACCCGCACCTCGGCCTGCGTCATGCCAAACGGCGTCTCGATTACCGGCGTGAAGCGCATGCGCTCCTGCAAGAGGTAATCGCCGCGCTCGCCCACCGGTATTGCCGCCAGGTCCGCGTCCGACGGCTCAAATTGAATGCCTTTTCCGGCAAAGGAATAGAGCGGCTTCAGGAGCAACTCGCGCCGATCGTCCGGGAGGCCCTCCCGTCTGCCGGCAAACCAGTCATCCAGGAATACTGCGGTCGGCACCGACTCATGCTTGAGATAGGGCAAAGAAAACTTGCTGATTCGGAAGTACCAGTTCGGCTGGCCCGCCCACTCTACCTTGAGCTCGTCCCGGTAGTCGTATGCGGGCACGATTCCCTTGCGCTCGATCTCATCCACGATCGCCCGGTTGTAGATCCGTTCGATGGGCGTCCACACCCCGTCGCGGTCGTAGAGCAGCTTGTTCCCTTCTTTCCGCAGCCGGGCGATATCGACCGTGCGCACTCCAAGCCGGTCGGCGTAGACATTGAAGTCCGGCAACGTCTTCTGTGTCTCCGGCTCGACCTCAGTGAGCACGACGTTTTCCGCGGCATGGTCACCCACGATCGTCTTCCGCAGCAGCTCAAAGTAATCATCGCCGCTCATTCCGCCGTAATGCCAGCCGAACCCGTCGCCCAGGCCATAGGTCCGAACGTACTCTTCGGACAAGACCTCCTGGTAACCAAACACCGACGGAAACGCCTGCAGCTCGACCAGCTTCGGGCGCAGATTTCCATGCTCGTCCGTCACCAATCCAAAATCTACGGTCATGAAGTTGGGCTTCGGGTTGTCGTTCGGCACCCGCCACTTCTCGGGGATCGCCGCATCCGATCGCCTCATGTACTCCGGGCTGTCGATCAATTGATGGGTCAAGACGCGCCCGACGTCGGCGATCTCCTCCAGCATCTGCCTGGAGAAGAAACAGGGCGTCTCGCAGACTCGAAAGTCCACGTGCGTCCGTGTGCGCTCATCCAGGCGTTTGAGCAGCTCGGCATAGCGCGCGGGAGAGAACTGGTCTTTGTTGAAGTGATTCCGGAAAGGCTGAAGCATCGCTAGCGGACAGCAGGAACTGCCACGGCGCATTCAGCGCCCAGTCCCTCCATCGCTGCCAAGATCCGGCTCACCTCGTTCTCTGGCACGAGGAACTCTACCGCGTTCAAGCTGACGATGGCGTCGGTCATCCCCTTGGCACGCGAAAGGGCGTAGCCGAACTCCTTCTGGATGAGTTGAGTAAACTTCACCTTCTGGAAACCGTGCTTCCATCCTGAAACCAGCAATGTCGTCATCGCGTCACCTTCACTCGAATGGCAGATGGGGTGCTTCCAGGGCGAGCTCCGGAGGTTCGTGTTCCGCCCTGAATCACTATCTCCATTACATCTTCTACGTCTCCGAAGACTAGCGCAAGTTGACGAATGCGCGACAGGTTTAGGCCTTCACCGTCTACGTGAACTCCGTCGATGATAAGCCGCTCACCCTGCCGGACCACGTTCGCCATTACCGTAACGACGCCGGCTTTCGTTGTCACCGCTGCCATGATCGTCGTTCCGTCCCGTTCCAATATCTCCAGCCCGACCGCCGCATATTTCTCTGATGGGGTCACAGGTCGCCCTCAATGTCAGATCTGGATCAGGAACTCCCCGTCCCGCATAATCTGCTCTTCCCCTTCCGCATCTCCGAGCCAGATGCTGAACCGCAGCCCCACGACGTCAATATGCGTCGACGACTTCCACTTCGCGCCGGTATGCGCTCCATAGGGATCGCCAAACGCGATATGAATGCCGGGAAACTTTTCGTCCTGCAAGATGTTCCCGATCACGCGCTCGACGCCGATGTTCGTCCCGATCGCAAACTCGCCGACGCGGTCGGAGTTCTCATCCGTATGCGTGTAGGCCCAGAAGTCCGCTTCGAGCTTCTTATTGGGCGAAGTGGCGCGCACGATGCGATTGCCTTCAATGTGTATCGTCAGCGGCTGATCGCTCAGGAGGCCGAACTCTTTGCAGAGAAAATCGCCGACTACGCCGTCGACGACGAACACGCCATTCACTTCCTGCGGAGCCGTGAAGCACTCGCCGCCGGGCAGGTTTCCCCACTTCTCGGTGGAGATGATGCCCGAGGTCTTGAACCACCGGTAATCCGGGTTCATTTCAGCGTGAATGTCGGTGCCTGCAGGTGTCGTTGCGCGAACGTAGGTCGCTTTGCGAACCTTATCCAGCACGGCTTGCGAAAGGCGGTCGATCTCGTTGAAGTCCGCGCGCATGCCCTGCGTCATGATCTCCGGCGTGATGTTCACCATGTGCGCGTGACGCATGCGCCGACGGTTGACGACATCGGTCATCTCCATGCGGCTACGCAGCTCGTTCGGCTGCACTTCGACTGCGAATATGGAGACCTGGGAGCTTTCCATGTCGTCCAGCACCTCGCGCGGCATGCCCACCAACGGCCGCGGTGCAACCTCTTCGAGCACGAAGGCATTCCAGGTACAGCCCAGCCGCTCGAGTTCCTCCGCCATCGAAGCGGCAATCGCGAGGCAGCTCCGATCGGTGATCAACGTGACCTTTTCTGCATCCTCAATCCGCAGACACGTCGTCACCGCATTGTGCGCGCCTTCGCGAAAGTCCTCCGGAAACGGTACCGACAACAAGTTCGTCCGACCCTTGGCCTTACCGCTTGACCCCACAGCCGACGTTGCCAACCCGCCAGCCTCATGCCCCGCCTCTGCGACCTTCACCGCTTCATTCATCAGCATCCTTCAAGAATATCTGGTTAAAAACCAGATTTCACCCTTTTCTGATGCGCGAAGCCCAAGCCCTGTGAGAAAAGCAGCAGAAATCACCGATCGCAAAGGCCTACCAGTGGTTTGAAGGCGCGCTAGAGATCCGCACGCGTCTCCGCCGCCATGTAGTCCACGACTGCCCGCAGACTGCCTGTCTCGCGAAAGATCGCCAACTGGCGATCCGCGCCACTTCCCCGCTCGAGCATCGTGTGGATGTACTCGATCTCTTCGCGACTTCCCAGCTCATCGACGACATCGTCAATGAAGGCCAGGTATTCGACGATCAGGTCGCGCACCGGAACCTCGGTCTCTTTGCCGAAGTCGATGAGCTTGCCGTCGAGCCCGTAGCGGACGGCCCGGAACTTGTTCTCCATGAGAAACGGCCGCGCGTATTGGCGATAGTCCTGGTTGCTCTCGTGCAGGTGCCAGAGCTTGCAGGCGGTGGCCTGGATGAGCGCTGCAATCGCAATCGACTCCCTGGCGCGGAGCGGAATGTCGCAGGCGCGGACCTCGACGGTCGAGAAGAACGGATGCGGCCGCAGATCCCACCAGATCTTCTTGGCGTTATCGATACAGTTGGTCTTGATGAGTAGGTTCACATAGTTCTCAAAGTCTGAGTAACTATTGAAATGATCCGGGATTCCGGTCCGCGGAAAATGCTCAAAGACCTTCGCCCGATAGCTTTTGTAGCCCGTATCCATCCCCATCCAGAACGGTGAATTCGTGGACAGCGCCAGGATATGCGGCAGAAAATACCGCAACGAATTCATCAAGCGGATCGCCGACTCCTTATCCTCGATGCCTACGTGGACGTGGAGGCCGAAGATGAGGTTCGACCGCGCGACCAACTGCAGGTCTTCAACGACCTGGTCATAGCGCTCGTCGGGATAGATCTCCTGCGCGCGCCAGTCGGCGAAGGGGTGGGTCGCCCCCGAGACGAGTTGGAGGCCGTTCTCTTCGGCCAGCCGGATCATGTTCCGCCGCAGGTCGAACAGGTCTTCCTGTGCCTCCTGGATGTTCTTGCAGATGCGCGTCCCGACCTCGATGACCGACTGGTGCAGCTCGGCCTTGACTCGCTCTTCGAGACGAAGCTTGCCCTGCGCCAGCATCTCGGTCGCGATGTGCGAGCGGAGATCACGTGTCTCCGGGTCGATCGTCTGGTACTCCTCTTCGATTCCCAACGTAAACGTAGGACGCATAACCCTCCGGCATTTGGTTCTCAAGCTACGGTAGAAAGCATTGCTTTTACCATGGCGTCTCCAGGATCACGAGCTTCTCGCCGCCAGCGAATGAAATCGTCGCAGCGTGAAGCGCGAACCAAACCAACTTCATTTCGCCACTTTTTTAGCCGGCGCCTTCTTCGCCGCAGCCTTCTTCGCGACAGCCGGCACATCCTTCTTCACCGCGGTAACTTTCCCGGCCGGACCCTTTTCCGCGGGAGCCGCTTGCTGCAGGAATGCAGACCAGGTCAGCCCGCCCATCGGCTTCCCGTCGAATTCGGCGGCCTTCTTGACGGCGAGCTGCGCGACCTTCTCGACGATCCACTCAAAGTTTTCCTCACCCACCGAGTGCCGATCCGCATCGGGTGCCGGGTTCATGAAGTCGATGGCGTAGGGCACGCCGTCTTCGACCGCAAACTCGACCGTGTTGAGGTCGTAGCCGAGCGCGCGGCAGAGGGTGAGGGCATCCTTCTCGACGCGCGCGAGCAGGCCGTCCGGGTACTCCTGCGGCTCAAGAACATAGCGATGCTCGTGCGGACGACGTGGGTCGTACGCCATGATCCGAACATCCTCTTGCCCAACGACGTAGCACCGGAAGTACTCCTTGAAGTTGACCGCGGCCTGGAGCGTCATGCAGAGGTCGCGGGTCTGGTCGTAAGCGCCGAAGAACTGCGCGGCATCGTGGACGTGGAAGACATCGCGCCAGCCGCCACCGTCGTGCGGTTTGAGGAACGCGGGGAACCCGACATAGCCGAAGATATCGTCCCAGTTCAGCGGAAACTCGAGGTTTCGCAGCGACTGCGCGTTGATCTGCGGCGGGAAAAACTTATGCGGAATCAGCGCTGTCTTCGGCACCGCGACTCCCAACTTCTCAGCCAGCGCGTAGTTGAAGAACTTGTCATCCGCGCTCCACCAGAACGGATTGTTGATCACCTTCGTTCCGGTCAATGCGGCGTTCTTGAGGTAGCTGCGGTAGAACGGCATGTCATGCGAGATGCGGTCGACAATGACCGCGTAGCCGCAGGGCTCGGCCATTTTGACGCCGCCCACCTCGACGAACTCGGCGCGTACGCCGTCGATCGCATACGAGTTGATCCGTTCCACCAACGCGCCCGGAAACGTGTTCTCCTGCCCAAACAAAACGCCAATCTTCTTCATCAAACTCTCCCTAAAGTTTCGTCATCCTGAGCAACGCGAAGGACCCGAATCCTGGCCTGCCTCCGCACCCTGACATCCTTTACAAATACTCTGCCACCATCTTTCGCCACTCCGGCCAGTCATGCATGCTATGCCACCCCCACACATCCAACCGGACCGGAATTCCGCGGCTCCGCATGACATCCGCCATCTGCTGGTTCTTCCCCAGGCAGATATCCCACTCTCCCGTTGCCAGCACATACGTTCTCTGGCGATAGCGGTCCAGAAACCACGGATCGCTCATGTTGTGCAGGTACTGCGGAGGCATATTGAAGTACACGTCCTGGTCGTGATAGCCATGCAAGAAATTCGAGACATCGAACGCGCCGCCCATGGTCAGGAAGCCCGAAAACACATCCGGATGCTTCAACGCCAGGTTTGCCGCGTGATACGCCCCGAAGCTGCACCCGCACGTGATCAGATTCCAATCGTGGTTGCCCGTGTTCCGCACGTACGGCACGACCTCGTTCATCACGTAAGCCTGATATTGCATCTGCCGCGCAATCTTCCAGCGCGGTGGAACGTGGTGGTTGTACCAGCTCTCGCCATCCACTGAATCCACGCAAAAAAGCTGGACCTTACCGTGGTCGAGCTTCCAGCGCAACGCGTCGACCATGCCATTGTCTTCAAACTCATAAAATCTGCCGCACGAGGTCGGAAATACGACGACCGGCACACCGCCGTGGCCGAACATCAGCATCTCCATCTCGCGTCCCAGACTGGGACTCCACCACTTCTCGTACTGCCGCCTCATGCGAGCCCCTCTGCTAGTCTTTTCTAATCCTAGCGCACTGACGCGAGCCTACTGGAGCCACCACCCGTATTGAAGATCTCCGCCCCACAGCACCCTAACGTCGCATCCGGCTTCGTCACCGGCTCCCCCGCAGGCCCGGGCCCCAGCTTCGAAGCCATCCCCCCTGCGAACCCTGACGAACAGATCGACCGGCTCTGCTGCTATCACTTCCATTCGGCGATTCTCCCCGACGACCGCGTCGTAAGCGTCTACTTGCCGCCGCAGTACGAATCTGAACCGGACCGCACGTTTCCCGTGCTCTACCTTCACGACGGCCAGAACCTCTTCGACCCTGTCACTTCTTACATCCCTGGCCGCACCTGGCGCGCCGGCTCGACGGCCGACGCTCTGAACGAAGAGCAGCGGGCCGAACCGCTCATCCTGGTCGGAGTAGCTAATACCGGTCTGCGCCGCATGCCCGAATACACCCCGACGCGCGACTTTCGCATGGGCGGCGGCGAAGGCGCACGCTATGGAAGGCTCCTGATCGAAGAGCTCAAACCCTTCATCGACGCCACGTTTCGCACCCAGCCCGCAGCCGAACGCACCGGCCTTGGCGGCTCTTCGCTTGGGGGCCTGATCACGCTTTACCTGGGCCTCGAGCATCCTAACGTCTTCACCCGCCTCGCCATCCTCTCGCCCAGCATCTGGTGGGATCACCGCAGCATTCTCACGTTCGTCGCAAGTGCCACTCCCAAACCGCCGCTGAAAATCTGGCTCGACATCGGGACCGCCGAAGGCCAGCGCCACGTACGCGACACAGAGCTCCTCGCCCGCCTGCTGGTCAAACATGGCTGGCGTGACGGTGACGATCTGGCCTTCTTCAAGGTTCCCGGCGCAGTGCATGACGAAGACGCCTGGGCTGCCCGCTTCGATCAGGTCCTAAGCTTTCTTTACCCGGCAGTACCTTAGCCATCACGGGAGATCCTTCGAGTACCCTGCGATGGGATTACCGTGAAGCACTGGCCACGTGGCGTCGGGGCGCACCTAGTCTTGCCTTACCATGCAAAATCAGCGATACTCATAGGGTTGGGCTTGGCCTCGACCGGCCGAACTCTATAAGCTCCGCAGCCGCCCTTGGGCCTGGCTGCTCTGCCCAAACCAAATTCCCGCATTACCTGAGAGGTTTTACTGTGTTGATGATTCGTCTGGCGCGCGTTGGCGCTCGCAAGCAGCCCCACTACCGCGTCGTTGTGATCGAAAAGGACCGCGCCCGTAACGGCCGTTCCGTCGAAGTCGTGGGAACCTACAACCCCCGCACGAACCCGGCTACGTTTGAGTTCAAGCGCGACCGCATCGACTATTGGACCGGCAACGGTGCGCAGCTCTCCGAGCGCGTTGGAAAACTGCTCAAAGCCGCTCCCGCGGCTGCTACGGAAGCCTCCGCAACCGCCTAAGTAACCACCCTTGTTTACTCACAAGTAAACAGCGGTGATGCCGAAAGTGGTTCAAAATGAGCAGTTTCCACGACAAAGCTGTTGAAACTGACGTATTCTCGAAAAAGTTTTGATTCATCCGGCTAAACATGCCCCGTACTTCGCATCCAAGGTTGCAGATACATAATCTGTTGCAACAGCAAGCACGGGCATGTTTTGCCTGAACGGTCGTGTCCGGCCAACCCCACGGAGATGGGAAGCCCGGACGGTCCGTAGAATGCAAACCTAATTCTCTCGAGGTATACCGTTGACTTTGTCTCATGACAGTTCCAAACAGCCGTTCGTCGATTCGATGATCGATCTTGTCTCCAACCTGGCAAAGGCGTTGGTGGATAAGCCAGAAGAAGTCACAGTCGAAGCGATCAACGAACCAACCAGCACTATGCTCCGCCTTCGCGTCGATCCAGCCGACCTTGGCAAGGTCATTGGGAAACAGGGTCGTACCGCCCGTTCCATCCGCACCATCCTCGCCGCTGCCAGCATGAAAGCTCAACACCGCTTCGCGCTTGACATTCAGCAGGTCGGCGACGCTCCCAACAAGACCCCAAACTTCCACGAAGAAGACTGAGCCGCGCGCTCAGTCTTCGGAAGTCTCTCGCGTAAGACTATGCTGGCAGCATGAGCGATTCCCTGACGAGCCCGCACGAGATTGTGCCGTCCCACGACTCGTCTTCCGAAGATTCGTCCTCCAAAGACGCTTCCTCTCCAAACGCGTGGACCGTTCTGGCCCATCTGCTGCGGCCACAGGGCCGACGCGGTGAGTTGCTCGCGGAACTGCTTACGGACTTCCCCGCTCGTTTCGATGACCGCGACCAACTCTACCTCGCGAAGCCCGACTACTCCGGCCCAGTCACCGGCGTACGCTCCGTTCAAGTCACCGGTCACTGGCTTCCCGTTGGCCGCAACCAGGGCCGCATCGTCCTTGCATTTGAAGGGGTCGACTCCATCGAAAAGGCCGAAGCACTCGCACACCTCGAAGTCATCGTCCCCAGCTCCGCGCGCGTCGAGCTGCCAGAAGACGAGGAGTACATCGACGACCTCATCGACTGCCATGTCTTCGACCTCGCGAGCACGAACCCGGCTTCTGCCATCGGCACCGTCACGGCTGTCGACTTCCCCACCACCCCGGACGGCGCCCGCCGCCTCGACTCCGCCGCCCCGCTGCTCACCGTAACCACCGAAGCCGGCGATGAGATTCTCATTCCCTACGTGCAATCATTCCTCGTCAGCCTTTCGACCGCTGACAAACGCATTGAAATGCGTCTTCCCGCAGGTTTGATCGATCTCAACCGTGCTTAGGGTCGATGCCGAGATCCAAGTTGTATTTGCCTCTAAGCTAGAAGCTTAGGGCAAGGAGCTAGAAGCTGCTTTTCGACATCCTCACTATCTTCCCGGAGTTTTTCACCGGACCGTTCACCCACGGCGTTCTCTCCCGCGCCCGCAAGCAGAACCTCGTCGAGATCGCGACTCACGACCTTCGCGCCTTCACCCATGATCGCCACCGCACCGTCGACGACCGACCCTTCGGTGGCGGCGAAGGCATGGTGCTGAAGCCCGAGCCCATCTTCGACTGCTTCGAAGGCCTCGGCATCGCTGCAAAACCCAGCCGCGACACAAAACGCGAAACCGTCATCCTGCTGAGCGCCCAGGGATCGCCGTTCACGCAGTCCATGGCGCACGAGCTAGCAGCCTGCGACCGGGTCGTGTTCCTCTGTGGACGCTACGAAGGGATTGACGAGCGCATCAACACGCTTCTCTGCGACCGAGAACTTTCGATCGGGGATTACGTCCTCTCCGGCGGCGAACTCGCGGCAGCCGTCATCATCGACTCCATCGTCCGCCTGCTCCCCGGCGTGCTCGGCAACGCAGACTCTGCCCGCTTCGAGTCTTTCGGCGCTCAAGATGCTGGCCCCGACTACCTTCCGGGCGACACACCCCCCACCACCCACGGCTCGGGCGGCCTGCTCGACTACCCTCACTACACACGCCCTGCCGACTTTCGCGGGCTTGAGGTGCCTGAGGTGCTCCAACAAGGCGACCACGTGGCCATTCGACGCTGGCGCCGCGAACAGGCGCTGCTGAAGACGGCCCGCAACCGCCCGGACCTGCTCGGCCACGCCACGCTGACGGAGGAAGACCGGCGCTTTCTTGCGAAGCTGAAATCTTGACCACAAACCGCAGGTCTTTCACTGCGCGCTCGAACGAAGCGCGTGCTCAGCGAGGCACCGCTGTTTTTCACTTCGCACCCTTGCATTCCCTAGCTTCGGCCGTCGTTCTCGAGCGCTGTCTAGTCCGGGAAATCCACGTACGCGCCTGGAAAAGTTCAAGCACCAGGAATGGTGCAAACCCTGTGCATCGGAGCTGGCAGTTTCGGCCACAATTTTCTACAACTTGAGTCAAAATCATGTAAACTGAAGACTCGATTTCTGAACAGGAAAGTTGTTATGTCAATCCATCCCATCATGCAGAAACTGGCCGCCAAGTTTGAGCGGACCGATCTCCCCGCGTTTGCTCCAGGCGACACCGTTCGCGTCCAGGTCAAGATCAAGGAAGGCGAGAAAGAGCGCCTCCAGGCCTTCGAGGGCATGGTGATTGCCTGCCGCCGCGGACCGCAAGGCACCTTTACCGTCCGTAAGATGTCCTTTGGACAAGGCGTCGAGCGCATCTTCCCCTTCAACTCGAAGGTTGTCGATAAGGTCGAAAAGGTCCGCTCCTACCAGGTGCGCCGCTCCAAGCTCTTCTACCTTCGTGGCCTCCGTGGCAAAGCCGCTCGTCTCAAGGAAGTTGACCGCAAAGTCGCTACCGCCTAAAAGCTTCCCAACCATCTGGGTGCCCCACGATCTCCAAGGACAACGTCCGAGGTCACCGTGGGGTTTCTCACGTTTGGCCGTTGTAGACTCAAGAGATGGGCGCGCTCTTTCGACTCGAAAACCCCAGGAACCTCGCACCCGCGACCCTGAAGCAGCAGATGCTCAAGCAGCTCATCTGCTCGGACGCGCCGGAGCAGGCCCTGCGGTATCGTGGTTGCACGCTCATCGCCGGTGTGGATGAAGTCGGACGCGGCGCTCTCTTCGGCCCGGTGGTCGCCGCTGCGGTCATCCTGCCTAAGTCCATTGCGTCGCTTGCCAGAGCTGGTCTCACCGACTCCAAGCAGCTTCCCCGCGAAGATCGGGAGCGCCTCGACAAGCGTATTCGCCGGATTGCCATCGCTCTCTGCGTCGCTGAGATCGACGCCGAGACCATCGACCGTGTGAACATCTACCAGGCTACGCGACTCGCCATGATGGCCGCCGTTGAAGGCCTTGCCATTGCGCCAGACCACCTGCTTATCGACGCGATGGTCCTCAATCATCCCTGCGCGCAGACCCGCTTGTTTTACGGCGACTCCCTTTCACTCTCTATTGCAGCCGCCAGCGTGATCGCCAAAGTGCATCGCGACGCACTTTGCCGACAGCACCACGAACTTTATCCGCAATACGGCCTGGCGTCCCACAAAGGCTACGCGACGCCCGAACATCGCAAAGCCCTCCGCGAACACGGACCAACGCCTCTTCACCGGCGTACCTTTGCCCCCGTCCGCGCTTCCGATCCGGATGCCGCGTTGGAGCTTGAACTTGAGTCCGGCGATCTGCTGTTCGACGACGGCATCCTCCTCGATCCACCAACCAACTCGGAGTCCACTTGGGTCTGAAACTGCTTCTTATCGTCGCCCACCCGGACGACGAATGCTTCGGCTTTGGCGGGGCTCTGGCGCTGGCCGCCGACCGCGGTGTCGAAACCAGCGTCATCTGCCTGACGGACGGGCAAGCCGCGAGTAACCGCGGCTCCGCATGCTCCAATGAGGATCTTGGCCGCATGCGCCGCGAAGAGTTCGCCCGCTCCTGCGCGGTGCTGGGTGTGACCCACCACGAACTGCTCGACTATCAGGACGGGCAACTGGAGTTCGCCGACTTCTCGAAAGCCGCCGGCCGCCTGGTGGAGCGCATCCGAGCCTTCCGCCCCAATGTCGTGCTCACCTTCGGCCTCGATGGCGGCCCCAACACCCACCCGGACCACACCATGGTCTCTGCCTTCACGAATGCCGCGTTTCACTGGGCTGCCAGCGCGAAACGTTATCCCGAACTGGGTCCCACCCACCACGCCGACCGCCTTTACGTGGTCGCAACCAGCTTCTTCCTTCCCGATCGCCCCGCTCCCATGCCCATCCCATGGACCGTGACGCTCGACACCCGCAACGCCATGGCCCGCCAGCAGGAAGCCTTCCGCCAGCATGCTTCGCAGGCGCCACTCATGGAGCGCACTAAGGACCTGTTCGAGAAGTATGGCCACTGCGAGCACTACACGCTGGTCGCCGCTCATACGCCGCCGCAAGCAGCCTGCCAGTCGTCCGATCTCTTCGAGGGTTTACCGGCTGACCGCTAAACCGGTCCCAGCTTGTACCAGGGTTCAGCCGGTCGTTCCACCTGGATAGAATCCCCTGGCTTGACCACGCCTGCGAACATCGCGACACCCATGATCCCGGCGCGTCGTACGACTTCACCCTTCGCATTGCGGGTGGTACAGGCCTTCATCAAGCCGGCACGATAGTCGTTCATCTGCCGGCAAGGAGTTCGCAAGCCGGTCACTTGAACGATCGCCGTCGGGCCGAGATGCAGCCAGGTTCCGAGCGGCAGTTCCAGAAGATCGATGCCTGAAGTCGTGACGTTCTCGCCCATCTCGCCCGGCCCGATCTCGATGCCCTGCTCCAACAAGTCCGCGAATAACGAATCCTGAAGCAGGTGAACCTGGCAAAGATTCGGCGCGGTTGGATCCCTCTTGACCATGTATCGATGCTTCACGGTCATGCCGGCGTGGGCGTCGCCTTCAACTCCGATTCCGGCGATGACCCTGATCTCGCCGACCGGATCTTTGGAAAAGCCATGCGCCGCTTTCCTGCTTACTGACACCACCTTGCCGTCCATCGTTCAAGCATATCGTTCCACCACTCTGTTAGCCTCAAACGCGATGCTTACGCCTGCCTCGCCTCAATCGCACGCCTCATTCGACCTCGCTGCCGCCGCCCGTTCCGAGATGATCCGCGATGGCTTTCACGTCTTCACTACCGACTCCGGCGAAGCACCGGGCGCAGCAGCCCAACTGGACGAGATAGCGCAGGCCCTGACGCATCCGCCGGCCGACCTCAAAGATCTTCGCGAACTGCTTTGGTCCTCCATCGACAATGACACTTCGCGCGACCTTGACCAGATCGAATACGCCGAGCAGTCAACGTCGGGCATCCGCGTCCTCGTGGCCATCGCCGACGTCTCCGCCGCAGTGCTCAAGGACACCCCCCTGGATAAGGCTGCCGCCGCGCAGACCCAGACCGTCTACACGGCTGTCCACAACTTCCCCATGTTGCCGACGGTCCTCTCGACCGACCTCACGAGCTTGAACCAGGACCAGGACCGTCCTGCGATCGTCATCGAATTCACCGTCGACCAGACCGGCGTCCCGACTGCCCAATCCATCTATCCGGCCCTCGTCCGCAACCATGCGCAGCTCGCCTACTCGACCACTGGCCCATGGCTCGAATCAAAGGCTCGCGCCGACGGCCGCCACGAACCGAAGCTCGAAGACGATCCAGCGCTCGCTGCCAATCTCCGCCTGCAAGACCAAGCTGCGCAGCTGCTGCATACGCAGCGCCTTGCGATGGGCGCCCTGGATTTCAACCGCGTGGAAGCCGACCCGGTCGTTATCGACGGGAGGGTCCAGGCGATTCAAGCTGTCGCCGAGAACCGCGCCTCGACCCTTATCGCAGACTTCATGATCGCCGCCAATGAGACCATGGCCGCCGTGCTCCGCAAGTCCGGTCGTTCCTCCATCCGCCGCGTGGTCCGTTCGCCCGAGCGCTGGGAGCGCATCGTCGCGCTCGTCGCCAGTAAGGGCACCCAACTTCCCGCGCAGCCCGATTCGCTGGCACTCAACAACTTCCTGCAGGCGCAGCGTCAATCCGACCCGATCCATTACCCGGACCTCTCGCTCGCGATCATCAAGTTGATGGGCCCGGGCGAGTACGTCCTCGCATCCGGCGGCTCGGACGACCAGCCCGGCCACTTCGGACTAGCCGCTTTGGACTATACGCATTCGACCGCCCCGAATCGCCGCTTCGCCGACCTCGTCGTGCAACGAATCCTCAAGGCCATGCTCGCCAACCAGCCCGCGCCCTACACCGACGACGAACTCTCCACCATTGCGCAGCACCTAAACGAACGAGACTCCGCCGCGCGCAAGGTCGAGCGCGCCATGCAGAAGCGTGTCGCAGCGGTCGCTCTTTCCGGCGACATCGGCAAGCAGTACCAAGGCGTCATCACTGGCGCGAACGATAAGGGCACCTTCGTCCGCGTATTCAACCCGCCCGTCGAAGGCAAGATCATCCACGGCTTCGAGGGCCTGGACGTGGGCGATACGACGACGGTGACCCTCGCGAACGCAGATCCCATCCATGCCTTCATCGACTTCACCCGCCCGTAGCCTGCGCTGCGAGGCGATGGCCACACGGTGCCTCTAGCCGTTGATCACGCCACGAAGTTTGTCATACTCGGCCCGAACCGCTTCGGACCCATACTTCCGCTCTAAACGCCGCACCGTGAAGTGCCCTTCAGCGAGCCGCTGAAAATGCCGCATGAACAAGACATTCAAAGCAAGCCCACCGGCAGCGCCAGCAACTGGAATCAGCTGTGCCGCCGCCTTCTCACTCACCTCAAGCCCGAATCGCGCGGCGATTTTGCCTAAAAACGAGATCAGGGCCGGAGCCCCTTCTTTGACGAGCCCCTTCTGCGCCACATAAGCCGCAGCGTCCCGCGTCACCTGCGCCAGTGCCGCCCGCGTCGCATAGTACGCACTCTCCATCGCGCCCTTCTGCGAGCCTTCTGGTCCGAGCGCTAACACTTCAAGGCAGGCCAAGGCCGCATTCGGATCGGACAAGTCCTCCCCTTGGCCACGCGCAATCTCCGCAATGGAATGCAACATCACGGTCGTCGTCACTGGCAGTTCCACCACCAGGCCCGGCAGGCCAAAGAAGCCGCCCGCCGCTCCGGTCGCAGCTGTCAGCATCGTGTGACGGCGATTGCTGCCCGACGACGGTACCCCGTTGTTCGTAAAAGTCAGTGCGATCTTCAGGCAATGCTCAAGCGCCCGGTTCACCGCTGTCCCAATCGAATTCTGAGCGCCCGCGGGCAGCATCCGCATCAGCGACTCAACCGGCAAGCCCACCTTCGCCGCCAGGTTCATCGCAAAGCTGCGATCCTCGAGTAAAGCCGCCGCTCCGCGCAACGCCTGATAGTCTTCCGCTGTCCAGCTTCCCGCTTCATTCATCACTCAAGCCTACGGGTAGAGCCTCTGCTTGGTCCAATCGCCCTTGCCGTCCGGCTCGAAGATAAAGCGATCGTGCAGCCGGTAATCCTGCTCCTGCCAGAATTCAACGCGCTCCGGGGTGACGACAAAGCCAGTCCAATAGGGAGGCCGCGGCACTTCATTCGGGAACTTCTTCTCGTACTCCGCGGTGCGCCGCAGCAGCTCTTCGCGGCTTTCAAGCGGCCGGCTCTGCTGCGATGCCCACGCCCCAATTTGGCTCATGCGATGCCGGCGCTTGAAGTACGCATCCACATCCTCGCCCGGCAGCTCGGCGATCGGCCCTTCGATCCGAACCTGCCGACGCATCGACTTCCAATGCAGGCACAACGCCGCATGGTGATTCGCTCGCAGCTCCTGTCCCTTGCGGCTCTCTCCGTTCGTGTAGAACTTCGCTCCCCGCTCATCGAAGCTCTTCAGCAACACGATCCGCACCGAAGGCCGTCCATCGTTCGTGCAGGTCGCCAACGACATTGCGTTCGGATCGTTTACCTCAGACGCTTTCGCTGCATCCATCCACTCCGCATATAGTTCGTACGGGTTCGTCGCTTCGCCCAACTCCATCGGACACCTCGACTCCATTATCCTGCTTAGCGAATCTGGAATTCCGGGCTACCTAGCAACAGGGCTTCGAGCAGATTCAAAGTCTCTGCTGGATTGTTCACCGGCTGCTTCGCCATCTGCTCGTGTATGAACGCATCCGTCCTCGGCGAGAGCGGTCCTCCGATCAACGTTCCTTCCAGTACGCGTAGAGCGACGTCTTCCCCGATTCCTGCCGCGCTGGAGGCACTCTCTTCCATCAACCCAAACGCAAGCACCTGCGACGAATTGAACTTCTGATTCGCGAACCTGCTATGCGTCAATTGATCCGCGAAGTTGAGTCGAGCGAGCAGCGACTGCGTGTTCATCCAGTGGTCCGCCGTCATGTAGTATCCGGTCGGCTCGAGCTTTCTGTAAGGTGGCTGGCCAAGCTGATTCGTCAACAGGCCGACCATGGCGGCCGGGTTCACCGGATCCGTTGCGGTCGCCCGAAACGCCGAAGCAACGAACTCCTCCGGAGTCTTCACCTTGTTGCGAAAGTAGCGGTGCGAGTTGAACTCCGGCGACGACACCAAGGTTGTGAGCACCGCTTTGATGTCGCCATCGGATGCCTGATACGTTGCAGCCATTCGATCGACCAATGCGGCCGGTGGCTCGTCCGCCACAAACCGCTGGGCGAGCAGATAGCTGATGAAATGCGCTGTCTTCGGAGACGATGCCAACAGCACCAGCGCTGCCAACCCCTGCTTCATTCCCGTGGGAGCCTCAGCCTGCGCCAACGCCTCTTCAACCACTGGCGTTAGCTTAGCCGCGACCCCACCCGGCGCGTTCAACACCTTGCCATCCTCGTCGATGGTGTAGCCGAACCAGGTCTTCGTCCCCGGCTCATGCTTCTTTGGGTCGAACGAAAAGGGTCCCGCCAGGTTCGGCTTATCGACGCCCCAGCCTGTCAGGATTGCTGCCAGCTTCGTTACATCGCCCTGCGTGTAGCCGCCGCCCACGCCGAGAGTGTGAAGCTCCATCACCTCACGCCCATAGTTCTCGTTGAGGCCTTTCCGGCCCGGCTTCGCCTTGGGATTCCGAGGATCAACTCCGTTCGCCAGAGAGTTCGGCCCGATCGAAAGCCAGTTATCCAGATAGACCAGCATCGCGGGCGACTCCGCGGTGGCCAGCAGCAAATCTCGAAACTTTCCTAAAGCATGGGGGCGAATCGCGTCCCGCTCATAGGACGTTGTGTACCACTGGTCCGAATCCTTCGGAGCGAAGACGTTGAAGTGGTTGAACCAGAAGTCCGTCATCACCTCCTGCACCTGGCGCTCACTTAGTACTTCGCGCAGCTCGCGAGCCTGCGCCAGCTCCTCCACTATCCGATACTGTGCTCCCACGCCGCCTTGAAACGAGTTCACCGTCTCTCGCTCGCGCGGCGAAAGATCGGCAAACAACGTGTTCCGCTGATCTCCCTGGACGTTGCTCGCAAAGACAATTCGATCTGCAGCGGGCATTGCATCCAGCGCGGCCATGCGATCTTTCCTGCCTAACGCAAACAACTCTCCCGCGATCCGCGCCGCCGTCGCCTGGTCAGCTTTCTTCTGAGCCGCTTTCTCATCGTCCGTGAGGGATGGAGTGGGCTCATTCTTCTGAAGCCGCTCCTGCTCCAACTTGTAGACCTGCACCTCATCAGCGCTCTTCAGCAACGGGTCCGTGGGGTACGGCATTTTGCCATCGGCGACCGCGGTCACTTCCCCACGATCCGGAAAAACCTGGAGCGCCTGTGCAGGCGACATCTTCAACGTCGGATACTCATTGAGCCGCCTGTCGAGCGCGCTGTCGTCGATCTTTTGAGGTTCAAGCTGCGCGGCAAACCAGGCATCCGCTCCCATGGCTGCCACTCGATCGACATCGCCGGGTCGCGCTCCAAACGTGAAGCGGCTCAGCATCTGCTGGGCGCGTTCTCGTGGAGCCAAAGGCAGGTTGGGCACGGGCTTCGTCCGCTGCTGTGCACCAGCAACAGCCGCTAAAGCGATCATGAAGCCCAACCCTAACCACAGACGCATCGCAAGCCTCATCCCTGGCAAACCCGGCATCAGCAGTGCAAGTTGCGGCCCTTCACGCGAAGCTGCCCTACACTCCTTGGAGTGGCACCCGTCCGGCTGCGGGACGCACCTGCTGCTGCCTCTTCTTCATCAAGACCCAGACCATACGAGCCAGCAGCAGCACTGCGAGGATCGCCGTGTCCTTCCCTGGCCGCATGACGCCTTTCTTCACCAGCCACCAGTAGTGAACGCAGCCGGCAATCGCCGCTACGTAGACCAGGCGATGCAGTCGCTGCCAGTTCTTCCCGCCCATCTTGCGCAGCATCCACGCTGGCGACGTGACTGCGAGCGCCAGGAGGATCACCCAAGCGAACAGCCCAACCTGAATAAACTTGCGATCCTTCAGATCATCGAGGACGGTGGGCCACACGAGCTTCCACTGCGTCCAGATCACGCCCGGATGCGCCGTCTTCAGACCCGCCCAGGCGCTGACGACGTCGAAGCCTGAGAACAAAAAGACGTAAGTCGAAAGATGCAGCGTCGCCCAGAAGAACGCATACAAACCCAGCAACCGGCGGAACCGGATCAGGTTCGAAAGCTTCGGATGCAGTCTGCGCAAAGGCGTCACAGCGAGCGATGCCAGCAGGATCCAAAGCGCGAGGTCGCCCGTCATATGCGTGATGAAGTTGACCGGATCGGCCTGCTGCGCGAGCGCACCTGATCGAAACTGTAGCAGCAGCCAAAGCGCTGGCCACAGGCAAACCACGTGGATCAGTACCTTCACAAATGGAATCGCTCGATTCGGCATACCCCACCAGTCTACGTGGCACTTTTGGAACCTGGCAGCTACGAACAGCCTTAGTAGTTCTTCATCAAATCCATGCCGCTATAAAGCCCGGCGACCTGGTCTCCATAGCCGTTGAACATCTGCGTCGTCATGGCATGGGGAAAGGGGCTGCTATCGATCCGCCGCTCGCGTTCCTGCGGCAGGCGATGCCCGGTATTTGGGTTGACGTTCGAATAGAACCCATACTCTGTCGGCTCAATCTCGTTCCACAGGGTCTTCGGCTGCTTGTCCGTGAAGACGAATTTTACGATCGACTTTGCCGACTTGTAACCCCACTTCCACGGCAGCACCACGCGCACCGGCGCGCCATTCTGGTTCGGCAGCACCTGTCCGTAACAGCCAAACGTCAGCAGGGTGAGCGGATGCATCGCCTCATCCATGCGCAGTCCTTCTGTGTAAGGCCAGTCGAAGCCGCTTGGAAGCTCGGGCATCTGTTTCTTATCGACCAGCGAGACGAACTGCACGTACTTCGCGCTCGGCAGGGGCTGACAGAAGTTGATGAACTCCGAAAGGGAGTAGCCATCCCACGGAATGACCATCGACCACGCCTCGACGCAACGGTGCCGATACACCCGGCTCTCGAGCGGCCGGTAGTGGATCAAATCGTCGACGTTCACCGTGCGCTTCTGCTTCACGAGACCTTCGATCTGCACCGACCAAGGGCGCGTGCGGAGCGTATGCGCGTTCTCCGCGGGCTGGTCTTTATCTGTCCCAAACTCATAGAAGTTGTTATAGGTCGTAGCTTTCGAGAACGGCGTCTGGTTGTCCGTCGCCTGGTACTTTCCGGGGATCGTCTGCAGCTTATCGTCCGCAAACGCCGAGGGCACCAGACCCGCGGCTGCCGCGCCCGCAGCCATTCTGCCTGCAGTGGCCAAGAAACCACGCCGCGAAGGCCTCGCGCCTGCAAACGCCTCCAACGGAGTAATTTGCGACGACGCGATATCGTTCCCATAAAGCGACTTTTTCGGAAATATCATGCGACACCTCATTGGTAAGACTACGCCGAAGTTGAAAGGATACGTGCCAAAAGCCAAACGGCGGTCAGGAGTGACCCGACCGCCGCGGTCTTCGGCGCTTTGACCAGGAAGTAGTGGCGAAAGCTGGGGCTAGAAGTGGTACCCCAACTCGATATTCAACGCCCGCGGCGTCAGATAGTGCGTGCCGCTGAAGGTTGAGAGGAAGTTATACAGCGCATATTTGTTCGTCAGATTCACCGCGGTGAACTTCAGGCTCACCTTCTGTTTATCGCCGTGAAAGCCGAACAAGTCATCATCCCCGACGGACATGTCGAAGACGTTCCTCGGCGCGATGCGGGGCGGATTCTTGTCATCATCTTCGGTACCTGGTGCCGGAATCTTCACCAGCTTCGAAGTCAACTCCGAAGCGAGGCAGTAGTTGCCAGGAATGGCCTGCGTCGGTGTCGCCTTGAAACCGTCGCATTGCAGCCCTGCCTGGAACTCTTCATCCGCCGTGAAGCCGCTCAGGTCGATCGCCTGCTGCCCGTTCACCAGGAAGCCGCCACATGGGCTGTTCGGATCGGTCACGTTATAGCAAGGAACCGATCCAGCCGTGAGTCCACTGTCATAACGCCAGTTGAACCCGACCCACGGAGCGTGCGTCCCATGCAGCTGATACTGCAGGTGCGTCGTCTGGTTGTACTTCTCGTCGTGGTCGATGCGGAAGGGATAGATGCTACCCTGCGCGACTGTGGCGCCGGCGCCTGCCGACTGAGGCGGAAAGAAGCGCGCCGCCACCGAAGACATGACATTGAACGCCGAAACACCGTGCCATTCCGTCAGCGACGTCCGAATGGCGTAACCGGGAATCTTCGAGTTATGCCAGTCGATAGGGAACGTGATCGGCGTGTTCCCCAACACGCTAAAGTCGAACGCATTGTGCGTGTACTTCCAGATGTACTCGCCGTCGACCACCACGTGTTTGCCGATCGCCTGCTGCAACCCCGCGTGGAACTCGTTGCGAAACCCTGGCTGCAGGACCGTCGAGACGCCAGGGCTGCACAGGAGGAGAGGAGCCAGCACATCACTCCCGCAACCGACGCTCGAAAGCACGAGATTCTCGTTGAAGGGCGACTCAAGTGTCCGGGCGTAGGAGGCGCGCAGCACCGTTCCCGTCTTCTTGATCGAATACGAAAGGCCAACCCTCGGCTCAGCCTGCCTCGCGATCGCGAGACCGTTGTACAGATCGCCACGAATGCCGACGTTGAACATCCAGTTTCCAGCCTTGATCTGGTCCTCAAGATACAGCCCGAGTTCCTTCACATCGGTGTGGCCGTTGAAGGTAAAATCGCCGCCGACGCGCGTGAGGTCATAGGGCAACAACTGCGGCAGGAACGCCGGGTTCGGCGCGAGAACACCGACGCACTGGGCGGTGCTGGCGTAGCCCGGAATTGGTGTACCTGTTGCATCGACGCATGGCGAGTTGAAGACATTCGAGGTGATCCCGAGCGTGTCGATCTCGTTCAGAAACGTCTGCGTATACTGCGCACCTATCTTGATATTGTTATGTCCCTTGACGTAGGAAAAATCCGTATGGGCGCCGCTATTCAGCAGCGAACGATCCTGCGCAATCGATTGATTCTGCAGGTTCGGCGCACTCTGGTCCGCCAACGGGTTCGCGCTTGGATAGTAGTTATATCCATCCCGCCGTACGAACACGCCAAAGTTGAAGACCGAATTGTCGTTCACTACCCGTGTATAGCTCGGCGCGATGTTGAAGGTCACAATCTTCGACCGCTGGTCCGCATCCCCCACATTGCCGAACACCGGGGTTGCCGACGCTCCGCCACTGAGGACGTTCTGAACGTTCACGTTGTCAAACGAATTGGGAGTCTGGAACCACGACCGGCTGACACCCAGATTCAGCCGCAGCGAGTCCTTCGACGTAACCTGGCGATCGATCCGGTCGAACACGTTCAGCTCATTGCCTTTGTCGTGGAAGACCGTGAACTCCGGAGGATCGAGAAAACGCCCCGTATTCAGTCCATCAACCTCGATGAAGTTCCCCCACTTCTCCCCGCCGTAGCTCAGGTCGACGGACCCGGCCGCTGAACCAAACGTCCCGTACGAAGCCGTAATCGATCCCGTAGGCGTCGTCACACCCTGGCCTGACCGTGTCGTCACATCGATTACCACGCTGGTCTTGCCGCCGTACTCGGCCGGCGGCGCGCCCGCAATCACCTGCAGCGACTGCACCGCATTTGTCGGAAGCTGGTTCGAAAACACCTTGCTCTGTTGATCCGTGATCGACTGCCCGTCGATTGAGAATGAATTCGACGCGTGGTCTCCCAAGCCGTGAAACAGACCATTCGAGTCGGCTGAAATTCCCGGCGACGACAACGTCACCAGCGAACTCAGTCCGCTCGACTGACTCTCCAGCGGCAGCTTGTTGAAGGAGCCCCGATCGATATCGGTATGGTCCGTCGAATCGTTCTCAAGCAGATCCCCGCCGTTTGTCTCCACGTTCACCACGGTGTTTGTGCCGCTCACCTGGAGCGGTTCGGTCAACGTGACGGGAACAGACGACCGCACATCCACATCGGCGGTGAACCCCGCGAATCCCTTGGCAAGCACTTCAAGATGGTAGGGATTCAAGGGCAGATTCGTGAAGTGATAATGGCCCGCGCTGTCCGTGACCGTTTGCGTTTTGAAGTGGCTTACCGGGTTTTCGACCGAAACCGTTGCTCCCGGAACCACCGCGCCCGACGAATCCGTTACCGTGCCATTGATCGTTCCTGAACCACCGGCCTGGGCCGACGCCTCAACTCCACCACAAACTCCCGCAAGCATCATCACCGATGCTGCGACAACACCGCGCCTGAGCGACGTGTGCATACACTACCCCCATATCTTCTGTTTGATAAACGCCTTGACCACAAACACTCTTACAAGCTGAGGAGAGCGTCGGAAGGCGGGGGTCGTGTGAAGAGGGAGAAGTGAAGAAATGGCTTCGGTCGCGCTGCAGGCAGCCGTGCCTCAACCTTCGTGAAGACCTGGACCACCGGGCCAATCGCCAAGGTAGCAGCCGGCTGAACCGACACATGAGCCGTTGCGCACAGGCTGCAATCCGGGTGTGTGACGAGATCGTCATGCCCATGCGAAACAGAGAGCGTCCCCGCAAAAACGAGCAGCGCGCAGCAGAGCAGCCCAAGAATCAGCCGCCACCGCCTTGCTCCCAAGTTCTTCGGTTGCCCAAGGTCCATATCGCGAGTATATTGGCAGGCCGCGTAAAAGACCAACAGGCGCAGCAAAACACCCTTTGTAAAATCCAAATAGCCCATGGAAGCCAAACCTAAACCCTGGCAGACGCTCCTCGCCTTCGCGGTCATCTACTTTGTCTGGGGCTCCACCTTCCTCGCCATCCGCGTCGGCGTCCAGCAGGTTCCGCCTCTGCTCTTCGCCGCGATGCGCTTCTTTACGGCAGGGGCCATCCTTTTTGGGTATGCCGTTGCCCGCCGCGAGCCGCTGCCCGCACGCCGCGAGTGGGGCTCAATCTTCCTCCTCGCCTTCCTCATCTTCGTCCTCAACTACGGCCTTCTGTTCACTGCCGAGCAGCGCATCCCCTCCGGGGTCGCCTCGGTCATGATGGCGACCATCCCCGCCTTCACCGCGCTCTCTGAGATCCTCATTCTCCGCACCCAGCGGCTCACCCTTCGCCTCGCCATCGCGCTGCTCGTCGGCATCGCCGGTGTTGCTGTCCTCACGCTTCCCACGCTCCACCTTGCCGGAGTCCCCATCGACCGCAGCGCCGCCATCATCCTGCTTCTGGCGGCGATCGCCTGGTCTGTCTCTTCGGCGCTCACCCGCAAACTCCCGCTGCCCAGCTCCAAGGTCCTCAGCTCCGCGACCCAGATGCTCGCCGGTGGTCTCATGCTCACGCTTGCCTCTGCCAGTTTCGGCGAGTTCCCAAAATTTCATCCCGGCGCTATCTCGATCAGCGCCTGGCTAGCACTCGCCTACCTGATCGTCTTCGGCTCGATCCTTGGTTTCACCTGCTACCTCTGGTTGATCCACAACCAATCGCCAACCCGGGTCGGCACCTACGCCTACGTCAACCCAGCCGTAGCCGTCGTGCTCGGTTACTTCGTTGCGCACGAACCCATCGGACTCCGCACGCTGCTGGGAGCTCTCTGCATCCTGGTGAGCGTCATCCTGATCGCGACTATGAAGAAGCCAATGGCTCGTTCCTGATCGGCGAAAGCTTCATGCAGTCCAAGGTGGCACCGAGCCGAAGACTAAGGCCGTAACGGGCTGTAGTCTGAGCTAAACGTCGACATTGGCAGCTCCGCCGCGTTGTAAAGCGCACTTCCGAAATAACTGGGCCACGCATACCGCACATAAAGCGGGTGAGCCAGTGACGCAGAGTTAACTATCACCGTCATTCCATCCAGCCGGGCATGTGCCGCGACGAACTTATGATCCTCACCGGCTAGCTCGAACCCATCGACAGGCTTGCCGTTGGCGGTTAGCCCTTCCGCGTGGTCGAACCATACGCGCATCCCTTCCGTCCCATCCGGCAGCAACTCCTCATGCGCCTCTCGGAACAGTGGCGAAGCATACGCAAGATGTTCCCCGTAGACCGTCGCCCTCGCCGCCAGCGATAAGCGGTATGCCACGGTCTGCTTATCCGCCGGATGTACGTTCGTGGCGTTCCCAACGTCCGTCGTCACCGCCATCGCCGTATTCGCGACCGCGAGCGTCCTGCGTTGCACGTCGCGAATCTCACCCCAATCCTCGCCCGTCGAATTGAAGCTCGAGATCTGCGCATACAAAAACGGCAGATTCCCCTGCGCGAAATGAGCCCGCCAATCCGAGATCAACGCCGGAAACAGACTGCGGTAGTACTGTGCGCGGCCCGGCCCTGAGTTTGTCTCGCCCTGGTACCAGATAAACCCTTTGATCGAATACTTCACATACGGCGAGATCATCCCGTTGTAGAGCCCCGCCGGCAGCCATGAAGTTTCATACGGGTGCCACGGATGATCCGGCGCTGGCTTTCCTGCAGCCTTCGCCACCGCGTCCGCCCGCAATTCCGCGGCAATGGTCTCGTCAACATACTCCAGCTTGTCGGCAAACCTGGCCCGCGCCGCAAAGGCCGGTTGCAGCTCCGCATTCGTCCCGAGTGTATCCAGCGAAACCCACGAATCCGCTGGCGTGCCACCCCAGGTCGAATCAATCAACCCGACCGGCACATTCTCCTTTGCCGCAATCTCCCTCCCAAAGAAGTAAGCGACTGCCGAAAAGTCCTTCGCGGTCTCCGGCGTGCAGGGAGTCCAGGATTCCTCCAGATCGCTCAGCGGATAATCGCTCGTCTTCTCTTCCACCAGCAGCAGTCGAATTCTTGGATTATTCGCGTTCGCAATCTCCTTCGCTGCGTCCTTTACGGCGGAGAGGGGAGGAAAGCCGCTCAACGGCATTTCCATGTTCGATTGCCCACCCGCAAACCACACATCCCCGACAAGGATGTCGTTCAGCGACACCGCCGGCCCGTCGCCCGAAACCGTGAGCACGTACGGTCCGCCAGCAACCTCCGGCGCAAGGTAAAGACTCCACTTGCCGATCACATCCGTCATCGCAGCCACCGTCTGCGCGTGGAATTGCACCTGCACCTTGGCTCCCGGGGTCGCCCAACCCCAGATATGAATCGGCTTCCCACGTTGCAACACAGCATGGCTGCTGATCACGTGCGGCAGCCGAAGCTCAGCCTTGCAAAGCCCGCTTAGAAGCCCCAACCACACGACTGTCGCAATCGCCCGTGCCCTCATCGGTAGCGCTCCATCCCATAGTGTTCAGAGTTTGCTCAAAGACTAGCAGGCCCACATCACCCTGAAGTGTATCGAACGCTGCCGGACGCCCCTATCCCACCCACCGGGCATAACTCGAACGACACTCCTAAATGATGTTGAGCTTCTTCTGGAGTGCCTCCAATGAGATCTGCTTCGTCTCCGGAAAGAAGAAGAGCACCACGAAGAACTGCACCACCATCATCGCCGCGAAGAACAGAAATGGATAAGCACCGGACCGTGCCGCCACCACCGGAAAGCTGAACGACAGGATCGCGTTCATCACCCAGTGAGTACCCGATCCGAGGCTCTGACCTTTGCCGCGCACCCGGGTAGGAAATATCTCGGAGATATACACCCAGATCACTGCACCCTGCGACACCGCAAAAAACGCGATGTAGAACACGAGCGCCACCACCAGGAAGCCCTGGTGCTGATGCGTGAAGAAGATTCCCGCGACGACCAGCAGGCAAACCGCCGTCCCAACCGCTCCGATCAAGAGCAGCAGCTTCCGCCCCACCCGGTCGATCAACGCCATCCCTGCCAGCGTCGCCACCAGGTTCATCGCGCCGATTGCGACTGCCTGCAGGTTCCCCGAGACCTTACTGAATCCGGCCGCCGCAAAGATGTCATTCAGGTAGTAGAGAATCGCATTGATCCCGCTGAGCTGGTTGAACGCACCAATTGCAATCGCGAGCAGGATCGGCTTGCCATACCGCAGGCGACCGTGCATCCGTTCAAACAGTGGTGCCTGCTTGGCACTCAATTCCAGGTGTAAAGAATCGCGAATCTCAGCCAGTTCCGCCGCTGAATTCGGCGTACCCATCATCTCCAAAACCTGCTTCGCCTCGTCATCACGGCTCTGCGTCACCAGCCAACGCGCGCTCCGCGGGATCCCGAACAACAGTCCGAAGAAGGCAAGCGCCGGCAGCGCTGCCACGCCCAGCTCCCAACGCCATTCCGTCGCGCCAAAGTTCAGCAAACCGATCAGATAATTCGAGAGATACGCCAGCAAAATTCCCACGACAATATTGATCTGAAACGTGCCCACGAGCCGTCCGCGCAGGTTTGCCGGCGCCAACTCCGCGATATAAACCGGCCCGAGTACCGAGGAGCCGCCGATCCCAAGCCCACCCAGAAAGCGTGCCGCTAAAAATATGCCCCAGCTTGGCGCAAACGCGCACCCCACCGATGAGATCAGGTACAAGATTGCCGTCAACCGCAGCATCTCGCGCGACCCATACTTCTGCCCCAGCGTTCCTGCGGAGAGCGCGCCGATGACGGTTCCCCAAAGCGCGATCGAAACCGTCACGCCAAGCTGCGACACCGTTACAGAATGTAGCAGCGGCAGCATCACCTGCACATTCGCCAACCCAAACGCTTTGGTCAGCCCCGCGGTCGTACCGGAAATCACCGCCGTATCAAAACCAAAGAGCAAGCCACCCAAAGCTCCTACAAACGTGCTGCGAACGATATACCGATTCATCGCCAAACTCACACTCCCGCCAACCGAACTTAGCCCAGCCACCACTAGACCGCACCCATCGACGCCATGTCAAAGGCGACATCACGCAATCTCTTGATCCCGACCGTTACCGCCACAACTTTTGTCATCCCGATCCGGCAATTGCCTGACCTCGCCTCATTCATGCAAGATACCCAAGCCGTCCCTCTAGGAGAACCATGATCCCGCTATCGCCCAGTACCGAAGCCCTCCGCCAGAAACTCCTGGCTTTCATGGACCAACACATCTATCCCAACGAGCATGCCTTCGATCAAGAAGTCGCTGAAAACCGCTGGCAGCCCACCCGCATCATCGAAGACTTGAAAGTGAAAGCCCGTGCGCAGGGCCTGTGGAACCTCTTCGTTCCCCGAGCTGCCGACGGCGCAGGTCTCACGCACTACGAGTATGCCCACCTGTGCGAGATCATGGGCCGCAGCCTCGTCGCTCCCGAGGTCTTCAACTGCGGCGCACCCGATACCGGTAACATGGAAGTCCTCGCACAATACGGCACTGAGGCACAGCAACAGCGATGGCTTATCCCGTTACTCGACGGTGAGATTCGCTCCTGCTTCGCCATGACCGAACCCGAAGTCGCCTCCTCCGACGCCACCAACATTCAGTCCAGCATCGTCCGTCAAGACGACGAGTACGTCATCAACGGCCGCAAGTGGTGGTCTTCCGGAGCGGGCGATCCTCGCTGCAAGATCGCCATCTTCATGGGCAAGACCGCTCCCGCGGCCGCCACGCACCAACAGCAATCCATGATTTTGGTTCCCATGGACACGCCCGGTGTCAAAGTCGAGCGCATGCTGACCGTATTCGGCTACGACCACGCCCCGCACGGCCATGGCGAGATCACCTTCACGAACGTCCGAGTCCCCGCCAGCAACATCCTCCTCGGTGAAGGTCGCGGCTTCGAGATCGCGCAGGGCCGCTTAGGCCCCGGCCGCATTCACCACTGCATGCGCTCGATCGGAGTCGCCGAACGCGCCCTCGAAGCCATGGTCGCCCGCGTTAAAACTCGCGTCGCCTTCGGCAAGCCGCTCGCCGAGCAGGGGACGATTCGCGCCGACATTGCCAACTCACGGATCGAGATCGAGCAAGCTCGGCTGCTCACGATGAAAGCAGCTCACATGATGGATACGGTCGGCGCAAAAGCAGCCCGCGCCGAGATCGCGATGATCAAAGTGGTCGCCCCAAGCATGGCTTTGCGCATCGTCGACCGAGCCATCCAGGCTCACGGCGGAATGGGCGTTTCGCAGGACACTTTCCTCGCGGCTGCCTGGGCGAACCTCCGCACGCTGCGTCTCGCCGACGGCCCAGACGAGGTTCACCTTGAATCCATCGCGAAGATCGAACTAAGAAAGTGAGAGCGACACGAAGCGCCAGGCGTCCGGGGCGCACCGGCTTCTAAATCTTTCCGCTCTCCGCCCCGTCCCAGGCTGTTTTCATCAAGAGCTCCACCATCTCAGGCATCGTCCGGAACCGCTCGTCCGTCGTGAGCCCCTGATGAAAGCGAAAATAAATCTGCTGCACGATCACCGCAAGCTTGAACCGGGCAAACGCTACGTAGAATGCAAGCTGCGAGACATCGCACCCCGTCTTCAGCGCATACCGCTCGACAACCTCATCCCGCGTAAAGCTCCCCGGAACCGCCGTCGGACCCCAACATCGAGCCTGCACCTCAGGTGGATCGTTGCGATCCGTCCAATAAGCCAGCACGGTCCCTAGATCAGCCAGCGAATCGCCAATCGTACACATCTCCCAGTCGAGCAGCCCGATCACCTTCGTTAGATCGATAGCGTCGAGCACCAGGTTGTCGTACTTGTAGTCCCCGTGGATCAGCGACACGCGCTGCGTTTCCGGTAGTTCAGCCACCATCCACTCCGCAAGCCGCGCGACCTCTGGATACTCATGCGTCTTCGACCCGTAATACCGCTCAATCCACCCCTTCACCTGACGCTCCATGTAGCCTTGCGGCTTACCCAGATCACCAAGTCCCGCGTCCGCATAGTCGACCTCATGCAGCCTCACCAGATTGTCGACGAACGCCCCACTCAGCTCACTCGCCGCCTGCGGCAAAAGCTCCAGACCCTTTGGCATGCGGCTCCGCAGAATCACCCCATGAATGGCCCGCATCAGGTAGAACGGCGCGCCAAGGACCGCGGGGTCCTCGCAGTACGCCACCACCTCCGGTGCCGGCGTGTATGCTGCGTGCAGCTTCGACAACACCCGAAACTCCCGGCCCATATCGTGCGCTGACTTCACCTTGCTGCCAAAGGGCGGGCGCCGCAGCACCAACTCCCTGCCGCCATAGGCCACCGCGTACGTCAGGTTCGAGTGCCCACTGGGATACTGCGAAACCTCGAGCTCGCCCTCACCAAAGCGATCCCGCAAGAATGTCCCAAGCCGAACCCGGTCGAGCTCTTCTCCCGCGCGAACCGCAACCGGCTTGTCGGTCAGGTCCTTCATGCGTAGAACGTCCCACCCGACTCAGCCAATTTCTTGAGCAGCGGCGCAGGCTTCCAGGCATCGCCATCCAAAGCCGCAAAATCACACACGCGCTCATAGACCTTGGCCAACCCAATTGAATCGGCATAACGCATGGGCCCACCGCGCGCCGCTGGGAAGCCATACCCCGCGATCACAATCCGGTCGACATCTGCCACGCTCGCCGCAATCCCTTCTTCAATAATCTTCGCCCCTTCATTGACCAGCATGTACACACATCGTTCGACGATCTCCTGCTGCGAAACCTCCCGTTGCACGATCCCTCGCTCGGCCGCCCATTCATGCACCAGCTCGCTAAAATCCTCATCGACACCAGGCTCTTGCCCCTCTGCATACCGATACCACCCGAGTGCTGTCTTACGTCCGAACCTCTTCATCTCGTATAGGTGATCCTCCACGAAAGGCTGCCGCGATCCCGGTCTTTCCAGATGCCGCGCCGCCTCGCGAATCTGCCATCCCACATCGATCCCCACCAGATCCATGATCGTCAACGGGCCGATGCCCATGCCGAACTCCACCAAGGCCCCGTCGACCTGTTCGACCGTTGCCCCATCCTCCACCAAGAGTAGCGCCTGATCGTGATACGGAATAAACATCCGGTTCGCCACAAAGCCGCGGCAGTTCCCTACCACCACACCTACCTTGCCAAGCTTGCCGGCCAACGCAATGCAGGTTTCCGTAACCTCTTGCCCAGTCTTCCTGCCCGGCACAATTTCAAGCAGCCGATTGAGGTGCGGTGGCGTGAAGAAGTGCAGGCCAATCGCTGCCTCCGGCCGAGCTAGACACGATGCAATCTCATCGACATCCAGGCTCGAGGTATTGGTTGCAAGAATCGTCCCAGGCTTGCATACGGCATCGATTTCCAAAAAGACGGCGTGCTTGGCCGCGACGCTTTCGTAGACGGCTTCGACCACGATATCAACGCTGGCAAAGTCGTCGTAAACAGTCGTCCCGGTAATGAGGCCGAGACGTTCTTCAGCAGTCTCCACCGAGACGTGCCCATACTTCACCAGGCTCTTGTAGTTCCGGCGAATCATCGCCATGCCGCGATCGAGCGCCGCCCGGTCCTGCTCCTTCAGCAGCACCGGAATCCCGGCATCGGCAAACACCATCGCGATCCCCGAGCCCATGGTTCCCGCACCCACTACCGCGGCTCGCTCGATCATCACTAAGCCCGAACCACCGCCGTGGCATCCGGCACATGCTCCGCATACTGTTTGCGCAGATCCTTCTTCAACACCTTGCCAGTTCCAGTCTTTGGGAGAGCCTCAACGAACACGACGGAATGAGGACACTTGTAGTGCGACAGCAGGCCACGCGTATGTTCTATCAAGGAGGCCTCGCTGGCCTCTGCCGAGGGCTTCAGAACCACGAGCGCCTTCGGCACCTCACCCCATCGCGCATGGGCCACTGGAATTACAGCAACCTCAAGGACCGCCGGATGCGAGAGCATCACCTTTTCGACCTCGAGCGACGAGATGTTTTCGCCGCCGCTGACGATGATGTCCTTCTTGCGGTCTACGATCTGCACGTAGCCATCCTTGTCGATCGACGCCATGTCGCCGGTGTGGAACCACCCGCCGCGCATCACATCTGCCGTAGCCTGCGGTTGATTCCAGTAACCCTTCATCACACCATCGCCACGCGCCACAATCTCGCCAAAGGCAACGCCATCCTGCGGCAGTTCCTTGTCTTCCGCGTCGACGATTGCGAACTCGACTCCGGGAATTGCAAAGCCTGCCATCGCCTCGCCGGCATACTTCTTCTCGCCCTCCCAGTCGAGCTCCGGTTTCATCCGCGACACAGAAAGCGTCGGCGATGTCTCCGTCAACCCATACCCGGCGAAACACTCGCAGCCAAACGCTTCCTGCACCTCACGCACAAGGGTTGGCGACGCGGCCGCACCGCCAAGAATGATCCGCTTGACGCTGCTCAGGTCATAGTTCTTCCGGTCCGGATGATTGACGAGTACCGTCGCCATGATTGGCACGACGCTGAAGTGATTCGCCTTCTCATCCTGAATCAACTGGAAGACGACCTTCGGGTCGAAGGCCGGAACCATGACGTGCTTGCCTCCAAGCGCCGTCAGGAAGTGCGCCACGCCCCAGCCGTTTGCATGGAAGAGCGGAATGGTGTGCAACTCTACCGACGAATTTTCAACGCCCAGGGCCATGCATACGTGCATGGCGTGCAGGTAGATGTTGCGGTGCGACAGCATGACACCTTTCGGCTGTGCGCTGGTGCCGCTGGTGTAGAAGATCTCCGCGACGTCATCTTCGTTCACGGTGTCGATGTTGAGCCGGTGCGGCTCGGCTTCGCTAATGAAGCCGTCGTAGTTCTTCGCATCGAGCCAATCTGCCCTCGGCTCTCCGCCTAACTGGCAGAAGCGCTTGACCGTCTTCAGGCCGTTGCGGAACGAATCGACCAGCGGGATAAAGTTCTCTTCGATGAAGAGGAAGCTCGCCCCAGCATCGTTGATGATGTAACAGAGCTCCGTCGCGGAGAGACGGATGTTCAGCGGCAGCAAAACGGCCTTGGCTTCGAGAACCCCGTAGTAGGCCTCGAGCAGGCGGTGCGTGTTCACACCAAGGAACGCGACACGGTCGCCGGGCTGCACGCCTGCGGCCTTGAGTGCGGCGGCAAGCTGCCCGACCCGCTTGCCCATCTGTTCGTAGGAGAAACGCTTACCCTGGCAGACCACCGCAGTACGGTTTGGGTATTGGCGTTCGGCATAGTGGAGAAAACGAAGGGGTGTCAGCGGAATATTCATAAGTGTTCTCGTCCTAAGCGGACTGGCCTCCATCTACAACCAGGGTATGTCCTGTGACAAAGTTCGAGGCGTCCGACGAAAGGAAGATCGCCGCGCCCTTCAAATCCTGCGTCCCGCCGAAGCGGCCGAGAGGAATGTTCGCCAACAGCTTATCTTTCGCGCGCTCGAGCACCTTCATCGACATATCGCTGGGAAACCAGCCCGGCGCAATACCGTTTACCTGGATGTTGTGCATGCCCCACTTCGAAGCGAGGTCTTTGGTGAAGGTAAGAATCGCACCTTTGCTTGAGCTATAGCCGATTGCCTGCAGGTCCGGCCCAGAGCCGCGAATACCAGCTACGGACGAGATGTTGATGATCTTGCCGCGCCTTTGCCCGATCATAACCTTGCCCGCAGCCTGCGAACAGAGGAACGTCCCGGTAAGGTTCGTGTCGATGACCTTGTGCCACTGGTCGATCGTCATGTCCTCGACCGGCGCACCCCATGACGTGCCCGCGTTGTTGATGAGGATGTCAACTCGACCGAACTCGGCGACCGTGGCTGCCACCATCGCTTTGACACTCGCAGGGTCCTTCACATCGCAGCTGAGTGCGAGCACCTTGACGCCGAGTTTGCGAAGTTCATCCGCGGTCTCGTCGCAGCGTTCTTTCTTACGTGCGCAGAGGACTAGGTTCGCGCCCATCTCCGCCAGCCCTTCAGCCATCTGACGACCGAGCCCGATGGAGCCGCCGGTGACGATCGCCACGCGTCCTTCTAGATCAAAAATTGGATGAGTTCGCATCGTCCCCAGTACGCAACAGGCTGATGAATGCTCATTCAGCCGCACCGTTTATAGCACACTGAAAGGACGGCTTGCCAGTTCGGGCACAGAGCAAAGCGAGCATCGGCCGGGTACGACGACGCAGCACAAAGTGCATGACTCGCGCATAGAGCGAATGTTCTTCGCCGTACACGATCCAGCATTGCACACATGGCCGGGGTGGCTTTGCGGACAGCGCATAAAATGATGTGTACCGCTGCCATTCTCAAGCGAGCCGATCTGAGAGGTTCTGACTTCGTGACTAAGAACGTAATGCCCTTCCCGCTCCTTTCGCTTGCCTTCGCTGCAAGCTTGCTCCCGGCGAACGCGCAGCAGAAGGCAATTCAGATTCGCGCGGATCTGACCGATGCGCCACGGAAGCTCTATCACGCGGACGTCGATATTCCGGTACATCGCGGGCCGTTGGACCTGGTGACACCGGAGTGGATTCCTGGCGCGCATGGCCCGGATGGCCCGGTGTCGAACATCACCGGACTGCGCTTCGAGGTCGACGGCAAGCCGCTCGCGTGGCGACGCGATCCGATCAACACGTACGAGTACCATTTGGAAATTCCTGCGGGTGCCTCGATGTTGCATGCGCACCTGGACTGCATCTATGGGCGCGCCACGCGTACGTCGGCGACGCTCGAGTGGGAAGACCTGATGCTTTACCCGGCGCATATCCCGGTCCACGATCTCGTGATCCAGCCGACTGTGACCGTGCCGGCGAATTGGGGCATCGGTACCTCGCTGAAGCCGGTTACCACTTACGATCCGCAGCATCCCGCGGGGGGCACCATCACTTACACCCCTACCACCGTTGAGTTACTGGAGGACTCCCCGGTCATGACGGGGCTTTACTTCCATGAGTACGCTCTTGCACCCAGCGTCACGCCGCTCCACTTTATGGACGTCATCGGACCTTCAGCCGCTGCGATCGACGTTCAGCCGGAGATGCTGGCGCAGATGTCGCGCCTGGTCACTGAGGCGTTTGCGATGTATGGGCCGCCGCATTACACGAGCTATCACTTCCTGGTGCTCGTGCAGGGTGACCGCGGCGGCGGCGGTCTCGAACATCATGAGTCTTCGGACAATACGGTGCAGAAGGATTTCTTCACTGGCTATAAACCTTCGGTCGGTATGGCTGGGCTGTTGCCGCACGAGTTTACGCATTCGTGGAATGGCAAGTATCGGCGACCGGACGGGCTCTGGACGCCGGACTACGCGACGCCCATGCAGGACAATCTGCTGTGGGTGTACGAGGGCCTGACGAACTACCTTGGCGACCTGATGGGTGAGCGTATCGGCACTGTTACCGCGGAGCAATATCGGCAGGATCTCGCCATGACCGCGGCCCAGATGGACGCGCAGAGCGGTCGCGCCTGGCGCAGCATTGAAGACACCACGTTCGACTCTGCCATGCCTCGCAGCGGCGGCGGACGAGGCGGACCATGGAGCAGTTGGAAGCGCGGGACCGACTACTACCCTGAGGGCACGCTGCTCTGGCTGAATGTGGATACGACGATTCGCAAACTCACGCTGGACAAGAAGAGCCTGCGCGACTTCCTGCAAATTTTCCTACAGAAGGGCGGCAACGGTGTAGCGCGGGTCGAGCCGTATAGTCTCGGCGAGATCGAGGCGGACTTGAGCCGCGTGGTTAAGAACGACTGGGCGGGCTTCTTTCAGTCGCGAGTCTATGACGTTCAGCCGCACGTCAACACGGAGGGTATCGAGCAGGGTGGCTACAAGCTTGAGTACACAGCCGAACCCACGGCCAACATGACGCAGGAGTTGAAGCAGGATCCGTCGTTCGGGCTCTGGTTTTCTATCGGGCTGAGCGCTGGTAAAGATGGCACCATTGGCGATGTTCGCGTTGGGAGCGTGGCTTACAAGAACGGCTTCGCTCCCGGCCAGAAGATCACCGCCATCAACGGCCAGGTGTATTCGCTTGACGCCTTCAACGCTGCGGTGCAGGCGAGCAAAGGCACGACCACGCCAATTCAATTGCTGGTGCAGGATGAAAACACGGTGGCGCCCGTCAGCCTTGCGTACTACGACGGCTTGCGGTATCCACGCCTTACCCGCGTCGACAATACTCCGGACTACCTGACCGAAATCCTGACCAAGGGAACAGTCCAGGCTGCCAAATAACCGATGCCCCGGGACCGTGCTCGTAAGCATGGTCTTCCGGGGCATCGTGGCGCTTCGATAGTTCTTACTCTAGGACTTGCCTTCGGCGGAAGCGAGCTCCGCCTCGGCCTTCTTCGTGATCTCATTCGCTTCTTCGTACTGATCAGGATTATCGCCGGCCTTCGACCACATCTCCTGCCCGCGCTTCAGATCTTCCTCGGCCTTGGCGCGGTCGATCTCGTCGGGATGCATTGCGGTCTCGGCCAGAATCGTCACCCGCTCCGGTAGCACCTCAACAAAGCCCCATGCGACAAAGAACTTCTGCTCACCCGCGGACCCGCCGTGCAGCCGAACCTCGCCCGAACCAAGTTCCGCCAGCAGCGGAGCCGCGCCATACAGCGCCTCCAGGTATCCCGAAGCCGACGGCAGCTCAACCGAATCCGCCGTCGCGTCCAACAGCACACGATCCGGCGTTACCAGCCGTACCGCCAACTTCCCGTCCTGTACATTTTCAGCCATTCGAGTCTCGAAAGGTGGAGGGCGAAGCGCCTTTGTTCCGGCACTCTCTTCCCTCTTCCTTCTTTCCTGTCCCCTTGCGTTTACGCCGTCTGCTTCATCTTCTCAGCGGCAGCTTTCACATCCTCAATGCCGCCCTTCAGATAGAACGCCTGCTCCGGGATGTCATCGTACTTGCCTTCGATGACTTCCTTGAATGAGCGGACCGTATCCTCAACTTTCACATAAGCGCCCGGGATGCCGGTAAAGATCTCAGCCACATGGAACGGCTGCGAAAGGAAGCGCTGCACCTTGCGTGCACGAGCCACCGTGATCTTGTCCTCATCCGAAAGCTCGTCAATCCCGAGAATCGCGATGATGTCCTGCAGGTCCTTGTAACGCTGCAGAATCCGCTTAACACCCTGCGCGACGTCATAATGTTCCTGCCCCACGATGCGCGGAGAAAGTATGCGCGACGTTGAAGCGAGCGGGTCGACAGCCGGATAGATGCCAAGCTCAGACAGCGGCCGTGAAAGCACGGTCGTCGCATCGAGGTGGGCAAACGTGGTCGCCGGAGCCGGGTCGGTCAAGTCGTCAGCCGGCACATACACTGCCTGGACCGACGTGATCGAGCCGCGCTTCGTTGACGTGATGCGCTCCTGCAGTTCACCCATCTCGGTCGCAAGGTTCGGTTGATAACCGACGGCCGAAGGCATACGGCCGAGTAGCGTCGAAACCTCTGAACCCGCCTGCGTAAACCGGAAGATGTTATCGATAAACAGCAGTGTGTCCGCACCCTCTTCATCGCGGAAATACTCAGCGACGGTCAGGCCAGTGAGCGCCACGCGCAGACGCGCCCCCGGGGGCTCAGTCATCTGTCCATAAATAAGCGCAGCTTTGGACTTCGAAAAGTCCTTCAGATCGATAACGCCAGACTCCTGAAACTCATGCCAGAGATCGTTGCCTTCACGCGTCCGCTCGCCAACGCCGGCGAAGACGGAAAATCCACCGTGCTGCTGCGCAACGTTGTTAATCAGTTCCTGAATGATGACGGTCTTGCCGACACCCGCACCGCCGAACAGGCCGATCTTGCCGCCCTTCAAGAACGGCTGAATCAGGTCGATGACCTTGATGCCCGTCTCGAACATCTCTTCCGACGTCGACTGCTCGTCGAACGCAGGCGCCTGCCGGTGAATCGGCATGTGGACCTTGGCGTCTACCGGTCCAAGCTCGTCGACAGGCTCGCCGAGCACGTTCAGCACGCGGCCGAGCGTCTCGCGACCCACCGGCACCATGATGCCGTTGCCGGTGTCATGCGCGTTCATTCCGCGAACCATGCCTTCGGTCGCAACCATCGCGATGCAGCGCACGCGGCCTTCGCCGAGGTGCTGCTGTACCTCCACCACTACGTCAAGCGGCGTCGGCGTGTCGAAGCCTTCGCTGGTAATCCGTAGCGCTTGGAAGATCGGCGGCATGTTCTTTTCTTCGAACTGGACATCAACGGCCGGTCCGCTGATCGAAATTACTTTTCCTATATTCTCTGCCATAGTCTCTTTCGGGGCATCGCCTTACAGCGCCGCCGCTCCACTCACAATCTCGATAATTTCCTTGGTAATCGCAGCCTGCCGAACCCGGTTCATGGTCAGCGACAACGAATCGATCAAATCGCCTGCATTCTTTGTTGCAGCGTCCGTCGCAGTCATACGCGCGGCATGTTCCGCGGCCGTCGACTCCAGGAGCGCATGAAACAACTGTGTGGTGACATAACGCGGCAACAGATGCGAAAACAACTCTTCTGGCGATTGGTCGAAAAGATAGTCAACGTCTGCCGTGCCAAACTTCTTCGCTTCCTGTTCCATCGCTGTCGTGTCGGGCTCGAAGACGCTGATGCCTTCGGATTCCGCGGCCTTCACCGCGGCATCGCGCTGCTCTTCGGTCGGCTCTTCGGCGGATTCGACTGCGTGCTGCCCGAGCTTGAAGATCGGCAGCAACTTCTCGACGACGATGCGCTGCGATAGCACCGATTTGAACTCGTTGTAGACGATATACACCGAATCGATCTCTGCCCGCTCGTACCGCGCGATGATCGATTTCGCCATCTCCGTCACATCCTCGAAGCTCGAACGAAGCAGCATATCCGGATGCTCCGAAGCCACTTCAATCTGATCCGCGCGATGACGAATCTCGTCGTAATGCACCGAGAGATCGTTGTCGTAATGCTCTTCCGTCTTTTCGTAGCTGGCTGCTGCAAACTTGCGCTTGTAGAAGCTGATCGCTTTTTTGCCGACAGGCTCAAGGTCGATGTTCTGCCCCTTGGCGACACGGGTATCAATAAACTTCTGAGCAGCCTTGCCAACGTTTGAGTTAAATCCGCCCGCAAAGCCTTTGTCCCCGGCGATGACGACGAGAAGAACATTTTTCTCTTCGCGTTCGGCCAGCAGAGGATGCCGAATCGCACCCGTCTCCGGGTTATACAAGTCCGTCCGTCGCACCAGCGATTCAAGCACGTTCAGCAGCATCTGCGCGTAGGGCCGAGCCTGCATCGCGCGTTCCTGGGCACGCCGCAGCTTCGCCGCCGAGACCATCTTCATGGCCTTCGTGATCTGCCGCGTGTTCTTCACACTGCGAATGCGGCGCCGTAGATCGAGAACGTTTGCCATAGGTTACTTGCTGCCCACCGTCTCTGCCGCCTTCGCGTTCTCAGTCGCCTTATCCTTCAAGCCAGCGAGAAAGCCCTGCTTGTAATCCTTGATTGCAGCCGTCAGCTTCGCCTTTAGATCGTCATCGAAGGCCTTCTTGGTCGCGATGTCCGTGAGAATGGTGGGAGCCTGCCCTTCAAGGTACGGGTAGAATCCATCTTCGAACGCACGCAGATCCTTCACCTCAACATCGTCCACGAGCCCATTGACGCCGGCGTAAAGGATCGCAGCCTGCTTCTCCATCGAGAGCGGCTGGAACTGAGGCTGCTTCAGCAGCTCAACCAAACGCGCACCGCGATTCAGCTGGTTCTGCGTCACCTTATCAAGATCCGAACCGAACTGCGAGAAGGCAGCCAGTTCGCGATATTGTGCCAGGTCAAGCTTCAGCGTAGAACCGACCTGCTTGGTCGCCTTCACGGCCGCCGCAAATCCCACACGCGAGACCGAAAGACCGACGTTCACGGCCGGACGGATGCCCGAGTTGAACAGGTCCGTCTCCACGAAGATCTGGCCATCAGTAATGGAAATTACATTGGTGGGGATGTAGGCCGAGACGTCGCCCGCCTGCGTTTCGATAATCGGCAGCGCGGTCAGCGAGCCGCCGCCGAGCTTATCCGAAACTTTCGAACTGCGCTCAAGCAGACGCGAGTGGAGATAGAACACGTCGCCCGGGTAAGCTTCACGGCCTGGCGGACGGCGGAGCAACAGCGAAATCTCGCGGTAGCTTGCCGCGTGCTTCGAAAGGTCGTCGTAGATGATTAGCGCGTGCTTGCCCGAATCGCGGAAGTACTCGCCCATCGCGGTCGCCGCGAAGGGAGCAAGATATTGCATCGGAGCCGGCTCGGAAGCGGTCGCCGCAACGACGATCGTGTAAGCCATCGCGCCGTAGCTTTCAAGAGTCTGCACAACCTGAGCGACCGACGAACGCTTCTGCCCAATCGCGCAATAAATGCAGATGAGGTTGTTCTTCGCCGAGTTGATGATCGTGTCGAGCGCAATCGCCGTCTTACCCGTCTGACGGTCTCCAATCAGCAACTCGCGCTGACCACGGCCAATCGGAATCATCGTGTCGATGGCTTTGATACCGGTCGCCATCGGCTCGCGTACGCTCTGCCGATCGATCACACCCGGAGCCAAACGCTCCACTGGCAGCGTCTTATCGGTGTTGATCGGTCCCTTGTCGTCGATCGGCTGGCCGAGCGCATTCACCACGCGGCCGATCAACGCCTCGCCCACTGGCACAGACATGATCTTGCCGGTGCGCTTGACCTGGTCGCCTTCGCGCAGTTTGTCGAACTCGCCCAGCAGCACGGCACCCACCTGGTCTTCATCCAGGTTCATCGCAAGACCCGCGACCCCGTGAGGGAAGTCGATCAGTTCGCCGGCCATGACCTTGTCTAGTCCATGTACGCGTGCGATCCCATCGCCCAGCGAAACGATCGTTCCCACTTCATCCACCTGCACACGCTGCTCGTAGTTCTCAATCTTCTGGCTCAGCAGCGCGGTTATCTCGTCAGCCCTCATCGTTGCCATCTTTATCTCAATCCTGTCTACGGCAAAGCCGCAATTCTCAAACTCGAATCTTGTCTGGTCGCTTCAACACTCGTCAAGCGCGACGGTCGTCAGGCACTCACCAGCGCCTGCTTCATCTGCTCCAACTGCGTCTTCACCGACCCGTCGTACACGGTCGATCCAATCTTCACCACAGCCCCGCCAAGCAGCGAGGAATCCAGCTTGTACGCGATGCGTACCTTGGTTCCAGCAAGCTTCGCCACTTGCGCCTCGAGCGCCGTACGATCATCGCCATGCAGCTCACTCACGCTCGTGATCTCGGCTTCGGTTACGCCCTGATCCACATCCGCAACCTGGTCATAGGCAGCCAGAATCAACGTCATATCTCCCAACCGCTGATGGTCGATGATGATCGCAAGAAAGTTCCGCACCTCGCGCATCATGCCCAGGCGACCGGCGATCGTATCCAGTACATCGAGCTTCTGGTTCGCGGGAATCGACGGATCCATCAGCACTTCACGAAGATCCCAGCTCCCTTGCAGAAGATCTACAAAGTCTGCCATCTGGGTGCGTGCGGCGACCAGATCCAGGGACTGTTTTGTCGCAACATCCACAAACGCATGCGCGTAGCGAGGAGCGAAGACTGTGTCGTTCGCCATTAGTTTTCGCCGCCTTTGCCTTCGCCCAGGCGTTGAGCAAAGTTCTGGATCAGCAGACGATCCGTCTCCGCAGAGATCACCAGCCGCTTCGCCGCCTGCTCAATCGCAAGTCCCGCAGCATATTGCTGCAACTGGCGCTGTGCATGCTGGGTCGCTGAAGCGATCTCCTGCTCGGCAGAGGCCAAAATCTTGTTCTTTTCGTCTTCCGCCGCAGCCTTGAAGCGCTTCTCTTCCGTCGCTGCGTCCTTCTCGGCTTGCGCCTTCATCTCCGCGATCTGTGCGTCCAGATGCGACAAACGCTCTTCGACACTGTTCAGCCGAACGCTCGCCTCTTCAGTCGCGGAACGTGCATCCGTCAGCTCTTTTTGAATGGCAGAGGACCGATCCCGAAAGGTCTTCGGCAGCGTCTTCAGGGCCACAAACCCGATCGCAAACGCAAGCACCGCAAAGTTGATGACCACGAACACGGTGGAGGCCGTTTCTGTGCTCATCCCCATCATCGAGCCGAGTTTCTGAACGGTCTTGGAATGCAGATACGCCGCGTTCTCGTCTTTCTCTTCCTGATTCATCGCAGCAGAGTTCGCAGCGGGTGTAGCTTGCCGGCCGTCATCGCTGCTCTTCGTCTCCTGCGCGCGCACAGTCGCCGTTGCGCCGGCCAACAAAAGCGCCAGCACCAGCGCCGTACCAAATCTCCTGAAACCTTGAGAGAGCTTCACTGGGCAGCCTCCGTTCCCGTGACGCCTGCCGGCAGAACCGCTTTTAGAATCTTTGCGCTCAGTTCGCTGCTCATTGTCTCAATCTGCTGCCGCGCAGCATTCGCGCTCTTCTCAATCTCAAGCTTCGCCACGTTGATCCGGTTCGTCGTCACCGCGCGCGCATCGCTCAGCACACCCTCGCGCTCGGCGGCCCACTTCGCCAATCGCTGCTCACGGGCGTGGAACAACTCAGTCCTCGCGGCTCGCAGCTTGTCTTCGAACACGGCGGTCTCGGCTTCCGCGGCGCTCATCGCGCCGCGCGCCTGTTCGACCGCACCCGACGTCCGCGCGCGCCGCTCCCCTAGCACCTTGTCCAGAGGACGCCGCACAAGATAGCCGTATGCGACCACAAGGAGCACAAAGAAGATAATCGTCGGCACAGAGCCGAGGAACAAACCGCCAAGTTGATTCAGAATTACATTCATGGAATGGGATGGCGGCTACAGAAACCGCCGAAAACCTCGAGACCCTCTGCCGGACACACCATAGCGCCAGCCGCTAAACTTCGCTTCAAAAAACCGTTGAATACCTCTAAGTTTTAGCAAACCAAGGGGGGAGTGTCAAACCTGCAAACGGTTTTCAGCGACTCCAGCAACACCGCGGAACGAACCAGAAAAGTGGGTTGCTTTATGGAACCAGTTCTGAGCGAACGACGACTTGCCTCGCACACGAAATTGCACGGAGAGCACACCCACCAGGGGAGTGCCCGCCGCGCAACGTAAAAGATCTCGTATGGTGGGTTTAGGCGCCTGCGGCGGTCGCTTCGCTGGATGAAGCGTGCACTGCGGCAACCGGTCGGCCCTCAGGACGCGACTCCATGTGCGCCCCTGCCCGTCCACTGACTACGGTTGAAATGGCGTGCTTGAAGATCAATTGTTCCTGGCTGTTGTTCTCCAGCAGGACCGAATATTTGTCGAAGGACCGGATCTTCCCCGTAAGCTTAACCCCGCTCACCAGATAAATTGTGATTGGGCTCTTGTCCTTGCGAACGGTGTTCAGGAACGTATCCTGAATGTTCTGTGCCGGCTTTGAATCCATAGTTGCCGATCTCCTTTTCTACTTGCATCTTGTATGACGCAAAAACGCGCTGCGTCGTCTGCTTGTTCAACCCGAAGCCCTAACTTACCGACTCGGAGAAAAGAAAAAAGTGGTTCGAAACAACTGCCCAACAGCATAAACCCTGGGGCTTCCGCTTGCACCTGGACCTCCCGAGTCGATGTACGATTGATGCGTGGCTCAAGTCTCTCTATCAACGACGCAGGCAGTTCCCTTTCTTGATTTTTCCCGCCAATTCTCGACCATCCGCGACGAAGTGATGGACGTGATCGAGCGTGTTTGCGACTCGCAGCGGTTTGTGCTCGGGCCCGAGGTTGGGAGCTTTGAGGCGGCCTGCGCGAAGGTTTGCGGGGTGCCGCATGCGATTGGATGTGCAAGCGGGACGGATGCACTCTGGCTGGCACTGGCGTCTGCGGGGGTCGGAGACAGCGATCTGGCAGTGCGATCGGCGTTGCAAGATAAGGTACTTACGACGCCCTTCAGCTTTTTTGCGTCGGCTTCGGCGATCCTGCGGGCGGGGGCGGTGCCGGTTTTTGCGGATATTGATCCATTGACTTTCAATCTGTCGGCGGCTTCGGCGGCCGAGGTTTTGTCCCAGGATGGGAATATCAAGGCCGTGCTGCCGGTTCATCTGTACGGCCAATGCGCGAAGTGGGACGATTTCGCCCAATTACAGCGTGAATTTGGTTCAATCGTCCTGATTGAGGATGCGGCGCAGGCAATTTGTTCCACGTGGAACAATTTGCCAGCCGGGTCGCTGGGAGATGCGGCTGCTTTCAGCTTCTATCCGACGAAAAACCTCTCTGCCTATGGTGATGCGGGGCTGATGACGACCAAATCGAGCACTTTTGCGGCTCGAGCCTTGTCTTTGCGAGCCCATGGGATGACCCGACGTTACTACCATGACGAGGTTGGATGGAACTCTCGTCTGGACACACTACAAGCGGCAATACTTGAAGTAAAGCTTTCATATCTGGACGCTTGGACGCAGCGGCGGAGAGACCTTGCGGCACGCTATTCTGAGCTGTTTTTGCGCGCGAATGTGGGCGTTAATACGCTTCCTGAGCGGGTTATGACGGTAGCTGACGGCGTGGTTTTACCGTACACGCACCCAAAGGCACGACATGTCTTCCACCAGTATGTGATCCGGGCTCCGCGGCGGGATGAGTTGCGGGCCTACCTGACGGCGCTGGGGATTGGGTCGGAGGTTTACTACCCACTTTGCCTGCATCAACAGGAGGCACTTAGGCCGCTGGGGTACAGGACGGGGGACTTCCCTGAGGCGGAGAAGGCGGCGGCCGAGGTGCTGGCGCTGCCGATGTATCCGGAGCTCAGGGAAGAGGAGCAGGACGTCGTGGTGGATGCGATTCGACGTTTCTACACTTGAAAAACAGGCAGATCGATCGGCGACTTAGGCTTCCTTGAGCAGCTCGGTGTGGTACTTCGGGGCGAGCGCCCTGGCTTTTTCGAGGAATTGCTGTTGCTGTTCCTTGTCGAGCGCAGGCGGAGCTGTGGTCCGGGTTGCGACGGGCACGCCCACTTCTTTGAAGAAGTTCTCCTGGCCTGAAGGAGAGCAGATGCACAGCAGACGCGTCGGGTTCGAGGACGAGTTGTGGAACTGGTGGGGCGCGTTTGCCGGGATGTTGATGGTGTCCCCGGCCTTGACGAGAAGCTTCTTGCCGCGGAAGGTGGCTTCCATTTCACCTTCGAGCAGGATGAAGGTCTCTTCGAAGCTATGACGGTGCGGTCCCGGGCCTCCGCCCGGCGGGATGTGCATGTCGATGACGCAGAAGCGGCCGTTGGTATCTTCGCCCGAGACGGTGATGGTGTAGGTGTCGCCGACGAGGCCGATGTGGGGTAAAGACTGATCGGTATCGGGTTGGGAGAGGGTGAGCTTGCGCTGCAGATCGTCGGGCGGGAGGGGCGGATACTGCGAGGTGGACTCGGACATGATGGGTTTCCTTTGGGTTTCTTGAGGTTGCGGTGCGGAAGGGCTTCCGGAGGTTATTGAGGCCCAGGTTGACGGAGTGAGGAGATCTGCGCCAGCCAAGGCAGCGAGCGCGAGGGCGGAGCGACGGTTGAGTTGAGCCATGGCTATGCGTCCTTTCCGGAATGCTGGCGTGTTCTCACGCGATGTTGCCCTGTCGTTTCGACTGAAGATGGCGGTGCAGGAATGCTCCGAGAAGGTCTAACGCCTCGACAGCTGCTTTGAGTTCCAGGCTGGCCGGGAAGACGTGCGCCATTCCCTGCCAGATATGCAGGTCCGCACTACCGCCGGCGGCTTCGATCCGTTGGGCGATGCGGCACGAATCATCGAGGAGAATCTCGTCGTTGCCGACGTGCAAGAGCACCGGAGGCAGCCCGGCAAACCTGCCGTTGACTGGTGTCGCTTTCGGGTCGTGGACATCGTGTGGACCGAGATAGATGGCTGCTGCTTTGGCGAGTGCGTCTTTCGTGAGCAGAGGATCGGCGGAGGCGCGAGTCACGAGACTCTCGCCGGTGAGAGCCAGATCTGCCCAGGCTGAGAGGACCGCTGCCGCTGCTGGTTTTCTGACTGAACCAGAAGCACTACCGGTGGCCATAAGCTGCAGCAGAGCCAAGGCGAGACCCCCACCAGCCGAATCGCCGGCGATGGCGATGCTTGATATACCCGCTTCTGAGAGCCCTCGATAGACGGATTCTGCGTCGTCGAGCGCTGCGGGGAACGGATGTTCCGGAGCGAGACGATAATCGACGATGAGGGCGGGCGCCTTCGTTCTGGCGACGATCTGGCCGACGAAGTGGCGATACGCGGCGGCGGAGCCGAGGATATAAGCTCCGCCGTGGAGGTAGACGATGGCGCAGTCCTCAAGGGGGTCCTGCGGCCTGCACCAATATCCGCTGACACCGTTGATCTCTGCTTCTTCATAGGTGATGCCATCTGCCGCCGGCGTTCTCTCCATCAGGTGATCGAAGTCGGGCCGTGCCTCGGGGCTGAATTCGGGCTTCGGCTGGACCGCGAGGAAGGCACGCATGGCGAGCATTACAGCACGATCCAGCAAGTGTTCCGGGTGATGCGTCGTCATGGCGTTCCTCCCCAGCCCCGTGCTGGATATTTATTTGTCAACTTCCCTTTGTCAGTGGGTCGGAGCGCTATGGTTTCCAGCTCTGCGAGGTTTCGGTTGCGAAGGCTTCGTAGGTGCGGGGTGCGTGACCAAGCAGTTTGGAGAGGCGGGCGCTTTCGGTTTCGGTTGCGGCAAAGCCTCGATCGAAGTAACCCTGAAGCATCATGCGAAGATCGAAGGCGCTCCATCCGGGCATACGTCCGCGCATCGTTTTTTCCCACTGGTCGAAGTCGTGGCCGGTGTACTTGATCTGTTTACCGAGCAGTCTGCTCCATAGAGCGGCGTTTCCGGGTCCGCTGATCAGCGAGGAGCTGACGATGTCGTAGGTCTGCTCTTCGTGGCCATCTTCGGTGAGTGAGATGGCGGCTGCTTCGGCGATATCGCGCACGTCGGCGGCAGCGATTCCTGCGTTACCCAACGGCATCGGATAGACGCCGGGGCCGGTCAGCGCGTCCTTTAAGCCGAGGTCGTTCTGGATGTAGTAGCCCGGACGCAGGATGGTGAAGGGCACACCGAACTCGCGCAGTGCGCCCTCGACGGCGAGCTTGGAGGCGAAGTGAGGGACATCGCGGAACTCCTGCACTTTGAACACCGAGAGGTAGGTGATGTGCTTCAAGCCGATGCGCCGGGCGATGCCGTAGGCGATGAGCGCCTGAGTCAGTTCGTCGGCAACCACGGCGTTCAGGAGGAAGAGCTTATCGACGCCCTGCATGGCCTGTTCGACGGCTACGGGGTCAAGCAGGTCGCCCATGGCGACGTCGACACCTGCCGGCATCTTGCCTGCATCCGGCTGCTTGCGCGCGAGGACGCGGACATCCGCTCCACGCTTGAGCAACTCTGTTAGAACCTTGCCGCCGACGTTGCCGGTCCCGCCTGTTACTAGAATTTTCATTGTGTCTCCTCACTCATTCTGGTGGCTTTTGCCTGCCGCCTGCCCTAGTAAAGATGCTCGCGGGAACGCGATCGGTTTTGATGAGAAGGCAAACCCGTTTTGCATTCGCGCAAGACGTCGCAGGGTGACTTGATGGGAGACACGGGTCGTGGCGAAGTCGACGCGCCGTAGAATGGCTTGATGGACGTATCGGATCTGAACGACATCCGCATCTTCTCGGTGGTGGGACGGGAGGGTACGCTGAGTGCGGCGGCGGTGAAGTTAGAGATGCCGACCTCGACGGTAAGCCGCGCGCTGACGCGTCTCGAAAAGAACCTGGACATGCTGCTGATACGGCGGAGTTCACGCGGGCTTGTCCTGACAGATTTCGGGAAGGAGTACCTGCAGGTGTGCCGTCGAACCCTGCGCACGCTGCATGAAGGGAGCGAGGCGCTGGCGGTTCGGCGCGAGAGCCCGAACGGACTCATCAAGGTGGCTTGTCCGGTGACGATGGCGCACCTCGTCTTCGCACCGTTGTTGAGAGAGTTGTTGGAGCAGTATCCGCAGTTGCGGCTGCAGCTGGAGCCGTATACTCCGGCGGCGGAGCAGGAGTTTCGTGAGGATATCGATGTGGTCTTCAAGGTGCGGACGCCAAAGGATTCGATGCGGCGGATGCGGAACTATCCGAGTACCAAGCGCGGGCTCTTTGCGAGCGCGGAGTACCTTGAAAAAGCTGGGATACCGTCGCGGCCCGAAGACCTGGTGGCGCACCGATGCTTTGGTACCGGCGCGTGGAAGATGAACCGTGGCAACACAACGGCGGCGCCGAGTGTCTCGTTCCAGGTGCTGACGAATGATCCGGCGGTTTTGCTGGACCTGGTGATGGGGGATTGCGGGATCGCGCTCCTGCCGCTGTATATGGCTCAGTGGCCGGAGACCCGGGGTAGGGTTGTGCCTGTTCTGCCGCGCTGGAGTTTCCCACCGCTTACGCTATGCGCTCTCTTTTCGGGACAATCGCGCCTGACGCCAAAGGTGCAGGTGCTGCTTGATTTTCTGGGGGAGTATCTCGGGACGGCACGCGATCCGCGGCTGCGGGGCGCCGATGCGAAGGGTCTCTTTGTCGATCTGCGTGACTGACCAGACTTAGCCGGAGATCAGACGTAGTACGAGATGGCTTTTCCGGTGCGGAAGGCTTCGACGCCTGCGGCGGCTGCGGCACCCGCGCTCCAGGATGGGGTATGGGCGGGGGTGTCCTGGGATTGGCCGGATGGGGGCTGCTGTTCGGGCGAACCGCCCCATGCGTCGATGAGGCCGACGGCATCGTCGGTGGGAGTACCGGCCAAGTCAGCCGCAATGCGTTGCAGCTTCCGGCGGGTTGCGGCGGCCTCCTGGGCGGCGCTGGCTTTGGCGGCTGCGACCTGAGTGTAGGGGTTGAACGCCTGCGCTGCTACGCCGTGGACATGTCCGTGCATGGGGTACCTCCGCCGATGCGGGAGCAATCGATGGGCCAATGCGGAATTTCGAAGATTGGAACGAGCTAATCAGTGAAGCTCGATGACCATTGCCGTTTCATCGTCGGCGGCGGGGACTTCGCCGCAGAAGCGAGCCAGGCCATCGAAGAGCGCGGGAACGAGATGTTTTTCAGCGAAGACGCGAGCCATGGCGGTTTCGCCGTATTGGATGCGGGCGGAGTTTTCGGCTTCGCTGATGCCATCGCTGAGCAGGAGGATACGGTCGCCGGCGCGGGCTTCGCGTTCGATGGAGTGGAAGGTTGCGAAGGACATAAGGCCGACGGGGATGTCGCCTTCGCGGATGGTTTCGACCTCGGCGTTGGCGCGGAGGATCATGGGCGGGACGTGGCCGCCGTTGACGAACTGCAGACGCACGACGCCGTCGACGGGGTTCCAGCAGCGCATGGCGACCAGGGTGAGGTACTTTTCGCGAGGCGCGCGCAGGCAGACGAAGCTGCTGACCTGGGTGACGGCCTCGACGAGGGAGGCGCCGCTCATAATCTGCGAGTGGAGCATGCCCTGGGCCATGGCGGCGAGCAGCGCGGCGGGGACGCCTTTGCCGCTGACGTCGGCGACGACCGCGACGAAACCGTCGGGGACGGCGATGACGTCGTAGAAGTCGCCGCCGACGCCGGTGTGAGGGACGGTGCGTGCGGAGATGTGGGCATGGTCGAACGCGGGGAGCGTCTGCGGGATGATCTGGCGCTGGATGGAGGCGGCGATCTCGAGTTCCTTGCGGAGGAGCGCGGCCTCGCGTTCGGCTTCGAGCATGACGAGATTTTCGAGCAGGGTTGCAGCCTGGCGGGCGATGACCTGGAGGATCTCCTTGGAGACCTGGGTGAAGTCGTGGGTGCCAGTGCGGGAGTCGAGGTAGAGCAGGCCGAGCAGGCGACCGGAGTTGAGGCCGCGCAGCGGGATGACGGCGACGCTGCGGATGGCGTGGAGCATGATGCTTTCGCGACCAGCCTTGGCGGCTTCTGCGCTGGCGTCGCCGATGACGAAGTCTTTGTCGGACTCGGCGGCGTCGCGGATGAGCGAAAGGGAGATGGAGGGGTAGTCAGCGAGATCGTTGCCCTTGTTGTCGCGGCCGTAGGCGAGCTTGAACTCGGCGACGGTTGACCCGAGGAAGACGAAGCCGCGCTCGGCTGAGGTGAGGCGGATGGTGTATTCGACCATGGTGCGAAGCACGTCGTTGAGCGCGCCGTGGCTGTTGAGGTTCTGCGCGGCCTGGAGGAACAGCGAAAGAGTTTCGAGATCGTTCTTCGCGATACCGGTCTGCGCGAGCTTGGTGAGCAAGGTGCGCGTGGTGCTTTCGTCGCTGGTCTCTTCGAAGACGATCTCTTCGAGCGACGAGCCGAGGACGATGCGGTCGCCGCGGCGGAGGCGGCTGAGGTTTCCGGCGATCGGGATGCCGTTGACGGAGGTACCGTGGCGGCTGTTGAGGTCGCGGATGAAGTAGCCGTCGGCGTCGCGGTCGATGAGGGCGTGCTCGCGGGAGATGCGTGGGTCAGGCAAGCAGAGGTGGCGTTCGGCGCCGCGGCCGAGGGTGAACGGCGTGGAGTCGAGGGCGACGACACAGGACTCGGGCCCGGTGCCGACGATGAGGCGCGCGTTCGAGCGATTCGTCTGCTGGCCTGTCACGGGAGTGCTCCTGTCCTAACCCCGGATGTTACCACTGTGACGGCCTATACTGGACGGACGCTGAGCGATGAACGAAGACCCTACGCTTCCGATTGGTGCTGAATCCGTTGCGCGCGCGACGCCTCCACCGCGTGCTGCGAACTGGGGCGGCTTCACGCTGCTTGCGCGGGTGGGCTCAGGCGGCTTTGGCGAGGTCTATCGCGCGTGGGATCCGTCGCTGCAGCGGGAGATCGCGCTGAAGCTGTTGCTGCCGGGAGCGATTCAGACGAATGGGGATTCGCGGGATTCGGCGGAGTATGAATCGACGCTGCGCGAGGCGCGTGCGCTGGCGAGCGTGCGGCATCCGAATATCGTCTCGATCTATGGGGTCGACCAGCATGACGGGCGGGTAGGCTTCTGGACAGACTTTGTGAAAGGCAAGACGCTTTCGGCGATCATTGGCGACCATGGGCCGTATGGGTATCGCGAGGCTGCGTTGATTGGCCTGGATGTGACGCGGGCGCTCTCGGCGGTGCATCGGGCCGGATTGCTGCACTGCGATATCAAGCCTGAGAATGTGATGCGCGAAGAGGGTGGGCGCATCCTGCTGATGGATTTTGGGCTGAGTTCGCTGCCGCAGCGCAGCTCACATATTGCAGGGACGCCGAACTACATGGCTCCGGAGTTGCTAACGGGTGCGGCGCCTTCGGTGGCTTCGGATCTTCACGCGGTTGGGGTTTTGCTGTATTTCCTGGTGACGGGGGCGCACCCGGTGAAGCTTTCAGGGCTGTCGCTTGAAGAGGCGGCCGAGGCGAGCAAGCACCGGACGCCGCTGGTCGATCTGCGGTCGGATCTGCCGGATTCGTTTATTCGGGTGGTGAATCGGGCGATTGATTTCGATCCTGCGCGCAGATACACGAGCGCGGGGCAGATGGCCGAGGCGCTGGCTGATTGCCTGGGGATCGCCGCGGCGACTCCGCCGTCGACGCCGAATCCGGGGTGGGCTCCCCCGCCACCGATTTCCGCTGTGCCGACTCCGCCGGCGTATGTGGCAGTGCCGGTTGAGACGAAAAAAGAGAAGAAGGAACGGACTCCGCTACAGAAGCTTGGCATGGTGTTGATTGGGGTGGCGTTCCTGGTGAAGGCTTGTTCGGGGCCTTCGGACCATCGGAAGGATGTCGGCCAGTCTGTGGCGAGTAAGGCCATCGCCGACGCCATGGATGCGAAGGCTGCGAAGGGGCCGGGCGCAGACTCCGACGATGGCTACATGAAGGCAGAAGGGCTGCTGCTCAAGTCTTATAAGGCCTCGAACGTGACGGAAGCGGCGAGCGAGTTCAAAGACATTCTGGATGATGATCCGAAGAATGCTTTGGCGGAGGCCGGGCTGGGGACAGCGTACTGGCTGGAGTACAGGACCACGCAGGATCCCACCTTGCTGGAGATGGCGCAGGTGGAGACGAACAAGGCGATCAACCTGGACGCGAATACAGCGCCGGCCTACGTGACGCTGGCGAATATCGCGGCCATGCAAGGGAATAACGCGCTGGCGACGCAGAAGGCTGAGAAGGCAATCTCGCTCGATCAGACGAACGCACAGGCGCAGCTTGCGATGAGCAACGTTTACGGGGCGCAGCACCGGGACGACGATGCGCTGGCGGCGATTCAGAAGTCGATCGACCTGGCACCGGATGACTGGCGGGGGCCGATGGCGCTTGGCCGCTTCTATCTACGGGCGGGCAAGCTGCAGGAGGCGGCGAGCCAGTTTCAGCGGTCGGCTTCGCTGACTCCGGATAATGCGCAGGCGTATTACAACCTGGGCGTAGTCGAGATGCGCATGAACAAGCTGGACGAGGCGCGCGGCAATATCGCGAAGGCGGTTGAGTTGGAGCCCGATGCGGCGAGCTACCAGGTGCTTTCATGGCTTTACATTACGGAAGGCAAGTACGCGGACGCGGTGGATGCAGCGCAGAAGGCGACTGAGCTGGCTCCGACGAGTTACAGCGCGTGGGCGAACCTGGGGACGGCTTATATCCAGACTTCCGAGAGTTTGCCAAAGGCGGAGAGCGCTTACCGCAAAGCGGCTGCGCTGGCGGAGCCGAATCGCGTGAAGAATCCGAAGGATGCCGAGCTGCTCGCGTCGATGGCGTACTACAACCTGCGAGGCGGTGATCCGATTCGGAGCGATATTATGCTGCGGCAGGCGCTTGCGCTTTCGAATGGGGACCCGAAGGTGGAGTACGTCGCGGGAGAGATTTACGAGCTGCGCGGCGAACGGGCGGATGCGATCGAGTCGATCGCGAAGAGCATTGGGCCGGGCTATTCGATGGCCGAGATGGAGCGGGACCCCGACCTCGTGAATCTGCGGAAGGATCCTGTGTTCCAGGCGAGGCTGAAGGCGGTGCAGTTGCAGGCTGCGGGAAAAACGAAGTAGACAGCTCCGCAAGATTGGGGTAATTTTTCCACACATCCCCAAGGAGAACAAGGCTCATGTCGAATCCGCTTATACCTGAAGATGATGCGTTTCCAGTGCCCGATCCGCCGATCAAGGGTGGATTTAGCGAGACGGTAGAGATCGACGCGGTCGAAGAAGACTTTCCGGTTCCCGACCCGCCGATCAAGGGATCCTGAACGTAATTATTTCGCCGTCTCCGCCTGCCTGCTTCGCGGCCGGGGTGACGGCTTTTTCTTCGACTCGACGTTGAGAGCTGCCGCTGCGCGAATCAGTGCGGTCAGGGCAGCCTTGTCGATTTTTTCTCCTTCGTGAATGTCGATCGCGCGGCGGACGTTGCCTTCGAGGCTCGAGTTGAAGAGTCTCTTGGGATCTTTGAGCGCGGCACCTTTGGCGAAGGTCAGTTTGACGACCGCTTTGTAGGTTTCGCCCGTGCAAAGGATGCCGGCGTGCGACCATACAGGAACGCCGCGCCACTTCCACTCCTCGACGACTTCGGGCGTGGCTGCGAGGATGATCTCGCGGACCTTTGCGAGGGTTTCACCGCGCCAGTCTGCCAGTTGTTTGATTCGTTCGTCGATGAGGGTCGAGGCGGATTGCTCTTCGGGCATGAGTGGCTCCTGGGGAAAAATCGAACGCGGCAAGCGCGGTCGAGAGGGAGCAGAGCGCGCTGAAGGGATACTTTAAGCCTGCGAACGGGATGAGTGCAAGGGCTTCAGCCGCATGGGTCCTGCAGGTCGTCGACGCGGAGGGCGACGATCGGGTCGCCGAGCAGGATGTAGTTGCGGGCGTCGTTGCGGGCGACGATGGAGATGGGGTAGAGGCCGGCCTGGGTCTCGGCGTTGTATCTGGCGAGATCGGGTGCGGCTGCGGCGCCTCCTGTGGCGAGGGGCAAAGATTCATCGTGCATAGCGGCCAACTGAGTCCAGGTGTTGGTGAGTGAATCGACCGCCCAGCCGGCTTGCTGGCCCTGCATGAGACGCTCGAGCGGGCCGCGGATGACCTGGGGCTGGTGCGGCGCGGAGTCTCCATCGATGCCACTGAAGGCGTAAGCCCATGCCTCGTCTACATGGGCGATGACGGCGAGCGCTCCTTTGCTCAGCAAGACTTGTGGGAGATGACAGATAAAGTCGCGGGTCGCAATGGGGATGGGGGTGCCGTCGATGGCGTAGTGGTACGTGTCTCCCGCGGGGCAACCACCGGAGTAGCAGCTGAAGAGGAAGACCATGGTTCCGTTGAGTTGAGTGTCCTCCGGGACGTCGTCGCCGGTGAAGATCCAGGCTGAAGCGTCGAGCGTGGCGGCGTCTTCATACTCCTGGGTGATGAGCGCGCCTTGACGAGCCGCCTGGCGGCCGGCGAAGGTTGGGTCGGTCGCCGAGAACGTGCATTTGAGGCCGTGGGTTCCGGTAAAGATGACGGCGGGCTTCCCCCCGGGGCAGTTCCCTGTCAGGATTTCGGAGAGCTGTTTCTTGGTGGCCTTGCCGTGGCCGATGTAGGGGTCGAGCACGAAGTTGGAGGTATCGCCCAAGGGGCCGCCAAGCGAGTTCAGGAAGTCATCCCCGAGTACCTGGGCGAGTTGCGTAGTGGCGCGGTCGCCGGGAATGGAGGTCATCCAGACGGCGGCAGTGCGGGCTTGATCGATGGTCGCCCGGGTCTCATAGTCGACGACAGCGGCGGCGTAGAGGCCGAAGTTCGCGACCTCATCGAACCAAAGGCGGCCGACAGCCCACTGCATCCGCAGCAGCGCCTGGAACTCGAACGAGATGCTTTCGGGCGAGCCTACGATCATCAGATAGTAGGGGACGCCAAGCCAGGGCTGGACGGGCGCATTCAGTGTGAGGCCGTCGATGTTGAAGCTGCGAAGCCAGTCGTTTGCGGCGATGCCTTGCGGAAGGATGAACTCCTGGTAGAGGTCAGGGTGGGTGCCGGTTGGCCTGGGGCCGATCTGGGCGCGGCGGTGGGCGAGCAAAGGGGCGAGCTGCGTCTTGATATCGTCGCCGACGTCGTGTGCCCAAAGGACGCCCCAGCCGGTGCTCCTGATTTTGCCGGTGGCGACGCGTGGGTCAGTGGAGAGTGTGGTGCCGCTTGCTGCACGGATGCCGGAGCCGGGGAGGTCCGGCGTGATCTGTTGCAGGACGCCATCGTTGAGCGCGTCGCCAGCCAGGCCGGTCGATTCGTCGACGTAGAGCGGTAGCAGGCTAGACATCGAGACGGCACTCCCCGGGCGCGGTCGGGATTAACACCGGGGCGGTTTCGGCGGGGAGACCTTCCGCAATGGCGAAGGCGAGGTCGCCGCCTACGGGGCTGCCGTGAAGGCGAAAGGCGTTTCCGTTGGCGAAGAGTTGCTGGACGGCGAACCCAAAGGTGACGGGGGTTGGGCCAGTGTAGGTGACAGAAGAGGCGTCGGCGGACGATGGACTGACGGTGACGTTCGCGCCGACGAGGCCTTCGATGGCGGGGATGTCGACGCCTACCGAGCCTCCGTTTGAATCCGTCGCCGTGACGGTGATGGAGTTCGATTGCAAGACGTCGGTGATGAGATAGGCCTTTGCGTCGTCGGAGTAGAAGTAGTTCTGGACGACGGGGTTGGTCTGGTCGATCGTTCCGTTTGAGAGGTACTTGCCGACTTCGAGCAAGACGACGCTGATGGAGGTGACGCCGGTGTACGAGAACTGGACGGAGGCGGCATGGTTGTAGGCAAGATCGAGCGACGGGACCGTAGCGCCGAAGGCCTTGAGCGCCTCGGCAAGAATGGAGAGGCCAAAGTGGATGTCGAGCGCGTCGGTCTTGCTTCCGTTGATGAGGGACGCGGGGACGGGTGGGCCCGGCTGCGGCTCTTTGGCCGATGGGTCGGCAGGTGTCCACATGGCGTCGATGGGTCCGAGGATACGGCTCTGGCCATCGTTGCCAAGGACCTGCATGGGCAGAATGCCGGCGCGCGGGACCTTGACGACGTTATAGCCCCACTTGTTGAGGAAGGTGATGCTTGGGTCGGTCTTCTTAGCCATCGCGTCTCCGTTCGAAAAGGGACATAGACAAGCTATACCACCGCTTGGAGGTGTCGCCCGTATGTTAGTTTTTCTGCATGCCAACGCAGCGTAAGACGGCGATTGTGGAGCTTGTACTCGCCGGGAATGTAACGGGGCAGAGCCTGCCGTTGACGCATGAGCGTGTCTTTGAAGTGGTGCTGACGTTTGACGGAGTGGGAGTCGATGCGAAGCGGTTTTGCTCGCCGCTGAACGATGCGGAGTGGCGGGATTTTTCGGTTTCACTTTCGAAGTGCAACGTGGAGCGGCAGACGCGGAACTTTCCAATTGCGAATGGGATCCGGGATTTGGGGGCGCAACTTTACGAGGCGTTGGCTGACCTTTCGCCGGCACTCGCTGCGTTCCTGAAGCTGACTGCCGTACCACGACGGCTGGTGATCCAGACGCGCAGGCCGGAGTTGCATCTGTTACCGTGGGGCGCGATGGTGGATGCGGATGGACAAAATTTGGCGGAGTCGGATTGTTCGGTGGTGCAGGCGTGGGATCGATTTGCGTTCGACAAGCCGCTGCATTTTTCGGATTCGATCAACCTGGTCGAGGAGTTCGGGATCGATACGCGGGCGAGGACGGCAGGGTCGCTGGCAGTGTTGCCCCCCGAGATTACGCGGGTTCCACTGCCGCACGGGATGGCGGACATTCTGCACCTGGAAGAGCATGGGGACCGAGTGGCGAATCGGATTGGCGGGGCGGATGCGGCGAGTCTGCTGAAGTACAAGGACGCTGGGATCGCGCTGCTCTGGAGCTGCTTTTCGAACTCGGGCGGTAACTCGTGGGGCGACTCGCCGGCGTTGATCCTTCACCGCGGCGGCGGGCTTGACGCGGCGACGGATGACGGCGCGGCCCTGGTGCTTTCGTTCCAGTCGGAGCTGAACTATGAGGATGCGGCGGGGATCTCGCGAGCGTTTTACGCGGATGTGTTCGGGCCGGCAGCGTCGCGCGATCCGGAGTCGGCGCTGGTGCGGATTCGGGCGACGAAGTACGAGGATGAGTTTGAGTTCTGCAACTGGGCTTCGATGACGGTGTATCTGCGGCAGCCTTTAGACCTGAGTGCGTTGCCGCTGAACGGACCCCGTACTCCGGCGGAGCTTTGGTCTGAAGATGGGGTCTTGGCGGGCGATCCGGCGTGGACTTCGATTGCCGCGGCGGTGAGTGGTTTGCAGCCGGGGGCGATTGTGGCTGTTCCTGCTGGCGCGGGCGAGATCCCGGCGGTGCTTCCGAAGGCGTTGTTCGGGGTTTGGATCGGGAACGTGGTGCGGCTGGATGGAGCTGACAATCCAGTGCCGGATGGGACGCTGCGCGCTTTGAATCTTGACCCAGCGGACGCGCCAACGACTGGTACGACGGATCGACTGCTCTGGTTCTTTCGGACGATCGAGCACTTTGGTTCGCCGCTCTTGATCTGGACCGGTACGCGACCGCAGCACCTTGAGTTTTTGAAGCTGAGCGATACGGTGTCATCGCTGACGTTTCTGCTAATGTACGGGCCTGAGCCGGTGCTCACGCTGGCTGAGCTCGTTGATTTGAACCGGCTTGATGAGGCTAAGAAGATTTACGACGCATCGAACCGCAATGACCTGGATCATGTGTCGGCTTATTACGCGTTTTCGCGCAGCGATTGCAAGGCCGAGCAGGCGGAGGCTTGTCTTGCGCGGATTCAGTCGGCGTTTGAACGGGCGCTGCTGAGCGGAAACTTCGTAAGCCGCTTCCGTGCGATTCCACGGACTGCGGAACAGGTGAAGGCGGGGGTGTTTCCCGATACGGCGACCACGGCTGCGGGTGAGCCGGGGAGCAAGGTGGGTGGGTTGCTGAAGCGGCAGTGCGAAGAGCAGTTCTACCGGCAAGCGATCGAGCTGGTAACGGGTGAGACGCTGCTGCGGGATCGGGGACGCGCGCGGCATGAGCTGGCTTACTGCATGAATGTGCAAAATCGCCCGCATACGGCGGAGATTCTCTATCGGCTTGCGGTGCAGGATCTCGAGCGTGCACCGGTCAACGTGCGCGACACGATATGGAATGCGGCTCTTGCGGCATGCCTGAGGGACTGGGCTGACCTGCTTGCCCGCTCGCCGGACAAACTGGATCAGGCAGGGACTTTGTTGAACCGGGCGCTGGCGATCCACGCGTTTCATGGAAGGGCGCTGCAGATCGCGTACTCGCTTGCGACGCGAGCGCAGATTGCGCTGACCGGCTGCCGAATCAAGCAGGCTATCGACGATGCGATGGAGGCTTGTAATCGGTTTGAAGACTGCGCCACATGGAACGGCTGGGTTTCTGCGTTTTCGATTCTGCTGGATGCTCTTGCCGAAGGCCGTGAGACCGAGCGCATGCTGCCTCTGATTGAGATGGCGAGTGAACGAATCGCGGCGTCGAACCTGGCCGCTGGCAAGCGACGCGACATGCAACGGGGGTTGGAGTTCCGCAAAGCCCAGGCTCATTGGATCGCGGGGAGGCTCGAGCCGGCGCGTGAGGAGTTGAACACCTTGATTCAGGAGATCGCCAGCGATGAGACGTTCGCGGCCTCTCCGCTGGCGGAACAGATCCAGCATCTTGCGAAGTTTCTGGGAGTGCAGGTCACGGTTGCGCCGGCAGGTCAGGGCAGGTCTTCCGGTAGGGTTTAGCGCCTTGATACTGCTGCCATTCCGCAAGGGTGAGATTGCGACCGGCGATGCGGCAGGCTTCCCTGGTCCAATCCATGTAAGAGATGTTTTGCCACAGACGAAGCTGGCCGTGTTGATAGCCGGAGGCGATCAGAGTGCCGTCCGGGCTGGTGGCGAGGCCGTGGGTTTCGTCGTAGAGATCGAGGGCGAAGCTATAAGGGCGCATGCGCTGGCCGAGGATGCGTTTTGCCGCGAGATCCCAAACGGCAACGCCGAGGTTTCCGTCGCGGAGGATGAGTTCCCTGCCATCCGGCGTGAATCTGAAGCGCGCTGTCTGTCGTGCTTCCGCTTTCATCACCTGCTCTCCGGTCCTGGCTGTCCATAAGGTCACACCCTCTGGCGTTCTGAGACCGATCATCGTGCCGTCTGGACTAAACATCAGATTGCGACTGAAAGAACATTCTCCGGTTACTGGCCATGATCTCGTCTGGATGCCGTCGGACAGCCGCCAGAGACGCAACATGCAGTGGCCCTCATTCGGGCTGCCTAAGGTTGCCAGTACCTTGCTCTCTGGGGAGAAGGTGAGATCGCCAACCCGCTCGCCTTGAAAGGAGGGCATGAGACGAGCGTTGCCGCTCACAGCAGGGTTCCAGATGCGCACGCCGGCGTTGCCTGCCTCGGCGATCAGGCCGGTCGAGCTCACCGCAAAGGCGGGCAGAATGAAGTGTTCATCGGAAAATCTCGATGGATCGACCAGGTCGGCCAATCGAGCGTTGCTAGCGACGTTCCACCGTCTGATCCGGACTTCCTGCCCGTCTGCCGGCTCGATGACGGAGGACGCGTCGGCGGTGAGAACGTCATGGCTTAACTGACCCCAATGATTGCCGAGCCAATCCAGCGGTACGACCCGTTCTATGCCGGTGCCGACACCCCAGAGGCCGATGTGTCCTGTGTCTCCGGTGACGAAAGACTTTCCGTCGGGGCGGAAGGCGACCTCCTGGATCTGGTTCGAGCCGACAAAGGCTGCCGGAGCCAGGATGCGCTCGCCGCGGAGCGTGTCGGGGCTCCATACGCGGCCGCCCACCACGAGCGTGTTATCGGGCAGCCATGCGATCGGACCGCCGGGGTAGGCGATCTCAGTGATGAGATCCGACAGCGGTTCAAGGCTGCCGACGCTCCAGATGCCGAAGCGAATGTCGTTCGTTGTGGCGGCGATCCAGCGGCCATTGGGGCTGAAGTTGAATTGCAGCATCGCCGCGGTGCATTTGCAAAACATCGAAGTGGTTCTCGGCATCGACTGGACGTCGACCGGGCCGCTGACGGTCTGCGTGTTGAGGTCTACGATCCAGAACTTCGAGCCGATGCCGAGAGCAAAGTGGCTTCCGTCCGCGCTGAAGGTTCCAGCAACCGGATCGTACGCGCGCTTCTCCACGAGCGGTTTGACCAGATGGTTGAGGGTAGTCAGGCGGAGTGGATCGATGGGGCTGACGGTTTGCTGCGTGCGCGGATCGACATCATGGAAGGTGCCGTCTGGATTGAAGGCGAGCACTCGCCCTGGTTGTAACGGATCGATGACCGGAAGTGTCGAGACGAGTTCGAAGAACTGCTGATCGTCACCCGCTTTGGCCGGCTCGAAGCGGACGAGATGGGGCTGCGACTGCCATAGGGTCACTTCGGCGTTCCGCGCGTCGTAGGTGTCGCCTCGCTTTGAAGCTTCGACGCTGAGCAGAACCGCAAGATCGAAGTGCTCGGGAGCCACATGGAGGGCATCCTCAGCAAGTCGCGCCGACTCTTCGAAGTGCAACTCGGAGACGGCACGACGCCATTGAACGCCAGCGAAGAGTGCCAGGCCGAAGAGGACCACGCCAACACCCCAAGCGATCTTCAGGCGCGTCTTCTGCCGAGCTACGGCAGCTTTGCGGCTTTCAAAGATGTAATCGCGGTGCAGCGGTGTGGGCGGCTGGGCGCTACCGGCGCTTTGCTCCTGCCATAGCTCAGCGTCACGAAGATCCTGCCCGCGCAGAAGGCGGCTTTCATCGTTCTTATGGTCGCGCCAGTCGGTGGCGCGTTCGAGCAGGCGGGTGTGATCTTCGATCCAACTCAGGTCGGTGCGCAGCGCGTCGACGAGTACCTTCACTTGTTGCGCGAAGTCGGTTTCGGGATCGAAGTGGATATAGTTCAAACCGCGGAAACGCTCGTCGATGCTTGCCGAGGGGACGCCTCCGAGAGACAAGGGGATAAGCCGCTTGCCGCCGATGATGGCTTGTTCCAGTTCCCCTTTGCATGGGATCGAAGCCTGCCAGCCGGGACTGAGGACGATGACGAAGTTGTCGGCGGCGTTGACTCCACGGTCGGCGACGCGCTTCCACGGCGCGGCTGCGGGGATGTCGTTGCGATCGACCCAGACGGTGACGCCAGCGTCCGACAGCGCTTTCGCGAGCTTGTCAACGAACGGTGCATCGAGGTGGGAGTAAGAGAGAAACGCGTCAGCCAAAGATCACCAACTCAAGATGAAACCGGGCCCGGCGAAATGATATCAAGCGGAGTAAAGAACACTGCGCCGTGCTTGCGTGCGGCGACCATTTTGAAAATTACCGCTTCGCGCTTCTTCAAAGGATTTCAGAGTAATTGAAAGGCCGCACAAATCGGCTCTTCCAGAAGTAAGCGAGGATAATCGTGCTTGCAACAGCCGCATAAGCGCACCAAAGTGAGGTGAAAGCGTACCGCTTGACCGCCATCACAGCCAGCAGGATAACGACGTTTGCGACGCCAAAGAGGACCATATCGCGCACCCTCGAAAAGAGCAACGAACCGCAGGTTGCGATGACATAGAGTACAGCGAGCGTCGTGTAGTACGTCCCTTGATTCTGGTAGACGATGCTGTTGCCGCGGACATAGATCGATAGTGGGAAGCTCATCAGCGCCCATAGCATGTAGAGGCTTGTGCCTGCGCCGAGGATCGTGAACGGCATCATGCGACGCCGGTTCTTGCGGCTCGCTTCAAAGAGCATGACACTAAGCGGCATGAGGAACGGCAGCAAACCCTGCGCGTAGAGGACGTACGCCTCGCCAGCGCGGTGCGTGACCTTCTGGGAGAGAACACCGTCCAGACCGAGCCAGACGAAGCCTTCGATGAACTGATGGACCGCGAAGATGGTGGGCAGGGCGGCAAAGAGCAGTTCACGGCGATGCTTGACCTTGGTGAGGGTGACGACGCCGATCGCGCCGAGCACTCCGCTGCCGACAAAGTTTGCTGTCGCGGAAAAGCACATGGCTGCGATGATAACCCGAGCCATCGCTTCGGCAAGCGCATCCAAAGAGATATGAGCGAGCGACAGAATATTTCTGGAAGTTCCCCTTTTGAGCCTGTTATCGGATTTTCCCGTGCGGTGCGCGTGGGACGGCACGTGATGGTCTCAGGCACTGGCCCCGTCGGTTGCGACGACGCGGATGTTGCCGGCCAAGCGGACCAATGTTTGACCATCATCGCAGGGGTGCTGAAAGAGGCTGGAACCAGCTTCGAGCATGTCGTACGGACACGAATCTATCTAACCGACGTGTGCAACTGGGAGGCTGTGGGCCGCGTTCATGGCAAGTTCTTTTCGCTGATCAAGCCCGCCGCAACAATGGTCGTCGTCTCCGCGCTGATCGACCCGCGCTGGAAGGTCGAGATTGAGGTGGACGCATTGATTCCTGAGCAGGGCTTCCCCGAATAGCTATCCTGCGAACGCAAATGCTATAAGGGAGGCACATGTCCAAGCTTTCCATTCGCGATATCGACCTTACCGGCAAGCGCGTGCTCATCCGGGTTGACTTCAATGTCCCACTTTCGAAGGACACCGGAGAAGGCGTTCGCATCCTCGACGACACGCGCATCCGCGAGACGGTTCCGACAATTGAATATGCCTTGCGTCGCAAGGCGAAGGTGATCCTGTGTTCTCACCTGGGGCGGCCGAAAGGGCAACGCGTGCCAGCGATGAGCTTGCGGCCGGTGGTCGACCGGCTGCGCAAGCTGCTCGACCATGTACTTGGGGACGATGAGAACGTGGCCTTCTCGCCGGATTGCATTGGCAACGTGACGACAGAGCTTGTCGCAAACCTGGAACCGGGGCAGACACTGCTGCTCGAGAATCTGAGATTCCACGCCGGCGAAGAAGCCAACGATCCGGGGTTCGCGAAGCAACTGGCAGCGCTCTGCGATATTTATGTGAACGATGCTTTTGGGTCGGCGCATCGGGCGCATGCTTCCACGGAAGGGATTACGCACTTCGTCACGCAGTCGGCAGCAGGCCTGCTGATGGAGTCGGAGCTGAAACACCTGGGGAAGGCTCTTGACGACCCGAATCGGCCGTTCGTCGCGATCATTGGCGGAGCGAAGGTCTCGGACAAGATTGACGTCATTCAGTCGCTGATTAAGAAGGCGGATGCGATCCTGATCGGCGGGGGGATGGCTTATACGTTCCTGCGCGCGCAGGGACAGCAGACGGGCAAGTCGCTGGTGGAAGAAGACAAGATTGACGTGGCGAAGGCCGCGCTGGATCAAGCTGCGGCGAAGGGCGTGAAGTTCCTGCTGCCGATCGATCACGTGCTTGCGGACCGCTTCCACGCACATGCCAAGACGCAGCTCTTTTCCGGGTCGGAGGCGTTTCCTGAAGAATGGATGGCGCTGGATATCGGGCCGAAGACTGTCGCGTTGTTCGCGGCTGAAATCGCTGACGCATCCACCGTGCTTTGGAACGGGCCGATGGGGGTGTTTGAGTTCAACGCGTTTGCCCATGGCACCAACGCGATCGCGAAGGCCGTCGCCAAGAACGAGGATGCGATCACGATCGTCGGCGGGGGCGACTCGGTTTCGGCGATTCAGAAGTCGGGTTTTGCGGATAAGATCACGCATATTTCAACCGGGGGAGGAGCTTCGCTCGAGTTTCTTGAAGGCAAGGTGTTGCCGGGAGTGGAAGCGCTCTCGGACAAGCAGGGCGATTACCGAGCATGACACTTCCCTTCCGTTCTTTCGGGATGGGATACTAAGCCTCCCATGCGCAAACCGCTAATTGCCGCCAACTGGAAGATGTACAAGACGCCTAAGGAATCGCTTGCGTTTCTCGAAGCGTTCCTACCGATGGTTCAGGGGCACACCCGGGATGAGATCACACTGTTTCCCACGATGTCATCGCTTGGGTACGTGCTCGACCGCGTCCAGGGGACGAACGTCAGCGCGGGTGCGCAAACGATGCATTGGATGAATGAAGGCCCCTACACCGGGCAGACCTCGCCGACGATGCTGGCAAGCATCCGGTGTACGCACGTGCTGCTGGGCCACTCGGAGCGGCGCATTTATGCGCACGAGACCGACGACATGGTGAACTGGAAGCTGAAGGCCGCGATCGCACATGACCTGACCCCGATCGTGTGCGTAGGCGAGACGTTGGACAAACGGCAGACCGGGTTGACGGAGGCCGTGTTGCGCTGGCAGATTGCCTGCGCGTTGAATGGGGTCGAGCCCGAGTCGACAGGTAAGCTGATCATTGCGTATGAGCCGGTTTGGGCGATCGGGACGGGTTCGACCGCAACGCCGATGCAGGTCGAAGAGGCGCATAAGATCATCCGGCGCGAGGTGGGCGCGCGCATTGGCGATGAGCGGGCCGAGGCGACGCGGATTCTTTATGGTGGATCGGTGAAGCCCGAGAATACGGCGAAGCTGATGGCCCAACCGGACATCGACGGCGCCCTGGTGGGTGGCGCGTCGCTTGATCCCGAGACGTTCTGCAAGATCATCAAGTACGCCGAGCAGTAGGCGCTAGTGGACGACTCCGGCCTGATCCATCGGCCAGTACACGAAGGCTGCCTTGCCGTAGATCAGATCGCGTGGCACGGGGCCAAAGTCGCGGCTGTCGCTGGCGATGTTGCGGTGGTCGCCTAATACGAAGTACTCGCCGGGTTTGATGAGCAACTCGGGTTGTGACTTGTCGTCGGCATACCGCGGCGGAACGTACGGCTCTTTGATCTGGCGGCCATTGACGAAGACGGTCCCGTGGTCGATGCGGACGCGATCCCCGGGAATTCCGATGACGCGCTTGATATAGCTCTTGGTCTGATCTTTCGGGAAGAGGAAGACGACGACATCGTTGCGGTGAATATCGCCTACCTTGAAGGCGAACTTGTTGACGAAGAGGCGGTCCTGGTCTTCAAGGTTGGGCATCATGGAGACACCTTCGACGCGTACCGGCTGGTAGAGGAAGACGATGATGAAGGCGCTGACTACCACCGAAAGCACCAGGTCGCGCAACCAGACATGCACCTGCGTCCCCTGGGTGGCTTCGGGAGCGGCGGGAGGCTGTGCGTGGCTGAGCTCGTTCTGTTCGCTTTCGTGCATGGTTATCCGGGTCGCACCATTCGCGACGGCCCACCTGATTAGACGCTGTTTTTGCAGAATCGCATACTAACGGTCGTCCCGCAAACGCTGGGCAAACGTTATCCCGTGAATCCACTTACAGCCCAGCCAACGTAGGAATAAGAAAGTAGCTGCAACCTCCGTTGCAGAAGCACCGAATTTGGTGCATCCAAGGGAACGACGGTCTAATATAAGACAGAAGCGGAAGTGAAAACTATGGCAACCTTGACCATGATCGAGCAAACTCCCTCGGACAAACCGGAACGCCCCGAGAAACACGAAAAGCATTCTACCTACCGCGGACTAGACGATCTTTCCTCGCTGACTACTGAAAGCCCCAACGCTGCCTCCCAAGGTCTCGACGTGAAGAGCGCCCTTGAGATCGCGCGCATCATCTCGCATGAAGACGGTAAAGTCGCTGCCGCAGTCAAGAAAGCTTTGCCCGAGATCGCCATCGTCATCGATACTGTCGCACGGTCGCTGCGCGATGGCGGACGGCTGATCTACGTCGGTGCCGGGTCGAGCGGTCGCATCGCATCGCTCGATGCAAGCGAGTGCCCGCCCACGTTTTCGACGGCTCCGGCACAGGTGCAGTACATCATGGCCGGCGGCCCCAAGGCGCTGGCGTCGGCTTCGGATGTGAATGAGGATTCGCCGGAGATCGGTCAACGCGATATTGCGCGGCGACGCCCGACACGCAAGGACATCGTGATTGGCGTTTCGGCTTCTGGCCGCACCCCTTACGTTGTGGGCGCAGTGGAGTATGCCAGGGCGCGGGGAGCGAAGACTGCCTGTGTCGTCTGCAATGAAGGTTCGCCGCTGGCGGATGTTTCGGATACCGTGGTGATCGCCGAGGTTGGGCCGGAGGTGATCAGCGGTTCGACGCGAATGAAGGCGTCTACCGCGCAGAAGATGATCCTGAACATGATCACGACAGGCGCGATGACGCGGCTTGGCTATGTGTACGAGAACCTGATGGTAAACGTCCACATGAAGAACGCGAAGCTGGTCGAGCGCGGCATTCGGGTGCTGATGCATGTGTGCAGCATCGACCGCGAGACGGCCATCCGAACGATCAAATCCGCGGGCAAGAGCATCCCGATCGCGGTCGTTATGCTGAAGGCTAACGTCGACAAGATGGAAGCAGTGCGGCGGCTGGCGAAGTCGGATGGGAATGTTCGGCTGGCGATTGACGATTCACGGCTCGAGCTCTAAGGGAATCTCGCATCGCAAGTTCGAAACTCGAACGGCCTCAGCTTCTGCTGAGGCTGTTTTCTTGTTCGCCTGGCTACTCTTTCCACAATCTATCGATAAGACTTTCCCGAACTCCGCCTCTACCCGAGCCTTAGCCTATCGCCGCACCTATCTCATTACCCATTTCCTCGTTACTCCTCGGTAAACTAACGGGATGGATAAGTTTGTAGTTCGCGGCGGCAATCCCCTTCTCGGCACCATTAAGGTTTCCGGAGCGAAGAACTCGGCCCTTCCCTGCATGGCCGCCGCCATTTTGACTGAAGAAGAAGTCATTCTTGAAAATATCCCCCAGGTGCAGGACATCGAGACGGAGCGCAAGCTGCTCGTCTCCATGGGGGCCGAGGTGCAGCTTGGCTATGGACGCGCTCAGCATCGCACACACATCAAGTGCGCCGTGCTCTCGGACCCGGTCGCCAAGTATGAGATCGTCAAGACCATGCGGGCGTCTTCGCTGGTACTCGGACCACTCATCGCGAGGACTGGGATTGCACGCGTGGCGATGCCGGGCGGATGCGCAATCGGTGGCCGGCCAATTGATCTGCACCTGAAAGCGCTCGAGGCTATGGGTGCCACCATCACGCAGGACCACGGCTATCTCGAGGCTCGTACGGAGCGACTCAAGGGGGCGCACATCGTGTTCGATAAGATCACGGTTACCGGTACCGAGGACATCCTGATGGCGGCGACGCTGGCCGAAGGCGAAACGATCCTGGAAAACGCGGCCCGCGAGCCAGAGGTGACGGATCTCGCGGCCCTTCTCATCGCGATGGGCGCAAAGATCGAAGGCGCGGGGACATCGATCATCAAGATCCAGGGGGTATCCAGGCTGCATGGAGCACGCCACAAAATCAACCCAGATCGCATCGAAGCCGGTACCTTTCTGATCGCTGGAGCCATCACCGGCGGCGACCTGAACGTCGATTGCTGCAACCCGCTGCACCTCGGCTCGCTGATCGCGAAGCTCGAGCAATGCGGGGTGAAGCTTGAAGTAGGGACGGATCATGTGCGCGTCAAATCCGGCGGCCAACTGAAAGCAGTCGATGTTTCGACGGAAGAATACCCAGGCTTCCCCACCGATATGCAGGCGCAGTTTATGGCACTGACGACGCAGTGCGAAGGCACTTCAAACATCACTGAAAATATCTTCGAGAACCGCTTCATGCATGTGCAGGAACTCAATCGCATGGGCGCGAATATCTCGGTACAAGGCCGCACCGCAACAGTACGCGGCAAGACCGAGTTGCAGTCCGCGGCCGTGATGTGCTCGGATCTGCGTGCTTCGGCATCGCTGGTGCTGGCCGCGCTGGTCGCCGATGGTGAAAGCATCCTGGACCGCGTTTACCATATGGATCGCGGGTATGAGCGCATTGAAGAGAAGCTTCGCGGAGTGGGCGCACAGATCCGCCGCATGGGCGATGTCTTCGGGAAGAAGTAGGCTAATTTAGACTCAGATCCTCGAGGGACTTGATGGCGACCTCCATACCGGCTCTCGTTCCTATTGAGAAGTACCTCAATACGATGTATCACCCGGATCGCGATTTCGTAGATGGCCAGATCGAGAAGCGCAACTTGGGCGAGTTCGATCACGCACGCCTTCGAATTTTGCTTGCAAGTTGGCTGGCAAACCATGAAGCCGAATGGAATATTGTCACGGTTACGGAACAAAGAGTTCGCGTGACAGAAAACCGTGTCCGTATCCCAGACATCTGTGCTCTCCGGTCAGATGCTCCTTACGAACCGGTAACTCAAACCCCGCCTCTGCTATGCATCGAGGTGCTCTCCAAAAGATCGTCTGTCGCGCACAATCCAGGTGATGGATGACTACTTGCGGATGGGGGTGCAGCATCTTTGGGTGATCGATCCAATCGAACGAATCGCTTACACGTTCACCGCGGCTGGACTGCTCAGACTTCAAGGCGACCATCTTGCTGTTGCCGGGACACCTATCTACCTTAATCTTTCGGAACTCTTCGCAAAGCTTCCCAAAAAGTAGCGGCACTCTGCTGGCTTTGGGTCCGAGGGATCGGCACTCACATTTGTGCCTGCGGTAGTTGCTTCCAATAGGTCCAAGCATCAAGAGCCTGTCCGTAAAAACTCACCTTGCGCGATCCACGTGACATAGCCTGCGCGCTCGTAAAAGGTGATCGCTCCGGAATTGCCCGTAAAAACATGCAGGGCAATTCCATCGGCGCCGGCCTCGGCGGCTTCAGACTCAGTCTCGGCGAGGAGCTCGAGTGCAAGCCCAAGCCGGCGGAAACGTTGAGCAACATCGAGGGTCACGACGTAGCCCGCGATCCCTCCCTTTCGACGGACCGGGTGAACGACGATGAAGCCGGCCAGTTCGCCGCCGCTTTCGGCAACGATGACGATCGCCGCCGGGTCTTCGACGACGCGCCGCATCGTTTCGTAGCTAAACCGAAACGGCACGTCGAAGCAGACGAGGTCCAGCTCGTACATCGCCGGAACATCACTTGCCCGGCCTGCTCGCAGCTTCCATTGGCTCGCCATTATGCAGAGACGGTGAACGTGTCTTCAGACCTCGTCACCGCTTTATAGAGAGTGTCCCGCTCAAAAGGAATCCGGCCGGCTTCCGTGATCAATCGGACGAGATCGGCACGGCGCATCCCCTGAGGCGTGGTGGCACCGGCGTCATGGTAGATCTTCTCTTCGATGACCGTGCCGTCAATATCATCCGCACCGAACCTCAGCGAGATCTGCGCCATCTTCGGCGTTACCATCTGCCAATAGCTTTTGATATGCGGGAAGTTATCCAGCAGCAGGCGGCCGACGGCGATCTGACGAATATCGAGCATCCCGGAGGACTTCGGAATGTGCGCCAGCATGGTGTTATCCGGGTGGAACGAGAGCGGGATGAAGGTCTGGAAGCCGCCCGTCTCATCCTGCACGGCGCGTAAACGAAGAAGATGGTCTACGCGATCTTCGTCCGATTCGACATGCCCGTAGAGCATCGTCGCATTGGATTTGAAGCCCATCTCGTGCGCCATCTTCGCGGTCTCGAGCCAGTCGTTGCCGTCGATCTTGTGGTCGCAGATGATGTGGCGCACGCGGTCGGCGAAGATTTCCGCACCGCCGCCAGGCATCGAGTCAACCCCGGCATCTTTCATCTTCTGCAAGGTTTCACGGATCGTCAGCTTGGCGCGCTTCGCGAGAAACGAAACCTCAACCATCGTGAAGGCCTTTACATGCACTTTTGGGAAACGCTCTTTCAAGCCGCTCACGAGATCCAGAAAGTATTCGAAGGGAAGGTCAGGATGGAGGCCGCCCACGATGTGGAACTCTGTGACTGCGTCGGTGATGCCGGTTCCCGCCGTCTCCCAGGCCTCCTCAAGCGCCATGGTGTAGGTGCCAGCCTCGCCCTTTTTCTTGCCGAAGGCACAGAGCCGGCACGAGGCAACGCAGACGTTGGTCGGATTGATATGCCGGTTGACATTGAAGTAGGCGATGTCTCCATGCAGGCGCTCGCGCACAAGGTTAGCCAGCCAGCCGACGGCGAGGATGTCCCCGGAACGGTAGAGCGCGACCCCATCGTCGAAGTTCAATCGCTGCCCTGCCTGCACCTTCTCAGCGATTGGGAGCAATGCTGCATCGTCAGTCTGGAACGAATGACGGGGCTTCGAGATGGGTAGCGACGGCAAGCTCATAGATTGATTCTATTCCTGTCGCATCCTGACTTACTACTGCGGACTCGACGGGAGATGGACCGGTTCAACATTCGGCACGTCGCCTGGACGATAGGGCCCGGCGGCAGGAGTTTCCGTTGGCGATGGCGTGACTGGAAGTTTCCTGAAAACCGGTACGTTGGCCTTCGCTGGCGGCTCGTTCGTATCCATAGGGCTCGCGACCATCCGCGGCTGGATGACCACTCCGTCAAAGAGCGTGGCGGCCAGCAGGTGGTCGCCTACTGGCCTGGCGAAGCGAAGGGTCCAACCAGTGTCGGCAAAGGTGACCTGCAGGCCGGGCAGTTGCACGAGAAAGACGATCGTTCCATAGCCGCCGGCAGTGATGATCATCCGCTGCGATCCTTCGTCGTAGAAGATGCTGTTGACTGAGTTGACGAAGAGGTTCTTCGGCGTCGTCCATGTGCTGCCCGCGTCACTCGAGATGAAGATCCCTTCGCGTCCTCCTACCCAGATTCGCCCCGAAGCCTCGACGGCGACCGCGCCAATCTGGGTAAGACCTTCAGGCAACAATACCGAAGCCCAGGTCTTACCGGAATCTGCTGAAAACGAGACGGAGTGGAGCGATGCGGCAACGACATTGCCTTTCGCCGAAGAGAGGTACCGCCAGTCAGCGCTGCGTTCAGGGCCCGAAAGAGTCCAGCTCAAGCCGTTATCCTCGCTCGACATGAGACCCATTGACGTGATCGCCAAGACGGTCTGACCGGACGTGGTGATGCCGGAGACGCTACCATCGAAGCCCTTCGCTGCGGACGCAGGTGCAGTCGGTAGGGGCGCGGCGGCGTTGTTGGCCGGGGGCGCATCTCCTGTTGGCGGCGCTGCTCTCACAACTGCGCGGTGAGGATCATGCTTCTGGCTTGCGTTCGCTGCAGACACCCGATGGGAGCCGGGCTTTGTCGTTTGCGTTCCCTTATGCTGATGAGCAGCTGAAGGCTTACGGGCAACGGTCCTCGAAGGGTGCTTTTGGCTGGCAGCAACGTGCGACGCGGAAGCGCGATGCGACGGCGCACTCTGGGGAGCGGAACGATTCGCGTAGTGGTTTCGGCTGACCGGCACAGGGGCACGAACCACGACCCCAAGCGGGTGTACGCCATCAGGCGCGGCGGCTGCCGCTGGTGCGTTATCCACCTTGACCCACGAGAGCGCCGCGCCGTCGTAGCGGAAGATGCCGTGAGCCGTCCCTGCGATGAATGTTCCGTCAGGAGCCTGTCCGAGCGAGAAGACATCGCGTCCCTGCAAGCCTTCGCTGCGCTGCTGCCAGCTCAATCCGCCGTCTGAGCTGCGGAAGACCCCGCCCCACTCCTTATCGTTCACCATGCCGACAAGAACGACCGCCGGTTGGTCCTTGTCACGTTTGAAGGCGGTAATCTGCCGAGCGGAAAAACCGGCGTTCGAGGACTGGAACGTGTCGCCACCATCGTGCGAAGACAGAACCCCGCCCCGATCGGTCGCGATCAGCACGTGATGCGAGTCGGTTGAATCGATGGAGACGTCGTTGACGATAATCTCGGGGCCGGTGGTGCGGCTCCACGTCTTGCCCGCGTCGTTCGAGCGCCAAAGGCCTTCTGTCGTTCCGGCGAAGACGATGTTGAGGTCGTTCGGGTCCTGGAGCAGGACACGAGTGCGTCGAGCGCTCGATGGAATACCCTGAACTTTGTGGAAGAGGCTGCCCGCATCCTCGCTCTTGTAGATTCCTGAGCACGCACTCGCATAGACAGTGGCCGAATGCTGCGGATCGACGATGATGGAGAAGACATCCGAGTCGTCGATGATGCCGTTCTTGATGTTCTCCCAATGCTCGCCGCCGTCGGTCGTCTTCCATGGGAGATGCCAGGTGCCCGCGTAGATGATGTTAGGGTCTGTTGGGTCAATCGCGACCGACGCGACTTCGTGAATCTCGGAGCTGTCAGGCGGACTGATGAGCTTCCAGTGACGGCCACTATCGACCGATCGGAAGACCCCCTTGAGGGTTCCGGCGACGAGCTCTTTCGGATCGGTGGTCGAGGCCTTGATGGCGCGAACCGACTCGCCCTTCATCTCAACCTGGCTGGTCCAGGTTTTGCCCGCGTCGTAGCTCATGTAGAGTCCGCCATCCGTGTCGCGATAGGCCCCGACAATCAAGTGGCGAGGATTGCTCGCATCAACCACGATGGAGTCGAGGATGAGATCGTCACGCTGCTTGTCGATGCGCGCAAGACGACGCCACCTTACACCCGTATCGTACGACTCATAGATCCAGCCGTTCGCGGTTCCGAGGTAGAGATGCGAGTGGTTGGCAGGGTCCGAAGCAATTCTTCGCGCGTCTCCACCATCGGGCCCAAAGGGCAGCCAATTCGCGGCAAACGAGGGGCTTGCCACGAGGATGGTCAGGCAAAACGCCAATGCTGCAAGCTTACTTAGAACGGCCCGACGAGCTATCAACCAAGGTTCTCCAGATTCGATGATATTTCAAAATTGAGATGAAGAGCCAAAACAGCCAAGGACCGATAACGATCTGAGTTCCATGAAACACAAAGGCTGGTTGAGCCGAAGCTCAACCAGCCTTTTCGTGTTTCACCGCAGGAAGAGACTACTTCTTGTGGTGGTGCTTCTTGTGCTTCTCGTGGAGAGCGGTGCGAGGCTGAACCTTGACCATCGTCTCGTCCACAGGGGTTGCGGTGACAGCGGGGGCACCGGTCGGAACCAGAGTCGTCGTCACCTTCTTGGCGTCTTCCGTGCCGGTAAAGACTGCGATGCGGGAAGCATCGATGCCCTTCTCCTTCACGAGATAGTCCTTGGTGTTGACAGCGCGCTCAGCAGCCTTCTGCGGACCCATCTTCTCATCCGAGGCGGCGTTGCCGACCAGGTCGAGCTTTGCGTCCGTCGTGCGCTGCAGGTTGAGTGCGAGGTCATCGAGGCAAGCCTTGCCTTCGTTGTCCACGCGCGTCGGGCGATGCGTGTCGCGATCAAAGCTGATCGAGCAGAGGCTGGTCGAGGCAGGTGCCGGCGGAGCCGTAGGAGCCATGACCGTAACCGTTGTCTGCTGCGAAGCCGTCTGGCCCTTATCGTCAACCACGTTGCAGGTCACGGTAATCGTGCCAGCAGCCGCGCCGGTCGTTGAGAGGGTAGCCGTGCTGGTCGAACCGCTGATGCTGCCAGCTGAAGCACTGTAGCTGTAGGTCAGAGGACGATTCTGCGGGCTGACGCCATTCGCGGTGATCGTGGAGGAGTCGCCGGGGTTCACGGTGGAGGGGTTCGCCGAGCAGCCGATGGTCGGCGGCTCGAAGGCCTTCACGGTGAAGTCAGCGGAGCAATCCGCCATCATGCCAGGCTTCGCGCCTTCGGAGACGTGACCCTTGACCGAGTAGGAGCCGGGTGCAGCATCCTTGGTCTCGATGGTCGCAGTCGCTGTCGTGCCGGAAACCACACCACCGGTCGAAGTCCAGCTATAGGTCGCCGTCTTCTTGGGGTTCAGGTTCAACGCCGTGCCGGTTACCGTGATGGGGTCACCCGGGTAAGCCGTCGCAGGTGAAACCGCGCAGGTGTAGGTCACGGGAGGAGGAGGAATGATGTGGCCGAAGTGTAGCAGGATGCCTGCCGAGAGATCGACGCCGGAGAGGTTCGCGCGGCCGCCGAGGACACCATTGGTAGGAACTCCGACATACGGGCCATAGTCCTCATGGATGTAGCGGTAATCAGCTTCGAAGAGCCGGATACCGAATGCACCGTTGTGGAAGGGGAGATTGTAGTCCATACCACCACCTGCCGTGATGGTCGGGCCCCAGCGGTAAGGCTCATGCTCATTGTTCGGAGCGACGTCGCTATTCGGGCCGCCAAGACGAGCTCCGCCAACGAGTCCGTGGGCGAATACCGTGAAGCCCTGCATCGGAGCGCGGACGATCAGACCGGCGCTTCCGGTGAAGAGGCCATCATTCTGTCCGTCAGGATGAGCGACACCGACGATCTCGCCACCGACATATTTGTTGAAGTAGTAAGCTCCGCTACCAATCGCACCCTCGTTAACCGAGGAGTACGGGATGTAACCGGGCTTGATCTCTCCGTGGGCTCCAAAGTAGGAGTATCCTAGGAAGATATCAATCTTTGAAGGGTTAGGCCCTACCATCGCGGTGGGTGCAGACTGCGCACTCAGGCTCGCGACTCCAAGGCTGACTGCACATGCAGCCAGTCCAAACCGGCCAATAGAACGTAAAGGGCGATAAACCATTCGACTTCCTCCGCTAAAAATGAAACTTCAAAAATTTACTTACGCGAGCATTTTGAGTACGCGCTCGATTACGTCTGTCAAGGTAAAACAAAGTCTAACGCAGATGGTCCAATGCGTTACAACAAAAATTCCCGGTTCAGTCCGTGCTACAGAAAAATAGCAGATAAGCGGAACGTCAATGCCTCAAAAATGGCCCCGAAACCAGTAAAGCAATAGGCAATCTGCCACTGTGGATGCTGGACAGACGCCTGAGAACCTAGTCGAAATCGACCGTCAGGCTAAACGACCGGAGCTTTCCCGGTCAAACCTACAGGCGTTAGCTCAGGTTGAGCGTGCGGCGAATCGAGCCACGCTCACTCTGAATCTTTTCCTGCAGAAGAGTAATGGCGTACAGAAGCTGCTCTGGACGCGGCGGACAGCCCGGCACATAGATGTCGACCGGGATGATCTGGTTGACGCCCTGCAACAGGGCGTAGTTGTTGAAAACACCACCCGATGTGGCGCATGCTCCCATCGAGATGACCCATTTAGGCTCTGGCATCTGCTCATACAAACGGCGGATGACGGGAGCCATCTTCTGGGAGACGCGCCCCGCGATAACCATCAGGTCGCTCTGTCGAGGCGAGGGCCGAAACACCTCAGCGCCAAAGCGCGCGATGTCGTAACGCGAACCGCCCATCGACATCATCTCAATTGCGCAGCACGCGAGACCGAAGGTCATCGGCCATACAGAGTTTTTGCGTACCCAGTTGATTGCCGCATCCAGGGATGCGAGAACAATTCCCTCAGGCTGGTCGTAACCCCAACTCACTTCGCGTAGCTTCTCACGGTTCTGCTGGAAACTATCCAGCGCCCCGAAGAAGTAGCGGTCCGAGCCGCTCCCCGAATCGTTCCTCGCCGCAGCATTTTTCGGCGTGGTCGTCTCTGCATTAAAGCTTGTCATGTTGGAATCATAAGACGTGGTTGCCGATTCTTTCCCATCAATCAACAGTGGGTCCGTACAAAATCATGCAAGGCGGTCACTCAAACAGATGCATGATGCTTGAAACGGGTTGGTTACAAATTGCCACAAACATGAGGCACTATCTTTAGATCCCGGTCAGCACGAAAACCGGGCGGCACATCCATTTCAATCCGGAATCGGACCCAAAGCAGCTTACCCAAAGCACTGGGGTGCCCATCCGGAGGATCGACCAGCGTGTGCGCCGTCGTCGTAAACCGCTGCGATACCGCTCCTGCCTCGCGCCACTGGTCCGCCATACCGCCAACCAGTTTTGCATCGACGATCGTCAGCTTGCCGTCCGACGCCTTCGAGATTTCGTCCGACAGCTGAACCTGCAGCGGCGCCGGTGGAGTCGCTCCCGCCTGGATAAACTGCCCGTACACATCGCTTAGCCGCAAGAAAGATTCAGCTGACGTTGCATACTTGAACCGCCTCGGATTCCAGCCCACGGCATCCTGCGCTCGAAACGCAAAGTCTGTCGAAAGCGAAAGCGGCGTGACCGATTGATAGGGAGGCGTCGCCAACTCAGCGTAGTCATGAATCCCAATCGGTCCTACCGCCGGCACCACCCGCAAAATCCACCCGGAGGTGATCGGTTGAAACCAGAGCCGCAGCCCGTTCCCGACGGGCCTTGTAAACTCCTTGCCTGCGGTCAACTCCCCTTCGATAACCCCGGCGCGACAGCTCCCCGCTGGCTTCTTTGGTGTTGTCTGTCCCCAGGCGCTGCTCAGACAGGCAAAACCTATAAGCCACCACCACGCTCTAAGTCCCCTATCGTGCATTCGCCTCAATCGCCTCCAACAACCCCTGGTGCAAGTTCGCCTGCTGGGCAGCATCCAGCTTATTCCCTGCGTGCGTAACGTAGAAAACGTCAATCGCCGTTTCGCCTTCAGTGTCCACCAGGGCGACCTCGATATTGCACCCATGTTCAGCGATTGTCAGCGAAAGTGCCCGCAACAGACCCGGCGTGTCCTGTGCCACCACCTGCAACAACGTGCTGTGGCTCGATGCCGTCTGGTTTGACTCAACACGGGCCTCGACCCGCATCTTCGCGGCTTTGCGACGCCCCCGTTTCCGTGAGGCCAGCAGCGCTTCGACATCCGTCTTCCCGAGCATCACGCCGCGCAGACTTGCCACAAAGCGCTCCCGCTCCGGTTCATTCAACTCCAGCGTCCGAAATGTATCGGTAAACCGAAAAGTATCGACAACTACCCCATGCGCATTTGAAAACGCGTCCGCGGTCAAGATATTCATCCCCCACCCAGCCAGTGCGCCGGCCATCGATGCAAAGAGCGCCGGCCGGTCCTCGGTCACCAGCGTCACCTCACTCACTCCAGGAGCATAGCGGAAGTCCAGTTCCATTCCCCCCGGCTCTTTCGCTACTTTCCAGGCGAGCTGAATGTGCGTCCGCACCACCTCAGGCATCCGCGTCTGCAGATACCGCTGCGGGAATCCTTCGAGATACAGGTTGACCCGAGCCTTCTCCTCCGGCAGCAGGGCATGAATGCGCAAGAGCAGTTCACTGAGTTCACTATCTGCCTCCGCCGCGACGCGCTCGTCGTCGACGTTCCGGTCAAGATAGGCCGCAGTCGCGTTATAGAGCCGCCACAGATTCTCAGCCTTCCACGGCGTCAGCGCATCCGGATGAACGGCCGCGATATCCGCGTAGGTAAACACCGTCAGCATCCGCAGAGATTCAGGGTTTGGCACCCGCGCCGCGAAGCTACGAATGGTCTCCTGATCAAAAACATCGCGCCGGAGCGCCGCTGACATCTCCAGATGATTCCGGATCAACTCGAGCACCAGCCCGCTCTGATACCCGTCCAGTTCCAGACGTTCAAGCACATTTGCTGCCATGCGCGCCGATTCGATCGCATGCCCTGCCGACGCATGACCTTTGCCCGTATCGTGCAGCAACGACGCCAGCAGAAGTAGCTCGGGATGCGGCAGATCGCGAAATAAGTGACCAAACCTCGACGCCCACGGCACTGGAGCCGAAGGCGCGGAAGCCGCTACTGTACCCAGGCCATGCAGCGTATCGATCAAAACAAACGTATGCTCATCCACCGTGTAGCGATGGTAGGCATCGCGAATCACCAGCGCGTCGATCCCGTGGAACTCCGGTATTACCAGTTCTAGAATCCCCAGGGCATGCATCGACCGCAGCGCCTCACCCGCAAACGCTCCGGTCAGAATCGCCTGTAACCGCCGCCACAGATTCGGACCGTCTTCAAGGTTTGCCGACAGCACCGGCAACGCCTGTTCAATCCTTTGTTCCGCCTCGGTGGATAAAGCTGCGCCGCTGCCGGCCATTGCCGCAAATGCCGACAGCACAACCTCGGGGTTATGCTCCGGGTCACGCGCTTGCTCAACGAACCAGATGCGATTGTTGCGCACCTCGAATCCGAGAGACGCAATGTCGCCCCTCGTCGCGGTGGCATTCTGCTGGAGCGAAATCATCTTCGACTTTCCCGGTTTTGCCGCCGCCGCTTCGTCGAGATATTGAGCCACGCATCGTTCCACCGCACGAGCATGCCTGAAATAAAGCCTCATCCAATAGGCTGCATCGATCCGCGACGTATTCTTCGCCGCCCCGAGGGCGGCGGCGGCGGCAGCATCCTGCGCCTGCCAGTCCAGTGTGTTGTCGTCGCGCTGATGGCGAAAGTGCAGAAACGCCCGCACCAGCAGCAGAAATTCTCGTGCCTCACGGAACTCCGGTTCCTTCTGTAATTCACTGAGCCTCGCCTTACCCAACCGCGCCAGCCACGCGCAGGTATGCGCGTCCCGCAGACCGCCAGGACACTCCTTAATGTTTGGCTCGAGGTGAAAGAGCGTATCGCCGTACCGCGCATGGCGTTTGCGAGCCACCTCCAGCAGGCGTGCAGAGATCTTCTTCGCGTCGCGCGTCAAGACTTTTGGTACCGTCCGGTCCAGCAGCGTCGCCGTAAGAACAGCATCTCCAGCAACGGCCCGGGCGTCCATCAGCGACAGCGTGAACTCAACATTTTCCGCGTCAAATCGCTCGCACTCCGGCAGCGTGCGCGTCATCGCCGAGACGCGAAGCCCGGCATCCCAGAGCAACTGGTTCAGGCGCCGGATCGGCTCCTTCACCGATGCCTCAGGCACTCGCGAGTCCACCAGAAACATCAGGTCGACATCCGAGTAAGGAAACAACTCCTGCCTCCCGTACCCGCCGACAGCAACCAGCGAGAGGCCCTTCGAAAGTTCCGAGTCGCCGCGTTGTATTTCCGTCCAGACAGCCTGCACGAGACTGTCGACGGCTGCACTTCGTGCTTGAATAGCCGCCACCCCGGCAGCGAGATTCCTGGTATGGCTTTCAAACGTCGCCTGCACCGTCTTCATCTGCTCTTCGTAGCTCAGGCGATGGCCTGCCTGCCACGGACTCAGCCCACCCGGCCCCGGAAGACTGTCGCTCTTCTCCATTTCGCGCAGACCCCCTGCGCGAAATGTATCACTCTCATGCCGGGGATTCAGCACGAAGTAATGCAAAGTTCGTCCCTCATGGGCCATCGGTAGGAGCCGCAAATCTGGTTGTTCCGAGGGAAGCCGAGAACGCTTTAGCGGCAGTTGCCGTTGCAGTGGCTGTCTTCCCCACCGTTAGCCGGGGGATCCTGAGACCTCCAAGTTCATCCTTTGTAAGGGCCGCGCTTCGCCTTTGTCCTAAAGTGCAATCTCGCCGCGATCGTCATTCCGAATTCGTATCGCCTCATCCACCCGCGAGACGAAGATCTTCCCATCGCCGATCTTCCCCGTTCTTGCAGCAGTCGAGATCGCCTGGATGGCCGATTCCACCAGCCCCTCAGCAACCACCAATTCGAGCTTTACCTTTGGCAGGAGATCCACCGCGTATTCCCTTCCCCGGTAGAACTCCGTGTGTCCCTTCTGCCGGCCATGCCCCCTGGCCTCGAGCACGGTGATTCCTTCGATGCCCAACAAAATCAGCGCATCCTTTACCTCGTCCAGCTTCGATGGCTGAATGACTGCTTCAATCTTCTGCATTGCTGATCCCTTCCAACCTTACGGACTACGAGTGTACGTCCGAAGCGCGTCAACAATCTGTAAGGAATCGCGTCGCTTACTCTAAAGATGTACCTTCGTATCCAACATCGCAGGAGATCCGATGCCAGAACAAACCGCCACCCATCACCGCTGGGCTGATATCACCCCCGAACCCATGAATCCCCTACTTACCCGCCAATATGTCTCCGGCGAAAAGGGCATGGCGGCCCGCATTCTGCTGAAAAAAGGCTGTGTCGTCCCGGAGCACTCTCACCCGAACGAACAGATTGCTCTGATCCTCTCAGGTGCGTTGGAGTTTGTGGTCGAAGGCAAGTCGATCATTGTCCGCGCTGGCGAACTGATCGTTTTGCCGCCGAATGTTCCTCACTCTGCAACCGCGCTTGAGGATACGGAAGATATTGACTTTTTTTCACCGCCGCGTCAGGACTGGCTCGACAAGACTGACTCATATCTGCGCTAGATTCAGCTAAACTCATGAGTTGAGACCTCGCCTTTGCCTAGCCTGACCCAGACCTCCCCAACAACACCAGACCCGGCGGCCCACGGCCCGTTCGCTGCTCTGCGCCGCGCCCTGCCCGCCGCCGAGGTGATCCGCTTCCTGCTCGTTGGCGCATTCAACACTGGCTTCAGCATCGGCCTTGCCTGGGTTCTGGTTCATCCGATCGAGGTGCTCTTTCCGAAGTTGCACCTTTCCGTTGTAGTTCCCATCGCCAACTACACGGCACTGCCTTTCGCCATCACGGTCGCCTTCCTCGGCTACAAGTGGTTTGTTTTCAAAACTAACGGTAATTACTTGAAAGAGTGGCTGAAGTGTTTTGCTGTCTATAGCATCAGCCTGCCTCTGCCGTCCCTCATTCTGCCGGTTGCGACCAACCTGTTCCTCCACTACTCGCTCACCGCGCCTCATGCGCCGCTTCTGGCCCTCATCGTCAACTCGGGCTGCATCGCGTGCTACAGCTATTTCGCGCACAAAAAGTTCTCCTTCAAGCGGTAGTTTTCCGAGAGATACTGGCACGATGCAAGACATCGTCCGTCGCCAACTCGCGCAATCCCTTTCGACCCTCCAACTGGTACATGACGACGAAGAGATTCAGTCAACTCTGGTCGCGATTGCGGAGCTAACGGCAAATGCTCTCAAAGGAGGCGGCAAACTACTGATTGCCGGGAACGGCGGATCTGCTGCGGACGCGCAGCATCTTGCAGCCGAGTTCGTGGTCCGCCTCACAGAGACCCGTCCCGCCCTGCGAGCCATCGCCCTAAGCGTTGACTCCTCCATCCTGACTGCCATCAGCAATGACTGGTCCTACGACCAGGTCTTTTCCCGCCAGATCGAAGCTCTCGCCCAACCCGGCGACGTCTTCCTCGGAATCTCCACGTCAGGCAACAGCCGCAACATCCTGTGCGCCTTTGCACAAGCGAGAAAACAGCACGTCCACACCGTCGGCTTCAGCGGCAACGGCGGGGGCCAAATGCGCGAATTGTGCGACTACAACATCATCATCCCATCCAAAATCACGATGAACATCCAGGAAAGCCACCTCGTGCTTGAGCACATCTTCTGCATGCTCGTCGAGCAATCCGTCTTCGGGACCGAACTCTAAGTCAGACGGTACGATCTTTCACACTTCGCTCGCGCGACGCTGCCGGAGATCGAATGGGCAACGTCTGGAGCTGCCGGAGACCAGCAAGAAATGCAGGTTGCTCCCTCGATCGTCAGCTCTCCCGTATAACGATTGCGCCGAACTGAGCATCTACCAGACTGACCCGTAACGATAAACGGGAATTCAGATACCCAAAGAGCTCACATCATGTCACGAAAGCTGTTGCCTGGACGCCCTTATCCCCTCGGCGCCAAACCAAACCCTAAAGGCACCAACTTCGCCCTGTACTCCGAACACGCAACCTCTGTCGCCGTCTGCTTCTTCGACGAAAATGGCAAGGAAACCGACTGCGTCGAGCTCAAAGAACATACCGCTTTCGTCTATCACGGCTTCATCCTCGGCGTGAAACATGGTCAGCAGTATGGCTATCGCGTCGACGGCCCATGGGATCCGAACCAAGGTCTCCGCTTCAATAAAGCCAAACTGCTCGTCGATCCCTACGCCGAAGCCATCTCCGGCGACGTCGACTGGAAGCAGCCGATCTTCGCCTACGATGTCACCTCCGGCGACGACACTAAAATTGATACCCAGGACTCGGCAGCCGGCGTTCCCAAATCCATCGTCATCGACCACAACTTCGACTGGGAAGGCGACCAACTTCCTGACACTCCGTTGGCCGACTCGATCATCTACGAAGTCCACGTCAAGGGTTATTCCGAGCGCAACCCAATGGTCCCCGAAGAACTTCGCGGAACCTATGCAGGCCTCGCCCATCCCGCAAGCATCAACTACCTTAAGAAACTCGGCGTGACCGCAGTCGAACTCCTGCCCGTCCATCACTTCATCGACGACGGTCACCTTCTCGATATAAAGCTCTCGAATTATTGGGGCTACAATACGCTCGGATACTTCGCGCCCATGTCGCGCTACAGCTCCTGCGGCGACAACGGCTGCCAGGTGAATGAGTTCAAACAGATGGTCAAAGACCTGCACGCAGCCGGCCTCGAAGTCATCCTTGACGTCGTCTATAACCACACCTGCGAAGGCAATCAGCTCGGACCTACGTTGTCCTTCAAAGGCGTCGACAATACCACCTACTACCGCACCGTAGATGGCGACCCGCGCCACTACATGGACTACACCGGCACCGGGAATACGCTGAACGTGTACAACCCGCAAGTGCTCAAGCTGCTGATGGACTCACTGCGTTACTGGGTGACCGAGATGCATGTGGACGGTTTCCGCTTCGACCTTGCCGCCACGCTCGCGCGCGAGTTCCACGACGTCTCCAAGCTCTCCGCCTTCTTCGATACCATCAACCAGGATCCAACACTTGCCGATGTGAAACTGATCGCCGAACCTTGGGACGTAGGCGATGGCGGTTACCAGGTCGGTCAGTTCCCTGTCCTTTGGGCCGAGTGGAACGGCAAGTATCGCGATACCGTGCGTCGCTTCTGGAAGGGCGACGAAGGCACACTTTCGGACTTTGCCAACCGGCTCACAGGCTCCTCGGATCTCTATCAATCAGACGGCCGCAAGCCGTACGCGAGCATCAACTTCATCACCGCGCATGACGGGTTTACGCTCGATGATCTTGTCAGCTACAACGACAAACATAATGACGCGAACGGTGAGGATAATAAGGATGGAGCCAACGACAACGACTCCTGGAATATGGGTGCCGAAGGCCCGACCGAAGACCCGGGAATCAACGAACTCCGTGAACGCCAGACACGCAACTTCCTTGCGACGCTCATGCTCTCGCAAGGTGTTCCCATGCTTGCCGGGGGAGACGAAGTTGCGCGCTCGCAGATGGGCAACAACAACGCCTTCTGCCAGGACAATGAGCTTACCTGGTATGACTGGAACCTTGATGCTCCACGCCGCCGATTGATGGAATTTACGGCAAGTCTGATTCAGCTTCGTCGTGCCCATCCGAATCTTCACCGCCGTAAGTTCTTTCAGGATCGAACGATTCGCGGATCAGTAGTGCGTGACATCGCATGGTACAGCGCCAACGGTCAGGAGTTTTCTGATGACGACTGGAATCAGAGCTGGAATAAGTCGCTCGGTCTGATGCTGAACGGCAAGACCCTGAACGTTATGGACGAGGACGGCAACGAAGTGACCGACGACTCATTCCTGATGCTCATCAACGCATCTCCGGATGGTGTCGAGTTCACCTTGCCAACTCCGCCGAACAAAACGCCCTGGGCTGTTGTCCTGCGCACTGAGAATATCGACAATCCCTTCTCCACCTTTGAACTTGAGCACAAGATCATCGTCGGCGGTCGGTCGCTGGTGCTCCTAAGCGACGGAAGGCCAGTGATCGCCGCAAGCAAATAATGCATCTTTGTGAACGGAACGCCGCGGTAAGTCGCTCACATCGTGGCGTTCCGGCTTTTCGCCTACGTGGATCAAACCCGCACATGCTGTCCAGACCTATAATCAGTGGGTGGATACCTCGAACAATAACCCTCCCGTAGAAACTGAAGAAACCGAAGACTTCGCAACCCTCCTCCGCCAGGACGATGCCTCCCGCGCCAGCGCCGTCGACCGTACATCCGGTAATAAACAGATCGACGCCACCGTCGTTGCCGTCTCCGAAGACTCCGTCTACCTGGACATTGGCTACAAAACCGAGGGCATCCTGCCGTTGAGCGTTTTTGCCAAGGATGAAAAGGCCGTCGAGCCTGGGGATACGTTCCGCGTGACCGTCAAAGGCCGCGATCTCGACGGCTACTACGAACTGACCCGTCAGCGTGGACCTGTCGCGCCTCAGGACTTCTCTTCCCTTGAAGAGACCTTCGAGAAGAAGGGCACGGTTGTAGGCACCGTCACTGGACTCGTCAAGGGCGGTCTCACCGTCGATATCGGCATGCGCGCTTTCCTGCCGTCGTCACGCTCAGGCACCCGCGATGCCGACGAGATGGCAAAACTCGTCGGCCAGGTGATCCGCGTGCGCATCACAACCCTCGACCTGGAGGGTGGTGAGTCCGGTCGTCCGGATGCTGTCGTCGATCGCCGCTCGGTGGTTGAAGAAGAAGCCCGCGCCGCATCCGATGCACGCTTCGGAGAGCTTGCTGAGGGACAGGTTGTTGCGGGCACGGTCCGCTCCCTTACAAGTTTCGGTGCCTTCGTGGACCTCTCCGGCGCCGACGCTCTCCTCCATATCTCGGATATTGCCTGGCACCGCGTCGAGAACCCTGCCGATATGCTTTCGGTCGGCGATCAGATCGACGTCGTGATCCTCAAGATCGATTCGACTGACCCCGCAAAGCGCAAGCTTGCCGTCGGACTTAAGCAGCTTCAATCGCATCCGTGGGATACGGTTCCCGAGCGTTTTCAACTGGGTGAAAAAGTAAAGGGCACAGTCACCCGCGAGACCGACTTCGGCGCGTTCGTCGAGCTTGCTCCCGGGATCGAGGGCCTCATCCACATCAGCGAAATGGCCTGGGGCAAGAAGGTCCGCAAGCCCTCCGACATCGTCAAGGTTGGCGATCAGGTCGAAGCCGTCATTCTCTCGATCGATCCGGTGGCCAAGCGTATTGGCCTCGGCCTCAAGCAGGCACTGGGCGATCCGTTCCTCGAGATCACGAAAACGATTCACCCCGGCGCGGTCGTCGAAGGCCCCATCTCACAGATCACCAAGTTTGGCGCCTTCATGACCATTACCGAAGGCGTCGAAGGTCTCATCCACATCTCCGAGATCACCGCCGAAAAGCGCATCAATCATCCGTCCGACGAACTTCGTGTCGGTCAGATCGTCAAAGCACAGGTCCTTGAGATTGATCGCGAGAAACGCCAGCTTCGACTCTCGATCAAGCAGATGGTCCCGACTGGCCTTGACGAATTCCTGCTCGAACACGTCGTCGGCGATACCGTCTCGGGCCGCATCATCGACATCGATACACTTTCAAACACGGCTCGCGTCGAACTCGGCGAAGGCATTGTTGCCCCCTGCACCATTCCGCCCGCACCCGCCGAGGAGACGCCGACCCAGACCAGCGGCGCACCGGTAGATCTCTCACAACTCGGCTCGATGCTCAGCTCGAAGTGGAAGACCGCCCATGCGGATGCAAAACCTGTCGCCAAGCCAGCGAAGACCGCGCCGAGCACGGGTGCCCTTGCGGCAGGCCAGATCCGCTCCTTCAAACTGACGGAGCTTGATCCAGTTACGAAGAAGCTGGCGCTCGAACTCCAGTAGCCGTTCACCCCTGTACCGTGATGATTGACATTGCGGTACATGGCACGGAGAGCCGCGTATATGATGGTTTGCGTGCCACCCACCCCTTCCATCCTCACCATTCTGTGCGCAATTTCGATCCTAACTCCACTCGCCGCACAGACCTCTCAGCTCGACGCGGCTCTACAGCGCGGAGCCGAGGCGATGCATCGAGGCGATGGGCCCGCTGCTGAATCCGCGTTTCGGGAGGCTGTCCGCGTCGCTCCCGGAGCGGCCGAAGCTCATCTCGACCTTGGACTGGTTCTTGGGCGCGAAGGCAAGGGTGATGCTGCTGTCTCCGAACTTCATCAGGCTATTGCGATCGATCCGAATGCGAAGTCGGCCCACATGTTTGCGGGCATCTTTCTGTACCAAAATAATCAACCGGACGAAGCTCGCAAAGAGTTTCAATCTGAGCTGGCGCTCGACCCCGGGTCTTCTGAAACGGACGTGTGGCTTGGCCGTCTGGAACTTGCCCAAGGACATCCTGAGCGCGCTGCCAACTCCTTCGACCGGGCGGCTGAGCTTACACCGAACGATCTCAACGTACTTCAGCTCCAGGGATTCGCTCATAATCAGGTGGCCAAAAGCGCATACGCGCGCATGGCAAAGCTCGACCCGAATAGCTGGCATGTTCACAATGTGCAGGGGCAACTCTTCGCTGATGGTGGGAAGCATCAGGAGGCGATCGTCGAATTCCGGGCTGCGATTCAGCAGCAGCCGCGAGATCCGGATTTATACGAGGCGCTGGGCGACGAATTCCACAGTATGAATCAACTTGATCAGGCACAGGAGGCTTACCAGAAAGGACTAGATCTGGGGCCATCGAATCCGGTTGCACTTTACAACCTCGGATCAATTGAAGTGGAACGGGGTGAAAGCGCTGCCGGCGTTCCGCTGCTTCAGCAGATGCAGAAGGTTTATCCGGGCTCGCCGATTGCGGAATACTACCTCGGGCGCGGTCTATCGAGCCTTGGTCAAGATGACGAGGCAGTTGTGTGGTTGGAGAAGAGTGCGAATGCCAATCCTAATAGCGAGGTCGCCAAGCGATCGCTGTATGAGTTGACCCGCGAATATCGCAAACTGCACCGAACCGAAGAAGCTCGGGTCGCCCTTGAGAAATACAATCGTTTGCGCGTAGCGAACGAAAAGCAAGGAGCGGAACAGGTCCAGGAATGGAAGAAGCTGGGGGCACCGCAGCAGGAACCACCTCCATCGACAACTCCCTAGCCGGCCACGATTCCGTACTTTTCAGAGAGGAATTCTTGCAGCGCCCCCGGTAAACATTTGGTGACCTCCTGCCATGTGACGATTTGTAGCCGGCTTGCCAACTCCATGCTCCGCACGGCCCGCATCACGCCGAACCAAGCCTCCACCAAGTCCGGCCGCCGCGAGTCACATAGAACGCAAAACCGCGCTCCTAGAGTATGGGCCGCGAGTACACCGCGAATGAGTTGGTAGGATTTGAAGCCGCGTGGTCCTATGTCCAAGGCTTCGCGTTCAAAGACTTCGTCAAAATTGCGGTACCGCTCGACCAAACGTGTCCTTCCCCACTGGAAATCAGATTCAGTTAGCTTAGCCTCTACCAGCAAGTCTCCCAAACGCATGTCGATCTCCGTGCAGTCTTTCAGCCCCCGCAACAGCGTCGTTCGCGGCTTATATCCAAACTCAAGGTCGTCAGTGCTTTCGACTCCGAGCAGGGCCTTCAAACCGGAGGAAGTCCAAAGCCGTGGGTAACAAAAGATATTCATCAGCAGCGCGTCCGAGCTCGTTGCGCAGTCTAACTCCCGCCATGCTCTCACCTCTTCGTTGACGCCCGTAGCCCGCGCCTGACGTTTCGCGGTGTGCGCTTTTCTAAGTCGTCGAGCCCAGTCCGGGTTCGCAACGATTCGCCTGTACGACGCATCGATGAAATTCCCGTGCGACTTCCGATACGACTCCCCGGAAGGCGCATACACCACACTCGGTTGAGCACCGCGCGTGACCTCATCTCCCACCCGAACCCGCACCAGACCCCGTACCGATATCTCCGCCCGCAGACTACTTGCACAACCACGGGCACCCGTTCTCGGTTTAGGCGGCTCAGGTTCAAGCCATCGCATCTCCTCCTCGCACCACACGGGGTTAGTGGAAGTCATGAGACGGTACCTCCATGCGCCCCATCTCCATGACCTCTACTGTGTCGGCTTTCACATGCACGACTCCATCTTCATTCTGCAACTTTCCTTCGACGAATAAGAAGCGTCCTCGCGTCACCGTGACACGCTCCCGTTCATATAAATCCGGGTGAATAATCACGTTTGTGATGCCCGTCTCGTCTTCCATTGAAAGAAAGATGAAACCCATTGCGGTTCCGGGTCTTTGCCGTGCAATCACGCTACCTGCCGCTCGCACAAAGCTTCCGTCCTTCCCTTCGCGCAGTTCCGCTGAAGACTTGACTCGCATCTTTTTGAGACGGTCTCTCTGGTAAGCCATCGGATGCGGCCCAATTGTTAGTCCACTTCCGGAATAGTCCGCCACCAAGCGTTCCTCAGTCGACATCATTCTCAGCGCCTTCTGTTTTCCTTCCTCGATGCTCTCAAGACTCTGCATGTCACCGGCTCGTTGCAATAAGGGACCCGCTCCACGGCAAGCCTCCTCTACCTGCCAGACTGCATCCCGTCGATTTTCGACACCACCCACCCAGTTCAATGCTCCCACCCTGGCCAGTTGCACCAATTCGCGACGATTGATTCCCGGAACCCGTCGCGCAATCTCGTCAGCACTCTTGAAGCCGCCAGCATGGATCCGTGTCCGCAACATGGTCTCAGCCGTCGCCTGCCGCAGGCCTTTCACATACCGTAAGCCAAGCCGAAGCGATAACGTCCCATCTTCTTCTGGCTCAAGGCTACAGTCCCATCCCGATCGCGTTACGTCGATCGACTTGACCCGCAGCCCATGCCGCTGAGCGTCTTTTACCAGTACTGCCGCTGAATAAAATCCCATTGGCTGATTATTCAAAATCGCACAAGTAAACGCTCCCAGAAACTTCACCTTCAAGTAGGCCGACGCGTATGCAATCAGCGCAAAGCTCGCAGCATGACTCTCAGGAAAACCGTACAAGGCAAAGCTTTGAATGCTTTGGATGATTCCCTCTTGTGTCGCTTCATCCAGCCCGTTCACAGTCATGCCGCTGCGCATCTTGCCCTCAAGCTCCGTCATTCGCTCCATCGAACGCCGCATGCCAACTGCCTTCCGCAGCTCCTCTGCTTCGGCTCCCGAGAAGTTTGCCACGACCATCGCCATCCGCAAGAGCTGTTCCTGAAACAATGGCACGCCGAGCGTTCGCTCCAACGTCTCTGTAAGCAGCGGGTGAGGATATGTCACCTCCTCTTTCTTCTGACGACGCCGCATATACGGGTGCATCATCTTGCCGACGATCGGCCCGGGACGGATGATTGCCACCTGCACCACCAGGTCATAAAACCTCTCCGGCCCATTTCGCGGTAAAGACGCCATCTGCGCCCGGCTCTCAACCTGGAACATTCCCACGGTATCCGCCGCGCGAAGCACCTTGTACACCTCGTCGTCTTGCGGCAACTGTGCCAGATCCACCTTATCCCCATAGTGCGCGGGTATGAGTTCAAGACAATCCTTGACGACTGCCATCATCCCCAGCCCCAGCAGATCGACCTTGACGATCCCCATCTCGGCGCAGTCTTCCTTATCCCACTGGACAACTGTGCGGCCAGCCATGCTGGCTCGTTCGATCGGGACTATCTGGTTCAGCAGTCCTTTGCAGATCACCATGCCACCCGAGTGCTGTCCGAGGTGGCGGGGAAGATCCTGCATGCGAAGACTAAGCTCCAGGTACTTTGCGATGCGCGGGTGCGCCACATCGAAGCCGGCGGCAGAAAAATTATTCTCCATGGTGTCGCTCTTGCCGCGCCACTCAAACTGGCTTACCAAACCGGAGAGCCTAGCCAACGACTCCGCATCAAATCCAAGGGCCTTTCCTACTTCTCGAGCGGCCGACTTACCTCGATAAGTAATTACATTGGCTGTCATCGCAGCGCCCAGCTCACCGTATCGCTGATAGACATACTGAATTGCCCGCTCGCGCTTGTCGCCTGAGGGGAGATCGAGGTCGATATCGGGCCACTCGCCACGATTCTCGCTCAGAAATCGCTCAAACAAGAGATTCATCCCCACCGGATCGACTGCCGTAATCTCGAGTGCATAACAGACTGCGGAGTTTGCCGCGCTCCCACGGCCCTGGACCAAGATATCGTTTCGCTTGCAGTACCGAATCACGTCCCACACGATCAGGAAATAACCCGAAAACTTCAAGTGTGCAATCAGTTTCAGTTCGCGTTCCACCTGTACTTTTGCTCGCTCGTAAAGGTCCCTGTCACGCTTTATTCCATAGCGATTTTCGACACCCTCGAAAACACGTTTTCTCAAGAACGAGTCCATCGTCTCGTGATCGCCCACGTCGTAAGTTGGAAATTCATAGCCAGCCTGATCCAGCTCGAACTCCAGCCGCTCTGCCAGGTGTACCGTGTTTTCGACTGCTTCCGGAAGATCCGCAAATACTCGGCACATCGCCTTCGCGCTACGCAGAAATCTTTTGGAATTCACCTCCAGCAGCCGTCCAGCCTGTTCCAGCCCTACACCGTTGCGAATGCTCGTAAACACATCCAGCACCTCGCGATCGACGCCACGTGCATATCGAACCCCGTTCGTCGCAAGAAGCGGCAGTTGCAGACTCTCCGCAATTCGAACCGCTGATTGATTCCGCATCTCCTCCGCCCGATCACCGTGTCGCTGCAACTCAACATAGACGTTATTTCTGCCAAATGTGTTCACCATTCGCTCAACAACAACCTTCGCAGATGTCTCGCCGCCTTCAACTAAAGCGGCAGCGAGAGGACCCTCCGCGCCACCAGTCAAAGCAACCAGCCCTGGAGCAAACTCCTCCAGATCTCGCAGACGCGCTGCACCCTCGCACTTGACCCGCTCGCGCATCTTGAATCGCGTAATCATCTGCGACAGGTTTCGATAGCCGACATGATTGACGCAGAGCAATGGAATCCGAATCGGCTCCGAGCGCAACTGGTGTGGAAGCCACCTGGCTGGTCTTAGCATCTCGAGCGATTTGCCTTCGACCATAAAATCACTGACTGAGATCTCCGCACCTATTCTTGCCTTCAATCCTTTACTCTTTGCAAACGCGTGAAAGCGAGCAGCTCCGTATAAGCCATTGCGATCAAGCAATGCAAATTCGCCCATATCAAGCTCTTTCGCACGATCGACAAGCGCTTCTGGCAAGCTTGCAGCTTCCAAAAATGAAAATGCGCTTGCTGTGTGCAGTTCCACATACTTCCGATCATTACTCATAGAGAACTCACGCAAACCTTACGAAGCATCAGGCGTCCGCCTTGAAGGCAAATTCGCTTGACCTAGTCATAAATCCCCTCAAGCACCCAGGATTGCTTCAATAGATCGTGTCCAACAAGACAAATGAGCAACTCCTCGTCCTCTGCACGCGCCGCTACATCCCACGTATCCACCGACCACACCTGACCACACCACCAATTGCCACTGCTCCGCCAGGGCCCAAAACAACGCACCGCTTCGTACGATTGAGTTTCAAACCAAAATCTAAGAATCTCTTGACCACGTAGCTCCACATCGATCGAAACCGGTGGCCGCATCCGCCGAAGAGCCATACCAGGCTTCAAACCAACCTCTCGAGCAAGAGAAGCCTTGTAGCCAGGACCTGGCAGATAAAACCGCTCCAGCGCAAAACTTTCCGCCTCATGGGTATCAAGAAGTTTTACCCGTCCAACATTTCCTTCACCGATCACAGAGACAAGCCGCGCATACGTATCTTCAAAGCGTGTCGGTTCTGGCATCGGCGGCTCAAACAAGCCAATCTGAATACGGCTCGACTTACCTGCTTCCGCTCGCAAAGTCACATGCTGAACTGCCGCCGGCGCGGGATGTGCCTCCAGTTCTAATTGCAGCAGCTTCAGCAATAGCTTTCGGTCAAGCGTGGGGACCGCAGGTCTAATCTCTCGCAAGAACCGAGTTCCCGCCTCAACCTCATTTTCTTTTCGGACTGCGCCAGGAATCTCTGTAGCTGCTCGGCTCGTTTCTATTTTCTTCTCTAACTTGAACTCCACTGTGACCGCCGCGATCGCCAAAGCCTGTTGCGCGGCCGTGGCACATAACTGCTCCAGCATCGGGTTCAACACGAAAAGGAGTGGCTCAAGAGTCTCAGCAGCAGCCTGCAACTCAAGGCTCTCTTCGAGTACGACCTCGTCTAACACTGGTTTCAGCAGATGCGGCAGTTCACCCGTTGCCCTGAACAAGAGCCTCTTTCCGGCTTGGCCCATGCGAGCAATCAGCGCAGACTCGGGTAAAGATGCCAACTCTCCGAGCGTCCGGATTCCCCAAAGCTCAAATTTCTCCGCAACCTCTTCGTCCAACTTCAGCACACTTAACGGCAGCCCTGCCAAAGCCTTCACGACGTCTGCCTTGGGTATGACCGAAACTCCAGGGTGCAGTATTGTGGCCGTGGGCAAGCCCCAAGCCAATGCACGCGCCACTAAGACACCTGCATCCACATTTTCCGAGACAGTGATTACCCCATGAAATCCTAGTTTTTCGATTTGCACGACGATGCTCCGCCCTACAGCCGCACTGTCCCCTAATAGCCGAGCCGTCCCGGTAAGATCGAGCACACACTCCCAATCCACACCAACCGCACGCGTCTCAATCCGCGGGGAAAACGCTCCCATCGCTTCCAACAAAACCGCCCGTGCTACATCCTCTTCTGCCGTTGAGCGCGTCAGCACTTGAACATCACTGAAGGTCTCTACCTCTACCCGCGACATTCCGTGCCTCAAACCTATCCGCTCGGCGATGCGGTTGAGGGAGCATACTCGCTCCAACGGCCGCTTTCCTTCCATCACCACAACAGCATTCTTCTTCAAATGAGGCCGCACTCTCATCGCTGACTGCACAGCTAGCTGTGCCACCACAACACAGCCATAGCTTTCACTATCTTCGGCATTGGCGGTATTGACCCAATCTCCAAGTGGTTCAGCCATAACTCGCCCATCCTGGCCTGCTCTCCCATGCTGAGGTTCGCCCCACGCCTTTCTTCCGGCCAGCAACCTCCTCAAATCTCCTTCTCAACACTTCCAGCCGGTGAGATATCCCCAGCATCACTGTTCCTGAATCAGGCACCTCTGCCTCGACACGCAGCATCATCTCAGCGCTCGAGCCGGCACATCCAGCCTGCGAGAGCACCAGCAAACCCGTCCTTGTGCGCTCGAGGGCCGCTCGCCACCTGAACCATGTAGCCAACGGAATCTTTCGCGCGAACTCCGGCCGAATTCCACCCATATCCATGACAATCGTTCCAAACCCACCTCCCTGCACAAGCAAATCCACTGCCTTGATCGCCTGCTCCAAACGTCCCCAGGGCTTCTTCCCCTTTTGCCGACTCTCCGGTTGCGCCATGATCAGCGAAGGCAAAGCACGAAGGGCGTCCTGGGTTACAGCAGTGCTGCGCTCGCCCTTTTTCAAGACGAGATCTCCTCTGCGCTTCGGCAAACGATCCGAGCTGACTTGTACCTTCCTCACCTCACCGAGCACCCGATTCTTTACACCTGGCGTACCAACCGTCTTATCCCTTTGATAGCTCACCATCTGCAAGTCCGCTCGGGATAGCGCTCTCTGGCTTACCTCTTCAACATGGCGGTTGCCGGAGCATCTCACCCAAAGCACCCGCTCCAGATCTCCGTCATTCGCTACAAACGCATCCGGCGTCATGTCTCCGCATACATCCACCCAGGCACAAACCTGCCCTTCCCGGGTGCGTTCTGCCAGGTAAGCGGCGGCGACCGTCGCCCTTCCGCTTGAGCGGCTCCCTACAATCTCGCTCGTTCCCGCTACGGGTAATCCACCGCGCAGGACGGCATCGAGTCCCTCATACCCGGTGCCCAAACCGTCCCGCACCAGTCGCGGAGCCAAAGCCAGGCGTGCTCCGCCGCGTGCTGCAAGCGACTCCTCAACCTGCTGCCTCACGAGACTTGAGTAGGAATGGATCGCCGCCGACATGCTTCCTATTTTCGCTTTTATTTCGCTTTTAGCAAGCTGAAAATATCCACATGCACCATCAGCAGTGCAACAAACTAAATTTCCATCAAGGCGCTTCTATTCCTCGCGCAATACTTCGAGTGGCTTCTGACCGAGGATCCGGTGACTGGCTACCCACCCGGTGGCAACCGTGATGAGCGCCATCGCGGCCAGGCCGCCGAAGTCCCAGCCCCACTCAATCACTCGTGGGATGCCGAGGGTGCGAAGCAGACCAGCGACGACAATGTTCGCGAAGAATATTCCAACGACACCGGCGACTAGTCCGAGCACGGCAAACTCAATAGAGAAAATGGTGGCGATGCGCGTGCGGGTGGCGCCGAGCGTTTTGAGTACGACGACTTCTCGGATTCGGCGGTATTTCGTTCCGGCGATGCTCGAAGCAAGGATGACGATACCGGCAAAGATGGAGAACGCCGACAGGAATTGAACGACGTAGATGATCTGGATGACAACCGTGCGGATGGTTTCGAGTGCCTGGGCTACGTTGATGACGGTGACGGTTGGGTAGGCGGTGTAGAGTGCGCGCTGAAGTTGTGGGACCATCTCCGGTTTAGCGTGGACGCCACCGTACCAGACCACGGGCAGGCCTTGGAGTGACTTCTTCGGAAGGATGAATTCTGCACGACTGTAGGCGTGCTGGCCGTCGGCCTGGATGAGAGCTGCCACCGTCGCGTCAAACTTGCGATCTTCGGCGGAGAAAGTAACCGTTGAGCCAATCTTCAGACCTAGGCGCTGCGCCTGCCGGCGGGCGATCGCGACAAGAGGCTTCTGGTCAGCCTGGGATGCCTGGTCTTTGGTCCACCACTTTCCTTCAACTACATTCGCCCCTGGGACGACGGAGTCCGCATAGGTAAGCTGGATGGATTGCAGCATGCGGTGGGGGAAATTCTGGGTTTTGATATCCGCTGCGGCAACGCCGTTGAGCGCCAGGATACGGGATGTCACTACCGGCAGCAGTTCTGGCGGCGCGGTGACTGCGGGTGAGTGCAGGAGCAGCTTGCGGATTCCGTCCATCTCGTCGTCAGCGATGTCGAGCAGGAAGATGTTAGGCAGTGCCGGGTCTGAAGAGATGTGAAGCTGCTCGACGACCGCATGTTGCATGAGAAAGACGAGCATGATCTGCATGACGCCCATGCCGAGCGCGGCCAAGAGGGCGGCCGAAGGATTGCCGGGGCGGTAGAGGTTTGCGAGACCGTGGCGGAGCGCGGAAGGCAGGTGCAGGCGAGTGCGAGACAGGAAGAACTTCAGCGACTTCAGGACGATCCACGAGGCAGCGAGGAGAACCAGCAGGACTGCCACCAGGCCGACCGTGAACCACTTTCCTACGGACACCGAATCAGAGACCTTGAAGGCAATTCCGGCGAGACCGAGCAGGATGACGATGAAAGCGAGAATCTGCACAAGGTTCTTCTTCAAACGGCGACCCAGGGAGGCGAAGAAGGGTTGGTCTTCTTCGTCAACGGCGCGGCGGAGAATCAGAATTGGACGAATTCCCCGAATATCGAGAAGAGGCGGCAACGTGAAAAGAAGTGTAGTCAGCATGCCGGCGCTGATGCCTGCGATGACGGCGCGGGGATCGATATGCAGATCGGGGCGCACATTGATGAGGGTTGCAAGCAAGTAGGGGAAGGCGAGCTGGACACCGATGCCGAGGAGAACCCCGATGAGTCCTCCTGCGGCACCAAGCAAGAGCGTTTGGATGAGGTAGATCTTGATGATCTGCGCCGAGCCTGCGCCGAGCGACTTCATAATGGCGATGGTGTCTAGCCTTTGCTGCAGGTGGGCTCGCATGGCCATGGCGACGCCCACTGCGCCAAGCACCAGAGCAACAAGCGACATGAGGGATAGCAGACTTGTTGCCTGGTCGAGACCCGCAGTGAGGGCCGGGTTGGTTTCGCGATAGTCGGTGACTTGCGACTCGGGTAAGAGCTTGATGAGACGTGTTTTCAGGTCGGCAACCGCTTCGTCGGAGATAGGTCGACCGTTCTGCGGCGGCGGCACTTTGAAGAGATAGCGCTGTCCAGCGTGGCTTCCGGGGGCAATCAGGCCGCTCTCGTCGAGGCCTTCGCGGGAGATAAGGACGCGCGGGCCTGCTGCAAAGTTACCCGAGAGGCGATCCGGTTCGTTTTCGACGACGGAGCCGATGCGGAAGATCTTGTTGCCGATCTTGAGTGGATCGCCAATCTGCATCTTGAGGCGGACGAGAAGGTCATCGGCTACAGAGACCGTGTTGGCGTCGAGGGCAGTTGGCAGCTTCTGGGCCGGTGAAAGATCGACCTCGCCATAGAACGGGTACTTGCTCGGGTCGACGGCCTTGATGGAGACGAGCAGCGGGTCCATGGTCTTGGCGGCGGAGGCCATGGAGAGGAGTTCGGTGACAGGCGTGATCTCGACGCCTTCACGTTGGATCTGTTCGAGGCCGGCCTGCTCCAGCGGGGTAGGCTGCGAGAACATGCGGGCGGAGAGATCGGCGGCCATAATAGAACGGGCGCGGTTGAGCAGAGTGGCTCGGAAGGACGAGCTGAAGCCGCGGACACCAGTGAGTGCGGCTACACCAATGGCAACCGAGAGAATGACGAAGGTAAATTTTCCGCGCGAGGAATGCATGTCGCGGACGGCGATTTTAGAGGCTGAACGAAGGCTTAGGCTGGGCAATCAAACTCCTCGGACCGTCATCTCGTTTGCTCGAAGGTCAGCGGAGATAATTCATTTTATAAAGATCCGGTTCGAGGGTACAGGGGTACATAGGAGTGAGGCCGTGCAAAGCTGCTTGAAAGCTAAAGCTGGCGTTCAGTCAAAGGCCAGCTTTAGCTCGAGCCAAGGCATCTGCGTCATGATGCCTGACCGTGAGCGCACCATGGGCGGCTGGGATATTTTCTTCCGTGTCATTGCGAGCTTCAGATACGTGTCTTTGCGCAGGGAGCCCATCGCCATCGAATTTGCTCTACGATAATGAGGCGGCCCGGATGGTGAAATCGGCAGACACAGCGGACTTAAAATCCGCAGACCCGAAAAGGTCGTGGGGGTTCAAGTCCCCCTCCGGGCACCAATAATGTCGCAGCAAGATCGGGGATGAACCAGTCTCAATCCCGTAGAGACCTGGATAAATTGCGCCTGCCGACACGAAAATGCTTTGCTTCATGGCGCGTCTCGCGGTTCTTCTATATGCAGGACCCGAAGCAAGTTCGGCTCTAAATTTTTCTGGTAAAACACAGCGCGATTCAGATACACTCCGTCCCATACCAAAGTCCATAGAGACCCTCCTGCTTTCCGGGCCCTCGCAGCGCGAATCATCCCACCAAAAAAGAGGCCCCCGTTGGCTTATTGGATTCCGTGCGTCTCGTTCTGCCTTATGCTCTTTGTTCCCTGCTTCGTCGGACTCGCCTCAACGCTCCGCAAAGAGATGAATCCCCCGGCACCCGCCGCTGAAGCACCACCGACTGCGCGACAGCCGCTCTCCGCCACCACGCATACTCGGGTAGTCCGCGCTCAGATTCCACCGCTCGATCGAGCGTCTCTTACTGCCCAGCGCAACCGCGAGCGTTACCTTCGCGAAGTTCGCCGCGAGCCGCAGCCATCCGCGATTGACGGTCGGCTCCAGGTCCTCTGCCAACGTTAGTCTTGGTGACGATTCAGGAGAGTGTTTTGAGCTGTCAGCTTCGAGCGCGGAAGGCTCGAAGCTGATAAATGCTAAATTTCCGGAGCAGCCCGGAAGATCTCCAGCAACAGCAGGCACGCGCCAATCACGATGCACGAATCCGCGACGTTGAAGTCCGGCCAATGATAGTGATAGATCTTTACCTCAAGAAAATCGACAACGTATTTGAACACCCATCGGTCATAAAGATTCCCGATTGCGCCGCCCAGGATCAATCCGAGCGCTATGCCGGTGAGCGTCCATGCGCGACCCAGGCGCCAGATCATTCCAAGCACCACGACGATCGCTACCAGCGAAAACCCAATTAACACATTGCGAACGATCGTCGGCGATAACGATTCCGCAAACATGGAGAACGCCGCCCCGGTGTTGAACACATGCGACAGCCGAAACACATTCGGTATGACCGTGATGAAGTGACCTTCCGGCACATGCTTGCCGATCCAAATCTTGGATAGACGATCGAGCAAGATCACGACTCCTGCAAGCAGCAGCAACCACGGCCGGGCATCGCGTCCCGTTCTCCGATGAACAATCTCCAAACCAGCCATCCTTCTCCACTTCGCAATTCGTACTGCTACGCAGCCTCATAGGGCGTAAAACCGATGGCATTAAGGGCATCGGCGCACCGCAAACAAACTGTTGGGTAACGTGAATCGTTACCCACCTCGTCCAGAAATCGCCAGCACCGCTCGCACTTAGGCTGCTGTGAACGCCATACTTGCACCGTGATCCCGCTCTCAGTCTGGTGGTGAGGGTTCGAGGTGTACGTTCCTAAGTCCACATGAGAGACATTGAATAATTCTTCCAGCTCTTCCCTATGTTTGCTGAGGAGCTCAAGTTTTTGCGGATGGTCGGTGTGCACTTGGATCGCGATACACGCTTCGAGTGACTTGCCGATAGTCTTCTCCGCGCGCGCCTGTTCGAGCGATTTGAGAACTGAATCTCGAACCTCCAGTAACTGCTTCCATTCCGCTTCGAGCCCCGCCTCATTCCCTGGCACAATTTCCGCCATATCAGGGAACAGCGCCAGATGAACACTTGCCTCGCGCCCCTCGACCTTTGGCAGATATCCCCACGCCTCATCTGCCGTGAAGCTCAGGATCGGTGCGATCAACCGGATCAACGCTTCGGCAATCTTCCACAACGCGGTCTGCGCGCTTCGTCGAGCCGGCGCGTTCGGTGCGAACGTGTACAGCCGATCTTTCAGCACATCCAGGTAGAGCGCGCTTAAGTCGGTGTTCACATACTCATTCAACGCGTGATACGCCCGATGGAACTCGAAGTCGTCGTAAGCCGCACGAATCCTTGCATCGAGCTCCGCTGTACGAGCCAAAATATATTGATCCAGCGGTTCCATCTTTGCAAACGACACAGCGTCGGTCGCCGGGCTGAAGTCTTTCAGACTCCCGAGCAAGAACTTGAGTGTATTCCGCAGCTTCCGGTAGTTGTCACCGACGCGCTGCATCAGGCTTTCGCTCGCCGCCACGTCCTCGCGGAAGTCCACGCTGGCAACCCAAAGGCGAATGATCTCAGCGCCCAGCCGCTTCGCTACATCCACTGGGTCCACGCCGTTACCGAGCGACTTCGAAAACGCGCGGCCCTGCTCATCGAGTGTCCAGCCCGACGTTGCCACCATGCGGTATGGCGCCATACCGCGCAGGGCGGTCGATTCGAGCAGAGAGGAGTGAAACCAGCCGCGGTGCTGATCGCCTCCCTCGGTGTAAAGATCGGCAGGAAAGCGCAGTTCCGGTTCCTGCTCGAGGACTGCATGCCAGCTCGCGCCACTCTCGAACCATACGTCAAGAATGTCCATCTCCTTGCGGAACTCCGCGCGGTCGGCGTTGCCGCAGCCAGCGCAAGTCGTTCCTTCGGGTAGGAGTTCGCCTGGCGACTTCACGTACCAGGCATCCGCCGAGTCCTTCTTGAACAACTCCACAATCGAAGCATTCACCGCGGCATCGTGCAGCGGTTCATGGCATTTGCTGCAGAGGAAGACGGCGATCGGCACGCCCCAGATGCGCTGGCGAGAAATACACCAGTCCGGGCGCGTCGCGATCATATTCGAGATGCGCTCTTCACCCCAGGCTGGATCCCAGACCACCGTTTTGATGTCGTCGAGAGCACGCTGCCGGAAGGTCGTGGTGAGCTTCTCACTGCCCGGCTCTGCCATCGGCGTTTCCATGCCAATGAACCATTGTTCGGTAGCCCTGACGATGACTGGGTTATGGCATCGCCAGCAATGCGGATAGCTATGCTCGAACTCGCTCGCACTTAGCAGCGCGCCTGCGTCCCGAAGCACCTGCGTGATGACCTTGTTCGACTCGAAGACCGTTAGTCCCTCGTAGGGCTGTCCGCCTGTGTTCTTCTGCCGCCCCGCGTTATCGACATACTGGATCTCCGGCAGGTCGTACCGCTTGCCGGTATAAAAGTCATCAACGCCATGAGCCGGCGCCGTGTGGACCGCCCCCGTTCCCTGGTCAGCCGTAACGTAAGGCGCCAGGACTCCCATTACGACGCGATCAAGAAATGGATGGGCAAACTGCGCGTTCTCCATCCTCTGCCCGTTGAACCGGACCAATGGCTCAGCCGCCGTGACTAAACCACATCGCTTTTCCACCTCTACACGGAGAGCCTCCGCAACGATGTACACGGGGCCTTGGGCATCGATCGCCACATACTCCATGTCCGGGTTGAAAGCCACTGCCTGGCTAGCTGGAATCGTCCAGGGCGTCGTCGTCCAGATGATCGTGAAGACGTCCCTGCCCGTGAGCTTCGGATCGATCAATGCAGCATCCGAGGTCAGCTTGTACCGCACATAAACGCTCGGCGACACATGCTGCTCGTATTCGACCTCCGCCTCTGCCAGCGCGGTCTGGTCGTGGATGCACCAGAACACCGGCTTCAGCCCTTTGTAGACGAATCCCTGCTCGAAGAACTCGTAGAATGTCTCGAGTATCCGGGCTTCGTAGTCAAACGACATCGTCTTGTACGGATCGTTCCATCGCCCGAAGACTCCCAATCGTTGAAACTGCGAGCTCTGCAGGTCGACATACTTTTGCGCATACTCACGACAGGCCCGGCGCACGCTGACTGCCGGCATCTCAAGCTTCTTACGTCCCAACTGCTCATCGACCTTGATTTCAATGGGCAGCCCGTGGCAGTCCCACCCTGGAACATACGGCGCGTCGAAACCCGCCATTGTCTTGGTTTTGACGACAAAATCCTTGATGCACTTGTTCAGCGCATGCCCAAGGTGAATCGCGCCGTTCGCATACGGCGGTCCATCGTGCAAGATGTACTTGGGGGAGCCCGCCCGCGCCTTCCGAATCTCCCCGTATAGATCCTGTGCGACCCACCCGGCCAGCCTCGCGGGCTCGTTCTGCGGCAGGTTCGCCTTCATTGCAAATGCCGTCTCCGGCAGGTTCAACGTCGACTTCAACGGCTTCGCGCCGGTGGCCACCAAGTCAACCGTGGCCTTCGTCCCATCAGACATGCATAGCCTCATCGTCCGGAGCGGCAAAATGCGCTCCAAACCCCCATTGTAGCGGTTTCCATGCCCTGAACAGCCCACCCCGTATGCCGCGCGTTACCCCTCACGGAATCTTCCGCGCTCCAAGTGACGAAAGGGAGGTTTTGCGCGTCAAATTAGGGAACGGTAAGCGATTTGAAAAACTTAGTAAGATAGCTATGCGAGCGTTCTCTGCGACCAGTCGCCAGATTTCGAACGGCTACCGGTCAGGTCCTTCCACTTCAATCGCCTCGGTCAGGATTGCGCCGGAGTTCTTTCCGGCAAGCAAGAATTAGGAGTTTATGCCGAACAACGTACCCCTGCCACCAGATCCAAGCGCTGAACAAGGACGCCGCAGAGCGTACCAGCCTCTCCGCCCCATGAATGACGTCACCCTCTCTGGTGAACTCGGCGCCACCAAGGGCGGAGTCTTCGAGTCTTTTTTTTCGAATATCAAGGACACCTTCTTCCCGGAAAAGCTCCCTCCGCTCGTCCTCACCTCGCAGCCCATCGCGGTGCAGGACCGGATGGCAGTCAAGCGCGACCCCACATCGGTTGTCATCTCTACTGTCCTCAACGTTGGTTTGATCGCATTTTTGCTATGGTTCGCGGCGCGCCAGACCGGCCTGATTGCCCCGGCCAAGCCAGCGCAGATCGTCACCCTGGACGTGCCACCACCACCTCCAAAGCTCCCGCCGAAGGCTGTGACCATGGGCGGAGGCGGTGGCCAGAAGAGTCCTACCCCCGTAACCCGCGGCAACCCGCCGCAGTTCGCGCCTAAGCAGCTCAACCCGCCTAAGCTTGCGGTTCAGGATGCGAAGCTTACCCCGCCCGTCACCGTCAACGTCCAGCAGGACATCAAGATGGCGAAGACGGACGTCCAACAGTTTGGCATGCCCAACTCGCCGCTCGTCGGAATGAGCATGGGGAACGGCAGCGGCACAGGCATCGGATCAGGAAATGGCAACGGGATTGGCGCAGGGTCAGGCGGCAACATGGGCGGCGGTATCAGAAAGATCGGTGGCGGCGTGTCCGCGCCCGTCGTCCTCTTCGCCCCCGAACCCGAGTTCTCAGAAGAGGCTCGCAAAGCGAAGGTCGCCGGTAACGTCCTCGTTTATCTCCAGGTCGACGCATCCGGACATCCGACGCACGTACACGTGCTTCGCGGCATCGGGCTTGGTCTCGATGAAAAAGCCGTAGAAGCTGTCCGCCAGTACAAGTTCAAACCTGCCATGGAGAACGGCCACGCCGTGCCAGTCGAGATGAACGTAGAGGTGAACTTCCAGATCTTCTAAGATGTGGAACGAGTCCGATCGGTCCGGCGTGCGATTGGTTCACGGTAGTTTGATAGCGAGGCGTCTTTTCAATCTGGTCTTCGAATCGATCACGATCACCTGCTGACCGGCCACCTGAGCCCGGGGCAAAGCAGACAAAATCCTCCATCGCCTTGAACTTGGAGGGGGAAGGCAGTTCGAAACGCGTTTTCGCCGGATGTTCGCTATACTACTCCTAGCGGGGGGTGGCGCATCCTCCCCGCAGGCTGCGGATGAATGTTCAACAAAAGCTCGAGATTCTCGCCGATGCAGCGAAATACGATGCGTCATGCGCGTCGTCGGGGGCGAAGCGCAAAGGGAACGGCGAGGGCGTGGGGCACTCGGATGGGATGGGGATCTGCCACTCGTATACGCCAGATGGGCGATGCGTTTCGCTGCTGAAGATCCTGCTGACGAATGTGTGTACGTACGACTGCGTGTTCTGCGTGAACCGGGTGTCGTCGGATATTCGGCGAGCCCGATTTACTCCGGAAGAAGTAGTCAACCTAACCCTGGATTTTTACAAGCGGAACTACATTGAAGGGCTGTTTCTGAGTTCGGGAATCGTCCAGTCGCCGGACTACACGATGGAGCAGTTGGTGTCCGTTGCGAAGCAGCTCAGGCAGGTGCACAAGTTTGGCGGTTATATCCATCTGAAGGCGATTCCAGGGGCTTCGCCGGCGTTGATTGAGCAGGCGGGACTCTTTGCGGATCGCCTCTCTGCGAACATTGAGCTACCGACGCAGGCCGATCTGGTGCAGCTTGCGCCTGAAAAAAAATCGACCGTGATCGAGTCGACGATGGCGCAAATTGCTGTGCGGAAGGATGAGGCCGACGAGGATCGGAAGCGGTCGATACTGGCTCCGAAGTTTGCGGCGGCGGGACAGTCGACGCAGATGGTGGTAGGCGCGACCCCGGCGAACGATCGGCAAATTTTGAAGACGGCCACTCACCTTTATGCGCAACATAAGTTGCGGCGGATCTACTACACGGGTTTTTCGCCGTACCCAGAGGCGGATGCGCGCCTTCCGTTGAAGGCTGCACCGCTGATTCGGGAGCATCGGCTGTATCAATCGGATTGGCTGATGCGCTTTTATGGGTTCGAGGCAAGCGAGTTGACGAGTGAGGCGGAGCCGTCGCTATCGTTGACTGAGGATCCGAAGACGACCTGGGCGAGAACGCATCCAGAGTATTTTCCTGTGGATGTGAATGCTGCGCCGAGGGAATCGCTGTTGCGGGTGCCCGGGATCGGGTATCGGAATGTTGAGCGGATCTTGAAGATTCGGAAGTATCATCCGCTGGCGGTGCCGGACCTGAAGAAGCTGAATGTTCGGACGAAGGCGGCGCTTCCCTACCTTGTGACGGTGGATCATCTGCCATCGGGTGCAATTCAAGCTGAGCCAGAGGTGGCGGCGCAGATGGATTTGTTCGCCCCGGTTTCGGCGCTGACGGGCTCGCTATGAAGCATCTGCTACTGGAGCCTGAATTCGAAGCCTGGCGGATCGTGGCGCGGGATGCGCTGGTGGCGGGGTATCGGCCGGATGAGTTGGACTTGCAGGATGCGACGGTTCCCGCACCCTTGACGCTTGCCTTGGAGATCGATGAATCTGCGCATGGAACCCCGATCGCCCGACCGCATGTCCCTCGGGCCTTTCTGGATGCGGCTAAGATTGCCGCGGTCCATCGAAGTGCAGGGCGATGGAACCTGCTCTACCGGATCTTGTACCGGTTACAGGCTGAGCCAAATCTCCTGAAGTTCGAGACGGATGACGATGTGACGGACCTGCTGCAGTTGGAGGCGCAGGTGAGGCGCGACCTGCACAAGATGCACGCGTTTGTGAGATTTCGAAAGGTGCTGGAGCCGAACGATCCGGCGCCCCGACCGGTGGTGGTCGATGAGCCGGTGCTGGTTGGCGTCGATGCGAATGCTCATCATCTGCTGCTCGAGACAGAGACGCCGTTTGGGCCAGTGCAGTCGGAGATCGAGCGATGCGCGCCGCCGGAGCCGGTCCCGGATGATGAGTGTGAACACTTCATCGCGTGGTATCAGCCGGACCATCGAATTCTGTCGCTGGCTGCGCCGTTTTTTGCAGAGCGCTTCGCAATTATGCGATGGACGATCCTTACGCCGGATGCGAGCGTGTCTTGGGATCCGGTTGCCAAGACGTTGAACTTTGCACCTGGCATGCCGCGTGAGGCTGCTCCGGCGGAGGACGAGTTGGAAGAGCTCTGGCGAGCCTACTATACGAGCATCTACAATCCCGCGCGGCTGAATACGTCCGCGATGAAGTCGGAGATGCCGGTGCGCTATTGGAAAAATCTGCCAGAGGTGCAGACCCTTCCGACGTTGATCACGCAATCGAAGACGAGGGTGGCGGAGATGGTGACGAAACAGAAGTCGCAGCCGACAGCTCAACCGTTTGTGCCGGAGGATCATTCGTTGACGGCGCTCGCCGAGGCGCTGCCGCGTTGCAAAGGGTGTGACCTTTACTGCCACGCAATCCAGGTGGTGCCGGGGCGCGGGGATGCGAACGCAGCGTTGATGCTGGTGGGAGAGCAGCCGGGAGACCAGGAGGACAAGCAGGGAAAGCCGTTCGTCGGGCCGGCGGGTGGAGTGCTCGACCGAATTCTTGATGACTTGGGAATTCCTCGGAAGTCAATCTATGTGACGAACGCGGTGAAGCACTTCAAATTCGTGCAGCGTGGGAAGTTGAGGCTGCACCAGAATCCGAGAATGTCGGAGATTATCGCCTGCAGACCGTGGTTGCTGGCGGAGATTGAAGCAGTAAAGCCGAAGGTGGTGCTCACGCTGGGGGCAAGTGCGTCGAAGTCCTTGCTGGGTGGCACGTTTGCGCTGATGAAGGATCACGGCAAGGTGCTGGAAACGCCGTTCGCGAAACAGGTGATGGCTACGATCCATCCGAGCGCCGTGCTGCGCGCGCGCGATGAAGAGAGCCGCGCGCAGTTGAAGCATTTCCTGAGTACGGATCTTGCCGAGGCGTGGCGGGCGGCGGCACGCTGACGCCCCGATCTCTTGTCTGAAAAGTGAGGGTTTAAGGCAGGAACGACACATGGGCTGCCACGATGCGCCAGCCTTCCTCAAGTCTCACCCAGATCTGGCTTTGGCGGCCTCGCACGACGCGTGTGCCGACGTCACGCTCGAACTCGAGCGTAACGCTGCCGTGATCCTTGCCGAAGGTAACGATGTCGAGACGGATAACGCGTCGGGCCAGACCTGCGGCGGGGCGGGACTTACGGAATGATTCGATTTCGTCGGTGCCGTACAGGTTTTCGGTGACCCCGAAGCGCATAGCCATGGGCGAAGACCAGAAGAGACGCGTGAGCGTAGGGACATCGTTTTCGACGAGAGCCTTCTCGTAAGCGGGATACAGGTCTTCCAGCTCTTTGATGGTTGCGGGATCGTTGATGGTCATGCGGTCTCTTTCAGAAGAGTTTGCGGTCGGGCAGGATGGACTTGGCGATGGCTGCGCTGACGGTGGTCATGGGGCGGTTGACGACCTGACTAAAGCGAAGCTTCATGGCCATGCTGCAGAGGATATAGGCATGGTTTGGGGCGAAATCCCAACGTGCGATGAGGAGATCGATGAGACGGGATGTGGCGGCTTGCGCGGTTGCGAAGGCGTCTGTACCGGATTCGATGACGACCCACTCGGGGCCGTCTTCTGCGTGGGATGGCGACTCCAGGATGGGGCCAGTGATGGATTGGCCGTGGTGCAGCTTGAATCTCAGCGTGACCGCGGCAGGCATCTCCATGCCGTTGATGCAGACCTCGCCATCGCCTTGAGCGCCGTGAGCGTCGCCTGCGGAGAAGACTGCTCCAGGGTTGAAAACGGGCAGGTAGAGTTTGGCGCCGGCACTGAGTTCGCGTACATCCATGTTGCCCCCGAAAGAGCCGGGCGGGCGAGTTCTGACGACTCCGCGTTCGGCTGGGGCGACTCCCATGACGCCGCAGAAGGGGCGAAGCGGGATGATGGCAGGCGCGAGAGAGCGCGTGATACCGGGTTCAAGTTGCCACTGGAAGAGATAGCCTTCGGTGAAGCGCTGATCGAGGAAACCGAGACCGGGGATAAGGCTGGTCCAGGCCCAGCCCTTATGGGCGACTTCGAGGACTTCAATCTCCAGAACGTTTCCGGACTGCGCTCCGTGGATTCCGATGGGGCCGGTGAGCGCGTGGATGCGAGTGCGATCGATCGTTTCAAAGTCCGCAAGTGTGGAGTGCCTTGTGACCTGGCCGCCGCTGGCATCGAGGCATTCGAGGTGAACGGTGTCGCCGGAGTCGATCCACAAGCGAGGCGTGAGAGTGTTGTCCCAGAGAGAGTGTGTGGGGTCGGCGGTGAGGTGGTAGGTGCTCATAGGATGAGGACTGCCATCTGGACTTCGACGAGGGCATTGCGCGGGAGCGCGGAGACGCCGACGGCGGCGCGGACATGGCGGCCAGCCTCGCCGAAGACCTCGACGAGGAAGTCGGAGAAGCCGTTGATGACCCTGGGAGCGTCGTTGAAGCCGTACTCGGCGGAGACGTAGCCGTTGACGCTGATGACTTCAGCGACCAGGTTGAGCGAGCCGAGAAAATTACGGATCGCGGCAAGTTGGGCAACGCCACAGAGCCTTGCTGCTGCGATGGCGCGGTCGATCTCTTCGGACGAGCTGGAGGCGGTGAGCTGGCCCGTGACGATGCCTTCGGGGCCGATCGGAATGACGCCCGAGAGATAAAGAGTTTTGCCGACGAGTTTGGCCGGTACATAGTTGCCGCCGGCGGCGGAAGGCGCGGGCAGGACGATGCCAAGCTCGGACAATGCTGCTTCGGGGGTCATAGGCAAAATCTAACATGGCACGTTAGAAGTGGAAGCCGTAGACGATGCCAATGGAGAGTGTCGAGGGGCTGAAGCCGGTCGTTTCCTTGCCGACCTTCCACGATTGACGGATGTAGTCGGCCTTTAGCGCCCATTTTTTGCTCAGGTCGAAGTCCACGCCGCCACCGAAGGATGGGACGGTGGAGTTATCGGTAAATCCGCTCCTGGTGTGAGCGATGGTGCCCGTCCCGATCAGGAAGTCACCGTAGGGATGGAAGCGGCCGATTCGCTTCTCGACCTTGAAGCCGACAAGGACGCTTCGCTCGGATATCGTCGGGCCGGGAGCTATGCCGACGCGGACTTCGAACGAAGGGTCGAAGAGGTGGAGGTGGCGTGTGACGTCGAAGCCGACAGTGGCACCGGCGTTGCGGGGGCCAACGCCAGTGCTTGTTTCGGAGCCGGTGGCGAAGGCGGCAAAGCTGTAGTCGCGCGTAGCGGTTTCGGTTGCTTGCGCCTGGACGCGGGGTACCAAAGTGAAGGCGACGGCGGTCAATACGGCGATGAGTGCAAGCTTGAGATGAGACTTCATCGTGAATCCTCCTGCGTCCCGGTCGAAGAGGATCAGGGCGATTTCATGGAGTGCGACGAGATTCTCAACCTGTGTGGTTCACGCGTAGAGAGCTAAAGCACCCGCGCGGAATTGGGCTACAGATTGTCCGAAAGAAAGATTGCTTGGCGGGCGGGAGTTTCGACGGCACAATAGGTTATGTTCCCGAAACTGATGCTAGCCTTAATCGCCGCAGGATGCGCTGCCGCTGTCGGTGATCTTGCGCCGACGCCGCATGGGCTGCTTCATTCACGACGGACCTCGGCGGATGATCTTGAGATTACGGGGATGGTAAGCGGGTTGGCGGCGGGCCAATCGGGGTACGTGAGCTACAAGGATCTGCTTTCGTTGCCGCAGACGAAGGCTGTTGTGACGAGTGATCCGGATTATCCTGGGCCACCGCTGCATGTGTCGGGGCTTTCGTTCGAGACTGTGGCAAAGGCGGTTGGGGCCTTGCCTAACTCGGACCTGATCGACGGTTTGTGTGAGGATCATTACCGTTCGCACTTCCCTGCTGACTATCTAGCGCAGCATCATCCAATCCTGGTGTTGAAGGTCGATGGCAAGTCACTTGAAGACTGGGCGAAGGAGACGCATCAGTATGATCCGAGTCCTTACGTGGTGATGTATGCAAATTTCATCCCGACCTTCAAGGTGCTGGCGCATTCGGACCAGCAGCAGCTTCCGGATAATCTTGTGCGCCTGAACTTTACGACGCAGGCGAGAACGTTTGGACCGATCGAGCCACGTGGCAACCATGCTGCTGGCTCACCAGAGCAGATCGGGTTCACGATCGCAAAGCAAAATTGTTTGCGATGTCACTTTATGGGAGCGTCCGGTGGGACGAAGTCGGGTCGAACATGGCAGTCGCTTGGGACCTGGGCTGCCGAGCAGCCGAAGTACTTCCAGGCATACGTGAAAGACCCTGCGAAGTACGAGCCACATACCCATATGGCAGCGAATCCTGAGTACGACGCGGCTACATTGCAGGCGCTGACGGTTTACTTCAGGACGTTTGCCGAACCGACGAAGGGGGTGGGGCGATGATGCTTCGTGGGTCGAAGATCGCACTGGTGGCTGCGGTGGCATTGTTCTTTACGTTCGTGGTGCTGAACAACACGACGGACTATGATTCGAACTTTCAATTCGTGCGGCATGTGCTGATGATGGACTCGACGCTTGAGGGGAACAAGGGTATGTGGCGAGCGCTGAATCCTCATTGGATTCACACAGTCTTTTATCTGAGCATCATCGCGACAGAGATGACGATCGCGGTGTTGACGTGGTGGGGGACCGTGCGGCTGGTTTGGGCGTTTCGATCGCCACAGTTGGAATTCCAACAAGCGAAATCGGTGGCGATCTCGGCACTGACGTTGGGGTGTTTGCTTTGGTCCGTCGCTTTCATTTCAGTGGGTGGAGAGTATTTTTTGATGTGGCAGTCGAAGACGTGGAATGGGCAGGATGCGGCGTTTCGGATGTTCGTCATGCTTGGGATCACGTTGATCTATCTGACGCTGCCTGAGCCCGAGGCAGCGCAATGACCAAGTCACCGCTGACAGAGCTTCGCGGAGCTTTGAAAGATGGGAGCAAGACGCCAACGAGCGTCGCCCATGACGTAATTGCGTGTGCGAATGCGAATGCTTCGCGGAATACCTATCTGCACTTCGATGGCGATGCGTTGTTGGCTCAGGCTCGAGGCCTTGAGGAGAAGTATGCGGGCGTTGCAGACAAGCCGTCGTTGTATGGTATCCCAATCTCGCTGAAGGATTTGTTCGATCTCGAAGGTACGGTAACCTCCGCTGGATCAAAGGACTATGCGGCTCAAAAAGTTCCGGCTACGGAAGACTCCGCAATGGCGAAGCGGCTAAAGAGTGCGGGTGCGTTGATTACGGGCAAGACACACCTGCACCAGTTAGCCTACGGAATTACAGGGCAGAATCCGGACTATGGGAATTGTTTGCAGCCTCGGGATGCAGGGCTCCTGACAGGCGGTTCGTCATCGGGCGCGGTGGCGAGCGTGCAGGAAGGCTCGGCGCTGGCCGCGATTGGGACGGATACCGGTGGAAGCATTCGGGTGCCCGCGGCACTGTGCGGGCTTGCAGGGTATCGGGCTTCACGGGCGCTTGCTTACGCGGCAGGGCCTTGGCCTGCTTCGTCGAAAGGGCTCTGGGCCGGTGCTGTCGAGCTTGCGCGTTCGTTCGATACACCGGGATTCTTCACGCGCTGCCCAGGGGACCTTACGCCGATCGCTCATGCCCTCTTTGGGCTGGATCCGGGTCTGGCGCCGATCGCGCCTCGGATTGGGTTCATCGACGAAGTGTTTCTGCATGATGCGGATGCGGATGTGCTCGCGGCGTTTCGCGCGTTTCGAGAGATGATGCGACCCGTCTCAACATTTGAGGCACCGTTCTTTGCCGATGCGCGGGAGATCTGTGCGGGCATTCAGGCGCATGAGGCGGCGGCGGTTCATCAAGGCGCAGCGCCGTTCGGCGAGCACTTCGAGGCAAGCATCGCACAACGGTTGACGTGGGGTTCGGGAATCTCAAGCGATGAACTCGCGGTGCTGCGCGCACGGCATGGCATGTTCCGTGCGCAGGTAGCTGGGTTATTTGCGCAGTACGATTTTCTGGTGCTGCCGGCTTCTCCGCTAAGCCGGTTGTTTGCGACTGAAGACCAGACTGAGACGCGGGTTCGGATTCTGCGCTATACCACTCCGTTTTCACTGGCCGGGACGCCGGTCGTGACGTTGCCGGGAGAGCTGATCGGTGCGCCGCTTGGGACGGGAGTACAGATCGTGGCTCCGGCTGGTGAGGATGCGGCTTTGCTTGCGTTTGTCGGAGCTTTCGGCTGAAGAGTATACGGAATGTAAAAGGTGCGGAGGAGACGATGCAGAGGGCGCGGAGGGGAAACGGTAAGTGGTTGATCGTAGGGATACTTGGCTTTGCGTTGACGGCGTGTCGTTCGGCAAAGCGACCGGAGGACGGGCTGGTCCATGTGGTGCTGCAGACGGACTGGTATCCGCAGCCGGAGATGGGTGGATTTTATGAGGCGCAGTTGACCGGGTTGTACAAGGCAGCAGGGCTGGATGTGGAGATTCGGCCCGGCGGTCCGGCAATCGTGGCGGGACAGCAAGTGGCTTCAGGTGCAGCGCAGTTTGGGATGGGCAGCTCTGATTCAGTGCTGGTCGATAACGCGCGCGGCATTCCAGAGGTCGCAGTGGCTGCGACGATGCAGCAAGACCCGCAGGCGGTAATGGTTCATGCGGAATCGCCAGTGAAGTCGTTTGCTGATTTGAACGGGCATACGGTCGCAGTGAAGCCGGGATCGATCTGGTTCCAATACCTCGTCAAGCGGTACAAGCTGGACAACGTGCGGGAGACACCTGCGACGTATTCGGTCGCAAACTTCATCAACGATTCCGGTTATATTCAGCAGGCTTTTGTGACGTCGGAGCCATTCTTCGCACAGCAGAAGGGCGCGAAGGTGCGGACGCTGTTGATCAGTTCCACGGAGTACCAGCCTTACCGGGTGCTCTTTACCTCGCGCGGCTATCTAACGGCGCATCCGGACGTGGTGGACAGGTTTGCGAAGGCCAGCGTTGAGGGTTGGCGAAGATATCTGGCTGACCCGGCTGAGGTAAATGCCGCGTTGCACCAACTCAATCGTGCGATGAGTGCAGAGCAGACGCAGTATTCGTTCGACACGCTCAAGGCGGGACACTTCATCGATGGGGCGAACACGGAGGATTCCCACCTCGGGCACTTCACGGCGGCCCGGTGGGCGACGACGTATCGGCAGCTTGTCGACCTGAAGGTCATCCCAAACGCGCTCGATCCCGCGACGGCTTATACGACGCGGTTCATGCCTTAGCGTTGAAGTCGAGATCAGGGCTCGGAGTGAGCGGGGGCGGGTGTCGCGGTGGCTGTTGCGTGAATGGGAGTCGGAAGCTTAATGGTGCCGATCGCTGCGGGGTCATCGCGGAGCTTGAGGTAGAGGATCGTTCCGTCGGCAGGGTTGGGAACGGTGAAATCTGGCTGGGCGAACCCGGTGGGGACATCGATTGATTTGGCGAAGTCTTTCGCGGCACCAAAGCTTTGGACAAGGAAGAGGTTCTTGCCGGTGACCGTGCAGGTTGCGGCGTCGGGCGTCGAGCATTTGACGGAGGAGATCTCCGGCGTGCGGACGAGGATGCCGAGACGAGTCCAGTCGCCCGCGCTGCCGTCGGCAGCGACAGGGCGCATCGCAAGAGGGCCGAAGGCGGACTGGCCGAGGGCTTTGAGTGGGTCGAGCGTGGCCACGGCGGTGTGATCGTCCTGGAGAACGAGGTTGTTGTCGGCGAGCGAGAGGGTGGTTTTGACGGACTCGTTGGCGGTAGCGATCTCGATGGTCTGAGACCTCGGGAAGACGTCCTTGGTGGTGACGACGAAGGTGAGCTTGCCGTGGAGCGGAATCTCGTCCTTGCCGCTGAGAGTTACGGGGAGCGTACCGCTTTCTTCGGCGGGGGACGCATTCATGGAAACGAGCTTAAGGCCGGGGCGTGGGGCGGCGACAGTGATTTTGACAGGGAGGATGCGGCCGTCTTTGAGCTTGACCTTGGCCTCGTCACCGGTCTTGGGGGTAACTGAGGATTTAGATTCGAGGTGGACGGTGGCGTCGTCGGCGCCGCCCATGGGGGTGAAGGTCTGGCCGTCGAGATCGAGTGAGACGACGGTGCGGAGGCCGTTGCCCGACAAGAGCGCAGTGTTGTCACCGCCGTGAATGGTAAGGGTTTCGAGCTTGATGTCGGCGTTATAGGCGGTCAGGGGGACGTGCGCCTGGTCGGCGTCGCCGAACTGTTTGATGCCGAGCGAGTAGCCACCGGGTTCGACGGATTTAAGCGAGACGCTAAGGGCAAGGGTGTCCTTTTGCGGCTTCCCGTCGGCCTTGGCGGGCTCGTACTTTACGTCGATGTCTTTGGCGTCTTTGGCTCCGGCCGCAGGGGTAAGGGCGATGTGCTCGACACATGCTGTGGCATCTCCTTTGAGGGTGAGCTTCGAGTCCTGCCCTGCCATGAGTTGAGGATCGCCGACGACTTTCCAGTCCTTGCCGTCAACTTGCTGGAGGGTAAGGGTGGGGCCTTCGAAGTGATCGAAACCCCAGAAACCCTCGACGGTACCGGAGATGGTGAGGTCAGTGGCGGAGCCCGGTTTGTCCTTGAGCTTGATGGCGTCGTTGGCACTGTTGACCGCGTCGGCGAGCGGTTTGCGGCTCTTATCGGATACGACGACGAGGCCTCCCTGGAAGGCGTCGGCGTCAAGCGGGAGATCGACAGGAGAGCCGGTGCGGTTCAGGTGTAAGACCATGTCATGCGCTAGAGAGGTTGAAAAGACGAGGGGGGCGCCTTGCATGGGAAGGACCATCTTAGGATTCTTGAGGCACGAGACTTCGTCCGGGTTGGCTGGTTTGAGCGGGGGAAGCTTGGCCGGCTGGACAGCGGGGAGCGCGATGACGATAACGGATTTCGGGTTCAGAAAGGAAGGTGGCGCGTTGAGCTTGAGGTTGAGGGTGGAGCCTTCGGGCAGCGAGAGCGCCGGGATGTACTGGTATTGCGCGGTGCGCATGAGGTTGACAATGTGAACGACGTCCACGATGACGCCGACGTAAGCCGAGTAGAGCCCTAGACCGGCCTGCGGGGTGTAGGAGGCGTTGCTGGCGAGGTCCTGTGCGGTGCCGGATGAGAGGGCTTCGGTGACGGTCATCTCGTGGCCGTCGTTGAGCAGGATGGGGATGGTGCCTTGGGTGAGGCAGGTGACTTGCTGCGCGACAGGCTGTTTAAAACAATCTGGATTCGGCTTGAGGGCGAGGGTCTCGGCAAGCTTGCCGGAGTGGTCAGCGATGACTTTTGGGTCTTTGGAATCGACGTTCTTCATCGCGGCGAGATAGCGCTGGATCCGCTGCTGCTCGAACGAAGCTTCGTTGAGGCCGGCATCGGCGCGGATGAAGAGACCGGGGCGTCCACGGACGGCTCCGCGAAGAGTCTTGAAGTCGCCGCCGGTTTCGGGGGCGATGAACATCACGGCCTGCTCGGCGCCCTGGGGGACGACGATCGTAGTCCCTTCCATCGTCTTCTTGTTCCAGGTTTCAATCTCATGGAACCAGTCTTCGGGGGGTTCATTGGTGGTGCCGCGGAGGAAGGCGACGATCAGCAGGAGGTGATTGGACTGTGTGGAGGGCAGATCGGCCTTGATGATGAGCTTGTCGCCAGCTAGAAGATTGGGGACCTGGGCAATGGGGAGGGTGATGCTGCCGCGCTGAACCGAGACCTCAACTTTCGGGCCGGCCAGATCAAACTTGACGGGATCATCGCCCCGGGCTTGAGGAGTAGCTCCGAAGGTTGCAAGAAATCCGGTGATGAGACACGCGACGCCGATCGTACACTTCATTCGTTTCGTCCTCGATTGATGGGCCCGTCTCGGGTGAGATGCGGCGGGGGCAGATGCCGTTGTGCGGAGTCTGTCCATCGGACGAAACGTGCGGGCGATCGTTTAGCGCGGAAGCCGGGAGGACAGGCGGAGAGTGGAACTGGAGATGCCCCCCCCCTCTTCCTCTCCATCAGAAGATCGTCATCTAGTCCTCGGCTGGCTTCGTTGGGGCGGCCATCATCATTACCTTGCGTACGCAGTTGCGGCCTTCGGACTTGGCCATGTAGAGCGCCTTGTCGGCGGAGAGCACCAAGGATTCGGGCATCCGGATGGCGCCACCTGCCCGCGCGAGAGCGGTGGCGACACCGAAACTCGCGGTGACCTTGCTCCCAGCCTCCGGGTTGCCGGCATGTGGGATTCCAAGAGTTTCAATGGCGGATCGTGCCGCCTCCGCGACCTGGACGGCATCGGCTGGATCCGTCGAGGGCAAGACGATGGCGATCTCTTCGCCACCATAGCGTGCAACGACATCGCCTGGGCGTACGGCCGATTTCACGGCGGCTGCGACGACGCGGAGGCAGTCGTCGCCGGCGAGGTGCCCGTACTCGTCGTTGAATTTCTTGAAATGATCGATGTCTAGCAGGATCAGCGAGAACTGGGAACTCTCTTCCAGAACCCGGACCCACTGGCGGTCAAGCTCAGCATCGAAGGCGCGGCGGTTCGAGAGGCCAGTGAGGCCATCGGTCATTGCCATGGCGAGGAGCTGATCTTCCAGCTTCTTCCGCTCGGTCACGTCACGTGCTACAAGGATCATCTCTCGCGGCTGGCCGGTCTCGGAATCTTCGATCATGCGAGCGCTGACCTCCATCCAGACCAGTGAGCCGTCCTTGCGCAGGAAGCGTACCGCAACGTTGGAGGGCTCGGCACCGTGCTGGCTGAGCGCCTCGATATGCTTGCGGATGGTCGGGAGATCTTCCGCGAAGACCGCGGAGGAGGGGTGTTTGCCTATGAATTCGTCGGGGGATTTTCCAAGGAGACGGATGGAAGATGGCGAGACATACGTGAACTTCGGCGTAAAGTCGCAGCGAAAGATCATGTCCGCGCTATTTTCGGTAAGAAAACGGAAGGATTGCTCCTCGTAGTCGTTCATTGGGCCCTCTCCATTGCGAATCGCTTGGACCGCCATGGGAAGCGGCCCTCAAACTCTCTAACGCTTCTTTTTGCTCTTCTTCTCTTCTTCCAACTGGGGGTGGGCGACCGGGGTAGGAGTCGCATTCGCCGGCCCCACATGGCGGATGAGATTGCCTTCCATGCGGAAGGTGCGGGTGACGAGATCGGTGGGCTTTACCTCGCCGGTGGTGGGATCAGGGGTTGGCGTGTGCGAGTCGGCGCCCAATACTTTGTAAGAAAAAGCGGGCAGATCTTCGAGGCCGAGAGGCGGCTTCTCGTTGGCGTCCTTTAGCTTGGTGATCGTAACGGGAAGGTAGCCTTCAATGTTTTTCTCGCGAAAGGCGGTTTCGTAGCGGTGGTGCTGAAGGGACCAGGTGAAGACGCGAACCTGGTCGAAGTCATACGGAAGGCCGGCCTTATAGGAGTTCATCACGGAGACGTAGATGGGGATGTCTTTCTGGTCGGTGGGAGCGCCGTCATCGTGGACCGTGGTGAGGACGTAAGCACCGACGAACTTCTGACCTTCTGAGTAGCGGGTGAGCGAGTCGGGAGCGTCGACGTCGAGCATGCGGCCGAAGAGCCAGCCGGTATGACCCTGGCTGTCGCGAACAAGCCACCAGTCTTCCATGGCAGGCTCTGCCACGGGTGCGGCGGCTGTGGCGGCTTTCGTCTCAGGAGTTTCTCTACGCGTAGCATGGGTTCCGGCGGCTTCGGGGATCTTTTTTTGCGCGCGAGCGACCATGCCCTGCGGGACGATGCGTTCAACGATGGCACGCTTGAGGAGCTTGAGTTTTTCGCCTTCGGGCAGAAGGTAGAAGTGGTCTGTCTCGCGACCGGGCTTGATGTGCATGAAGACGGAGTCGCGGGTCACGCCGCCGGCGATCTCGGGGTCGGACTGGTGAGCGCTTGCCATGCGTTCGAACTCGGTGGCGGTTTCGGGGGTGGCAACGGAGCGTTCTTCAATCCAGCCAACCTTGCCATCGGGGGTCTGCACCTTGAGCCAGTGGCGGCCGTGATCGAGGACTTTGAGCCTGTCGCCATTAGTCACTTCAGCGACGCGATTCGAGACGGCGGCTACACGGTCGCGCAGGATGCCCTGTTTTGCGGTGACGAAGACGTAATTCTCATCAGGCTTAGGCTTGAAATGCGAGCAGCCGGTGAGGGAGGTCACCAGGATGAGCAGTAAGGCTGCGTGGCGCGGGGTCGTTGGGCGAATCAAGGAGGCTGGTTCCAGTCTCAAGCGGTATTCAGTGCTGCCTTTGAGGGTACCACCGGGCTTGAGCAAAGGCGTAACACGGATGATGCGGAGCCGGACAGGCAACAGCCATAACGCACGATTCGCCAAGGATGAGACGTAAAGTGCGAAGGATGCGCTGAGGATCTATTGGGGATGGGTGGTGGCGACAGCTACAGAGCCCTCGGTGCCGCTGCCGTTGGCGGAGGTCGCTACGGCGTCAAGCTGACCGGTAGTCAGGGCGTCGAGCGCATAGAGAGTGAGGTCTGACGTGCCACCGGTGGACGCGGCGATCACATACTTGCCGTTGATATCCTCAGCGAGGGACTCGACACCCTTCTGTCCGGTGAAGGGTGAACTGGACAGTGCCGTCAGCGCTCCCGAGGCAATGGAGAAGCCGGAGATGTTGCCGCTGCCTGCATTGGCTGAATAGACATAAGCGCCGGTGGCGTCGACCAGCAGCGAATATGGGTCCTGCCCGGGAGTGTAAGTGGTCACCGCGCCCAGAACGCCGACAGACGAGACGGCGTAGGAAAGAATCGAGCTTGTTGTGCCGCCAGTGGCCAGGCCGCGACCAATCAGGAGATAGCCGTTGGTGGAGTCGAAGGTGACGGAGTCGTCGGAGTAGCCGCTTACCGGCTTATTCACGGCGTTGGTGGAGGTGAGTACACCTGTGGTTTCGTTGAAGGTGAACACATCATCTCCGCCAGCGCCGATGGCGACGGCGACAAGGCCGCCGTTGGGTGAAATCGCGAGCTGGTGGGCGGGTGCTGTCACGGCGGCGACAGACAGTTGAGTGGTCGATCCGGAGGCGGTGAGGACGCCGGTGGAGGTATTGACCGCGAAGACCCAGATGACGTTGTTGATGTTGTCGAGAGCAAGGAGCCACTCCCCATTGGGGGAGATGGCCATGGAGACGAAATTTCCGATCTCGGTGACACCGCCGGAGGAGACCTGGGTAAGCGCACCGGTCGACCCGATCGAATATGAGAGGACGCCGCCGTCTCCGCCAACGAAAACGAAAGCATTCGCCGGGTTGACGACGATCGAGGACGCTGTCGACAGGGGCGAGCCGGGGGTGAAGGGCGAGCCGGAGATGGCGGTGAGTACTGATGAGCCGACAACGAATTCGCTGACGGTGCCGTTGGTGTTGACGACATAGGCATAATCGGCTGTAGAGGAGCCGGTGGTTGTGGTGGTCGTATTTGGATCGACGAAGAAGCCGTTGCAACCGGTGAGCAGCAGCGCTGCTCCAACACCTGCACTACCCATGACGCGCGCTGCCAGCTTCGTGATCATCAGAGTCCTCTGTGCTTCGTTCGACGGGATTCTTGGTGGAACGGCACTATGGGCAATGGTAAATTGAGCAAGAAAAACGGGCATAGTGAGCCCCTAGTTTGGCCGCTCCCGTTCGCGTCGGGTGCCGAAGCGGCTGTCGATCGGTTTACGGACGTCGGGCTTGTCGCCTTCTTCGCGCCATTCGGTGATCTCTTCGTCGCCGAGTGACCAACAAAGCAGGACGATGCGGCCTTCCAGCAGTGACGGAAACTCCAGACCGCCTTCTTCCATCTCGGCTACCTGCGCGCCAATCTCGGTGATCTCTTCGATCGTCGAGCGGGCCTCCTGCATGGCTTTCTCTCGCTCGGCGCGGCGACGAGCGGCGGCGGCTACATCCACATGCATGCCGCCCGAAAGGAAGATGCGCTGGCTGAGTTCCTGCATCTCGGCCTCGAAGACGTTGGCGCGGACAGCGGCGTCGCGGGCGCGAAGCAGGAGTGCGGCTAGCACAGGGACCAGCGTTTGGGCTTCGTCCAAATTGAAAGTCTTTCTCAAATGCAACAACCTCGCGTGCAGTACTTCATGCCGTTTCGAACGGCCTAGCCGTGCTGCCTAGACCTCGAGCATGCGGTCGAGAGCAACCTTAGCCCAGTGCTTTGTTTCATCGGAGACTTTGATCTGGTTGACGACCTTGCCTTCAACCAGGTTTTCAAGCGCCCACGCCAAATGGGCCGGGGAGATGCGATACATGGTCGTGCAAAGGCAGCCGGAGTCATCGAGCGTGATGACTCTCTTGCCGAGCGGAGCGAATCGAGCAGCGAGGCGGTTGACGAGATGGATCTCTGTGCCGACGGCAAAGCTCGAGCCGGGGGCGCCCTGTTCGATGGTCTGGATAATCTTCTCAGTAGAGCCCAGAACATCGGCTTTCTGGCAGACCTCCCAGCGGCACTCAGGGTGGACGACGACGGTCATACCGGGTTCATCGCGGCGGATGCGGTCGACGTGCTCGGGTAGGAAGCGCTGGTGAACCGAACAGTGGCCTTTCCATAGAATGACCTTGGCGGCTTTGAGGCGCTCGGGCGAGACGCCGCCGTTAAGCATAAAGGGGTCCCAGACGACCATCTCGTTAAGCGGGATGCCCATGGCAAAGGCAGTATTTCGACCGAGGTGCTGATCGGGGAGGAACAGGATCTTCTTTGCCCGCTTGAACGCCCACTCGAAGGCTCCGCGAGCGTTCGAAGAGGTGCAAACCAGCCCGCCACGTTCGCCACAAAATGCTTTGATATCCGCAGCCGAGTTCATGTAGGTAAGCGGAATCAGGTCCGTTTCACCGAGCCGTTTTAAGCTGTCCCAACAATCTTCAACTTGGCCAATCTCCGCCATGTCGGCCATGGAACATCCGGCGTTGAGGTCGGGTAGGATGACCTGTTGCCACGGTTTTGCAAGGACGTCCGCGCTTTCGGCCATGAAGTGGACGCCGCAGAAGATGAGGTACTTGGCTTCGGTCTCGGCGGCGATCTTAGAGAGCCTATAACTGTCGCCGGTGAAGTCGGCGAATCGAATGACCTCGTCGCGCTGATAGTGGTGGCCCAGGATAATGGCTTGCTTGCCGAGTTTTTCGCGCGCGGCGGCGATGCGCGCGTCCATCGTGTGATCGGGCTCGGCGAGGTAGTCTTCGAGTGAGCACGTCGTTGCCTCGACAGCAGGCGCTTCCAGGTCCAATATTCCGTTCAAGCTACTCCGCCTTCAGTCTCGCCGAGTCGTTCTACGCTTGCGTGCGACGCATTTCGCTCGTGAGACGGGGATGTTGAAGACATCTCGTACTTGGTTGCAGTGGATTCGCCGAGCCGGAAAGCCGGATCTCAACCCACGGGGATGTTGCAACCTGTAGCACCGAATCCGGTGCTGATCTGTTAGACACTATTCTAGCAATTTCGATGCAAGGGCTTCCGGGGAGGCGTAAAGCCGGGCAATCCGCTGTGCCATTTGGCGCGTCCCCTGCTTAGCCGTATCATCGTCTCTAGCGTCCTATGCCCAGCTTCGCCGATTCCGCTGTCATCTTTGTTCTCGCGCTCGTTCTCTTCGGTCCGAAGAAGCTGCCGGAGCTCGCTCGTTACCTCGGCAAGCTGATGGGGGAGTTTCGGCGTGCTTCTGCCGAGTTCCGGCTCCAGATGGACGATGAGTTCCGCGCGATCGAACACGCGCAGCAGCAGGCGAAGATCAGCGCGATTGAGGCCGCAGCGCCGGTTTCGGCAGTCAGCCTTCCTGAGCCCGAACATCCTCATATGCCTGCGCCCGCACCGTATGATCCGGCGTTGGAGCTTGCGCCGGAACCTGCGGCTGGAGTTGTCGCGGAGGTGGCCGCTGCGGATCCTCTGCCCATTGCCTCAAGCGGCGATCTTCATCTGATGCCGCCGGCTACGGGGCTGCCTGTTTCCCGCTCGTCTTCGCTTGCGCCGGTTTTTGACGCAATTCCGCACACAGAATCCGAGACGACTCACCATGGCTGATGTGATCGACCACGTTCGCGCCGGGTTGAACGACCGGGTCGAACTCCCCGGCATGTCGCTCATGGAACATCTGGAGGAGCTGCGCAAACGGCTGATCCGATCGGTGATCGCGCTGCTGGTAGGCTGCGGGGTGGCCTATGGCTTCAATCAGAAGCTGATCGCGTTCATCCAGAAACCATTAACGAACGTCGGGCTTTCGATGACGATGACGCACCCGACGGATGCGCTCGAACTGATTATCAAGACGTGCATCGTCTTTGGCGCGATTGGAGCGAGCCCGTTCATCCTCTACCAGGTTTGGCTCTTCATCTCCCCGGGGCTGTACTCGCATGAGAAGCGTTACGTCTGGCCGTTTATGGGGAGCACGGTTGCGCTGTTTCTGGGGGGCGCGTGGTTCGGGTACAGGTGGGTGCTCCCGGATGCGATCAAGGTGCTGGTGCTGGGGTTCGGTAAAAACTTCACGCACATGATTACGATCGACGACTACACGGGCTTCTTCCTCGCGGTAATTCTAGGGCTTGGGATCTGCTTTGAGCTGCCGATTCTAATGTTCTTTCTCGCACTATTCGGGATCACCGATGCCAAGTTTTTTCTCAATCAGTGGCGTTATGCCATTCTCGTGATCTTTTTGATTTCAGCTGTGATCTGTCCGCTGCCTGACCCGGTGGGCATGGCACTCTTCGCCAGCCCGATGCTCGCTCTCTATTTGGTGGGTGTGATCGTCTCGTACTATGTGCATCCTGATCACCGCAAACGCAAGGAGCGTAAACCTGCATGACCCGTACTTCCCTGAAGTTTTTATGCGCTGCGTTGGCGCTATGCTCTCTTCCATTGTCAATCAAGGCGCAGGAGAGGCCGCATATCTCCGGGGCAGCGACTTATGCGCTGACGAAAGAGCTGCTGGCGGTGGCTCCGAAACGGTTCAATGGATCGCCGGGACATAAAGCAGCTGAGGACTTCATCGAGTCGCACTTTGCTCCAGAGCAAAAAGCGAACGAACTTTTCATCGATACCTTCACTGCATCGACACCGGCGGGTCTGCAGACGATGCACAACATCATCGTGCGGTTTCCGGGGAAGAAGGACGGGTACATCGTCATCGGGTCTCATTACGAGACGAATTGGCCGCTGAAAGATATCGCGTTCTACGGGGCGAACGACGGGGCTTGCACGACTGCTCTGCTGATCGAGTTGGGAGCTTATTATCGGGCGCATCCGCCGCAAGGATATTCGATTGTGCTGGTGTTCTTCGATGGCGAAGAGGCGGTGGAGCATTGGTCAGCGCAGGATTCGACTTATGGTTCCCGGCATCTCGCAACGAAGTGGTCGCAGGAAGGGATTCTGCCGCATATCAAGGCCTTTCTGAATGCGGACATGATTGGCGATAAGGATCTGGACATCGATCAGGATGGAAACTCGAACCCGGCGCTGATTGAACTGCTGAAGCAGGCGGCGAAAGAGACGGGGCATGCAAACGCCATCTCGAAGGATAAGACGGCGATTGAGGACGACACTCTTCCTTTCCAGAAGCGTGGCGTTCCCGTGCTCGATGTGATCGATTATGACTATGGACCGCATACGGCATCCATGCCGGACGGATACCACCATACGGCGGGGGACACGATCGATAAGGTGAGTCCGCAGTCCTTACAGACTTCGGGGGATATTTTTTTAGACTTAGTGAAGTTGATCGATTCGAAGTAGGAGCAGTACCAACGGGCGATATAGAGGCACAAGATTCACATCGCAAGGCGAGAAGCTCGGTTGGGAGTGACGGAGCCTCCGATACCACCCTGCTGGTTGGGTCGTGGGGCACCCCGAGGGTATGTGAATCTGCTAGCCTTCGTGAGTGAATATTTTGTTTGTTGGAGATATCTTTGGGTCCGCCGGGCGGCATATTGTGCGGGAGCATCTGCCGCACGTGATGAAGACCCACTCAGTCGATCTGCTGGTCATCAATGGCGAAAACGCGGCAGGCGGCTTTGGCATCACGCCGTCGATCGCCGAGGAGATCTTCGACCTGGGCGCACATGTGATCACAACTGGCAATCACATCTGGGACAAGAAAGAAATCTTTGAGTACATGACGGTACCTTCCGACTCGCACGAACGCGGGCGGAGGATCCTTCGCCCAGGGAACTACGCGGTGACGACACCTGGATTTGGTGTCTATGAGGGTATTCTCGAGGTCGGACCTTCTGCAGGGACGGCCTACGCCGTGATGAATCTGCAGGGGCGGGTCTTCATGTCATCGTGTGACGACCCATTTCGCAAGGCGGATGAGCTGCTTTCCAAGGTGAAGGCGAAGGTAGTGCTGCTCGATATCCATGCCGAAGCGACGAGCGAAAAGGTCGCGCTGGGCTGGTATCTTGATGGCCGAGTGACCGCTGTGCTCGGCACGCACACGCACATTCCGACAGCCGATGAGCGCATCCTTCCCGGCGGCACGGCCTATCAGACGGACGTGGGGATGTCGGGACCCTACGACTCGGTGATCGGGGTCGATAAGGATCAGATCATCCAACGGTTCTTGAACGGGATGCCCGGTAAGTTCGAGGCTGCAAAGGGAAACCCGAAGCTCTGCGCGACTCTAATCGAGTGCGATGGAGCTTCGGGCCGGGCTTACCATGTTCGACGGATTACGCTGGGAGAGTGATCGCAGGGATCAGGCTGTTCAGCCCCAAGGCAGAGAGCAGGCTGTTGTACTGGCCGTGTCTTGGCGCGACAGCATGGGCATCCACGCCCCAAACTGTGCTGACAGGGAGCGCGTCGACCACGGGTCGTGAGAAGAGATAGCCCTGCATATGGGTGATGCCGAGCGAGGTAAGCATCCTGCATTCGGCTTCAGTTTCGATTCCTTCGGCGATGAGGCGCATGTCGAGCGCTTTGCAGCAGTCTGAGAAGGCGGCGACGATGCGCTGGCGAGTGTACGAGGTGTCGATGCCGACGATGAGCGCGCGGTCGAGCTTGAGGACCTCGGGACGGCATTCCACCAGCGCCGAAAGGCCCGAATAGCCCGAGCCGAAGTCGTCCATACCGGTAGCAAAGCCAGCGTCCTTGTTACGGGCGAGAAGCTGCTTGTACTCAGGAATGGTGAGTCGGTGATCCTCCGTGAACTCAAGAAGAATGTTATCGGCGGTGAGGCCACAGTTATAAGCGCTCTCGAGGATGAAGTCGGCATCGAGCGCTTCCATGTGTAGGTCAGGCTGCAGGTTGATGCAAAGGGATGCGTTGAGGTCTTTCAGGCCGAGTTCCGCTGCGCGGCGGATGGCGGCGTCGGCGGTGCGGCGGTGAAAGGCGCGCAGAGCGGGCGCATTGAGGTGGGCAACGAGCTGCGGATAGCAGGTTCCGTTGGTGCCACGCGTCAGCGCTTCGTACGCGACGATGGAGCGGCGCTCGACGTCGACGATCGGTTGATAGGCAATACAAAAGGGGGGCAGATCAAATGGTCCAGCTCCACGATATCCAGCAACTGCTCTGCTCATTTGGAAAACCTCTGGTAATCGATACAGTGATTACTAACGTTTTTCAAAGGTAGCGTCTCAAAGTCGCGGGGGCAATAGTTTCGGATACAACTTGGGCTGTAGCAGTCGGTAACGGGTGGGGCAGGTGGGAAATGAAGTTCCGCGTATGGACCGGAACCTAAACATAACTAACAAAAAAGCCGCCCCGGTCGGGACGGCTTTGCTAGCTAGAGAGTAGTGAGTAGTTTAGCGACGGCGTGCCGGAGTCCTTGCGGCTGGTGCCTTCGTTGCCTCTTCCGCGTCGCTCATGGTAATCATGAGCGGTTTCTGAGTGTAAGACGCCCAGGTGCCAATGAGTGTGATCTTGGTGCCTACCGGCGGAACGGTCTTGAGTGGCGTCTTCATGTTGAAGGTGATGTCGGCGGTCTTTGCCTGAACTGCATCTTCCGAGAAAGCGACCTGAACCTGGTCGGCAGTAGCGGAGATAACAGTCGCGTTCGGAATCTTGTCGGTCTTGCCCTTGACAGTATTGAAGACCTTGTCGGCGTCTTCGGTGGAACCGTTGGCGAGGATGAACTCCTTATCAGAGATCGCCAGAGTCTCGAGCGAGGAGGCGTTGTCCAAGACGAACTTGTGTGCGACATCGGCGTCAGACGGAGCCGGCGTGATCGTGAAGCCGCTGGGCGGGTTCAGATTGGCCTTGGCTGCCGCAACGACGGCATCATAGCCATCTTTGCCACCGTGGTACTTCTTGTAGCAGTAGTCCGCGAGAGGCTGGAGTTGCGTTGCAAAAGAACCCGCGTACACAGCGGCGCGCGTCGTATAAAACGTGCAGTTGACATAGTCGGGCGGCGTAGACGAATAGTAAGCCTGACCAAGGTAGTAGATATCCTGGAGCGTGGTGCCGGGTGCCTGGGTAGCAGCCGGGTCTGCTGCAGCAATCTCGGACTTGAACGCAGCGATGGCCGACTGATAGTCCTTCTTCGCTAACGCATCATTGCCGATGGTGCTGTAGAAGATAGGCGTCACCTTCTTCTTGTTTGTATCCCATGCATCCTGCGTGATGGAGTCGGGCTTGGTAGCGTTCAGACCCTTCTGGGCGAAGCCTGCTGCGGCGTCCATGCCGGACTGCTTCGCGGCCGCGTCAGTCTGCGCGGCGGCCATCTGCGAGCGGAAGACGGTTTCGACGTAAAGTGCCTGGATATCGTTGGGATTGAGCTGGAGGACGTTGTCCGCTGCGGTAATCGCCTTCGCGGGATCGAACTGGCTGTAGTCGTTCAGCAGCAGCGACAGCATGTACGCCTTGACGGCGGATTTCGGGTACTGCTGCAGGTAGGCCTCGATCGCGGGTGCCTGCGTCTGTGGCGTGGTCTGCTTGTTGACGGCGTTGTCGTATGCAGCGGCCTCGGGCGGATCCATGGTGACCTGGCCGGCAGCGGCGGCAGCTTGCGCGGACGCGGAAGCAAAGTTGGGGAGAACATTGGGAGCAGCCATCAAGCCAGCAACTGCAAGAAACGACGACACTACCTTCTTCATTCAGAGCTCCTCAAGACCTAACTGTGTTTTATCAGACTTTTCCGAACCTTGTTCTGGAGCGGTTTGGGGACGACGCCAAGCCCAGGCTGCGAAGGCCACTGGTAGGGATGATGCTGATTATAGAAAGCACGTTGCTCTTGCGCAATCGCGGCGACTTGAGCTTCGAATGTTGGTTGCACCGCGACAAACAGGGTTGAGGCGAGGATCGAACGCAGTTTGCGTTCGGGTCGTGCGTCCATTTCCCAAGGCCATAAAGTACACGAATATGAGGGAGCCCCGCTAGGTATCCAGTTCCCTGCTGCTTATCCACAAGATGTAGGGTTATCCCGGTTGATTCCGGGGGTGGGGGTCGCTAAAGTTGAGGGATACTTCCGCGTGGCTGAGACGTCCAGAATGAAACGACCCGCACGCGGTCGCACGAGGGAATCACAGACTCCTATGCTCAAGCTCAAGAAGGTTCAGATCCTCGGGTTCAAGTCGTTCTGCGATCGCACGGAAGTGCAGTTGGCTGGCGAAGGCATTGCCGCGATTGTTGGGCCGAACGGCTGCGGAAAGTCGAACATCTCGGATGCGATTACGTGGGTGCTGGGTGAGCAATCCGCGAAAAGCCTTCGAGGGATCAAGATGGAGGACGTGATCTTTGCCGGGACGCGGGACCGCAAGCCGACGGGAATGGCTGAGGTTTCGCTGACGCTCGTCGACCCCGAAGTCTACGACGGAACGAGCGACACGGACTCGCAGCCGGACGTAACCATCGACGGCCGGCACGTGACGGACTGGAATGAGACAGAGTTTCGTAAAGAGCGCGCGGCTGAGACGGAGGACGCTGTCGCCGACGCCCAGCCCGGGACAGTGTTGAATCCGGAAGATGCTGAGGCTGCGGCGCAAGCGGAGGCCGAGGCAGCGGGTGCGCCAGGGAACGTGGTGTTGAAGATTCGCCGCCGGAAGTTTGGGCGGACACCGATTCGTGCGGGTGAACTGACCATCACCCGGAGGCTGTTTCGGTCGGGTGATTCGGAGTACCTGCTGAACGGAAAGATCTGCCGCCTGCGGGATATTCAGGACATCTTCATGGGCACTGGGCTCGGCGGCGAGAGCTACGCCATCATCGGGCAGGAGCGGATCGGCCAGTTGCTCAGTGCCAAGCCGCAGGACCGGCGCTCGATTATCGAAGAGGCGGCAGGCATCACGCGGTTCAAGACCAAGAAGCGTCTGGCCGAGCTAAGGCTGGAGTCGGCGCGGCTGAACCTCTCACGCGTAACGGACATTTTCGAAGAAGTGACGAAACAGATGTCCACCCTAAAGCGGCAGGCAGCAAAAGCTGAGCGCTACGGGCAGATTCGGGATGAGCTCCGCGGCAAGTTGCGGGTAGTGCTGGCGAGCCGCATCGCGCAGCTCGACGGTGAGCTTGCGGCGGCAACCGAGCAGATCGCAGTACTGACGAAGCAGATCGACCAACAGGTTGTCGAGATCGAAGCGATGGACGTGGAGCATAGCGAAGGCGTCCGCACTGGTTACGCGCTCGACCAGCAGATCCGCGAGCATGCGGCGACTGCCAATCAGTCCGCCGTGGAGCTGGAGCGGATTGCGGCACGGACTGCGGCCAATCAAGATCGGGTGATTGAACTTGCCAGTCGCTTGGAATCGGGCGCGCAGGAGTTGGAAGGTGCCCGCGCGCAACTTGCGACACTGGCAGGCGAGCAGGAGCAGGTGAGAAGCTTTCTGGACACAGCGAATACAGAAGCAGCGGGCTCGCGTGAGGCGGCGCAGCGGACGCAGCAGGCGGCGCAGGAGGCGGTGCGCGCTGTGCAGGCTCGCGAACTGGCGGCGGAGACGACGAGGCGCAGCGGCATGCAGTTGATGCAGCGAGTCTCGCAGGTGCGCAACGAAGAAGGTCAAGCGCAGGCAGCTTTGGCGGGACTCGAGCGTGAGAGCGAACGGCTGGTAGCGGAGTCGGCCACGGCGCGTGAAGAGCTTGCGGCGCTCGGATTACAGCGTGGGCAGGTCAAGATGTCGTTCGAGTCGGTAAATGACCGGCTGAAGCGGTTGGAGATGGAGATCTCCGAGCTGCGCCTGGGGATCGAGCAAGGGCGCAACGCCGAATCCGAAAGTAAGCGCCATGGCGACAAGCTGCGCGGCGAAGTGGCAAGCGTCAACGGGCGACGGTCCTCACTGGAAGGCTTGATTCGCGACCACTCGTATTCGACCGATACCGTGAAGAATATATTTCGCGCGACGGCGAAGAAGACGGCGCCCGGACAGCAGAGCTCGACCGTCGGGACGTTGGCGGACTTTCTCGAGGTGGACGGCGCGTATGAGCAGGTCGTCGACGAGTTCCTGCGGGACGAGCTGAACTACATCGTCGTGAAGAGCTGGGATGCTGCGGACGAGGGCATCCGGCTGCTGAAAAGCGATGTTGCGGGGCGGGCCACGTTCCTCGTTGAGGGTTCGGCAGCGCAGGGTTGGAACGATGGGAAGTCGCCGGCTTCGCAGCCAGGCGGCGAAGGAGTGCGCCCGCTCACCGACTGCGTCCGGGTGCTGAATGGATTTGGACGTTCGCTTGAGGTCCTGCTGCCCAAGCTGCGCGAAGGATTCGTGACTCCGGACGCGAGTGTAGCGCGGGAGCTTGCCCTGCAATTTCCGGAAGGCTACTTTCTGGCTCCAACAGGCGAAACCTTTCATGGGTTGAGCGTGACCGGTGGACGTCCGAGTTCTGGCGGACCCCTGGCTCTCAAGCGTGAACTAAAAGAAGTCGAGTCAAAGCTTGCCGCTTTGCAGCAGGAGCTCACTAACACTGACATGCGCACGGCGCAATTGCAGCAAGAGTTGGCCTCGCAGAACGCGGCGATTGAGGCGAAGAATATCGAACGGCGCGATGCGGAGCGGGAAGCGGCGAACTCCGGCGCCGCGTTGCGTCAGATGGAGTCCGAGACAGCGCGGATCGAGCGCCGGCTCCAGGAGTGGATGCTCGCGACAGATCGAAACCGCGATGCTCGGAACCAGAAGACGGACTTTATTGCGGCTCGGCAGGCAACGGCGGGACAGCTTGAGGTGGAGCGGGTTGCGGCGGAGGCTCAGTTGATTGAGTTGGACGCTGCCGTTCAACAGCTTCGCGGGCAACGCGAAGAGTTGCAGCAGGCGGCTTCGCAAGCGAGCGCTGCGCTGGCGGGACTTGAAGAGAGGCGACGCAATGCGCAAGCAAACTTTGAGCAGACCGCACGGATCTTCAACTCGCAGACGCAGCGGATCGGGCAGTTGGAGCAACAGCTTGCGGCAGCGGCGAATGAGAAACTGCGCCGCGAGGAAGAGACTTCAGGGCTCGCAGTGCAGCACGAGGGTGTGGCCGAAGCTCGGGCAACCGCGGTAGCCCAGGGTGCGCGCCTGACGGACGAGGCGAAGGCGCTGCGCGAGGTGACGGTCGGATTGGATGCGAAGCTTCGGGTGGTGCGCGCGGAGGCCGAGGCGTTGCGTGAGCAGCGTGCCGGGCTTTCTGCGCGGGTGGCGAAACTGACGTCCGACATCGAGCACCTTGAGGCAACCTGCCTGAATGACCTTGGGCTGCCGGCGCTGGAGCTTCGTGAGGATGCGTCGATCGAGCGGATCGAAGGCGACTCGCTGAACGAGCAGGAGAGCGAAGCGCGCAGCCTGAAGCAGCGGCTCGAATCGATGGGCCCGGTGAACATGATGGCGCTCGAGGAATACCAGGAGACGACCGAGCGGCATAGCTTCCTCGAGGCTCAGCGCAAGGACCTGCTGGAGTCCATCGATAACACGCAGGCTTCGATCAAGGAAATCGACGATGTCTCGCGTGTGAAGTTCGATGAAGCGTACAAAGTGATCAATGAAAATTTCTCGCTGACTTTCACGAAGTTGTTCGGCGGAGGTCAGGCCTTCATGCGGCTCACCGATCCCGATAACCCGAACAGCGACGCAAGCGGCATCGAGATCGTCGCATCGCCTCCGGGCAAGAAGCTGCAAAACATTCTGCTGCTCAGCGGTGGCGAGAAGGCGTTGACTGCACTTTCGCTCCTCGTGGGCATCTTCCAGTTTCAGCCTGCGCCATTCTGCATCCTGGACGAAGTCGACGCGCCGCTGGATGAGACGAACGTGGGGCGGTTTGCGAAGATGATCGCGGAGATGAGCCGCACGACGCAGTTCATTGCGATCACTCACAACAAACGCACCATGTCGCAGGCGGACGTGATTTACGGCGTGACCATGCAGGAGCCGGGTGTTTCGAAGATTGTGAGCGTCAATCTCGGCCAGGGGAATCGGAGTGGTGCGGAGCGGGAGATGCCGCGCAGAGTGGCCTAACAGCAGTCACTAACCTTCGGAGTTGAAGAGAATGCGGGTGCTCGGCTTCCTGGCTGTCTCGTTGCTCTTAGTCATCGAAGGTTGTAAGTCACACGAGCGTCCACCGCTGCCGGTAAGGGTTCCCGAGAGTGTCATCTGGCGTGACCGAACTTTTCGCTCCGCGGCTCTGGGGCGGGAAGCGACCTACCGGGTCATCGAACCGGCGCGATTCACACCCGGGCAGAAGGTGCACGTGATCTATCTGCTGCATGGGAATGGACAGACCTATCGCGAGTGGTCAGAGCGGTCGTCAATCGCTGAATTAGCGGCTGAGGGGTTCGTCCTGGTGATGCCGGAGGGCCAGTCCGGCTACTTCATGAACGCGGTCGAGCATCCTCGTGATCGATATGAAGACTTTGTGACGCAGGACCTCGTGGCCGATGCGGAAGCTAACCTTCCTTCCCCGATCGGACGAGATTCGCGGGCGATCGTGGGCAATTCGATGGGTGGATTTGCCGCGATCGTGCTGGGACTTAAACACCCTGACGAGTACGGCTTTGTCGGGGCATTGAGCCCGCCAGTCGACGCTGCTGAAAGAGCGTTCACGTGGAGGCGATGGGAGCAATCTGCTGCGTTTCGTCAAATCTTTGGGCCGGCCGGGAGCGAGTCGCGGAAGGCAGATGATCCCTTCGTGCTGGCAACGCACGCAGATGCTCTGAACGTGCCATACCTGTACCTGGGTGTCGGCTCAACTGAGTCGCTCAAAGGACCAGTAGAGCGGTTTGATCGAGCGCTGATGCGGGCCGGCGTGAGCCATGAGTTTCATGTCGAGGAGGGTGGACATGACTGGGCGCAGTGGTCGGAGCAGATGGCCCGCTTGAAGACGGCTTTGAGGCGGCCTCGCTAACACGCGATCCCCCGCCCTTTCGACCCATGAATCCTGTCGAATGGGTGGGGGATTGGGATTCCAACTCTACTGACCTTAGTAGACGGTCAGGTTTACCTTGTCCAGCCAGACGTTATACGGCGTCTGGTTGTAGTTGCCGTCCATCTGGAAGGCTACGTTGATCTGGCCCATCGACCAGTTGGGCTGGTCGGGGTAATAGAGGTTGAGCGGGTAGACGGTGTTATTGACCTGTAGGCTGACGTAATGGACCTGGGCGCCGACACGTTCCAAGGTCCACACGAGGTGGTTCCAGGTGTTGGCGGTAAGCGTAGGGCACGGGGCGGTGGTCTTCTCCCAGCCGTCTGTTCCGCTCCACACATCCCACTCGCCGACGTTGGGGTAGTTGCCGTTGAAGTTGCATTCGGAGCCGAAGACCCAGCGCGTGTCGTTGATGGTCTGGTTGACGTCGAACTCGAGCGCCTGGGCCGCAGCCGGGCTATCGATCATGTAATACAGGTCGTAGACGAAGTGGGTGGGGTTGTCGCCTCCGCCCAGGTTCTCGGTCCAAAGCTCATTCGAGTAGCCGGTCGCGCCAGAGATCGAAAACTTGGACGAGGAACCGCTGAGCGACGGGCTGGCCACATCCTGCAACTGGTTCGCGGTTGCGTTTCCGTTCCCTGCCGCGCATATCTGGCCCGCACGCGAGGTTCCCGGAGCATAGAGCGCCGAGCAGGGTTCCCATGGGGCCATGTTCTGTATGCTGCTGATCGCTCCGGAGTTGACGGCGGTGACAGTCACGGGGAAGGTCTGACTCACATTATTGCCGGCGGTGTCCGTAGCGATGACCTCGATGGTGTGGTTGCCGACCGGCATCCAAAGGAGTGCGGTGAACTGGTTATAGAAGGTGAAATAGTCGGCGGTGCCGTCGATGTAGACGCGCATGTAGGCGATGGGATTCTTGAGCAGGTTGACGTTCGCCGTCAGCGACATCGGCGAGGTTACGCTGGCTCCGCTGGCAGGTGATGAGACGCAGACGCTGCCGTTGGCGGTCGAACCGGGGTTTGGAGCCGGGATGGGCGGCGTGGCCGGAAACGGCTCAGGGGCGGCTGCGACGACGGGCACTTCAGGGCAGCTTTGGGCAGCAGCCTTCACCGTGACATTGATGGTCTGGGTCGTGGAGTTGCCGCAGTAATCCCATTCCTGGACGACTGTATCGTGCGGGCCGTTGGTCAGGCTGATCGGCGCGTTCAGCGTCGCTGCGTTGACAATGTAAGAGAGCTTATTGTCCACGTACACGCCCATGGACGCGACCCCTTTGGCGCAGGAGGGTGCTGTCGCGGTGGCGATGTAGGTGGCCGGCGATGAGACCGTCGAGCCATTGGCCGGAGAGGCGACTGTCACTCCGTTGGGAGCGCCGGCAACGGTGATGTTCACATTGGTAAGCGTCGACGCACCGCAGTTATCCCACTCCTGGACTGCGGTATGGTGGACGCCCGGGGCCAGGGTTAGCGTCGTGTTGATGCTGGCGACGCCATCCTCAAGGTAGACGCGCACGTTGTCGACATAAACGCCCATGGAGGCGACGCCTTTGGCGCAGGTCGTCGCAGTGGACGAGGCAACATAGTGGACGGAGGTTGTAACGTTTTCGCCGTTGGTCGGGGCAGTCACGGTGACGCTGGCGAAGAGCGGCGACGCACAGCTAAGGCAGAGGAGGAGGATGCGGGGGAGAAACTTCATGACAGGGGCCCTTGGAATTTCGGTGCACACGCAGGCGGAATAGCGGCGTCACCGTTCTTGCAGATAGCTTATGTTGGGGATTCGTCCCGTTCGATCATCGTGCGGACCACTTGATGGTAGCCCATTTGTGGGATTTCCGGGATCAATCACGTGTGTTGGGCGGGAAGGCTTTTTGGTGAGAAGAACAAAGCGCCCTCTTCCCCGGCAGCGACACTTCGCAGACCGATGGACGCGGCGCGTTTTCCAGCGCCTTCAGGGTGTTACCGTTTTTGCATGGGTGCTTTGCTTACAACAGATCTCGGTGCACTTCCCCTGCTGGCGCGCGGGAAGGTTCGTGACATCTACGCGACCTCGTCTGAGCCGGGGTCAGACCTGGTGTTTATTGCGACGGATCGGATCTCGGCCTTTGATCACGTGCTCGGTTCAGGAATCCCTGACAAAGGGCGCATTCTGACGCAAATCTCGCTGTTTTGGTTTGATTTTTTGAAAGATCTCGTGCCCAATCATGTCGTCACGGCCGATGTCGCCGAGTTCCCTGCTGCGCTGCGGCCATATGCTGATCAGCTTGAGGGGCGAAGCATGGTCGTGAGGCGCGCGGAAATGTTCCCGGTGGAGTGCGTGGCGCGCGGATATCTTTCAGGCTCGGGCTGGAAGGATTATCAGACGACCGGCGCGATCTGCGGAATCGCGTTGCCAGCCGGCCTGAAGGAGAGCGATAAGCTGCCGGAGCCTATCTTTACCCCCGCTGCAAAGATCAACACCGGCGGACATGACGAGAACATTTCGTTCGAGACCGTGATCGGAACGGTGGGACGGGAGACCGCGGAGAGGCTGCGAGATCTCACGTTGGCGATCTACCAAAAGGCGTCGGACTACGCGGCGACGAAGGGAGTGATCCTGGCCGACACGAAGTTCGAGTTTGGCGTGATCGGCGGGCAGATTACGTTGGCGGATGAGGTGTTGACCCCGGATTCGAGCCGCTACTGGCCAGCGGACGAATACAAACCGGGTGGGCCGACGCCAAGCTTCGATAAACAGTACGTGCGAGATTACCTGGAGTCGATTCGCTGGAACAAGCAGGCTCCGGCACCCGCTCTGCCGGATGACGTGGTGGCAATGACGCGACAGAAGTACATGCAGGCTTTTCGGCTCCTCACGGGACGGGAAGAGCTGTAGCTGCGGCCCCTTGATGAGGGTTTGGGTGCGGATGCAGAAATGTTTTTGGGGTTTCGGTGCGAGCGGGTACTGTAAGGAGTGGCAGTCAAGACGTGGGTCGCACGGCTCTTTCGCTCAGGAGACACTCCCGAATCATGCAAACCGCTCCCACGCTGACGGCGTTCACCACCTTCGACTGGATTCTTGTCGTGGTCGTCGTCGTTTCGACCCTGATGGCATTTTATAAAGGACTCATTCGCGTCTTGCTGTCGCTTGGCGGCGTGGTTGTGGGTATTATTATCGCGAGCTGGAATTACATCCTGCTGGCCGACGCGCTGCATCGCTGGATTGCAACCTTTGAAGTGGCGGAGATCATCGCGTTCCTGGTGATTTTCTTCCTGGTTGTGGTGATCGTGGCATGGCTCGCAAAGCTGCTGAGTTCCGCCGTCAAGGCGATCGGGCTTGGATTTCTGGACCGATTACTAGGCGGGGTTGTTGGATTTGTTCGTGGTGTGTTGTTAGGCGTTGTGATGTTGATGGCTTTGACGGCGTTTGCACCGGGTGCACCCTGGGCTGAAAATTCTCAGCTCGCTCCCTATTTCCTTGACGGGGTTCATGCGGTATCCTTCGTTGTGCCAGTACATTTCCAGGATCAGATTGCGAACGGAGCAAAGTATTTGCTGCACGAGGCACCTGAATTGGTGCGGCCACACACTTTGACGCAACACATGTAGAAAGATTTCAGGCGCAGCGGACCGTAGAGCTGCAAGGGTGAGGACAATCTTGAAGCGCGAACTGGATGGCTTAGTCACTCAAATGCACAGCGCCGGCGTCTCGTACAACGAGGCAATTCGGCAGTTCAAGCGCCGTTACATTCTTGAAGTGCTTGCCCAGCATAAGGGCAACCAGTGCAAGGCGGCGGACGAGCTTGGAATGCACCGCAATACGTTGAGCCGGACGTTGGCCGAGCTGGAGCTGGACACCAACCAGATTCGCAACGGCATGCGCCGCCCACCGATGAGCGAACGTCCGCGTCAGCACGCGGCAGTCGTCAACATGGTGAACCTGCGGTAAAAGCGGCGCACGGACATCTGCAACATCTTCCGGGTGGGAAGAGGCAGCTTCCTGAGCTTCGCCGCGTCCAACGTGTTAGCCGAGATGCCTTTTTTTGATCGTCAACGAGTGAAGCGAAGCGCTGGCATTGCCTTCGGGGCAGCCCTTGCGTGGTCGTGCGTCAGCGCGTGTGGCCAGGCGGCAGTGAAGGCTGAGGATGCAGAGCGGGCGGAGCTGGCTTATGTTGCCGGGGCTCGGCTGCTCAACAATCAGGATCTTGCCGGAGCGCAAGCGGAGTTCGAGAAAGCGGCAAAGCTCAATCCAGCGCGTTCCGAGTTCGCAATGGCTTCGACGTTGACTCGTCAGCACCGGGTAAGCAGTCTGGTACAGCGCGCGGCGAAGGCGGAGATGCTCCACCAGCCAGAACAGGCGAATTCCCTGCTGGCGGAGGCGAAACTCCTCGACCCCAAAGACGAGCTCGTCATGGAACACGAGCAGGCATTGCAGACAGTAAGTGCACCGGGCGCGCCCAAGGCGATCATCGTGCCAAAGGAAGCGATCTATAAAGCGCCGATCGAGATCCAGCCGGAGCCGGCTCTGCATGATCTTCACGTGCGTGGCGATGCAAAGCAGGCGATCACGCAGGCAGCCGCGCTCTTCGGGGTGAAGGTGGACTTCGATGGAGCGCTCGAGGAAACGCATCCGCTCAAGCTCGATCTTGAACAGACAAGCTATGCACAGGCTATGCCGGTGCTGCTGAAGATGGCCCACGCATTCAGCATTCCAGTCGACAAGAAGCTGCTCCTGGTCGCGCAGGATTCGCAGGAGAACCGCGCCCGCCTCGAACGCCAGGTGGAAGAGACGATTTACGTGCCCGGAAGCACGGCCGAACAGTTGAACGAGTTGACGAACATCGTGAAGAACGTCTTCGACGTAAAGCAGGCTGTCATCGGCGCGTCGAGCGGAACCCTGCTGGTTCGCGCTCCAGGCCCAACCATGACCGCTTTGAACGAGGTTCTCGAAGATCTGATCGACGGGCCGCCTGAAGTCGTGATCGAGGTCAAGCTGCTGGCCGTCGACAAGATGCGGACAGTAAACACCGGCGTCAGCACTCCGACCTCGGCGGGCGTTTTCAGCGTTGAAGGTGAAGCGCAGTCCATCGTCTCGGCCAACCAGTCGCTCATCAACCAGCTCATTGCGTCAGGTGGTTATGTGCCGACGGGAAACGCCGCGACCGATGTAATTCTTGAAGCCCTCTACCTTGTGCTGAGTGGCGCGGTGCAGGACGCCAAGGTGAGCGGGTTGATCGCGCTCGCGGGCAATGGCTTAGGGCTCACGGGAATCTATCTGGGCTCTGGCGCGACCGTGAACTTCGCGCTCAACTCCTCGGATACGAAGGCACTTGATGACGTAACCGTACGAGTAGCCGACAAGCAGACGACGACACTGAAGGTCGGCGAGAAATATCCAATCACGACGGCGACCTACTCAAGCGGCGTGAGCAGTGCGACGACCGCGGCACTCAGCGGTGTGACGGTAAACGGGGTGAGTGCGAGTTCCCTGCTGAACCAGTATCTGGGCAGCTCAGCGACGACGATCCCGCAGATTCAGTATGAAGATCTAGGGATTACGCTGAAGGCAACGCCGACGGTCCTCCGGTCCGGCATGATCGACATGAAGATCGACATAAAAATCGAGTCGCTGCAAGGCGCGAGTCTTGACGGCATTCCGATTCTAACGAGCACCGCGCTTGTCTCGGACATCACGCTTCCCGACGGAACCAGCGGAATGATGATCTCAAACCTGACGAAGACCGAGGCGGCATCGATCCAGGGACTGCCAGGTCTTGGCGAACTGCCGGGCTTTCAGGAGACCGCGGCAGATCGCTTGAAAGACATCGATACATCCGAGCTGGTGGTGGTCGTGACGCCGCATATCGTGCGCCATCGCAAGGACCTGGTCGCAAGCCGCCGGATTCCGTTCAACAGTTCGGTGCCTGCGGAGTTTTAGACCCGTCGTTACGTTGACCTGAGCCGCCAAGCTCGATATAGTTACAGAGGTACGAGCGGGAGTAGCTCAGTGGTAGAGTGCTTCCTTGCCAAGGAAGATGTCGCCGGTTCGACCCCGGTCTCCCGCTCCAAACAAAGCCCTTCCCTTGATGTTGAAGTCGGCCGCAAACGTCACTCGCGGTAGAATCCATCGACGGGCAGCTGCACTCGGGGCGCGGTACCCAAGTGGTAAGGGAGAGGTCTGCAAAACCTTTATGCGTCGGTTCGATCCCGACCCGCGCCTCCATCATTCACGTACTTTATCGTCAATAATTTAGGTATTTGTCCTTTACTTTTTTGTGGCAACTTTGTGTCTAGTGTCGTCAACGAAAGTCTTCGTTGGAGATCAAGCCAGATGACCACTACGCCTGTCACACGATCTACGTTCGCCACAGCAAGGGCTGTAAATACGCGGGCGATGAGTTCGCTAAGCGCTGTGATTGCCGCAAATCCTGAGTTAGACGCAGGACGGCGTACGTCATCGGCATAAGGCGAACACCCGCTCTCGGGCTGAGGCTGAGCGCGTCAAACGAGACATCGAGGACCAACTCTCCGGGCGGCTATCTGTGGCACAAAATGACACGAAGGACATCAGTGCGGCTGCTAGCAGTTCATCGAAAGAAAGCGGTCCGAAGAGGTCACCTCGGATGTCCTAGGCAAGTACGAACGCGAGATGAATCGCCTCATCAGCTACGCCGAACATGGAGGGGTATTCACGGTTCAAGGTCTGACGGAGGAGCTGCTAACAGGGTATAAGGCTACCTGGGACGCCCTCTACCCGTCCTCGCAGACGTGATCAGTAGTCAGAACCCGATGTCTTGGATTCCTTCGGTTCTGTTGCAAAAGGCAGTGGCTGCCCCGCGTTCCAGAAATCCCAAGCGTCCGGGTGCTTGAAGCCGAGTCGTTGCCGCTAGATGCGGAGGAATATGTGCGGTTGCTCAAAGCAACAAAGACGTTCAAGGGACCTGCCTCCCCGGCTCATATTCACGCCCTGGTGCAACTCATGCGCTGGAGCGATCTGGCTATCCGAGATTCGCTGACTTTGCGCAAGGATAGACTCACTGCACTTCAAGCCGCTACCGAGTCAATATCAATCGGCAGAAGACAGGCGTATGGGTCAGCGTTCTACTACCTCCCGAAGTCGGGCAGGAGATCATTGCGGTCACTGGACCAAGGTATATATTTTGGGACGGGACATCTGACATCGTGAAGAGTTGGACCAAGTACGTCATGGCCCCGCTGTTCAAAACCGCGAACATCAGGCGCGGAGGAAACATGATGAGCCACAGGCTACGCGACAACTTCGCCGTCGATCTCCTCAGCAAAGGCGTTCCACTTGAGGAGCTCAGCAAGCTGCTCGGTCATACGTCCATCAAGGTTAGAGAACGCCACTATGCCAAATGGGTCAGGGCACGGCAGGACAGGCTTGACAGCTTGGTCGAGGCTACCTCGAACCTCCCCGCCGCCTCTTGACCTGCTTGTCGGCGATGTACTTGTCCAAGGCGCGGCGGGAGATGCGGAGACAGCGCTTCCCCCGTTTGTGCATGTTAGCTGGGGTCCCAGTGTTGATCACGCCCTCTAAGTCTCCGAATTGCCTGAAGATTGAATCGTCCGACAACGCAAGTATGGCGGCGACTTAAGGAACGGTGAAGTATTGCTCGAAGGCGGTCGGGGTGGGTTGGCGGGTGGGCTGAGCGTTCAGTGCCGCCCATGAGCACACAAGGAAGCTGTCTCGTTTGGATCAGCCAGTTAATCTGCTGCTCTTCCAACCCTAAAAGGCGCCCGGCTTCTAAACGATCCAGAAGGATGCGCTTAAGGCCGCAGATCGCGTTCCGTCAGTTGCGAAGATGCTCTTTGGCGGCCTCTTAACCGTCTGTGAAGGTTGAGGAGGGTCGAGCGCTTTCGTCGCCTTCCCCGTTCCACGTTCTTGGACCTAGATTTGAATTGCTTGTCATAAAACCCTCCGAGGGAGCCGCTCCCGGCAAAATGCCTTCGTCGATTCCCTACACACGGGTAATACTCAGTGAGCCCTCCTCAGCTGAAAAAGAACTCAGACAGAAGAACTGGCATAGAGCACAGACGACCGATCCAGGATTGTCTCCTAACCAAACTCTACCGAGCAGATCGCTAGACGGTAACGATGGAAGGTTTTGAGCAGAAAGCCGCTTCCTTCAGGAAGCCGCCAATTGCCGCCGTTCATGAAGTAATGTCTCGGTGCGAGGGAGAATCCGGAAGATGCCTCGATCGAGGTATCTTCTTCCAAGGCACTGCATTTCGAACTAGAAAGGGGCTTGCCCTCCACGCACGCCCCGATATTGGTGTGCCGCTAGGCGCTCCGCCGACTGAACACCTTATTGCATTTGTCATCGCCGACGCACAGGTGTTCACCAAGTTGTAGAGGCCGGTTGGATCGACGATCTTGAGCGGATTGTTCAACGCATAGCTTTGACGATTCCACGTTTGTGCATAGTCAGGACGGCCACTCTTTAGGAACGGATCGGGGCTCGCGAAGCGGCCCATGCTGCTTCCAAAGTAGCGGGCCCCAAAGTAACCTAAGCCGCATTAGCTGTCTCTTTCTTTGCCGCTAGAACGGGATACGCCTGCAACACACAAACGCACAAGATGCGGAGTACAGTCGTAGTTCAAGGAGGTCTGGATCATAGCGATACTCACCCTACTGAGCTTTTGGATCGAGAGGAGCCCATTGCTCCAACACGTAACACTTCAGCCGGTAGGATCCGGCTGGTTTGGTCGTTGACGGTGCGAACACAATTCGGTCAGTAGAAGTACTGCTCTCCCCCTCCCGTTTGACAGCAAGAGCCTCCTTTTCAAATGCCCTCAGAGTCTGATCGCAGGAAGAGTCCTTCGGACGGAAATTGAGATGCCTTGCGTTCCAGATAGAACATCGCCTTCAAGGTCTGAAAAGCCTTGATGGACATAGACAATCCTCAGCAGTTCTCGGCTCGTTCCCTCAACTTGGAACAGCACAAGCTCCTTGTTGAGAACAGACGATACGACCTGCATTCTATCCGCAGGCTGATTAGAATTACTCCGAAATCGCCATTCGCGTTGGAGGCGTCTACCTCCGAGCCAACCCTCGCTTTTATTGACACTCTAGAGGAGGCGGGCTTTGAGGAGACAAGCGGACCTAATTGCTCGCGAGTTACTTCTTATTGCAAGCACTCTAACTCCACCCCCATCTCAACCCGCCTGCCGACCCCCGACGAACCACGTCACACTGTCCACGCGTCGTTTTGCTTTGTTTGAAAGAAAATATCAGTTCTCGGTGGTGTCAACAAACGGGGGATGGTTGTATGCGAAATGTGATCTATGGGCCGTTGTTTCTGACCCCAACGCTCTATTCAGCTGTCTATTTGCGGGGTCAGTGTTCCGGCGATATAGTTACCGTCCGCGTTCCTGCGCAGAAGAGCATTGGAGCATCCCCTATATCAGCGAGCTGAGAGTTACCGTGACGCGGACGATGCCAAGTGGCAAGGTGCGACTCCGGAAGGCAACACCAAGTTCTGGATGGACAGGACACAATCTCTTTGAGATCACCTAGGCGAACAGACCTTATCGCTGCGTGTAATTTTTTGGTCCGACTCACCGACCAGATTTTATTTTGGTCATAAGAATGTGGCTGGATGACACAATCTCTGCACTTCCAGCCTCAAGTTCTGTCAGTTAGTTTGTATCTGGCCCAAGTACAGGATAAAGTTCTCGCTTCCTTAACGGGAAGATTTCTAGAGATGTAGGAGGTGCAGGTGGTGTCCGAACGCTGGCGCAGCTGTTGCAACACCACACGGTCACACTCCTCTCTGGGCTATCGATCGCCCGCCCCATAGACGTGGAAACACGAGATCACAACAGGGTATGGAGAAGCGCAAAGCAAACTCCGCTTCCTAGATCCTCAACCGTCGACGGCGGCGAGAACGCAAAGGAAACGCGCTGCACTGAATAAAAGCGCTCACTCGAGTTTGTAGAGGATGTAGTTGCGAATTGACCCTTGCCGAACGCTTCTTCTACCGTTTTCCCCAGACGCGGCTCGGACCGGAACGGTTCGCTTCCCTGCTCTCCAGGCTGGCTGCCAGGCCGGTGGTAGGAATCAGCGCGGCGACCGCTCTCGGTCCGTTCCGCCTAAGGTTGGCTTCCGGGACATGTCGCCGAGCCGAGCGGCCCGACGACGAAGCCATCGAGTGATTACGGCAGCAACTGGAACATGTCGATGAACGCGCCCGACGGGGCGAACACCTTGCCGTCGATCACCACTGGTACCTGGAATCCCGCACCGCCCGTCAGCAAGCCGTCGCGGGAGGAGTTCATGGAGCTGTTCCAAAGTTCCGTGCTGATGTTGGTCGCGGGATAGGCATGCAGCATCGAGTTGCCGTCGGAAGTTTTGTGCAACATCCAGACGATACCGTTGGTGTTGCCGGACGAGCTGACCACGGTGTTGCCGCCGCGGTAGTAGGTTGCCAGCGTTCCCTTAGCGACGGGTGTGGTGTTGATAGTCGTGCCGCTGATCGAGAACTGCACGATCGGCAGATTCGAAGCCGCCATGTAGAGGTTGCCGTTCCAGTACGACGCGTTGCCGTAGAGCCGGTTCCAGCTCGGACCCTCGGCAGCGGAGCCGGTCGTGGTCGAGTTGCAGGTCGTGTTCCCCACGATAAACTGCTGCACTACCTGATCCGTCGTCGCATTGAACTTGCCCAGATTGGTGCGGTCGAGCAGATAGAGCCGGCCTTCCTTGGTCAGCGCCACGCCGAGATGCCGTCCATTGCCGACCTCCGCTTCGGGAAGCAGGGCGAAGCCACCCGAACCCATCTCGATATCGGCCGCGTCGATACAGTCGCGATTGAAGGGGGTGAACCAGTCGAGCACGGAGAACACCCCGTTGGCAAAGGACATGTGCAGGACGGTATCGCCGTAGTCTTCCCCGCCGTTCTCGGCATCCGTGCTGCCGTTGGCGGCGACGATGTAGAAGCTGCCGTCATCTTCAAACGAAGGCGACGCGCCACCGTTCCAGAAAGCCGCTTCGCTGCCATCGTCGTAATCGGCACGGTAGGTGGGCGACGAATTGAAGACGCCCAACTCCGTCAGCGATGTCGGATCGTAAGCAAACAACCAACCGTGGAACGGCCGTGCATCCGAAAACGAACCAAACGCAATGTAGAGGACACCATTGTTGAGTACCAGTCCGGGGCGCTGGTTCTGCTGCGATGCCTGGAACGGCATCATGCCGGAAACATTGCCTTCTCCGGTTCCCGGGTAGTTTGCCGAAATCACTGCGCTTCCGGCCACCGCATCGTTGCCGGTGCGAATGTCAATCGCGTGCAAGGTGTCGGAGACGACGCCGTTCAACGACGTCGCCGCAACCAGGTACAGGATGCCGGTCGCGGGGTCGATCACCGGTGTACCGGTAATGCCGATCTCGCCACCGAAGGTGGAACGGCCCCCGTGATTGTCGGGCTGCACCGTGACGCCGGTCGTGGCGTTCAGGAAGCTGCGCTGCCAAAGCGGAGTAACCGACTTGCTCGCGCCATCGTAGGCAAACAACCCGTCATGCTCGGTCGCGACGATCAGAAGGTCATGCACTCCGAGCGTCGTACCCATGTTCACGGCCCGCACATACAGCGGTTGCGCAAGAATCTGCCCGTCGGTCTTCATCTTGCGTACCTGGCCGAACTGCGTCGGATTGACGTTCGCCGGCGTTAGGGTGGTCTCGTTGTATTGACCAAACGACTTGATGTTGCCCTTCCACTGCAGCACGCCGGTATACACCGCGGCCGAAGCTGAGGTCACCGTGACCGTTGTGGTGGCGCTTGCAGTCTGCGTCGCGCCCACCGCACTCACCGTGTAGGTGGTGGTCGTCTTCGGCGTCACGGTCGTCGAGCCGCCGGTAGCCGGCAGCGTGTAGGTGCTGCCGTCCGAACCCGCGATCGCGACAGAGGTTGCGTTGGTCGCCGTGACGAGCAATGCGGAAGAGCTGCCAGCCGCCACTGCCGGGGGATTGGCTGTGATCGTCGCCGTCGTGGTCGTCGGAGCCGGGGCAGCGATCGTGAAGGCAACGGCTTTGGTCGCCGTTCCACCGCAGTTGTCCCACTCCTGCATGACGACGCTTTGGGTGCCGGCTGCGAGTGGCAACGTGGTCATCAATGTAGCGCCGTTCCCCTTGTACTGCAGCTTATTCGCGACGTAGATACCCATCGCAGCAACTCCTGAAACACAAGCCGGTGCTGTCGCCGTCCCCGAAAACGTCGTCGGAGAAGTCACCGTTGCGCCGGCTGCCGGTGCACTCACTGCCACGGTGTCCGGGGCAACCGCGCCCGCCACGGTGAACGCCACGGGCTGGGTTGCCGTGCCGCCACAGTTGTCCCACTCCTGTACCACCGCGTTCTGAGAACCGGCGGGAAAAGCCAACGAAGCGCCGATCGTCGAGCCGCTTACCTTCGATTGCAATACGTTTCCGACGTAGACACCCATGGCGGCAATGCCCTTGGCGCATGAGGGCGCGGTCGCGGTTGCCGAAAAAGCCACCGGAGACGTAACCGAGGATGCGGCAGCCGGCTTGCTCACGGTCACCACGGTCGCGTTGGCTGGCGTCGAGCTTGCCACTGTGATTATTACGGGGGTCGTCGTCGATCCACCGCAGTTGTCCCACTCTGTAACAACCGTCTGGTAGGTTCCGGCAGCGAGCGTCAGACTGGTGCTGAGGCTTGCACCAGTTTGCGTGTAGGCCAGAGTGTTGTTGACGTAGATGCCCATCGCCGCGACGCCGGTTGAGCAGGTCGTAGTCCCCGTGGCAGTGTAAGCAGTAGGTGAGGCAACATGGGCACCATTTGCTGGGCTGATCACTGTAACCGAGGCAAATGCGGAAAAGCTACCGAATAACAAAAGGACTGCACCAACTAGCGACGAGGAAGATTGCATGGCCCACCCTGGGTCAGATCTGGTTTGTATAAGAATAACATCGACTTTCATACCCGGTGAAAATGACAGAAAATTCATGGCGTTGTTTTAACCACAAGGCTAAAGCTGTTTGTCCGATGAGGGCTCTCACTCCCGCCCTTGAAATCAAGGAAAGCCTGGATCCAGCGATGCTTATTAGGCCGACCGATATGCTTACCGTCAAAGGTAGCGGGCTTACCGTCCTTCGATCCCAAGGGTCACAATCGAAATGTTCGCAACGCCATGAACCCAGCGCGAGGTACTCGCGTCCGCGGCGTTGATGAGCTCAATCTCGCCGCCCTCAGTGTTCGGCGAACCCGATTTTCTAACTGCCAGAATGACTTTATTGCTGCTGAACGCAGGCTCAACCTCGGCGAGCGAATAGATCGCATAGAACTTGAGACTACCGGTGGCGACGATGGCCGAGTGTAAAAACGTCTGTTCGTTCTCGCGCTCCAGGCGCAGACCCGCCGAAGCGATCACCTCGGCAAGCAGCGGACCGCTGTAAGTCTCCTCCGCGTTGGTGCTTGCATTGTGGAAGGTGACGGTAATCTGCGGAAGCTTGAGCAGATCTCCCATCGCTACCGTCTTAGTCGTCCCGTGAATCGTGATGTTTACCGCCGTTGACGAAGGCCCGGTCATTTTCACCACCGGCGTCTGAAGCCGTAGGTTCGGGGTGCCGGCCGATTGCCCCACGGCGGAGAGCGCGGCCAGGCAGATGAAAAGCAAGGGAGAGGGGCGAAGGAGTGTCATGCCTCAGCCTATCTTAACGACCCGTCCAACCTGAGAGCGCTAGTAGTTGCACGAGCATGGCAGGGAGAGGCCGCGCTGGAGATCGCTCACGCTATTTGCAACGGCTCCACCAGGGAGGAGGATAATCAGCGCATGACCCGCCGTCCGCAAACCTTCCGTCTGGCCTTGAGCCTCCTGTTTTTCAGCACGTTCCTCTTGGCTCAGGACGCGCCGCCGCCAAGCCACGCCCCGAGCAGTGGTCCCATGCTGCTTGCCGTCTACGAGGCGTGGTTCGGCTTTTACAAGCACATCGCAGTCGGCTACAACGAGCACGACCCCGCGGTGTTGAACCGGCAGATTCTCAAAGCCCAGGAGATGGGGCTCTCCGGCTTTGTGGTCGATTGGATGGGCGACCGCAATCCCTTCGTCGATGAGACCTACACCCTGCTGCAGAAAGCAGCGGCCGAGAATCACTTCCACATTGCCCTGCAGTACGACCAGGCCAACTCCGACGGCAACACCGACACCGTCATCCGCGAACTGACCCGCTTCCACGAGATCATGCTGCCCGCGAACACCTCCGGCTGGCAGACGTATCTTACCTATCAGGGGCGGCCGGTTATCTTCATCTTCCCGTATGGCAACAACACCGACTGGGTCCGCGTCCGCGCTGCCGTCGATCAGTGGAGCACGCCTCCGCTGCTGCTCCGCGAAAACCGCCCGAACTCCAGCACCCCCCTCCAGGCCTTCGACGGCTTCTACCCGTGGCCGAATCCCGGCTCTGCTGGCTGGTCGCCCGACGGCACCAACTGGGGCGAAACCTACCTCCGCGACTTTTATAAGACCATGTCCAGCAAATTCCCCGACAAGATCACGGTCGGGGGCGCATGGCCGCAGTTCGATGACACCAAAGCCAAATGGGGTAAGAATCGGCATATGTCAGGGCGCTGTGGCCAAACCTATGCCGATACCCTCAACCTGTGGAAGCAGTACTACCAGCACCCCATCCCGTTTGTGCTGATTGCCACCTGGAACGATTACGAAGAAGGCACCGCAATCGAGGCCGGCATGCCTCCCTGCAAGTTATGACGAAGCATTGCTGATCCTGAAGCCTGACATCTCAGAGCCTTGTCGCATGAAGTGCGCCCAGTCCCCCCACAAAATCGCCGGCCTTCGTTGAGGTGCGCGAAGTCCCGCTAGCCGCTACAACGCTGCGTTCGTTTATCGCGCAAACCTCGCGCTGAAGAAGGCTTGTTGAGGGGAAATACTGCCACCTTTTTTCGCAATAGGGAGCACGTTTTTTCCTAGTCCGGGAGCTATATTCGCTTGTATCTAAATAAGTTACCTTGGGGCGTAAATAAGTTGCAATTGCAGGCAACGAGATGCAAAAGTCGCGCTAAGGTAAATAAAAGCTCTTGCCGAAACAACCAATTTGAGACCGACATCAACAACCTCAAACGGCAGCCCGGCAGCCTGCTTCATTCGGTCTACCGTTTTGTGAACGGTTCCACTCGCACCAGCTGTTTACTGCCCAGCTTAGAAAGCCAGCAACCGGCCGTCCTCAGAGACTGCATGCTGCTTTCTCCAAATCTTTTTTGAGGTCGTTTCGATGAAATCCCTTCCCGCGTGTTTGATGTTTAGCATGTTCAGCCTGGCAGCCGTGATGCCAGCCTCTGCAACGGTCTCCGTCACGAGCCCACTGAACGGAGCCACCCTCGGTACCATCGTTCCCTTCGCCGCAGTCGGCTCCACCCCCTGCTCGAAGGGTGTCGCCGCCATGGGCGTCTACGTCGATAACAGCCTGCTTTACCAGGTGAACGGAAACATCCTCAGCACCAGCCTGTCGCTGGCAAACGGCAGCCATCACGTCACCCTTCAGGAGTGGGACCTCTGCGGCGCATCATCCGCCTCCGCCGCGGTCATCAACGTCGTCAACACCGCCACGGTCAACGTCAGCTCACCGGCTGCCGGAGCTACCGTGCCGTCGCCCACGCCCATCAATGCGACGGCCACCTCGCCCGGTTGCGCCGCCGGCGTCTCTTCCATGCAGGTCTACGCGCAGGGCGTGTCCGTCTACACCGTCGCCGCTGCCGCAATCAACACCACCCTCAATCTCGCTGCCGGCCCCAACCAACTCACCATTAAACAATGGGATCGGTGCGGCGGAGTTGCCAGCACCGGGCTTGCGGTCACAGTCACCGCGGGCACCAAACTTGCAAATCTACAGCGCGCTCCCAACTGGAATCAGTGGGGCGAATCGCCACCGGTCTATGACATCTGCACCTCCTGCAACGGGATCACCTGGAAGATGACGCAGGGCATCAAGACCCCGGCTGTCAGCGGCAGCGCGACCGAGTTCGAGGTCGGCGGAACCGTACCCTACTCTGACGTCCTGTGGTCCAACAAGCTGATCGGCCAAGGCACCACGCTCGGCCTCCCCGACACCTCACAGACGATCCTCCCTTCCATTCACCATCTAGTCTTCGACGCGGAAATCTATCCCACCAATCTTTCCGCGACCCAGGACATCGAACTCGACGCCAACATCTATCTCAACGGTGTCGGCATGGAGTGGGGCACGCAGTGCAACCACCTGCATACCGGGGTTTGGGATATCTGGGACAACGTGAATAATAAGTGGGTCGGCACCAGCGTCCCGTGCGTCCTTAACGAGGGAGCCTGGAATCACGTCAACATCACCTTCCAGCGACTCGCCAACAACGACCTCGTCTACGGGACGCTCACCGTCAACGGGGTCGCCCACGTCCTGAACATCACTGTTCCGCCGTTCGCTGTCCCCTCCTCATGGTATGGATTGACCCTCAACTATCAGTTGGACGGCAACAGCAAGATGGCCTCGTACACCACGTACGTGGACAATCTCAGCCTCACCTACTACTGAGTGGGGATGGAGATTGCGACGCGCAGGCGATAGGATGACTCCACGGGCGTTCGTCCTGCTTGCCGCTCGCCATCAAGGGCGCGACCGGGACTGCTTCGGGAGCTGGTAAGAAACCCGAAGTGAGTCCGCGGAGCCGATCCGGCAACTGACCGTCTCGCCGGATCCACGGTTCCGGTCGAGACGGGCGCTTGTCAAGGCTCTGTCCCCGCCGTGGAGTGAGACGTTGACGAGGAAAGCGCTGATCCTGCTTTGTGGTCTTAGTGGTATCCCTGCGTTCGCGCAGAGTACGACTGGAGAATTGCGCCTCATCGTCACCGATCCCAGCACCTCAGGCCTCTCGTGCACCGTGGTCCTCGTGAGCCAGGCAAATCAGTATCGCCATCCCTTCCTCACCGACGAGAAGGGGTTTCTGGATGCCGAACGCCTGCCCTACGGCTTGTACGAGATTCAGGTGCAAGCGCCCGGCTTCGCGCCGGTCTCACAGCCGGTGGAGATTCGCTCCGCGCTTCCACTCGATCTCACGCTCAAGCTTCAGCTGGCCGCGGTGGCGCAGTCCGTGAACGTCAATGCCCCGCAAACCACGCTGATCGACCCCTTTCGTGCAGGCTCGGTCAACGAGCTGGGCACCGAGTCGATCGACAATCGCTTGACCGCGCTTCCCGGCCGGTCGATCCAGGATCTTGTCAATACGGAGCCTGGCTGGGTGTACGAAGGCAATGCGGTGCTGCATCCGCGCGGATCCGAGTATCAAACGCAGTTTGTGGTGGACGGCATTCCCTTGACCGACAATCGCTCCCCCGGCTTCGGCCCGGAGATTGAAGCCGATGACGTCGCGTCGCTGAAGATCTACACGGCCGGCATTCCGGCGGAGTACGGCAGGAAGATGGGCGGTGTCGTCGAGGTCAACACGCTCCAAAGTGAGGATCCCGGCTTTCATGGGCACGTGACATTGTTCGGCGGTTCCTACCAGACGGCCGGCATCAACGTGCAGGGTCAGTACAACTGGAAGGGGAACACCCTGGGCTTCAGCGGCTCGGGCAACCGGACGGATCACTATCTGAACCCGGTGGTGCCGGAGAACGATACGAACGCCGGGACGACGGCTAGCTTCTCCACCCACTATGAGCGGAACCTGACTGCCAAGGACCGGCTGACCATGATCGTCCGGCATGACCTTGCGCGGTATGAGATCCCAAACGAGCTCGTACAACAAAACGGCGCCTATGTCCCGAACCAGGACAACACGGTTGGCTGCTCGATGACTTCGTCCGGGGTGGTGCCGGGGGACTGTGTTTTCATTCCTGGCGGCCAGTTGCAGACCGGCGGCAACTTCGAGACGCTCGGGATCGCCTCCTACCAGCACACCTTCAGCTCCGACGCGTTGGGGAGTCTGCGCTTGATGTCCCGGGATAACTCCAACGATTTCATCTCGAATCCCGCCTCGTGGCCGCTCATCGCGACCCAGCACAACGACCTCAAAGAGACCTATTTTACCGGGAACATCTCCGTCGATCGATGGCGGCAGGAGTTCAAAGCCGGCGTGGAGTCGGACGCAACCTTCCTGCACGAAAACTTCAACTACGTAATTCCGGACTGTGTCGATCCGAACGATCCTCGGTGTCCGATCAACCTGGGCATCCTCGATGCGGCGTCGACGACGTTCGCGTTCACCAGCAAACGCCCGGACCTCGAGCAAGCGGCATATGTGCAGGATGCGGTGCGGCTCGGCAACTGGTCGGTTGACGCGGGCCTGCGCTGGGACCACTACCAACTGGAGGTGAACCAAAACGCCTTCAGTCCGCGGCTCGCCGTTTCGCGATACTTTCCGAGGGCGGAGGTGAAGCTGCACGCCTCCTACGATCGAATCTTCCAGACTCCCTCGCTCGAGAACATTCTTCTTTCGAGCTCACCGGCGGCGGAGTCCTTGGACACCAGCGTTCCGGCGCTGCAACTGCCGGTCGAGCCGTCGCGGGGAAACTACTACGAAGTTGGCGTCACCAAGCCGTTCTTTTCGAGACTGCGCATGGACGCGAATATGTTTCGCCGCGACGTCAACAACTATGCAGACGACTCGCAGATCTTGAGCACCGGCATCAGCTTTCCGATCGCCTTCCGGAAGGCCGTTCTGTACGGCGCGGAGGGCAAGCTCGAGGTGCCAGAGTGGGGACTTTTCTCGGGATTCGCCAGCTATTCCTACATCGTGGGCAATGTGTGGAACCCGGTGACGGGCGGCTTGTTCCTGGGCACCGACGCCTCCGGGGCGACCAGCGATTTGACGGGACACTTCCCCGATTCGCAGGACCAGCGAAACACGGTGCGCGCCCGTTTGCGCTACCAAACTGCACCACGGCTGTGGGTTGCGCTGGGAGCCGAGTATAACAGTGGGCTGCCCTTTTCCCCTGACCTCTCCGCCCAACAATACGCCACGGAGTACGGCCAAGTTGTGATCAGCCACCTGAACTTCACCCGGAACCGCGTCAATCCTTACCTGACCGAGAGCGCTTCTCTTGGTGTGGATCTCTACAAACGGGAAAAGCGTGCGATCCGCCTCCAGGCCGACGCACAAAACCTGAGCAATACGCTGGAAGTCATCGACTTCGGCGGTCTCTTCTCGGGCAATGCGATCGGTCCAAAGCGCCAGTTCACCTTCCGGCTGTTGACAGCGTTTTAACGCTTGCACCCAGCAGCGGCCATGCCCATCCTTATCCGAATATCTCTTTGGTAACTAAAAAGCAACTCATGGCACTCGCCTATTGCTCACGGGAGGCCTACTCGCGTGCTCCGCATCACGCCACTCCTGGCCTATTTTCAGTCGCCTAAAAGGCGATTTGCTGTGAAATAGCGCGACCTGGACTGTTTCGGACGCAAAGGTGTAGGTGGTCTCCCACTTATGTTCGATAGTAAGATCCCCCCGATTCCAATAAAAGTTACCTAAGTTCACTCCTGAACCCTAGCCCGGGCCACAGGAGATCTGCACCAGCTTTGAGTCGCTAGGCGTCTGCCGAGTAGCTTGAAGCGCTGAGAAAGGAGGTTTTGAGGCTTGCCCTTCGCTTTCAGACTTCCGATCACCGACTACCTAAAACTGTAGCGCCGCAACCCCGCAGTCGATAAGAGCCGAACGACCCATGCCATCGCGTCAACGCAACAACTTCCGATTCGAGCGCAAAAAAATCATCCACAACGCGCCACTGAAAACTTTATCCGAGGCAAAAATCATGATCATTCGCTCCGTAGCCCGCATCTTTCTCTCGTTAGCTGCAGTCACCCCAGCATTCGCCACTGTGGCTGTCACAAGCCCTGCGAATAACACGACCGTCAACCCCACCGTAACCTACGTCGCCAATGCAACCAGCTCCACCTGCGCGAAGGGTGTAGCCGCCATGGGCGTCTATGTCGATAACTCGCTCGATTACGTTGTGAACGGAACCAGCTTGAACACAACCCTCACCTTGAAGCCCGGTGTCCATCGCACCGTCGTCCAGGAGTGGGATAACTGCGGTGGAGCGACCACGGCGGTCGTGAGTCTCACCGTCAATGATGCCGCCAGCGTCGCGATTACCTCTCCGGTCAACGGTGCCACCGTCTCAACCGTTCCCCTGTTTGTCGCAACCGCCACCACCGGCTGTGCCCAGGGCGTGGCTGCGATGGGCGTCTACGTCAACCAGACCAAGGTCTACACGGTGCCGGGTGCGAAGCTCAGCACACAGCTCACGCTGGCCGCCGGCACGCAGAACGCCACCATCCAGGAATGGGATAACTGCGGAGGCACTTCGAAGTCGACATTAGCGCTCAAGGTCGTTCCCACCACCGTCATCAGCAACCCCGTACCTCCCACCGCGCCGGTCGTCGTGATGCCGGTGCCGAGCGGGCCGGTGGCTCCTCCCAGCGCAACCGCCATCTCCAATATCCAGTCCGTCAGCAATTGGAACGCGTGGGCCGAGTATCCGCCGGTGTATGACATATGCACCGCCAACTGCAGCGGCATCAACTTCGAAATGACCCCCCACGAGAGCGCAGTCTCACTCAGCGGGAATGCCACCAAGTTCTCTATCAGCGGCACCGACTCCTACGCTGACGTCCTGTGGTCCAACAAGCTCATCGGCGTCGCGTCCACCCTTGGCATGACCGACCAGGAACACGCCATCCTGCCCACCGTCCACAACATGACGCTTGATCTTGACATCTTTCCGACCAACATGGCGGTCACCCAAGACATCGAGCTCGACCTCAACCTCTACATGAACAGCCTCGGCTTCGAATGGGGCACGCAGTGTAACCACCTCAACGGTGGCGTCTGGGACTACTGGGATAACGTCAACGCCCACTGGATCCACACTGCGATTCCCTGCACCCTGGTCGACAAGGCCTGGAACCACATCACCATCACCACCAAGCGGCTCCCCAACAACGACCTGCTGTACGAGACCATCACCCAGAACGGCGTGACCAGCAACCTCAACATCACCGTCCCACCCTTCAACGTTCCCTCAAGCTGGTACGGGATGACCGTCAACTATCAGCTGGATGGCAACAAAACCATGGCCGCCAACACCCAGTATGTCGACAACATGAAGCTGACCTACTGGTAAACAGGAGCGATCCGCTTCCCAGGGGCACACCGATTCGATCGTGCCCCTGGGTGAACGGCGACAACGTCACAATCAAGTCCGGCGCCACAAGCAAGCTGTGGTACTGCTTGGTTGCATGATTTTCTACGACATCATGCATTGGTCAGCAGACCATGCTAGCTGAGGGTCATTGCGTAAGAGGCAGTTCTGGAAAGATATTGGAGCCTGGCGCAGCCCTAATGCAAAAGGTCAAACGAGGACGTAGATCCGAAGACCCGAAAGGTCGCGGGGGGCCCAAGTCCGCCTCCGGCACCAAAGATAAGAACTTACAACTTATCGGCACTGAATCCGCCACGCTGTCTGCTTGATTCCACTTCTGCCTGCACCATATTCCGATAGCGGTCTTCGCCCATCACCTGAATGATAGCTGCGTTGACTAGCTAACCTGCTCATCAATGCATGGAGATCTTCACAACCGCCGCTGCTACGCCTGAATATCCCCGTCGCCACAAATACCTCGCCTGCTACTCGAACGCGGCAAGACGCACTTTGTCGATATCGACGACAACTCTGTACCGCCCGCCACGCTCCCAGGGGCTTCACAGGCAGTCCCAAGTGGTCCATTCAACGGATCGGAAGAGCTGCCAGGTCAGCGTTCAAGAGAACAAAACCAAGTAGCGACGCCAAGGTTGGGGCAATACTGCGCATCTCAATAAGGCCAAGGCTCCTTCCGGAGGATACGCCGGCGCCCGTTACAAAAAACGATGCGCGCATCTCGGGCGTAGTTTGCGGATTGTAGCCGTGTGTTCCGCGATGTCCAGGGATGGGTGTCACCAGGGCTCCCGTGAGGTTTGCGCCCGGCACATACCCCTTGCGAAGCGTCACCACAAAGCTGGCTTCGGGCACTCCGCCGACAAGCTTCACCTGCGGCGCGTTGAGTACTGCCTCGATGCCGTTCGCTGGGTCTGCCTTAACTTTGTCCAACAACGCTTGTACCTTACTCGCGACAACGGGGTCAGCCGGATCGTGAAGCATGATGGCGAACATCCCTCCAAATGCCCAGGGTTGTGCCTGCCAGCTTGAGGGACTTGCTTGCTCCGGCGCGGGTGTTTGCATCAATCCTGACTCCACGAATGCCGCACCTAAGTTCAAGGTGTGATCCACATCTGCGAAGCCATGATCGGAGACAACGGCTACGACTGCAGCAGGATCGTTAGCGCGCTCCTGTTGAATCAGCTCGGCCAGCATCGTATCGAGACGCTCCAGGTCGGCGTTCGCCTGTGCGCTGAAGGGACCATGAAGATGCTCTTCTTCGTCGAGCGAACTGAGATGAATCGTCATGAATGTTGGCTTGTGTTGCTTGAGGATGTCGAGAGCGTAACGTGTCTTCACCTCATCGCCCTCGATCGTCGTGTCGTTGCCTTCCATGTACGGCACGCCCACTCGGTCTGCAATACGGTTCACTTCATCGGACGGACGCGAGAGCGCATTCATCAGGAAGCGATCGTCGGGATTCGAGGGGTCTGCGAGATTAGCGCGCCAGTACTCAGGGATGAGATAGTCGATGTCTTTCGCATCGACGGTCACCGGCCAGCCAACGCTCGCGGTTGAAAGGCCTTTTGCGTGTGCCGCGGACCAAAGCGTCGGCACTCTGATCTGATCTTCGTACCAGTACCAGGCACCGCCGAGCTTATGCTCCGGGTCGAAGCGCTGGTTGTTGACGATGCCGTGATGAGCAGGCCAGACGCCGGTGACGAGAGTGGTGTGACTTGGGTACGTCACAGTCGGGAACACACCCGTCACACCCTCCGCATAGGTACCGCTCTTCATCATGCTTCGTAAGGTTGGAATCTTGAGACCGTGCTCGTCAGCGTGCGTGACGTAGTCGGGGCGCATGCCGTCAACGGAGATCATCAGGACGGACGGCGTTTGCGCCTGAAGCGCAGCACCAGCAAGCACGAATGCGGAAAGTACGAGGCGATGGGTATACATGGCATTTCTTCGGTGCGGATCATGGCAAAGCGGCCTACTTCGCTAGGCCGCTTTATGAGGGTTTGTCGCAGGCTAGTAAGTAGCCTTCAGGGCGAACTGAATGACGCGCGGGGTGAAGGTGCTGGTGATAATACCGCCAGAGGTCGGATTCGATCCCTGGGTTCCCGCAGGGCTGCTCGGCAAGTAAAGGTTGGTGTGGTTGAAGACGTTATAAAGCTCTGAGCGGAACTCAATTTTCAGCCCTTCAATCGGCGTCGAGAAGCGCTTATTGAGATCAAGATCCGTCTGATACAGCGGTGGTGTGCGACCGGGGTTGCGTGATAGATCACCGAACGGCGACTGCAGGATCCCATTCGGGCCATCGATTCCCGGTAGTTGGATTGCCGCGTAGTTGATGTACTGCACATAGCCCGTGTTCGCCAGCTGCATCTTGCGGCCTTGCGTCAGTGGAACCCCGGCAACTCGGTTCGGCCTGTAAAGATTAACGCCACGATAGTTCGCCGTAATCTGCGTGGAGGCAAGCTGCGCAGAGTTCGGCGAATAGGTGATGTTGAACGGCGTACCCGCTTGCGCCGTGTTGATGCCGCTGATCTGCCATCCGCCAAGGACTGCATTGAGCACGGAGTTCAGATCATGTCCATAGCGGCGTCCGCGTCCGAAGGGCACGTCGTAGACGATGCTGGTGATGTTCGCGATTGGCAGGTTGTAATCGGACTGGCCGTAGTCAGCTGAAATGTTGTTCGCATTCTGCGGCGAAGGGGTGTTGCCTTCAAGAGACGCGCTGGCATTGTCCAGCGAGTGTTCCCACGTGAAGCTGTTGAGCAGCGTCAGCCCCGCAGTCATGCGTTGTTCATAGCGCACCTGCAGCGAGTTGTAGTTGGAAGAAAACTCGTTGAGCGCTTCCGTAATGTCGGAGGGCCAGTTGGCAAACGGTCGCGAGTAGGTGCCGTCCGCTGCAATATTCCGCTGGTTCCCGTTGACGAAGCCTTGCAGCTTCAAGCCGTGATTACCGACATAGGCAACATCCAGCAAGCCGTTCTTGAAGAGTTGGCGCTGGATTGCGAAATAATAGTTTTCGACATAACTATCACGTGTTCCGCGCGGTACCCACGTGATGTTGTCCGTAGCCGGGTTGAAGCTCGTCGCCAGGGCTGATGGAAAGCCCTGATCAGCGGTAACGTAGCAGCTCTCCTGGGTGGAGTTAACGGGGATGATCCGGGCGGGAAGCGGCGATGCGCAGTGGTTTGTGGTCGTCGGCGCAATCTGGCTAACCGCAGCGAACTGTGCCTGTGGTGCGTTGATTGCGATGATGTCGCCTGAACCGGCGCGGGTGTAATGCACATAGCTCGTTCCGAATCCACCACGCACTGAGATGTTGAATGTGGGTGCATAGGCGAAGCCGACGCGCGGAGCGAAGTCATTCAAATCAGGATCGACCAGGGTCTTGCCGTATACGCCGCCGGCGCTCGTCGGCGTAATGCCATTCCCTGCGACGGCCCCTGGAGAAAGTGTCAACACCGTCTGCATGTTTGGATCGAAGTTGGAGATGTAGTTGTGCTGCTCTGAATAGGGCGATCCGTACTCCCAGCGAAGACCGAGGTTCAGCGTCAGGTTCGGCATCACCTTCCAGTCATCCTGGGCATAAGCGCTGTGGATGGTCTCTCGCAGATGCGCTTCAAAGTAGTTCGATAAGGCGTAGGCGCTTGTGGTGCCGAACAAGAAGTCGGCGAAGTAGGTGTCTGCAACCTTGCTCGACGAAAGATCAGTCGGTGTACCGGTCGCAGCGGAACACGTCCCAACGCCCGGGATCGCGGTGCCGGCCGGGCAGGCGCTATATCCTCCACCATACGTAAACGAACCGTAGAGCGGGTTGTTGTCCAACACGCCCATCCAAACCTTGTCGTACTCGTAGCCGAACTTGAAAGACTGATTACCCTTCAACCACGTGCAGTTGATCTTGGGATCGAGCAGCGAAGGATTTTGAAACTGCGGATTGGTGGTCTGACGGCCGAAGGCAGAGAAGCCACCGGAGATGCCGATGGCCGGAAGACCGCCGGCGATATCAGCGGCGGTCGGCAAGCCGGGAATGTTGAACGGCGTCGTGCCCGCGCTGATCGGTGTCTTGCCGGCCTTCGTCTTAGACACTCCAAGACGCAGATCGAGAACACGGTTTGCCCCGAAGATGCCGGTGTAGCCAACCGCAACCTGTTGATCGAGAATGCGCTGCGGACCTGAAGTCTGCCCTTCAAGCGGCAGAGGAATGGTCGGAAAATTGGTGCCTGTTTCTTTACGGTCGCTAACACGCAAGAAGAAGCGAGAGTTGGCGTTCGGTGCATAGTCAAGACGCACGTCGCCCTTGTCCGCATAGTCGCGGAAGGGGATCAACACCGAGTAGTCGTCCGCATTCTGTCCCGTGGTCGCCGATCCAGTCGTCGGGAGGCCGGAAATGGACTTGAACGCGCTCAAGATCTGAAGTGACAACGGATTGATCGCAGTCTGCGGAATCGCAGTGCCGGCGGCATATACCGCGCCGGTGATCGGATTGCGCACTGGTACCGCAAGCACGCCGTTCAATTCAGGCTGAGTCGGCAGCGTGAGTACGAACAGCGGCTTGGTGATGGCGCGAAATCCTTCGTAGTCAAGAAAGAAGAAGAGCTTGTCATGGAGGATCGGCCCACCCACATTACCGCCGAACTGATTGCGGTTGGTCGTGGGCTTGCGAAACGCGACTGGGCCATTCGTACCGATTAGGGTTGGTTTGAAGAAGCCGGCGGCATTCAGGTTGGTGTTCCGGATGAACTCATACGCCGTGGCATGAACACGATTGCTGCCAGACTGCGACGCTACGTTGATCGTTGCACCCGAACTGCGGCCATACTCCGCACTCTCGTTATTCGTCACAACGCTGAACTGCGCGACGGAGTCTGGGGGAACCGAAATGATCTGGTTATCAAATCCCTGGTTCGATTCGCCGTACGAGTTGTTATCCATGCCGTCGAGCAGGAAGTTGTTGAAGACCGAACGTTGACCATTGACGTTGTAAGCGCCTTGGCGAATGAGACTATTGCCATTGCTGGAAGTCGTCGCGGCCGTCGGCGCTTGGCGCACACCGGTGACCAGCCCGAGCAGGTCTGTGTAGTTACGATTGACGAGCGGAAGACCTTCGGTTTGAACATTGGTAATGGTCTGGTCGCGCTGGCTGGACTCCGTCTCAATCTGCAAGGCGACGCCGGAGACTTCCACAGTGGTCTCCGCGCCTCCAACTTTCAGACCGAGATCGATCCGCTGCCGGTTTCCGACAGAAACAGTAATGTTCTCGGCAATAGCCTTGGAAAAACCCTGTGCGCTCGCCGTGACGGTGTAGACACCAACTCGGAGTTGAGGCACGTCGTAATTGCCGGAACCATCCGTCCTCGCCTCATTACTGATGCCCGTGGCGGTGTTCACGACTGTCACATCAGCATTCGGAATCGGAGCCCCGCTTGGATCGCGCACTGTTCCCAGAAGACTTCCATTTTCGTATTGCGCATGGAGCATTGCCAGGGGTGAAAGAAGCGAAAGAATTCCCAACGCGGGCAAGAGCTTGCTGAAGCGAAACTTGAAGTTGAATATGCCTCGCAGAGTTGCAGGCAAGGATGAAGAGACTGTTACGTAGAGGTTAAGAATCCGTTTCGATACCCCGCCCAATTGCAAGCGTTGTGACTTCTCAGAACAGGACATCCACTCAACGAGTGGAGTGCTTGCACGAAGCATCACTTGAAAAACAAACTACTTTTATTCACACGTTTGAATAACAGCGACAAATGTGTTTGTTCTTTTTTTCGTCACAGGAGAGTAACAATCGCCGCCTAAGGTCAGCCTTCATGACCACACAATTTGCTCGCCTCTTCCATGGTAGAAGTGCATCGACCGCTTTAACCGGGATTGCTCTCACTCTTCTCTGTGCTGGTCTCGTGCCTTCCATGTCCGCTCAGTCCACCTTCGCTACGGTTCAGGGGACGGTCCTTGACGCGTCCGGCGCCGCGATTCCCGACGCCACCGTGTTGATCACTGACGACAACACCGGCACTGTGGAGACGCTCCATGCGAACTCCTCCGGCGAGTACCGCGCCTTCGATCTCAACGCGGGAACGTACACGATTCTCATCTCGCATACAGGCTTTGGGGATCAGAAAATTCCCCACCAAGTCGTCCTCGCCCGCGAGGTTCTTCGCATTGACGGACACCTCGCCGCTGGAACTGTCGCCACCACCGTCGACGTCACCACCGGCCAGGAGACGCTCTCCGACTCCGAAACCGTCTCGCATTCCCTCTCATCCAGTGACATCAACACCCTCGCCCTCAACTTCCGCGCCACTGACAACACCTCACCGCTCTACGTCGCCACCCTGACCCCCGGCGTGCAGACCGACCCCACTGGAAACATCTCGGTATCGGGTGGCTTTCCGTATACAACGTCTTACTCAATTGACGGAATCTCGACCGTCAACGTCCGTTCGAACGGTCCATCCGTCAATCTCTTCCCGTCGGTCGAGGCGATCAGCGAATTCAAAGTAAACTCCGCCAACAATGACGCCGAGTTCGGCCAGCCCTCCGACATCACCGTCACCACCAAGGGCGGTACCGAACACTTCCATGGCGGTGTCTACGAGTTCCTCCAGAACAGCTTCTTCAACGCCTCGAACCCGCTCACACGGTCCACTCCCCGCGTGCGCGCCAACGACTTCGGCGGCTATATCGGCGGGCCGCTCTTCATCCCGCATTTGAACAGCAAGCGTAAGACTTTCTTCTTCGGAGACTACGAAGGGACCCGCCGTCCCGAGTCGGGCTCCATCTCGATCGCTGTCCCAAGCCCCGCCTTCCGTTCAGGTGACCTGTCCTCTATCTGTACTGCGGGCTTTACCCCGGGCGGCCTCTGCATCAACCCAGCCCAGCAGCTTTACCAGCCCTTTAGTGCAACGCCTTACCGCAACAACCAGGTGCCGGTCAATGCATCAGCGCTTTCTCTCGTCAACGCGCTCTATCCCATACAGAACACACCCGGCGCCTCCGCCAACTACCAGGCAAACTTCCCCGGCAACTACACACTGAACAACGGCGATGTCCGCATCGATGAAGAGTTTAATGAGAAGCAGCATCTCTGGGTTCGCTTCGGCGCCAAGAACGTTCTGCAGACCGGAACCGACGGCAGCACAAGCTATGATCCCGTCAACGGCCTCTTCTCCAATGCAAATCGCTTACGTAACTTCGTCGCTTCGTATAGCTGGACGATCAACTCGCACATGGTGAACGAGCTCCGCGGCGGCGAATCGATCTCAGACCTACGCACCGGCTACCCTCTGGCTTCACAAGGCACAGCGATTCTTGCTGCTGCCGGCATCATGAACACCCCTGCCGCGCCTCCGTCAGGCGGCGTACCTGCGCTCAACTTCGAGGACGGCAGCTTCCCGACAAACAATGAAGACGGCCGTCCCCACGTCACCAAGAACCTCACCTATAACATCTCCGACCAGCTCACCTACGCGCTCGGAAAGCATGCGATCAAAGGCGGAGTCGACTACCAGCACTATCACTTCCGCGACTTCCTCGACTTCACAGCGGGCGACCAGTACGGCGACTACTACTTCACCGGTCAGGTCTCGTCCGGTGCCTTCGCCGGAGCCGCCGGAGCAACCTCTTCCTTCGCCGACTTCATCACCGGTTTTCCCGTCGCCACGGACTACTCTGTCGATGGCCCTGACGTGCTGCCCTACTCACACTCCTGGGGCTTCTATGCGCAGGATAGCTGGAAGCTTCGGCCCAACTTCACCGTGGACTATGGTGTCCGCTACGAGATTCACCCACCCTTCAACGACGCCACGCATCAACTCGCCAACTTCGATCCCAACTTCCCCGGCGGTCGCGTCATCGTTCAAGGTCAGACGGGCTTGAACCTCGTCATTCCGGTCTTCGCCCAGTCGATCGGTTCGACCCCCATTGTTACCAACCAGGCTGCAGGTCTGCCCACTACCTTGCGCCATACGTACTACGGCGATGTCGACCCCCGCTTCGGATTCACCTGGCAACCCTACAAAAATGCAGCGAAGCCCACGGTGGTTCACGCAGGCGTAGGCGTCTACACCGTACCGGTCCTCGGTTCGGTCCTGTACTCGCTCGCCGGAGTCGCCACCAGCAACTACCTCATCTTCCAGGACTCGGCCACCAGCATCCTCACGCTGCCCAACGCCTTCCCCACAGGTGCGGGCGCGGGAGCAGGCGGCAAGCCAGACTTCCGTCGCGCCAACCAGATCGACCTCAAAGACCCTCGCCAAATCCAGTGGAATGCTTCGCTCGAGCAATCACTTGGATTCTCCAGCGTCTTCCGGCTCAGCTATACCGGCTCGCACACAACTCAGCTCATCCAGTCTCCAGACCTCAACCAGGTTCCGGCCAACACTCTCGGCTACGCAGCTTATGTCGCGGCAAACGGTCTTCCGTATCCAAACTTCAACGCAGTCCTCACTCGCTCGAATGGACCCAGCGCAAAGTATGACGCGTTGACCGCCGAAGTCGAACGCCGTTACGTCAAGGGCCTCACCCTCGATGCCAACTACACCTTCGCTCACGACACCTCGAACGCTCTCGGTGCCGTCCCCACCACGCTCACCGCGGAGAACGGCGCAACCATCCTCAACCGCTTCGGCGAAAGTGCAGACTACGGTAACGTGATCTACGTCCACCGCAATCGTTTCGTCGGCACCTTCCAGTACGACCTCCCCTTCGGTCGCGGGCAGCACTTCGGCGGCAACATCAACCGCGCCGCAAATCTCGCGCTTGGCGGTTGGAACATCGCCGGCATCCAGCTTTGGCAGTCGGGGCACTTCCTTACACCCAGCTTCTCCGGCACCGACCCTTCAGGAACCGGCGTCCTCACCCGCGGCGTCACCACCGCTCAGCGGCCGGATTGCAACGGTCTGCCGACACAAGCCGCGAATCGTACCCGCAATGACTGGTTCAACATCAATGCCTTCTCCGTACCCGGCAATGACATTGGACGATTTGGCAACTGCCCAGTCGGCTCACTGGTCGGCCCGGGCACGGTCACCTTCGCCGGAACCGTAGGCAAGAACTTCGCCATTACCGAGCGCTTCAATCTCCGCTATGAAGCTCAGGCCGCCAACCTCTTCAATCACACCAATCTCGGCGACCCTGCAACCAACATCAGCTCGCCTTCCACCTTCGGCACCATCACCAACGTGCAGGACGCTAACACCAGCTACGGCCCGTCAGCAGGACCACGAAACCTGCAAATGAGCCTTCGTCTTACGTTCTGATCTTCCATCTGCTTTCCTCAAACAACCTGGCCGCTCCACGTTAGTCTGGAGCCATGACGGAGTGAGGTCTTCGGACCTTACTCCCAGTCTTTTGGAGATCAGATGTCCTTCGCTGGTGCTTTTGTCCTCGCCGCTGCCTTTACCTCGACTGCCTTTGCCGTCCCGCCACCGCACGTTCTCATGATCTCGATTGACGGCTTGCGCCCCGACGCCGTTACTCAGGCCGCGGCCCATCATCTCAACGTGCCGCATCTCCGCCAGTTTATCGCCAAAGGTGCCTACGCGGAGGGTGTCACCGGCGTCGTGCCCACCCTTACTTACCCCAGCCACACCACCCTAGTCACCGGTGTCACGCCAGCCGTCCACGGCATCCTCTCCAACACGACCTTCGATCCACTCTTTAGAAATCAAGTCGGCTGGTACTGGTACGCCGAGCAGGAAAAAGCTCAAACCCTTTGGCAGGCCGCCCACGCGCAAGGCATCTCCACCGCCAATCTCAACTGGCCCGTCACCGTTGACGCACCCGCCATCGACTTCAACCTGCCCGAATACTGGCGCGCCAGCACCCCGGACGATCTCCTGCTCATGGATTCGCTCGCCCGTCCAATCGGTCTACAACAGCAGCTCGAGCAGGAGCTCGGCCCCTACGTCGACGGCAACACACTGACCGTCGAATCCGATTCCATCCGCACCCGCTTCGCCATCGCTCTGCTGCGCGAGCATCACCCCGGCTTCTTCACCGTTCACCTCAGCTCGCTCGACGAAGAGGAGCACCTGTCGTCTCCTTTCAGCCCGCAAAGCGACAAGGCTCTCGAAGCGATTGACACCATGATCGGGCAACTCGTAGACGCCGCCATCCAGGCCGACCCCAGCGCAATCATCGTCGTCGTCTCCGACCACGGCTTCGCTCGCACCGACTTCCGCACCAACCTGTATGGCCCTCTGCTTCGCGCCGGCCTCATCACCGCGGGCGACCCTGGAATTCTTGGCTCGCCTTCCTTCGCCTCGTGGAAGGCCACGCTCTGGCCCGCCGGCGGCTCCGCTGCCGTCATGCTCCACGATCCAAGAGATCAGGCGAGCCTCGACACCATCATGAAGCTCCTGCACGATCTTGCATCCGATCCAGCCAACGGCATCGACCAGATCCTCACCAAGGCCGAGCTGTCCAAACTCGGGGGCTTCCCTGGTGCCGAAGCGCTCGTTGTCCTGCGGCCGCCTTTCCAGCTCGGCTACACCTTCTCAGGTCCCATTGTCACGCCCGCACCCGCAACCGGCATGCATGGCTACCTTCCATCCAACCCGGATATGTTTTCCTCCTTCTTCGTCATGGGCAAAGGCGTCAAGCCGCGCGACCTCGGCCAGATCAACATGCTGCAGATCGCTCCGAGTGTGGCCGCGCTGATGAACGTCATCCTCGGCAACGCCGCTCCGATCAAACTGTTGCCGTAGTACGGACCCGCATTGGTGGTGGCGATCGTTTGCCTAGGGTGTGGGTCGGTCTTCTCAGCGATGAAGTTACCCGCAATTCAGCCCCGGACGCCGGACTTCACCGTCACAGCCCAACCATCATTCAACAAGCTAAGCCGTAGGCAACGCGCAGCTAGACGCCGGAATCAGGGTTTGGATTGGGCTTGGACGGAGGCGGTGTGAATCGGCGGGAGAGCCTGCGTTAGCTCGTGGTAGAGGGTCGCTCCTTCGGCGGGCTAGAAGCGGATAAGTCGCCTTAGTAAGGCCGGTGGAAACGTTGGCTGATTGGCTTAGTCTTCGCCGGCACTGAAGGTTTAGACCAGTAAGAGATGATTGCCCGTGACAGTTAGGTGGCGGCGTGAGGGAGTGCATTGACGGAGAAGATCTCGGGCAAGCGCAGACCTACTGGCGACCGACGCCAACACTTGTACGTGGTTTGAGTTCGAAATCTGCGTTGAGCCAATTACCCGCACGGCAGCCGAGTTTCACGCCCTTGACTCGTCGTCCGCCAGCGGCAAGTTCGGGACTCAGCAAGCCCGAGTCCGCCGCTTCGTAGGCTAGTCACCTGACCGCCGCGAGTCGCTGATTGATCGTCCCCGCAGCCAACCCGAGCGACTCTAGGTGTACGCGAAAGCGGAGAACGACGGTCCGATTCAGTGCGAGTCTCGGCTCCGAACAGTATGAATCGATGAACTGCTCCACCCTGAACTTATAGTTGCGCCGCGGCCGAGGCGAACTCAAGCGGTTCAACACTGAGGTCTTTGAATGATCGAGGTCTGGCAGGCGAAGGACGGTCTTCCGGACGACATGCTTTGTGGTCCTCTTGGGCATACTGACGGCCTCCTCTGCCGCAGACATGCGATCGCTTGTAGCTCGGCCACAATGCCGCTTGCTCTGCATACGTTTCGAATCAATACAACCCCCTCCAAGCGTCATCCGTCTGACCGGAACGCGCACAGGCCAAGAAGCACCTAATCAAGTCTCCTATTTGTGTCATTTTGTGTCACGGACCTACGGGGTCAGCGGCATAGGCGGAATAAGCCCCTTTTAGTATGCGTAGGTTAGAAATTTCATTAAATCTAGAACGGTTCGATCCCGACCCGCGCCTCCATCATTTCTACCGAAGCTCTCTCCGATGCGCTTGAGTGATGAGGCTCGCGAACTACCCCAAAGCCAATTCAGAATCTTGCCGGTCCCGCTCTTGCCCCGGCTGCTGGTCGGACGGGACAATGCCTGCCGCCCGTCTCAGAGCCATCTTGAAACAAGACCCTGCCCCGATGGCACTCTCTAAAACGATCTCCGTCCGATGCTGTTCTGCTATCCAGGCGGCCAGACTCAGTCCAAGCCCGGATCCCCTGTTCCGGGAATCTTTGTCTCCGTTTACCCGGTAGAAGCGTTCAAAGATTCGTCCATGCTCGGGAGCGGGAATGCCAATGCCCGAGTCGCGTACTGAGACTGTCGCGAAACTTTCAGACAGATCAAGAACAATCACGATGCTGCCGCCCGAGGGTGTGAACTTGCACGCATTGTCGAGCAGAATCCGAAGCAGACGCGCCAGCGAGTGTCGGTCACCCAACACGTTCACCGCTTCTTCGACAGAATGGACAGTGATCCCTGATCGCTCGGTTGTGAGCGAGAGACTGAGATGGTCAGCGATCGCGGCCCACTCATCACGTGCAGAAGCGACAAGCTCCGCAAGGTCTAACGGCTCAAGTATCAGAGTTGCGGACTCGGCTTCAGCGCGAGCCAAGGTCAGTAGGGTCTCCGTGAGCCGCGTCATCTCCTCGGCACTCCTCTGCACCTGAAGCAGAGTTTGAACGTATTCGTCGTTTGATCGTGTTCGGAGTAAGGCGACCTCAACCTCGGTGCGGAGCCGGGCGAGAGGCGTACGAAGTTCGTGCGAGGCATTCGCCGTGAAGTCACGCACGCTGCGATAACCGGCATCAATGCGCGCCAACATGTTGTTGAGCGTGGTAGAGAGGTGCGAAATCTCGTCGTTCGTCGCAGAAACGGGAAGACGAAGATCAAGGTTACGGTCGGTGATACTACGGGCTTTGAGCGCGAGCTGCGTGACCGGTTGAAGCGCCTTTCGGCTCATGCTATGTCCGGCGGCGACAGCGGCGAGCAGGACCAGCGGCGTGAGGATCAACAGCTCCAGACCGAACTGCTTCAAAAGCACCTGTTGCTTGTTGACGGAGGCACCCAGCTCAACCGCGTAAGCTGTCCCTTCGACAAAGACGACAGAAGAGAAGGTTCGAACATGGCGAGTTCCCTGCTGAAACTCCGAGACCACGCCCGACGAAACAAGCGCGTTCGGAGGGGCGAGCCTTGCCCCGGTAGCGATCATGCGTGGCGAGCGGTAGACCCATGCGCCATTGCTGTCCAATACCTGCAGCCACTTTCCATCATCGCGAAAGTGATAGATCGCGTCGAGTCGAACCTGGATAGGCTCTCCCGTAGGTTGATGAACGAACTCTGTCAACTGCATCCGCAAGTCGTCGATCCGTTCCTGGAAGTCCTGATGAATGGTCGCTTCAATGGTTCTGCGAAGCATCCACCAGCTGGTCAGCGAGAGCAGCAACGCGGCCGTAGCGAACATGAGTGAGTACCAGATCGTCATCCGGACACGGATGGGAAGCATCTTCATGAAAGCCTTCTCGTGTAAGCGTCGTTGCTCGCGGCCAGTGCAGGCTGCAAGCGATAGCCGACACCTCGCACGGTGACCACGAGCTTCTCGCGAAACTCCCCGTCCAGCTTCGAGCGAAGAGCGTTTACCAGCACCTCGAGCGCGTTCGGCGAAATCGCGTGCGGGTCATCCCAAACCGCTTCCATCAGCGCTTCGCGTTCAACCGGCAAGCCGGAGTATCGGTAGAGCACAGCGAGCAGCAGAAATTCAGTGCGAGTAAGTTGTATGGCGTGGCCATCGCGATAGACCACCAACTTCGCATGATCCAGTCGCAGTCCGCTGATGGCGCGACGCGTCGCCGTACGGCCCAGTACATCCAGGCGAGCGAGCAACTCCCGAAAGGAGAACGGCTTGGTCAGATAGTCGTCGGCCCCGTGGTCAAACCCGCGCAGAATCTCTTCTTCCCTGTCTCGCGCCGTCAGCATCAGGATAGGCACGCTCCGTTGCGAGCGAATCGCCGCCGCAACCGAGTAGCCATCGCGGATCGGTAAGCCGACATCCAGGATGATCGAGTCGAACGCCAAACCTAAGGCAAGCTCCAGGCCAGACTCACCGTCAGACGCAGGCATGGCGGTGTGCCCGACCTCGCGAAGGCCTTGGCACACCAGGGCCAGCATGCGCGGGTCGTCTTCCACGACCAAAACGCGTTGCTTGACGCTTACGGGCTTGATGTTGGTCATCGCGGTCTGCTCTCTCTCTTTCTACACCGCGCGCGACTGAACCGCGCACTCAAGACACCTTCCTTAGGATTTATTCATAACTTCGTGAACGGAGGTTTACAGCAGCAGTTGAGCCTAGGGAAGTCCGGCCATCCCAACCCATCGAGACGCAGCCAGCCGCTGCTTGTTCTGGAGACCTATGAAGACGAAGCTTGATTCTCGCCTCCTCGCCCTGCTTCTACTTTGTCCCGCTGTGGTTTCACCCATAAAGGTCTTCGGACAGAGCATCATAAGCGCCAACGGGATACTGAACGGCACGGTCAAGGATCCGACGGGAGCCGTCCTGACGGGAGCGCAGATTGTGCTGCAGCCGACCGGCACCAATGTCGTCTCCGACGCACAAGGCAACTTCTCATTGCGTGATCTGAAGCCGGGAACCTACACAGCGACCGTCTCGTACGTGGGCTTCACTCCGTTCTCCTCGACCGTCACGATCGAAGCGGGCAAGACCGCCGCACTCAACGCAATCCTGAACGTTGACGGCAACTCCCAGCGCGTCGAAGTGAACGCCAACCTGACCGGCGACGCGGCTGCGATCATGGAGACGCGCACCAGCGAAAACATTTTGAACGTCGAGACCGACGCAGAAATCCAAAGCCTGCCGAACGCCAACGTGGCTGATGCGCTTGGGCGTCTACCCGGCGTCACCCTGCAACGAAATGAAGGGGAAGGCCAGTATGTTCAGATCCGCGGCACCGAGCCTCGCCTGAGCAATACGACCATCGACGGCGTCCTGGTTCCCGGTCCCGATCCCGCAGTCCGTCAGGTCGATCTCGACACCATCCCTGCGGACCTGGTGGGCTCGGTCGCTATCAACAAAACGCTCTCCGCCAATCAGGATGGCGATGCGATTGGGGGCTCCGTCGATCTCCGGATCAAGCAGGCGACCTCCGATCTCCCCACCATCTCGATCACCGGCATGTTCGGACACACACCGATCGCGGGCGGCAGGCAGGTTGGCAGCATCGACGCGGCATCAGGCTTCCGGTTCGGGCCCCGCGCGGACGGCGGATCGAAGAAGTTCGGCCTCGAACTTGGCTACAGCTACGACGACAATCAGCGAGCCATCGACGACGTCGAGCCGGCACCCGATCTCGATCAGAATGGCAATAAGACCTTCGACGCCATCTACCTTCAGCAGTACCTCTACGACCGCACGCGCTATGGCTTCGCCGGTGCGCTGGACTACCAGCCATCGACCGGTTCAGACCTCTATGCGCATGGCCTCTTCTCGAACTTCCGCGACTACGGCCAGAAGTTCGCGTACGAGTTGGAGAACGGATCCAAAAGCAAATACCACACCAGCGTGCGCCGACCCAATCTGCAGATCGCCGACCTCGCACTCGGTGGCAATCACCTGCTGGGCAACTCGTTCCTCAAGTACCAGGTCGCCGTGGCGCACTCCCGTTTCGGCGGCGCTGCCGGGAACCCTGGAGCGGCCTTCAAAGGCAACTCCGCAACCGATGATTGCGCCTACAATCCTGCCATGCCGGGCACAGAGTTTCGCCCGCAGTTCACCTGCTCGGTACTTGGCGACCCCGCAGTCACTCTCTCGAACTACAAGCTCCAGACCATTGACCTGACCTCCGGCCAGGCCACGCAACTCAACCTGCAGGCGAACGGTGCCTATGGCCGCACCTATCACCTGGGGAGCCACGCATCGACCTTTGAACTCGGAGCGCAGATTCGCAACGAGCATAAGGGTCAGGATGCCTACTCGCCTGAGTACGACCCGAACGGCTCGATCCTCGCAAGCGCCTATCAAAGCAGCTTTACCAATCCGCACTTCTATGGCGGCACGTATCCCATGACGCAGGTCACGAGCTTTGAAGCCATCACCGGAGACCTTGCGAACAATCCCGCCAACTTTACCCTCGACCCGAACGCGTCGCATGAGCAGTCGGACCCGGCAAACTACAACCTGCAGGAGCGCGTGACCGCTGGCTACATCATGAACACCATCCAGTTCGGGACGAAGTTTCACCTGCAAACCGGTCTGCGGATCGAAGCAACGAGCACCTCCAACACGGGCTACATCGTTACCACCAACGCAGATGGCACATGGGGCGGCACGACGCCTCAACATGGCGGCGACTCCTACATCGACCCGCTGCCAAGCGTTCAGCTTCGCTACAACATCGATAGCAATTCGGATATCCGCGCCGTTTACGGACGCGGAATCTCTCGACCCGATCCTTACCAGCTTGTTCCGTATGTGGTCTACACGGTCGATGGCGCACCGGGCGGCAATAACCTTCTGCAACTTGGCAATACCGCCCTTGTCGCGGAGCATGCGAACGACTTCGATGTACTCTACGAAAAGTTCCTTCCCAATGTCGGCCTGCTCGAAGGGGGATACTTCTACAAGCAGATCACCAAGCCCATCTACCTGCAGCAGTACGTTGTCCCGGCGATCGGGTCTCCGCTCTCATCGAACCCGAACTATGTCGGCGCACTGGCCCAGGAAGAGGTCAACGGTGACCACGCTTACGTGCAGGGCCTGGAGTTCGCCTACCAGCAGCATCTCAAGTTTCTTCCCGGCTATCTGCGCAATGCGCGTCTCAACGCTAACTTTACCTACACCGGCTCGAAGAACTATAACCTTGCTGGGCGGACCGATACGCCGCAACTGATCGGACAGGCACCGTACTCCTGGAACATTGGTCCGTCCTACGCCACCCGCCGCTTCCTCGCAACGGTTGGCATCAGCCACAACGGCGCCAACATCTACGCCTACCAGTTTGTGAACTCTGGCGATGCGCTCGCACAAAATCCCCCCAGCTGCGTCTCGAACATCGCTAGCGGAAGCCTTGCCTACAACACTCCAGGCAGTCCTTGCGGAGACAATTACTTCTACAGCCACACGCAGATCGACGCGCAGGTCAGCTACAACTTCCTGCGCGGCTTCACGGTTATCGCCTCCGGCGAAAACATGAACAATGAAGTCTTCGGCTTCTACAACGGCAGCCCCCAATACATGGTGCAGCGCGAGTACTACAAGCCGACCTACTCCTTCGGCCTGAAGTGGAACTATCACCAGTCTCGTTAGCTCTCGTATCGCCGTTCCCCGTCGCCGTACCCGCAACCCCAACGCACAGCAATCGCAATGACTGTAGAGGCATCTTTGACGATGAAACGCTTCGCCTATTCGCTTGCACTCCTATCGTGCAGCCTGTTGCACGCACAGCAGACCCAGGGACTCACCTTGCAACGAACCATCACCCTCCCCGGCGTCACCGGCAAATTCGATCACTTTGCCTTCGACCGCGCCGGAAATCGTCTGTTCGTAAGCGCTGCCGGGCCCCACGCTGTGGAAGTGATCGATCTTGCCACCGGCAACATCTCCGAGAGCCTCGAGGGAGTCATGAAGCCTCACGGCATGGTGTGGATCGCAGCGACACAAAAGCTGTACGTGGCCGACGGAGCGAAAGGGCAGTTGGATGTCTTTGCCGGGTCCCCGCTAAAGCAGATCGGCACGGTTGCGCTCTCTGAAGATGCCGATGATATGGCTTACGACGAAGCCACGAAGCTGCTTTACGTCGGCCATGGCGGTACGAACGCATCCAACCCAGCCAGCGTTGCGATCATTGCTACAGATACGCTGAAGCTGTGGGCAGATCTCTCCGTCCCGAGTCACCCGGAAGCTCTTGAACTAGATGTCGTGCACGATCGCATCCTGGTAAATATCGCGGACTCCGGCCTCGTCGCAGTCATCGATGGCAAGACGCAGAAAATCATAGCTCGCTGGCCGCTTGGGCAAAGCAAAGGCAACACGCCACTAGCCTACGACGCAACGCAAGGGCTCTTGCTGGTCGGATGCCGCACCCCAGCGCGAATGCTTGTACTCGATGGAACAACCGGCCAGGAGCTCGCAAAGGAGAGTTCCGACGCGGGTGCGGACGAACTCTTCTTTGACGCTACGAACCGAAGGGCTTATGTGATCGCAGGGTCAGGTGCGATCGATACTTTCTCTGTTGGCATGCACGGAGAACTCACTCCCATCTCTGTAACCCGCACCATAGCCGGCGCGAAAACGGGCTATCTCGATGAGCAGGGCCATCACCTGTATGTAGGAATTCCTGGTGTCGGCGGAGCAGCCGCCATTCGCGTTTATCAGACACAGTAAGCGCAAGGAGTAACTGGCTTGAACAAAGATTCGATTCGCATCGCATTTGCCGTGGCACTGACGCTTTGGTTTGGGCAAGCTGTGTCGTCTACGGCTCAGTCACCGCAGACTACGCAGGATTCGAAGGATGAACTTCGATTCGTGCTCGTCCTTACCCGCCACGGCGTACGCTCGCCAACCTGGACGAACGAGAGGCTGGATGAATATTCCAAACAGCCATGGCCGCAATGGCCTGTTGCCCCGGGCATTCTAACCCCGCACGGGAGGCAGCTCATGACCCTCTTCGGCAGCTACTATCGTGCGCGCTTTTCCGAACAAAGAGTGCTCTCGGCCAGTGGATGTGGGGACGCAGCGAAGGTTTACCTGTGGGCCGACACGGACGAGCGAACTCGCGAGACAGGAGCAGGACTTGCCGAGGGCATCATGCCGGGTTGCCACGTTGAAGTTCACGCGCTGGCGGGAAACTCACAGGATCCACTCTTCCACGCGATTCGCAAGCCGGAAACCGCCCAGGTGCAAACCGCCTTCGCAGCGCTTTCAGGAAGGATAGGCAATCATCCTGAGGCGTTGGCTGGGGCCTATCGGCAACCACTTATCACCATGCAGGAGGCGCTCTTCGGCTGCATTGAGGCAGCATGCAGCGCCCTCGGAAAGAAGAGCCTTCTTGCCGCGCAGCCATCACTCACCACCGGGTCTGGCGATCACCTCGCCGAACTGAAGGGACCGCTGACGACGGCAGCTACCTTCGCAGAGAATCTACAGTTGGAGTATCTGGAGGGAATGCCGGAGGCCCAGGTCGGCTGGGGCAAAGTCGATGGAGCCAATGTCCTGTCTCTGATGGCTCTGCACGCGGCATCTTCGGATCTCGTTCAGCGAACTCCGTCCATCGCGCGAATGCAGGCATCGCATTTGCTGGAGACCATCCTTCTGACACTACAACAGGCCGAGTCTGGAAAGAATGTAAACGGCGCGATCGGATCAGCAGACGAACGGGTCGTCTTCTTGGTAGGACACGACACCAATATCTCGAACGTCGCTGCGCTGCTGGATGCTCATTGGTTGATCGAAGGGTACCAACGTGATGACGCCGCGCCCGGAGGGGCTCTGGTCTTCGAACTCTGGAGACGCCCAGGAAAGCTCGATGCGATCAGTCTGCACTATCTCGTGCAAACCCCTGACCAGATGCGGCATACGATGCCTTTATCTCTGACCGCCGCGCCTGCAAGTGCAACCATCTTCATGCCGATGTGCAGCAGGACAGATCCAGATAGTTCGTGCAGTTGGGATGCGTTTTCCGAGAGCATACGAGCATCGCTCGGCCAGAGATAAGCGCGTCCCTGGTCTGAGCGTTCAGGCCTCTACCCTGCTGGAGGTAAGTTGGTAGTAGAGTGCCGGTGTGACGACCAGGCTGAGCAACACCGAAAGCAGTAACCCTCCGATGACCGCAATGGCCAGAGGCTGCAGCATCTGCGAGCCGGACCCGAGGGCGAGAGCCAAAGGCAACATTCCGCACATCGCCGCGATCGCCGTCATCACGATCGGGCGAAGCCGTCGCTGCGCCGCATGGACCATGGCATCGCGTGCATTGGCGCCTTCGGCACGGGCTCGTTCGTCAGCGTCGAGCAGCAGGATGCCGTTCTTCGCGACGATACCGATGACCATGATGAGACCCATGAAGCTTGCCACATTGAAGTCGGTGCCCGTAACGAGGAGTGCGAAGAGAACACCCGCAATCGACAGGATGGAGCTAGTCAGGATAGAAGCAGGAGCCGAAAAGTTACGAAACTCCACCAGCAGGACGCCGAAAACCAATGCCAGCGCAAGAACAAGCACCTTTGCGAGATCGGCAAAGGACTTCTGCTGCTCCTGGTAGGTGCCCCCAAACTCGACACGCACGCTGGCCGGAAGATTGAGTCGAGCAACCGCATCTTTGACCTTCACCATGGCGCCGCCGAGATCAGAACCTTCTAGTCGTCCGCTGACAAGCGTAACCTGAACGAGATTCTCGCGGCGGATCTCATTTTGCGGCGGAAGTTCCGTGACCTGCGCCATCGCTCCCAAAGTCGCCGTATGGCCGCTGGCCGAGTTGAAGACAGTGTTCTGGATCGCATTGAGTGAGGCTCGATGGTCATCGCCCATGCGTACCCGGATGGTGTATGGGCGGCCCGCGATGATCATCGGTTCATTGGCTGGCAGGCCATCCAGCAGCGAGGTGGCATCCTCTGCGATCTCCTGCGGGGTGAAGCCCTGCCTGCTCGCAACCACGGGGTCGACCTGAAAATTGGTGGCAGGACCACTCAGGGTGTTGTCGACACCATTCTGGGTATCGACGATGCCCGGAATGGCTGCGATCGCAGCTTGCACTTTAGGTCCAAGCTCATGCAGCAGCGTCGCATCCGTCGAGAAAAGCTTGATCTGGATTGGCTCCGGTGAATTCGACAGGTCGCCAATCATGTCTTCGAGCACCTGGGTAAATTCAACGTCGAGTTGCGGTTCCTGATCCTTGATCTTGTCACGCACGTCAGCCATGATCTTGTCGATGGAACGCTTGCGATTTGGCTTCAGCCGTACAGAGATATCGCCAGTGTTCGCCTCGGTCACAGCTGCGAGGCCAAGCTGGAGCCCCGTACGTCGCGTGGTAATCGCAACTTCAGGCGTCTCAGCAAGGATCTTATCCACTTGGTCAAGCACCTGCGTCGTCGCCGCAAGCGAGCTGCCTGCGGGCATAATGTAATCGAGAATAAACGCGCCTTCATCCATCGCGGGAAGAAGGTTTGAGCCTAGACCGCCGTACGCAAGATATCCAAAGCCAAGCAGCCCCGCTGCGATCGCTCCGAGCGCCCATGGGCGTTCAATCGTCCAACCCAGCACGCGCCCGTGAACACTCAAAACCTTCTGCATCGCGGGACCATGCTCCTCGACCGGTCGTTCTTCCGTCGTCTTCGACACGCGAAGCAGGGACAGCGAAAGTGCGGGAGTAAAGGAGAGCGCAAGCATCAACGAGGTCAGTAACGAAACAGTCATGGTTACGGCAAGAGCGCGAAAAAAGCTGCCGGTCACTCCTGTAACCCCGATGAGCGGAAGGAAAACGACGACTGGCGTAATGGTCGAGCCAATGAGCGGCACGGTGATTTCGCGCAGCGCCAGCCGCACAGCATCTGCACGATTCTGGCCCGCATCGCGATGAACGACGATGTTTTCAACGACCACGATCGCATCGTCGATCACAAGTCCAATCGCAGCCGCGAGTCCTCCCAGCGTCATCAGGTTGAAGCTCTGCCCGATGATCCAAAGGAAGAGGATCGTGATGGCAACCGTCACTGGGATCACGAGCCCCGCAACCAGTGAAGAACTCCAGTCCCCCAAGAAAAGAAACAGAATGACACAGGCGAGTACCAGGCCGATGAGGATTGCGTCGCGTACGCTTGCGATGCTCTCGTGTACCAGCTCTGACTGATCGTAAAAAGCCGTTAGGTGTACGCCGGGCGGCAGGGTCTTACTCAGAGACTGCACCTCTGCTGTCACAGCCGTGGCAACCGCGACCGTATTGCTTGCCGCTTGACGCGTTATGTTTAGAAGCACGGCCGGCCTTGCATTGGCCGCAACTCTTGTATAAACCGGCAGAGTTGACGGCACGATCGCTGCTACATCGGCGACACGAATTGGAATTCCACTGGCACTCGTCTTGACGACGAGTTGGCCCAGCGTGTCAACATCATGCGCTTGCGCGCCGATGAGGCCCAGGATGAGCTGATGATCGGCTTCGTAGAGTCCGGGTGAATCGATAATGTTCGAAGCCTGCACCGCATTGACAATATCGAGCACCGTGACGCCTGTTGTCTGCAGTTTCGTCGTGTCCGGAACGATATGAAACTCCGGCACCTGGCCGCCTTGTACGACGACGTTGCTGACGCCCAGCACGCGATTGAGCGGAGGCTTCAACTCATACGTGGCCATCTCCCATAGAGCCGTCTGCGACACAGTATCCTTCCCACGATCGTCCGCGGTCAGGGCATAGGCAAGAATCGGAAAGGTGGCGAAAGTCAGGCGATTCGTGGTCATCTTTGTCGTCGCGGGCAGCTCGGATTGAATCTTCGAGAGCGCCGCATCGGTAAGCTGCAAGGTCTGGAACATATCAACATTCCAGTCAAAAAAAAGGCTGATCTCAGCCGAGCCTCGACTGGTCGTGCTCCGTACTGTCGTCAACCCCGGTACGGTATTGACTGCGTCCTCGATAGGCTTGGTGACAGTCACCTGCATCTGCTCCACCGGCATGATGCCGTTGTCGACGCCGATCACGACCCTGGGAAAATTTGTATCGGGGAAGACTGAGATTGGCACCTGGAACGCCGCGTAAATACCAGCAAACGTGAGCACAAGCAGAAAGAAAAAGATTGGCTTGGCTGCCCGAGTCAGCCAGAAACTCGTATCCGAAGGCTTTGGTTCGGCACTCATTCCTTGTCTCCGGCGTCCGGCTTCGCGGCTTCGATCTTTACCTTGGTTCCGTCGTCGAGTCCGTAGCCTCCCGTCGTAATCACGACGTCGCTTTCGCTTAGACCGCTGAGCACCTGCACACTCTCACTTGTCTGAACGCCAACCGTGATGTTCTTCTTATGAGCGGTGCCATCAGCAGCAATCACCATCACCATCTTGCCCCCGCTGTCACTGGACCGTTGCACCGCGTCCGCAGGAATCTGCAGGGCAGCGGGGTTGATGCGGCCCTTCATGGTGGCATGTACCGCTGTGCCGGCTTTGAGCTTGCCGCCGGCATTCTCAACGCGAAGCCAGACTTCAACGGTCGTACTACCGGGATCAAGGGCAGGACTGATGAGCGAGACCTTCGCTGGAATCGGATCGTCGATACCAGGAACCGCAACGGACGCAGGAGCGCCGAGTTCAAGCTGCTGCGCCTCACGTTGCGCGATGTGAAGCTTTGCAAGAAGTACGGACGTATCCATGACCGTGATCACCGGGATCCCCGCGGAAGCTGTCTCTCCGGCAAAGAGAGAGCGGTCGGTTACCACGCCGGCTATCGGCGAGCGAATCTCGGTGTAACTGAGTTGAGCCTCTGCACCAAGGTACTTGCCTTTGGCTGAGGTGAGCTGACCTTCCGCAGCCTGTAAGGAAGCCGCTCGCCCAACGCTCTTGATCTGCTCGTACTTCTCATCAGCTATCTGGTAAGCCGCTTGTGCCTGAAGCGCCGATGCCTTTGCCGTGTCGACATCGCGGCCCGGAATCGCTCCTTGAGATAGGAGTTCAATACGCGCCGCTAGAATGCTTTGGTCGAGGTCGAGGGTCGCCTTGGCTTGCTTCAGGTCAAGTCTGGCCTGGGTCTCTTCTTGTGGGACAACCTGTTTCGTCGCGGCGGTATAAGTTCCCTCTGCTGCCGTGTAAGCTCCTTTGTTGTCCAGCGCGGCAGCGGCGAGGTCACGGTTTTCAAGTGTCGCGAGAAGTTGGCCGGCTTTCACACGCGCACCCCGCTGCACGTAAAATGCCTTCACGGGTGCCGTGATCTTAGGTTGAATCGCGGCCTGTGCAAGCGGTGCCAACGTCGCGTCGGCGACAATGTCTTCCGCTATCGGCCCAATCGTCGGATGAGCAGCCTGCACCGCAACGACTGGTTTATCCCCGTCCTCCGCCGGCGCAGCCTTCTTGCAACCGTTCAATGAAAGCAGCAAGGCCATCGAGAGGCACATGGTAAGTGTGACCGTCGAAAAGATACGCAGATTGTAAGGTTCGAAACGTTTCATCGTTAGAGAGTTCCGGTAAGCAGTTGCAGGTTAGCCAGCGCAAGTTCATATCGTGCGTTCCCATCAGCAAGACCAAGTTCGGCGGCCGTGAAAGTTGCCTGGGCATCGACCACTTCAAGCACGGTCGACTCCCCCGCCGTGTAGCGGAGACGCGTAAGCCGCAAGCTTTCCTTGGCCGTATCGACCGTCAACTGTAAAGAAGCCAACTGACGTTCTGCCAAAGCAGCTTCGTTGTAAAACTCCTCAAGCTGCGCAATCAGGGTTCGCTGGGTTGAGCTGAGTGAGATCTTGGCCGCATCTCGCAGTATCTCGGTCTGTCGCACACGATGTTGAGTTGAAAACCAATTCCATACCGGAATGTCCAGCGTAGCCGACGCAGAATAGCCCAGATTACGAACTCCCGCAGGTCCGTTCACCGCGAACTGCTCCGCATCGATGCCATAGGTATAGTTCAGCGCGAGATCCGGCAGATAGGCCGCTCGAGCCGACTTGATATCGAGGTCCGCCGCATGAAGCGAAGTCAGTGCGCTCTGCAACTCCGGATTACCCGTGCTTGCTGCCGTCTCGATCTCCGGCTGCGATGGCAGCGGCTTGGATGTGGGCGCGACAACCGTGTACGGCGAGCGAGGATCAGGAAATAGAAGGACGCCCAGATCGATATGTGCCTTTGCGGCGGCAACGGTTGCATCGGCAAGGTCACGCTGCCTCTGCTGCACTGTTAGCTGTGCTTTCAACACATCGGCATGGGCAGATTCACGTTCGGCCTCCCGTTGGCTTGTAAGCGTGACAAAGCTCTGTGCCTCGTCGCTTGCACGGTGCTCGATCGCTACCTTGGCGTCCGCGTTCAGGTTGGCATAGAAAAGCGTCACTACGGTCGCGGTGAGGCCGCGCCGGCTGATCTCGAGCTCAGCGTTTGCAATCGCAGCAGCCGCCGACGCCCGCGCGACTTCATTGACCTGCGCGTAGCCGAAAGTCTCATTGACCACACCCTGGCTGGCATACTCGCGGACGGCATTGTTTGCGATGAACTTGGGAGCGGCTTGCGATCCGGCCGACCCTGCCTGATTCAACGCGCCATTCGGTTGCGTATAAAGAAACTGATTGTGATACGTGACCGATGGAAGCAGCGCTGCCTTAGCAATCGATCGATCGAGGGCCGCCGTCTTGCTCGCAGCCTGAGCTGCCGCATAGGCAGGCTCGCTGTTTCGAGCTCGCACCAGAGCTTCATCAAGGCTGATCGATACACTCCCGGAACTGGCTGCAACAGTCTGCTGCGCACTCAGGATTGGCCTCAGCGCACAAAGCGCGAGAGCCAATCCCAAGCCGGCTACTTTTGTCCCGTTGCTGCTCATTCTTCGATTATCGTCCCACAACCAGAACCGTAAACGTTCCCGGTATCTGAGCCGGACGACCTTTCGGGTTGGCAGGATCGGCAGCCGCGAACTTCGACGTCACAAGGTAAACCTTTCCAGTGTCCGGGTCGTAGCTCATCGTTCGCGCGCCCTTCTCAGTCTTCACTGTCGCCAGGACGGGGTATCCTGCCTTCCCCGTATCGACGATAGTCAGCGTGCCATCTCCATTCGATGAAAAGGCAAGCTTGCTTTTCGCATCGTAGCCGGCGGCATCAGGCCCTTCTCCAATCGACGGCGTCCCGAGCGACTTGCCTGTGTTGGCGTCGGTGACGGCCATCTTGCCGCCATCGCATACCGAAAACAGCCTCATCCCCTCCGTGTCGATCGCCATGCCTGACGGTGATTCGCATCCTGCCAGCGTCCAGATAGCCGTCACCTTCATCGTCTTCGCGTCCATGCGAACAATCTCGTTTTTATCTTCGATATTCACGAAGACATCGCCCCTTCCGTCGGCCTGCGGAAACTCCGGCTTGCCCGGCAGCGGGATCGAACCTGAGACCTTCTTGTCAGCCACGTCAATCACAGTTGCGTTATTGCTGCGGCCATTGAAGGCCCATACGCTATTGGTCGTTGGTTCATACGTCATGCCGTCCGGGTTTGTGCCCGCGGGAATCTTTGAAATCGTCGCAAAGCTGCTCGTGTCGAAGGCAACGACCTGGTTAGCGCCACCATCGCTTACGAAACCTGTCTTGCCGTCTGGCGCAATCACCACACCATGAGTGCGCGTAAGCCCTGTGACCGCGCCGATCAGCTTACCGGTCTTCGTATCGACGACATCGACTTTTCCCGTATGGGCGATGTAAAGACGGTCAGCCTTCGCCAGAATGTAGTCCCACCCACCTTCCCCGCCGATCACCCATCGACTCTCGACATGAAAAGACTTCTGTGCCGAGGCAGACAACGCGCTGCCAGCAACCATCGCGAAGGCAAAAATATAACGAAAGGATCGACACTTCGACATTCTCATTCTCCAGTCAGGTGGAGTCGTCCACCAGCTCCTTGAGTATTTCAACCCCACCTTAAGACAAACTGAAGAAGCCGCCCGCTTTCGGCACGTCACCACGGGATGACACAATCGGAAGGTCGACAAGGACAGTTGTTCCCTCCCCCAACTTACTTTCAATCGTGATGCTGCCACCCATACTCTGAACGATTGCCTTGCAGATGGAAAGCCCCAGGCCCATGCCGCCTGTCCGCCGGCTACGTGAGACATCGCCCCTGTAGAAGCGGTCAAAGACATGGGGCAACGCCTCCAGCGCGATTCCTTCACCAGTGTCGACAACTCGCATCTGACCGCGTCCGTTCGCTGCCTCGAGCAAAATTCGTACTTGTGCTCCCTGCATGCTGTGCTGAATCGCGTTATGAAGAAGATTGGAGCAAAGCAGCCGAACCTTCTCACGTTCACCGGATACCGTCAGCGTCGCATCCGCTTCAATCGATAAGCTGACCCCGAACACCTCGGCGCTTGAATGCAGATGCTCTGCTACATCGCGAACCAACTCCTCAAGATTGACCTCGGGAACAGTTTGCGAACCTGCCGAAGGAGTTTCTAAATCGCTTTCAAGCTTTGCCAGCGTCAGCATCGTCCCGACAAGCTCCTCCATTCGCTCGCAATCTTGTTCCACACGTCTCAAACCGGCCCGATATTCCTCGGGATTCCGTTCGCGCATCATGACGAGTTGGAGCGACGATTTGACCACGGCGACGGCAGTCTTCAATTCGTGGGCCGCGTCGCTGACAAACTGCTTCTGCTGCTCAAACGATCGTTCTAAACCGGACAAAACACTTTGAAGCGCAAGGCCTAACGGAGCCAGCTCGCGGATCTCGAGGGATTCGCTCGAAGGCGCGAACATCCAGTGATCCGCAGAGATCAGGGCCGCTTGGTCGGCGAGCTCGCGCAGAGGTCTCAGCCCACGGCCAAGCACGCGCTTCATGACCCAAGCCGTTACGGCGAGCACAAACAGGCTGATAGCTGCATAAAAGATCACAGCATGCGCAATCGCCTCCCACACCGGATGAGTTCTCAATCCGTACAGAATGACCACATGACGAGCGATCCCGCCACCCTTGTCGCCGGGGTCAACCATGCGGGTGCCTTCAACACGGATCACACGATACTCGTGTCGATCGATGGTCACATCATGAAACTGACGCGTATTCGAAAATTCGGCAGAAGCGTCAGGCCAGTTCGGCGACTGACCGAGAAGGCGCCCCTGCTCATCGCGGACTGCATAGATGTCGCGCCTTGGAACGGCGGTCTGGGTGCCATCCAGCATGACGTTGTCCTGCGGATCCTCCGCATCCTGCACCGCCCCGAGTATGGAATCCGCCCGCCCTCTCAACATGACATCGAGAGCCCGGAAGTGACTCACTCCTTCGTAGACACCCGCACAGACAGGCAAGACCAGGGTTGAGCAAAGCTGGACCATCAACACCGCGCCGATAAGCCGCCTCGTGAGGGAGTAGCTTTGCATGTTCATTCTCTTCCGACCTGCAAACGATATCCTCGACCGCGAAGTGTCTCGATGCTGTCGGACGAAGCGCTACCACCCAGCTTGCGCCGAAGATTTGACACATGAACTTCGACCACGTTGGAATGATGTTCCCAGTTGAAGTCGTACATGTGCTCGAGAAGCTCTCTCTTCGAGACGACGACCCGCGGACGATGGATCAGGTACTCGAGCACGCGATACTCCATCGGAGAGAGTTGAATCTCCTCCCCGTCCCGTCTGACCGTCTGTTCAACCGTGTTCACCTCGACGTCGCCAAATCGCATCAACGGAACTGTGGCGCTGCCGGAGCGCCGAATCAGCGCTTTAGCACGAGCGATCAACTCGCCCAGGTCAAACGGTTTCGTCAGATAATCATCAGCCCCAGCGTTGAGGAGCTCGATGATGGACGCCCGCTCCGCACGTGCCGTCAGCACAAGGACCGCGACCTTGCTTCCACGTCCTCGGATCGTCCGAAGAACGTTGAGCCCATCCTTCTTCGGCAGATTGAGATCAAGAAGGATGAGGTCGTAGTGGTCGTTCAAAGCAAGAGTTGTCGCGGTCTCTCCGTCTTCCGCTTGATCGACAGCGAAGCCAGGACCCTCCCGCAACGCATCGGCGATATTTTCGCTCAGCCGAAGCTCATCTTCCACCAGCAGAACGCGCATTTCCTCATTCAAGCAGGTTTCGCTTAAGAATGTCTGAAGATCTGCAGGGCCTCCGCACAGCGGCTTCCATCCTCAAAGCTCAGAGACAATTCTGCGAAGGGACGTCGACCACCAGCGGAGCTGACTCACTTCACACCGATACACGCCTCGAAGCTTTCCGGCTTCATCGGGCTGAAAGTGTGACCGTGATGCCTAAGCAGAGGGCTCCCAGGCTCCGCATCAAGGGCGAGCTGGAAAAATCCCCTGAAGCGCGATCACAAAGTTCAGGACCAGGTAGGGCATCATGTTGTTGTGCGCCGAGTTGCCTCCTGCGGATTGCAATAACCGGGGGTGCATCGTGGTTGCGCCCGAGCCGGCAAGGTAGTACTTAATTGGTTTCGCACGGCTTCCCGAGCCGAAGGTGGCACCACTCGGCAACTTGCTGACGGCCTCCGCGGTCGTGCCTTGCTGAACGTGATTATGCGATGGCATCTGGGGTGTCGAAAGAGTCACGGACGCTTCGCCGCCCATCTGGCCCACATAATAGGGAGCAAGCCCCACACCTTGGCCGGAGTTTACTGCCATCGCCCCCTGCAGATTCGGGAGTGCGAACGTCGACGTGCCATTTCCGCCAAAGTTTGTTCCTAATAAAGAGAACAGAGCAGTGTTTTGAGCGATGGAGAGAAGCTGCCCATTACACAACGCCCACCCGACCTGCGCGAAGTTGAAACCGACAGCTCTGATCTCTCCAACAAATTGATCCGACATACGATTGATCTCCTGGGGCACCGAGCCCGGCTGCTGCCTAGTTTCGAGAAGGAAAGATGCCTTGAAGCGCGATGCACCAGTTCAACACAAGGTAGGGAGACATGTTGTTGTGCGCCTGTCCCCCGCCCACGCTACTGAGCGCAGCCGTTGCCATGGTCGCATTGCTGGTCGCGGCATACGCGTTGCCGCTGGTGACAGCACCTACGGTGTTTCCTAGCGGCGTCAGAAGCTCGCCATTTGAACCCGAAGAAACCGATAAAGTGTGGATATGCGAAGGAAGGTTGGCGACAGACAACGTCACCGTCGTCGAACCTCCCATCTGTCCCTGGACATAGCCGCCACCGACGTGGATAGGTACTCTTCCTTGCAAATTCGGCAAACCAAAAGTGGTTCGGCCGTCTCCCCCATAGGTCACACCAAGCAACGAAAAGAGCGCTTGATTCTGGCTGATCGCAAGCAATTGGCCGTTGCACTCGGCATAACCTCTGGGTGCAAAGTTGAAGCTGGCAAGGAGCAGCTGTCCTAGGTAAGGTTGCGCCATCTTGGTTTCTCCGTCATAAATTTCCTGAAACTAGTTTTGGCTGGGAAAGATCCCGAACATAGAAATGATGTAGGTGATCGCCTGGTACGGTTGGAGGTTGTCGTGAGGTTGACTCCCGCCCATTGTGCTGACGACACTTCCCATCGCTTCCGTAGTTCCCGGGGTTGCAAACACTGCTGAAGGTGTCTCGGCAAAGTAGTTCGCGGCGGGTGAAGCGAGCGTGCCAGCACCATTCTCAACCGAGATAGCATGCGTATGCGGCGCCATCTGCGCGGTCGTCAACGATACGGTCTCAGTTCCTCCGCTTTGCCCTACCGAGTACCCTTGTCCCACGTGGAATGGAACCCTGCCTAGAAGATTTGGAAGGGCGAACGTAGTCTGACCGTCACCCCCGTACGTTGTTCCAATCAAGTTGAACAACACATCGTTATCAGAGATCGAAAGAAGCGACCCATCGCAATACGCCCACCCTGAGGGTGCAAAGGTGAAGCAACACATTCGAATCTCACCAACATACGGTTCTGACATGCTGCCCTCACTCACTTGCTCGAATTCTTCCTGCTACATCCTCGATAACCTTTGTTGACTGCTTGCTAGAAACACCCCGCTTCACGGGTTGAAGACTGCCTCGTATCGCATCACGTCACCTCTTGGACCGATTGGGACGATAAAGATATCTTCCACAACCTCCAGCCCCGCGTCATGCACAAGCGTGTACATCCTCTGCGTCAGAACAGGTTCCAGCAGCCCTTCAAAAATGAGTGAGAAACCCTTCTGACCCGGAACTGGGCTTCTCGTCACCTCTGTGAGCCGCAACTGCTGGCCCGCGTCTGCTACGTTGAACGACCAGCTCTCGCGCGAGAGCCAATGTGCGAGCAGCGCGGATGGCGCATCGGCCTCAAAGCTGCTTTGCGCTTCGTTCGCGGAAACATGCTGGATACCCGCCGGCAGGTACTCCATAATAAGATTCGCCCCTCCGCCGACAACCCTGAAACCGAGCCGGCTATACAGGTGAAACGCGCGATTGCCCGGCTTCACCTGCAGACGTACCGGAACCTGTTTCTGATGAGCCGTCGCAAGCAGCTCCTCCATCAGAAAAGTTCCAAGACCAGCTCCCTGAGCTAAGGAGATCAAGGCGATATCTACCAGGTGCAACGCTCCCGCCTCTTCGTCGACCAGCATCCGCCCAACCGGTTCCCCGTCGTGCAGCACGAGGCGATCCACCGCATTCGGGTATTGCCGCCGATACCCTTCCATCTGGGCACGCACCTGCATCTGCATCAACCCGCGAAGTTGTGCCTCCGGCAACTGAAGTGGCGCGAACTCGGGTGCGTGCGTCTCGACAAAAAGTCGATCGAGAAATGGCACGTCCTGTGCTGTTACCAATCGGAATTCAACTGCTACTTCTGTTTGCATGGCCTGGTCCCGTTCTAAGCTTTCTGCAGGCTGCTGAACACTGCGGAGCAAGTCGGCGCTCCCACCTCATCAAAGCCCGGGACAACAAACAAGGTGAACCGGCCCAGCGTCCCGTGATCGACGATGTAGGAACCTTGCTTCTGCAATGGCGTCTCCGCCTTGAACCGCACTGTGAAGCTCACCACGACAGGTGGTTTCGCCGAAGTCTTCGCGGCCCGAACGGGTGTCGTTGCGCGCGCAGCTGCCACGGGAGGCTTATTCTCGGTCACCGAGACCAGCCGCATATAGACGACGGAGCTGTCGTCCAGAAACATCATGAATAGGCTTCCAAGCTGCTTTTCAAAATTCGCCTGCGTCATCAGCCCCTGGTCGAAAGCACCTAGAAATCCGCTGCTGAAGACATTCTTGTCCGTCAGTTGGCCGAGCATCACGCCCGGATGCGAGACGGCCAGAACCGTAAGTGCTGAAGATGCGAGAAATCGCCGCCTTGTATTCAAGTCACACCCGTGGGAAAAGAATGAGTCCGATGATTTTGTTCGTGAGCACGCCAATACTAAACCCTGCAATCCTCAACAGAGAATAAAAATCGCAGCGTCACTCATTCGGTGGGCTGCCGTTCGAACGAACCGTCATGCGCGAGCCCTTTGCGGACCGAAGCAACTCATTCCGCGAAGCCTCGAAACAAAAAATCCCGAAGGTCAGGATTTTATTTTTTACAAGAGAGTTGTCTGATTCTCTCTTTTCTTGCGTAAACTCATCGCGTCCCGACTTTTTCGTTTGTTCGTCTCTGTCCCTCCTTCGGACAGTCCCTGGAGAGGTCCTCAACTGCTCCGCGTCCCTCGCTTTGATGTCCTTTCGGAGAATCTCCCATGCGTTCTTATTCGGTGTCTGCCGCCCGTGCAATTGTCATCACGTTGGCTGTCGTTGGAAGTTCTTTCGCCGGCCTATCCGCCGCTCACGCACAGGACCAACCAGCAAAACTTGCGACACGATTCCAGCCGCGACTCTCCCTGCCGCAGACGGCCGTTGCGCCGGCCACGCTCGCACCCAGGCTTGCGGGCCGCACCGCCATCTCGCTCACCGCGGAGAGCTTCTACCGCAACTCCCCCACGTCTCTCGCGACAGGCTATGCCATCGCCGGCGGAGGAGCGATCTCGATTCAGCGTGGCCTCACACAGCAACGCAACAGCGACGCGAGCAACGTCGCGCGCTTCGAGGAGTCAGCAACCTTTGTCGATATCGGCATGCGTCCCGACTTCCTCAAGTCCGCCGACTTCAACGGCGACGGTCTGGCCGATCTGGTCGTCGCTTCGCTTGGCGGCTCCTCCATCCGCGTGCTTCTCGGAGATGGCAAAGGCGGCTTCCAACTCAACGCTCCCGTCCCCGTCCAAGGGACCATCGCATCTCTCTCCGTTTGGCACAACGACGGAGCAGACCTCATCGCCGTCGGCGTCTGCAACCATAGCTGCTCGGTGAACTTCTATAAACAGGACGGAACTCGAGTGGCAAGTCTGCCGCTGCACGACCGGCCAACCATGCTGAAGACCGCTCGTCTGAACGGCGGCTCTAACCCCGATCTCATCGTCGGTGGGGCCTCGGGCGTTTGGGTCATCGACGGAAAATCTGCCCTCACCTCAAATCCGCACATGGACTCCCTTTATGTTGCAAACGCTGCCGCCGTCGATACCGGCAGCTTCGTCTACGATCGACGCGGCATGCCTCAGGTCGCCATCCTCGCCGCCGATGGAACGCTCCACATCTTCGCCCGCCAGGGCATTCTCTCCACCCCCGCGGTCCCCGCGGCAAATGTCCGGCAACTCCTTCACCAGCGCGCGCTGATCCGTCCCGCGGCCACGAAACCCGGCACACTCGCATGGTACGAAGCCGAAACCCTCCGCGGCGTCGCCACATTCGACAGCAGCGCCGCTCCCATCCTCTTGCGGTCGCGCGTCAGTGGCAGCGGCATGGATGATCTCCTGATCCTCAACGCAGCCGGTGGCAGCACCGTCACTGTTCGCCACCCGGTCGTCGCCTACCCCACAACCAGCGCCGATCCCCACGCCGGTACCGTCCAGCCTCTGGCCGCGCGCGTCGAGCGCGAGACGACCTCTCCGGTAACCGTACTGGCAGCACTGCCTCTCCGCATTACCCAGGACTCCCGGTTAGGGCTCATCACCGCAAGCGGCCAGGCCACACCCGAAGCCAGCGGCCCGGCGGTCTCAAAAACGTACAACGTGAATGCGACATTGGACCAACCGGTCCCGGGCGGAACGAATCCATGCACGAACGGAGGAGTCTGCACGCTCCGCAACGCGATCGCGCAAGTAAACCTCGACGCTGAAACGAATGAGACGAACGGCACAGTGGATGCCGTAAACATTCCCTCCGGCATATACTCCCTGCAAAATCACGGAACCCCCGACGAGTTCGGCAACCTTGGCTATCACCTCGAGATTTATGGCCCCGTCAATCTCTTGGGAGGCTCCGAAAGCGCTACGGTAATCACGTCAAACGACCACGACCGAATCTTCTCGGAAAACTCCGGAAACCCCACCGTCGTCAACAATGCACAGCCGCCAATCGACGTCTCTTTGAGCAATATGGAACTCTCGAACGGCACCGATCCCTCCTCTGCAAACTCGGCGAGCCAGGATCTCGGCGGCGGCCTCATGGATGGCGACACAGGCGGTCTGGGTAACATCACCTTCACGAACGTCACTCTCAACGCTGGAACGAACGCTGTGGGCTATGGCGGGGCGCTTAGCGTAACCGATCAGCTTCTCAGCGTCTACACCGGGGGCGCACCCGGCGACGGTCTGCTCATCATCACCGACAGCTCCATTACCTCCAACTCGGCCGACGAGACTGGCGGCGGCGTCTCTGCGGGTCCCTTTACCGGCGACGTGCCGGTCGATATCGAGCGCGTTACCTTTACCGGAAACACCGTCAATGGAACCCTCAACGGCACCACGGATGACAGCCCCGCCGGCGAGGGCGGCGCTCTTTACATCGCGCAAACCAGCGATATCTCCTTGCCGTCGACAGTGAAAGGATGCACGTTTACCGGTAACACCGCGGAGAACGGCACTTCCTCCGAAGGAGGAGCAGTCTGGTCCGGCGCAGGCGCTAGCATTACGAACAACGTTTTCTCTGGAAACTCGGTAACTGGCTCCCTTGACAACGGCGAGCCTTCCGGAGGTCTCGGCGGCGGTCTTTACATTCTGGCAAGTCAGTTCAGCCCCTACATCTTCGGGAACCAATTCGAAAGCAACACCGCCACTCAGGACGGAGGCGGCATCTGGCTCTTTGCGGATAACAATACAGGCAACGGCTTCTCCTCGATGACTTCGAACGTTACCTACAACGTCTTCACCGGCAACTCGGCCGCAACAAGCCAACGCTCTGGGCTGGCCGTAAGTAACTACACCGGTGGCGACTACAACGACGTCAACGCGACCGTTACCGCCACGGATAACTTCTGGGGATGCAACGGCGCTGCCACCGGCGCGGGTTGCGATACCGCACCACCCAATGGCGGCGGCGGACTTACCGTCGCTCCCTACGCAGCCGTCACTGCTTCTCTCAACACGACGAGTCCCGCGAGCGGCGACACCATTATCTTGACGGGCGGAATCACGACAAATTCGAACGGCACCGCGCTCGGCTCTGCAAATCTCAACGCCTTCACTAACCTTAACGCCAACCTCACTCTCTCGGAAGGCGGTAACACGCTCAACACAGCCACCGATGCAACAAGCGCCTCGGCAACGGCTTCCCTCTCGGCCACAGTTACCAGCGGCTCGGGCTCAGGCACCTTTCAAATCGCGAACGCCACAGTCACTGAAAACTTCGCCATCGCGACCGCGACCAGCCTCATGCTTTCCGCCTCTCCCACGTATACCCACGTCGGCCAGCAGGTTACCTTCACCGCTATCCTGAGCCCGTACACAGCGAACGGCGGAAGCAGCAATGGCGAGACTGTCACCTTTAAATTCACCTCGCCCGGGGGAGTCGTGACCCTTGAGACCTCCGTTCTGACAAACGGCATTGCAACCTTCTACAACGGCAATCTGGATGCAGGCTACGACACCGTGACCGCCTCCTACAGCGGCGATACAAATCTTGGTAAGTCCACCTCCAACCAGGTCTCCTACCCCGTCCTCACAACCGTTACCCTGGTCTCCAATTCTGGCTCTTCCATCAAGACCACCGGTAGCGCAAACATCCAGGTGACGGTCGCACCCTCGACCAACGACGCGCAGGCTGCCGCCGCCAGCGGCACAGTCAACCTCGTCGACAACGCCAATGGAGTTCAGGTAGGCACCTGCGCACTGACCGGAAACACTTGCCTTATCACCGTGCCTGGTTCTTCCCTTCCCGCACAAACTCAAACCCTTCAGGCGAACTTCATTAATGGCAACTACGCGAACTCGACCTCCGCACCGCTGACCATCGTGGTCACGAATCCCAACCCAACCCCATCCGCCATCACCTCACCCGTAGCCGGAAGCTCGCTCACCGGCTCATCCCAGACGTTCAATTGGTCCGCTGGAAGCGCCGTCGAGTGGCAATTGCTCGTCGGCAACTCGGTCGGGGCGGAAAACTACTTCCACACCAACGCCCAGTTCGCCACCACCGCCAACGTCACCGGGCTGCCGGTCAACGGCTCGAAGGTCTACGTCCGCCTGCTTTATCGCGTCAACGACACCTGGCAGTCGGTTGACTCCACTTACACTGCCAGCAAACCAACTCCGGTCGCGGCCACCATCACGTCGCCCACTCCATCCACCCAACTCCCCGGCTCTTCGGTCACCTTCACCTGGACCACCGAACCCGGTAACACCCAGAACCAGCTCTACGTCGGCACCAGGGTAGGTGCTTCAAACTTCTTCTCTTCCGGACAGCTCTACAACACCACCAGCAAGACCGTTACAGGTCTGCCAACCGCCGGCCAGACCCTCTACGTTCGCCTCTGGTCCTACATCGCCGGTGCATGGCAATACTACGACTACACCTACACCGAAGCATCGGCTGTACCCCCCAGCGCATCGTCAAAAGCTGAGTAGTGCAGAAAGGTCTATTACCCGGGAGCGCGTCTGAAATCTTCAGACGCGCCCTGCCGATTGCAGCAAATCCGATAGGCGAACTCTGTTTTCGTCACACTTTGATGGGCCAAGATAGTCCCGCAAAAAAATAGTTGGCCAAAGCTGACGCATTTGATCCACGTTTGTCGCCATCTTCAACAAGGGATCCCATGTCAGGAATGAACCCAGAGGGTGCAAAATGATCCTCTTTGCCTTTCTCTGACGATCCAGCGCACTCACAGCACCAGTATTTGTCGCAAGTCAGCTATCCGAACTTCAATGGGCCCCTGGGCTAGAAAGAAAGTGCTTTCATGCGTAAAGGAAATATCTTCGTAGCTCTCGTCTGTCTTCTTGGAGTAACCGGTTGTCTGTCCGCCCGCGCACAAAACGCACCTCTTGACCGCAGCGAAGTAACGGAAACCGTAAAAGTCCCTTCCCGCATCGTGACAGCGATCAATGACGAGCACCTCGTCAAGCTGTCCGGCAACACTCACCCCATGGCTCAGGCTCGCTTCGAGCAGGGCGTTCTCGATCCCTCCATGCGTCTCGAGCGGATGATGCTCATCCTCCAGCGCAGCCCCGAACAGGAGCAGGATCTCGCGGCATTCAGCGAGCGGCAGTACGACCCGAAGTCGCCCGACTTCCACCATTGGCTTCACGCCGAAGAGTTCGGCTCACTCTATGGTCCGTCCGATGCCGACATGTCTGTCATCGAGAACTGGCTGGTAAGCCGCGGCTTCACGTTGGGCGCAGTAGCAAAGGGCCGCACCTGGATTGAATTCAGCGGCAACGTCGCGCAGGTTCAAAATGCCTTCCACGTAGAGATGCACCACTACCTCGTAAACGGGGAGGAGCACATCGCCAATGATCGCGACCCTGAAATCCCCGAGGCTCTCTCGCCAGTGGTCGCAGGCATCGCTTCCCTGCATAACTTCTTCCCCAAGCCGCAAATCGTCCGCGGAAATCTCGTAAAGCGCGATCGGGCCACAGGTAAGATCACGGTGCTCGATCCTCCGGCGCCTGCCCAGCCCCAGATTCACGCAACGTCGGCTGTCACTCCCCAACTCACCTACACGGACAGCAATCAGCTGACTCACGAAGACGTGACGCCTTACGACTTTGCGACCATCTATAACTATCTTCCGCTCTGGAACGCTTCCAAGACCGGGACCGGCGTCAAAGTCGCGATCGCAGCAGGCAGCGACATCACCCTCGCCGACCTGACAAACTTCCGCAAGAGCTTTGGCTTGCCCGCCACCACCTTGAACGTGATCCACAACGGCGCGGACCCAGGTGTCGTAAGCGGAGAGCAGGTCGAGAATACGCTCGATGTCGAAATGGTCTCTGCCTCCGCGCCTGGCGCAACCATCGACCTCGTTGTCTCCGCCAACACCAGCACGTCGAACGGTTTTCAGGCCTCGTCCGCCTACATCATCGATAACGAAGTAGCTTCTATTATGAGCGCCAGCTATGGCGAGTGTGAGCTCGGGCTCGGCACATCCGGCAACGCCGCCTTCAATAAAATGTGGCAGCAAGGCGCAACGGAGGGCATCAGCATCTTCATCTCTTCAGGAGATCAGGGCTCTGCCGGCTGCACCTCCTCAGACGCTGCAAAGCCCAACGCGGACACATACGGTCTGCAGGTCAATGGAATGGCTTCGAGCCCCTACGTCACCGCGGTCGGTGGCACCGATTTCGCTTGGAGCTTCATCAACTCACCGGCCAGCACCTATTGGAACACCGCGAACAATGCTGACCTGGCGACGGCCAAAGGCTACCTTCCGGAAGTCCCGTGGAACTCGACCTGCGCCAATCCCCTGCTGCTGAATGTCTTCACCGGCGAAGGCACTTCAGAACAGCTTTGCAATGACGCCCTGAACAGCGGCACCTACGATCAGTTGGTCGGAATCACCGGCGGCAGCGGCGGATCCAGCCATTGCACCACGCCGTCCGGAACCGCCGCCAGCACGTGCTCTGGCGGATACGCGAAACCCTCATGGCAGACCGGAACAGGCGTCCCGGCCGACGGGAAACGCGACGTTCCCGACGTCTCCCTGTTCGCCTCGGGAGGCTTCGCCAGCGGTATCAATGCGAGTGCCATCCTCTTCTGCGATTCAAGCAGTTCGCCCGAGTCAAGCTGCGATTACACCAATCCCAGCTACGTCATCTATCAGGAGGTTGGCGGAACCTCGGCGTCCTCCCCGCTGATGGCTGGAATCATGGCTCTGATCCTGCAAAAAACAGGCTCGGCGCAGGGCCTCGCCAATCCGGTGCTCTATCAGCTTTACGCCAATCAGACAGCCGCAGCCACGTCGTGCGACTCATCGACAGACACTAACTCGAGCGCATGCATCTTCCACGACATCTCCCAGGGAACGATCTCCCAGGTATGCGTCACAGGAGATCTCAATTGCGTCACCAAGACGAGCGGCGACCAGCTCGGACTCCTTTCTGGCTACGTTGCCACCAAAGGGTATGACCAGGCCATCGGACTCGGCTCTCTCAACGTGAACAACCTGGTCGCGAAGTGGACCTCCACGTCCGGTGCCCCGGCCATCACCCTCTCACCCACCGCGCTCACCTTCGCGTCGACCGCAGTCGGTGCCACGACTGCTGCCCAGCTCGTCACCCTCAAAAATACTGGTACCGCAGTCGCCACACTCACTTCGGAAACCTTCACCGGCACCAACGCTACCTCGTTCGTCAAGTCGGCAACTACCTGTGGAACGTCCTTGGCTGTCGGCGCAAGCTGCACGGTCTCGGTCGAGTTCAAACCGACCGTCGCCGGCGCACTCACTGCGTCGCTTTCGATCGCCGACAACGCGACCGGCACGCCTCAGCTTGCTACGCTGAAGGGCACCGCAACCGCTGCCTCAACCTATACGTTGTCCGTCTCGCCAACATCGGTTGCCTTCGCGTCGACCGTGGTCGGCACCACGACGGCGGCTCAAGTGGTCACCATCAAAAACACAGGCACAGCGGCGATCACGCTCACCTCAGAGACCCTCACGGGCACCAACGAAGCCTCCTTCATCAAATCCGCAACCACCTGTGGCACCTCGCTTGCTGCTGCAGCAACCTGCACCGTTTCGGTTGAATTCAAACCGACAGCAGCAGGCACCCTCACTGGGTCGCTCTCAGTCGCCGATAACGCGACCGGCACACCGCAAACCGTCGCTCTCAGCGGCGTCGCGACAGCCGCGGCAACCCACACCGTATCGCTCTCGACCACAACCCTCACCTTCGCCTCAACGGTCATCGGCAGCACAACGGCGGCTCAGGTGGTCACGATCAAGAACACCGGAACCGGCGCCGTGACTCTTACCTCAGAGACCATCACGGGGACGAATGCAACCTCCTTCGTCAAGTCTGCGACCACCTGCGGCACCTCACTCGCAGCCGCAGCAAGCTGCACGGTGTCGGTTGAATTCAAACCAACCGTCGCCGGCGCGCTGACCGCTTCTCTTTCGATCGCCGACAACGCAACCGGAACGCCGCAGATCGTCACGCTGAAAGGAACGGCAACGGCGGCCACGACGGCAACCGCAAGCTTAAGCGCAACGTCCATCGCCTTCCCAACAACAATCGTCGGCACAACCTCTGACGAGCAGATGGTGACCCTGACAAATTCCGGAGCCACAGCGGTTACCATCAGCTCCATCACGATCACTGGAACGAATCCAACGGCCTTTGAATATCTGACGACCTGCGGTACAAGTCTTGCTTCGAAGGCCTCATGCGCCCTCTACGTCGCATTCAAGCCAGCCGCTGCAGGAGCCCTTACTGCCACCCTCAACGTCGCCGATACCGCAACCGGTTCGCCGCAGAAAGTGACCCTCACCGGCACCGGAGCGGCAGCGCCATCCGTGAAGTTGAGCGCGACCGCACTCACCTTCGCCACCACCAAGAGCGGTACGACCTCGGCAGCGCAATCCGTCACGCTCACCAACTCCGGAACTGCGACGATCAATCTCACCTCGATCGCCCTGACCGGAACCAACCCTACCTCGTTCCAGGAGATCACGAACTGTGGCCCAACCCTGGCTGCGGGTGCCAACTGCGTCGTCTACGTCGCCTTCAGCCCGAAGACGACCGGAGCGCTCAAAGCCACAATCAGTGTTGTCGACAACGGCGCTGCTTCTCCGCAGGCTGTCGCTTTGTCCGGAACCGGCAACTAACACTCAAAGTGGTATGAGCCCGGGGTGCCTGCAAGCGATCGCTTACAGGCACCCCGGGCTCAGTTTCTTTTTTGACCGAACCAAACAACCGTAGAAATTGCAGAAACAGGAATGCCGGTTTCGCTTCTGGTCTATAGAATAACGAGCATCACCGTTCAATCGTTTTCTTTGTGACCTGGTTGGGAGATTCGGGCCTTGAGTGATCCTGGGGAAATTACCCTTCTGCTTCATCAATGGAGCGAAGGTGAGAAAGCGGCAAACGAAGCACTCTTCGAGATGGTCTATCCGCACCTTCGGAAGATAGCCGGGGCTATCTTCCGCGGCGAGCGCCCGGAGAACATCCTTCAACCCACCAGCGTCGTCAACGAACTCTTCCTCAAGCTGCTCCAGCAACGAACCCTGCGCTTCGAGGACCGCGAACACTTCTATAGCCTCTGCGCAAGGCTCATGCGCCGCGTTCTCGTCGATCATGCGCGATCCGAAACCAGGCAGAAGCGTGACGGCGGCACCTCAGTTCCCTTGCGCGACGATCTGATCTGGAGCGACGCCGATCCCGCCGAAACCCTCGACCTGAACCGGGCGCTCGAAGAGCTTGAAACGATCGATCCCCGCAAATGCCGCATGGTGGAGCTTCGCTTCTTCCTCGGCTTCACCGCCGAAGAGACAGCCGAACTCCTCCACACCTCCAAGGCCAGCGTAGACCGCGACCTTCGATTCGTTCGCGGATGGATCCAGGACAAGCTCCAACGCACCCTCGAATAAGTCACTCGCTGACGCATTCCATCCGTGCCTGTCGCGTACTGAAGAAGAGAGAAGGCTGATGGCATCCGATACCGAAGACTGGGAGCAACTTCAGGCGCTCTTCCACAAAGCCGCAGATGTTCCTGACCACGAACTGGATCAGGCACTCCTGTCCGCCTGCGACAACGAAGAGCTACGCCTCCGCGCCAAGCGTCTCATCCTGCTGGAACGCGGCAGCCAGCAAGAGGCCGCGACACTCAACACATCACCCACACCCGGCAGGATCGGTCCCTACAAAATCCTTCGTCACCTTGGCTCAGGCGGCATCGGTGCCGTCTATCTGGTAGAACGCCTCGCCGGCGGAACCGTTCAACGAGCGGCCATCAAGGTCCTTTCTCTGCATGCAACCGGACCTTTCTTTGCCAACCGCTTCGCACGCGAGCAACACATCCTTGCTTCGCTCGATCACCCCCACATCACCCGCATGCTCGACGCCGGAATCGGCGATGCCGGCGAACCCTACCTCGTCATGGAGTACGTGGACGGCTCCCACTTCAACGATTACTGCGATCACCGCTCGTTGGGTCTGCCGGACCGACTGCGTCTCTTCCTGCAAGCCTGCGAAGCCGTCGCCTACGCGCATCGGAACCTGGTCGTCCACCTTGATCTCAAGCCGTCAAACATCCTCGTCACCGAAGCCGACGGCAACGTCAAGCTCCTCGACTTCGGCACCTCGAAGCTGATCCAACAGGACGGTCTGCTCACTACGACCGTCATGGCGACTCCCGCCTACGCAAGCCCGGAGCAGCTTCGCAACGAACCAGTCACCACTTCGTGTGACATCTACGCGCTGGGAGCAGTTCTTTTTGAGCTTCTCTCCGGTCGCCGCCCCAACGAAGATAGCTCCGTAGCCATCATGATTGAGCGGTCGCTCAAAGAAACACCGGTCGAGCCGCTCCCGGAAGCCGCAAGCGAAGCCGCAGCCGGGCATCGTGGCCTTACCGTGACTCGACTTCGCAGCGACCTTAAAGGCGATCTCGCAACCATCTGTGCGAAGTGCCTCAACGCCCGGCCGCGCGATCGTTACGCATCCGTCGATGCCTTGATGCTGGACGTGCAGCGCTATCTCGATGGCCGGCCCATCCTCGCCCGCCCGCAAACCACCACTTATAAGATCGGCAAATTCGTAAGACGCAATCGCAAGTCGGTCATCGCCGCAACCTTGGCCGTACTCGCCCTGGTTGCCACCTCGAGCTATGGACTGTGGCGTCAGGAACAGGCGGTGCGCGAAGCACGTCGCGCCCTCCAGATGCAGACCTTCCTCTCCGAGCTCTTCAAGCTCGCCAACACCAGCTACATGGGCAAGCCTGCGGCGACCGTCCCGGAATTCCTTCAACTCGGCGTCAAGGTTTTACCGGATCTGATCAAGAATCCCGCGGACCAACGCGCCGCGCAGATGAGCCTGGCCCAGTCCATGTTCCAAAACGGCGATTACGCCGAAGCACAAACCGTCTTCACCCAGGTCATCGCAGGCGCAAAATCATCCGGAGACCTCCCGACCGAGGCAGCAGCCGAAGGATTTGCCGGCCGCATCGCTTACAACCTCGGTGACACCGAGAACGGAAAACTTCTAGCCGCCCACGCCCTTTCGCTCGCTCATGCCCGCGGTGTCAGTCCCGCGGATCGCGTGATGATCGAAGTCTTCTACGCAGCAAACCAGGAGGACGAAGGCTTTCGCACCGATGAGAATGTCACACTCCTTCGGGCCGCCGTCAAGGAAGCGCACAATCCCGAGGTCTCCGAGAGCGAGCTCGCGCTCGCAACCCTAACGCTCGCCGGAACGCTCGGTCCGCGCGGCGATATGCAGCAGGAAGATCGCCTCACGCGCGAAGCCATCTCGATCTATCAGCGCGAGCCCTACGCAATCTGCGACCAGGCCAGCGCGGAAGAAAATCTCGCCCTGGTCCATAACCAGATGAAAGACTTCCAGGGCAGCCTCAACCTGATGCACGAAAGCTACGAAGGGACCAAGAAGTGCAGCGGCGAGGACAGTCGCAGCGCCCTCGAATCGCAAAGCTACCTGGCTGCGGCGATGCTGCGTGCCGGTCAGGCAAACCAGGTCGTTCCCATGCTCGAGGCTTCCCTGCCCAAATGGATCAAGATCGTCGGCCCGGACAGCGACGCACTCGCAACGCCTTTGCTCTTCCTGACGAATGCCTATATCGCCAACGGCGACTTCGTGAAGGCGGAGAGTTCCGCAGCCAATCTCGTCCGCGTCGAAAAAGATCGCATCAACCCCCTCAGTGCCCAGATGGGCGTCTGCCAGGCAGCCTGGGCGCGAGCGCTCGCGGGTCAGCATCGCACGAAAGAAGCCCTCGCCCACGCAGAGCTCGCCGAAGCCGCCTTCAGCAAAGAAAATTCAAAGTCCCCGGGAACTCAAAATAACGCGGCCAAGAATCACGCACTTCTCCTGCAGCTTCGTTCGGAAAGTCCGTCGTAGAATCCAAAAAAATAGTCGACGATTCCTGACGCACTCCCGCTCAATTTGACGCTTTCATAGGCAGGAGACTTCCGATGAATCCCACTTCGTTCCCGGGCCGCCGCCCTGCCTCATTCCCCCTTCGCGCTTGCCTGCTCAGTGCCGCCGCCATTCTTTCCCTTCAGAGTGCTGGCTGCCAGCGCACGCCCTCCAAAGTCTCGGCGGCGTCACTGCCAACCGCCGATGCCCACGTCTTCCGCCTCCATCGCGAAGAAAGATCCGCGCCTCTCACCGATTGGCAAACCAACCAGTCCCACAACTTCAAGATGATGAGCATGCTGTTACCCGTCGGATGGCAGCTGGACGTGCGACCCGGACAGAACTTCGCCACCATCGATTGCGCGGACACCTCCGGTCGCATCATCGTCTCCGCGGCAAGCCCCGATAAGACCACCGGCATCCTCGTGCTCCCCGCGAACGCGAACATGTGGACTAACAACCAGGCCTTCCTCCAGCAGAAACAAACCATCATGCGTAACTTCAAGGGCGCGTTCAACTGCTCCGTCGAACAACCGAAGCCGCTCTCCGTCGCCATGTCCGAGGGCGCCGCGAAGCTCGTCTTCGGCGCACACATTGAAGGTCAGGTCGAATCGATACCCGGCCTCAGCTCCGAGCTCCCGCAGATCGTCGCCGGAGCCAATCGTGCCGGCAATCAACACATCACCGCCGAAGCCGGCCGCCTCCGCATGACTGGCACCTTCCAGGGCCACCAGTCCGAGATGTGGCTCGTCACCCTTGCCACGCAGCGCACCGTTTCTCTCCCAGGCGGAGGCTCCGTCACCTATAGCGACCTTCCCCTCGCCGCCATCCTCTACGCGCCGCCAGGCCAACTCGATCAGAACGATAAGCTCCTCACGACGCTTCTCGGTTCCGTACAGATCGATCCCGAGTGGACACGCAACGCGCAGTACTTCGTTGCAGCCCTCTATCAAAAAATCAACGGCGCAACCGCCGCCGTCAACCGCATCCACCAGCAGATGGCTCAGGACAACGCCAACGCCGCCGCTCAGCAATCCGCCATCCGGAGCGACGTGGCGAACTACCGCAGTCACGTCATGTCCACCGTCGCAAACAACCGCTCCGCCGCCCTCGACCACAGCACCCAGCAGTTCGCGCTCTACATGGGTGACCAGGCAATCTATAAAGACCCCTCCACCGGCGAGCACGTTCAAATGGCGAGCGGCTACGACCACGTCTGGGCCTCCACCACCGGCAACACCAACGACTACATCATGACCGATTCCGCCGCTTACGACCCCAACGGTCGCGCCGGAAGCGCCGGCTGGTCACAAATGCAGATGGAACACTAATCGTACTGATCGTGAAGCGCCGCCCGGACTGCTCCGGCGGCGCTCACTCAAAAGCCGCAAACCGCGCGGAAGCAGATTCGCTAGGCACCAAAGCTTGGATCGAAATGTCCGTTCCTGTCCGTTGCATCGGTCAAGTCCTTCCGCGCCTTGAATCCTGCCTCTCATCCAAACACAAGCCTTCCGACACAAGACTGTGGCCGGGTGATCGCTGTGATCTTTCGCTGCCTCACATCGCCGCCGCCTCGCTCATCCGGGACGATCCTTCCCCGTTGCCACCCATTAGGCAATAAAGAGACAGATTCCCGTTGCAACAAACTTCTTTGAACTTATGAATTTTCGTGTAAAGCGAACATTTAGTTTGCTTTCTACATAAGCCGATGCTTAGAATCGGCCACACATCGACTTGCAACCGAGACTCAAGTGCTGCCGACTCAAGGCGGCCTACCAAGTAAGGCTCGGGCATACGATGTTCCTCCCCTGGGTTCACTCGCGCTAAAAATCATGTCGCGTCGGCATCGCCGGCGAATCGGGCCTTTTTTACCAAAACTTATCTTGTCCAAACGGCGCGTTCCTGCGCCGTCGCGTCACGTTGCGCCTTTTTCCGGAGGAGTTGTATGTTCAGCCGCAGATCTCGTCTTGCAGGTAACCTTGGCCGCGTTGTTGTTTTGATGTTGTCCGCATTGGGCGCTCTTCTTTCCGCTGACCTTGCGCATGCGCAGCCAGCCGTGACGCCCACCTCTGCGGGCTTCAACCTGGAGCCAGTGGGCACCCCTGCGCCTGCCGTCGTGATCACCCTCAAGAACAGCCAGGCTGCCGCGCTGACCATCAGCGGAATCGCGCCTTCCGCCGGCTTCACCGTCGCCTCCACCAGCTGCCCCATCTCTCCCGCGACCCTCGGCGCAACCTTCTCCTGCACGGTCAATCTCGGATTCACCCCAACGCAGCCCGGCTTGACCGCCGGAACCGTCACCATCACTGAGAATCTCGGAACCCTCATCGTTCCGCTGGCCGGCTTCGGAACAACCGGCGGCAACGTCTCGCTCAGCGCGCCCTACATCAACTTTCCTTCCACCGTCGTAAGCGCCACCTCCGCGACCCAATCGATCGCCTTCACCAACAAGACCACGCACTCCATCAATGTTTCAGCAGTCCAGGCCAGCGCCAACTTTGGCATCGGCGTCAACGGATGCTTAGGAACCATCCTCTCAGGAGCTAGCTGTACCGTCTCGGCCGACTTTATACCGACAACCACCGGCGCACTCACCGGCGCGCTCTCCTTCACGGAAAGCGCCGACGCGAATCCGATCCTCGTCCTGCTCGGTGGCACCGGACTTCCGGCAGCTTCCGTCGCTCCCACCATGCTCAGCTTTCCCGGCGTCGCCGTCGGCACTCCCAGCGCCGTGCAGTATGTCATGGTTACCAACTCGCAATCGACCGCGATGACCATCAGCGCTCTCAGCAATCCGGGTAGCGGATTCGTCGCCTCCAGCGCCTGTGGAAGTCTACCGGTCGCAGTCGCAGCCGGTGGGACCTGCAAAATCGGGGTCGTCTTCACCCCGACCGCCGTCGCTCCAGCATCCGCGACGCTTGCGATCACCAGCAACTCTCCTGCGCCCTCCCTGATGGTCGCCCTCAGCGGCACCGGAGCCGCTTCGACCACGATCTCCCCCGCAGCCGCAAACTTTGGCAATGTCTCCACCGGATCCACCAGCACCCCCCTCACCGTCACACTGAAGAACAACGAAGCGACCCCCATCACCGTCTCCTCCGTGAAGGTCAGCACAGGCTCACCATTTTCGATCCTTCCGGCATCCACCTGCCTCACACCCGCGCTCGCAGGCAACGCCTCCTGCACAGTGTTGCTGAGCTACGTTCCATCAACCTCTGGTCTCCAGACAGCGACACTGTCCATCGTCACCAGCCTCAGCCCGACTGCGCAAACGGTTCCGATCAGCGGCAGCGGGGTCTTACCCGTCACGCTCACCCCCGGCAATACCTCCTGGACCTACACCCCGATCAACACCACGGGCGTGACCAACACACTGACGCTCCGCAACTATCAGACCGCCGCCATGACGATCAACTCGGTGCTCTTCGGCGGCCCATACGCGTTGAGCCCCACTCCAGGTGCCACCACCTGCCCCGTCACCGGCGGATCGCTTGCCGGTGGCGCGACCTGCACCATCGGCGTCGTCTTCAAACCAACCGCGACCGGATTATTCCCCGGCCAGATCACGGTCAACGACACTGCGCCAAATAGCCCCCAGACGGCCACCTTCGCGGGAACCGCTACGCTTGCGACGACGATCTCCCCGCTCTCAGCCAACTTTTACAGCGTAGCCGTTGGGGCAACCAGCACCCCGCTCTCCTTCATGCTATCGAACTTCCAGGCTGTGCCGCTTAACCTCACCTCGATCACCGTCCCCGCACCGTATGCCGTAGCCGCGGCAGGCACAACCTGCAAGGTCGGCACTCCAATCGCATCCATCAGTTCCTGCACGATCAACCTCACCTACACACCGACCGCGGTTGACGTGCAACCGGCCGCCATGATGACGATCGTGGACGACGCCGTCACCAGTCCCACCACGGTCCCCTTGCAAGGTACAGGGATCGCCCCCGTCACACTCAGCGCAGCCGGGCTTAACTTCGGCAACACCGTAGACAACGTCCCCGTGATCCAGAAGATCACGTTGAAGAACGCTCAGGCGGTCCCGCTCACCATCTCCTCCATCACGGGGCTTAGTGCGCCCTACACGCTTGACCCAAGCAGCACTTGCCCGCTCATCCCAAGTGCCGTTCCCGCTGGGGCAAGCTGCGTCATCGCCGTCAACTTCAAGCCGACAACTCTCGGCGGATTCGTCGGCACGGTCAAGATCAACGACGATGCCCCGAGCGCGACACAAAGCTTCGCCCTCCAGGGCTTCGGCATCCTTCCGGTCGCCATCTCGCCAAACCCCGTCTTCTTCACCACGCAATACGAAGGCATCGCGAGCCCCGTCGTACCGGTCTCACTGAAAAATCAACAACTCATCCCGCTCACCATCTCCGGAATCACCATCACCGGCGCGAACAGCGCGGACTTCAACATCTCCGGCACGTCCTGCCCAACTTCACCGTCGACCCTTGCTGCCGGCGTAAGCTGCGGAATCTCGCTCACCTTTACGCCAAGCGGCCCCGGCCTGCGCATCGCCGCTTTGAACATCATGGACGACGCCCCCGGTGCCGTGCAGACGATTCCCTTGGAAGGAAACGGCAACGCGCCCGTCCAACTCACCCCCATCACCATCACCAACTTCACCGCACCCGTCGGAACCACAAGCACCTACCAGACGATCGTCGTGAAGAACAACAACACGTCGGCCGCGCTGCACATCGCCAAGTTCCAGTTCAACGGCGACTTCGTTCAGACCTCGACCACCTGTCCCATCGCTCCCTCAGGCCTCGCCAGCGGTGCGTCCTGCAACGTCACCGTCAGCTTTGCTCCAAGCATCGGCGGCACACGCTCCGGTCAGCTCCTCGTCTACGACGATGCGGTCACCAGCCCGCAAGCCGTCAATCTTCAGGGAATTGGCACCTCACCCCTCACCATCACACCCGCTTCCCTCACCTATAGCGCACAAAAGCTGAGCACCGTCAGCCCGCCGAAGCCGGTCACCCTCACCAACCAGGAAACGCAATCCGAAACCTTCAGCTTCATCACCACCGGCGACTTTGCGGCGACCACCAACTGCCCCAGCGGAGTCATCGCCGCAAAATCCAGTTGCCAACTCACCGTCACCTTCGATCCGACGGCAACCGGACCTCGCAACGGCAGCTTGACGGTCACTCACTCGGCCGCGGTCGGCTCACCCTTGGTCGTATCGCTCCTTGGCTCGGGCACGACGGCCAATCCGCCGGCCGCTGTGCAGGTCGTCTCTCCCGGCGCAGGCACGGTCGGTACCACGGTTAACGCCATCATCACTGGAAACGGCTGGACCAACTTCAGCCCTGCATCCGTCGTCACCTTCGACGCGCCCAGCGGCACCATTCCCAGCGGCATCGCAGTCACCGTTCCCGCCCCCGCCGCTACGACCGCGAACAAGATCATGGCCCAGTTCGTGATCAGCGGCGCAGCCATTCCCGGAGCACGCAATATCCGCATCGTCACACCGCTCTCCGGAGGTGGCTCTGAAACTGCGCTGCTGACAGCCGCGTTCATCATCGCAGACACCTCTAACTCGCACACCATCACGAACCTCAGCCCGAACTTCGGAACTCAGGGCAAGACGTTGAACGTAAACCTCACGGCAACCGGAACCAACTTCGCCTCGGGGGTCACCTTCGCAAACTTCGGCGACGGCATCGTCGTCAATTCGCTCAACGTTCTGTCGCTCACCACAGCGCAGGCAAACATCACCATCAGCAATACCTCTTTCACCGGACCCCGCACCGTCACACTCGTCACCGGCGGCGAAGTGGCTACGTCCGCCACCGGTGCCTTCACCATCCAGCCCAACACCGCTGCTCTCGTCGGTGTCAGCCCGACATCCGGCGCACAGGGTGCGAATCTCGCAGTGACGCTCACAGGCACCGGCACCCATTGGCTGCAAAACGCAACCGGCTTCACCTTTACCGGCGGCATCAACGTTGGCAATGTGCAGGTTACCTCTCTCACGACCGCCACGGCGAATATCGCTGTCACGCAAGGCGCAACAGTCGGCCTCCAGAACATCACCGTCGCCACCGGCGGCGAAATCGCCTCGCTCAACAACGCCTTCACCGTCATCGGCGCAACCCCGCACCTGGTCTCCGTCACTCCGGGCAGCGCGCAACAAGGTCAGACGACGAACATTGAACTCATCGGCCAGTACACCACCTTCAGCGCCGCGAACATCCTCGCCGACTTCGGAGGCGATATCACGGTCAACTCCTATAACGTGAAGTCCGCGACGGATGTCGTCGTGAACATCACCGTCAGCCAGGACGCTGCTGTCACCAGCCGCACCGCAAACCTCACCAGCGGTCCCGGCGCGTCCGCCACGATCTTCCCGTTCACCTTCTCCGTCACTCCGTCCAGTGCCTCCATCTTCAGCGTCACACCCAGCAGCGTTCCGCAGGGCGGACAGGTCGTCCTCACCGTCGTCGGCTCGAACACCCACTGGGTGCAGGGCACCACGACGGCCGCCTTCTCGCCCATCCCGACCGGCAACATCGTCGTCAATGAAGTCAAGGTCATCGACGCCACCCACGCAACGTTGAACATCAGCGTCTCAACCGATCATCCGGTCGGCGGCCACGGCTTCTACATGGCCACCGGCGGCGAAGTCGTCAATGCCTCCATCTCGGTCTACGCGCAGACACCCACGCTCTCCGTCAGCCCCGCCAACGGCATGCCAGGATCCTCCGCGAGCGTCAGCTTCACCGGCCAGTTCACCCACTTCTCCCCAAGCACCTTCGCCGTCGTCAGTGGCCAGGGTGTTACCTTGCAGAACTTCTCCGTCACCAGCCTCGTCGGTGCAACGGCCAAGGTCGTTATCGCACCAGGAGCCGCAACCGGACTCCGCACCATCACCTTCACCACCGGCGGCGAGATCGTTACCACGTTCTTCAACGTCACCACCACCCCCGTCTACCTGCTCACCATCTCCCCGTATCACTCGCCGCAGAACAACACGCTCAACGTCGAAATCATCGGCGCGAACACCCACTTCCTCACTGGTTCGACCGTCGTCAACTTCGATCCATCCATCACCGTCAACTCCACCACCATCAAGTCGGCGACCGATCTCATCGCCAACATCACCGTGTCGCCGACAGCCGCCATCGGCTACCACACCGCCTACGTCAACACCGGCGCGGAGCAGGTCATCATCGGCTTCGCAGTCGACGGCCCGGCGCTGCCGAGTCTCGTCAGTGTCACGCCTTCGAGCGGCGCTCAAGGTGCCGTGGAAAATGTCACCATCACTGGTTCCCTCACGCACTTTGTCGCCGGACAGACGGAAGCAATCCTCGGCGCCGGAGTTACCGTCTCCAACTTCACCGTCACCAGCCCGACCACCGCGACCGCAACGATCTCCGTCTCGCCCACTGCGCCAGTCGGCGGTAACAGCGTCATCCTCATCACCGGTCAGGAGATCGTCAGCGGTGCAGGCTTCAGCGTCACGCCCAACTCCGCCACCATCTCGATCGTGCAGCCAAGCTGCAATTCCGCAGGGGTCGAAGTCACGCTGAATCCTTGTGGCGGCTCGGGCTCAAGCATCTTCGTCGTCTCGCAACTCCAGACCATCAACCTCGCCATCACCGGCGTCGGCACGCATTGGCTCCAGGGCGAAACCACCGCCAACTTCGGCCCAGGCGTCGTCACGGACAGCATCAACGTCCTCAGCCCGACCTCCGCCACCGTCCAGATCACCGTGCTCTCGAGTGCCCCCGTAGGCTTCGCGCCGCTCACCATGACCACCGATGGTGAAGTCGTCACCCTGCAGCAAGCCATTGACATAGAACAGGGCTTCCCCGTCCTTCTCAGCACGTCCCCGGCCGGTGGCCAGCAAGGCGCAACGCTGAACCTCCAGCTCCTCGGTCGCTTCACCACCTGGCAGCAGGGGGTCACCAATGTAGCCTTCAACCAGGACATCACCGTCAACTCGGTCACCGTCCTCGACTCCGTCAGCGCGATCGCCAACATCACCATCAGCCCGCTCGCCTACCACGACCTCTCCTGCTCGCCGAGCGGCCACACCGTCACCATCACCACCGGCACTGAACAGGTCAGCCTGCCCGGCACCTTCTGCGTAGCCCTCGGTGCCGCGCAGATCACCAATGTGGCGCCCGCCACCGGCTATCAGGGCTCAACTGGCCTCGTCACCATCGCTGGCTCTGCCACGCACTTCACGCAAGGCATCACGACAGCCAACTTCGGTCCCGGCATCAACGTCGGGGACGTCACGGTACTCAGCCCGACCTCCGCAACCGTCGCAATCGCCGTCACCACCTCCGCCCCAACCGGCTACGCCTCCGTCACCCTCAACACCCTTGGTGAAATAGCGACCCAGCAGTTCGCTTACCAGGTCACCCCCGGTGTCGCCACCCTCAACGAAGCCATTCCCAACCAGGCCGAGCAGGGCGTCCAGAATCTCAACGTCCACCTTATCGGCCAGTACTCCCACTTCAGCGCAAGCAGCACCGCAACCTTCGGTGCCGGCATCACCGTCAACAGCATCACCTACACAGATGCAACCGACCTCACCGCCAACATCACCCTCGATCCGCTCTCCTACACCGGCGGACGCACGGTCACCGTCACCACCCCGGGCGTCCCTTGCGCCGTCTTGGTCGCCAGCCTCAACGCCTGCTCCGGCGCGGGCCAGACCACCGGCAGCGAAATCGTCACCGACAACGCCTTCAACATCATTCCCGGCCCCGCCATTATCACCACGGTCGCTCCCAACACCGGCAACCAGGGCCAGGAAATCGTCTTCAACATCACCGGCTCCGGCACCCACTGGTCGCAAAACATCACCCAGTTCTACTTCCCCGGCGCCGGTTCCGACATCACGATCAACGCGGTCGTCATCAACAGCCCGACCAGCGCCACGGTTGACCTCTCCATCTCGCCCACTGCAGGCCTCGGCACGCGATCCGTCTACATGGTCACCGCCGGCGAAGCCCTCGTCGATAGCGGAGCCTTCGTTATCACCGGCGGCATCCCCACCATCACGTACCTCTCCCCGAACAACGCGCAACCCGGCACCAACCAGCTCGACGTCACCATCCACGGCGTCTACACCGCGTGGGACAACACCACCACCGTCGACTTCGGCCCTGGAATCGTTGTCACCAAGACGATGGTCGAAAACTCCACCACCATCGACGCCGTCATCAACATCGACCCCGCCGCGACGCAGGGCTACCGCACCATCTTTGTCCGCACCGGCACCCAGGGCCTGACCAGCAACTTCCAGGTCTACACCCCGCCGCCACCAGTCCCCTACATCTCCTACTTCGTCCCGTCTTCCGGATTGCCCGGCCAGACCTTCACCGTCAGCTTCACCGGCGCAAACACCCACTGGGATCCGGCAACCACCCAGCCGACCTTCGGCGACGGCATCACCATCAACACCTTCCAGGTGACAAGCCCGACCAGCGCCATCGCCAACATCACCATCAGTCCGTCCGCCTCAGCGGGATCGCGCCTCTTCACCCTCACCACCGGCTCTGAAGTCGACAGCACCTACTTCAACGTCGTCATCAGCGTCCCGACTCTCAGCCTCGTCGACCCGGGCAGCGGCCTCCAGGGCACCACCTCGCTCGACGTCAACGTGATCGGTCAGTTCACCGTCTTCGACAACACGACCGTCTTCAACTTCGGTCAGGGCATCACCGTCAACAGCGCCATCGTTCGCGGCCCCACGGTCGCCACCGTCAACATCAGCATCGCCCAACTCGCACAGCTCGGCGGTCGCGGCGTAACCGCTACCACGGCTGGAGCAACCGTTGGCGGCGCAGGCTTCTCCGTCACGCCAAGCCTCGCGCTCATCTCCTCTATCAGCCCGAACACCGCGCTCCAGGGCACAACCGTTACGGTAGACGTCCAAGGCACCAACACGCATTGGAACGCTTCCACCACCTTCTCCTTCGGCGCAGGCATCGTGGTCGCAAGCGCCACCGTCAACAGCCCAACCGATGCCACTCTCGTCCTGTCGCTGCCCGCGCTCGCGTCCCTGGGAGCCACCGGCGCAACCGCTCAAACCCTCGGTGAAGTCGCCAACATCACCAACGGCTTCGTCGTGCAGCCCGGCACCCCGCTCCTGCTCTCCTCCGGCCCCGGTTCCCTGCCTCAGCAGAGCTCCGCAACCTTCACCATCCTCAGCCAGGCCACCACCTGGCTCGCCAACCCGCCCACCGTCGACTTCGGTGCCGGCATCACGCTCACCTCCGTCAACGTCACCAGCGACACCTCCTTGACCGTCAAGGGTCTCGTCGTCCCAACAACAAACGTCGGCTATCGCAACCTCACCGTCAGCACTGGCGCCCAGGTCCTCACGCTCTCGAACGCGGTCTACGTCAGCCCCGGACCGGCAGTCGTGAACAGCGTCTCCCCGTCCACCGGCGGCCAGGGAGGCACCTACGCGCTCACCATCACCGGCATCAATACCCACTGGCAGCAAGGCGTCACTTCGCTCAGCTTCCCCGAAGTTCTGGTGAACTCCTTCACCGTCACCTCGCCGACCACCGCCTCCGCAAACGTCACCGTATCGACCTACGCCAACCCCGGCCTCGTCACCATCTCCATGACCACCCTGGGCGAGGTCGCCACCGAAAGCAACGCCTTCGAAATCACCCAGACCCAGCCTGAACTGATCTACATCAGCCCGGCCACCGTCATGCAGGGCGTCACCAGGACCGTCACCATCACCAGCCTCTACACGCACTTCGGCCCAACCACCACCGCAAGCTTCGGCCCGGGGGTCACCGTCAACTCGGTCGCCGCATCCACCACCACGTCACTCCAGGTCAACCTCACCGTCGCTCCCACCACCACCCTCGGCGCTCGCAGCGTCTCCATCACGACCGGCAGCGAAGTCGTCGCCAGCACCAGCCTCTTCCAGGTAGCAACCGGCCCGGCAGCAGTCGCAACCCTCAGCCCCGCAGCCGGAGGCCAGGGCAAGTCCCTCACCGTCCTCGTCACCGGCAGCCAGACCAACTTCGGCCCAACCACCGTCGCATCCTTCAGTGGCGGCATCACGGTCACCGGTATCGCCGTCGTCGACGCCCTCCACACCAACGTGATGATAACCATCCCAGCATCCGTCGCGCTCGGCACCTATAACGTCACCATGACCACTGGAGGCGAAGTCGCCACCATCCTCGGCGGCTTCACCGTCGGCGGCGGAACCCCGGTCCTCTCGGTCGTCAACCCGCCCACCGGCCACCAGGGGGATACCAGCACCAGCATCGCCCTCACCGGCCAGTTCACCAACTTCGTCAACGGCACCAGCGTCGCTAACTTCGGCGCAGGCATCACCGTCATCTCCACCACCGTGACGGACTCGACGCATGCCACCGCGAAGATCACCATCAGCCCATCCGCGACCATTGCATCGCGTACCGTCACCGTCACCACCGGAGCCGAAGTCGCCTCCATCACCGGAGGCTTCTCCGTCCTCGCCGGAACCCCGGCTCTCACCTCGGCCACGCCAGGTACAGCCCAGGCAGGCACCAGCGCCAACATCGTCATCACCGGAGCCTTCACCAACTTCCAGCAGGGCTTCTCGACCGTCAACTTGGGCTCCGGAGTCACGGTCAACAGCGTCACCGTCTCGAGCTTCACCCAACTCACCGCGAACATCACCGTAACCACCAACGCCACCGTCGGCAGCCGCGATATCAACGTCACCACCTCGAGCCAGAACGTCACGCTCAGCGCCGGCTTCATGGTCCTTGCCGGCACCCCCGTCATCACGCAGATCAACCCGAATGTCGGCACCCCCGGGGCAAGCGTCTCGGTCACCCTCTACGGCCAGTACACCAACTGGGGAGCCACCACGAAGGTCAGCTTCGGTCCAAGCATCGCGGTCGGCGGAGCAGCCGAAGGCGTAGCCGGTCCAGTCACCGTCACCAACGCCACCACCCTCACCGCGTCCCTCGTTCTCGACGCCGCGGCCGCCCTCGGACCGCGTGATGTCACCGTCACCACCGGAGCCGAGGTCGACACCGTAGCCGGCGGCTTTACCGTCCAGTCGCCCACTATCGCCGCACCCACCGTCCTCTCCATCAGCCCGGGTGAGAATGCCGGCGGCATGCCCAGCAACAGCACCATCATCGTCGTCTTCAGCGAACCGATGAGCCGGCCCACCATCACGGCTGCCAACATCCTGCTTTACCTCACCAGCAACCAGAACAACGGCTCCATCCCGGTCGCGGGAACGGTAAACCTCGACGCATCGGGCCGCATCATGACCTTCACCCCCACGGCTCCGCTTGCCGTCAACTCCACCTTCTCGCTCCAGCTCTCGAGCGCCATCCAAAGCGCCGGCGGAGCCTCGCTCGGAAACTACTACACCACCCTCTACAGCGACTTCACCGCAAACACCACGCCGCCCACCGTCCTCGCCGTCAACCCGCCGGTCAGCACCTTGGGCGTCGGCACCAACGTCGCCATCCAGGTCCAGTTCAGTGTGGATATGGACCAGGCCACGCAAACCGGACTCACCGTCAACGACGGCACCACCAACATCGCCGGAACCTATAGCTGGAACTCGGCCGTCAACTGCTGCTCGTGGGGTCCCGGAACCATCCTCACCTTCACCCCGGCCGCGACGCTCACGGCCAACCACACCTACACCGTCAGCTACGGCTCCCCACTCGCCGACACAGCCGGAAACAACCTCGTCGCAGGCTCCTTCACCTTCAAGACGGGTGCCGGTCCCGACACCACCAACAACCAGTCCTTCGTCGACTACACCAGCTTCGAAGGAAACCTCGGCACCAACTTCACACCCGTCATCCACTTCGCTAAACCGATCGACACCATCGACGTCAACGCCGGAACCCTGTTCATCTACAACTACGACACCGGCAAGTACCTCCGCGGAACCGTCGCCGTCGCGCCAAACGGTCTCAGCGCGAAGTTCACACCCGCTGTCCCACTCCTGCCGCAGACTGCCTACGACTTCCACATGAGCAGCGGCAACTACGATATGGACGGCAACTACGAATACGGCACGGATAACGACTTCGTCACCGGCGCCAGTTCCGACACCACCCCTCCCACCGTCGCCTCCGTCGATCCCGCAAACAGCACCACGGCGATCCCGCTCAACGCCAACATCGTCGTCCACTTCAATGAGCCGATCGATAACACAGCCGTCTCGAACATCATTACCGTCACACCGGCCGGAGGCGCGGCCATTGCGGGAACCGCGACGTTCGCCAGCGATCAGGTCACCCTCACCTTCACACCCAACGCATCGTTGACTCCCAATAAGGTCTACACCGTCCTCGTCAGCGGTTTCCATGACATCACCGGACTCCTCGGCACCACCTCCTCCACCACCTTCACCACCGCCAACTCGGTCACCCCGCTTAACCTCTCCACCGGCTTCACCACCGGCGGAACCGTCAGCACCGTCGGCGGAACACCCGACGCAAGCTGGACCGTCACCGTCGGCTCCGCCGCGCCGGTAGCGGCCGAGGTGGTCGCTCCGGGTGAGACTGGCTGGTATAGCGGCTGGCAGGCAGACGGACCAGGTTCGTCGTGGATCGTACTCAACCCGAACAGCGTCACCGGCAACACCTTCGGAACCTACTCGCGCACCTTCAACCTCACCGGCTACAGCTTGTCCAACCTATGCCTGGTCGGCTCCGCTGCCATCGACGACAACGGCTCACTCGTGGTCAACGGCGTCGTCATCTCAGGAAACATCTCCTCGCAGAGCCTCACACCCATCAACCTTCCGCTCAGCGCGGCCAACCTCGTCGCCGGCGTCAACACCTTGTCCCTGCAATGGGGATCGACCGACAACTATTACGAAGCATTCCGCCTCCAGGCCACCATCCAGACCTGCGGCGCCTACCTCGCGAACGCGCTCTCGGTCACCAGCAGCACCCCCGCGGCCAATGCCACCAACGTTCCCACCAACTCCACCATCGTCATGAACTTCAGCAACGCGCTCGATCCCGCAACCGTGAACGCGAGCACCATCCGCGTCCTCAACGGTTACAACGGCAACGAGCAGATCGCTGGATCTTTCGCAGTCACCGGCTCGCAGGTCACCTTCACCCCATCAGGCCCGCTCCCCGTCAGCTCCAACATCTACGTCACCGCATGCAATGGCCCAACGGATATCGCAGGCGACACCTACGGCAGTTGCTACGTCCAGCTCTTCAACTTCCAGACGGCCAGCACGGTCGCGGCAGCGCCCGCCCCGTTCCAGATCACTGCCTTCACCCCGACCAACGGGGCTACCAACATCGGCGTCCGCGCACCCGTCGTTGCCACCTTCAACCGCTCCTTCAACCCCGGAACCGTCAACGGCTCCGTCAGCGACTTCTCGCTTTACGCCGGCGACAGCGTCTGGTGCCAGAGCTACTCACGCTCTCAGGACAACGCCACCCTCAACTTCAACTGCGGAGCCATGCCGGCCAGTTCGACCATGACCGCTCTCGTCAACAGCAACCTGCAGGACATGACCGGCAACGGTGTCGCTCCCTTCCGCAGCCAGTTCACCACTGCGAAAGCTGACTCGCCCACGGCCGGCTCCATTGTCTCCGTGCATCCCGCAAACGGCGCAACCAGCATTCCGGTCAACCAGGCGCTCGTCCTGTACACCAGCCTGCCCATTGACCCATCCACCGCGAACGCCGGGCTCCAGGTCGCACAGAACAACGTCCCGCTCTCCGGAACCGTCCAGGTCCTCGATGGCGGCTACACCCTCCAGTTCACGCCAGGCTCCAACTTCACCCCAGGCGCGCTCGTCCAGTGGTGGACGACAAGCAGCCTCGCCGACGCCACCTACAACAGCCCGTTCAACACGACCAATGGCTTCTTCACCGTGGCCGCCAGCATGGCGAGCGCCGTTCCCGCAATCCAGGTCGCTTCGCCAAGTCTCTACAGCAATGGCGTCGCCCTCAACTCCATCTTCGACTTTCAGTTCAATACACCCCTCGACCCATCGACCGTCACCGCCACCAACATCTATCTCTACGACAGCCACACCGGCCTCAACGTCCCTGCGACCTACTCCATGCCGCAGCCCAACGAAGTGCGCCTCGTCCCAACCACGGAGCCCAGCCCCAGCTCGTATATCTACCTCTACGTCACCACCGGCCTGCATAGCTCAACCAGCGTCCCTGCCGTGGCAACCAATCCCTACTTCTACACCGGCACTGCGGACGACACCTCAACCCCCACCATCGTCAGCGCGGTACCGTTCAACGGAGCCACCAACGTCGGCGTCAACATCTCGCCTGGCGTCGCGATCAGCAAGGCGATCGATCCAGTCACCGTCAACAGCACCACCTTCCAGGTCACAAACGCCGGCACTCCGCTCGCTGGAACCTACTTCATCGCAACCAGCGACGCCCACATCCAGTTCGTGCCCAACGCTCCCCTGCCCGCAAGCACAACCCTGAAGATGACCCTCGCAGGCGTACTCGATAACGTTGGCCACACCCTCAACTACTCGTCCACCTTCACCACGGCAGCCGGCCCCGACTTCACTGCTCCAACCGTCCTCAGCACCAGCATCCCGAGCAACGGTTCCGTCCCGCTCAACTCCGTCATCACCATTCAGTTCAGCGAGTCGATGGACATCACCACCTTCACCTCGAACAATCTCCGCATCTACGACAACACCCTCAACGTGACCGTTCCAGCCACACTCACCTGGAGCGCGGATCAGTCCATCGCCTACCTCACTCCCACGTCGCCGCTCGCAGCCGGCCGGCATTACAACCTCTACGTCAATAGCGGGACGGACCTCGCCGGCAACGCCTTGAGTGGCACCAACTTCAACTTCTACGGCGCCTTCACCAGCAGCTCCACGGCCCCGACCGTCACCCTCTTCAACCCCGTCAACGGCCTCACCGGCGTCGGCCTCAACGCCGTCATCGAAGCGCAGTTCTCGGCCGTCATCGATCCCGGCACCATCGCAAACGTCAAGCTGACCAGGGGAGGCGTCGTCGTCCCGGCCACCGTCACTGCCGTCGCCGGCAACACCACCGTCCAGCTCGTACCGCAAAGCCCGCTCCTCGCCAGCACGGCCTACCTGTTCACCATCGCGGGCGTCAAGGATCCCGCCGGTAACACCGTCACTACCATCACCAGCAGCTTCACCACCCAGGCCACCGACGACCTCACCGCCCCGGTCCTCGTCAACTACAACCCGCCCAACAACTCGATCGTCGGAACGAACGTCATTCCGCGTCTCATCTTCAATAAGGCTCTCAACCCGCTGACGGTCAACTCCGGCACCTTCCGCATGCTGCTCACCGACACCAACCAGTACCTGCCGGTGACCGTAACCCCATCCGCCAGCGGACTCGCCGTCACCGTCCAGCCGCAGGTCGCGCTTCTGCCGTCCACGCAGTACCGCATCCAGGCATGCTGCTCCTATCAGGACGCCAACGGCAACAACGGCGGCGAGTACGACCTTTACTTCAAGACCAACGCCGGCCCGGACACCACCGCGCCGACCGTCACCGTCAGCCCCATCGCCAGTGCCACCGCCGTCCCGCTCAACTCCGTCGTCATCGTCGCCGTCAACGAACCCATGGACCCCACCTCCTGGACCCAGACCTCCGTCCAGGTCCTGAATCCCTCGAACACCCCGGTCGCCGGAACGGTCACCCAGCCAGACGCCATGACCCTCGTCTTCACACCCACCACAAGCCTCCTCGCTTCGACGACCTACACCGTCAAGATCAGCGGCTTCAAGGATGCTGCAGAAAATACCGTCGCCACCACGACCAGCTCGTTCACCACCGGCACCGTTGCATCGACCGCAGGCCTCACCCTCACCAGCACCAACATCCCGTATAACTCGACTGGCGTCTCGGCAACCCAGCCCATCATCCTTACCTTCAGCCAGGTGCTCGACCCCACCACCGTCAACTCCGCAACCCTCAAGGTGATGAACACCTACAACAGTTACGAATCCATCGCCGGCACCTACGTCGTCAACGGAAACCAGGTCACCTTCACGCCCGCCAACCCGTACCCCGCCGGCACAAACGTCACCATGGGCGAATGCGGCGGACCCACCGACATCCTCGGCGAGGTCTTCCAAAACGGCAACTGCTACGCGCAGGAGCTCGTCTCCTTCACCGTCACTACCGGCACCCCCGACACCACCCCGCTGACGGTCCTCTCGGTCAATCCTGCCGCAGGCTCAACCAGCACCCGTCTCGACGTCCCCGTCTCCGTAACCTTCAACAAATCCATCAACCCTTACACCATCAGCAGCACCGGCAGCGCAATTCTGTTCTCCGGTCAAGGCGTGCAGGACAACAACAACGTCACCCTCTCCGCTGACAACCGCACCCTGACCTTCAACAGCGGCGTCCTCAACAGCTCGACCATCTACACCATCCAGCTCGCCGCCGGTGCCATCAGCGACTACTCCGGGAACAAGCTGGCGAACACCTTCTCGAGCAGCTTCACTACCGGCACCGATCCCACGACCGGCAACGGCAGCGTGCAGGGCGTCACTCCCAACTTCAACGCCACCGGAGTTCCCACCAGCAGTCTTCTTACCCTCTACGTCAACCGCCCCGTCAATCCATCCACCGTGCCCGGGGCGCTCACCGTCACGGTCAATGGTGCAGTCTACGCCGGCACCGTCCAGGCAGTCGCCAGCGGCTACGAGATCCAGTTCACCCCAACCGTCGCCTTCCCCACCGGAGCCGTCGTCCAGTGGTTCTTCTCCGGCGCCTATGACACCTTCGGCAACGCCTTCAACGGCAACAGCGGCACCTTCTACATGGTCACCCCGCCGCCCGCCGCCACCACGGTCCCCACCCTAGTTACCCAGAGCCCCACTTACTACTCCACCAGCGTCCCGGTCAACGGATTGATCGACCTTCAGTTCAATATCCCGATCGACGCCTCCACCTTGGCCGGCAACATCACCATCAATCCCACCATCGGCGCCACCATCACCCTTTCGTCGCCGACCGTCATCCACATCGTCCCCACCACGTCGTTCACCCCGGCCACCACCTACTACGTCTGCACCAGCGGCTCCATCAAGGGAACCAATGGTGTCGCGGCCCAGTCGGCCTGCTACGCCACCTACTTCGCCACGACGTCTACCGGAGCCGACACCACCTCCGGCACCGTAAAGATCGGCCCGCCGAACAACTCGGTCGGTGTCGGCACCAACGCCTACCTCCGCTTCGTCTTCTCGAAACCCATCGACCAGACCACCGTCACCGCCTCCACCATCACGGTCTCCAGCGGAGGAACCGCGATCCCCGGAACCTTCTCCTTCGTCAACTCCAGCAACAACGTCCTGGGAGTCAACTTCTCGCCCATCAACCCGCTTCCCCCGTCGACAGTCGTTACCGTCTCCGTCAAGGGAGTGCTCGACTACGCGGGCAACAGCTTCACCAACACCACAACCAGCTTCACCACCGCAGCCTTGCCTGACTACACGTCGCCCACCGTCACGCTCGACTTCCCCTACGGACAGACCGGCGTCGCCAACAACGCATCCTTCACCTGCCGCTACTCCGAGCCTATCGATCCCAGCAGCATCAACCCCTCCAACACCTACGTCTACAGCTACATCGCCAACGCCTCCGTCCCCAGCACCTACACCTTCAGTTCAGACATGATGTCCGTCACCATGACGCCCGTCACCACGCTCTTCGCCAACTCGCAGTACGACTACACCTGTAACGGAGCCATCGACCTCACCGGCAACGGTCAGCAGAATGGCAGTGAAATCTTCTACACGGGCGGTGCCAAAGATACCGCAGGTCCTCTGCTCGTCACAGCCAATCCGCCCAACGGAGCCACCAACGTCGCCATCAATACCAACGAAGGTCCTTGGAACTCAACCAGCCTTGGACTCCTCTTCAACAAACCCATCAACTACAACAGCCTCAACGGCATCACTATCACCCCGCAGGGCGGAACCGCCATCCCGGTCGCGCTCTTCCAGCAGGATGGCGACGCCGAAGTCTCCATACAGCTTGGCGCCACGTTGGTGCCCAACACCAAGTACACCTACAGCATCACCGGCGCGACGGACCTCGCCGGGAACCTCATCGCGCCCGTCACCAGCAGCTTCACCACGGGCTCGGCCTTCGACTACAGCAACCCTACTGTCACCACGGTTCTCCCGGCAAATAGCGCCACTGGAATCGACGTGGCCTCTACTGCCAAAATCACCTTCACTGAGCCGATGAATCCGATCCTCATCGACTCCGCGCACTTCTACCTCCGCACTCACAACACGCAGGTCACCGTTCCTGGCACCGTCACCCTGTCCGCCGACGATTTGACCGTCACCATCACCCCCACCACCGCCCTCACGCCTTCGACCATCTACGATGTCGTCCTGGTCGCGCCAAACTGGTACCTCACCGACTTCGCCGGCAATCCGTTCTACAACTACGGCGTGCAAAGCACCTTCACCACCGGCGTCGCCACAGCGCTCAACGGAGCGTGTGGCACCGCCAACGGCAGTTCCTTCTCGACGCCGCCAACTACCAACCTTTGCTCCGCGGGAACAGCCGGCCCGGTGACGAACCCGAACACCTACAACTGGACTTGCATCGGCACCAACGGCGGCACCACGTCGAACTGCTCGGCGACCGCCACGCTCGCCACGGCCTGCTACGCAACCCCGGCCAGCCTCGTCTCCATGTGGTCTGGCACGGATACCCCCAACGACTCTGTCAGCACGAATAACGGAACCCTCGAAAACGGGGTCACCTACGCACTTGGCGAAGTCGGCGACGCCTTCAGCTTCAATGCAGCCAACCAGTACGTCCTCATTGGCGACCCCGTCCCCGCCAATCTGCAGATCCAGAACGCCATCACCCTCCAGGCCTGGATCTACGTCACCCAGTACCCGGTCAATAACGGCAGCGGAGCCCTCGGCTTCATCATGGGCAGCCAATATGACACCAACACCGCCGGCGCCACCATCTTCTACGACGGCAACACCGACTCCGACGGCATGAGCGGCGTACCCCCGGGCCATATTCAGTTTCAGATCGGCGACGGAGCCTGGCACGAGACCGACACCCTCACCCAGGTCCCACAGAACCAGTGGGTCCTCATCACCGCAACCCGCACCGCCAACAACCCCGCGCAGATCTACTACAACGGTGTTCTCCAGCCTTCAAACAGCGTCGAGCCCGCATGGACCGGAGCCGTCAAGTACACCGGTGCCTGGTTCGCGATCGGCCAGCAGAAGGACTACAACCGCGCCTTCAACGGCCTCATCGACGAGGCTCAGATTTACAACGCGGCCCTCACCCAGGCGCAGGTGACGGCCGTCTACAACGCAGGAAAAGCCGGGGTCTGTCCGTAGACGGCAGGCAGGGCCGGATCATTCCCGGTCCTGCATTTTTTCTCGGTAACCCCTGCGGATTCACCTCGACACCCGCACAGCCGATTGATACTCTGACGCCACGCAATCATCTTCCAGTAGGCTGGGACTCCAGGCGCGGACGAACCAGCCGTCAAGGTTCAAGGAGAACCCCCTGTGACCTTCCGTAAACTATCTTACGTCGCCGCGTTCATCGGCCTTTCTCTCTTCGCCGCCTGCCTCCACGCTCAGAGCTATACCTCCGTCGTCGTCTTCGGCGACTCCCTCTCCGATACCGGCAACTTCGAGCAGCTCGTCTGGAACTCCTACGACATCGAGATTCCCGGCCCCCTCGAGGACTACACTGGCAGCCGTTTCACCGACGGCTGGGACACCGTACCGGCCGCCCGCAACTACTCCGGCGTCTGGGTCGAACAGCTCGCCGCCACTCTCGTAGCCAGGCCCACCATCAAGCCGTCCCTCAACGGGGGGCACGACTATGCCTACGGCGAAGCCCTCAGCAAAACCGGAAGCTCCACCATCGACTTCGGTCCCTACGACTTCTTCTCCATCAAAATCCAGAACACCGGCCAGCAGGTCCTCACCTATCTCGCCACGAAACCAGCGATCACCCCGAAGCAACTCTTCATCGTCTGGAGCGGCGCAAACGACGTTCTCGACGCCTCTGAACTCAAGACCCCCGCTGCTACCGCAACCGCAATCCAGGCCGCCGTTGACGACAACATTGCGAGCCTCCAGAAACTCATCGCCGCCGGCGCAACCGAAATCCTTATTCCCAATCTTCCACCCCTCGGCAACACGCCGAAGTTCAACGGCTACAAAGGACCAGCCGCCCTCGCGACCGCAGCCGCCATCTCCTACAACGCCGAGTTCGCCGCGAAGCTCGCTACCCTGCCCTCGAACTACGCGGGGAAGCCAATCCACCTTTACTCCTTCGACGTCTTCTCGCTCTTCGAATCCGCCTCAGTAACTCCCAGGCTCTTCGGGTTCGTCAACGTCATCAACGGCGCCCAGGGCTCACCCGTCAACCCGGACACATACCTCTTCTGGGATGAGCTCCACCCCACAACCGCCGGCCACCACCAACTCGCCGCAAGAAACCTGCTCACCGCCACCGAACCCAGCACCATCACCCTCACGCCCGCCGGAACCTCCGTCAAGACGGGCAAGCCGATCGTCCTCACCGCGAAGGTCACCGGCACAGGCGCAACCCCAACCGGCATCGTCACCTTCTACAGCGGTGCCAGTCCTGTCGCCGCCGCCGAACTCAACCCCTCCGGCACAGCCGAAGTCACCCTCACCGCCGGCGCCGTCAGCACCACCCAATTCACCGCTAAATACTCCGGCAACGCCCTCCACAAATCGAGCATCTCGAAAGCCGAAGCCGTCACCATCACCCACTAAACTCCTGCTCACAACGCTCAACTCCAAACTGAAAAACTCGAAACTCGCAGATCATCGCCTCTGCTTTCCCATCCCGCATCCCCAAGCCCAACCGCGTCCAACCGTAAGCTCTAGCTCGGAACTTCAACACCCTCCACCCCCACCATCAATCCGTAATAAACTCCCGCCGAAAGAAAGAACCCCACAAACCACGCATAGTCATAAAGAAATCTCACCCCCGGCACCGCCAACCCGATCAGCGCCGCAAACACCCCCACCCCCAGCGCAATCATCGCCTTCGGATTGATCCCGCTACGATACGCATACACCCCACCCTCGTGATAAAGCGAGTAAACATCCAGGCGCGTCCCGCGAATCAAGAAGTAATCCGCCACCATGATCCCCGCCACCGGCCCCAGCAGCCCCGAGTACCCCACCAGCCACCCAAACACATAGTTCCCAAAGCTCGACATCAGCTTCCAAGGCATCATCGCCAGCCCCAGAAACCCCGTAATCAATCCACCCATCCTGAAGCTGATCAGCCTCGGCGCCAGGTTCGAGAAATCATTCGAAGGCGAAACCACATTCGCCCCGATGTTCACATTCAACGTCGCCACCAGCAGCGCAATCAGAGCCACAAACGCCACCACCGGCTGATGAAACCTCCCAATCAACTCGATCGGCGACCACACCGCCGTCCCGAAGATCGCCACCGAAGCCGACGTACACGCAATCCCGATAAAGCTGTAAAGCGTCATCGCCACCGGCAAGCCAAACGCCTGCCCCACGATCTGCGAATCCTGCGACTTCGCATACCGCGTAAAGTCCGGAATATTCAACGACAGCGTCGCCCAGTACCCAACCATCGCCGTCAGCGACGGAAAGAAGAAATGCAGAAAACTCCCCGTCGTCGCAAACCTGCTCGGAGCCGCCAGCATCGGCCCAAACCCACCCGCCTTATGGTGCATCCACCCCAGCAGCGCCAGCGACATCACCAACATGAACGGCGCAGAAAAGCTCTGCAAAAACCGTATCGACTCCACCCCGTTCCACACCACCGCCATATTCAGCAGCCAGAACCCCAGGAAGCTGGCCCACGTCACCATCGGCGAATGCAGCGTCCCCGGCCACAACACAGCAATCATCGCCGCAATCGCCTGCCCACCCAGCCACGACTGAATCCCGAACCACCCGCAAGCCACCACCGCCCTCAGCATCGCCGGAACATTCGCGCCCTTCGTCCCAAAGCTCGCCCGCACAAACACCGGAAACGGAATCCCGTACTTCGCCCCCGCATGCGCATTCAGCAGCATCGGCACCAGCACAATCAAATTCCCCAGCAGGATCGTCAAGATCGCCTGCTTCCAGTTCATCCCACCCGCAATCAACGACGACGCCAGCATATACGTCGTAATCTCCATCGACATCGAAAACCACAGCGCCACGTAGTTATACGTCGTCCAAGTCCGCTGCGCCGCCGTCGTCGGAGCCAGATCATCGTTCGAAAGCCCCGTCGCCACCATCAGGCAAAGCCTCCCGCATTCGCCACCCGCTTCACGAACCGCCCATGCCCCACCGCCCCCACAAACATTCCATCCTGCACCACCTGCGTCCCGCGCGAAAACACATGCCGCGCATTCCCCTTCACCTTCCATCCCTCGAACAGGTTGTAGTCCGTCGCCATCGTCTGCGTCTTCGCCTCAATCGTGTACTCCACCTTCGGATCCCACACCAGCACATCCGCGTCCATCCCCACCGCGACGCTCCCCTTCCGCGGCATCCCGAAGATCCTCGCCGGCTCCGTCGCCACCAATTCCACAAACCGCTCCTTCGAAATCCGCCCCCCATTCACCCCATACTCCCAAAGCACCTGCAGCCGATTCTCCACTCCCGGCCCGCCATTCGGAATCTTCCGGAAATCCTCCCGCCCCAGCGACTTCTGATCCGCAAACCGAAACGGACAGTGGTCCGTCGACACCACGCTCAACGCCCCGTCCCACAGCGCCTCCCACAGCGTCGCCTGGTTCTTCTTCTCGCGCAGCGGAGGAGTAAACACATACTTCGCCTCCTCCCACCCCGCACCCGGCATCTGCTCCTCCAGCGACAGCACCAGGTACTGCGGACAAGTCTCCGCCAGCGCCCGCAACCCCCGCGCCTGCGCCCCCTTCAACTCCCTGAGCGCATCCTCATTCGACAGATGCACGATATACACCGCCGCCCCCGCCATATTCGCAATCTCAATCGCCCGATGCGTCGCCTCCGCCTCCGCCAGCGCGCTCCGGCTCAACGCATGGAAGTGCGGAGCCAGCTTCCCCGCCGCCGCAAACTCCGCCACCACCAGGTCGATCACGCTCCCGTTCTCCGCATGAATACAACACAGCGCATCCAGCTTCGCAGCCCGCTCCATCACCTGGAACATCAGCCCGTCATCCACCATCAACACACCCGGATAAGCCATAAACAGCTTGAACGAGCTGATCCCCTCCGCGACCATCTCATCCATCTCACCCAGCAACGATCCCCCCGCCCCCAGGTCCGTCACCGCCATGTGCAGCCCGTAGTCCACGCAAGCCTTCCCTTCTCCCTTCGCCCGCCAACGGTGGAACGCCTCCCGCATCGTGCCGCCCCTTGCCTGCAGCGCAAAGTCGATCACCATCGTCGTCCCGCCCACCGCCGCCGCCATCGTCCCCGTCCGGTAGTCATCCGCCGACACCGTCCCCCCAAACGGCATATCCAGATGCGTATGCACATCGATTCCACCCGGCATCACCAGCAGCCCGCCGGCCTCCACCACCTCATGCCCCGCCGCTTCGATCCCCACCCCCACCGCGGCAATCCTCTCCCCTTCCATCAACACATCCGCCGCCGCCGACCCACCCGCATTCACCACCACCCCACCCCGAATCAAAATCCCCATAGCTCCTCCACAAGAATCCGTCCACGCCCCTCCATCCTCGCACGCAACCCGCCGCCCACCACCGACAGTTTGCTACCCTGACCACAGCACCCCGGAGAACACCATGCCAAACCCCGAAACCCTCATCTCCCAGGCCTACTCCGCCTTCAACGCCCGCAACATCGACGCCGCCCTCGCCCTCATGACCGACGACGTCGCTTGGCCCAAGGCCTCCGAAGGCGGCAGCGTCATCGGCAAAGAAGAAATCCGCGCCTACTGGACCCGCCAGTGGCAGGAGTTCGACCCCCACGTCACCCCCACCGCCATCACCACCCGCCCCGACGGCATCACCGAAGTCCGCGTCCACCAGCTCGTCAAAACCCTCACCGGCGACACCCTCTTCGACGGCGAAGTCATCCACCTCTACACCATCAGCAACGGCCTCATCGCCCGAATGGACCTCGCAGCCGACGACTCCACCTCACCCGAAACCCCCTCCACCGCCTTCGCGCTTCACTAGCGCATATCACCAGGAGTAAACCCGCATCGAGCCGCAGTTTCCGTTCGTCTGGCAACCCGATGCTCCTCCTGCGCCGAAGGCCAGAACGGCGTGGCCGCCCTGGCTCATCTCCAGATAAGGCAGTTGGTCGTAGGCTTCGCACGAACCGAGTGTGATGAAAGGGCAGCCTTGATGCGGCACTGGCAAAGCAGCCGATTGGACAAGGATTTTGCCCGTGCGTGGATTCCAAATTGTAAAGCGAGCTTCCTTGACCCTCATCTCGCCATGCCCGTCATTGCAGCCCGAACAAAACTTCTCCTCTCCTGTATACGAGAAGACCTCATTCCCATCAGCCGATGATCCAAAGAACCGATAAGTCTGGAGGCCGGGAATCGCAAGTGTCTTGGCCGGCACTCCGGCGCGGAGATCCATATATTCGACAGTGCGAAGCCGGGGAAATGGTTCTTGGACCCAACCCTCGCCTCCTGCACCGCTAAGCACCTTTCCCATCAGCAATCCGTCATTTCCGGCAAAGCGGATTGCGAGCTTAGCAAATTGGTTATCCCAAGGGGGTGTAGGAAAGTCAGGATTGGGAAAGCATAATGTGACCGACCCGCCACCCTGAGTGTCGACGACCTGGATGGCGACCTTCGATCGATCCATCTCTGAGCCGTCTGGGTGACAATCAACTCCTGAGAACTGGAGTGCTACGTGGGTGCCATCCGGGGAAATCGCCACGGTGTACCCAGCTTCCTCGTTGAAGCTTTTTGTAAGGTCGACGACAACATCTTTTTTTTCGAGATCAATGAGCCGCACGGACGAGTTCTGCTGCGAGTCTAAGCGCAACGCGACCAGACTTGATTGGCCTGCGCAGTCCATTCCAAACTCTTCGCTGCCCGTCGGATCGCCCAAAACAGACCGCAGGTTCCAGGACGCTCGAATGGTCGAGGTGCGAGTATCGACGGCATAAAGCTTGTCGTAGAAGTCGAAGATGAGCAGGTATTTGCCGCCATCACAGTATCTCAACTGCTTGCTGGTTTGGAAGTAATTGAACGAGGCGTTATCGCTGACAACCGGTAAGGGAAGATCGCCCCTGGAAACCCCGGAGGCGACATCAGTGAACTGAACTGTGCTGGAGAACTTAGTCATGTGTCTTGCTTGAAGCAACGCAACGGTCGCTCCATCGGGAGAGATCGCGACTTCATAGGGCGTAAACGCGATAGGAACCTCTCGTACCCTAACCTTCCCAACAGTCGCGTGAGCTGACAACGCCCGAGCGAGCAACGTCACTATTCCTACCCCAAGCAGCACTAAAACACTTAGAAAAAAAACTCTGCGGATCCCCGAGTCGACGTGCATATCATCCCCTTCCGGCAGCAATCGCCGTTATTCCTCATCCGTACTCAATCCGTAAAAATCCCTGTACGAACTCCCAGACCTTACCGACTCCGCTGCTCCCAACTCTCCACCACCCCTCCATCATCCACCCGCACCATCGCAATACACTCATCCACCGGGCAAACCAGCGAACACAAATTGCACCCCACGCAATGCTCCTCATCCACCCGGGGAACCCGCTCCAAAGCCGTCCCCCCCAGCACGACCCCACAATCCAGCTTCGGAATCGGCGTCGTTGAAATCACGCGCGACGACTCCGCCGCCACCATCGCCGGCGTCCGCGTCGTATCCACCCCACCCACCCGATCCAGGTGAATACACTGGTGCGCCCCATCCCAGCAAGCCGTATAGCAAAGCTGGCACCCAATACAAAGCCCTGCATCAATCCGCGCCACCACCTTGTAATTCAGATTCAATTCCTTCCACTCTCGAACCTTCGGCAGCGACAGCCCGCGAAAATCATCCAGCGTGTTGAACCGCTTCGACTCCATCCAGTGCAGTAGCCCATCCTGCAGGTCTTCGACGATCCGGTACCCATAGTGCATCGCCGCCGTACACACCTGCACCGTCCCACAGCCCAGCAGCAGAAACTCCGCCGCATCCCGCCAGTTTCCCACGCCCCCAATGCCCGACATCGGCAGCGCCGCCGCCGCATCCCCCAGCACCTGCTGCACCATGTTCAGCGCAATCGGCTTCACCGCCGGCCCGCAGTACCCGCCATGCGAGCTCCGCCCATCCACCACCGGCCTCGGCTCAAACGTATCCAGATCGATGCGCGTAATCGAGTTGATCGTGTTAATCGCCGAAAGCGCATCAGCTCCCGCCCGCTTCGCCGCTCGCGCCGGCATCCTTATATCCGAGATATTCGGCGTCAGCTTCACAATCACCGGCGTCCGCGCCTTCTCCTTCACCCACCCCGTAATCTGCTCGCAGTACTCCGGCACCTGCCCCACCGCGGACCCCATCCCGCGCTCACTCATCCCATGCGGACACCCGAAGTTCAACTCCAGCCCATCCGCTCCCGCATCCTCGCTCCGCTGCACAATCTCATGCCACGCCTCGCGCTTGCTCTCGACCATCAACGAAGCAATCACCACATGCTTCGGATACCGCCGCTTCACCTCCGCAATCTCCCGCAGATTCGTCTCGATCGGCCGGTCGCTGATCAGCTCGATATTGTTGAACCCCATCATCTTCCGGCCTTCAAAATCAATCGACGAATACCGCGAACTCACATTCGTAATCGGCTCCCCAATCGTCTTCCAGACCGCCCCACCCCACCCCGCATCGAACGCCCGCATCACCTGCTCACCACAATTCGTCGGCGGCGCCGAAGCCAGCCAGAACGGATTCAAACAAGGAATCCCCGCAAACGTAGTAGCCAACGTCGGTCCCGCCATCGCCTCACCCCAATCTGTAGTCAACCACCCCTAAACCAGTCTTAAAAACTCTAAACTCCAAACTCACGAATTCAAGCCCGGATGGCTCACCTCCGCCCCCTCTCCAGGCACCCATCCCCGTCTTGAGGCTCCCGGCCGCTGCACTTGCGCCGCAGTCACCGTCCCTTACTCGCCTTGATCCCCAACCACGCCACCATTCCAACCCCAGCCCGCTTCCCATCCGCCACCGCATCCACGACCTCTCGCCCGCCATTCGTACAATCGCCACCCGCAAAATAATTCGCCTTCGAAGTCTGCCCCGTCACCCGATCGATCACCACCCGCCCCCGCTCCATCAACACGCCCTCAACAAACCCCGAACACGTCCCCTGCCCAATCGACAGCACAATCATCTCCGCCCCCACGGTCACCGCCTCACCGGTCCCCTCATACGGCCCCAACGAAACCCCAGTCACCTTGCCGTCCCCGAGAATCTCAGCCACCTCCAAACCCCATAAAAACTTAACCCCCTCCCTCCGGGCATGCTCATACTCAAACCCAAACGCCGACATCTCCGCCAACCCCCTTCGATAAACAATCGAAACCTCGTCAGCCCCCAGCCTCACCGCGGCAATCGCCGCATCGATCGCCGTGTTGCCCGCCCCGATCACCACCACGCGCCCCTTCACGCTCGTCACCGCCCCGGATTTATAGCCCGCAATCAGATCCAGCGCATTCGTCACCCCAGGCAAACTCTCCTGCGCCAACCCCAACTTGTGAATCGCCCCCAGCCCAATCCCCAGAAACACCGCATCATGCGTCCGCTCGAGCTCCGCCAGCATCGCCCCATCCACCACCGTCTCAAACCGAAACTCCGCCCCCAGCCCCGCCAGCAGATCGATCTCCCGCAGACTCTCCACCAGCGGCAGCTTGTACTCCGCCACCCCATACGTGTTCAGCCCGCCCGGCAACACCCGCGCGTCATAGATCGTCGCCGCAATCCCCGCCCGCCGCAACTCCGCCGCACACGCCAGCGAAGCCGGCCCCGCCCCAATCAGCGCCACGCGCTTTCCCGTCGCCACCCCCGCCTCAAACGGCAGCCGAGCCCCGCTCGCGTTAAACGCATCCATCGCGAACCGCTGCAACCGCCCAATCTCGATCGGCTGCTTGCCCTGCCCATGCAGCACGCAAGCCCCCTCGCACAACACCTCCACCGGGCAGGCCCGCGAACAACTCGCCCCCAGCACATTCGCCTCCAGAATCACCCTCGCCGACCCCGCCAGGTTTCCCGTCGCAATCTTCTTAATAAACCCCGGCACATCGATATGCGTCGGACAAGCCCCCATGCAAGGCGCGTCAAAACAAAACAAGCACCGATCCGCCTCCACCACGGCCGCCTGCCCCCCAAACCCGGCACGCGCCTCCGGAAACCGCGCCACCACCTCCGCCGAACCGGCAAACCGTCCCGCGAAGGAACCCGCCTCATCCGTTCCGCTCATCCCTCGTCCCTCACCGTCCTCAATCGTCATTCCAAACCCGTCCAACTGAATATACCTAGACGCCTCGGTATCCAATTCGCTTGCAAATTCGCGCGAATTAGGCCTCTCAGGCATGCAATTTGGGTAAATTCAAGCCTTCTCTACAAGCCATCTCGCGGTCTTCCGAGCCAGTTGATCGAACGCCTCAATAGCCAAAACCAGATCTTCCCGCCGCGTATTCTCCGCCCTGTTATGGCTAAGTCCCTGCAACGACTGGACAAACATCATCACCGTCGGAATCCCCGCCCGCGAAACCTCCGCCGCATCATGCAAAGGCCCCGACGGCATCGAGTGCGACCTCCCCGCAACCTCCGTAACTGCTTCATTACAAAGAGCTATCAGCTTCTCATGGAATGGGACCGGTTCAATACTCCAGATCTTCGACCACTCCACCGTACATCCCTCATCCGCCGCAAAGCGCTCACTTGCAGCCCTGCACTCTGCCAGCATCTGAGCCAGTACGTTGGCATCTAAGTCCCTTAGATCCAACGTTGTCTCGCATCTTCCCACCACCGCCGTCACGATCCCTGGGAAGGTCTTGACAGACCCCATCGTCGCTACCGCATCCGGAGACTTCCGGGCAATCTCCCGTATCTCTAATGCCATCAACGCCGCAGCCGCCAGCGCATCCCGCCGCACCGCCATCGGCGTCGACCCCGAGTGCGCCTCCTGCCCGCTAAACGTTACCGCCCATCGCTCAACCCCCTTCGTCCCCAGCACCACCCCTAGCGGCAATCCCAGACCCTCGAGCACCGGACCCTGCTCAATATGCAACTCTAAATATGCTCCGATATCCTTTCGCTCAACCCCAGCATCCCCAATACCTACAACGTTTATGCCGCACTCTTCAAGCGCAGCCTCCAGAGTCACCCCCTCTTTGTCCCGTCGCACCCGATCCGCCTCAACCGTATGCGTCCCCGCAAACGCCGACGACCCAAACAGACTCCGCCCAAATCGCGCACCCTCCTCATCCGCCCAGTCCACCAGCCGAATCGTCACCTCAGGAACCCCACCCCACTCCTCCGCCATCGCGGTCAGCACCTCCAATCCCGCTAAGACGCCCAGACACCCGTCCAGCCATCCTCCATTCGGAACTGAATCTAAATGACTTCCGAGCACGAGAGAGGTCGCACGTCGCCCACGGAGCGTGGCCCATCTGTTTCCAGCTGCATCGGTGTGACGCTCCAAATGAAATGGCAGCTCAGCAATCTTCCCCTCGAACCACTCACGGGCCCCAATCCAGGTCGGTGTCCAGGCCACACGCTGGGCACCCTTGTCATCAGCTGTCAGCCGTCTCAACTCTTCCAGATTTGCAATGACACGACTTGGGTCGACCGCCATAAATCCCTCGCATAGGAAAGGTTAGCCTAACCGAAACGGCCCATATTCGGCGAAAAACGCACATACTACCGATTACCGATGCAACTACCCAGTCGATACAGACCTATTTCGGGAATGCGGCATTTTATTGTGCTATCACACACATTTTCATTGACTTCTGTCTCTCGCAGTCGCAAGGTCAACGTGCAGCAAACGACCTAGCCAGATCATGCTACGCCGTACAGTCTTGAGCTCGGCCGGCTTCCCACTCAGAGCACCCGGTCTAGACAAGGGTAGAAGGGCCCGCCTTTCGGGGCGGGCTCATCGTCTCGAATGGACAAGCCTATCCTAAAGTTGCGGAGCGCCTGCGACGGGCGCTGGCGGAGCGACCGCTCCCGCAGCCGGCGCGGATGAGTTCGCGGTCGGCGCAGGTTTCGGCGTGCCCACTCCCGGCAACGCCTTTTGAATCGCCACGCAGGGGGCTGGTGGCAGATTCTCTCCAGGCAGCGGCGTTTTTCCAGGCTCGCGCATCTGCCCAGGGGGACACGGCTGCAAAAGGGTCGTAGCACGCAGACTTGGCGGCAGCGGCGGCGGGGCAACAGGACCCTTCAAGGCCGCATTTTCCTTCGATCCAGGCCACGCGTACGGCGGCTTCAGGGTCTCCCCGTATCCCACCACCGGAAACTTCGAAGGAAGTCTGAAGTTGCGATCCACCGAGACGAACGCAGACTCCGGCTTCTTCCCCAGCATTCGCTTGTCGGAGTAGAGCTGCATCGTGTGATCCTGCACGTTCACCGTCAATGTCTTGTCGTTGAAGGCATTTTTTTGCTCTTGTGCGCCGGGAAATTGAGAGGTCGAGACCACGGTGACCCCGATCCAGGGCGCATAAAGGTAGATGTATTTCAGATTCTTGATGTCATAGTTCATGCCCGCTTTGCCGGTGAGCCCATCTACGGTCAGCGTACCCCGCTCGATCGAGACCGAAACCATCTTCGGCGGCTTTTCTTTCTTCTCGTGGAGCTTCTTACCCTTGTCGTCGTAGCCCATCTCGTTGGGCGTCTGCATGACCGGCTGACCGTGATCGTCGAAGACCGGATTCCCTCGCTTATCTCGCTCTTGACGAACGGGAGGGTTGAACATCGGCTTTCCGTCCGGGTCGAGCCGCTGCCGCCCCTCTTCATCCAACATTGGGCTGGGTGTCAGTTCGACCACCGTCTTCGGCCCGAAGTAGTCGAACTTGCCCTTCTTCCCAGCAACCGGCGCATACCTGGTCGGAAACTTCTCCGCCGTCGGAGGGCCCGGAGCCTCTTGGGGCGCAGGACGCGGCAAAGCCGGAACAGCATGCGCACCCTGAGCTGCCGGAAACGGTGAAACAGCATCCGCCGGAGCCGGAGCTTGCCCCGCTGGCGCGGTAACCGTCGGAGCGGGAGGACCTGCGACGGGAACAGCCTGCGTTGGACTGCCTGGGGTGGCGGGCACCGCAGGAGGCGCCGAATCAGGCATCGGGGCAGGAGTCGTCGAAGCCGGGGACGGCGCGGTCGTGTTTGCTGGTGCGTTCGTGTTGGCTGGCGCGTTGGACGGGGCCGGCTTCGTCCAGACAGGAGCTTGCGACCACGCGATTCCACTCGCTCCGGCCAACAAAATCGATGCGATTCCCGGGCTGATTCTCCTCATCCTTGCCTCCGCATCCCTTGCGCACGCCGTCTCGCCCATTCGGGGTAAATGAAACCATTGCTTGGGGAACACATGAAATATATCGCGCCCACGATGCAGCTGCGTTACTTTCTTGTAACCATTTGGGGGAATTGACCCAGGTTCTCCACATACTTCGGGTCAATCAAACTGCAAATCAATTCTGTGTTTCGAGCTCGGTCGTCGGGATAGACTCAACCCACATGCACGGCCACGATTCCGCCCATTTCGACCGGATTACCGAACGCGAACAAGGACTCGAGCGCCGCCTTTCCTCCCGGCAGCTCTCCATGATCGCCATCGGCGGAGCGATCGGAACGGGCCTCTTCCTCGGCTCCAGCTTTGCCATTGGCTTTGCCGGGCCGTCCGTCCTCGTGAGCTACGCCATCGGAGCCGTCATTACCCTCCTCCTGATGGGGGCGATGGCCGAGATGACCGTCGCTCACCCCACGTCCGGCTCCTTTGGCGCATGGGCTGAGTTCTACCTCTCGCCGCTCGCCGGATTCCTCGTCCGCTTCGCCTACTGGGCTGGCGTCGTCTTCGCCCTGGGCACGGAAGTGACCGCCGTCTCCGTATACATGCGTTTCTGGTTCCCAGCCATTCCTGGCTGGATCTGGATCCTTGCTTTTACCCTGCTTCTCGTCGCTGTCAATGCCTTCAACGTCAGCTTCTTCGGCTCGGTCGAGTACGGCTTCTCCGCCCTCAAAGTCACGGCGATCGTCGCCTTCCTCATCCTCGGCTCCTACGTCGTCTTCTCCGCGCCCCACGGCAGCAGTATCGGCTTCCAAAACTACACCGCCTTCGGAGGCTTCTTTCCCAAAGGCTTCTCCGGCACCTGGCTCGCCGTCCTCGTCGCCCTCTTCAGCTACTTCTCCATCGAGATGATCGCTGTCGCCGCCGGAGAAGCCAAGGACCCCGCCCGCGCCATCACCCACGCCTTCCGCGCGACCATGTTCCGGCTCGTCCTCTTCTATCTCCTCACACTGGCGCTCGTCCTCGCCATCGTCCCCTGGAATGTCACTGCCACCGGCGAGACCCAATCCCCATTCGTTACCGTCATGCTGCGCACCCACATCGCCGGCGCGGCCGCCGTGGTCAACTTCGTCATTCTCATCGCGGCGCTCTCTGCCATGAACTCCCAGCTCTACATCACCACGCGGATGCTCTTCTCACTCTCCCGTGCAGGCTTCGCCCCTGCCCGCCTCGGCAAGCTGACAAGCAGCGGAGTCCCTATCGGCGCACTCTTCGTCTCGACCCTCGGCATCGCCGTCGCAGCTCTACTCAACTTCCTCTACCACGACCGCTCCTTCCTGCTCATGCTCGCCATCAGCATGTTCGGACCCATGTTCACCTGGTTCATGATCTTCATCACCCACCTCAACTTCCGCCGCCGCAACGCCCACGCCGCCCTCGCCTTCCGCATGTGGGGGTACCCCTGGACCAGCCTCGCCGGCGCACTCCTTATGCTCGCCGCCCTCATCACCACGCTCTTCACCCCAGCCTTCCACCCCACCCTCATCTACGGCATCCCATTCCTTGTGATCCTCACCGCCGTCTACTTCCTCCGCCACCGCGCAATCGAGCCAAAATGACCCAGGACCCCCTTCTCAAATGGCGCGCCGAGTTCCCCATCCTCGAGCACACCACGTACATGATCAGCCACTCGCTCGGCCCCATGCCGCTCCGCGCCCAGACCGCCCTCGCCGAGTTCACCAACACCTGGGCCACCCGCGGCATCCGCGCCTGGGACGAAGGCTGGTGGGAGATGCCCGTCACCTGCGGCGACCTCATCGGCTCAATCATCGGAGCCCCAAAAGGCCGCGTCGTCATGCACCAGAACGTCTCCATCTGCCAGGCCATCGTCACCTCCTGCTTCGATTGGAGCGGAGCCCGCAACAAGCTCGTGACCGACGGCCTCAACTTTCCCTCAAACGACTACATCTACCACGGCCTCGCACGCCAGGGCGCCGAGATCGTCTCCGTCCCCTCCCGCGACGGCCTCACCGTCCCGCTCGAAGACATCCTCGCCGCCATCGACGAACGCACCCAACTCGTCAGCATCTCGCACGTAGCCTTCCGCTCCTCAGCCCTTCAAGATCTAGCCGCCATCACACAGCGCGCTCATGAAGTCGGGGCCTACCTCATCGCGGACCTCTACCAATCCGCGGGCATCGTCCCGCTCGACGTCACCGCGCTCGGGGTTGACTTCGCCACTGGCGGCTCCGTCAAATGGCTTCTTGGCGGACCCGGCGCAGGCTACCTCTACGTCCGCCCCGATCTCGACACTTCGCTCGAACCCATCGCAACCGGCTGGGCCGCACACGCTCACCCGTTCGACTTCGCAAACGGCCCAATCCAGTACGCACCGGACATTCACCGCTTCCTCAACGGCACCCCCAACGTCCCGGCGATGTACTCCGCGCGCTCCGGATACGAGATCGTCAACGAGATCGGCGTCCCCGCCATCCGCGAAAAATCTATCCGCCAGACCCAGCACCTCATCGCCCTCGCCGACGCCGCCAACCTGACAGTCCGCAGCCCGCGCGATCCTGAGGCTCGCGGTGGCACCATCATCCTCGGCGTTCCCGACACCGAAGGCCGCGCCATCGTGGCCGAGCTAGGCCGTCGTCAGATCCTTGTCGATTTCCGCCCAGGTGCCGGCATCCGCATCGCGCCGCACTTCTATACGAGCGACGACGAGATCGCCCACACCATCCACGAACTAGCAACCATCCTTGAACCCTGAGCAGCGAAACGCGAAGCATCCGAAACCCCCCGAAGCGATCGCCGCCCGCGATACGGCGCACTTGCCTTTTATGAAACGCCTCTACCTCTACGAAGCCGCCGAGCTCGCCACCTTCATGGTCTCCGCCTGTCTCTTTACCGCGCTGCTATTTACCCATCCTCACAATCCGTGGCTCGCGCGCGCCGCCATGGGCCTGGCCATGGCCCTGACCGCCATCGCCATCATCAAGTCCCCACCCGGCAAGGCCAGCGGAGCCCACTTCAACCCTGCCATCACCCTCACCTTCTACCGACTTGGCAAGATCGGCGCCTATGACGCCGCGTTCTATATCCTCTTCCAGTTTCTCGGAGCCATCGCCGGCGTCGGCATCGCTGCCCTCCTGCTCGGCCCGATCATCGCCACCCCGCAAGTCAATTACGCCGTCACCGTCCCCGGCCTTGGCGGCCCCATCGCCGCCTTCGCCGCCGAAACCTTCATGGCCGCACTCCTGATGGCCACCGTCCTCATCACCTCCAACCGCCCACGCGTCGCACCTTATACGACCTACCTGGTCGGCTTCCTCATCTTCAATTACATCCTCTTCTTCGCGCCCGTCTCCGGCTTCAGCATCAACCCAGCCCGAACCGTGGGCTCAGCCGTCTTTGCCCAGGTGTACACCGCTCTTTGGATCTACTTCGTCGCCCCAACGCTCGGCATGCTTGGAGCCGCCGAGGTCTACGTCCGCACGACCGTCCCAGCCAGACACCACTACTTCACTCATCGCCACCTGACGCAACATTCCGAAGTGTAAGGATTCGTCGACCCGCACGTCAGCAGGGATACTGGAGCAAACCTTCAGCCAAGGAGACCTACGATGAACGAAATCCTTCCGCTTCCGCACTGCCCTGATTGCGACTGCCCTCAACCCTGTCCTTGCGAGCCCGGCTGCCCATGCTGCTAGGGCACAAACCGGCCGTCAACCCAGTCCGCGAAGCCACCACGGCCTCGCGGACTCAACCTTCCATTGCTGCCCTCCTCGAACAGCGCAAGGCCTTCCTGCACTTCCTCGAACGACGCCTCGCGTCTCCTGCCCTCGCGGAAGACATCCTGCAAAACGCATACCTGCGCGCTTTGGAGCATGCCGCAGGACTCCGCACGAACGAGTCAGCAACCGCCTGGTTCTACCGCATTCTCCGTAACGCCGTCATCGACCACTATCGGCATCGCACCGTCGAAGATCGCGCCCTTACCCAGTGGGCTACGGAACTTGAAACTGCAGTCGCGCCCTTCGACTTTACTCATGACACGGTGTGCCGCTGCATCGCGAAGGTGCTCCCAACCCTGACGCCCAGCTATTCGATCATCCTGAAGGAGGTTGACCTCGACGAAGGCACCTTGGCCGCATTTGCCAGCCGTCATGGGATCAAGCCGGCAAATGCGACGGTGCGCATCCATCGAGCCCGCAGGGCTTTGAAGCAACGCCTTATCGAAACCTGCGGAGCGTGCGCGATCCACGAATGCCTCGATTGCAATTGCATTGGCTGAGTTCTCTGCATCCAACCCCGCACCATGAGTCTGTTTACCGAGGCAATCGCTCCCGCAGCACCGACCCCGCAAGATCTCCAGAACCGGCGGTGGATCTATGTCCCGTATGACCGCCTCACCGATCGCACCGGTCCACTGACCGAGCAGCCCGCTGAAGCAACGGGCATCATCCTGATCGAAGCTGCGGCCAAGCCGATGCGACGCCCGTATCACAAGAAAAAACTTATCGTCCTGATCAGCAACATGCGCCACTTCGCGCTCGAACAGGCAGCTCGTGGCGTTGCCGTGCTGTACCACTTCTCTCGCGCATCCCACGGCACCGCCTTACTCGAACTCCAGCGACAGCGCGGCCTCCCACCGCTTATCTGCATGACTCCCGCCGAGCGCGAACTGCGTCTGGACCTTGCCCAGGCGATCCAATCCGGCCTGAAGCTCTCCTTCGTCGAAGACACCACTTGGGCCTCGCAAACCTCCGACTTCACCACCGTCTACGGCAGCTACCAGCCCGGCAAATCCTACGTCATGGACCGCTTCTACCGCCGCATGCGGCAGCAGACCAGCATCCTCATGCAAAAGGGCAAACCCGCTGGCGGCAAGTTCTCCTTCGACGCCGAAAACCGCAAACCCTACAAAGGCGAAGTGCCCGCGCCGGTCTTCCCAACGTTTCCGCCCGATCCGATCACGCAGGAGGTGATTGCCCTCGTCGAGAGGTATTTCCCACACCACTTCGGCACATCGGAGGGCTTTGACCTGCCATGTACGCAGGCGGACGCCGAGGCATACTGGCGCTTCTTCCTTGACCACGCCCTCGCCCACTTCGGCCGCTTTGAAGACGCGATGCGCGACGACGAGGCGCAACTCTTCCACTCCAAGACCTCCGTCCTGCTCAACCTTGGCCGCCTCCTCGCCATGGATCTCATCCGCGACGTCGCCGCCCTCGCCCTCGAAGAACGTGTCCCACTCGCCAGTGCCGAAGGCTTCATCCGCCAACTCCTCGGCTGGCGCGAGTTCATGCGCCACCTCCACGAGCAGACCGACGGCTACCGTCTCCTGGCCGCCAACATCCCGCAGGAAGACCGCGCGTTCACCCAGGAACCCTCACCCGATCAGACACCAGAAGCGGCCTCGGCCTACCAGCCCGCCCAGGCCTTCATCGGAGCCACGCCCTCAGCCCTCGGAGCGAATCTTCCACTCCCAGCCGTCTACTGGGGCGCAAAATCCGGCCTGCACTGCATGGATACCGTCGTCGCCCAGGTGCTGCAAGACGGCTGGTCCCACCACATCACCCGGCTCATGGTCCTCTCGAATCTCGCCAACCTCTGCGGCTTCTCTCCCCGCGAGCTCACCGACTGGTTCTGGTTCGCCTACGTCGACGCATACGACTGGGTGGTCGAGCCGAATGTGTTGGGCATGGCGACCTATGCGGACGGCGGACTGACGGCGACGAAGCCGTATGTCTCGGGTGCGGCTTACATCAACCGGATGTCCAACTTCTGCGGGCACTGCCAGTTCGACCCGAAGAAGTCGGTCGGACCCGGCTCGTGTCCGTTCACAGCGCTTTACTGGACCTTTCTGGAGCGCAATGAGGCAATTCTAGGAGGAAACTTTCGCCTGCAAATGCCCTACACAACGCTCCACCGCAAGCGTCCTGATGAGCTGGTGCAGCTTCGAGAGCGGGCTGCCGAAGCGGTTACCTTACTGCAATCCATTCGTCGACCGTCCTACTAATTCAAAGCTTGGATGGCTATGGAATCTGGTCCGTGCCCCAGGTGTATGGCTGTATCACCTAATTGCGACGGAGAATGACTCTCTGCAAGGTAGCGTCGACCGGGGGGTTCGCAGGCGACTTTCCGTTCTACCCAAATCCTTGAATCGCAATCTACTAGTTGGTAGTCTCATACAGCATGCACGGAGAAACCTCAGGACGCATTCTGCAAACCGCCAAGACGCTGATGATCGATCTCGGATATTCGGCGTTTAGCTATGCCGATATTTCGGAGCGCGTCGGCATCAGCAAGGCCAGCATTCATCACCACTTTCCCACGAAGGCCAACCTGGTGGTGTCGGTTTTGCAGGCCCACCGCGCGAACTTAATGGCGGGTATGGAAGCGCTCTCGCGGCAGATGGATGATCCCCGGGCGAGGCTGCAAGCGTATATAGGACACTGGGAAGGCTGCATCCGGCATCAGAAAGAGCCTTTCTGCATCGCTGCCCTGCTGGCTGCCGAGTTGCCGAGCCTCCCGAAGGAGGTTCAGTTCGAGGTCCAACAACACTTCCTGCAACTAAGTGGATGGATTCGCGGAACGATGGAGGAAGGTGCGCGAAAACATTCCCTCAGGCTCAAGAGGAGTGCGGAGGAAGAGGCGCAGACCTTCATGGCGACCGTGCATGGCGCGATGCTGTCAGCCCGGGCCTTTGGAGGCTCCGCTGTATTTGAGAAGGTCACCGCAGGTGCTTTAGAACGTCTTTCGGCGTGAAACCTAGCCCACCTTCAAAAAGGCGGAATACGCCCAAATCACCTACCAACTAGAAGATAGACCAAGGAGAATACAATGTCGATCGAACGGATATACGCCCAGTCGCTCAGGAACCTTTACTTCACCCGAACCGTCGTCCAGCTCGTCTGGGCAGGCATCATCCTCGCAACGGCGGTTGCCAATCCCCCGCTTGCCGCCGGCTTCCTGATCCTTTATCCGCTCTGGGACGTAGCCTGCACGCTCTATGACCTGCGAACTTCTGCGGAAACAGACTCCCCCACCGCGCGATACGTGAACGTGGCTTTAGGGGTTCTGGCTGCGCTAGGGATTGCCCTGACGGTCTTCAGGTCGCCACAGCAGGCGGTCGTGACCTTTGGGGCGTGGGCCTTCGCTGCCGGATTGGCGCAGCTTGCGGTCGGGATCTCGCGCCGGAGAGAGTTCGGCGGCCAGTGGGCGATGATCTTGAGCGGTCTGCAATCAACAGCAGCAGGAATCGCGTTTGTCTCCGGCGCACTGCATGGGACGAGACATATCAAGGACTTGGGAGGTTACGCAATCTTTGGCGGGGTCTACTTCCTGATCGCCGGCATCCTGCTGCAGCGGAGGCTCTCGAAGTTGGCGGCGGTCTGACGGAGCGCGTCGAGGGGATACGCCCCAAGATCACCATCGGTCCTTCGCCTTCGCTCGGGACGTCCGGGGATCATGGGGCACCCAACCGCTTGTCGAGTTACTTCGTAAGCGGGCCGGCACCCGGCAGCGCGATGCCATCGGAGGCAGCCTGGAACGCGACGATCGACCTCAAGGTCTCGTACGGAATGCCGCCGAGCGGGACAAGGCGACCGTTGACCATCAGCATGGGTGTCTGGTCGACGTTGAGGTCGTTGGCGAGTTTCACGGAGGCGTCGACGGCTGCCTTGGTCTCCGGCGATGCGGCGCAGGTGGCGACCGCGGTCGTGTCGCCCCCGGCCTTGAGGACTGCGTCGTTCAGGGTCTTATCGCCGTCTTCGGGAGTCAACTTCGCCTGGTTCTCATACACGCTGTTCGCATAAAGGAAGAAGGCGTCGTTGCTCTTTTTGGCGACGCAGATGCCGTAAAGCGCGGCCTTCTCGGCAAACGGATGGATGTCGACCAGGGGCAACGCCTGGTAAACGATGTGAGCTTGCGGGAAGTCAGCGGCGAGTTTGTCCATGGTGCCTTGAGCTTCCTTGCAGTGGGGGCACTGGAGGTCGGCGAACTCGACCAGCTCGAAGTTCTTTGACGCCGCACCGTGGAACGGACCGTCCGCCTTCGCTTGAAGGATGGCACGGTCGTCAGCGTACGGAGTCGCTCCAAAGGGCTGAACGCCGGAGGCATCGGCGACCAGGTGTTTGCCATCCGGGAGGACGAAGAAGGTTGCGGTCTGCACCTTGGCGTTTGCGGTCTTCTCGGAGACGAGTGCCACGACTTTACTGACGCCAGGGGCGGCCGTCTTCTGAATCGCGACCACGCGCCAGATGCGATTGGTGTCGTAGCCGAGAACGCTGTGTAGATAGCCGTCGACGGTCGCGACGCTCGGGGAATCCGCGGTGAAAAACTTGAGGTTGACGGGTGGGAAGGGGTCGGCGACGGTGTCCGGAGCGAGAGACTGCAGCTTCAGGGGTGCCGTTTTCTTCGCCGGAGCGGTTCCGGCAGCCGGTGCGGGTGCCGCTTGTCCAACCATGGTGCCTGCAGCGCTGAGCGCCAGGCCCAACGCGAGTAACTTCGAAACATTCGTCAACTGAATCCATCCTTCCGCTGCTTTGCAGCCTTTCACAAAATCAAACCTGGTACTTCACGGCAATCGGAAAGCGTCTTCCCATGCCGAACGACTTCTTCGTCACCTTCAACACCGGCGCAGCCTGCTGCCGCTTGTACTCACTCCGTTCGACGAGCTTCAGGACGTGGCGGACCAGTTCGACATCGATTCCCTGCTCTCGTGCGATCTGCTCGGCGGAGCAATACTTTTCGACGTAGGCTTCGAGGATCGGGTCGAGCACCTCGTACGGCGGCAGCGAGTCGGTGTCCTTCTGCTCGGGGCGGAGTTCCGCGCTGGGAGCTTTCGTCAAAGTCGCCAACGGGATGATCTCACGATTGCGGTTAGCGTAGCGGCTGAGGGCGTAGACGCGCGTCTTCATCACGTCGCCGATCACAGCGAGCGCGCCGACCATGTCGCCGTAGAGCGTGCAGTAGCCGACGGACATTTCACTTTTGTTGCCGGTCGTGAGGACGAGCGCGCCGAACTTGTTCGAGAGAGCCATGAGGAGCACGCCGCGGAGCCGCGACTGGAGGTTCTCTTCGGCGAGTCCGAAGGGCGTCCCGGCGAAGAGGGGTTCCAGGGTCTTCATCAGGGTTTCGAAGCCGTCGTGGATCGCAAGCATCTCAAACTGGATTCCCAGGCGCTGGGCGAGGTCGCGGGCGTCGTCTTTGGAGCCTTCAGAAGAGTAGCCGCTGGGCATGCCGATGCCCATGACGTTCTCGGGGCCGAGCGCATCGACCGCGATGGCGGCGACAAGGGCTGAATCGATGCCGCCGCTCAGGGCGACCAGGGCTTTCGAGAAGCCGCACTTGCGGACATAATCCCGGGTGCCGAGGACCAACGCATCCCAGGTAGCCTGAACCTCGAATGCGTCTTCGGTGGGCTCGGGCTGCGGCTTGGCTGCGTGGTCGCTGGTATCGTGGTCCCTAGTATCAAAGACCAGCAGGTCTTCGGCGAAAGACTTCGCCTGGGCGATCACGCTGCCGTCGGGTCCGACGGCGAGGGAACTGCCGTCGAAGATGAGCGAGTCATTGCCGCCGGCCTGGTTGCACATGGCGACGATGGCTCCGTGCCGCTTCGCGAGGGCGCCAAGCATCTCCTGCCGGACTTCGCGTTTGCCCTGCCAGTAAGGCGATGCGGAGATGTTCAAGATGAGTCGCGGCTGCTCGGCCAAAGCCGGCGGCTGCGAGTTCCAGGTCTCCATCAAACGCTCCACCGGATCGACGGCGTAGAGGCGGCGCGGCCAGAACCCTTTGTCGTTCCAGGCGTCCTCGCAGATGGTAACGGCAAGCGGAGCCTTCGCGGTGCCGCTCTCGAGGGTCGTCAACGTTTGCGATTTGGCAGGCTCAAAGTAACGCTGCTCGTCGAAGACGTCGTAGAACGGGAGGAGGGTTTTCACCTGGGTCTGGCGGACGACGCCATGCTGCATAAGCACCGCAACGTTTTGAACCTGCTTGCCTTCGTCCGAGCCGGAGACGGGCTGAACGCCTCCGCACAGGATGGCCGGCCGGCCTTCGCCCACGGTCCAGGCGCAGACGGCTTCGAGAGCCTGGGCTGCGCGTTCGACAAACGACTTCTTTTCGAGCAGATCGGCGGCCGGATAGCCGCAGACGGCGAGTTCGGGGAAGACGACCAGTTCCGCACCCAGCTTTGCGGCGCGCTCGGCGAATTCGAGGATCGTCCGCGTGTTTCCTGCGAAATCCCCGACCGTAGGATTGATCTGCGCCAGCGCAATCTTCACGCTTCTAGTCTATCAAGCGCACGGGCGACCCAAACTTGGTTCGCCGCACGTAACTTCGATAGAACTCCCCTGCTTTGGGGATGGAATCGGCGTGTCATCTCCCGTATAACTGTTGGCATGAACGAAGAGTTTGCAAACGCGAGTGATAAGTCCGCCGGTGACCTGGGACGCGAGGCGTTGTGGTTCGGCATTCACACGCTGATTGCCGTGGCCCTGCTCGGTCTTGTCGTTTTTGTCATCTTCCTTTCCGGAGCGTCCATCGATGCCATTCAGCCGAAGATCGTTGGGATCGTACTTGCGTTTGTGGTGCCGGCAATTGGCGGCTTTTTGATTGCAAAGTCCCGGCAGGATCCGATCGCCGGATACGTCTGGATCGCCGGCGTGCTGCTATTTTCCATCATCTGCGTCTGGGTGCTCAATCTACCAACCGGGCCGGGACTGTGTGAAAAATGCGGTGCCGTCGACAAGCTTTACCGGACATTCTTCGACATCACGGACGGATCCGGTCTGATGGGCGGCGACGGCTTGCTGGTTGGCACGATGATCCCCCTTTCAATGATCGGCTATGCGCTCGGCGCGAAGATGGGCCTGGGCGAGTAGGACCGGTTAGGGCGTCGACGGCAGAGTCAGACAGACGATCGTTCCCCTGCGGGAACCGGAGTTCCGGCTCCGTACTTGGATCTTCCATCCGTTCCGCTTCACAATCTCCCCGATAATCCAAAGACCGAGCCCGTTGCCTGCGCTGCCTTTGGTGGTGAAGAACGGGTCGAAGATCCTCGACAGCAGGGCTTCGGCGATTCCCGTTCCATTGTCCGCGATGGTCAGCCGCTGGCAGAGCGTGCCCGACAGGTGGTCGCTCACGGCCGTACTACGAATTAGCAAACAGCCGCGTTCGTTCGGCATGGCTGCGATCGCATTTGCGATGAGGTTCCCGATGATCTGGCGAACGTCGGCTTCCAGGCAGATCAGCGGGGAGTGGACGCGATGCCGGTTGTCGACCGAGACGCCTGCGTTGCGGAGCTGCCCTGCGTAGAGCGTGAGAACTCCTTCAGCCAATGTCTTGAGGCTGGTCTCAACGGGAGTGACGGAGCGCTTCTGGAAGACGAGGGTCTGGTTGGCGAGCTCCGTGACCCGCTCCAGTTCCCGGCTCGCAATGGCCAGATACTCATGAATCTCCGGGAGATCGTCCGTGGTTCCCGCAAGGTAGAGGTAGTTGGAGACGGCGGCGAGCGGGTTATTGATTTCGTGCGCGATGGAGCTGGCAAGCAGCCCGACAGCCGCTAATTTTTCGCTTTCGATAAGTTTCTGTTCGGCGCACACGCGTTCCGTGCGGTCGACCCCCAGCACGATCACACCGGAGATGCATCCGTCGGGATCGCGCCTTGGCTGGTAGACGTAGTCGAGGTAGCGGACCTCAATCCGGTCATCCTGCCCCCAGGAAAGGTCGAAGCGCCGGGAGTATTCCACATGCGGGACTCCCGTCCGGTAGACCCCTTCGAGAAGTTCGAGGAAGCCTTGACCTTCAGCCTCGGGCACCACGTCGATCACTCGTTCGCCGATGAACTCACGCCCTGGAATCATACGGCGGTACTCGTCGTTGACGAGTTCGAAGACATGCTCCGGGCCTCCCAGGACCGCCATGAATGCGGGGGCCTGGCGGAAGACCTCTTCGAGCACGTTGCGCTGGCGCAGAATCTCCTCGTCGATCGCTTTGTGAGGCGTGATGTCCGACGTGAAACCGATAAGGCGGTCAGGCATTCCTTCTTCCGGACCTGACGGGCTTCCACGAGCCAGAAGCCAATGAATCGAGCCATCCGGCCAGATCGCGCGAAATTCACAGTCGAACTCGGCGATGTCGACGACGGCCTTGAGCATGGCATCGACCACCGCACGCTGGTCGTCAGGATGAATGCGGGTGATGACGTCGGTCAATCGGGTCAGCTCGATGTCAGGGAAGCCGTAGAGTGCCTTGACGTTGCCGCCCCAGCGCACTTCGGCGGTTTCCAGGTTCCACTCCCACGTGACAAAACGACCGAGGACTTCGGGTTGATGGAACAGGCCTGGATCGAAGCAGGGCAGGTCGACTGGATCAACCGGTATGGTTACGAAGGAAGCGAAAGCGGGGCTCATCGCTGCACGACTACGAACGGGGCCGCCGCCGCTTTGTGAACGGGCAACAACGGCGTCGGCTCGGATCTCCGCATGTCGAGCTGGGTGCGGATCAGCTTGAGCAGCGACGGAATGCTGAAGGGTTTCGGCACAATCGCATCCGGCCGCATGCCGGGGTCGACGGTCGGCGGCCCGAGGCTTGCATACGCGCTCATCAATATCGCGACCACCTCCGGGTTACGGGAGCGGGCGGCCTGGATGACCGTGAGTCCGTCGCCAGGTCCTGGCATGCGCAGGTCGGTCAGCACGAGGTCAAAGGCTTCGGCGGCAATTCGCTCGAGCGCCTCCTCTACATCCGCGGCGAGGGAGACCTCGAATCTCTGAAGCGAAAGGATTTTGCCGATGGAGGATCGCAAGGAATCCTCATCGTCGACTACTAAGACTTTCTTGACCGGACCTTCGCCCTTGGACATCGTGCGTTCTCCGTACCTTGAATGTGAGGGGAGTGAGTTCAAGGTAGTGGGGAACGCCTGAGGATTACGGGGCGGGCAGGTTTTAAGAAACGGTCATTTCCGTTTTTGAGACGACGGTTCCGTTATGGGACCAAGCCCTCTCGCTCGGCGTGCAGCGTCTGCAGGGCAATGACGCTCAGAGTTCCCTGCTGCAGCGCTTCGATACCGCCGGCAGCGGCGCGAGCCGCAGCCAGGGTCGTGATCGTCGGGATGCGGGCAAGCACGGCGGCGCGGCGAATCGCCTTTTCGTCGAAGAAGGTATCCTGCCCGCGCGGCGTGTTGACGATCAGGTGGATGCGGTCGCCCTTGATGAAGTCGACGACGTTGGGCCGCCCTTCCTTCACCTTGTAGACGCGCTCGGGTTGAAGTCCCGCGTCTTCCAAAACCTGTGCCGTGCCGTGCGTGGCGACGAGGTGAAAGCCCATCTCCTGGAACTGCTTGCCGAGCGCCACGAGGCCTTCCTTGTCATGATCGTTCACCGAGAGGAAGACGGTGCCGGAGGTGGGCAGGACCTGGCCGGCGGCGATCTGCGCCTTGGCGAAGGCTTCTCCAAAGTTGTCGGCGACGCCCATCACCTCGCCGGTGGACTTCATTTCAGGTCCGAGGACGGTATCGACTCCGGGGAACTTGCCCCAGGGGAACACAGGCGATTTCACGAAGAAGTGGGAACCGGTATCGAGGTCCTGCCCGGCCCGCGAGCCGCCTGGGACATAGGCGGGGAGCAGGTCTTTGAGCTTGCGCCCGACCATGATGCGCGAGGCGATCTTCGCCAGGGGGATGCCGGTGGCCTTCGAGACATAGGGAACGGTGCGCGAGGCCCGGGGGTTAACCTCGATCACGAAGACCTTGCCGCGCTGGATGGCAAACTGGATGTTGACGAGACCGAGGACGCTGAGCGCCTTGGCAAGCGCGCGGGTGTATGTGCGGATCGTAGCCTTCACATCTTCGGTAAGATCGGCCGGAGGCAGCACGCAGGACGAGTCTCCGGAGTGGATGCCGGCCTCTTCGATGTGCTGCATGATGCCCGCAATCACGACATCTTCGCCGTCGCAGAGAGCGTCCACGTCGCATTCGACGGCGTCTTCAAGGAAGTGGTCGATGAGGACTGGCCGCTCCTGCGAGTACTCGATGGCGGTGGTCATGTACTTCAGGACGGCTTCGTCGTCGTAGGCGATGACCATCGCGCGCCCTCCGAGGACGTAAGACGGACGGACCAGCACGGGGTAGCCAACGCGATTGGCTCCGGCGACTGCTTCGGCGACCGAGGTAGCGAGCGCACCTTCCGGCTGTGGGATTTCGAGCTCTTCGATCAGCTTGCCGAAACGCTTGCGGTCTTCGGCGAGGTCGATCGATTCAGGCGACGTGCCGATGACGGGGACGCCAGCCTTCTTCAGGGGCAGCGAAAGGTTCAATGGGGTTTGACCGCCGAACTGGACGATCATGCCGATGTCTGCTCCCGCGCTTGCCTCATGCTCGTACACGCCGAGGACGTCTTCCAGGGTGAGCGGCTCGAAGTAGAGGCGGTCGCTGGTGTCGTAGTCGGTTGAGACGGTCTCGGGATTGCAGTTGACCATGATCGTTTCATATCCGTCCTCTCTCAAAGCGAACGCGGCGTGGCAGCAGCAGTAGTCAAACTCGATTCCCTGCCCAATGCGGTTGGGCCCGGAGCCGAGGATGAGGATCTTCTTCTTCGGCGTCGGAGCCGCCTCGTCCTCTTCGTCATAGCAGGAGTAAAGGTAAGGTGTGAACGATTCGAACTCGCCGGCACAGGTATCGACCATCTTGTAGACAGGCTGAACGTTGAGCCTCTGGCGGAGCGCGCGAACCTCCGCGGGAGTGACGCCCCAGCCGGAGGCGAGGCGTTCGTCGGAGATGCCCATGCGCTTGGCGGTGCGGAGGGCTTCCTGCGTGCAGCTCTCGAGGGTAAGCGAGCCGATGGCTTTGATCTCATCGGTGATCTGCTTCATCTGGTGCAGGAACCAGGGGTCCATGCCGGTCATGCGGGAGACTTCGCGGACCGTCATGCCGCGCTCGAAGGCGTACCGGACGTAGCTGAGGCGTTCGGGGTGTGGCGTGACGAGGCGCTGCGTCAGACGGCGTGGCTCGATGTCGTCTGCGGTCGCTTTCTTGCCGGTTTCGAGCGAGCGCACGGCCTTCATCATGGCTTCTTTGAAGGTGCGACCGATGGCCATCACCTCGCCGACGGACTTCATCTGCGGGCCGAGGTTTTCGTCAGCTCCGGCAAACTTCTCAAACTGCCACTTGGGAATCTTGACGACGACGTAATCGATGGTTGGTTCGAAGCAGGCCGGCGTAGCCTTGGTAATGTCGTTCTGGAGTTCGTCGAGCGTGTAACCGACGGCAAGACGCGCGGCGATCTTGGCGATGGGAAAGCCGGTCGCTTTACTGGCAAGAGCGGAAGACCGGCTCACGCGCGGATTCATCTCGATGACGGTCATGCGACCGTTCTGCGGGTTGACGGCGAACTGCACGTTCGAGCCGCCAGTCTCAACGCCAATCTCGCGAATAACGGCGATGGCCGCATCGCGCATGCACTGGTACTCGCGGTCGGTGAGCGTTTGCGCAGGAGCGACCGTGATGGAGTCGCCGGTATGGACGCCCATGGGGTCGAAGTTTTCGATCGAGCAGACGATGATGACGTTGTCGTTGAGGTCGCGGACGACTTCGAGCTCGTACTCTTTCCAGCCGAGCACAGACTCTTCGATGAGGCACTCGGAGACGGGGGAAAGGTCGATACCGCGCGACAGAATGTCGGTCATCTCTTCGCGGTTGTAGGCGATACCGCCGCCTGAGCCACCCAGCGTGAAGCTGGGGCGGATGACCGTGGGAAAGCCGATCTTCGCGGCGAACGCGAGGCCGTCCGAGACATTGTTGACGAGCTGCGACTTCGGCATGTCGAGGCCGATCTTGTTCATCGCGTCCTTGAAGAGGAGACGGTCTTCCGCCTTCTTGATGGCCTCGAGCTTGGCACCGATGAGCTCGATACCCATGCGCTCGAGCACGCCGGAATCGGCAAGGTCGACGGCGAGGTTAAGCGCGGTCTGGCCACCGACCGTCGGCAGCACGGCGAAGACTCCCCTGTTGCCGGCGGCGGTGAGCATCTCGAGTTCGACGCGTAGGATCTCTTCGACGTAGGCAGCGGTGAGCGGCTCGATGTAGGTGCGATCGGCGACTTCCGGATCGGTCATGATCGAAGCCGGGTTGGAGTTCACCAGCACAACCTCGTAGCCTTCGGCCTTCAGAGCCTTACAGGCCTGCGTGCCCGAGTAGTCAAACTCGGCCGACTGGCCGATGACGATCGGGCCAGAGCCGATCACCAGAATCTTTGCAATGTCATTCCTGCGTGGCATTCTTCTTCTCCGCTTCTTTGAGCAAAACTGCACAGGGCATCTCAGCGGTGGTCCGGTAGACCGGCACCGTGCTGAAGACGCCAACGTAATCGCGCCCGTCTTCCGGGGTAGAGATGATGCCGCCGTTCTGGCTCATCCGGTAGTCAACCTGCGGTGTCGGGATCGTGCCATCGGCGTCGGGGAAGAGGTTCGCCTGGGCAATCCAATGTCCCCAGCGCCGCAGGCTTCCCTTCAAAGCGATGAGCTTTCCCTCATCCGTAAATTTGTAGTCATAGACGAGTTCATAGCGGCTGGTGTAAGTCTTCACGAGCATGTGCGTGACCAGGCGCTGCTCGTAGATGGCCTGGATAAACCTGGAACTGTTCCGCGTATCGACCAGCGGCGCGTAGTCCTGCACGGTCCAGGTGTCGCCGTGGGGAATGCAGAACAAGTTGCGATCCTTTACCGCGGCTGGAGCAATAGCGCCCAGCGGAGATGCCAACAGCAAAGCGGAAGCGATCGTTCGCATCCCGGTCTTCGCGTTGTGCTGCTGCATCTCGAATCCTTCGTTCGTCGGTAAGACGGGGTTGATGACGCTACTTCTTCCAGTCGTCCATCATCTTGCGGAAGTCCTTGAACAGATAATGCGAATCGTGCGGCCCGGGGCTGGCTTCCGGGTGGTACTGCACGCTGAACATCGGGTCGGTCTTGTGCTTCAGGCCGGCGAGCGTGCCGTCATTGAGGTTGGTGTGGGTCTGTTCGACATCCTCGGGCAGCGACGCGGGATCGACGTTGTAGTTGTGGTTCTGCGCGGTGATTTCAACCTTGCCGGTCTGGTGATTCAGGATCGGGTGGTTGCCGCCGTGATGTCCGAACTTCAGCTTGTAGGTCTTGCCGCCGAGCGCGAGGCCGAAGATCTGGTGGCCCAGGCAGATCCCGAAGATCGGCGCTTTGCCTTGCAGCTTCTGCACGTTCTCAATGGCGAAGTCGAGCGGCTCGGGATCGCCGGGGCCGTTCGAAAAGAAGACGCCGTCAGGGGACATGGCGAGGACATCTTCCGCCGGGGTGCGCGCGGGAACAACGGTCACGCGGCAGCCTTCGCGCGCCAGCATGCGAAGGATGTTTTCCTTGATGCCGAAGTCGTACGCGACCACGTGCTTTTCGCCTTTGCTCGCTTCGGCTGAGGGCGTCAGCAGCTTATCGCCCGTCTGGTTCTTCGGCTCGAGCGACGACCACTCATAGGCGGTCTTCGTTGATACGACCGAAGCGAGATCTGTCCCATCCATCTTGCGGATTGCTTTCGCTTTGGCGACAAGATCCGCTTCATCGAGTTGTTCTCCCAAGGCGATGACACCACGCATGACTCCGTTCGCGCGCAGGTGGCGGACGACCGCACGCGTATCGACTTCAGCGATGACGGGAATGCCATTCCGCTCGAGATACTCATCGGCCACTTCCGTCGAGCGCCAGTTCGAACTCATGGGAGAGAACTCGCGAGTCACGAGCCCTTCAATCATCGGCCTGGCCGACTCCGCGTCGTGCGGCGTGGTGCCGTAGTTGCCGATATGTGGATTGGTCAGCACGACGATCTGTCCAGCGTAGGACGGATCGGTAAAGATCTCCTGATACCCGGTCAGCGAGGTGTTAAACACCACCTCACCCGCTCGTTCCACCTGTGCCCCGAACCCCTTGCCGCGGAACACACGCCCGTCCTCCAGTGCCAGCATCGCCTGCATTGTTTCTCCTGCGATTCCGTCAGTTTTCGGGGAATCAATCAAGTCTAACAGGTTGCGGGCGTCGGATAAACCGGACGCATTCGCAGACGAAGAAAAGCCCGACCGCATGGCCGGGCTCATCGGTTGTCACGTGCAGGCCAGGGCCTACGCGTGGTGATGATGATGGTGATGGTGGTGGTGACGGTACTCTGCGTTCGCCGAGACGGCCGAACCCGCGAAAATCACCACGCCCAGAACTGCGAGCATCAGATTGCGAAGCTTCATGGAATTTCTCCTCTATCGCCGCCGGCTCCCGCTCCGGTCGACGAATCACTGCTGGTTAGAAGTTATAACCCATAAACGGTGCACTTGTTTCAACAGTGTGCCGAATCTTAGGGTTGGGTCACCGTGGAATCGATTTTGTCACTCCACGTCAACAAAGATGTCGTCGTTCTCTACCCGAACCGCAAAGACGCCCACACGCTCGCCTTCAGGATAATCAGCCACGCCGGTCTTGAGGTCGAAGGCCCACGAGTGCCATGGACACACCACGGCGTTCCCTTCAAGCCAGCCTTGGCCAAGCGGTCCGCGACGGTGCGGACACAGGTTGTCCACTGCCTGCAGTTGGCCGCCGGATCGCGCCAGACAGATCTCGAACTCCCCTGCTCTCTGCTCATTGACCGCACCCTCGGCCGGTGCCTCCGACACACTACACAAACGAACCCACTGCGCCATCTTTTGAATGTCTCCCTTTGTCATGGTAGCGGCAAAGCGCGCGAGTAAACTTGAAGGAGATGGCCTCACCAACCCCTCAGCGCACGCCGGACCAGGCCCCCCGATCAACCGCTCCGATGCCGGAGGTGGTTGATCCGCGTTGGCTGTTAAAAGCGCTCGGGATCAGCCTCGGCGTCGCAGCGATACTTGGATACCTGTCCGTCTGCCTGCTGGTCTATCTCGGCGGCTGGCAGTTGATGCTGCGCCCGATCGCGAAGATCGACGTCACTCCGAGTGCCCCGTACCAGTCGATCCGTTTCGACGCTGCTTCGACCGGCTCGCCTCGGCTGACGGGCTGGTGGATTCCCGCGGAAAACGCGGCCCCGACGACGCCCACCATCCTTTATCTGCACGACGGCTCCGGTTCCCTCTCGAGCATCGTTCGAAAGCTCAATCTTCTGCACATGGCTCAAGCGAATGTGTTCGCCCTTGACTATCGCGGCTATGGCCAGAGCAGTCCGCCGCACCCCACCGAAGCCCACATGGCGGAAGACTCTGCCGCCGCGCTCGAATACCTGACCGAAACCCGTCACCTGCCCGCCTCGACGATCGTCCCCTATGGCGAAGGACTTGGGGCCGTGCTGGCGGCAAATCTGGCGAGCAGTCACGCTGAGATTCCCGCACTGATCGTCGATACCCCCGATCCCCAAGCCTTCGCCCGGGCGACCGGCGAAGGCAAAGCCCGCCTGCTTCCCATGCGCCTGCTAGTCCAGGAGCACTTTGACTTGGCCGAAGCCCTCGCCGCCTCGCACAAGCCGAAGCTCCTGCTGGTGGACGGGCCATTCGGCTACGATTCGCAACGAACCCGGGAGAACAACGCCGCATTCCGAAACGCGCCGGACCCGAAGACGACCGTCACCTTCGGCAAGGTCGGCGCGGAGAACGAGTATGTCGCCGCGGTGACCCGGTTCCTCGACGAATACCTCCCACACAGCCAGGCCGTAGCCGCACGGTCGAGCCGGTAATCTAGCCAGAGATGATTCGTTCTCTCAGCAAACTCCAGCCCTGGGCTTTGACCCTGCTTCGCCTCGTTCTTGGGGCCTCCATGCTTGTACACGGCTGGGAAAAACTTATCCCTGCCGGCGGCTTGCACCGTTCGCACCCGCTTGCGGGCGTGGAAGGCTTCAACCATTTCGTCGCGACCCTCGGGCTTCCTTACTGGCTGGGGTACGTCTCGGTCGCCACGGAGTTTCTGGGCGGTGCCTTTCTGCTATTAGGCCTGCTGACGCGTTTCTGGGCCTTGATGATCGCGGGCAACATGCTGGTCGCCCTGTGGAAGGTGAATCTGCATCACGGTTACGACGGCTCGGAGTACACGCTGTCGCTGATCGTCATCGCGTTCATGCTGCTCGTAGCCGGTTCCGGAGCACTTTCGCTCGATCGCCGTTTCGGCATCTCCTGATCGCTGACTCTCCTGAAGACCTTGGCTTAAAGAAGTGAAGGCGCCCGATATTCAGGGCGCCTTACATAAAGGGGGGAGTTTGTGTTGCAGATAGGGGAAGCCGAAACCGAGGGAACTGAAAGTCCGGCTGCTTGCTTGCTACAGTTTATAAGACGTAGCCTACCGAAAAAAGTTGCTCACCACTCTTGCACATTTGTAGTACCCCCAAGGACCTAAGTTGTAACCGGCAAAGTAGCCCATCCCCAATCCAGACGCAGGGTTTTCACGTTCGCAGAGAACTCTTCGCTAGACAAAGTTGAGGAACTCCTGAGGCTTGACCTGCGCCCCCGGAAAAACAATATCCATATTTCGGGATCCCAGGGTCTTGAACGCTGCCTCACTCAGAACCTTGCGGAAGTCGGTCGTCACGGTCAGATCGCGCCCTTCGTTGAGCTGTCCGTCACTCAATCCAGGCCACTTACCGTAGACCTTGCCTCCCTTTACTCGTCCGCCGAGCACGAACATCACGTTCGCGTGCCCGTGGTCGGTACCTCCGGTGCCATTTTGCCGCGCCGTGCGACCGAATTCAGACATGGTGACCAGCGTGATGTTCTCAGACTCCGCACCCATGTCTTTCCAGAAAGCCGCAATCCCATTTGAAAACTCCGTCAACCGATTCGCGAGCTGCCCCGTCGCACCTCCCTGGTTTTGGTGCGTATCCCATCCGCCGATATCAGAAAACGCGGCCTCAACCCCCAGGTTCGCCTTCATCAACTGCGCGATCTGCTTCAGGCTGTTGCCGAAGGGTGTGTTCGGAAAGATCACCCCGGGGGCGGGCTGATACTTGGCCGGGTCAGCGGCCTTTAGCATCTTCACCGCCTCGAAGGTCTCCTGGCCGGTGCCGTGAAGGACGGCGTCGGTGCTTTGGTCGTACATGGCCTGGAAGGCATTCGAAATGGCCGAGGGCTGCGGACCTTTGCCCGCGACGGAAAAATCAGCCAGGTTGGTCACCGCGATGGCCGGAACCTTACCGGCAAGCGTTCGCGGAACCTGGGTGCCGAGAGCGACTGCGCGGAAGGCTGACGGCTTCCCTTCCGGACCGTTCGGTGCTGGTCCGTTGGCGAGCGCGCGGTTGAGCCAACCGTCTTCGGTCGACTTGATGCCGGGTGTGCCGCTCTCCATATAGTCCTGTGCGTCGAAGTGCGACCGCGTGGTGTCGGTCGAACCCGCGGCATGGATGATCGCGAGATGTCCTTCATCGTAGAGCGGCTTGAAGGAGGCCATCGCAGGGTGCAGCCCGAAAAACCCGTTCAGGTCCAGCACATCCTTCTGCTGGATCGCGATCGACGGGCGCATCGCGTAGTAGTTTTTCTCCTGGTAGGGCACGACGATGTTCAACCCATCCGCGGCGCCGCGCTGGAAGAGCACGACCAGCTTCTTATGGTTGGCCGCCGCAGTCGTTGCCTCAGCCATGACGGAGCGCATGAGAAAGCTCGGGATGACGGATGTGCCCACCAGCGCAAGCGCACCGCCCTTCATAAACCCACGTCGCGAGGCGACCATCCGTCGCGCCGCATCGCGCCCGTTCATATCGCAACCCCAGTCACTCTTGTCGATCAACGTCTTCCTGTTCATGGCCGTACCCTCACTTCTACAGACTTGTTCTGCAACTCTTTGTTTCACGCGCTAGCGCCGCTGGAACTCCGGCGACCCGAGCAACAACCCTGCCATCACGGCCGCCTGAGCATCATCAGGCGCTTGGTTGCCCGCTGAAGCAATCCCCCGGCTGCGGTAGATGGCTTGTCCTTTGCCGCCGGTCGCTTTCAGGTCGAACTGCGTAGCGGCCTGCTCGGTCACGGATGAATCGTTCGCCTGCCCGAGGACTGCGGCGCGAGTCTTTTCGCTCACCGGCTCATCGAGGAGTACGGCTTCGAGACGGCGCTCCTTCAGGGCAGTCGCGTCACCGCTCCTCGCGCTCAGAGGCGGCGCGATTGAGGCCGACGCCGAGCCGGAAGGGTTGGCATACCGGGATGCGGCCTGGACTTGATACTGTGCGGGAACGACCTTAGGCGCGGAAGGATCGACCAGCGACGACCACTCGGTGCTGGTTCCGGGGATGCGATCGCCGCTGAGGACCAGGGCGAAGTTCATCCGGCTCACCAGCGCGCCGGTCGAAACCCAGTCGTCCTGCTTCCAGCTATAACCCTGCGGCGTCTGCATACCGTAGAGCGGCATGCCGAGCTTATTGATTGCGGCGACAAGAGCCGCGGGATTCGAGACCTCAGCTCCGCTCGCCCGAACCGCTGAAACGACAAACTCCTCGGGTGTCTTCACCTTGGCGCGGTAGACCTCAGGCGACCAGAACTCCGGCGAGCTCCACATCGTCCGCAGCACTGTCTTGATGTCGCCGTGGCTCGCCAGGTAGCTCGCAGCCATGCGGTCGACGAGCGCTGGCGGGGGCGTGTCGGCCACGAAGCGCACGGCGAGTTTTTCGCAGAGGAAGTGCGCCGTAGCCGGGCTCTGCGCGAGCATGTGCAGCACCTCAAGCCCTTCCTTCATGCCATCTTCGTGGATGGTCCTGCCGAGCACCGTCTTGGCTCCCGGTTCATGCTTGCGCTCGTCGAAGACAAAGCCGCCGCTGCCGCCCTGATAAGGCTTATCCAGGCCCCAGCCGGTGAAGAGTTTCGCGACATTCGTCACATCGGCTTGCGTGTAGCCGCCGTTGACGCCCAGCGTATGCAACTCCATCAGCTCTCGGCCGTAGTTCTCATTCAACCCGGCGGCACCGGCCTTTGCCAGCTTGCCATTGGGATTCATCTGCTGCGCTTTGCCCACGCGTTTTGCAGCCATCGAGTCCGGCCCGATCGAACGGAAGTTATCCAGGTACTCGAGCATGGCGGGTGACTCCGCCGTGGCCACCAGCAGGTCTTCGAAGTTCCCGAGAGCGTGTGCGCGAATCGTCTCACGCTCGTAGGTCGGAATCAGGTAGGCCTCGTTCTGATTCTTGCGGATGTAGACGTTGAAGTGGTTCAGCCAGAAGTCAGTCATCACCGCCTCAAGCTGGCGATTGGAGTAGACATCCCGCTCCACACGCGACTCCGTCTCCTCGAGGCCCACCATGCGCAGCGACCCGGTGAGCGCGAGCAACGTCTCCTTCTGCTGAGGGGTCAGCCCATCCGCAACGCGGAGCAATTCAGCGCCCTTCAAGCCCTGGCGAAACGCGATCAACTGCTCCGGTGGCATGGTGAGGATCGCCTGCATCCGTTCGGCTGGCGGCAACGCGATGATCTTGAGTGCGGCTTCGTGCCGCGCTGAACCGGCGTTCGAATCCGCGCCATCGGCCATTGGTTCAGGAGCGATCTCACTCGCAGCGATCGGCTTCTCCACCCCGTCAGGCGCCTTCGCCTCCTGCTGCTGCTTCTTCATCTTGTACAAAGCAATCTGCGCCTCGGCCATCGCACGATCCGTGGGGTCGGACGGCAGCGTGGCGTTGCCCGCGATCATCCGCCGAATGGTCTGCGGACCGGGATACTTCTGTTCAAGCTGCGCGATCGGCAGCTGCATGGCGGGATACTCAGCAAGCCGCGCATCGAGCGCCGAATCGTCGATACTGCCGGGGTTGAGTTGCTGTTCGAACCAGCGATTCAGTCCTTGCTTCTCGACCGCCGTGACCTCTCCGGGCGTCGGGCCGAACGTGAAACGGTTCAACGCGTGAAGCGTTCGCTGCTGTCTCTGCAACTCACCCTTCCCTGCACTCGCCTTGCGAACGACAGGTGCCTGCGCCAGAAGGGGCTGTTCGACCATCAGGCCACAAAGCGCTGCCGCGACAGCCACCCGTCCAAACTCAACCCAGACTCTCCGGCGCGACCCCATCGTTCCACCCTCCAATATCGGCATTCTCATCGTCTGAAACCCGAATCGCGTTCGGCAGTTGCGCTTTCGGACTTCGATTGCCTCCATCGTAGGCCTCAGCGGGCGGCAGCGTCACTGCGGCGCGATCGCCGTCGCCGCGTTCACCTGCCCGGCATCTACCGTCACCGGGATCGTCAGCACCATCTGAAACTGCCAGCCGGAGTCGAAGGCCACCATGTCGGCGTTGCTGTAGTGGTGAGCATGCACGATGAAGAGGATGATGCCCGCGATGGCGATGGCGCCACCAATCGCAAGAGCCACCAGGAACGCCTTCGGAGGTCCGGGAAGCGGAGGAAGCGGAGGCGGCGTGGGAGCCTGGCCGATCATCGGGCTCAGTGAAACGATATGCGGCACCATTCGAACGGGCGAGTCTCCGCCCAGGCCCAGGCCAACTCCAACACCGAGAAAGCCGGGGTCGCTCAACGTCGGCGTCGTCACTTGCGACTGTGTGTTCACGGCGTCAAGCGACACCTTATAGCCATTCGCATAGATGAGACGGGTGAAGTGAATCTCCAGTCCGCCTGGATTTGTCTTCGTCTTCTTTGCCGCGACTGCCTGCATGACCCCCTCAACAAACGTCCCAGCCGGAATCACAAGGCTCGTCCCGACGGTAATGGGGAACGCAACCTGCGCGCGAACCAGGTCGCCCGGCTTCGTCGACCTGGTCCTGATGGAGCTGACCAGCGTGAGTGGAATGACCGTGCCGGCAGGGATCACCAGCGAGCCAGTTGGTGCGGGAGCAGGCTCCGTTCGCACGATCGGCGCCGCGGCCTGAGCCGTTGCTGACGTCGTTTGGGCGGAGACGATACTCAGAAGAACAATGGCCGAGATTAATTTGAAGCACATGGGATGGACCTTTCCGGTAAGAAAGCTGAGCAGTGAGGGACGGGACGGAGTTACTTCGCGCGCATCGTGGCAGGAGCAGGGGACTTACTTGCTGAAGGTGGAGAACCAGACATCTCGGCTACGCTCGAGACGACGAATGGAGCCGCCGGACAGAAATACGCTGGAGTATCGGGAGTGCCGGGGGTGCCTGGAGTGCCCGGTGTACCGGGGATCACGATCGGTGGCGAATCGGGTCCGCCAGGAATGACCGTTCCCGGCGTCCCCGGCGTCCCTGGGGTGCCGGGCGATCCCGGAGACCCCGGGACGTAGCGGCAAAGCGTGGCCGTTCGGAACGAACCGGGCGCAGGAGATCTCGACAGCGGGATGGCAGACAAGACCTCTTTTGCATCGAGCGGTATTGCGGCTGGCAAGGTCATTTCGATCTGAGCGCCGTTATCCAGCAGCAGATCGTTTTCGACAGACACGTTGACTGTAACGTCGCTGATCGGCGCCCCGGCTGCGGTATTCAGCACAAGGGTGTACCCGTCGGCGAAGACCATCTTCGTGAACTCCACCCGGAGCTGCGCATGGCCTGAACGGCGCGTCGGCCTCGTGACAGCCTCAAGCAGCGCCTGAACGAAGGTACCGGCAGGAAGGACGATCTGCGAACCAGCCGTGACCGGAAACACGGTCTGACCGTAGAGAACGTCGCCACCCTTCGCCGTGCGCGCCCACAACGGACGAGTGAGCGCAATCTCGACCCGCGTGCCTGCCGGAACTTGAAGCGTTGTGGCTGGGTCTGGTTGGGAGGATGCCGCAGCAGTAAGTCCGGCACCAAGAATCAGAGAAAACAACAAGCCCTGCAGTGTAAGTCGTGACATATCAGCCACCTTGCTACTGAATACGAGCAGGCAGCGAGATAGTTGCAACTTACAAAATAATGATTGATCGGAAGATTGATAAAAAAGAACGGGAACTATTCCCGTTCTTTTCCGTCTTAATCCACCTGTCAGACGAACAACTTAGTAAGCGGCAAGCTCAGCCATCGCCTGGTAAAGATGCTCGGGCTGTGGCAGGATCACGTCTTCGAGCACCGGCTGATACGCGACGAACGTATCCATCGCAGCCACGCGCCGAACGGGAGCGTCGAGCTCGTCGAACAGTTCTTCGCCGATGCGCGCCGCAATCTCCGCGCCGTAACCCCAGCTCTTCATGTCTTCATGCGCGACGATGACTTTGCTGGTCTTCTTCACCGACTCGGCGATGGCTTCCCAGTCGTACGGGCTCAAGCTGCGAAGGTCGATCAGCTCGACGCTGATTCCCTTCTCACGCTCGAGTTTCACCGCGGCTTGTAAGGCGCGCGGCACGACGGCCCCGTACGTCACGACGGTAAGGTCTTTGCCAGGCTTGACGATCTTCGCCTTTCCAAACGGAATCGCAAACTCCGGCCCGGGGTAGACGGCGCGGCCAAAGGTTTCGCGGTACAGGCGCTTGTGCTCGAGGAAGATGACGGGGTCATCGCAACGGATCGCGGTGCGCAGCAGGCCAAGCGCGTCGAGTGCGTTCGACGGGAACACGATGCGAACTCCGGGCGTGTGGGTAAAGATGCTCTCACCCGACTGCGAGTGATAGATGGAGCCGCCGGTAAGATAGCCGCCGATCGGCACGCGCATGACCAACGGGCAGCTAAACGTTCCATTTGAACGCCACCGAACCAGCGAAAGCTCATTGCGCATCTGGTGCATCGCCGGCCAGATGTAGTCGAAGAACTGAATCTCGACCACCGGTTTCATGCCGCGGACGGCCATGCCGATAGCTCGCCCGGTGATGTTTGCCTCGGCCAGCGGCGAGTTCCAGACACGATCGGAGCCGAACTCCGTTTGCAAACCACTGGTCAATTTGAAGACGCCACCCTTGCCCTTCACCTTGGCTTCCTTCAAGGCCTCCACACGCGTGGCATCGGCGACATCTTCGCCGAAGACGACGATGCGTTCATCGCGCCGCATCTCGTCCTTCAGACAGAGATTGATGAGGTCGGCCATGGTGCGCTCCGTCTGATCGCCGGCAGCGGGTGCGGGCTCGGTCGCAAAGCGCGCGTCCATACAGCTCAGGTCTTCGGAGTATTGGTGCCGCAAGATGGAATCGATCGCCGGAAACGCCGCAGCGACTGCCCGGTCGGATGCCTCCTGGACCTCCTGGTCGGCGCGGCGCTCGAGCGCGTTGATGCCTTCGGCGTCGAGAATCTGCTCGCGCAGAAGCCACACCTGCATCTTCGAGATGGGGTCGCGCAGCGCGTCGGCGTCGAGTTCGGCGCGGGCGCGGTAGTCGCGTTCATCTTCGCTCATGGAGTGCGAGTAGGGACGGACAACGTGGCCATGGACGACCGCAGGTCCGTGCCCGGCGCGGCAATAAGCGACCGCCTCGACCATCGCCGCGTAGCTTGCGATCGGGTCGGTGCCGTCGACCTCGGCAAAGTGAAAGTTCGGAAAGTTCGCGATCAGGCGCGAGATGTTGCCGCCGGAGGTGTTGACTTCGACCGGCGTGGAAATCGCGTAGCCATTGTCTTCGATCAGGTACAGCACGGGCAGCTTGAGGTTGGAAGCAGTATTGAGCGACTCCCAGAACTCGCCCTGGCTGGTCGAGCCCTCGCCGATCGAAATATAGCTGACCTCGTCGCCATGGAAGGTGACGTCTTTGAACTCGCGATAGTCGCCTTCTGCTTTTGCCGCGGCACCGGGCTTCTGGGTGAAGTAGCGGCCGGCCTCGGCGCAGCCTACGGCGTGCAGGCACTGGGTCGCGGTGGAGCTTGACGGCGTCACAATGTTCAGGCGCTTGCTGGACCAGTGGGAGGGCATCTGGCGGCCGCCGCTCGCGGTATCATCTGCTGCGCCCACCGATTGCAGAAGCTGCTCTTCAACGGTATTGCCAAGCGCGAGGCAAAGCGCACGATCGCGGTAGTAGGGGAAAAACCAGTCGTAACCAGGCTTCAGTGCCATGCCGGCGGCGACCAGCAACGCTTCGTGCCCGGCACACGAGATCTGGAAGAAGATCTTCTGCTGGCGCTTCAGCACGATCTCACGATCGTCGGTGCGGCGCGAGAGGTACATCAGCCGGTAGAACTCGATGAGCTGTTCTTTGCTGAGGCCGGCCCAATCCTTTGCGCTCGCCGCAGTCTCCCGATCCTTCACCGCCACGCTGCCTCCCGAGTCACCGGACATTCATATACCCTCAGTGGATTTTTACCACTTTGGTACACACCGTGTCGCATCGGCGCTCATTCTGCTGCGCGACTAAAAACTTTCTCATAGTTCGCCGGAGGTCACGGGACCAGCGTAACGGCCCCCATTTGTTCGCAAGCCCTCACCCAAAAAGCGCACGCCGATGCAGGGAACAACACCCAAGTTCATCCGCCGAGGACTCCCGAACATGCTCTTCCGTATCGTCGCCCAACTGCTGCTGACTCTCGCTCCGCTGCTCACGTTCGCCCTTTCGCCGCTCGTTGCCAACTCCGCGGAAGGGCAAGCGGCTGCGCCCGCCGGACGCTACCTTGTGCTCTATCGCAACGGGCAGATGTCCACGACCGCAGCCGACTTCGCGGCAGCCAACGGTGCGAGGCTCGTTACGCGGCACGACCTTCTCGGTGTCTCGGTCCTCGAACAGGTTTCGCATGAGACTCGAACGCAGCTCGCTCAAGATCCGAACGTCGAAGCCATCATCCCGGACATCATCCTCAATGCGCACGCAATCCAGGTTCAGGCCCATGTCGAAGCGGCAGTCGTGCCCGCCCCGGACAGCCTCTACCACTCGCCACAGGGCTGGGCGGTGAAACAGGTCGGCGGCTTCGGCGCGGACGGGACAGCCGACGCTCCGAAAGGCCCATGGAACTCGACTCAGGGCAAAGGCGTCCGCATCGCCATCCTCGACTCCGGCGTCGACCCGAACCACCCGGACATCAGCCCCAACCTCGCGCTCAACCTATCAGAGATCAAAGAATCCGCGCTCGCCAGCGCATGCGACGATGGCACCCCGGTCGACCAGCAGGGCCACGGCACCTGGACCGCATCGCTCGCCGCCGGCGCGCTGGGCGCGAAGACCGGCCTCGTCGCAGGCGTAGCCCCGCAAGCCACCATCCTCAATATCAAGGTGCTCCAGCGCATGCCCGGCACGAAGACTGCAGCCGATCCGACAGGCTGCATCGCGGGCCAGGCTTCCGGTCTTCTAAGCTGGGTTCTCCAGGGCATCGAAGATGCGATCACCAATCGCGCCGACATCATCTCCATGTCGCTGGGCACGCTCGCCGACATCACCACTGGCGACGGAGCCGGCGAACAAGCGATCTTCAACCGCGCCACGCAAGCTGCCTATAACGCGGGAGTCGTCGTCATCGCAGCGGCGGGTAACGACACCTCCAACCTTTCAGGAGGCCGTCTCGTCGAGCTTCCCGCGCAAGCCAGAGACGTCCTTGCTATCGTTGCCAGCACGAACCCGGCCTGTGTCGAAGACCTGAAGGCTGGCGCAAGCTGCATCGCGGGACCGGTTTCGCTTCCCTACTACTCCAACTTCGGCAGCACGCTCGAAGCCCTTGCGGCTCCCGGCGGCAGCTACCCCGCTGCCGCGCCGTCCGGCAGCGTCAACCCGAACGCGATCACCGGCTGGGTCACTGGCGCCTGCAGTTCGGGCAGGCCCTCCACCGTCTCAGGCCTTCCGGATGCAACGCATTCGTTCGGCTGCTTCAACCTGGGTCACGCCGCGTATGTGCAGGCCATCGGCACCAGCGCTTCAGCACCTCTGGTGGCCGGGGCGGCCGCGTTGATCCTCGGCGCTCACCCCGCCTGGTCTCCCGCGCAGGTCGTCGCGGCTCTTCGTGCCTCAGCGACGCCGGCGACCACGGTACTAAAGTTTCCCCAGGTCGCCGTCGATAACCTCCTCACGAACGTGAGCAAGTGAATCGAGGCGACCATGCACTCCCTGCTAAACCCGCAAAACTGGCTGGACCTGGTCCATGAACCCAGCTTCCCCATGCTCATCTCCACCCTGGTGCTCGGCTTCAGCGCGACGGTGGTCGTCCTCTACTCCGACAAGATCACACACTGGCGCAATGAGCAGCGCGAACGCAACAAGTGGATGCACTGGAACCACTAAGCCTGCCGAAGAATCTCCATGCCTAGCCGCGCTCACGCTCCTTGACCGCATGCGCCAGCTTTTCGATCTCTTCCGCCTTCTTGATCACCTCGACCGATAAGACGTTCTTGTCCGTCTTCCCCACCTCTTCGTTCAATTGCGTCGCCAGGGCCAACAGCTTCTCCGTGTCGGAGACAAGGCGCTTCTGACGCTCGTCATTCCTCGCCTTCTCCTGCTTCGCCGCCATGCTCGGCGAGGTGGGTGGACCGAGCGGAGACAACGGGTCGTGAATCGGCGGACCCGGGTTCTGTGGAAACCCACCCGACTGATTCTGCGTGCGCGCCACGCCGCTCAACCCGCCTAACATCATTGTGATCAACATCACCCGCCACGCCCTGCCCCATTGCTGCTTCATCTCGATCAACCCCGCTTTGGCTTCCCCAGCCGTCAGTTTTGCGTCTCATTCTCAGCTAGACTTCATGAACTTGCAACAACTGAAGTGAAGTCCGGGAGAAACTCATACTGAACCCAGATGCAATCCTTGCCCGCCGGAACCGCTTGTCCCAGCAAATGCCTCAGTTATTAGCCGCCGCTCTGCTGCTGCTGACGGGACTACCCCTGCCCGCGCAGTCCCTGGTGCCGCTCACACAAGGCGTGCCGCCTCCTGCCGCCGTATACGGCACGGTCGCCGATTCCACCGGCATAGCCGTCCCCGGCGCAACCGTAACGCTTGCCATCGGCAGCGCCAGCGAATCCACACGCACGGACGATAGTGGCGCGTATTCGTTCCCCAAAGAGAAGCAAGGTGGACCCTACACGCTGACCGTCAAAGCCTTCGGCTACCCCACATACAGGAGCCCCGCCTTCACCCTCAACGGGCTCCAGGACATCGAACGGGACGCACGCCTCGGCCCCAAGGAGCCATACCTCGCCACGCTCGAGCGTGATTGGCATAACGACATCCTCGTCATGGTCGAGGACCGCCTGCCGAAGGTCCTCGTCGTCTTCCTGTTCCTCTTCATTCTCGAGCGGGTGACGCTCTTCTTCGTCAACCGCATGCGGCGCATGGCCTCCCGCCAGACGATCGACCCCTTCCGCGGAGCCCAGCTTCGCACCATGGCCTCCATCATCCGGGCGACGGTTTACTCGATTCTCGGCTTCCTCGCGTTCCTGCAGGTCCTCAAGCTGCTCAACATCAACTACGCTCCGCTGCTTGCCTCCGCCGGCATCGTGGGCGTGGGGATCGGCCTCGCCGCGCAGTCGCTCTTCAAAGACATCATCAACGGCATCTTCATCCTCGTCGAAGACCAGTACAACGTCGGCGAAACCGTCAAGATCGCATCGCTCACGGGCACCGTCGAAGACCTTACGCTGCGGCTCACCCGTCTGCGTGACGGCGACGGAACGCTCTACATCATCCCCAATTCACAAGTCGCCACGGTCTCGAATCTGTCGCGCGACTTCGCTGTCGCAGCGCTGTCCATCTCGGTCGACGCCAGCGCTGATCCTGGCCGCGTGCTCGATCTCCTCAAGGGCATCGCAAAGTCCATCCACGAAAATCAAGCCTTCAAAGACGCCATCACCGCCGAGCCCGGCGTCTCAGGCATTGACAATATCAACGGCCGCGCACTCACGTACTCCATCAACGCCCGGGTACGCATTGCACAGAAAGACGACGTGCTGCGTGCCTTCCGCAACCAAGTCGTCGACACCTTCAAACGCGAACGCATCCCTCTTGGCATCGATCCAGCGAACATGCTTCTGCTGCAGCAACAGAAAGCCGCCGACCCGACTGCACCGCCGAGCCAGCAGCCCATCGTCCAGGCTTGAGCGATTCAAGCCTTCATCTGTGCCAGCAATGCGTCCGTGCCGGATACCGGCAACCCACACGTAAACCCGCGACAAACCACCGCGAAGCTCCCATCCTGCTTCGGCAGATGCGGCAGCGTCTCAGCCAACGCCGGGGGCAGCTTGCCATCCAAACCAGCCAGACGCACGACCGACTGATGGACTGAATAGCCGCGCAGTGCTGCCGTCTCGAGTGCGTCGGCCGCGGCGTCAGCTCCCACCACCACAATCTGCGCCGGAGCCTCGACCATCCGTCGCAGCGCCAATCCGTAGCTCGCCGCGTAGAGCCCAAAGTGCTCCACCACCCCGGCAAAGCATTCGAGCGTCGCCCTGGCATCCACGCCAAAGTCGGCCCGCCCGCTCAGAGCTTCGAGCCGCAACAGCAAAGCCGCAGCGACAGGATTCCCCGCCGGAGTCGGCGAGTCCTGCAACGGCTTGCGGCGCGCACTCAACGCGCCCATCTTGTCCCCGCCGTTAAGCGGCGTATCGAAGAACCCACCCTTCTCCCGATCGAAAAACTTCGCCAGCGCCGCTTCAACAAGGCCAAGCGCAGCCTCAAAGTACTCGTACTCCCCGGTCGTCTCCCACGCGTCAAGCGCCGCATGGCCCGTAAACACGTAATCCTCCAGCACGCCTGGAACCGTCGATTCACCGCCTTCACCATAAGCGATGACATGCCCAATCTCCATGCCGTTCGTGTTCGTCCTTGTCTCCAGCAGACGATTTAGCGTCTTCAGCCCAAAAGCCACGACCGCAGGCTCTCCCAGCACTCGTCCCGCGCCGAGATAAGCCGAGACCATCATCGCGTTCCAGCCTGTGTAGACCGTCTTGTCGACATAGGGCGTCTTGCGCTTCAGTCGAGCCGCATACAGCTTCTTCTTCGCTGCATCGACCAGCTCAGCCGCCCGTTCGATCTCGACTCCATGCTTCTTCGCCACGACGCCAAGAGGCTGATCGATATGCAACGTATTCTTCAGCGGATTGTGGTGCATATCGCCAATTTCGCCGATGTCAAAAAACTCGCCGGCAATCTTGAACTCCGCCGCAGTCAACACTTCGGCAGCCTCTTCGCGCGTCCACGTAAAGTAGTCGCCATCATCCTCGAGCGAGTCGTCCGCATCCTGCGACGCATAGAAGCCGCCCAATTCGCGATCGCTCAACCACGCGTCGACCCACCGAATCATGTCGCGAGCCATGCGAGCGCACTCCGGCTCGCCCGTCGCCTGGTAGGCATGCACATAGTTCTTCAGCAGCTCCGAGTTGTCATACGACATCTTCTCGAAGTGCGGCACCACCCACCGCTCATCGACCGAGTAGCGATGAAACCCACCCGCGAGATGGTCATAGACTCCGCCCTTCGACATCTTCTCCAGGGTCATCATCGCCGCGATCTTCGCAGCTTCGGCCTGTTCGCCGCCACGCCCTGCCGTATCCAGCAGCAGGTCCAGCGCACCTGAGTTGGGAAACTTCGGCTGCGATCCAAACCCGCCGTTTAACCGGTCAAACTGCTGCAGCGCCGAGTCGACAATCTTTCCGACGAGCTCCGCCCCGGGGTCCTTCGCGCTTCCATCGAACGATTCGTTATGCTCGATGGCCGCCATCACGCCGCCGGCGGAATCCATCACCTCGTCGCGCCGCTTCTCGAAGGCTTCGGCCATCGTCATCAACACACGCCGCAGGCTCGGACGGCCATGCCCATCGATCGGCGGAAAGTACGTGCCGCCAAAATATGGCAATCCTTCGGGAGTAAGAAACGCCGTCAACGGCCAGCCACCCTGCCCGCTGATCGCGGCCACCGCAGCCTGGTACCGCGCATCCACATCCGGCCGTTCGTCGCGGTCCACCTTCACGGCAATGAAGTGCTCGTTGATGAGGCGCGCCGTCTCCGCATCTTCATAGCTCTCGCGATCCATGACGTGGCACCAGTGACACCAGACGGCGCCAATGTCGAGCAGCACCGGCTTGTCCTGTTCCTGCGCTGCGCGGAAGGCCTCTGGACCCCACTCCCGCCATTGCACCGGCTGCGCCATCGCCGACCGTAGATAGGCCGACCGCGCTCCCGCCAACCCATTCAACATCCCACTGGAAACCACTTCGCTCATCGCTCCAGTTTAGTTCTTTTCAACCGTAGAGCCACCCTCGCCGCATGGCGACATGGAACGTCAACCCACGCAGATCACGCAGATAACCCCTCGACATCGAAGCATTCTCAATCTCCACCACGCACCCGCGCGCGATCAAGTCCGCTCGCCATCGGCTCCTTCGTTAGCGCCCAACATACTACTCAGCCGAAAAAGCCCCGCAGGATTCGCGGAGCTCTTCACAGGAAACCAGGTCGATCCTTACTGCGGAGTCGCCGGAGGCGTCGCTGACAGAGGCTTTGGAGCCTCAGGAGCCTTCGGTGCCGTCAACCCGGGAATATGCGGTTGCGAGGTCACCGTGCCGCTCGCCGCATCCACCAGCGAAATCCCGTAGTTCTCCAGCGTATTCGAAAGAATCTGCTGTAACGCCGAGCGATCCTTCGCATACGCAGCCGTCGCCGAGATCAGGTTATTCTCGCCGGTAGCCAACGTTCTCTCCTGCGATAAAACATTCGCCGTCGTCGAAGCGCCAAGCTTGTACTTCTTCTGTTCCGCTTCAAGCGACTGCGCGTCGAAATCCCTCGCGGTCTGCGCCGCCAGCACGTTAGCGCGGTCATTGGTCAGTGCATATTGCGCGTTGATCACCTGGATGCGAATCTGCGTGTAAAGCTGCTGCAACCGCATCTCCGACTGGCGATACTCCATCTGCGAGCGAGCCTGGTCAGCCTGCGCCACGCGGTTGCGCAGCGGAATGTTCACATTCACACCCACCGCATAGTTCGGAGCGTTGTTGTCGAGCGTATGCCCGAGTACCGAGCCGTAGCCGGACTGCGCCGGAAGCGGTGCCAACGGACTGCAGAAGCCCGCGGCCAGCAACGTCCCCGCGCACGGCACGGGGGTACCGCCGACACCCGTTCCTCCATAGAACCCGAACAAATCCACCACCGGCAGCAAGCCATTCTTCTCGCCCTTGATGGTGATCTTATTGTTCTCCATCGCAAGGTAAGCCTGCTCGATTTGAGGGTTCAGCGTGAACGCCTGCTTCACGAGATCCTCAACCGGCATATCTTCTTCCGGCAGTCGGTCGAGACCGACGCGATCGGTCGGCACCACCGGCGCATTCGCAAGCTGCGGGTCGTTCAGGTTACGGGCGATCGCCTGCTTCATCAGCAACTGCTGATACTCAAGGTTCGACTGCGACGTAATCATCGCCTGCTTATCGGTCGCAACCGCCGAATCCGAGTTCACCACATCCAGCGGAGCCAGCGTACCAATCTCGAGCTGCTTCCGGTTATCTGCCGTGAGCTGCGTCGACTGCTGCAGCGCGCGTTCCTTCGCCTGCTCATCTTCGTACGCGCTCACCAGCGACCAGTAGATGCTCTCCACCTGCGTCACCGTATAGATAATCTGCTGACGGAAGGCTGAGTCCGTAATCCGCCGATTGTTCTTCGCCTCGACGATGAAGCGACGATTCAGCTTTGGCCCAAACCCCTGCAGCAGATGCTGCGTGATCATCGCCTGAAACGTCGAATCGAACAGCGGCGAAAACGTCGAGAACGGATTGGTCGTCGACTGCCGGGAGTTATCGAACGACACGTCCAGCAACGTTCCCGTGCTGAAGCCCTGCTCATACTTGATGTTGTTGGTGAAGGTATTGCTCGTCGAGCTCGGCGAAAAGGAACTCGTCGCCGGCTGCGTCGCGCGCTCAAACTCGCTGGTCCCGGTGATCACCGGGTCGTAGTTATAGGGTGCCGGTCCGCCGCCGTTGGTGCTCAGTACCAGGCCGTTTGCGCCGGTACCCGCACCGCCAGACGCGCTGCTCGTGCCGCCGGGACCCCCGCCGCCGGTAATGGTGGAGGAGCTTCCACCCAGGGTATTCGCCACAATGCCAGTCGAGACACCGCGGAAGTTCGCGCCCGCCTGCGTGCGCAGCACATCCGTGTCGGCAATGTCGAGGTTGATCCGCGCAATGGCGATGTCGTAGTTATTTTCGAGCGCGAGCGTTACCGCGTCGCCAAGGCTCAGGTACAGCTTGCCGTCCTTCAGTAGATCGTCGAGCTTCGCCGTATTGGAGAGCCGCGGCAGCGGAACCTCGGTCGCCGTGTAAGGGGCAAACGGGTTGCGGAACGAATGCCGCTTCAGGTGCGTGTAGTCCTTTGCCGTGTCGCGCAGAAAGAGTGGGTCGGTCAGCGTCGGCTTCGGAGCCTGCGGCAGCGCGGGATTGCCCGTCGTATCGTTCGTCACCGCCTGCGGAGTCGCCGGGGCGGTCGGGTTCTTCGTTCCTGCCGGCTGAGGAGCCGTCTGCTGTTGGGGCGTTGACGCCTGCTGCGCCTGCACCTGCTGCCCGAAGGCTCCAAGAAGCACCAGCCCGACACTCACTCCAGCCCGTAAATCGTTCAATCTCACTATTTGCTCTCCGACTGTAACTACTCTGCGTTTCGCACTCGACCGAAGCCGAGCTTCCCTCATCAACCGTTGCAACGATCCACTTGTTCCCCTGCAAACGTCCGCACGTCAGCGCTCATTCGCTGGACCAATCTTCCTACGCAGCGGCGACCCGAACGGTTCCCGAAAATTGGGAAAGGCAGTCGAATCGACAGCAGCCGCGGAGAAATTGGATTAGCCCACATCATACCAATGACCCGCCTGGCTCCCGCCCCGTGCTAACGTCATCCAAACGCAAGCAGCGTTCGCCCCCGAACATGCCCCACTGGAAACTCACCCTCGCGTATGACGGAACCAGCTTTCATGGCTGGCAGGTTCAGCCACGCCTCGCGACCGTCCAGGGCACGCTCAGCGCCGCACTCCGTCACCTCACCGGTGAAATCATCCTGCCGCAGGGCTCTGGGCGCACGGACGCCGGGGTCCACGCCCTCGCGCAGATCACCAGCTTCTCGTTGGAATCCCCCATACCGCCGGCGAATCTGCTTCGCGCGCTCAACCGCGCGCTGCCGTCCTCCATCCGGGTCCTCAACGCGGAACAGGTTCCCGAAGACTTCCACGCCCGCCACAGCGCTCTCCGCAAGACTTATGAATATCGTCTCTTCCCCGGAGCCTCCGAGGAACGCGGCGCGCCGTGCCGGATCTGCCCGCCGTTCCTCGCGCCGTACGTCTGGGACTGCCCGTGGCCCTTCGATCTCGCCCTTGCCCAGGCCGCCGCAGATTGCGTAACCGGGGAGCACGACTTCACCAGCTTTGCCGCCTCGGACCCCGACCTGCAAACCCGGCGAGAGGCCAGCCATCCTTCGGACGAGCAGGCGGCCTCGCCTCTAACCTTCAACACCCGCACGATCTTCGATTCCCGGTGGCACGAAGTCGACGGCATCTACCTCTACCGCGTCACCGGCTCCGGCTTCCTGCACCACATGGTGCGCAACCTCGTCGGCACCTTCGTCGACGCAGCCGCCGGCCGCATCGTACCGAATACCGTGCCCGCCATCCTCGCAGCGAAAGACCGCTCCGCCGCCAGTCCCACCGCACCCGCCCGCGGCCTCTTCCTCGTCAACGTCGAGTACGCGGCCCATGAGGAACCCACTCTGGCCGCCCCACCTCTCGGTTTTGAAATGTGGGACCAGCCGGTACCCGAAGGATGACCACCGCACAGACGACATTCGCCCAACTCCGCATCACCCGCATGGCCGGAATGCTCCCCATCCACCGCGCCTTCCATTGGCTGCACCTGCATCAACCGCAACTCCGCCTTTGGCAGCTTGAAATGCTCGCCATCCCCGCCCCGCCCTTCGGCGAGCAGGCTCGCGCCCAGTGGTTCATCGACCGCTTCAACGCCCTCGGCCTCTCGAACGTCCACCTCGACGACGAAGGCAACGCCCTAGGCGAGTTGCCGTCCTTCGGTTCCCCCCACATCGCTCCCCTGTCGCAAGAGAGCAGATCTACCTCTGCACCCTGCCTCCTCATCTCCGCCCACCTTGACACCGTCTTTCCTGCCGGAACCGACACCGCCCCGCGTGAGGAAGACTCCCGCATCTTGGGCCCCGGTGCCTGCGACAACGCCGCCGGCCTCACCGCACTGCTCGCCCTCATCGCGGCGCTCAAATACGCGGAGATCTCCCCGCCCATCCCCATCCTCTTCGCCGCCAACGTAGGCGAAGAGGGTGAAGGCGACCTGCGCGGTATGCGCCACCTCTTCACGCGAGGCAAATATGCCGGCAAGATTTGTGCCGCCTTAGCCCTCGAAGGCTCGGGCACCGCAACCGCCGTCACCCGAGCCCTGGGCAGCCGGCGCTTCCGGGTCACCATCTCAGGCCCCGGCGGCCACTCCTGGAGCGACGCCGCCACGCCAAACCCGATCAGCCTCCTCGCTCGCGGCATCACCACCCTCGCCGATTCACTCGCGCAGATCCCCTCCGACACCAACACCCGCACCACCTTTTCGCCCGGCCAGATCTCCGGCGGCACCTCCATCAACTCCATCCCGCAATCCGCAACTGTCCTCCTCGACCTCCGCTCGACCGACCCCGAGCAGCTAGCCCTCCAAGCCGACCGCGTCATCAGCACCTTCACCCACCTGGTAGCCCAGGCCAACCAGCAATCTCCCGAAACCCCAACCACCCTGCAGGTCGAACCCATCGGCAACCGCCCCGCCGCCGTTCTCCCCGACGACTCACCCCTCCTCGACAGCCTCCGCGCCGTCGATCGTCACCTCGGCCTCCGCACCGAGTTCCGCCTCGGCTCTACCGACGCAAACCTGCCGCTGTCCCTGGGCATTCCAGCAGTGGCGCTGGCAGCCGGAGGCACCGGTGGCGGCATCCACACGCTGGCCGAGTGGTACGACCCCACCGGCCGCGAAACCGCACTCCGCCGCATCCTGCTGACGCTGCTCGACCTGGCCCAAACCCTCGGCGCCTGACTCCAAAACCACACGAAGTGGCACCGCCCGCTACGAGAGCGCCCTTGGCTTTGCCTTACACTCATCACGTGAACCTGAAACCACTCATCCCCGCACTCCTGCTCTTCGCAACAGCCGCCGCGCAGGACACCTCCCCGACGACCCTCTTCGTCCACGGCAACATTCTCACCGGCGCGCACCTCCGCCCGGACGACCCATCGCCCACGTCCGCCCGCGTCGAGGCCATCGCCGTCACCAACTCGACCATCGTCGCCGTCGGCTCCGACGAACAGATTCTCAAGCTCAAAGGCCAACACACCCAGGTCGTCGACCTCGCCGGAGCCTTCGTCATGCCCGGCTTCAACGACGCCCACACCCACATGGCAGGCGCCGGCCAGCAGAGACTCTCCGTCAATCTCGACCACGTGCCCTCGCTCGCCGACATGCTCGACAAGATTCGCATCTACACCGCCGCCCAGCCCGCCGGAGCGTGGATCGTCGGCGGAGGCTGGGATCACACCCTCTGGGCCACCAAACAACTGCCCACCCGCCAGGATCTGGACTCTGTCACAGCCGGCCATCCCGCCGTCTTCCAGCGCACCGACGGCCATATCGTCGTCGCAAACACCGCCGCGCTCCAGGCTGCCGGCATCTCGACCCTCACGCCCGACCCGCCCGGCGGCAAGATCGACCATGCACCCGACGGCGTCCCTACCGGCATCGTCCGCGAGATCCCTGCCACGAAGCTCATCTACGCCAGGGTTCCGCCACCCACCTCCGACACCCGCCGCAAAGCCCTCGACCTCGCAATCGCCGACGCCCTCGCGCACGGCGTCACCAGCGTGCAGGACTTCTCCGACTGGGACGACTGGCTCGTCCTCGAATCCATGGAGCACCGCGGCCAGCTCAACCTCCGCTTCTCCGAGTGGCTCGACTTCAACCTCCCCGTTGCCGTCCTCAAGACCCGCCGCGCCTCCCACGACCCCAACGACCCGCTCCTTCACCTCGGCTTCCTGAAGGGCTTCATGGACGGATCATTAGGCTCACGGACCGCGGCCCTCGCCGAGCCCTACAGCGACGACCCAAAGAACTCCGGCATCCCCCGCTACGACCAGGCCAACCTGAATCAGATGGCCTCCGACCGCGCCGCCGCCGGCTTTCAGCTCGGTTTCCATGCCATCGGAGACGACGCCAACGACATCGCCCTCAACGCCTTCGCCGCCGCCGAGCAAGTCGCCCAACCCGCCTCCGCCCCCGCGCCGCCAAAAGATCCCGACGCCACCTTCGTCACCAACCCCGTCCAGCACACCACGCCCGCCGCCCTGCGCTTCCGCATCGAACACGCCCAGGTCCTGCTGCCCGAAGACTTCGACCGCTTCGCCAGGCTGGGCATCATCGCGTCCATGCAGCCCTCGCACCTGCTCACCGACATGAACTGGGCCGGCGCCCGCCTGGGACCCGACCGCTCCAGGTACGCCTACGCCTGGCGCTCGATGCTCGACCATCACATCCCTCTCGCCTTCGGGACCGACTACCCCGTCGAATCCATCTCGCCCTTCCGCGGCCTCTACTCCGCCATCACGCGCAAAAACGAAGACGGCTCGATGACCTTTCATCCGGAGCAGCGCATCACGCTGCCCGAAGCCGTCTACGCTTACACCCAAGCCTCCGCCTTCGCCGAGTTCCGCGAAGACCGCAAAGGCCGCCTCGAACCCGGCTACCTCGCCGACCTTGTCGTCCTCGACCGCGACCTCTTCACCGCCACCCCCGACCAGATCCTGCACACCCAGGTCCTCCGCACGGTAGTCGGCGGCAAAACCGTCTTCACCGCGCCGTCGGTCACCCACTAGCGTGCCCGCACCCAGCCAGAAGACGCTGGCCCACACCCTCCTGCTCTTCACAGCCTTCGTCTGGGGAGCCACCTTCGTCCTCGTCAAATCCGCCCTGTCTGACTCTTCCCCCCTCCTCTTCAACCTTCTCCGGATGGCGATCGCCACCGTCGCTCTCATCGCCATCAACCGCCGCCAGCTTCGCGCCCTCACCCGCCGCCACGTCATGATCGGCCTGCTTGCAGGATTCTTCCTCGCCGCCGGTTACCAATTTCAAACCTTCGGCCTGACGAGGACCACTCCCGCCAAATCCGCCTTCATCACCGGCATGGTCGTCGTCTTTGTGCCACTCCTTACGCTCATTCCGGCTCTCCGCCCACACGGCTCCAAACGCCCGAACCCCGGCACCGCCGCCGGAGCCCTGGCCGCCTTCGCCGGTCTCGCCCTCATCACCACTCCCGCCGGAACCACCGTCCGCACCCTGTTCACCAGCGTCTCCCTCGGCGACCTCATCACCCTCGCCTGCGCCCTCGCCTTCGCCTTCCACCTGCTCGTCCTCGCCCGCACCGCTCCCGGCATCGACTCTGGCCTCCTTGCCACGCTCCAGATCGCCGGCGCCACCCTCTTCATGCTTCTGTCGCTCCCGCTCGAGCGCCCACACGCCGTCTTCACCCCGCGCCTCGTCGCGACCCTCCTGCTCTGCGGTCTGCTCGCCACCGCCGCCGCCTTCACCATCCAGAGCTACGCCCAGCAGCACCTGCCACCCACCCATACCGTGGTCCTCCTCGCACTCGAACCCGTCTTCGCCTGGCTCACCTCGCTGGTCTTGCTACACGAATCCTTCGGTCGCCGGTCTCTGCTCGGCGCAGCCCTCATCCTCCTCGGCATCGCCATCATCGAGCTTCTCCCCACCACCCATTCCACCGAAATCCCCGCCTAGCGACGCAGTCGCAGCTTTTCCCCGCCATCTGGCGTCTAATCAACGACGAAGCATCTTGCCGCATCTATACTGACGAAGCAGGCCACCAAGGCCCAAACCCGGCGCAGCCCTCGCTCGACGCTGAAAGAGCTCGACGCGAAAAGCTGGCAGCTAGAAGTTAAAGAGGATTCACCCGCACATGCAATCGCCCACCTTGTTCGACCGCATCAAGACGCACCGCCTCGCCTCCGCCTTCACCCTCCTCACGACGCTTACCGTCGGCATCCTCGCAGGCTCCGTGCTGTCCCACGACGTAGGCGCAGCCTCGCAGCAGCACGTCGATTCCTCCGACGCCCGCCCGCTCGTCATCCCCAACCCCGTCACGCTCTCAAATGGCTTCTCGCAGATCGTCAAGCAGGTCGGTCCTGCCGTCGTCAACATCAACACCGAGTCCATCCCCAAGAAGGCCTCAGCCACCCGCAAGGGCGGCCGTGCCATCCCGCTCACCCCGCGTGGCGGCGGTGGCCAGGGCGCGGACCCCGGCGACATGCAGGACTTCTTCAACAAGTTCTTCGGCGGCCAGGGCGGTGCACAAGGCGGCCAGGATGACGAGGACGGCGACCCCAACAGCGAGCGCCAGGCCCTCGGCTCCGGTTTCATCGTCGATTCGCGCGGCTACATCATCACCAACAACCACGTCGTCGATAAAGCCGACCGCATCTTCGTCAAGCTCGCCGGCGAGCCCGATGACGAACCCGGCCGCATGAACGGTCACCCCGCCACCGTCGTCGGCGTTGACCTCGAAACCGACATCGCCGTCATCAAGATCGATACGAAAGAGCCGCTCCCAACCATCAAGCTCGGCAACTCCGACGGCGCCCAGGTCGGCGACTGGGTCCTCGCCATCGGCAGCCCCTTCGGCCTCTCGCAGACCGTCTCCGCCGGCATCGTCTCCGCGAAAAACCGCTCCATTGACGATCGCGACGACACCGGCCACGCCAAGCAGTTCCAGAAGTTCATCCAGACCGACGCCGCCATCAATCCCGGCAACTCCGGCGGCCCGCTGGTCGATATGGACGGACAGGTCGTCGGCATGAACACCGCCATCTACACCCAGTCCATGGGCTCTCAGGGCGTCGGCTTCGCCATGCCCTCCAACATCCTCGCCAAGGTCTACAACGACATCATCGGACCCGACCACAAGGTCGTTCGCGGTTCCATCGGCATCCAGTTCCCCGCCCAGCAGTCTTCCGCGGTCAGCCGCATGTACGGCTTCTCGAGCGGCGGCGTCATGGTCGGCGAAATCGTCCCCGGCGGCGGCGCGTCGAAGGCCGGCCTCAAGGAAGGCGACGTCCTCGTCTCCATCAACGGCAAGCACATCAAGAACGGTGACGAACTCGTCGACGATATCTCGGCCCGCAAGGTCGGCAGTTCGGTTGAGATCGGCTACCTCCGCAACGGCGCGCAGCACACCGCGACCGTCACCATTGGCGATCGCGCCAAACTCTACGACTCCATCAACAAGGCTCAGCCCGAAGAGGAAACGCCACAGCAGTCCGACGCGGGCCAGGGCAAGCTCGGAATCACCGTCCAGGCGGTTCCCGCATCGGTCGCCACCAAGATGCAGATTCAGGGTGGCGTCGCGGTCTCAGCCGTTACTCCCGGCTCCTTCGCGGACGATATCGGCCTTCCCCAGGGCGCGATCATCATCGAGATCAACAAGCAGGCAGTCACCGATCAGGGTGCTTACAACGCCATCGTCACGAAGCTGAAAACCGGCGATGATGTCGTCTTCGTCACCCGCATCAAGGGCCAGACCGGCAACATCTTCATCGGCGGAACGCTCCGCTAGCAACTTGAAGCGTCGGTGTCCTTTGATCGTGCACGTTGCGATGAAAGGACACCGGCGCGGCCCGACTGGCGTCTCAGAAGCGCGGTTTGGCCGCGCCACCCGTCAAGGATTTCCCGAATCGATACCGAAAAATATTCCCTCTCGTGGGACAACCTTTCCTATTGCACCGTGTTGCCCTTCACGTTACTCTTGGCTCACAACGACGAAAACTTGTGCGACTTTCGTCTAGCTTGATTCGAGGGCTCTTGCGCATGCGGTTGGCTTCCAAATTCACGTTGACTTCCGCTCTCCTGCTCGCCACCGCCAGCACGGCGTTCGCCTCGCCGCACACCCGCCGCGGCCCCACCGCTCCGCGCCTCGTTCGTACCCATGCCTCCCGCGCCGCCGCCAGGCCGGTAGCCCCCCGCATCAGCATCAGTTCCGACCGCGCCACCGAGATCCAGACGGCCCTCATCAAGCAGGGCTACCTCATCGGCACCCCGTCCGGGCAGTGGGACGCCTCGTCCCAGGCCGCGATGGAAAAGCTGCAGGCTGATAACGGCTGGCAGACCAAACTCGTCCCGGATTCGCGCGCCATCATCAAGTTAGGTCTCGGCCCTCACAACACCGCGACGGCCCCGGCAGCGAACACCTCCGCCGAAGCCACCGAAGCCCCCACCACCCCCGAACTCCGCTCCGCCAACCGCTAATGTAGTGAGCGTCAGATCGCCTTGGATGTGAACCTGGCGAGCGTTCCACCCGCAGGCCATACCAAAAGTCATTCAGGTCGCGAACGCCCCGTACCGCATCGACCGCTTCCGCACCTGATCGGTGTCAGCGGTGAAAATCGGTGTTACGCTTCTGCCTCTTGCACCAAAAAGGAGTCAACTTTAACAAGTCAACCCCTTTCTTTTGACGACTTTATCCGTAACATCAATGTTTGCAAGACTTTAGCATGTGGAAAAAAGGTAAGTCTATCATTCGATAGGCCAAATGACCAATTGGTTAACAGGGGGGGGTACCCTACGAGATCATAAAAATATGGTCTTCCATGTCCTCAACCGATCGTGGAACGCTCCCTCGACTCGTCAGCGCTCCCTCTTCCATCCACATCCGCATCCAGTAATACTGGTGCATGCGGACCAGCCGCGAAGCCACAGGTTGCCGCTGCTCCAGCAACTTAAGCACTGCTTCACTCAACGAGTCGCGATCCGGCATCAGGCGAATCCTCACTGGTACCGACTCAGCCTCAAGCAGCTTCTTACGCGCCTGCTCCATCTGCGTTGCGGCCAGTAAGCCGCTCTCCACCTTGAATCCGCCCATCTGCTCGAGCGCCAGCGCAGCCGCAGGCTGACTCGTCTCCTGAAACGCCAGGTAAAGTATCGACTGTCCAGCGATCCGCAGCGGAACCAGTCCGAACTCCGCTACAAAACGCTTCGGCATCACCAGGGCCATCGCTCTTGGTGAAAAGCCCTCAAGGTTCAGCACCGGACAGTTCCACTGGACACCCAAACCCCGCGTAATCCGATCCTCCTGCAAGCCCGCAGTGCGCGCCAGCCAGCTCCCGATCCTTCCATTTCCCGCTTCACGCTGCGATGCCAAAGCCTGCTGCAACTGCGGATGTGTAATCCATCCCTGAGCCAGCAGCACCAGGCCGAGCGGAACGCGATGCCGATGAGGCGACGCGTCCCCATCCTCGGACGCTCCACCCATCTCTCGCCTCACCGCAGCCGCGACCATCGTCCCCAGACATCGCGAGCTGCAGCCCCATTCCTCCTCGAACACCGGTCTGCTGCGGTTCTTCCAGGGCTTCATCCAGCCGCTCGTGCATCCCGCTGCGCCACAGACACGCGCGGAATGATCCACCAGCATCACGTTCCGTTCGCCCGAATCGCCCGGAACGCCAATCGACGCTCCACCGCGTCCCGCAACCGCCTGCAGCCGCTTCGCCGTCATGATGCCGCTCGTCAGTCTGTCTAGAATAGGCATCGAATGCTCTCCAGCCGCAGTTGCGGCGTTGCCACCTCGGTAATGCGCAAGGCAAAGTTCCCACTCGCAACCACCACTTCCCCGCGAGCCACAATCCTGTCTCCAACCACCAGATCGACCGGCTCCGTCACATGCCGATCCAACTCGACGACATCGCCAGGACCAAGCTCCAACACCTCACGCAGGGTGAGTTCCCGCGAGCCGAACTGTAACGTCGCCTCGAGCTCGATATCGTTCAGCAGCGCCATCGTGCCGACAGTCGACTCGTCAAACGTCCCGTCGAGCGGTGGTAACTGCGCTACTTCCGGCTCGTCGCTCAATGGGCCAACCTCGCCGGTTCCGCCGCGCTCACCACGGCCTCAAGCCCTTCCATCCGCGCCGCGCGATGCTCCCCCATCCGCACCGGCCACGCGGCACCCAAAGGCAGCCCAAGCACCTTCAACTCGGCTGGCGCATGACGCGGCATCGGCAGTCGCAGCACCGAACCCACCTGCAACTCCGCGATCTTCCGCGCATCCAGGCGCATCGGAGGAAACTGCAGGACACTCCCCAGCTTCGCGTCGGCAAGCAGCTCCCGCACCCGCCAGCGAACCTCCTCCGCAACCCGCTTCGGCCGGTCCCGCGCCGAGATCAGGCGTCGCAGGATCGTATTCAACACCACCGAGGGCAGGCAGATATTCACCACACCCTGCACCCCCGGCATCGTCACCTCGAAGCAGACGCACAGCGTCTTCTCGCCCGCCGGCATCATCCGCCCCACCTGCGAGGTCGTCTCCCGCCGCTCGAACGAGAACTGCAACCCAACTGGCGCCCAGGAAGTATTCAACTCCTTCACGATCATCTGCACGACCGAAGCCATAATCAGTTCTTCGATGTCCGTCAGCGTCCGCGCCGGCTCAGGCCTTCCCTTCCCGCCGAGCAGCAGATCCAACATCGGCGACGCCAGCGAAAGCTCGATCTCGAGCAGCCCCATCGCACCCAAAGGCTCCAGCCGGATCGAGCACACGTACGTCCCCTCCGCCATGCGTTCCATAAACTCCGAGTACGCCATCTGCTCTCCCGAAACCAGCATCACCTTGTACTCCGTCCTCAACCACGCGCCGGCGGACTGCATCAGGTTGCGCGCGAACAGATCGTTCACCGTCGAGATCGCCCGCATCTGCTCGTTCGAGATATTGCCCGCGCGCCCGAAGTTGTATTCTTCGATCACCGCGCCAGCAGGCTGTACCTCGTCCGCTTCAGCCCTCGCTGATGCGAACATCGCATCGATCTCTTCCTGCCCCAGCGTCTTCGCCATGGCGTTCTAGCGAGCCGCCCGGCTCTTCGCAACAGGAGCCAGCTTGCCGCCCGACGCAAGGCTGCGCAAGGACGACCGCAGACGCACCACCGCCGAGGAATGAATCTGCGAAACCCGTGACTCGACCACGCCAAGCGTCAGCCCAATCTCCTTCATCGTCAGTTCCTCGTAGTAATAAAGCGTGAGCACCATGCGCTCTTTCTCCGGCAACTCATCGATCGCATCGGTCAGACGCTGTTTCATCTCACCTTTCAGGCAGCGAAAGAGAGGATCATCTTCCGCCGGCCCCGGGATGTAAGACAGTTCCTCGTCCCCAGAATCCTCCGACCGCTCCATGTGCAGGCTGCCGATTTCGAGTCCCTTCAGCTCTCCCAGCAGCGCTTGGTAGTCAGCCAGTGAGACATTCATCTCCTTCGCAACTTCGGGTTCGGTCGGCGCGCGTCCCAGACGCTGCGTCGACGCACGAATGGCCTCCTCGACAGCTCGTCCCTTGCGCCGCAACTCTCGCGGGCTCCAATCCAACGTGCGCAGCGAATCGAGAATCGCCCCACGGATGCGGAACTGGGCGTAGCTCTTGAACTGCACCTGCTTGCCATGGTCGAACTTCGAGAACGCATCGATCAACCCAACCACACCGGCCGAGATCAGGTCGTCAAGCTCGACATGCTGCGGCAGACGCTCGTGAATTCGTCGCGCCAGATATCGCACCGTCGGCAGATGCTCCAGCAGCAGGTGGTCGCGATCGGCAGGCGTCATTGCATCCATGGTGGCGGCAGCAGTGGCCGCGCCGCGTATCGCGCCGTATCCTGGAACGTCCGGAAGCGCCATCGCGTCTCCAACGCCTGTATTCATCACGACTATCTCGTCCATCGCGCCCCTCGTCGATCCCGCTGCTCCGCTTGCCGTCGCCATCGCCGCTGCCCTCCCGGTCTAACCGACCGTTCCAACACTTCGCACCCGGATCTCGGGTGGAATCTCGATCGGAGCCAGTACCGTAATCTTCGGCACGAACGGCTCCAGCCACCGCCGCACGTGGTAACGAGCCGGCGACGGACACAAAAGCACGGGAAGGGCCATCGAAGAACCGCCTCCGGTTAGCCGTTTCACAGATTCGAGCAGTTTGCGCAGATACTCTCCGTGCCCGCCAAGTCGTGCGGTGCCTTCCCCCAGCAACTGAGCCGGCTGCGGATCGAAGGTTGCAACCAAATCCGCCTCAAGAGCTTGCTCAATGACCAGGACTCGGAGACCACCTTCGGCATCAAGCAATGGATGCACCAGCCCGCGGCCCAGCGACTGCCGGACACTTTCGACCAGATGCACGATCTGCTTCGAGTGGGCAGCCGCCTCGACCAGGACCTCGAGAATCGCGGATAGATCACGAATGGAAACCTGTTCTCGCAGCAACTGCTGCAAGACCCGTTGCACCTCGCCGAGCGTCATCAGCTTCGGCACCAGCTCTTCGACCAGTTTGGGGTGCGTGTCGTTCATGCTGTCGAGCAGCCGCTTGGTCTCATTCCGCCCGAGCAACTCATGCGCATGACGCCGAATCAACTCGCCCAGATGCGTTCCAATCACAGTCGTTTGGTCGACCACGCTGTATCCCGCGGCTAATGCCTGCTCTTCAAGTCCTTGTTGGATCCAGCGAGCCGCCACACCAAACGCCGGCTCCTTCACTTCAACTCCGGGCAACGGTCTGGCCTTCGGGTCCGCATTGACCGCCAACAGGCAGTTTCCTTCGGTCTGCCACCGAGCGATCTCGACGCCTCGCAGGCTGACGCAGTACTCTCTCGGCTTGAGCCGCAGGTTGTCCGTAATATGGATCGGAGGCACGATGAAGCCGAGTTCGGTCGCCAGGTGACGCCGCAACGAACGCACACGATTCAACATCTGGCCTCCCTGCTTCTCGTCCACCAGCGGTATCAACTGGAAGCCAATTTCGAGCGTCAGCTCGTCCATCTTCAGCAAGCTTGCGAGATTCTCGCCGCCCGCCGCCGTCGAAGTCGCTTCATCTGCCTTGGCTTTCTCGCTCTTGGAGAGATAAACCTCAGCCTGCTCGGGCGTATCGGCTGGAAGTCGCCGCGCCATCAGCCCCACGCCACCCGCCATCAGAACGAAGGCCAACTTTGGTAACCCTGGCACCAGCGCCAGAGCCAGCAAGACACCGCACGCGATCCAAAGCACATTGCGGCGCTGCATCAACTGGGTGCCAAGCTCGTCATCCAACTGGCCGCTGCTGGAAGCGCGAGTCAGGATCAAACCACCCGCGATCGACACCAGCAAGCTGGGGATCAGCGTCACCAGGCCATCGCCAACCGTCAGGATGGTGTAAGTCTTCACCGCGGTTGCAAGGTCCACGCCTTGTTGCAGCGTCCCAATCACGATGCCTGCGACGATGTTGATCGCGGTGATCAGGATCGTCGCCATCGCGTCACGCTGGTTGAATTTCGCGGCTCCGTCCATCGACCCGTAGAACTCTGCTTCGCGAGCGATCGCTTCGCGCCGCCGTTTCGCGCCCTGGTCGTCGATGATGCCTGCGTTCATGTCGGCATCGATCGCCATCTGCTTGCCCGGCAGCGCATCGAGCGTGAACCGTGCGGTCACTTCGGCAGTCCGCACCGCACCATGCGTGATTACCAGAAACTGAATCGCCACCAGCGCAAGAAACAGGACAAATCCGACGACATAGTTGCCACCAACCACAAACTGTCCGAACGCCTGAATGACTGCGCCAGCGGCCTGCGTGCCTTCGTGCCCGTGCAGCAGAATCCTACGACTGGAGGCAATGTTCAGGCTCAAACGAAACAACGTGAGAAGCAGGAGAAGGGTTGGAAAGACCGAGAAATCGACCGCTTTCCTCACCTGGATCGCCGTGAGAAAGACAATCACCGAAGCCGCGATCGATCCAGCCAGCAAGATATCCAGCAGGAACGCCGGGATAGGGATGAGCATGACAAACACCATGCTGATCCCCATCACCGGCAGAAGAAATGCCTGGAGCCGCCCTAAATTTAACCCTCCGCCCTGCTTCACTTCCGCCAAATCATGCCATCCCCTGCGAAACGTCGCGCTCTTCTCTTGCGTAATTCGAGTTCAATTAGTGGTCGTTGCTCATGCCGAAGCAGGAGCTGCCCTGAACCTCTCCGCCCTCAACTTCTCTTCCACCTTCTGCCGATAGAGGTACGCCAGAATGCCCGCAACCGCCGCGTACAGCTCAAACGGAATTGCCTGTCCCTCGTCAACCGCCGCATACAAACTGCGCGCCAGCGGCGGATTTTCAATCAACGGCACACACGCCCACCGGGCCTCTTCGCGAATGACCGCCGCATGGAGATCGCGTCCTTTCGCAAGCACAGTCGGCGCGCTCATCGTTTCGAAGCTGAATTCGAGCGCCACCGCATAGTGCGTTGGGTTGGTCACCACCACACTCGCGCGCGAGATATCCGCCTTCACCTTGCGACGGCGCATCGCGTGCTGCGCCTGACGCACACGGTTCTTCACCTGAGGATTCCCTTGCGTCTCCTTGTACTCGTCTTTCACCTGCTGTTTGGTCATCTTCATGCGCTTGCTGAAGGCGGCCCATTCGACCGCGTAGTCGAGCCCACTCCATGCGAGCGTCACCATCGCCGCATCCACCGCGAGTCCGTACGCGGCAGAAAACGCATGAGGCAGTCGAACAAGACTCATCACCGGCATTGGCACCATCAGCGCCTTCAACGCGGCCCACCCAAACAGGACCATCGCCGCAGCCGGCACCAGCGACTTCATCACCCGGGCCAGCCCACGCAAGCTGAAGATGTTTCCCAGGTTTGTGCCGGGGTTCAGCCTTTCGGGCTTCAAACTAATCGCATTCGGATGCAGCGCCAATCCGCCGCCCTGCGCGACTCCGACCAATAGGGCTCCCGCGAAACTCGCTGCCATGACCAAGCCGACCGGCAGCAGCGCCGGTGCGACCATACGGCGGAGCGCGGCAATCCATCGCAAGTCCCCGTCACCCTCGACGAGCCCGCCTGATCCAAGGCTCTGCTCGAAGACAATGCGCCATGAATGCACGAAGCCGGTGGACACAAACCCGAGTACCAGCACGCCCGCGAAGAGAGCCACCGCGCTCAGCAATTCGCGGCTGCGCACGCTATCGCCTTGCTCATGTGCCTTCTTCTTATGTTGCGCGGTCCCGGCTTCGGTGCCTTTCTCAGCCATGCGTCACCAGCAGCTTTCCTGCCGCATCCAGCAGTGCCTGGAAGTGCCGTTCGATCCACCCCGGCCATACCGCGAGGCTGCCCAGAAGAACGACGTAAGAGGCCAGCGTTTTTAGAGGAATCCCGACCACCTGCACCGGCAGCATCGGGGCCAGACGACTCACCATGCTGAGCGTCATCTCAACCGCCAACGCAGCCGCCATCACCGGAGCCGCAAGTTGCAGGCCCGAAAGGAAGATTCCACCCACCATGCCAACGATGGCTGACCCCGTACCCGCAAGCACCGTCGCCTGCCCGACCGGCACCATGCGAAAGCTCGTCACCAGCGCTGCCAGCAGCACGCGATCGAGTCCAGCCCCGAGGATGACCAGCAGTCCCAGCCATCCAAGCATCTGCCCGAGGACCGCAGTTTCGACCATCGTGTTAGGGTCCAGCAGGTTCACCAGCGAGAAGCTGAAGCTCACACCCATCAACGTCCCCGCCATCGTCAACGACTCGGTAAGCATCATCAGGCACAGCCCAAAGGTCATGCCTACCCCAAGCTCCCCAACGATTCCGCTTCCATCGATGACGGGTCGGGCGCCTCCCACCAGTCCCACGACAGGAGCCAGCAACACGGTCATCGCAATTACAAAACCCGCCTTGATCCGCGGAGCGATCGCCGACGAACTGAATACCGGCGAAAACACCATCAGCCCGCTCAACCGGACGGACACCAGCACGCCGGCCGCGAAGAATTTCTCCAAGTCACCCATACGCGGCGGCCTCCTTCGCGTACCCGTCCCATCGATTGAGAGCTGTCTTGCTCATCCCAGGAACCGATGAAAGTCCGAAAATAGTCGCAACGTGTATCCCGTCAGTCGATGCACCATCCAGGGCATCGTCACCATCGTCACCACAAACACGGCCGCGAGACGAGGAACCGCCGTCAATGTCTGCTCCTGCACACTGGTCAGCGTCTGCACCAGGCTCACACACAACGAGACAACGGCGGCTGAAATAAGCAAGGGCGAGCTCAACAGCAGCGCTTCAATCAACAACTCGCGCATCATCTGCACTACCTGATCTGTCGACATCTCTCTCCTCATCGCCTGCCAGCGTTTGCCCTTCAAAAGCTATGCAGCAACTTATCCGCGAGCAGGTTCCAGCCATCCACCATCACGAACAGCACAATCTTTACCGGAGTGGAGATCACCACGGGCGGCAGCTGCAGCATGCCGATCGACGTTGTCACGCTCGCTACGACCAGGTCCACCAACAGAAACGGCAGGAACAACACCGCACCAATCTGAAATCCGGCTTTCAACTCGCTCAAGATGTAAGCGGGCACCACGACTTGAAAAGGCAACGCTTCACGTGTCTCAGGCCGCACTGCCAAACCAGCAGCGGCAAACACTTCCAGATCCTTCTCCCGCGCATACTTCAGCATGTAGGTCTTCACCGGCACCATGCCGCGCTCGATCGCCACCTCGCCGCTAATCGCGCCCTGCTGATACGGTGTCGTCGCCTGTCTCTCCACCTCGCTCAGCACCGGCGACATCAGGAACCAGGTCATCATCAGGGAAAGCCCCATCAGGATCTGGTTGCTTGGAGCGGTCTGGGTGCCGAGCGCCTGCCGCAGGAAATGAAACACCACCAGCAGCCGAACCATCGGCGTCATTGCAAGCAGCAACGCCGGCAACAGCGTCAGCAACGTAAGCCCCACCACGATTGCCCACGGTGAGCTTCCACCCGCCGCCAGCACTCCGGCAATCGTGTCCTTACCCGGCACGGGACTAACCGTAACCGCGGGCTCCAACTTTTTCCTCGCTGTCGTAGATTGCAAACCCTTCTTTGCCGTCTCTGCCTTCCTGGCTCTTGCCTCCACCATGTGTCTCGCGCTTGCTTCGATCGCGGATTGTTCCTGTGGCGTGCGGTCCGCAGTCGCCAACGGCTGCGCCTGCACCACCGCCGTCGCCAGCATCAGCAGGCCGAGCGCGAACAGGACAACCCGCATCAGGACGCCTAGCCCCATCGCACATCGATGCCTGCAACCACGGGCAGTTCACCCGTCTCAGGCGCAGCCCCCACCCGCACAATGCTTTGAATGCCGTCCGCCCCGGTTCCTACAAGAAAGCGGTCGCCGCCGCACCGCAGCAACACCACACGCTGCCTGGGCCCGAGCTGAATCGACTCAACCAGGAACATCTGCCGCTTGGCTTCGCGTCTCCGTTCGCGCATGACGCGTTTCTGCCACCAGCGGCTCATCTCGCTGACCCAGCCTACAAATCCGCCAATCTTCCGCTCCTGCGCCTCTTCGTTCCTCATCGTCCTCACCAGATACATCACCCGCCCTCCATCGTGTTGGTCATGCCAGCCGCGTCAGCCGGATCGCCATCCGTTGCTCAACTACCTCAAACTCACTCCACGCCAGTTGCACTCCGCCGACCGCCAGCGGCACATCCTCCGACGCCTGCCACGTCGTCGAGATCCTCTGACCTTCCTTCAGCGCCAAGAGGTCGCGTACGCGAAATTGCGGGACCGGCACTGTGACCTCCAGCTTCAGCGGAAGCTTTGCCAGCGTAGGCCATTGCGCATGCTGTTCCATGCCTGCGAGCGGTCTAGCAACGGCAGCCTTAGCCGCATTGGCTTGCAATGCCGCAGCCACCATCGCCCCGGAGCGTTCCAAGGCCAACACCGGAACCGCCAAACCTTCAGCCATCGCCACTCCCGTCATCGCTGGACCAGAAACTCCGTGATCAACACCTCAATGACCTTCACCTCGGGCACCTTCTCCTTCAGCGCCGCTTCGAGTTCTTTCTTGAGCTTCAACTTGCCATCCGGCGCAAGCAGTTCAACCGACGTCTCTTTACCCAGCAGCTCAAGCGCGACATCACGTTCCGACGCATCGAACTCATTCTTCGCCGGACCTTTCGTCTCTTTCTCTTCCTTTGGCTTCGCGCCCTTGACCGGCGGTGGATCCTCCACCTTCAACGTCACCGAAACCCGCAGATAGCTATGCCCATCGGTATCCGCAAGGTTCACCAGCAAAGGGTCGAGCGGTACCAACTTCGTCGGCGTCGGTTCGGGTGCTTCCACCACCTCGGTCTTCGTCGTACCCGCCAGCGGCAGACGATTCGTCTTCACCGCCCAGGCCAACGCGCCGCCGATAGCCCCCGTCGCTACGACCACCGACAGCACCATCGCTACCATCAACGAGAGCAGCGGCACCTTTGCTTTCGGTGCCTCAGTCGCTCCAGCCGGACTATCAACCCCATCGCTCATGCAAAACTCGTCCTGCCGGAAGACACTGCACCCGCCCTGCCACTCCGGGCCGACTCAAATTAGGACACTTTCATCAAAAAGAGGGGAGCCCATCGGGCTCCCCAGCGAAGAAAGTTTTTTAACTTCAACGGATCATCGCAATCGCTTCCTGCGTGACCGTGTCGAATGTGGTCACCGTCTTTGAGTTCGCCTCGAAGGCACGCTGCGCGATGATCAGGTCCGAGAACTCGGCTGAGATATCCACGTTCGACTGCTCGAGTGCTTCCCCTTCCACCGATCCGCGACCGCCAACTCCGCCCGTCCCAATCGATACCTCCCCCGAGGCATCGGTCGACGTGTAATCGTTCGATCCAGCCCGCGTCAATCCATCCGGATTCGTCACGAGTGCCACCGCGACCTGGCCCACAGCCTCGGTATGCCCGTTCGAGAACGATGCCGTAATCACGCCCGTCCCGTCGACTGAGAAGCCTTGATAGGCACCCGCTGAAAACCCATCCTGCGAGGTCGCCGATGTGCTTGAAGTGCCTGAAGTCTGCGATACGAGTGCATTTCCGTTCGAGTCATACAGGTTGAAGTTGAACGAGAGATTCGCCGCACCATCTGTCAACCCGGAGAAGCCGACACCAGCAACGTTGCCGGTCGGCGAGGTCAGCTTGCCGCTCGAATCGAAGGTCAGTGTCCCCGTCGAGTTCACCGGCGTTCCCGTCGCATCAGCCGCCGGCAGCGTGATCGCATAGCCCCACGTCGAGGCGGACTGCTTCGTATACGTCACGGTCGCCAGATGACTCTGGCCCAGCGAGTCGTAGATCGTCGCCTCCGATGAAAAGCTCGTCCCGGTTGACGATCCCGAATCCAGGCTGGTCGAAAGCGAAAGATTCTGCGTGGCCTGCGCCGTCTCGGTCGTACCAACCGGCAGTTGCAGGGCCGTGAGCCCGCCATTCAGATTGACCACGCCATTCGTTGCGCCGTATCCCATCACGCTCTGGCCATCCGTTGTCACCAAGTCGCCCGCCGCGTTCAGTTGAAAGTCTCCGGCTCGTGTCAGTTCCTGGGTCTTCCCATTCGCCACCACGAAGAAGCCATCGCCATTCATCGCCAGGTCCGTTGACGTGCTCGTCGTCGTCAAGCTGCCTTGTGAAAAATCGCTGCTCGTCCCCGAAACCCTGGTCCCCACGCCGACCTGAAGTGTGTTGCCAGAACCCGTCGTCCCGATGTTCTGGTAGAACAGATCCTCAAACGTCGTCGTCTGTCCCTTGAACGCCGTGGTGTTCAAGTTCGAAAGGTTGTTGCCAATCGTATTCAGCGCAATGGTATCCGCCTGAAGGCCCGTCAATGGAATGGAAAAATTTGGCATGCCGCTCTCCCTCGCTCAGTCCTGAGCAATGCTGCTGGTTACGAATCCTGTCCGAACATCCCTGAAGTTCCATAGAGCATGCTTGTCGGGGCCGACGTTGCCGCGCTGATTGCCGACACGCCGCTGCCCGTCACTCCTTGCGCCGAACTCGTCCCCAGCGTCCCGGTCACCGCTGTCAGATCGTTGTTGATCGCAATCAACTGCTGCAGACTGTTCACACCCACAAGCTGCTGAATATAAGCATTCGGATCGGTCGGCTGCGTCGGATCTTGATTTTGCATCTCGGTCACCAGCAACGTAAGAAAATCGTTTGAGGTAATGTCTCCCGCATCCGCCGTGCTCGTCGACGTCGAGCTGCCACTCCCGGTAGCCGCACCAGTCGCCAGCGGCTTTGCAGTCGCCGGCGTCAAGTTCGCCGGGGCGACTCCCACAATCGAACGACGCGGCGTCAAGATCGCCCTCTGTTGCGACGCGGTCGTCTTCAGACCTTGCGCCACCTTCTTCGACGCATCGCTCAACATTGAACTGCTTATGATCGAACCTGCATCCATCATCCCCTCCTCAAACATCTGGTAATCGTTAGACCGCCGAGAACGCGCCAGCCACACACGCCCACTAAACCCTCACATTCAGCCAGCTTCCTCCTGCCACCGGCACACTCATGCCAAGCGGCCATGAAGCCAAAGCCGCTTCATCCCACACCTTCTCAGGCTGCGCTTTGCCCGAAAGTCCCTGCGCGTCGTGGCGAGATTCTTTGCCGGACCGCCCCCCTCCTTCACTGGCAGACCCGCTTCCCGTCGTAGCCCCGTGCATGGCGGAATGGCGTTCTGGAGCCGTCACCGCAAGCGACGTCACACCAACCGACTCACTCCGCAAAAACTCAGTCAACGCCCCAAGCTCCCTGCTCAACGCCGTTACCGACCCGGCGCTCGAAGCGATCAGCGAGGCCTTCACCTCACCCGTATGCCCAAGCTCCGCACGTACCCTCAACCAGCCATGCGAACCACCGCCGACGCCAACCTCCAGTGCGTTCGCTGATGCTACAAGCGTGCGAGGCTCGCTAATCTCCGATGCGTTGCCCGCCGCCCGTAGAGCGGCTTCCGCATGAGGAACGCCATCGCCCTTCAACGTGCCCGACCCCGAGGTGATGAGAGACGGAAGACTCGCCACCACTGCAGAAGCAGGCATGTTCGGGTCGGCGCCAGAAGTGTCATGTGTTGGCTCGGACGCGACCGCCCGAAACGCCTCATGGCTGCTCTCGCTGCCTCCCTTGATCGGCCTTATCGGAAGCGTTGAGCTGCTCAACTCTTCATGCTCAGCATCAGCTTTCGGCACACTACCAGGAGCTGTCTTGAGCACTCCGCGGATAGCCGTTCTTCCGCCGGGATCTGCTTGCTTTATCGAGCTATTCCCGACCACATTCGGCACTGAGATCGGCTGCAACGGCACCAGGGTCGACGTAGGCGTCATCATCACGTTTGAAGCAACTGCTGTCGGAGCATGGGCTGCGGCATGTACTTCGTTGGGAGAGGCCACAACCGTAGCTCGCTCAGCATGCGGGGATGCACGCTGAGCCTCACTCGGATGCAGCGCGACTGTCATCGCAGCGTTTTTTTCACTCGATGCAGCCACATCCGGTTCCTTAATTTGGGCGGTTGAGACCTTCCTTGCGGGCATTTCCGGCTTGACGAGATTCGCGGGTGTCTTCGCTGACATCCTCGCAGACGTTACAGGAGCCGCCAAGGCCCTTTGCTCCGGTGCCGGCCTCTCCATACTTGGTGAAGTCACGGGACGTGGTGCAACCTGCCGCTGAGGCAGCCCGACCATCTCGTAAGCGTCCACCTTCGGCGGTAACACCGGAAGCGCCGTCGCCCCGGTAGGCGCTGGGCTGACGAGGCCCGGAGCAGCCGAGGGCTTTGCATCCTCGACTGACTTGTCCACGCTCGTGGACGGTATCCCCGCCCTGGATTCACTCTCATGGGTCAGGTCAAGACTCGTCTCTCGACCGCTCTCGGGCTTCGCGGAACTCATCGGCGCATTCTGCATGAGATCCTTTACTTTGAGCGAATCAGCGAAGCTCTTGGCAAAGCTCATCGGCTCTGTTGGAGTGGCAGTGGTCGCTCCAACGGCAGTCCCTCGCGTCACCATCTGCGCCATCTCGATATGAATCGCATGCATCATCCACCGGAAGTGAATGCACGAGGCTCGCCAAACCAATCCCCCAGCGGATTAGGCCACACTCACGCCCGTTCGCGGTTCTTAGCTTGCGTCCAAACGCGCCGCGACAGAAAGCGGTCGTCTGAGACGCGTTGTGCGAAGCGCTCCACTTCAGACAGTGCAGCCGTCTGCATTCGATCGACCATGCCATCGATCTGACGAAGCTCGACCCGGCTCGCACGATGCGTCTCCACCGCCAGCGCATGCTCCGTTCTCCGCGCTGCCTTCATCTTCGCGAGCGCCGCGCGGCGGACTTCCGTGACCGCAGAGCTCCGTTCTGCGGCCATCGATTCCACCCTGCTCCCCTGCTCCAGGGCCCGCCTTCCTTCGCACACCTCAGCGTGCCGCGTGGCGACAAGGTGAAGCGCCGCTCGCTCCACCTCATCCAAGGCATGCGCGGCCGATCGTACCTGCATCGCCTGCAAGCTTTCAACCATCCCATAGAGCTTCGCCAGCCGCTTCAGCCCCCCAGGACCCGCCGCCATCACAACACCATCTCATCGAGCGCCGTGACGCTCTCGCTCAACGACACATGCTCCTCGCTCGCCTGCTCGCAGAAACGCATCAGCGGCCCTCGCGCCGCAATTGCCCGATCCAGCATCACGTCCATTCCTGTCTTGTACGCACCGACCTTCAACAGGTCTTCGCTCCGCGCATAAGCCGCAAGCAAACTCCGCGCTATACCCGCCCGTGCTCGATGTTCCGCCGTCGTCACTGCCGGCATAAGACGGCTCAACGAATCCAGCACATCGACCGGAGGATAATGCCCGGCCTTGGCAAGTTCCCGCGACAAAACAATATGCCCATCCAGAAACGAACGCACCGCATCCACCACCGGGTCCTGCTGATCGTCACCTTCCATCAGAACCGTGTAAAACGCAGTGATACTTCCTCTCTCGAAGTTGCCGGCACGCTCAATCAACTTCGCCAGACGGGTAAACACACTCGGCGTATATCCTTTGCTGGCCGGGGGCTCACCCGCGGCAAGCCCTACCTCCCGAGCCGCCATGGCATAGCGCGTCAGCGAATCCAGGATTAGCAGCACATGCTTCCCGCGCCGCGCATGGAACTCCGCGACCGCGGTCGCAGCCAGCGCCGCGCGCATCCTCAACAACGGGCTCTGATCACTCGTCGACACCAGCACCACTGCGCGCTTCCGGCCTTCCATGCCAAGTGAATCCTCAACAAACTCCCTTACCTCCCGCCCGCGTTCGCCCACTAACCCAACCACCGTAAGGTCGGCCGCCGTATTCCGCGTCATCATGCCGATCAACGTGCTCTTACCCACGCCCGATCCCCCAAAGATTCCAATGCGCTGCCCGCGACCAACCGTGAGCAGTCCGTCGATCACTCGCAGCCCCGTCTGCAGAGGCTCACGAATCGGCTCGCGCTCCATCGGCATCGGAGCCGCGCCATCGAGCGGCCACAGCTCGCGCACGCGCGGCTTTGGCATGCCATCCAACGGCTCGCCCAGCGCATTCAAGACCCGCCCCTGCATCTGCTCGCCCACCGCAATAGACGGCAGCGACCCCAGCGCCTGGACCCCGTCGCCATATTGAATCCCCTGCGTCGCATCGAGCGGCATTGACACCACATTTGTCCCACGAAACCCGATGACCTCACCCGGATGACGCACGCCGGACGAATCGATCACCTCGCAACACTCACCCACCGAGCATAGCGGCCCTTCACTCTCTACAGTCTGCCCATTCGCCTGCAACACATTGCCTGTCCAGCGCCATGCGGGCCGCGTCTCAAGCGTCGCAAAGAATGCCGTCAAACTCGCCGAACCAAGCCGCTCCTGCGTCATGATCATCGCGTCCCCGTCTTCTCACCTTCGGCGTCTGTCGCGTGGACGCGCTCTGGCCCTATCTTTTCCGAAGCCACTTCATTGCCTTGCAGCAACTCGCCAAAACCGCGCTCCACCTCGCTCATCTGCACATCCACTCCCAGTTCCACGCGTCCCACCGTCGTCTCGAGCACGCACTCGCCCTTCGTCATCCGCTCGTCGCCGACGACCTTGACCTTGCCCGCGGACCCGCGCTGGAAGACCGCTGTCCACGCCTCCACCTCGTCCACCGGAACCCGCAGGCTGGTGGCGCTGCTATCCTGCACCCGCGCCAGCGCAGCCTTCACCGTCGACCGCAGATGCATCCCATCCCCCGTCACCTCGCGCGCCAGCACACGGCTCGCCACCGCGAGAGCGAGCTTCACCACCTGGCTCTCGGCAGCCGAAAAAAATCTTTGTCGGTCTCTCGCGAACTCTACCCGCATCCGATCCACACGACGGCGCTCCTCCGTCAGCCGTGCGGTCAACTCCACCTCGGCATCACCACGCGCCAACGCATAAGCCTCTTCGCGAGCAGCCGCAACACGCAGATTCCCCTCCATCTCCGGATCGAGCTCGCTCTCGATCGCCGCCTCGACCGGACGCGCCGGCGCATCCCCGGCACTCTCAGCGGCTAACAAGTCTTCGATCTCGGGAAACAGCATCTCGGTAATGCCCCGACTCACGCCTGAGCGCCCCAGCAGATCCGCCACCGCTTTTGGTCCGCGCGTCCCCATCAAATCGCTCACCTCGCCCGCCCGCCGCACTCCACGTCGAGTCGCCCCCAGTTGCTCAGATTGCGAGATCATTGTCCGTCTCCATCCGCAAGATCATTTTGCCTTCCGCTTCAAGCTTGTTCGCCAGAACCAGCAAGTCCAACTGCGCCGCGCTCACGTCCTTCGCACGCACTGGTCCCATGGACTCCATATCTTCCTTCAACATCTCCGCCGCACGCGAGCTCATTGCGAGATACATCAGCGCCCGCACATTTTCCTTCGCCCCCTTCAAGGCCATCGCCAGCATCTTTTTATCCGCTGCACTCACCAGTTCGCGAATGCTTGCCTGAGGAACTGTCAGCAAGTCATCGAAGGTAAACATCAACGCACGTATATCAGTCGCGACCTTCGGCTCTTTCTGCTCAATCTCCTCAAGAATCGACTTGGTCGCCGCTGTATCCATGCGGTTCAGAATCTCCGCCACCGATTTATATCCGGCATAGGCCTTGCGCCCGGTCGACCCAAGTGAATCCATCCTGCGCGCCAGCACCAGCGCCACCTTCTGCGCCATCTCCGGCGAAAACTGCCGCATCTCCGCGAGCCGCTGAATCGCCTCCACCCGCATCGACTGTCCAAGATGCATCAGCACGGTCGACCCGCGCTTTGCGTCGAGATGCGCTAGAACCAGCGCCACTGTCTGTGGGTGCTCGTTCTCCAAAAACTTACTAAGCTGTTGCGGCTCCAGCTTCTGTAGCGTGGCAATGTCGCCAACCGAGTTATCCGCGCCCGCTTGCACCTGCGCCAACATTCCATGTGCACGCACTTCACCGAACGCCTCGGTCAACAGGCGCAACGCATAGTCTGTCCCACCGCGCATCACGTACTCATCCGCTTCCAGCAGCCCGTGGAACTCGCCCAACACGCGCCGCAGTTCGCTCGAAGTCACATCGCCCATGCGCGTGATCTCCTGCGTCACGCGTTGCGCCTCCGCCTCGCCCAGGTTCTGGAACAGCAGCGTCGCCACCTCCTCTTCAAGCCCCATCATCAGGATCGCGGCCTTCCGCAATCCCGGTATCGGAGGCTCGGGCATCTCCGGTATAGCCTCTTTCACTGGACCGCGCTTCACCAACGAGACCGCACTCCCCGCCGTCGCCATCAGGCACCCTCCTTCGCGCCTTCGATCCAGTTCGCAAGAAGCCTCGTGCTCTGCATCGGCTTCCTGCGAATATGCTCGGCCAGCTGCTCGACGACCACCGCGCTCGAAGGTCCGCGGAACTCTTCATCGTCAGACTCTGTGGATCCCACCCCCAGAGCCTCAACACCCGCACCACTCAACGAAAGTCGCGCCCCGGCACTCAAAGAAGCTGGAGCCTTCAACGTTGCCACCACCTGCTGTGCCACCGGCTTCAGCACCATCGTGATCAGTAGCAAACCCAAACCACCAAGCATCACCGCGCGCAGCGCATTGGGCTGCGATGACATCAAGCTTTTCGCTTCATCCATTACCTTTGCCGCGCCGGTCGGAGCCAGCTCTGCGCCATTCGAGTTGAAGCTCACGTTCTCAACTGTCACCGTATCTCCACGCTTCGCATCAAATCCCACCGCCGCCTGCGCCAGTCCTTCCAACCGATGCATCTCTTCACTCGACCTCGGCTTCCACTCAACCTTGTCGGCAGAGGCCCCGACAACTTGCCGGTCATTCACCAGCACCGCCACAGTCACACGTTTCAGCCTCCCGGGCTCATCCTCCCGATGAACCGTGTGCTTCGACACCCCGTACGTGGCTGTTTCCTCCTTCATCGTCGACCCCGCACCACTCGCCTTGTCGGGATACACCGGTAGCTCCTCCTTCGCCGCAGCCGGCTCCTTCAATAGCGGAGGCACCCCCGGCGCCGCAGCCGTCTTGCTTCCCTGCACCGCGTTCACAGGGGCAGCCGCTGGCGTATTACTTGCCGTCCCCGGAACGCCCGTTGCCTTGCCACCCCCCGCACCGCTTCCGCTGATCTGTTCCGTCTTCTCGATTGACAGCGTTGCAGACTGCGCCGGATCGTACATCTCGTCCGTCCTTTCTTCGGCTCCTTCGTCGTAACTCGAATTCACCACCGTCCTCACATTCCCGACACCCACCATCGGCTCCAGCATCGCGACCAGCCTCGTCTCCATCGCCTGGTCCGCCTCGCCTTCGCGAGCGTGGCCGCTCTTAGCTGCAAAGTCCTGCCGTCCATCAGCATCCACCAACGTCACATTTGCCGGATCAAGATTCTCAACTGCACCCGCCACCAGCCGCCGAATCGAATCCACCTGTTCCTGCGCTAGATCCATCCTGCGAAGCTTCAGCACCACACTCGCCTTCGCAACCTTGGCCTCGGCCAGAAACAAACTCTCCGCCGGCAGCACCAGGTGTACCCTCGCTGACCGTACCGCACCCAGCGATCCGATCGTGTGTTCCAGCTCTCCCTCGAGTGCTCGCTGATAGTTCACCTTTTCATCGAACTCACTGCCGACCCAATTCGGCTTGTCGAAAAGCTCGAATCCTAACCGCCCCGTCTGCGGCATCCCCTTCGTCGCAACCTCGATCCTGGCCTTATCCAGCAGCTCTGCCGGAACCTCGATCCCGCCTCCATCGGACGTCGCCTGATAGGTGATCCCCGCCGCACCCAACTCCTGCTCCACCATCTGCACATCACGCGCCTCGAGCCCGGAAAATAACGTTCGCCAGTCCGGCCGCATCGCATACCAGCTCATCGACGCGATCAGCCCGGCCAGCATCAGCACGCCACCCACCAGCCAGTTCCGCTTCTTCACCGGCAACGCGACAAACTGCCCACGACCTCGCGCAATCACCGCCAAAGCCTGCTGCCCGACCCCGTTACTCGCCTTCCCCAACTCCGCCATGCAAAACAGCTCCTGGCCTAAAACATTGTAACCCTGTCAGTTCCTACACTTGCCCTTAGCGGCAGTGGGACGCTCCAACTCAAAACTGCATCGACATCATCTGCTGGTAAGCACCAACCGCCTTGTTCCGTACCTGTAGCGCCAACTCGAACGCGATGTCCGCCTTCTGCGTTGCAATCATCGCCTCGTGCACGTCCACTCCTGTCCCGCTCAACAATCCAGTAACGGCCTGCTGCGCCTTCTGGTCCAGCGCGCCCGTCTGCGCCACCATCGACTTGAAGATGCCGCTGAAGGGAGATCCACCCCCAACCGGCTGCACTCCCGGTGTCCCGCTCGCCCCAACAACTGCCCCCAACCCCTCAATCGCAACCATCTCACCTCCTGTACCGGTCCTTCCACTCGCCGTCCCCTAATTCCTGCCTCTTCACTTCATCAAATCGAGCGAACTGCTCAACATCCCTTTCTCCGCCTGCACCGCCGAAGCATTCAAGCCATAGTTGCGGCTGGCCCCCATCAGGTCGACCATCTCTGTCAGCGGGTTGATGTCCGGATACGCTACATACCCATCCGCTCCCGCATCCGGATGCGTCGGATCGAATCGCATATTCGGTCCACCCTGATCCTCGATTACCCCAGACACCTCAACCCCGCCCATGGCAGCCGAAGTCCCCGGCGTTCCCAGGCTCCTCATCGAATCCTGCCCCAGCAGCGAATCCCCAAAGCTTCCATCAACCGCCGAAAACACGACGTGATGCCGCTTGTACGGTCCGCCGTCCGCCGTCCGTGTCGTCTCGGCATTCGCCATATTCGAAGCCACGACCTCTGCCCGGACCCGCTCCGCCCGCAACGCCGACCCACTCACATCCAACATACCCATCAAGTTCATAGCGTTCGCCCTTCACTCCGAACTACCTGGTCCTGCCTTTACTTATCCGCCGCATGGATCGCCGAAAGTACCTGCGAAAACTGTTCCTTCAAAAGCGAAACTCCCATTCGAAACTGCAACTGTGCCTTCGCTAGATTCATGCTCTCTCGGTCGATCGAAACGGTATTGCCATCCGGCCGCGCCACCAGCCCATCCACCTCGCTCACCTTCGGTCCGCCATACGTCGACCCCGGCGCGCCCTTCAACGCCTGCGAAAACTCCGCTTCAAAATCGAACCCCTGCGTCTTGTATCCCGGCGTATCGACATTCGCCATATTGCCCGCCGTCAGCTTCAACTGATCCGCCGTCAAATCCAGGTAGCGGCTCAGTGCATCCGTCAATCCCGTCGTCACCATCCACGCCCACCTCGCTCCCCACCCATGCACCCGGAAGTCCACTCTCCAACCTCAAACATAAGAACGACCCAATCCGTCTTCGACTCCCGATTGCCTGCGCCCCGTCTCGGCAAAAAAAGGCCGTCTCTAAACCTCGAGACGGCCGCCCTGAAACTAAACTCTTTGGTCGAACGCTAGCCCGCCCCGCGAACCCGCCAGCGAATCTCGTCCGCTCCGATCACCGGTGCATCCCCCGCCAGGATCACCGCCCGCTCCAGCACATGTTTCAGCTCCCGGACGTTCCCGGGCCACTCATACTCGACCAGCCGCTGCAATGCGCCGGTGCCCACCTGCTTGCGCGGTATCTCCCGCCCCATCTGTTCCAGGAAGAACTCGACCAGGGCCGGCAGGTCCTCCAACCGCTCCCGCAACGGTGGAACTTCCAGCGGAAACACCGCCAGCCGGTGATACAGGTCCAGCCGAAACGTCCCTGCCTCAGACCGCTCTTCCAAATGCTGATGGGTCGCCGCGATCACCCGCACATCGACCCGCATCGTCTCGTTATCGCCCACCCGCTGAATCTCGCCACACTCTAGAAACCGCAACATCTTTGCCTGCAAAGCCATTGGCATCTCGCCAATCTCATCCAGGAACAGCGTCCCTCCATGTGCGGCTTCAACCCTTCCGGTCCTCGATTGCACCGCCCCCGTAAACGCGCCGCGTGTATGCCCGAACAACTCGGCTTCCAACAAAGACTCCGGGATGGCAGCGCAGTTCAACACAGTAAAGCTCTTTGCAGCTCGCGCACTCAATCGATGAACCGCCTTCGCGACAACCTCCTTCCCTGTTCCCGTCTCGCCTTCGATCAACACCGTCGCCGAACGCGGCGCGACCAGCCGAATCATCCGCGCCAACTCCAGCATCGTGGCACTGTCGCCCACCATCTCCGGCAACGACTCTGTCACAGTCACCCGCGCAGCGGGTACCACCAGCATCTCCTGCGGAACGGCAGCGGCAGGCGCATACTCCTGCGCCAGCCTCAGCGCATGCAGCAGTTCGTTGCGCCTCGGGCTTTTTGCTCCCGCCGACCGTATATCCCCATCCAACCGCAGCACGTCCATGGCCGGATACATCGCCGACATCTGCTCTGAAAACTCCCCCACCTCGAGGTCCGGCAGCCAGCCATCCACCAGCAGGGCCTCCGGCCTCATCGTCTCAACCTGCGCCATCGCATCGGCTCCGCCCTGCGCCTCACGAACGGTCCACCGCAGCCCCGTCAAACCCTCGTTCAGTCTTTGCCTCAACCCCGCGTCGGCGCTCGCCAGCACCACCGACCGCATCACCATCCGCTGCTCGCCCGTCCGAAATCCCTGTGACCCGCTCATCGCCCGCCCCCTCTACGTTCCAGCCCGCCCCATGTGCCTCAAGAGCCATACGCTCCTGCATTGCCCGCACCATCCGCATCATGCGACCGCACTCGACCAGCGCCTCCTGAATCCCCTGTTGCACCTTCTCGCGCTCTTCCTCCGGAGCGGCATGCGCCTCGTCAGCCTCCAGCATCGGCATCGTGTTCAGGTACAGCCTGCACTCAAGTGCCGTCAGCGGCTGGCACAGGTCGTGCAGCGCGGTCTGAATCCACGCGGGAACCTGCCCACCTTGAGCCCGAAGATCTCCGTCCTTGCCGCTACGCACTGGCTCGCACCGCTAACGCCAAGCGCAGCCCATCGCCACGTGCCGGAGCAAGTCCCCCGCCACTCTCGGCCCCGGCACTCCGCACCGGCTTCCGCCCACACGCCAGCGAGTACCCTTCACCACGCACCGTGTCGATGACGGCCTCCTGCTCCGGTTCCATCCCGGGTCCGCACGGGCTCATCCGTGCCGCGCCCAGCTTCTTCCGCAGATAGTTCACATAGACATCCACCACGTTCGTCCCGGCATCCGGAGACATCTGCCAAACTTCTTTCAGCAGTTCACTGCGGGAGCACGTCCGTCCGCCAGCCAGCATCAAGTATTCGAGCAGAGCAAACTCCTTGACCGTCAGCTCCACCGGCCGCCCATTCCGCGCCACTTTGCGGTCCATTCGGTTCAATTCCAGGTCTCCCTGCCGCAGAATCGGATCGGCGAACCGCTCTCGACGACGCATCAGCGACCGGCACCTCGCCGTCAGCTCAGAAAAGCTGAACGGCTTCATCAGGTAATCGTCTGCACCCAGATCCAGGCATTTGATTCGTTCGCCCACCCCGACCCGGCCCGTCAACACCAGCACCGAAGCATCCAGTGACCGCCGCCGCATCTCGCTGAGCACCTGAACCCCGTCCATGCCGGGCAGACTCAAGTCCAGCAGGATCAGATCGAACCTTCCGTCCAGTGCAAGTTGCAACCCGATCCGACCGTCGACCGCCAACCGCGTTTCATATCCTTCGAAGGTCAACCCTCGAATCAGGAACTGTCCCAAAGCCTTGTCGTCTTCCATAATCAAGATGCGCATGTGCCCTGCCTTCTCTTAGGAACGGACCGGCTACTCTATCCATCACGGGTAATCCACCCGGTTGAACTGTGTGCCGTTTGACTACCTTCCCGCAAAACCTGGCTGCGGTATAGCCTCGACCGGCGTTTCTGCGAAATTCGATTTCCGATTCAGGACCCACTTTTCAACAGCCCCAATTCCGAACGCATACTCCAAATTTGGAACAAGTTCTCGCGCGAACCCTGAATGCCACTCCGGCAACCGGCAACAAAGTGCCGGGACGGAACCTCGCTCACCAACCCCTGCAAAACTCTTCGCTTGCAATTCGCTTTTTATTCGCTACAATTCCCGCATGGCAATCACGCGGCGGCAAAAAGAAGTAATCGACTTCCTCTCCGGCTTCACCCAGAAGAACGGATACTCCCCTTCTTACGAAGAGATCGCCTCCGGCCTCAACCTTTCATCGCTCGCCACGGTCCACAAGCACGTCACAAACCTGCAGAACAAAGGGCTCCTTCAGCGAGCGCATAACCGCAGCAGGTCCATCGATGTACTCCCCGCCCGCAGCACCAAGAAGGGCTTCGAACGCCTGCCGCTGCTCGGTCGCATCGCCGCCGGCCAGCCAGTCGAAGCCATCGAGACCGCGGAATCCATCTCGCTCGGCGACATTATTGGCAACCGCGAAGTTTTCGCTCTGGAAGTACGCGGCGACTCCATGCGCGATGAGCATATCGTCTCCGGGGACTACGTTCTCGTCGAGCGCACCCGCACGGCTCGTGAAGGTGAGATCGTCGTCGCCCTCATCGATGGCTCTGACGCCACCCTCAAGCGCTTCTACCGCGAGGGCAGCATGATCCGCCTGCAACCCTCCAACGCCGAGATGGCCCCCCTCTACGCTCCAGCCGTCAACGTCTCCATCCAAGGCAAAGTCCTCGGCGTCCTCCGCAAATACGCATAACGGCAGGCACAAGGGATAGTAGGGCCGGTCCCGACCCTTGGGAACCAATTCACACGCCCCTCCGTATAACCCCACATGGCACCGAAGAAGAAATCTCGCCGCGTCCTCTTTATTACCCTCACCATTCTGCTGGTGGCCGTCATCGGAGGCGTCACCCTCGTGGTCCGCGGCAAATCCAAAGCCATCGACCCCGCCATGCTGGCCAAAGTCTCACGCGGCGATGTCGCGAAATCAGTGGTCGCTACCGGCAAAGTCCAGCCCATCACCAAGGTCGAGGTCAAATCGAAGGCTTCCGGCATCGTCACCAACCTGCCCATCGACATCAACGCCCAGGTCCATAAAGGCGAACTCCTCGCCCAGCTCGATCAGCAAGAGATTCTAGATCAGGTCGCCGCCCAGAAGGCCACACTCGCCGCTGCCCAGTCCGGCTCCCGCGCCGCCGAGGCAGCCATCACGCTCGACAAGGTGAACGCGGAAGCACCCGACCTCCCCATGTACAAGCACACCTACGAGCGCGCCCGCCAGATGCAGGCCGACGGTGTCGTCTCCGCGCAGGCGCTCGACGACGCCAACCAGAAGTACCTCGCCGCCGCCAACACCCGTGATCGCGCCGTCTCGCAGATCGCTGTTGATTCCGCCAAGCTGCACCAGGCGCAAGCGCAGGTCCAGCAGGCACAGGCCGCTCTCAGCCAGCTCCAGGAACAGCTCTCCTACACCAACATCACCGCACCGATGGATGGCGTCGTCCTCTCGCGCGACGTCGAAAAGGGCGATGCAGTCAGCTCCATCCTCGTGCTCGGTTCGACTGCCACGTTGGTCATGACCGTAGGCGACACCCACCAGGTCTACGTGCAGGGTAAGGTCGACGAAGCCGACATCGGCAAGGTCTTCATGGGCCAGCCCGCGCGCATCAAGGTCGAGTCATTTCGAGATAAGACCTTCCTGGGAAAAGTCACACGTATCGCTCCCCTCGGCGTTGAAAAGGATAACGTCACCACCTTCGAAGTCCGGGTCTCCATCGACAATCCCGGCGGCGAACTCAAAGCCAACATGACCGCCAACGCCGAAATTCTGCTCGACGAGCACCACAATGTCCTCACCGTTCCCGAGCAAGCCGTGAAGTACGATAAGGACCGCAAAGCTACCGTCGAAGTCCCAGACCCCAATGAAAAGACCGGTCGCCGCACCGTAGCTGTCACCACCGGCCTCTCAGACGGCACGAAGATCGAACTCCTGACCGGACTGAAAGAAAACGATCCGGTCATCCTCCAGCAATAGCTCTGGATCTCTTCCATCTTTCACTTTGCGTTTGCATTTCCGACATTTCAAGGAGCCAAAAATGATCCTCCGTACCCTCCTCGCAGCCGCAGCTCTTACCGCAACGGCTCACGCAGCCACTGACTTCGAGCGCACACTCACCGTCAACTCCACGCCCGATCTCTACGTCTCGACCGGCTCCGGCCATGTGCACATTTATGCCGGTTCCGATTCCCAGATTCACATCAAGGCGCACGTCACGGCCGGCTGGAACTCCGGCGGAGATTTGCAGGCACGGATCGACCGCATCGTCGCCAACCCACCCATTCAGCAGTCAGGCAACAGCGTTCACGTAGGCGACGTGAGCCCCGAAGACCGCCACCTCTACAACAACATCAGCATCGACTACGAGATCTCGGCTCCGAAGGGTGTTGCGTTGAACGTTCACTCAGGCTCCGGCGATGTCGAGATCGACAACCTCGGCCGGTTCCTCAAGGCGGAGACCGGCTCAGGATCTGTTCGCGCCCACGGCATTGCCGGACCCGCTGATATGCATACCGGCTCGGGCGATCTCGAGCTGCAGCAGACTGCTCCCGGCGAAGTCCGCACTGCAACCGGCTCCGGCTCGATTCGCATTCACGGTCTGGCCGGCTCATTGACCGCGAAGACCGGCTCAGGAGACATTGAAGCCGATGGCTCGCTCACCGGCTCGTCGCGCCTGCAGTCCGGGTCGGGTTCGATCCGCCTGCACATCGGCAAGGATGCGCACTTCAACGTCAGCGCCACGACAGGTTCGGGCGACATCCGCGTAGCGGGGAATGGCGACTCGGAAAAGCACCACTTCTCCGGCCCCATCAACGGCGGCGGCCCTACCCTCGAAGTCATCACCGGGTCGGGCGACATCGAGGTCAACTAAGAAGGCGCCGTCCTGAGTCTGCCGAAGGGGATCCGCGCTGAGCACTTCAGGCCCCATGTCTTGCTTCTGAGACATGGGGTTTCCTTTTGCGATCCACTAAACTAAGACGAATGTTCGTCCCCAAGCTTCTCATCTTCGACCTCGACGGGACGCTCGTCGACTCGCAAGTCGATCTCGCCAACTCCATCAACGCCACCCTCACCCACTACGGCAAGCCAGAGCTTCCGCTCAAAACCATCGCCACTTATATCGGCGATGGAGCCGCTACACTTGTCCGCCGCGCCCTCGCTCACTCGCACCTGATCCACGACCAGCCCGACCCCCACGACGATGAACTCATCTACCAGGCGACCCACTGGTTCATCGCTTACTACCACGTGCACAAGCTGGATTTCACGACACTCTACCCCGGGGTGCTGCACGCCTTGACAATGATTCGCGAACGGCATCCCGCGCTGCCAATGGCTGTGCTGACGAACAAGCCGGTCAATCCCAGCCGCGCTATCTGCCGGCATTTCGGACTCGACAGGTTCTTCTTTCAGAACTACGGGGGCAATTCCTTCAGCAGGAAGAAGCCCGATCCGGAGGGCATTCTCAGGCTCATCTCCGAAGCGAGCACCGCGATGGGAGCGCCGATCAAACCCGCAGAAACCGTAATGATTGGCGACTCGCACGTGGATGTCGAGACGGCTCGCGCGGGTGGTACAAAAGCGCTTGGCTGCGCGTATGGACTTTCGCCGAAGAGTCTAGAAGAAGCGAAGCCGGATTTCTCGGTTTCTTCCGCTTTCGAGTGGGTGGACGTGTTGGGGCTGTAGGAGTGTTCCACGTGGAACATTCAGGCGCAGGCAGATTGTTCCACGTGGAACAATTTGAAAAGTTTACTTCCTGGTTAATGGCACAACCGGAAAACCATAGCTAAGTCCTATCGTTTGAGTCCCAAGGCATGTAGCACCCCTTCGTCCACGACCGTTCCTGCGGTGCCTTTGGTGACCAATCCAAAGTTTGCCTGGTAATCCCACATGCACCAGCCGATGTGTTTGGACTCAGCAGCGGTTCGAACGTCGCTGATCCAGGTGTCGCGGGCCTCTGGTTTTGCGTACGAACGGTACACACCAAACTCCCCTAAATAGAGAGGAATGCCGCGTTTTTGCGCCCAAATCGCGGCTGCCGCGATCTCCGAACCGACCCGTGAGGCGTTCCAGCGGTCCCATCCGTAGCGCTGGAGCGAGAGTTTGGCGCGCTCGTCAGGTTCCTGGCCGATGACGGGCTGGACGTTTTCGGGGGTCGACGGGTACGGAATGCCGCGGAGGTAGACGTCTTCCTGCATGGCCCAGTTCGAGCCCTGGTGGGTGAACCAGAACGGACTGTAAAAGTGGAAGGTGTAGATCACGTTGTCGTCGCGGACCGGTTCAAGCCCCACGAGCGAATCGATGCTGGAGTAGTTGGACGCGGTGACGAGGATCGTGTGCTGCGGGGCGACGCGGCGGATGCGCTCGACGGCGCGGGTCTGGATGCCTTGCCAGCGGTAGAGATCCTGAACGGTCGGCTCGTTCATCACCTCGAAGAAGACGCGCTCCGGGTCGGTGCCGGCGAAGTGCTGGGCGAAGGTGGTCCAGAAAGCATAGAACTGCGCAGGCCCCTCGTCGCCCTTCATCATGGCTGTCTTCCAGGACTCTTCCGGGTGGATGTCGAGGTCGACATTCAATCCGGCTTTCAGGAGCTGGTCGACGGTCTTATCGAGGCGGGCGATCATATCGGGTTTCAACGCGCCTACCTGGGCTTCGGCGATCAGCGGTTCAGGGTCGATGCTCAGGCGCACGTGGTCGAAGCCGAGGCTCTTGATGAGAGTGAAGTCGGCCGGAGTGGTAAAGGTGTCGTAGTGCGCGGCGGAGTGATCGCCGGTCTGGGCATACCACATGCTGAGGTTCACGCCACGCTGAAGGTGTTCTGCGCGCTGGAAGGCAACCGTAGGACTGCTCTGGGACCAACCACAACCGACCCCAAGGGCCATTACTGCCATCCATTGCGACACTGCCTTCATGCACTCTCCTGGAGCCCGATAACTTTGGGTGACGCGTTTCCTCGCAGTCTTACGCGTGAGTCGGACCAAACCCTTAGCCCGCATCATCCCATGCCGCGAGGCGGAGCGCCATTCCCGGGATGTGGGACAACGGGTATCGGGCATGGCGCAGCGTGATGGGAGGCGGGCGAGACTGGCTGCGCTATTCGAACTCGCGGTTCCAGCGCGAGATCACGCGCTGTTCGCGCTCCCAGCCGAGCACGCTGACGCTGCCGGTGCCGAGGCCGAAGAGGCGGCCGCCTTTGGCTTCGAGGCCGATCCAGCGGGCGGCGAGGATGCGAAGGATATGGGCGTGAGCAAAGAGGGCGACTTTGCCGTCCGTCAAGCCGCTGAGCGCGTGGGCGATGACGCCGTCGGCGCGTTCGCCAACATGTTCGACGGGTTCGCCGCCGAGGATCTCGCGGGACCAGACGTTCCATTCGGGATCGTTGTACTTGGCGCGCATCTCTTTGGTGGTTTTCCCTTCGGACTCGCCATAGTCCCACTCTTTCAGTCCGTTTTCGATGACCATCTGCGCGCCGAAGCCGGCGATCTCGCAGGTCTCGCGGGCGCGTTGCATGGGGCTGACGAGGACCTTCGCGAAGGAGGTGCCTTTGAGGAAGTCGCGGAGTTCTTCGGCACGCTGGCGACCGTGATCGGTCAGCGGGATGTCGGTGCGGCTGGTGTGGGCGCCGCTGAGGCTCCACTCGGTTTCACCGTGGCGGACGAGCCAAAGTTCGACGCTCATCTTAGCTCGCCTTCCGGCTGGACTTGTGCGCCGGGGCGGTTGCCTTGGCGGGGTTGTCGGCAATCGCTTTCGCAACCACGCCGTCGAGCAGGGTGTAGTCCACCACCTGCGTCCAGCCCTTCGGAGTGACGACGAAAATGGAAGGCGTTCCACGTAGCCCGATCTTCTCGGCGAGCGCACGGTCGACGCGAACTTCTTTCTCGTAGACGCCTCCGGGATCGACGGCGAAGGGCATCTTCAGGTCGTGATCGGAGAACCAGCGCCGGGTGAAGTTGGCAAGGTCGTCCTGGCTGGAGATCGCGGTCTGGTGCGCGAAGACGTCGCGACGGAAGGTGTCATAGAGCTTTGGATCGGTGGCCTTGATGTACCGCGAGGTGATGGTCGCCTGCATGGTCCAGGGATGAATTTCGTAAAGCGGAAAGTCCTTGTGGACTACGGGAATCTTGTATTTGTCGACGATGCCTGCGATGACCGGGACGGCGTGCGAGCAGGGAGGGCACTCCAGGTCGTCGAATTCGAGGATTTCGACTTTGACGCCGGGCGTTGGTTTTAGGGGGGCCGTGTCCTTCAGCGGGTAGGCTTTTTCTGGCGGTGCGACTGTTTGTCCTACGGCTGCTACTCCGAATGTACTCACTACCGCGACCAATCCAATTCCAAGCCAACCAATCATGCATCGTCTCCCAACTACAGCCTCAGTCTAATATGCCGCCCCCACTCTTTGGTCTGCGGGCCCATCGCGACGTGCGCGAAGAAATGTTCCGGTTGGCTCTCTTCCCCTTATCTTCTCCTTTACCGTTATTCTAAGGAGATGGAGTTTCACCTAACTACCCCGTACAAGCCGCAGGGCGACCAACCCCGTGCGATCGGCGAACTCGTCAACGGGCTGGCTGCCGGCGAGAAGGATCAGGTGCTGCTGGGCGTCACCGGCTCGGGCAAGACCTTCACGATGGCGAAGGTGATCGAGCAGGTGCAGCGGCCGGCGTTGATCCTGGCACATAACAAGACGCTGGCGGCGCAGCTTTATCACGAGTTCAAGCAGTTCTTCCCGAACAACGCGGTGGAGTACTTCGTCTCGTACTACGACTACTACCAGCCCGAGGCGTACATTCCTTCGGGCGATCTGTTCATCGAAAAAGAAGCGACGATCAACGAAGAGCTGGATAAGCTGCGGCTTTCGGCGACGCGCAGTTTGTTTGAGCGGCGGGACGCGATCATTGTTTCGTCGGTCTCGTGTATCTACGGTTTGGGCTCGCCGGAAGCGTACTACGGCATGCTGATGATGCTCGAAAAAGGCCAGAAGATCCGACGCGAGGATATTACGAAGCGGCTCGTCGAGATCCTTTATGAGCGCAATGATGTGGACTTTCGGCGTGGAACGTTTCGCGTACGCGGCGACATCATTGAAGTGTTTCCGACGTATGACGAAAATGCTTATCGAATTGAGTTGTTCGGCGATGAGATCGATGGGTTGTCACAGATCGACCCCTTGTTTGGCACGGTGAAGCAGAAGTATGCGCGGCTGCCGATCTATCCGAAGTCGCACTATGTGGTTCAGCCGGAGCGCAAGAAGGCTGCCAGCGATTCGATCCTCGCGGAGATGGAGTGGTGGGAAAAGGAGCTCGAGACGACAGGGCGGCTGGTGGAGTCGCAGCGAATTCACCAGCGGACGCGATTCGATCTGGAGATGATCAAATCAGTCGGATACTGCCATGGAATTGAGAACTATTCACGGCACTTCAGCGGGCGGCTGCCGGGCGAGCCGCCGCCGACGCTGCTGGATTATTTCCCTCGGGACTACATCTTGTTTATCGACGAATCGCATGTGACGGTGCCGCAGCTTCATGGGATGTGGCATGGTGATCGATCGCGGAAGCAGAACCTGGTCGACTATGGGTTTCGTCTGCCGAGTGCGATGGACAACCGGCCGCTGAAGTTCGATGAGTTTGAAGGGCGCACCGGGCAGATCATCTATGTTTCGGCGACCCCCGGGCCTTATGAGTTGACGAAGGCTGCGGGTGTGGTCGTCGAGCAGATTATTCGTCCGACCGGGCTGGTCGATCCGCAGATCGAGATTCGTCCGGTGAAGGGGCAGATCGATGATCTGCTGGCGGAGATTCGGGATCGCGTGAAGCTGGATCAGCGGGTGCTGGTGACGACGCTGACGAAGCGGATGTCGGAGGACCTGGCGAACTACTACACGGAAGTAGGTGTGAAGTGCCGGTATATGCATTCGGAGATTGAGACGCTGGAGCGGATTCGGCTGCTGCGGGACTTGCGGAAAGGCGAGTATGACGTGCTGATCGGGATCAACCTGCTGCGCGAAGGGCTGGACCTGCCGGAGGTCTCCCTGGTTGCGATTCTGGATGCGGATAAGGAAGGGTTTTTGCGGTCGCAGGGGTCGCTGATTCAGACGATTGGACGGGCAGCGCGGCACCTGGAGGGTCGTGCGATCTTGTACGCGGATAAGATGACCGATTCCATGCAGCGCGCCATAGACGAGACGAACCGGCGGCGGGAGAAGCAGGAAGCGTACAACGAGGAAAATGGGATTACGCCGCAGACGATTATTCGGGCGATCGATATGGGGCTGGCTGGGATTTTGAAGGCGGACTATGCGGATTTGACGGATGAGGCGGATGGGATTCCGGAGTTCGATACGCAGGCGGAGCTGGATGTTTACATTTCAAAGCTGGAGTCGGATATGCGGGAGGCGGCGAAGAAATTCGAGTTTGAGAAGGCTGCGAAGTTGCGGGATACGGTGAAGGAGCTGAGGACGAAGGAGTTCTTGTTTAGCTAGGGAGGCCGAGGCGAAATGCCAGTGAGTATTGGGAGTGGCAGAGTTTCGCTCAGTGGAATCAAGCAACTCTTCGTCGCGCTCAAACGGCGACGATAAGTCGGTTCTACTGCGGCGTCACTTGTGCTGTCAGCGTTTTCTCGAGCAACCGTTTGACTTGAAAAAAGGATCAATCGCAGGCCACCGACGTTTGCAGATGCCGCTCAAGCTCGAAATGAAACGCCACTCTGGTTGCGGTGTCCGGTTGCGTCGGGTCGTGCACAGACACGAAACCACTCGCCTCTTGAGCCTAAGCCGCAACCGCACGGCCGATCTTTCCCCATCGTCGCTCCAGAAAATCCGGCAGGTACAGACCATCATCAACCTGCGGCCACCATACAGCCACATAGGGAGCTGTCAGCGAGATGTCCTTCGCCTGTTCCGTCGTCGCATTTTTCAATTCTGGCAGGTCCTCCTTCGGAATCAGCAGGCGGCGTCCATCGCTTAGCTTCAGGTGCAGGAACTCGAACCCAGCTTCCGTGTGGTACGAAGCCTCCACAATCGTTGGCTCCGGGATTTCTTCCATCCGTTTCCGCTCTTCCGTCGAGTAGTAGAACTCGGTGTCATCTTTTTCAGTAAGCTGTTCAGCCATGTGTCTGCTCCCAAAGTGCCCAGAGTTCCGCTCCATGTTCTTCCGCGACCTGCAGAATGCGCCGCACATCGCCGCGCTTCGCGTTCGTCGGGCGAACTGCGTTCCGACGAGCCGCCTCTCGCGTTGCGCCTTCCGCAAACACGTCGATAATCACCTGAACCTGTCCGTACCGACCATGCACGTGCGGTGGCGGATGATCGTCGGAGAACGAAATAAACCAAACGCCGTCGAACGTTCTCGAACCCACAGAGCAATCCTAGACCCCAACCACACTCTCAACAAGCGGTAATCGGCGCGCTTACCTCTTCACAGATCCCGCAAGGCAACAAGCAAACGCCAGAATTCCCATCGCCGTCCTCGCATCATGAAACATCAACCACCGCGCCCTCAGTTCTGCCCAATCGGCGGGGATTGTTCCTGGTGTCCAGCCTGCGATCTGCTTGTTGATTGGGACTTCGATGGATACCGTCATCACGATTCCGATGAAGAGCAGCACTCCAGCACCGAGGGAGAGCCAGCGCGGCAGTCCGCGGTTCAGGAAGCCGGCTAGGAATAAAAGGATCAACGTGGAGTTCCAGACCCACGGCAGCACGCGGCTGAAGACCGAGTCGATGCTCTGGCGCGCCAGCGTCCAGTTGGCTGCGTCGAGCACCGTCAACTGCTGCTGCTCCATCGCCGTGCCCAACAGGAGACCTGCGACCAGGCCGGCTAAGAGCACGGATAGGAAAGTTACGGGCTTACGAAGAGCGTCTGGCATGAGTGGTCGTCTCCAGAAAACTTCTTCGAACATACCATTCCGAGCCACTCCCTAAACCCCTCAGAATGTGTAAAGTGAGTCCCGGCGCGGCTGGTGACCGTCTAAACTGGAATAGCCTCACATATCAACCCGGGTAAACCTGAATTCAGTGACTTCCAATCTGCGCCAAGCTTTATTCGCCTCCAGTTTGATGGCGCTCTCCGCACCCTCTCTTCTCAAGGCTCAGGCCTCCGCCCCGGCACCTGACGAAGACGTTCAGCTTGCCTATTCCAGCAGCCTGCCCGACGAGCCTTCCGCCTTCCTGCAGGCCGCGCAGCAGCAAAGCACTCCGCCGGCGAATGAAAGCGACGAACAACGTAAAGCGCGCGAGCAGCATGAAGAGGCCGAACGCGAAGTCAAAAAACAGGAAAAGCAGCGCGCTGGTGGCGTTCTGCCTCTCTTCAACGTCGTCATTGCCGGGAAGACCGTGCCTTTGACGCCGAAGGAGAAGTTCGACCTCTCCTTCCACACCATCATCGACCCCTACACGTTCGCCCTCGCGGTCGTCTTCGGCGGAGGTCTCGGCGAACTGGAAGACAGCCATACCGGCTACGGCCACGGGCCTTCCGGTTTGTTCAAGCGCATCGGCGCCAGCTATGCCGATAACGCCATCGGCAACCTTATTGGCAATGCCGCGCTGCCGGTTGTGCTGCATCAGGATCCGCGCTACTACCGTAAGGGCACCGGCTCGGTGAAGTCGCGCATCATCTACTCCGCGCTCACGACGTTCATCTGCTACGGCGATAACGGAAAGAAGCAGTTCAATATCTCGAACGTGGGTGGCAACTTCATCTCGGGTGCGATCTCGAACGCGTACTACCCTTCCAACGAACGAGGTGTCGGGCTGACCATCGAGAACGGAGCGCTCGTTACGGCAGAGGGCATGCTCGGGGCGCAACTGCTGGAGTTCTCGCCCGACTACTCCGCCTATATGGCTCGGCGGAAGCAGCGTAAGCTGGACGCGCAACTTGCCGCTGCGCAAGCCGCGCAGGCGGCAAGGACGCCCGCTCCCAATCCGCGGACGCGACCCGACAACACCCCGGCCGATCAATCCAAGCCGCAGCCACCGCAGTAGAGCCCATGCGCATCGCAAGCCTGCAACCGTCGATCTCGCTTAGCGTGGCTTATCTCGGTGCAATCGAGAGCCTGTGCGCTGTCACGAAGTGGTGTGTTGAGGCGTTGCCAGAGCTGGCCGCACGTGGAGTGGTCGTCCTGCCAGATTCGTGGTCCTTTGCCGAGGCGGACCAGCAGGCGCTGCTGGCGACGCGTCCCGACCTCGTCATTGCCAGCGTCCCGTATCGTCCCGAATCTCTCACGGCGATCCTCAAAGCCGGGGTCCCCGTGCTGGCGCTCGCACCCACCACGCTTGAAGATATCTTTCACGATACGCGCCTGATCGCGCGGCAAGTCGACTCGCTGCCCGTCGCCGAAGAGCTCATCGAGAAGCTTCAAGCCGCGATCGCGCACGCCCGGCTGGTCACAACGCCGCTTCCGAAACAAACCGTCTACTGCGAGGAGTGGGGCAAGCCCCTCATCCACTCACAACCGTGGATCGCCGAGCTGATCGCCGCTTGCAACGGGAAGTTCGTTGGCAAGCCCGGAGCGCAAACTCCCGCCGAAGCCGTCGCAGAAGCCGATCCCGACGTGCTGCTGTTTGCATGGTGCGGGGCTGGAAACCGTGTCCCGCTGGAACGCGTGATTGCGCAACGCAAGTGGCATCATCTGCGCGCGGTCCAGGCGGGCCGCGTCTTCTGCATCCCCGACGAGTTCCTCAACACTCCATCGTTCAACCTGCATGAGGGGCTTGCCTGTATCGCTTCTGCCCTGCACCCGCGGTTGTTCCCAGGGCATCCCGGACTGAAGTCACTGACGCCTTCGGCTTGACCCCTAAAGGCGCAGATTCTGCTGCCGATAAAGCCCTCACGCCGCTCGGCGGCGCCTACGGAGGACTTCATCATGCGAGAACAGGACCTGTTCGAACGCCGCAAACATCCGCGCTATGAGCACTACGCGGAGATCACCCTTCGCCAGGCCGTCACCGGCCCCCACCTCACCGGCAACCTACGCGACATCAGTTTTGAAGGCTGCCTGATCCAGGTCGATGCTCCCATAAAACTTCGTCTGTCCGATGTGATCGAACTGAAGGTTCGTTCGAGCCCCTCCGCTGTGCGCTTGATGGGCTTCGTGCGGCACACCTCCGAAGACGGTTCAATCGCAGGTCTCGAGTTCTTTCGCATTGGCGAGCGCGACTCGCACAACCTGAACGACTTTCTGTCCGCACTGGCCGCGCGTCCCGACTCCAAGCCAATTCTGGCGGATGCCTGAGCCCGAACGTACTGTAGTCCACGCGAATTCGCCATCCCACCAAGCCTGGCGTGGCCGATACACACTCCATCTTCATGCTTCGGAGTGTGCTTTCATGATCGACCAGCTCGAAACCACGGCGGAGATTCGCCGTCGCCGCCATAAGCGATACGGCCAGAACGGCCACGTCACGCTGCGCCGGGTCATCACCGGCCCTAACCTTGAAGGCGACCTCTTCGACATCTCGCTCGGCGGCTGTCTCATCTGGCTCGAGACTCCAGTTCGCTTTCAACCCCACGACTTGATTGAGGTCAAACTGCAGTCCGGGAGCCTCATTCTGCGCGTCATGGGGTCTGTTCGCTACACCAGCGAGGCTGGACGCATCCTCGGGATCGAGTTTCAGCGACTCCCGATCCAAGAAACGGTGGCGCTCGAAGCGTTCATCCAGGAGTTGGAGGCGGCGGCAGCCTTGGAGTCAGCGTCTCTTTGTTACTGAACGCGCAGCGTCAAGATCCGCACGAATTGGTCGCCGGGCCGCGATGAAGCGTTCTTGCCATAAACTTGTCGCAGATGCTCAAAGCGATCCGCCTCACCCACCTCTACTCCGGCGTCTTCCTCGCGCCCGCCATCCTGTTTTTCGCGATCACCGGCGGCCTGCAGATGTTTGGCCTGCACGAAAGCAGTCGCGGCTCGTCCTACGTTCCGCCCCGCATCCTCGTACACCTCGCTCAACTCCACAAGAAAGGCACTCTCACCGTTCCAGAGCGCAAGCAGCCTAAAGCCGACAACCCGAAGCCGGATGCCAAGCCCGAACAGCTCCGCCCCGAACCCGCGCAACCTGCCCAGAACCCGTTACCCATCAAAATTTTCTTCGCCATCACCGCCATCGGCCTCGTGGTCTCCACCCTTACCGGCCTCATCATGGCTTGGAGGCACACCCGAAAGCGAGTCCCGCTCATTGCCACTTTCATCGGCGGAGTCGTCATCCCGATGCTGCTCCTTCTGTTCTAGCGCCGCAGCGATTCACTCAAACCGCAGACGCCCCTTCTCCATCACGGAGTGCTTCGCCGCCGCCCACTTCCCCGTAAAATCCAGCCGATAATGCGCCCCCCGGCTCTCTTCCCGTCCCAGCGCCGCTTCCACCATCACACCCGCCAGCGTGTACAGGTTTCGAGCCTCGACCGCCCTCCGCGTCATCCCCTTCGGTATCGTCCGGAACATGCCATCGAGCTCCGCCTGCGCCCTTCCCAAGCCTGCCGCATCCCGCAACAACCCTGCATCCCGCCACATCACCCCGCACAACCGCTCAATCCAGGCCTCGACACCGGCGGCATCCTCCACCACCTCTGGAGCAGCCTTGCCTCCAACCGCAAGCGTTGAACGGACAACGTGCAATTCCACCATCGCCTTCGCCGCCTCAACGCCGAAGACCAGGCCCTCCAGCAGCGAATTACTCGCCAGGCGATTCGCCCCATGCACCCCCGTACAAGCCGCCTCACCCGCCGCAAATAATCCCGGTAACGTCGTCCGACCCTGCAAGTCCGTCTTGATCCCACCCATCAGGTAGTGAGCCGCCGGCCTGACCGGGATCAGGTCCCTGCCCAGCTCCAACCCATACCCGGCCAGAAACCCTGAGATCCCCGGAAACCGCGCCTTCAAATCCTTCTTGACGTGCCGCATGTCCAGATAAACCGAACCATCCAGCGCCTGCTTCGTAATCGCCCGAGCCACGACATCTCTCGGAGCCAATTCCGCCTGCGGATGGACAGCAGGCATGAACCGTTCGCCCTTCGCATTCACCAACAGCGCGCCCTCGCCCCGCAGCGCCTCGCTCATCAGGAACCGCGGAGCCCCGTCCATCGCAAACGCCGTAGGGTGAAACTGGTAAAACTCCATGTCCTCGAGCGCCGCGCCAGCCCGGTACGCCATCGCGATCCCATCGCCGGTCGCCACCGCCGGATTTGTCGTATCCGAGTAAATCTGCCCCGCGCCGCCACTTGCCAGAAGCACCGCCCCCGCCCGCACCAGCATCAGCGCCCCGTCCGGCCCTAGCAGCGTCACCCCCACCACTTTGCCTTCCTCGACGATCAAATCCACCGTCGTCGTCCACTCGCGCAGCTCAACCCCCGGCAATCCGCGAACATGCTCCAGCAATGCCCGTGCGATCTCCCGCCCTGTCGCATCCCCGTGCGCATGCAGAATTCGCGAGAGGCTATGCGCCCCTTCGCGCGTCCGCTCCAGCTCGCCTTCGGCACCACGATCGAACGCCGTCCCAATGCCCAACAACTCCTCAACCCGTTCAGGACCCGACCCCACCAGCAGCGCTGCCGCCGCCTTGTCTACTAGCCCATCTCCAGCTGCCAGCGTATCCGCCAGATGCAGCTTCACATCCTCATCGCCACCCATCGCCACGGCAATCCCACCCTGCGCGTAGCTGGTATTCGATTCCGCCAAAGCCTCTTTGGTCACCACCAACACTGTCCCGGCCCCGCTCAGCCGATTCGCCGCACTCAAGCCCGTAATGCCACCACCGACCACCACAAAGTCAAACGATTCCATTCCTTAAATCCTACGCGAAGCGTCCCCACCCCACGAAGTGGTCGCCGCCCGCGACCAGGGCGCGGTTGCCTCTACGATTAAAACGTCCTAACGCCGGACGGGCGGTACTGCGTACGCCGCACGTCGCTGCGCGACAAAGACCTACAATGATGAGGACGTGCCAAAGACTATCCACCTCACCGCCGCCTCCGCCTCCTACGACATCCACGTCGGAACAGGTCTCCTGAAAACCCTTCACCCCCGCCTCAAAAAACTTGCACCCAATCGCCGCGCCTTCGTCATCACCAGCCCCAACATCTGGCACCTTTGGTCGAAACCCTTCCGCGCCAGCTTCCCCGAAGCCGAGCATCCAACCGTCCTTTTCCTCCCTCCCGGCGAGCAGCACAAACGCCTCCCCGCCGTCGAAGCCCTTGCTCAGCAGCTTGCCCAGCACGGTGCCGACCGCGACGCGCTCCTGCTCGCCTTCGGCGGCGGCGTCCTCGGCGACATCACCGGATTCCTCGCCGCCATCTACATGCGCGGCATCCCCTACGTCCAGATCCCCACCACCCTGCTCGCCCAGGTCGACTCCTCCATCGGCGGCAAAACCGGCGTCAACCTTGCCGCCGGCAAAAATCTTATCGGCGCCTTCCATCACCCGCTCGCCGTCCTCGCCGATATCGACCTCCTGCAAACCTTGCCGCCACAGGAACTCCGCGCCGGCCTCCAGGAATCCGTCAAAGCCGCCATCATCCGCTCGCCCAAACTCTTCCGCGATCTCGAACTCCACCAGGACGCCATCCGCGCCGCCGATCCCGCCACCCTCGCCCGCATCATCGCCGCCAGCATCCAGATCAAAGCCGACGTCGTCGCGCAGGACGAAAAAGAGTCCAGCCTGCGCATGATCCTCAACTTCGGCCACACCCTCGGCCACGCCATCGAGGCCGCCACCCACTACAAAAAGCTTCTCCACGGAGAAGCCGTCGCCTGGGGAAGCATTACAGCGTTACATTTAGCTTTATCCCGCAAAACTATCGCATCAAACGATTTTGCTCGAATGGCAAACCTAATCCTTGCCTTCGGACCGCTCCCCCGCTTCCGCGCCAACCCCAAAACACTTGTCGCCCTCACCGCATCCGACAAGAAATCCCGAAACGGCAAGCGCGCCTTCATCCTGCCCACTGCCATCGGCGAGGTTGAGGTCGTCCACAATGTCTCCGACCCCGAACTCGTCACCGCCGCCTCCGCCATGCTCGCTGACATGAACCGACTTACTAACCGGTCAACTAACGCATGAAGATAATCCCCACACAAGCGCCCGAGATTTCCACAGGTCTTGCCATCGGTGCTCCCAGTCCCGCAGCGGACGTGCAGCAGATGTTCGACGCCATCGCCCCGCGCTATGACCTCCTCAACCATGTTCTCTCCGGCGGCATCGATCGCACCTGGTGGTGGCGCGCCGCCCGCACTCTCCGCCCCGTCCTCGCCCGTCCCGAAGCTCAGATCATCGACCTGTGCTGCGGTACCGGTGACATGGCACTCGCGCTGCTGCGCCACCGACCTTCCACATCATCCACAGCCCCCCTTGTTGCCGTGGATTTCTCGCACCAAATGTTGGGTATTGGTCGGGATAAGTTCAATCTGCACAGTATTATCCCGGTAGAAGGTGATGCACTGCATCTGCCCCTGGCGAACTCCTCTGCAGACCTGATATCCGCCGCGTTCGGCTTCCGCAATCTCTCATCGTACGAGGACGGTCTGGCCGAACTCTTCCGCGTCCTGCGCCCCAGCGGCCAGATCGCTATCCTCGAATGCAACCAGCCCGACGGCCTCGCCGGAGCCCTCTACAACCTCTACTTCCGCCACGTTCTCCCACGCGTCGGCGGTCTGCTGTCCAACGCCGACGCCTACAGCTATCTCCCCGAATCCGTCGCCCGCTTCCCCCGCGCGCCGCGCATGCTCACCCTCATCAAGCAAGCCGGGTTTATCGACGCCACCTGGACCAGCTATACCTTCGGCATCGCCGGCCTGTACCGAGCCACTAAGCCCTAGCCTTGGAAAAAGTGAAGCGTACGCAGTACCGCCCGCCCGGCGTCAGGGCGCACTTGCAGTTGCCTTTCCTGAATCCGTGCCTGGCCGAACCAACTCCCCGACCACCAGCGACAAAACCAGAATGCCCGCCGCCACGAAGAAAGTCATTCCCGGGGCCCACCCCAGCGTCTTCGCGAAGATCCACGTAAACAACCCCGGCCCAACCATCCCCGCAATCCCCCGCAGACTGTTGACCGCTCCCTGCAACTGCCCCTGCTCGCTCGGCCCAACCTCCCGCGACATGATGCTTTGCGCCGAAGGCCAAACCAGCGACATCAGGTTCAGGACCGGAATGGCCAGCCAGACAAACAGCCCGGTCTTCGACATCGCCATCATCACCCATCCGGTCGCCCCAAGGGCTAGACCCATGGCAATCGTCTTCCGCTCCCCCACCCAGCCGACCACCCGCTTCACCAGCAGCGCACCATAAAGACCGGAGAAAATTCCAACCGCCCCAAGCGACAACCCCGCCGTCTGCACGGTCCAGTGATAGCGGAAGTCCGTGTAGATCACATACACGTTCATCAGCGACTGCTGCGCCAGGTAACCCAGCACAAGAACCGCCGCCATTCCCAGCAACACTTTGTTACCCCACAGCAGCTTCACGCTTCCAACCGGGTTAGCCCGCTTCCACGAGAACGGTGACCTGTTTTCCTTTTTCAGCGACTCCGGCAGCACAAACAGCCCGTACATCCCGTTCACGAGGCTCAACCCACCCGCCACCCAGAACGGCAGCCTCGGCGAGATTCCGCCTAGCAGCCCACCCAGCGCCGGCCCCAGCACGAATCCCATCCCGAAGGCTGCACCTAGCATGCCGAACGCCGCAGCCCGCTTCTCATGCGGAGTCACGTCCGTCATATACGCCATTGCGGTCGGCACGCTCGAAGCCGTCAAACCCGAAACGATGCGCCCCACAAACAGCCACCCCAGCGCTGGCGCAAGGGCCATCACGATATAGTCCAACCCCAACCCAAAGTTTGAAAGCAGCACCACTGGCCGCCGCCCATACCGGTCCGAAAGCGACCCGAGCACCGGCGAAAACACAAACTGGATCCCCGCGAACACCGTCCCAAACAGCCCCAGCATGCGCGCCGCCTGCGACGTATCCCCGTGCAGAAACCCTTCAATCAGCCGCGGCAGCACCGGCGCAATCATCCCCAACGCCAGCATATCCAGCGTTACCGTTAGAAAGATGAACGTAGCCGCTGCGCGCCGTCCCTTCGGAACCTCCGGCCCTCCGAGCGCCCCGTCCACCGCTCGCACCAACTCCGGTTCCGCCCCCAGCGGACTCGCCTCCAGCTCAAACTCACTCATGCCCCGAAGTCTACCCCAACGACCTCTCGAGTTCTCCAAGAACGAAGAGTTGCCGTCACCCAATCCCATCAAATAAGCATCGCTATTCCCAAATTCGCTCAGCTATACTTCCCCCACTCTAGAAACAACCCTCCGAGGCCCCGTGAACGACTTCGCCCGCTTTCTGCTTCCTGCTGTCCTTGCACTGCCACTGCTCGCCACCGCCCAGCAACCCAAAAAGCTCGACTCCATTGAGATTCAGCGCGCCCACTTCATGCTGAAGCAGGCGCACGATGAGCTAAAGAAGAACTACTACGACCCTGCCTACCACGGCGTCGACCTCGATGCGACCTACGCGTAGTTTAACGCTCGCCTTGACCAGGCCCAGTCCATCAATGAAACCTTCCGCATCATCGGCGCCTACATGCTCAGCCTGCACGATTCGCATGTCTTCTTTATCCCGCCCATGCGCACGAATCGCTCTACCCCCGGCTTTTCCATGGAAGTCATCGGCGACAAGATTTTCGTCGTCCGCATCCGCCCTGGAACTGACGCCGCCACCAAATTACACGTCGGCGACCAAGTCCTCGCCTTTAACAACTACAAGATCAATGCGAAGAACTTCGAGGACATGGTCTACCTGCTCCAGATCCTGTAGCCCGCCCCGTCGGAGGCCCTGGACATCGTGAGCCCTACAGGCGAACAGTCGCACGTCGTGGTCAACTCACTCCTGCGCAGCGGCAAAGCGATTCTCGACATCAGCGAAGGCAGCAACGGCGCAAACATCCTCGAACTCATCCGCAACGGCGAAGAGGATAACCGTCTCGCGCGATTCCGCTACGTTGAAAACGGAGACACGATGATCTGGAAGTTTCCGACATTTGCGATTCCTCCCAGTTCGAGCGCCATCAACGCAATCTTCTCAAAAGCTACCCACCATCAGAACCTCATCATCGACCTCCGCGGTAACCGTGGAGGTTACATCGATACCCTCAAAGAAGTCGTGGGTCATCTTTTCGACCATGAGATTAAGTTCGGCGACGTGGTCAGCCGCAAAGACAAGAAGCCCGAGACGATCAAGCCCCGCGGGCCGTTCTATTCGGGCAAGTTGACCGTCCTGATCGACAACGACTCCGCATCCTGCTCCGAGTTCTTCGCTCGCATTATCCAGTTGGAGAAACGTGGCGACATCATCGGTGACGTCTCTGCCGGGGCCGTCATGGAAGCGAGCGATTATGACGAAGAGCTCGGCGACGATTACAAGATCAACTACGAATTCTCGATTACTCGTGCCGATATCCTCATGACCGACGGCAAAAGCCTCGAACATGTCGGTGTCACTCCCGATCTCCGCATCAACCCTTCCGCCAAGAACCTCGCCGCCGGGGAAGATCCGGTCCTCGCCAACGCCGCCGCAGCTTACGGCCTCAAGCTCGACTCGGCCGCCGCCGGTAAGCTCTTCCCCTACGAGTGGCCCTCCCTATAAACCAACCCATTGATCGGCGGACAGATCTCGAATTGTGAACTGCCCGATCAGCATCAAAAAAAGCCCATGCCCTAAAAACAGTGCAACTAGATAGCAATCATCTGACCCTCGAAGTCCAGACATAAGCCACTTCGTTTGAATACTTTACATACTTTCAGGCAGGGTCACCGGCAAGCCCTCAAAACTACCATGATTTCTCTAGCCTGCTCGCCTGTTCCAATGCAAAAACCTGTACGATTTCCCCATGAGTCTCACGGCGACTGACCCTACCGAATCGACTCCGGCGCACAGCAAGAACTCCGCCGCGCTCTTCTCGGTTGTCGCCGCAGCCTGCATCACCCTGCTGAAGCTCGTCACCGGAATCCTGACCGGCTCGCTCGGCATGCTCTCCGAGTCCGCGCACTCCGGCATCGACCTCATCGCCGCCGCCATAACTCTCTTCTCCGTACGCGCCGCCGATCGCCCTGCCGACGACGACCACAACTACGGTCACGGCAAGATCGAGTCCCTCTCCGCCTTCGTCGAAACCGGCCTTATGCTCGCCTCGTCCATGTGGATCATCTACGAGGCGGTCCATCGGCTGCTCTTCCACAACGGGCTCTCGCTCCCTATCTCCATCTGGCCGTTCCTGGTACTCGGCCTTTCCATCGCCGTCGACTTCACCCGCTCGCGCTCGCTCCGTAAGATCGCCGACGACACCCGGTCCGAAGCCCTGGCCGCCGACGCCGTCCACTTCGGCACCGACATCTGGTCCTCCATCGCCGTGCTCCTTGGCCTCGCCGCAACCGCCATCGGCGAGCGGACGCACATCCCAGGTCTCGAACTGGCCGACCCGGTCGCCGCGCTCATCGTCGCCGCGATCATCCTCTCCGTCTCCTGGCGCCTCGCCCGCCACACAGCCGACACCCTCCTTGACGCCACCCCCGGCCAGCACGGCCAATCCGCCGCCGCCACCCGCCGCAAGCTCATCCACGACCTGGAGGAGATCGACGGCGTCATCGACGTAGCCCGCCTGCGCACCCGCCGCTCCGGCTCCGGCTACTTCGCCGACCTCACCCTCGCCATGCCGCGGAACCTCACCTTCCAGCGCTCCGAGCAGATCACCATGGCAGCCACCGCCGCCATCCAGCGCGTGCTCCCCTCAGCCGACGTCGTCGTCCACTCCGTACCCACCGCCACCCTCGCCGAGTCCGTCCACGACCGCGTTCGTGCAGTCGCCGCACGCGCCAACCTCTCTATTCACGATGTTTCCGTTAAGCAATACGGCAACGCCTTGCATCTGGAACTCCACCTGGAGGTCGGCGAGACTCTTACCCTGCAGGCCGCGCATGAGATCGTCACCCGTCTCGAAGCCAACATCCGTTACGAGATACCCGGCATCGCCTCTATCCTCACCCATATCGAATCGGAACCCGCTACCATCGAGCAACCCGCCGCCCTCGCGCTCGACCGCGCCATCGAGCAGACCCTCCGCTCTGTCGCCACAGGGTTTCCCGAGATCCTCGACATTCACGACATCCAGGTCACCCGCCACCACGACCGCACCCAGGTCAACTGCCATTGCACCCTGCCCGATGAGTTGCCGATGGCGCAGGTCCACCAAGTCATCACAGCGTTTGAGAATGCCTTCAAGCTGGAAGCGCCCGATGTGAGCCGCCTTCTCATTCACCCCGAACCCGCCACCGACAACCGCCGCTAGAACCCGCGTAGCGTCAAAGACTCCGTGAGGTGGCAGCCATCCGGTGTTAAGACGCCGTTGCCTCTAAAATAAGACCCTCATGAGACTTCGCTTCAAGACCCGTCGCCTGATGGCCTCGCTCAAGACCATCACCCTCCGCACTCTCGGCGGCGCGGTCATGCTCGTCCTCTTCGTCCTCTGCGCCTTCGGAGCGCTGCGCCTCGCCATCCACGGACGCGAAGTCACTGTTCCGAACCTGACAAACCTCTCCGATGAGGACGCCGCGAAGGAAGTCAGGAAGCTCGGCCTGAACCTCTCGGTTGAAAATCGCTTCTATGCCGCTGCGATTCCGACTAATCATGTTCTCTCGCAGTTGCCGCTCCCCGGATCGAGCGTCCGGCGTGGCTGGGGCATCCGGGTGACTGAATCCCTTGGCGCTCAACAGGTCCCTGTGCCCGATGTCACGGGCCAGGACGAACACCCTGCCGAACTCATGCTCAAGCGCCTCCAACTGGACCTCGGCACCGTCGCTCACATCCCCGGCCCTGGACCTGCAGGCGTCATCCTCGCCCAATCCCCGCCCCCCAACACCGTCGGCCTCGCCGGGCCGCACGTCTCCATCCTGGTCGCCGATGACGAAGACGCCCCGGCAAGCGTCGGCTACGTCATGCCTTCACTCGTCGGACTCACCGTCGGCACCGCCAACGCCCGCCTCAGCACCGCCGGCCTGCATATCTTCGTGCCCACCGCGCCCGAGCCGGCCGCGACCATCCCCGAGCTGGTGCCGCTCGATCCCGCAGCCGCCCCCGACCCGGCCATCCCCCCAACCATCGCTCCGCCGTCGATGCTGCCCAGCTCCGTCATCACCAGCCAAAGCCCTTTACCCGGCCACCGTGTCTCGCGTGCTGACGCCATCCACGTCACCGTGACCAACGCCCACCCTGACACTACCGCACCGAGCACTCCGTGACGGGCGGCTAGCGCTCCAGCACGACCGCATAAAATCCATCACAAGCTACGACTCCCGGCAAAGTCCTCAAAGCGCCGCCCCGCACCAGTCCGGCACGCGAAGACAGACCCGGCACCTGCTCGATCAGCTCATCCATTGACACCTTGCGCCATCCATCAGCGACAGCGGCGACGACCGCCTCGTTTTCTTCTGGCTCTAAGGAACAAGTGGAGTAAACGAGCCGCCCACCCGGCGCGAGACGCGCAAGCGCGCTCTTCAAGATCGTGCGTTGGCGCTCAGCCTGCCGCGCTAACTCCTCAGGTGCCAGCCGAAGCCGAATCTCCGGATTGCGTCCCAGCGTTCCCGTTCCACTACACGGCACATCGCATAGGATGAGATCAAATTCCCCCGCGGATTCCGGCAGCTTCGCCGCATCGATCGCCGCCGTCTTGACCGCGCTCGCGTACGTAAACCTTCGCAGGCGACCCTGCATCGCGCTGAGCCGCTTCGCGCTGACATCCGTCGCAAGCACCTGCGCACCGCCAAGCCGGGCAGCCAGCACCAGCGTCTTGCCGCCCGGAGCCGCGCAACAATCCCACACCTGCGTTCCACCCTCCGGCATCGCCGCCGCGGCGATCTCCGCAACCAGCCGGCTACCATCATCAATCTCCGGCAATCCTTCTTCCGGCTCGGCAAAGAGTCCGCCGCGCCCAGGCTCTTCCTGATCTGCCTCGCAGATCTTCAGTGCAGAAGCGCGGCCGTACTCCTTCACCCATCGATCCACGAGCCAAAGCGGATGCCCCAACCGCTCCGCGAACGCCGCGGGAGACTCAAACACGCGCTCACCCGGGGCCTTCTCCTTCGCCATCTTCCGCAAAATCGCGTTCACCATGCCCGTCGCATGCGGATTCCCGCTCGCCCGGCAAAGCTCTACGCTTTCGCTCAACGCAGCATGCGCTGGGATGCGATCCATGTGCAGCAATTGAAATGCACCCATGCGCAGTGACATCAAAACGCCGTCGCCAAGCCGTTGATCGGGCCTCTCCAGATAGCGCCGCACCACGGCATCCAAGGCAATCTGCCAGCGCAGCACGCCCATGACCAGCGCCGTCGCAAGGTGCTGGTCGGCCTCGGAAATCTCCTCCGTGCGAGACCCGCGCAAGAGGTCATCCGAATGCCCCTTACGCGCCTCTACCAACGTCAAAATCTCAAACGCAACACGCCGAGCCGGCGTAATCTTCGCCTGCGCCTCCAGCGCCTGGAGGGTCGGGCCCGCACTTGCCGGGCGGGCCTTCACAAACTTCTTTGGCACCCTTCCCCCCGCGGCAAGCACCTTCGCCACGGGATCATGCACAGCTTCCTTCCTGCCTCTTCCCTGCTTCATCCCCCCACCCGCTCCCCTGACTTCACCTGAAAGCCGCGCAAAAACTCACCCGCTGGCATCCGCTTCTTACCCTCCATCTGAACCTCCAGAAATTGAATCACCCCACCCCCACACCCAACCATCAACTGACCATCCTGAACCGTTACGATCCCTTCCAGCCCTTCGCCCGCAGCCCCGCAGAGCTTGTGCACGATCAGCTTTTTGCCCCGCAAGGTAGTCCAGGCTCCGGGCCACGGCTGAAAGCCACGCCACCGATTGACCAACTCCTGCGCCGTCCGCGCAAAGTCCAGTCGCCCATCGTCTCGTGTCAGAATCGGAGCCAGCGTTGCAGCCGCATGGTTCTGCGGAACGGCCGTCACACTGCCATCCTCAAGGCGATCGAGCGTCTTCACCATCAACGCCGAGCCCACCGCCGCAAGACTCTCGAACAGGTCCTCCGCCGTCTCTTCCTCAGCGATCGTCACCACCTGCGCCAGCAGCATCGGCCCGGTGTCGAGCCCTGCCTCAAGCCGCATTGTCGTCACACCGGTCTCGTGCTCGCCATTCGCAATCGCCCATTGGATCGGCGCCGCACCACGATACTTTGGCAGCAGCGAGCCATGCAGATTGATACATCCAAACCGCGGCAGCGTCAGCATCCAGTCCGGGATGATTCGCCCATACGCGACGACCAAAATCGCATCCGGTGCAACCGCCTCCAACTGCTCTCGAAACTCCACGTTTGTCTTGATCTTTTCCGGCTGCACGACCTCAAGCCCAAGCCGTAGGGCCGCTTCTTTCACTGCTCCCACCTGCACCTGCATCCCACGCCCGGCCGCGCGGTCCGGCTGCGTCACCACCAGCGCAACCTCATGTCCCGCCGCAACTACCGCCTCAAGGGTTCCGACTGCGAACTGCGGTGTTCCACAAAATACCAACTTCATAGGAAACAGCTCCTAGCTGCTAGCTCCTGGCTCTTAGCGAAGGAATCGCCCTTGTCTAAAGCTGCAGCGTGCAATGAATATGGGCGGAGCGAAGCCCACGCGAAGCGCCCCACGCTATTCGAAGTACCTACCACTCGCCATTTTTTTGTAGCTTACGGATCTTGCGCAAAACTAACTCGCGCTTCAATCGGCTGACTCGATCAATAAATAGAATTCCGTCTAAATGGTCAATTTCGTGCTGCAGAGCACGTGCGAGCAACTCATCGCCTTCGACTTCAAACCACTCGCCTTTCACGTCCTGCGCCCTTACGGTGACACGCTCAGCCCGCACGACCTTCTCGCGAATCTCAGGCAGGCTTAGGCAGCCTTCTTCCTCGACCTGACGCCCCTCGCTCTTGATGATCTGCGGATTGATGAGCGCGATCTTATCTTTATCATCCTTGCCAAAGCTCACGTCGATCACGGTAATCCGCTGTGAAATCGCGATCTGCGGAGCTGCCAGCCCAATCCCTTGTGCTGCATACATGCTCTCAAACATCTCGTCCACCAGCGTCTTCAACGCATCGTCAAAGACCGCGACTTCGTCGCCACGCTTCGCCAGCACGGGATCAGGCCACTTAACCACCTCGTGGATCTTTCCCGCAAACTTTCGCTTCTCAACCTTCTTTGTCGCCACGACTCACTCCAAGGCACTTACTACAGTCAACCACTCTGAACTTAAGACTGATCTCAAGTTTTAGAACTCTCGAATTTGTCCTAAATACCCTGCGAAATTCCGCTTCATTTCCTTCAAAGAATCTCCGGCAAACTTATCGATCATCAGCTTCGCGATCGTCAACGCAACCATCGCCTCCGCCGCAACGCCCGCAGCCGGAACCACGCAAACATCGCTCCGTTCATAGGCGGCTTTCACCGGCTCGCGCGTTTCAAAGCTCACGCTCCCCAACGGACGCCGCAACGTAGAGATCGGCTTCAGATATCCGCGAACCACGACATCCTCACCATTCGATATCCCGCCCTCAATACCCCCGGCATTGTTTGACGACCTCGTAAAGTCCGTGAAGCGCTGACTTTTGTCTTCAACTCCGTCTTCATTCGCTGCGCCCTGTATCTCATCATGCACGTTGCTACCCATCGACGAAGCCGCCGTCACCCCGCGGCCCAACTCAACAGCCTTGACGGCCTGCAGACTCATCACCGCCTGCGCGAGTAGCCCATCCAGCCGTTCATCCCAGTTCACATGCGTCCCAACGCCGGGCGGCAAACCGTGCACCACCACCTCAAAGACTCCGCCTACCGTGTCGCCAGTTCGTAAAGCTTTATCGACCTCGCCCTTCATCTTCGCCTCTGCCTCGGCATCGACGCAGTTCAAAAAGATCTCGTCCTTTGCATTCGCCGCGACGATCTCTTCCCAGGCTGCCTCGCGTCCCAACTCCACCTCACCGACGCGCACGACATGACTGGCCACCCCTACGCCAAACTCGCCCAGCAGCATCTTCGCAAGCGCCCCGCACGCCACACGCGCCGCGCTCTCGCGCGCACTCGCTCGTTCCAGCACATACCGCGCATCCGGGAAGTCGTACTTTAAGCTCCCCGCCAAATCCGCGTGACCGGGCCGTGGCGACTTCACCGCCTTGTGCTTCTCCGCGTCACCCGCCTCCACCGGCAGAATCTCTTCCCAGTTTTTCCAGTCGTTATTCGCCAACGTCATCGCGACCGGCGAACCAATGGTCTTCCCGTGCCGCACCCCGCTCAACACATGCGCCGAGTCCCGCTCGATCCGCATCCTCCCCCCGCGACCATACCCCTGCTGCCGACGCCAGAGCTCGCGATCCAGGCGCGGCCGGTTCACCGGCACCCCTGCCGGCAACCCGCTTACCAGCGCCACCAGCGCCTCTCCGTGACTCTCACCCGCCGTTGAAAACCTCAGCAAATCCGCACCGTTCCTCAGCACCGCATTGAAACCAGCACCAATCAACGATTGTATCAACGCCCCCAACACTCCATGCACCAGGTCCCACCGTTTATACTGAGTTCACAAGCGGGAGTAGTTCAGTGGCAGAACGTCAGCTTCCCAAGCTGAATGTCGCCGGTTCGATCCCGGTCTCCCGCTCCATCGCTTACCGCCCCGGTAAAATCAATCCATGGCGATGATTACCACCGTGCAGCAGCACATCCTGCAGCAACAGCAGGACTTCTCCGAGGCCAGCGGCACATTCTCCTGGCTCCTCAGCGGCATCACCCTTGCCTCCAAGATGATCGAAGCCAAGATCCGCTCTGCCGGCCTCACCGACGTACTCGGAGCCTATGGCCATGAAAACGTTCAGGGCGAGCAGCAGCAGAAGCTTGACGTCTACGCCAACCAGGCGCTGCTCCACTGCCTCGGCCTGCGCGACTCCGTCGCCGCCCTGGTCAGCGAAGAAGACGAAGAGCCTGTCACCTTCGACCGCAGCGTCGACACCGGCAAGTACATCATCATCTTCGATCCGCTTGACGGTTCCTCCAACATCGACGTGAACGTCAACGTTGGCACCATCTTCTCTGTCCACAAGCGCCTGCCACAAGGCGAGCTTGAAACGAGCATCCTGCAATCCGGAACCAGCCAGGTCGCCGCCGGCTACGTCGTCTACGGACCCTCCACGGTCCTCGTCTACACCACCGGCCACGGTGTCCACGGCTTCACACTGGACCCCACCATCGGAGCCTTCGTCCTCAGCCACGAGAACATGGTCATGCCTGAAAAGGGCCCGTACTATAGCGTCAACGAAGCCAACGCCGAAACCTGGCCCGCAGGCTATGCCGAATACATCCGCACCCTCCGGGCAAGCGGCTATAGCTCCCGCTACATCGGCAGCCTCGTAGCCGATTTCCACCGCACGCTGCTCAAAGGCGGCATCTTCCTCTATCCCCCTACCAAAAAGCAGCCCGGCGGCAAGCTGCGCCTGCTCTACGAAGCCAACCCGCTTTCCTTTATTGCCGAACAAGCTGGCGGCGCGGCCTCCAGCGGCTTCGGTCGCATCCTAGAAATCGCTCCCACTGGCATTCACCAGCGCACGCCCTTCATGGTGGGAAGCAAGTACGAGATGGAAGCGCTCGCAAAAGCCATGAGCGTGGCCCAATGAGCAGCTTCGAATCAACCGTCACCGACATCCGCCTCGAGTCGCGCAATGGCCTGGAAGCCGTCTGGTGGATGTCTCTCGACCACACCAACTTCACCGCCGGAACGACCGGCACGCTGGAAGCAGTCACACGCAGCGGCACCCGCCTGTCGATCCCTGTGAGCAAGGTCGTTCTCGATAAGGAAGGGGTCACCTGGCACGTAGTCGAAAAGCCCTTAGCCGCCGGCACCGAAGTCACCGGCCACCTCGACTAGCCGTTTTCTGCCTATTCCCTCCTCCCTGCACTTCAGATACACTCAAGGAGGTTCGGTGGAACGTTAGATCCCCTTCACCTCGATCCGCAGTATGGGGTTGTAGCTCAGTTGGGAGAGCGCCTCGTTCGCAACGAGGAGGTCAGCGGTTCGATCCCGCTCAACTCCACCATACTTTCACAAATTCACTAGCCTTGAGCTTCGCCAAGACTACCAGTGGTATCGCACTGTGTCCGTCACGTCTCTTCGCGTTCCTATGGCCGCTTAAGAGCGGCGCGGAGGCGGCGAAAGAGTCTTAGGTAAGGGTGGGGTAAGTGAGCAGGCGGCCGAAGGTCTCCTGGCGGAGGTCGGGGTTGGTGGCAGGGGTAAGGACGGCAACCCAGGGGGTGTTTGGGTCGGTAATTTGGAGCGGGAAGTCGAGAGTGGTGGGGTGGGTGGGGTCCAGGATGAGGGTCTGGCTGGACTCGGTGCTGGTACCGCAATTGAAGAGCTGGAGGGTGAGCGTGTGGGCTCCAGTGCCTCGTATCGTGGCGCGCAGGTTGATGGTGTTGGTTTCGATGGATGGGCTGGGAGCGTAGGCCTTGTCTGAGGTTGCCTTGAGGACAATGCTGATAGCGTTAGCGGGGTCGAAGGTGAGGTGGTAGGGACGACCGCCGACGAGGTCGAGCTTCCATTCAGCTCCCGCAGCCTTGGCGGTGTAGCGTCCTGGGGCAATGGTATCGGAGATGGCTCCGGCGGGCAGGTGGATGATGGTGCCGGTGAGCTGTTCGTGCAACGTGACGGGGACGGTGGCGCGGCCTGCGATGCGGGCGGGCGTTGCGGCCTGGGCGAGGTTGAGCGCCATGCGGCTGGTCGAGTAGCTCCACTGTTCTTTGTAGGGGAAGACGGCGTTATTTGGCCACGCGGGTTCGTCGTTGACATAGGAGTTCATGCCGAGGCCGAGGCCTCCGACGAAGTTGACGTTATCGACCGTGAAGTTTTGCCAGTAGTCGTAGCCGATGCCGAAGAGCAGCGAACGCGAGAACGGATTGGCCCCGGTGATCCACTGGAGTTGTCGCGTGGCAAGCTGTGCGGCGGGTAGATTGCCGCGAACCTGCGCGGCCGACCCGAGACCGGCGGTGCGGCAGAGATGGGCGGTAGTGCTGCCGTGCTGGACGTGGTTGAACCAGATGGGAAAGATGCGGAGGCGAATTTCCCGGCCGAGTTCGGTGCCGGCGTCGTACATCTTGCGCATCTGTTGCGCGACGAGTTCGGGGGTGAGCGGCGTGGGGGCGACGGGTGAGGCGTGGAAGGCGTACCTGGCGCCGATGAGGTCGGGGCGGATGTCAGTTTGCAGGTCATTTTTGCGCCAGACGCAGGCGGGGATGACCTGGAAGGGTGCGGAGGCGTGCGAGCCCTGTTGACAGAAGTATTCGGCGTAGATCAGCAAGCCGGCGTACCAGTCGATCCAGTGAGGATCGTCGGGGAAGGCATCGCAGAGGGCTTGCAGGGCGAGCAGGCCGGAGTCGTCGCAACTGCCGTAGAGCTCGCGCTGGATCTGGGTGCGTTCGCGGTCAGCGTAGAAGTAGCCGGTGACCGGGCTGCCGTCGAGGAAGCGCTGCTCCTGAAGAGCGGCGATCCAGGAGCCGAAGCGCAGTGCGTCGTCACGGTAAGCGGACTTGCCGGTCGCGCGGAACAGGTCGACGGCGCAGAGGGTGAGGTAAGCGGAGAGATCGCGCCAGGTGCCGCGGCCTGCGTCGCCAAAGTCAGTCGGGATCCAAGGGGCGGCGATTTCAGGGCGGATGGAGGCGTAGTCCTCCTCGGCGGCGCGGAGGGCCTGGCGGGCGAGGGTGGGGCTGGTCTTTCCCAGGACGCGCGCGGCGGACGCGAGGGCGACTAACGCGAAGATATTTTCCCGCAGGTTGCGGCCGACGTTGATCTGGAGCACGTCATCGGCATTGCCGACCTTCGAATCGGTCCAATAGGCGGCGAAGTTCTTGGGCATGCGGACGCCAGGAGCGAAGCGCATGCGCAGGCACCAGTCCAAGCCCCACGAGGCTTCTTCGAGAGCGCGGTTGGAGCGGGCGTTCTGCTTGGGGTCGGCGGCCAGCGCTTCGTGGAGGCGAAGGAGGGTGAAGACGGAGAGATGGGTGGAATCGGAGAACTGAGTGTTGTTGGCGGCGTCGTGCCAGCCTCCAGCCATGGTGCGGCGCTGGCCCTTATATTGGACGAATGTGTCGAGGTGGCAGGCATCGTGTGCGCCCGAGGCCGCGCATCCGCAACGGAAGGCAAAGAAGGTGTTCAGGGTCGCGTCGACGAGAAGGTTCATGAACTCGTCGCCGATCGGGAAGGCTTCGCTTTGGGAGGGTCCGCAGGTGAGGCGGTAGAGGCCGGGGGCGGTGTGCGCGGTGAAGTCGAGCACGGCGTAGGCCCCGCGCGGGGTAGTAAGGGATTGGACGGGAAGCTCGGCGGCGAGTGCGCCGGTTGCGGCATTTAGCAGGCGGAAGGTCTTGGCGGAGAAGTCGGAGCAGTAGGCGAGCTTTGGGGCTCCGGGGTGGTAGCCAGTATGGGAGTAGGAGATCTTGCCGGGTGTGACCTTCCATGAGCTGACGGGTTCGACCTCAACGTGCTGGAGTTCGAGCTGGTCGAAGTCGAAGGTGATGCGCGAGTCGGAGCCGGCGATAGCGGAACCGGACGTGGGCTTGAAAAGGATGAACTGCTTGATGCGGTCGCGCGGGTACTCGGAGATCTCCCAGGTGAGGTGATTCCAGGCGCCGGGAGTGAGGTCGCCGATGTAGTGGAGCGGCAGCGGGTCGGAGGGACCGGCAGTGGCTCCTTCACAGAGAAACTGGAGAGAGATGCTGTTGTTGGGGACGGTTGTCGGGTGGAGATAGCACCAGAGCGAGATGCGGTTGAAAGCGCGCCAGTCCTGGAGCTTTTCGAAGTTGAGCATAGCGAAGGCGGAGAAGGGCTGACCGACGAAGTGGACCTCTTCGCCGGTGAAGAAACCTTCTTTGGTGCGAGTTTTGGCGATGAACTCTCCGTTGCGGATGAGGGTGGAGAAGCGCATGGACTGGGTACCGGATTTTGCCCGGTCATGGGTGTAGGTGAGCTGGACGACGGGTGAGGCGATCCAGCCGGGGTTCGATTCCATGTCGTCGATGGTGTGAGAGGCAAAGATCGGCTTGGTGAGGCAGCGCGTGCCAAGGGAGTGGCTGAGGTTGGGCTTGAGCAGCGTGCGGGCGGTGGTGGCGGGCACCGTGTCGGTCGAAGCGGGAGCGGAGAGCGCGGCGCTGAGGGCTCGGGCTGTGGGGAGGTCGGAGAGTGGGAACAGGACGGAGGCTTTGAGAAAGTTGCGGCGGTCGTAACGCACGTCGTTTCGGTCTCCTATGCGAGTCTGACGACGGTACTTGGGGGTACCAAGGGTTGTCAAGACGCAAAGGGGTGAAGCTGAATGAAGCACCGAGATAAAAATACCCGACTCGAGGAGCGAACAAACCTTTACAAGCAGTTCACGCTGTTCACTGAGTTGGTCGGCGAGCGCCATGCGTCGACCTCTCGCAGTTCGTGCTGAGGGATTACATCCCGCAAACCGAACTCGGTGCTTATAGGTGTCTCACCGGTGGAGGCCCTGGCTTCTGCTTTCGTTTGCTTGCAACACAGTCTCCACAACCTGATGCACTCTAATCAAGGACCAAGCCGAAGACACGACGACCCCGCTACGCTGCCCTGCCCCGTGCACTAATACCGCCGGCCTCTGATCGAACCCATCCTTCGAAGCTAGCTCATCCTCCGCCGTCCAGGCCGGCAGGTCATGCCAGAGTTGCGTTCGCCACGAGTGGTCCCCCTGGACGATCAGCGTCGTCTCCGGCCAACGCGGTGACGCCTTCAACATCGCCATCACTTTGCCTAATTCGCGATCCGCCAACGCCAAACCATCGAGATAAGATCCCCCGCAACCCGCCCGATAAGCTCCGGCCTTGCGATCCCAGATATTGGGACTATGCGGCACGCCAAGGTGCAGAAACACAAAGTCATCCTGATCTTCATGCACGACTGCCATCGCCCGTCCTGAAATCTCTTGCTCCGACCGCAGGTGTTGCTTCACATCGAAGTCGCACTGAAACTCATCCGCAGCCTTGCTCGAGACAGCGCGCCGGCCTAATTGACTGAGCGGCATCCAGACATTCTGGCCGAGCGATTGATTTTGAGCCATCGGCCCCTCGATCTTGTCCCAGTTCATCCAGTAGCAGTCGTCTAATGATCCGTCGTACACCGTGCAGTACGGGTTATACCAACCCACCGCCGCGGTCCGCCAACCTGCAGCCTGCGCATCGCCAAACACTGAAACCGGCCCACTCACCGGATGCCATCCATGTTCACCGACAAAGTGCAGATCGAGCGTATTCCCCCAGCGGAACCGGTAGTCGTCCACCACTTTCCCGCTGAGCAGCGAAGGCAAAATCGAAACCGTATGCAAGCCGATCGGCTGCGCATCTGAGTAGACCGTACTCTCCCCGCGCAGCTCATCAAAGTTCGGCAGCTCCAGCCCCGATGCGCGATGCTCAAAGACCTGGTTATACGAGAGCTCGTCAAACACAATCCAAACCAGCCGCGCATGGTCCCGCTTCGGTTCCTGGGCCGCGATCTTTTGATGCGACCCTGGCTTCCAGGCCAGCAACATCAGTAACTGCGCCATGCTTAGCACCGCGAACACAGCAAACGCCGCACCTAGATTGCTCGCAAACACCATCGCCGAGCGATACCACTGTTTCCGCCACAGAAAGAGCGCCAGCAGCAGCCCCGGCCATACCACCGTCAACACCGGGGCAAAATGAGGCGGCAACCCGAACGGCAGCAACGCCTTCACTCTTGCCAGAAAGTACAGCGGAATCCCCATCGCCAGCAGCAGCCGAACCACCGGGTACAGCTTCGTCCGGCTCAAGGGCGCAATGACCAGAAACAGTAGCAACGCAAGCAGCAGGATATCCGCCACCTGCGCCAGTACGATTCCCGTAAGCGCAAACGGCACGTGCATCCTTGCCGTGCCGCCGCCGGCTAGAAAGTCGGAGTAGTTTTCCAACAAAATCAGCGATGCCAGGCCGAGGCATTGCAAAAGCTTCTTCAGCATCGATTCGGTAGTCTTTCTCACTTCCAATCTATAACCGTTTTCCCGGGGCCATCATACTGGGTGCCTGTACTTCGCGCTCACGAACAGGCCGTCGTTCTGGGCACGGCTCAAGTCTCGTTCTCTCTGCAACAGGCAAGACGCCAGGGCATAACGCTCCCAGACCTTCTCTGATGCGGGCTTGCCAAAATGGAAAGGCCGCCTGCGCTTGGAACGAGCAGACGGCCTTTCTCAAATATCGGTCGAGCTACTTCGCGGCACGCTGCTCAGCCTTCGGAATTGCGTCCGAAATCAACACATCATCCTTCGGCTCGGAGCTGAAGAGCGACTTGATCCTACGACGCAGGAAATATCCGAACGCAGCAGCCACCGAAGCGACTGTTTGCACTGCCAGGAACCCCGAACCCGGATCGACATACCCATACGCCGGACGTGACGTGGCAATCACCAGACAGAACGCAATGAAAACGGAAAGTGAGACGGAGAAGAATAGACGCTTCATCCTGAAAAGATCTCCTCTACAAAGCGGTTGCGGCCCCTTCATGAGCCAATGGGGCACTGTTGAAAATGCTGAGGATGTCCTGAAACCCGTGCGTCTGATCTCAAGCTCTTGATGTCGATTCCTAGTGCTTCTCTAGCTTCAGACGGGAAAATGGGGCAAGAAGACTCGGAGGCGACAATGCTCCCAGGACGAAGACAACATGAATATCTGTTCATTAGAGGTTCACATTCGCCAACAGGTTGCTGTCCCTCGCAATTCTCCCTTCGCATGGCTTGACAGCCCGTTTCCCGCACCGCCATAATTCTCGCCGTCCAAGAAGGCGCACCTCCCCGCCTCACGAAATCAACGGCTTACCTCCCCTGTCGTCCTGCAGCTTCTCCATCTCCCAAGGTCCGTGCGGACGACTCCCGGTCCCGAAGGACAAACGCGTTTGTCCCCGCCTCCGCCGATCCGCCCGCTCCCCTTGTCCAAGAGCACTTCCCAACCAAGGAATTCGGGAAAGGAACCCAAAGCATCATGCAAACCAAAACTCCACGCACGCTCGCCCTTACCTCCCTTCTAACGCTAACCGCCGCAGCCACTCTCTCAGCGCAAACCTGGAACATCCAGTGGTCCGATGAGTTCAACGGCTCCTCCAACACCGCGCCCAACTCCTCCAACTGGCAGTACGACACCGGTGGCGGCGGGTGGGGTAATGGCGAACTCGAATATTACTGCGCAGCATTTTCCAACACCTCACCCTGCTCCTCCAGCGCCCCCAACACCTACCAGGACGGCAGCGGAAACCTCGTCATCCACGCCATCAACACCAATGGCACCTGGACCTCGGGACGCATGAACAGCTCCGGCAAACAAGCCTTTCAGTACGGTCGCATCGAAGCCCGCATGAAGCTCCAGGCCGCCGACGGCTTCTGGCCCGCCTTCTGGATGCTCGGCAATAACCTCGGCCAGGTCGGCTGGCCCCAGGCCGGCGAGCAGGACATCATGGAATGGGTTCAGTCTTATACCCCCACCACCACGTCTTCCACCATCCATGGACCCGGCTACTCCGGAGCCAACGGTATTGGCTCCCGCTTCACCTTTCCCAACAGTGGACGTATCGACGATGGCAACTATCACCTGTACGGCGTCGTCTGGTCCGCGAACCAGATGCAGTTCTACCGTGATAACCCCGAAACCCCCTTCTTCACTATGACCCCCAGCAACATTCCCAACGGCGACCAGTGGGTCTACAACCAGCCCTTCTTCATCCTGCTCAACTTTGCCATCGGCGGCGGCGGCTTCCCAGGTAACACCGACTCCTCCACCCCATCCAATGGCACGATGCTCGTCGACTACGTCCGGGTCTATCAAACCTCGGGCTCCATCAACTCGGGAAACTGGTACGCCGTTACCAACAAAAATGACGGCTCCTGCGTCGACGATGATAACTGGTCAACCTCGAATGGTGCCGTCGTTCAGCAGTACGCCTGCGGCGGCGGGCAAGCCAACCAGCAATGGCAGTTCACCCCTACCGATAGCGGTTACTACAAGATAACGAGCCGCGAAGCAAGCCTTGTCTGGGACGTTACTGGAGGAGCCGGAGCCACCGGCAACTCCGTACCGATCCAGCTTTGGAGCTATGGCGGTGGCACGAACCAGCAATGGCTTCCCGTCTCTAACAATGACGGCACCTACCACTTCGTAGCTCGCAACTCCGGCCTTTGCCTCGACGTCCCGTCAGCCTCCACCGCCAACGGAGTCCAGCTGCAGCAATACACCTGCAACGGCACGGTAGCCCAATCCTGGACCCTTACCCAGCAACCCTAAGCGGGGTTCTGATCTATCAGCTGATCGTTCGACACCTGTCAGCTGATAGATCAGCCTTTACTCCTCCAGCCACCTCTTGGAATTAAACAAAGGCCGTTCCATACTCCGAACCCAATCCGTCGTCTCATCTGGCTTCTTCCCGGCAGCCTCAGCTCCCGCAAACTCCCGCCGCAGCGCTGCAAACTTCGCCTCGACATCATCCATCGCGCTCAGCAACATCGCCTCGGGCGTCATCGGTAGCTTCGGCGATCCGAATTCGTATTTGCCGTGGTGCGATAGGATCATGTGCTCCACCAACACCCTCAGCTTCTCTGGAAACGGCGTCAGCGCCATCACCTTCTCCCGCAGCATCCCCTGCGCAATCGAGATGTGCCCAATCATCTGCCCTTCCAGGGTGTAGTTGAAGTTGGTCTTCCAGCTCAACTCCTTTACCTTCCCAATGTCGTGCAGGATCGCCCCTGTCAGTAGCAGATCCTCGTTCACCTCGGGATAGAACGGCGCAATCGCCTTCAATACCTTGACCAGCGTCAGCACATGCTCCAGCAACCCCGAAATCCATGCGTGATGCAGCACCTTCGCAGCCGGGGCTATCCGAAACGCCGGCCCAATCTCCTCATCATCCAGAAACGCAAATACCAGGCGCTTCAGGTCTTCATCCCGGAATGCCGAGACAATCCTCCGCAGTTCCGCGTCCATCTCTTCGATGGGAAACACCGAAACTGCCTGAAAATCCGCCGTCTCGACCTCAATCTCAGCAGCATTCCGCATCTTCGTTAGCGTAATCTGCCACTTCCCCTGATACTTCGAAATCTGCCCCTGCACCTTCACGTAGCAGCCCTCGCCGCACCCCGCGAACGCCTCCGCAAACTCCTCCCACATGCGCGCCTCGAGCGACCCCGTCTTATCGTTCAACGTCATCGCCAGGTACTGCCCGCCGCCTGTCTTCTTCTCGCGCAACGCTACGCTCGACAAGCAAAAATAAGAGGTCACCACCTGATTCTCGAATCGAGGCGCATCGGCAACAAAAAAGTCTTTCATAACTCCTCATCTTAAACCCCAAACACCCGCGCCCCCCCCGTACGCAGTATCACGCGCCCGGAGTCAGGGCGCACTTGGCATTACCTCTACAAAGCGAAAAGCCGGAGCTCTTGGGCTCCGGCTTTTCGTTCCCAATCAGTTCGGAGGGTTTGTCCCCGGAACCGGCTGACCCTGCTGCGGGCTACCCGGTGGAGGCTGTGTCACCGGCGGAAGCGTCGTGTCGGACTGGTTAGGCACCGACTTCGGCACCGAAGAGTTGGCCGGAGTCGCTGGCACATCCGTCGGCGCCAGCTTCGGGCTCGCCGTCGGAGCCACCGGCGCAACCACCGCAGGCGCTAACGGAGCCTTCTCGGCCAGGCGTTCCTTCGGAGCCTTTGGCTGACCCTTGACCTTCTTCGTCTTTACCTTCTTTGGCTTCTTCACGGTGTCGCCAGAAAGCCCGAGTGGAGCCGCCTGCTGCTTCACATCCGCGTTCTCTTCTGCCGAAGCCGGCGCTGCCGTCCCCAGTTTTTTCTCGCGTTCCTTGTTCGAGATCGTCGTAACCTTCTTTGCCTTCACCGCCGTGGCCGTTGCGGCATACCGCGTCTTTTTCTTCGGAGCCTCCGTAGCATTCAGCGGATTATCATCCACCCCACTCGCCGGCGTCGAACCATCCGCAGCAGCAGCCGTGCCAATCCCCGTTCCCCCCGAAGCCATCACCGCACCCGGAGCAGCTGCGTTGCCCGCAACCTCCGCCGTCGGCGTCTCATCTGCACTTCCCGCCGGAATCGAATTCCGTGGAGCCTGTCCAAACCGGATCTTCTCGCGCTTCTCCTTCTTCGGCTTCTTGTTGCTGGCGACATCCTGCGACATCCGCCCACCCTTCGGCGGCGTGATGACCGCTAATCCCGTGTTCGCGTCGACCGCTGCGGCCGGAGCCACCCCACCCGGAGGAGCTGAATCCTTGCCCGTGTACGTCCGCCCGCCATTATCCGGCGAAGAGACCACCGGCGCCTTCGCCGACGCCGTCTGCGTCCGCCCACCACCCGTCCGGGCATCGAACCGCGACTTTACCTTCACCTTCTTCTTCTTCACCGGCGGAGCCGTGTAGGACGTATACAACGGTTTCAGCTCATTCGGACTAGCACCCGAATCGACAAAGCCCGGTGCCAGTTCTACATAGCTATCTTCTCGAAGCTGCGTCAGATATTTCCGGAGCGCCGGCTGCATGGCCTCCATGTAAATCGCTTCCTGAATCTGCGGCTCGACTTCCTTCAAAGGTGCCGGTCCTGCATCCGTGTGATCGGTGACCTTCAGGATGACAAAGCCTTGCCGCGTCCGCACCGGCTGCGTGGACTCCCCAGCCTTCAACGGGAACGTCGCATCCTCGAATACCTGTGGCAGCGTCCCGCCGCCCTTTTTATAGACACCCAGGTCTCCACCCTGCGCTGCGGTCGACCCACCCGAATACTGCTTCGCCAGCGCAGCAAAATCGCCGCCTTGCATCACCTTCGACTTGATGTCGTTGGCCTTCTTTTCGGCCTGCGCGACAGCATCCGCGCTCGCATTTTCCGGCAGCGGCACCAGGATCTCGCTGAGCTTCTCCTGCTCTGGCCGCTGAAACTCCGCCTGGTGGTCCGCGTAAAATTTATTCTCCTGCGACTCTGAAAGCTGGATCTTTCGCCCGACTTCTTCGCTCACGACCCGTTGCTTCAAGATGCCGTTGCGGATCTGCGCCTTGAAGTCCTCGTAGTTATACCCCTGTTCCTTCGCCGCCTTCTCCAGGTCGTCCAGCGAGTCCATCTTGTTCTGCTTGCGAATCTCATCCAGCTTGCGAACCACGTCCGCGTCCGCGTTCAATCCAAGTTCCTTCGCCTTCGAAAGCAGCAACTGTTCGTCGATCATGTCGCGCAGCATATCCCGTTGCGCGATCACCGCGTCGCCCGTGCTCATCTTGTTCTGCGCAATCTCCTGCTGCAGTTGCTCTGCGGACCGCTCCACATCGCTCCGGCTGATGATCTGGTCGTTAATCCGCGCAACCACGTCCTCTACCACGACCCCATGCGGTGAGATCGCCGGCGGCAACGGCGGCAGGTTCAACGACGGGGATGGTGCATCCACCGTATTCGCGCCCGAGTAGCGCGGAGCCTTCACCACCTGCGCCAGCGACATCCCCTGCGCGGCCGTCCATCCCGCCAGTGCAACCGTGCATGCCAACGCCAGCCGCTTCGCGCTGCTGCTGCGCTCGCCAAAAACCCGCCCCAACAAAATCGTCTCGCTCAAAGTCAATGCTCTCTCGCTCTCCATCAGAACCGGCTTCGGCCCATCCATTGGACTCGCCAAAAATACACTCGTAACCGGTCAACCTATTCTACCCGCTCTACCGGAAGTCCCAGAGCCCCGTCCGTTACGGCCACTGAAATACGCTTCGGCCGTCGAACCCGCCTAGGCCAGGTTCTCCGATCCTTAGACAGCAGTTCCCAAGTGTTCGGGGTCGCAGTACGCTTTTGCAATTCAAGCAGGATGGTGGGCCTAGCAGGATTTGAACCTACGACTTCCACCGTGTTATTGCAGCAGCTATGCGGAAGCAAGCATTTCGACGGAATCTCAGGCCCCAATTAGCATCTCTGGGAAGGGTCGGCAGCTGCTATTGGCCAAAGTTCACCCCAGATTATCGACGTCAACTGAGCGGACGGGTTGGCCCGTAGGCCCATTCAACCGGCGCCATCGAGCCACGCAACTCCGACGCGGAATGCTCACCATGGATTGATCCGATCGTCCTCGTATCGTAATGATAGTCCTGACTTCTTGAAACGGGTCGGCGCAACTATTTGAAGGCCCTTTGGGTGTATCAGGCCGACCGTCGGTGAAGGTGACGGAATGGAAGCGACGAGAAGACGCTTTTGTGTAAAAGTATGCATCGCAGGCTGGTTCTGGGCGTCTCCGTTTCAGAGCTTCACGCCGCCTCAACGCTGAGAGCGAGACCGGCGTGCTCCGACTGTCGAATCAAATCACCTCTGAAACTCAAAGCAGCCACTTCAATCCATCGCCATAGAATCTACGGACAGGGAGGTGCCGCCCGCACACCGCGATCCAGAGATTCCGTGGAGGCAGGAGAGTGCGGTCGTCCTCCGGTGGCCCGATCCTAGTCGCGACGAACTCTTTGCCCGCTCTTCAAGGAAGGTACGCGGATTTGGTAGCCATAGCCGAGAAGCTGAGCGCCGGGAAAGTGGCGCTGCGTCTTGAGGGTCAGCTTGAGGTCATCGTCAGATACCATCAGTCAGGGCAGGCCTTTCGCAGCTCATTTCATTTCCATGCGGTGGGTGGAGATAACGAGACGCTGCAATTCATATCGAAATTTTGATCGGGCGCTCCGACTCCAAGGCAATCGATGCCTGAGATCATGCGAAAGGACGGCTCTTTCTTGTCGGCAGCTCCTTGGGTTGGTCTCAGGGTTTGCTCAACCGCCAAAGATTGCCTCGAATTCTAGTCTGACCCCACAGGACCGCTTATCGTCTTTCTCAAAGCTTACTAGAGCACAAATATCCTTCAACACCTCGAACGATCACTCACGCGACCCACGCGACCCACGCGTGATTCGGCCATACAAGTCCTCTAAGCATGTTAAAATCAGTAGATTCGCCGATGGGAACTGACGATAAACAGCAGGGCGCGGAGTTCCAGCCGAACAACTTGGCTGACTCGGACGGCCAGGACAATATTCGCCTTCCGGGAAGGCTTGCCTCAGCACGCTTGGACGTTGAAGAAAATGCAGAAAGGCTGGGTTCAGAGACCGTGACGCATTTAGCTCCCCGGACTGTGGCCATCGTGCATGACTGGCTGACCGAGCCGGGGGGAGCAGAACGCGTCTTAGAACAGATGCTGCTGCTCTTTCCAAATGCAGATGTTTTCACTGTTTGCGACTTTCTTTCCGCAAAGCATCGGGCTTTTCTGCAAGGCAAAAAGCCTAAAACGACGTTCATTCAACATCTCCCGTTCGCGAGAAGTCGCTACCGGTCCTACCTTCCGCTGATGGCAATCGCCATCGAGCAATTCGATCTAAGCGCGTATGACATCGTCTTATCGAGCTCCTATGCCGTTGCGAAGGGGGTCCTCACCGGTCCTGAGCAGCTACATATCAGTTATGTGCACACGCCAATCCGATATGCCTGGCATTTGCAGTTCCAATATTTGCGGGGGGACAATCTTGCTGCCGGCATAAAAAGCCTCCTCGCTCGTCTCACCCTTCACTACCTTCGCATTTGGGACGTGCGCTCGGCTGTGTCCGTAGACATTTTTCTGGCGAATTCCAATTATGTTGCTCGACAGATTCAGAAGCTCTATGGCAGAGATAGCCAGGTCTTGCACCCGCCCGTTGACGTCCAGAGTCTCCTTTACAAGGACACAAAACAGGATTTTTACCTCACCGCATCACGATTGGTCCCTTACAAAAAAATCGATTTGATCGTCAGGGCGTTTGCCAAGATGCCGGATAAGCAGCTTTTCGTGATCGGAGATGGCCCGCAGCGCCGGCAGGTCGAAGAGGCCGCGGCCGGACACCCTAACATTGTAATTCTAGGCTATCAGCCTAACGACGTCCTTCACCGCCTCATGGCCGACGCGAAGGCATTCATTTTCGCAGCACGAGAGGACTTTGGAATTACGCCGGTTGAGGCCCAAGCCTGCGGCACTCCGGTCATCGCGTTCGGGAAGGGGGGCGTGTTGGAGACGATTTGCGGGCTCAATCACCCGGTCCCAACCGGCGTATTTTACCAAGAACAGACTGAATTCTCGCTCATTGAAGCGGTGAATGCTTTTGAGGCTGAGAGGTATCGCATCAGCTCGGCTGCGTGTCGTGCGAATGCGGAGCGATTCTCAACTGCGCACTTCAGGGAGGGCTTGGACTCGATTGTGCGCAATACGACACTAGAAGACGGGATCATCATGACCGGTGGTGAGACGCAGAAGCAGCGTTCTCAAACCGTGCCCAAATTGGTCAACTTCTCTTAAGACGCCTGGTGCCTCTGATGGGCGTCCTCGAATGCAAAGCCCGCCAGACGACGCAGTTCGGCAAACACGCTAATGTGAGGGGTTAGTCCTCTACAAACTGTCCGGAGTGTCAGTCGCTCGTCTCCTGGGGCCGGCGCCCTTTGACCTGAGGAAGAAGCGCGCCGAGCACGCCCGGCACCACCAAGGATAGAGACCCAAAGCCGTCAAAAACTTTGTCTCGAACCAGCCAATTCTGTACCTTCGCATCAAGTCCTCGGACTTACACCGAGGGCAGCGTTTTCTTCTGCGGAGTGTTCCCATGTTTGAATGAACCACCCTACCAGTCCAGCTAGGGGACGAACAGAGCGGCGTCTTGGATTGTTCTCGTCTTCGTGCACCACGAACCGTTTTCGTTCCACAATCGTGACCCCGAGTCGAATGGGGACATTCAAGGATGCAGAGCTCGTATGACAGGATACACTGGGGCTACTACCAGCTGCTTTTTTCGGCAGCATTGACTCACGAGGCTTTGGTGCGCATACGCTACCCCTTCACTGCTCTTTTCCTTGCCGGTTGCTCTCTCGCGGGCAATGCACAGACCCCCGATCTAGACACCAACGCCCTCACAGCGGTTACTGCGACAGAAGCAGCAACTGACGGCGCCGAGGCGCCGCCGAAGTCCCTCGGCCCCTTTCATAGATCCCTTCATGACGATTTGAATGGACGCGACGGTTCTACTTACATTCCTGTCGACAGCTGGATTTAACCCGCGATGTCGCGTCTCTACTCCCTGGGTTACGCGGACACCATGTATCTGAGCATGCGCCCCTACACCCGCCTGAGTCTCCTTCACATCATTCAAGGGACCCAAGAGTATGTTCTGGATGGCGATAGCGACGAGGCAAAGGAAATACTTGCGGCAGTTAGAACCTACCTGCGTGATGAGCCCATTGACGACGTGACGCCTCGCGGAACGGTATACGGTACAGAAAGTGTCTACACAAGGGTGATGGGAATCACGGGGCAATCATTGCGCGACAGCTGGCATTTGGGTCAGACCATCGCAAACGACTACGGCCGTCCTTATCAACCGGGCTTCAACGCCATTGTGGGCTTCTCAAGCCTTGCCGAACGGGGTCGATTTTCATTTTATGTACGTGGCGAGTATCAGCATTCACCGAGCGCCAATGGCTACTCTCAGGCTTTATCCTCAGCACTCTCGCAAGGCGCAGGACCTGCAAATCCCGGCGACACCATCCCGTTTAGCGGCTATAACCTGCATCAGGCCACCATTCCTACCGGCCCGATCGCAGCAGAGAACCCCTTCCGACTCCAGGAAGCAACGCTCTCATTTCACGTGCTCGGTCACGAGATATCCGGTGGCAAGTCAGACGCGTGGTTGGGACTCGCCCAAGGCGGAGCATTGGCCTGGTCGAACAATGCTGAAAATATTTACTCCTTCAGGATCAATCGCGTCGAGCCACTGTACATCCCGGCCTTTTCATGGCTTTTGGAACCGTCCGCTACGATTTTATGTTTGGCAGTCTAAAGGGCCACACCGACCCGAACAGTCCCTATGTGCATTCTGAAATGCTCGAGTTTCGCCCCACCATCAATTCCGAAATCGGCTTTCAACGCACCGTCATTTTCGGAGGTGCCGGCCATGAACCCGTTACCATTCACACCTTCCTGAGAAGCTTCTTTTCCGTCAGCGATACGGAAGGAGCGCAATCGACCAAGGATTCCGCCCGAGATCCTGGCGCACGTTACAGCGACTTCAGCTTTTCGTGGCGGCTTCCCTTTGTCCGGAAGTATGCAACGCTCTTGTTGGATTCCCTAAGCCATGACGATGTGACCCCTATCAGTGCACCTCGTCGAGCCGCCTATCGCACCGGCATTTACATCTCGCAGATTCCAGGGATCCGTAAGCTTGATTTTCGGGTCGAGGCAGCCACGACCGATCCAGGGGTCAGCCGCAGCTCACGAGGGGAATTCATCTACGATGAGCAGATCCAGCTTCAGGGATATACCAACAAGGGTTACATCCTGGGTGACTGGATCGGGAGAGAGGGTAAGGGCGGACAGGCTTGGCTTACCTACCACCTCGCGGGAAATGAGTACATTCAAATTGAGTATCTCAACAAGAAAAATGAAAAAGACTTCATTCCTGGTGCGTATGACGCGATTACCAAGACCTATGGTTCAGGCGGCACAACCCAAAATCAGTTCAAGGTAAACGTGGTCAAGCGTTTCCACCACGACGACGTTGAGCTGAACGCGTGGTTTCAGCACGAAGGCTGGAAAGCTCCGATCTACCTGCCCGGCCTTCAGACCAATAACATAGGTGCCGCGCAGATCACCTTCTACCCGGCACTCAAGAGTCGCACTTATTAGGATCTAGCTAAGGTGAAGTGTCACTTCCAGTTCAGGCTGGCCCGCCAACCTTGCTCGTTAGGACTGTTCCACGCGCGCCGAATTGTATGTATAGAGTTGATCCCTTTGGAGAAACGAGGTTGATTAGCATGTTCGTGGGTGGGTTCGTAATGTCCAGCGCTCCTCTCCCGGGTTCTCCCGGCTTCTGCGGGACGTCCAAACCAGAAAATCGAGCAAAGCATCTTCCAACGTCACCCGATGTCATTCCATCAGTTCTGCCGGCGGTCTTATCGTCAACTTCGCGAAGCCAAAGGTGGTTAAAAGTTGCTATTGTGGCATCTCGTTCCGCGGTCGGCTGCTGCCCTAGGCGATCGGAGGAGTAAGGAATCAGGACAATACCGTCGAGCCACGGCTTGTTCGGAACCCTCTTAGTTTCCGGAGAGTAGATCACGAGAAAAGCTGTAGTGGACGACGATCGTTTCGCCTCGTACTTCGCAAATGAAAATGATCTGAATGCGGAACAGACTTGAACCTGTTGATGAACCCAAGCACCCCTGGTATCAATTCCATAAAGACCGCCAAGTGCTCGGATGACATCATCATATTTCTCAATCATGGCGACATCGGGGGAGACAGGGCGCCCGGGAGGAGACGAACAAATCAACAACGATGCACACAAGAACTTCGTCCTCAACATCTCACACCCCCAGTAAACACCAATGCTTGCGCAAGCTCATTTTATGGCAACGCGAAATTTCCAGAAGTAACGTCATTAGTTCTGCGGAATAGCCGGCTTGCTCCGGTGGCAGTATTCTATACGGCCTGAAAAAGGAAAGAGACTCATCGTTTCCATGCACCGTCAGACCTCGTTGGTGCTGAGCATCCTCGTTCCGACTCACAGCTCTGAAGCAGAGCCACTCTTCGGTCGGCGACAACGTTCTTGTAGGGAGTCGACGCCCGCGTCTCTTCGTCGACTATAAGGCATTCTGTTCTGTGGAACAGCACAGAGTCGCAGTTGTAATACTTCCCTGCCTTGCGGGCACGCAATCCTGAGCGCAACCCGTCGTTCGTCACCGGGCCCTCCCGATTCGTTTCGAGCGCAACCTTTCTAAAGTTCGACGCATCCTCTTTGCTATATAGAGTCCTACCCAAGAAGTTGCACTTCAACTGAGGGTTCGTTTGTTATCTTAAACTTCAGACTCAACGCTGTAAAATCGCAGTGAATGAACCCTGGTGGACCCTCACATTTCGGTCGACTGCTCAACCACATTAGGAGGCCATGTATGCACAAAGTTTTTTTGTATCGCCCTGCTAGGCGGCACCTCCGCCTTTGCACAGACAACTTCGAATCCTTGCGACGTTCCAACGGGCACGCCGCTTCCGCCAGGTTGTATTCCTCTGACCTATAAGCCGGCGGATGGCGGACCTGAACGGCCAGTTTTTCTAGGTTTCACACCCGGTCCAGAACCTGTACAGATGGGACCAGTCAGGTCGCACAGAGGTGGGGGGGCCCAAGCGGCAGCGGAAAAGCCATTCGAATTCGATTTGGGCGTAGACGCTTCCTATGCGAAGCAAGACTATCGTGCGGACGCAAATATCTTAACTGGGGTATTCGTGACTGTGACAGGTCGGCACTTAGGAGGAGAGGTGAATGCACATTACACTGTGGTCTCACGTGGGGGAATCCGAGAAAATACGCTTCTGGCTGGCCCACGGTATAGCTTGATAAACAATCGAAAGCTTGTTGTCTACGCAAAAGCATCTTTTGGCGTGGGACACTTTGGGGGAAATCCTTTAGATCCGGCCGGAGCAAATGGAAAGAACTACTTCGTGCAGTCCTAGGGTGGAGGCGTTGACTTTCACATATCGAAACATATGAACGTTCGAGCATTTGATGGAGAGTATGAGCGTTGGTCATCTTTCCCCCCGAGCGGTCTCGCCCCTTTTAACCTAAGTGCGGGCGTAAGTTTCCGCCTCTAGCTCTTCGGGAAGAAACTTTCATGTGGATGCGCATCGGCAATCTTCAGCTGAAACGCGGCGCACCAAGCCATCTCAGGGCTTCGCGAAGTAATTCACCTAGAGTCGGCTAAGAGGCAGACTTGTGAACGTCTTCATTTTGCAAGCGCCAACAAACTCACCAGCCTCAATATTGATGGATTAGATGAAGCTGCGATTTTGGCGCCCTTGGAGGGGCGCCATCTTCGTGTCGCCCGGCGATAGCACACTTTCAACGGTCAAATGACAATTCTGCTCCTTCTAACTGAAGCTCTTCATGGCCGATGCGGAAGATCATCTAGGGACAAGAGGCACGCTTGGAAATCGTCGGTCCTTCCAGTGCAGAAACTTCTTCTCGAGCAACACCCACGATAGGCGAGCCAATCCAACGGTCAGTACCGTGGATAGAAGGGCTTGAAGAACGTTTTGGTGAGTGGGATTCTTGACACCGCAAAAAAACCGAACAACGTTGGCCGCAATGAGATGCACCAGGTACATGGTATAGCTAATTGTGCCGACGAAAAGAAACGTTCGAGTTCGAAGAAGTTTCCACGGCCACCAAGGACTGCCTGTTCGGAGAATGAGCAGTCCAATAGTCGCCGCAAAAGCGATTGAAAGTAGAGGCATTCCTACAGCGAGAACTAGTGGAGAGGGCCTTGGGTCGTTCCCGAGAAATGGGCGAATTGCAAAACCGACAGATGTGATGCCAAGCAAAGAGGTCGTCAGAATTGCGGTGAATGCGCTTGTGGCCCAAGATGGAGTGGAGGTTCGCTGCCAATACTCTAGAAGAAGGGCGAGGAAAGCTCCATAAAGTAGTGCGTCAAATCTGAAGGGCATTCCGTAGTAAGTATCTGAAGATGCTATAACCCATCTCAGAAAGATCTCGGTAACGCAGATTGCCACGGCAATAAGAACGATTGCTTTCCGCGGAAGTCTTAGCACAATTGGTGCCCACAATAGATAAAAGTATTCCTCAATGGACAGCGACCAGAACGTGAAAGGCACGACAGACAGTGAAAGTGGTGCGCCGGCCTGTTCCAGTGGGAGAAACGTTCCATTATTCGTTAGCGAAGGCAAATGCAGCAAGTACCAGCGACAGTGTGTTAGTACTTCCCAAACTTGATGAAACTGAGAAGAATGAAAGGCCTGCAAAAACAGGACTTGGGTCACAAGCCATTTGACTCCGATCGTGCGATGATAAACATCATAGATTCCGACTAATGTGATGACGGCCAGGTAAGAAGGAAGAATTCGAATAAGCCGCCTGGCGTAAAACGTTTTGTACGGCGCTTCTTTGCCCTTCAGACCAAGAAGGATCGAAGTGATCAAATAACCAGAAAGGCAAAAGAATAGATCGACACCCATCCAACCTAATTCTGGGATACGCCAAAGTAATTGAGAGAAACCCTCGTAGTGGCAGCCAAGTACCATGATGATGGCAACCGCACGGATACCGTCAAGTTCTTGTATACGACGGCTCTTAGGTGTTGTCGACGTTAGTATTTCTGGTTTAGGCAACTTCGCTCTCCTATGGCATGCTAGAAGCTGTAGTTCATCAGTCTACGCAGCAGCTCAATTTCTGCGCTTTCCATACGCGAGTTCCTAGCAAGTGTGGTCGGCATAGTGGAGAGCCTCCAGCGGACTGTCTGAATCTAAGCACTCTGTGAAAGAGAGAGGCGTACCTAGCTCCACGGCCGGCTTAGCGAACTTCCTTCGACTAAGCTAGCTGCTGTCTAGATGTCAAACCAGCAGGAAGAAAGGTTGACATACTAGAAGATGGTCGAGAGTTTATCTGAAGTTTGTCAAGCTGATTCGGCAACAATTAGGCTACACGGATCCAAGTATTCGCATCTGTAACCACTTGCTGGGGCTCGTTGTGTCCAATGCCGACGTTGCGTCAGCCAGGATCCTTCCTCAAGGCGTACGAAATTGCCAACAGCGTGGACTTAGCCGCTGTTATCAGACCTGCTAAACCATAGCGTCGTGCCAGCCCAATAGCGAGCTTGGGAGGTGCCAGCAGCGAAAAGGCAAGCGTTCGGCTTAGACTTCGCTGATACTGCCAATAATCCTTGACCGTGGTGTACAGGCGAGATGCATCGATAAAGCTGATGTATTCGTCGCGATTAATTTCTGACGGGAAATGATCGACGCACAATTCTGGTTCAAATTCAACATGATAACCAAGCGACACAGCATGACGAATAATGTCGACTTCTTCGGATCCGTAGCGCAGCTTAGGATCAAACCTTGCCTTAGTGAACAATTCGAAGGGAAAAATTCCAGCGTTGATGATGATAGCCCTAAGTTTGCCTCTCGGCTTAAGGCGCTGAAAACCCCAAAAATCCGCGTTAGCTGGTTCAATCCGCACTGGTCCTCCGTCGACCAAATGCTTGATCTCTACACCAGAGACAATGGGTGGTTGAGCTTTTCTGACATTCTTGCGACATAGCTTGTAAGCCAACGGGAGAAAGGAAGCCGGAAGCACGACATCGTCGTCAATAAAACTAATGAAAGAGCTCCGCACTCGAGCCAGACAAGCATTCCGGTTCGCACCAAGCCCCCTTCGCGGGCCCCGCTGATATTCCACGAAAGGAAATGCAGCAACCACGTCTTCAGCCGTCCGTCCCTCCTGGCCGTCATCGCTAACTATGACCTGATCAGGTCTGTCCAACGAATCCGCGACAGACTGTAGCGCACGTCGCAGATCTTCAGGGCGATGCCGAGTACAGATACATAATGAGAGGCTGACGGTAGATGCCCTAGTGTCTTTTTGCAAGAGTGAGATTCCTAGTCGCGTGCTAGCTCATGATCGCGCGCTGTTGGCTGGCTACTGCTGAAGCTTCTAACGATGGGTGCTTTGGCAAAGACCTTGGGGTTTCTGTCACTGCGCGCGAAATTGCACCTATAAGAAGCCAAGTCAGTGGCGTCATTGCATATGAGCCAAGCGCGAGCCACTGACCGAGCAAAGAGAACATTATGCCTAAAGTTGGTAGACCGATAAACTTCGGTGCCGAGCGTCCGAACCAAACAGAGCGTTGCAGTATCAATAGGAAAATATAAAGGTAGAGAAAACCGCCCACCACACCTGTCGTTGTGAAAACATCACTCACATCAAATTCAGCACTTCCAGACGCCGAGGCATCGCCTCCCAGACGACTGGAGCCCAAAGTGGCCGAGCCGAGCCCGTATCCTATCGGATAGGTAATACCTCTCATAATTCCAGTTACTACCATTTGGGAGTGCAAAGCAGCTGTGGAGTGTTTCGCGTCCGTAGGGTGGGCAAATCCTTCTATTTGGTGCTGAGACGCGGCATCGGCTGCCGAAGTGAATTGCTTACTTTGAGAGCCTGTAGGAGAAGCAGCTTTGACAGCCGAAAACCCGATAACGCCAATCCCGAGAGCTAAGGCGAAGGCCATGCGCGGAAGCCATCCGCGGCCGCTACGGCTGCTTAGAGCCCATGCTGCTGCCACCCCAAACAGGCAATGTAGCACGGCTCCGCGTGAGGAAGCGAGGAATATGCCCCATGCCAAAATCGGAACAGGTAAGAGGAAGACGCGACGGCCAGCAAAAAACAATGCTGTGGCCGCAGTGCAGGCGGTCATCATTACTTGCGAGAATTCCACCCCATTTACGGAGTAGCCGAATGCGCGATAAAATCCTCCGCCGAGGTTAATTGAGCTTAGGTGCGAAGCCACGTTGTCAATCCAGGACTTCTCCCAAGGCAAAAACCCAATATACGTCTGCACAATCCCCAAAACAGCTGCTAAAAGGCCTAGCGGAACAAGGCCTCCGGAGATCAGCCTCTCTAACATATTGAAGGTACCGTACTGGCGACCCAACCAAAACCATAAAAGCGGGACCAAGTAAAACATTGCGCCCGCAATGCCCACCACTACCGGTCCCTGCTTGGGATTAACAATTTCCAACGTCATCACGATCATGAGTGCGAGCACGGCTTTGGACATGTTGTCTTTGAGCCGAAGCCCAAGCAAGATGGGCAACGTGATAATGATGCTGAAGACCGGTCCGACCAAAAGTAGCGGGTCGAACTTCGGAAAGTCGCCCGTCAGATTTAGGATCCTCCGGATATCTCCGAGCAGAAATAGATAAATCACCATCAACCAAATGCTCAAGGGCATGTTGCGCTTGGAAATCAGAAGAAACAAACCCAAGAAGAGTAGCGACGCGAGCAAATTGAAGTTGCCCAGGAACAGCATCCGCATAGCGGGAATCAGCGCTACCAGCAAACCAACCCAAATCAGCATGGGCCTGGGAAGCGATCTTCCAGAAAGCCAGTTGGACAGGTTTACGGTCGTGAGTGCGGACGGGATGGGCATTATCTAGTTGGTCATAGTATAGCCCACGGCCTTTAGCTGACTGAAAGAGGTTGAGCCTAGTTCGTGATGACCCGCCTTGTGGACTGGGTTTTTGCGGGCGCACCCAAGCCTAGGGGCGCGAGAAGGTTAGAGCGTTCAAGTAACAGGTGCAGTAATAGTGGAGCCCCAACACCCACGACGGTTCCCAGAACAAGCTGCACTGGCCACTGCATAACCTGCAGTTTGTCCAGTTCGATACGCATTCCTGCCGCGGCGAGCACGTGAAAAATGTAAATAGTCAGCGAGGCGCGGCCCAATACCCCGCCCCAAGTGGCAAGCCATGCCCTAGTCTCCAGGAGCAAGTGGCTCAAGCAGATGACCAGAACTATTCCAGCGATGGAGGCGGGCCACGAAGCAGGGGTATCTGGGTTCGAGCGTGAGAGGATTCTTCCAAAGTGCGAGAATGATGCGAACGTTACTGCCGCGACCGCCGTGCTAGAGATTAGAATTGTCGTTCGCGGCTTCCATCCAAGCACGAAGCGGCTTAGCAGTATGCCTAATGCGTAGAAGACGAACCAATGTGTCAACGCTGCTGGCACCATCCATGCGTCAGGCACACCATTCGCGATAAGAGGCGCACAAACAAAACTGCCAATTATCATCAGAATCAGCAGCGGACGTCGAGCACGCGTGACAAAGGCCAGCAAATGGCAGAGGAACAAAACGTAAAGGAACCAGAACTGCGCAATTGGCCGCCACAAGATCGTTGCAAGCGACCACGGAGAACGAGGAGAGTTCAGGAAACCATGACTGAGCAGTTGCACGGTCCCCTGAAATAATGACCACAGGATATAGGGATAGGCGATCGTGCGCAGCTTGTTGGTGAGAAAAGGCGCTCTACCCTTCGAAATGGATCGGTCCACCTGCAGGCCCGCTAAAACAAAAAATAGGGGCATGTGAAACGTGTAAATCGTATAATCGGACGCCCAGACTGGGTTGGTAGTGGACAAGATTTTGCCCGACACTAGACCCCGCAACACGTGTCCATAGACTACTAGAACTATACCGATGCCACGCGAGATGTCGATCCACTCTATGCGCTTAGGCAATCCTCTCAAAGTTGGCCCCGGGCCGGTGAATGCTGCACAGTCGTCTGCGATCTGGCGAAAAAGGAACGAATCAGGCGCCGAGCTGGCTCCTCGACTGCATAGAATGCCAAAGCAGAGAGCAGGATCAGGGCCATGCAGTCGATGACAAAACGTCCTGGAATGGAGTAAAAGTGCGCTCTACCGCAGATTCGGTTGACTTCCGCCTTGCAGGGCCACTGCAGAAGGTAGATCCCGTAGCTGATCTGTCCTCCAATGAGCAGGATTGGTGTTGACAAAAGCCAACTGATTGCCGAGCTCTCGGCGGCCAAGCAAAATAGCAGTACAGCGAAGCTTAAGGCGGTCCATGCGGTCCATGCGCCCTCAGCTTGGCAAAGCAACCAGATCGAGCCTATTAGTGCCAGGTAAGTTATCAAGCCCTTCCCAGGCACAATCACAGAATTCAAACCTGCGATCTCATTACGCGCACTTCGCTGACGGAGAAATAGGTTGCCAGCGCAGACGCCAATGATGAATTCCGGCAGATGAAGAGAGGCCAGCGGAACCCCACGAATTCCGCGTGTGTCCTCGTAATTAATTCCACCTATGCGGAAGCCAATCGCCAAAGCGAGCATGACAGCCAAAGTTAATATAAGAACCCATGTTCGCCGGCGCTCAAGCCAGAGCTGTAGAAAAGGGAAAACGACGTAAAAGAGAGCCTCCGTCGAGAGTGTCCAGCAGACGGTGTTCCACGAACCACCCATGCCCAAGTTCAAGGGGTTCCAAGCCTGGACCATAACCATCGTGGCCAGAGTGTGAGAAAGAAGAATCGGCGTCGTGTGCATACAGATTGTGCACAGCATTAAGGATGCCACATAAAGCGGCCAGACACGTGCGAACCGCGCTTCCCAGAAGCGACGCATGCCGCCACGCAGCACGATTTGGCTTTCGTAGGTGTAGCTCAGGATGAAGCCTGACAAGATGAAAAATAGGGGTACCGCGAGCAAACCGTTCCGAATAAGTGTTGCGGCCGCCGGAAGATGGTGCTGCTCCAGCGCCACTGGCAGATGCGAATGAAAGAACACCACATACATTGCGGCGAAAAATCGGATGCCCGTCAATGCGGGCAACGGTGGGCGATGGGCCGTAAGCTCGCCAAGCCCGCGCTCCGAGACGGCCACATCGACTTTGGAGTCGAATTCTATGTTCTTGGTCAAAAGGCACCTAAGCTGAAAGATCGTCACTCCATAACAAAGTTAGTTTCAACGCGAGGTCGCGCTCAGTTTTAGTGCTTCTATGTCCCACTGGCTCATCCAGCGGGTACGAAATCGCAGCCTTCACGCGCCAACTAGAAAAGGTAACTTGCATAACCGAGAACCCCAACGCGATGTAAGCTATCTCCTTTCGAGGTGTGTTTGCTGACCTGTCGCGTAATGAGCAATGCTTCACGCATGGCGATTCTGACCCGTAATCTGTTTTTGCCGAGAGCTTTTCGACAGAACTGCTTCCAGAGTCCTTTTCCGGTTCTTGTCAGCAAGAGAAAAACCGTTCGTGCCCGCGGCGCCCCTCCCATCACCAGATCGTGCGAGATTATGCAATTTTAGGTGCAGTTTCTGACTCTTTTGGTCGTGTCTGCCGCTGCGCCCAACCCAAGATCGGAGATTCCAAGAATTGGAAACTTATCCATGAGATCAAAACCGTTAGTGGCAGATCTACAATCAAGAGAAGCTTGGTTCCTTCGATCCCCGGAGTGCCTGCTGGAATGTGAAAGAGATGCCGTGTTGTCGCCAAGACGAAGGTGTGGTACAGATACATGCCATAGCTGATCCGGCCGATCCATGCCATAAACGGTAGACTGAGCAACCGGGCGGCTGCGCACTCGGCAGACCATGCGATGTAGCCAATCCCAGCGAATGACGCAAGAGCGGCCAGCGAGTATCCAACACCATTAAAGAGTAACGATCCGCTATCACGAGTAAAGGATGGCACGCACAGTGTCAGTAGGATCAGAAGCGCCCACGCGGTCGCGGAAATGGAACCACCGTATCGACGCAAAAGTGATGTGCCGTTGCCAGTCGCTTCCATCAAAGCGAGCAACGCGCCACACGCGAGGCCGTCGAGCCGGAAGGGCGTGAGGTAATAGGTCCACATGGGTGGGGATCCCAGCAGCGTCGCTCCGATTCGTGCCAAGGGTTCAATTATAATCAGCAGTAGCGAGATTTTGATCAGTCCTCGCACTTCTATATAGCGTGTCAGAATTGGCCAAATGAGGTAAAAGTGTTCTTCAATCGCCAAGGACCATAATACGATAAACGGGGCGAGTGCATAGTGAGTGACATTCACCAGATTGCCGAGGAAGAGCGAATATCCAAACAGTCCTACCCACGAAAGATGGTGTGAAAACAGCAGAGCCATCACGAACAGTGCAGCCAACGGCGGCAATATGCGGGTAGCGCGCTTAAGGTAAAAGCTACTCCAGTAGTTGTGATCCCCGCTTCGCAGCAGGATGCCAGTGATGAGGAAGCCGGACAAGACAAAGAAGATGTCTACGCCGACCCATCCCGTTCGCTCTCCGATAAAGTGATGTAGGAAGATCACAGGCAGAACAGCAATCGTTCGAATTCCATCAAGGCGTTTGAGTCTCATATTGAAAGTTGATTAGCACCTGTCAACAGAGTACCTCCCTCGGCGTAAGGAAAAATCTTCGAGGAGTAATATTCTGTTAGTGGCCACCTTCTCATCGAACCTGCCCCACATCCCGCAAGCCTTGGTCAAAGCTTGCGTCAAGGCAGGCCTTGAAGAGGGACACAACGATAAGAAGGTTTCCGCGCCGCTGGTGCTGTTCGAAGCGGGTGAATCTGCCAACGCTTCGCTCAACGCGGAAGAGGCTGCCGCCTTGATCGAGAACCTCCGAACTGGTGGTCGTCTTCTCTATACTTCGAATCCCTTTGCAGGCCGTAGCGCTTTCTGGTTGAGCTCTGTCTTGCCGTCCACCGGATGGACGACGGTTCTCCGGCCGACACCCTATACGTCAGGAGATCCAATCGAGATCCTGGGTACTGACGAGAAATTTTTCGATCGCTTTGACATCAAAGGCCTAAGAGTTCCGTCTGGTTTTGACATCCGCCCTACTTCGGCAGTTGAGCGCGGCCAAGCTCGCTACGAACGCTACAGCATGGTCCACCCGGTCCTTAGAACGGAGGTGTTGGCTGGAAGCGATCTTTGGTCGCGTTCGCTGCTGAATCGTGAATGGACCGTAAGGGCACGTTATGAAAATTTTATGCATCTCCCTCTGCTCGTCACAGGGCGTTATGGTGCTGGTCGGGTGGCCATGCTTGCAACCAACGCCCCGGCGCTGGGCGAATCGGTGCAGGCCCAAGCATTTTGGCGAGCCGTGCTCTGCTGGTTGCTAGAAGCCGAAGATGCCACAGCAGCAACTATTCCTTTGGACAAGCCGACTTTGGAAGCAGACTTTTCGAGTTCGAGTTCGGTCCGGGTGACCCTAACAAACCCTTCTACAGAAGCAGTGCCGGTACAACTAGTCCTGCGAATTTTGGATCAAAATGGCGCAATTTTACCAGACGGGGAAGGCGAGGTGCAGCGCGCCCTAACACTCCCACCCGGGAAGCCCACCATAGTTGAGCACCCGCTGCCACACTCATTAATCTCAGGCATCGAGCTTTTCAAGGCAGAGAAGATCTTTCAGATTCGGGCAGGTCTGCTCTCGGTCGACGGGTCGACCCTCTTCTCTGAGCAGCGCTTCAACTCGATGCCGCCTCCTATCAGCCTACGGGTCGAAACAGACAATTTATATTCAGTTCCATACCCTTTTCATGCACCAGGCCCGGACTCTATCACAAGATTTAGAGGTCGAATGGGCTTCACAACAGGGGCCTATTCTTACATGCCCGGGTCCATTCTGACCGGAACCGCTGTACTTTCCTACCAAAATACCAATCTCGCACCTCTAGCTGATATTCGTGATCTCACCCAACCGAAAAACGCTTCCGTAATAGCGCTGAACGATCATGCTGCAGGGCTGAACCAGCCGTTTGCCCCAGACAAAATCCAGGGCTACGGAACGTGGAACGGCAAAAGCGGCGTGGAAAATGTTCTTCAGCTAACCCTGCCACTGCCTTCAAAATTAGTGGCAATCACGCTAATTGGCAGCTTCGGCCCTTATCGATCTGCTGAACTTCACAATCCAGGAAGTGCAGTAATCGAAATTGACGGGCATGTCGTCGCAACAGTCGTCGATCTTGATTCCGCGTTCGCTGCCTCTTATGGAAAGGCTCGCGTGCCTTTCACACCTATGGTTGGTACGGTCGTCACGGTCCGGCTTCCATGGATTGGAAATCACGGCTCCACTTCCCGCCTCCGCTCAGAGCCTTGGCTCGGAGAAATTCTTCTTGAAGGTTGGCCGGTGGATCTGGCAATTAGAACCTCCGTTAGAGGGCAGTTTGCGGTCGATCTGGTTGACGCTTTGAGTGAAGAGCGTCTTTCGCTATTCGCTAAACGGATTGAGCTCCATTCCACCGATATGTCAGAGCAGCGTTTCACCATAAAGTTGCCAAACGGCACCGAGCCGGGAGTTTTCCGACTAGAAGCGAGCTTTCGTTCCTCCGCAAACCCAAGCGTGCGCGAAGCAGTCTCCGCACCTGTGTTGGTCATAAACCCTAAGAGAACGTTGCGACCATTTGCCGACCTTAGCCCTCCCGATGTTTTTGGGACCGCGCTAGTTGTCACCAACGGTTTCACGATGTTCTTCCCACTCGCCACCGGGACTAGTGAGCAATGGGGCGGCTGGGGGCATCCTGACGATCTTGTATGGGCCTACAGTCGCCAGATGAAGGAAATTCGAAATTTTCGCCCTGCGGCCAATCGCCTCTATGCAACTGAATCAGATATGCGCCATTATTCAACGCCTTGGCGTGAGTTTCCCAATGGAGACCTCTTTTTTCCTTCTGCGATTAGCGGACTTGTTGACCATTTGAGGACGCTATCTGGTTGGAAGGCAGCGCCTGTCGTACAAGTCACCTTCGCTGACCGATGGGTTGTGGGCCCCGATCTAAACAGCTGTAATAGCTGGCAAGAGTATGTAGCCTTCGACAGTCACTTGCGCGAGACAACTGGCAGACGCCTTGCCGGCTTGACCCATGCTGAGGTTCAATCCTCGATCCACTCCAATTATGAAAGCGAATGGCAGGCATGGCAGCTGGAACGATATGTTCGCAGCGTGCGCTCTGTGCGCGAAGCATTTCGCGCTGCCGGCAAAGACATGTTCATCTATTCACAGGGCTTTCCCATGGTCGCCGGCGAATTGGGCCGGGAGCTGGCGCAAACCATACGCGGAATGAACGACGACTTCACTTGGGGCATGCAGGACAACAGCCCTACGTTGACTACGGGCCGCAATCTCGGTGAAGTAGCCTTCAATCCAGTTTGGCAGATCACCACCCTGATGCCGTGGGGCTTCGTGTCACCCGTCTTCAACAATTGGCAATGGCACACTCCTGTAGGGACGACGGAGCCCAGCCGACGGCTCCTCTACAACCGTACCTGGCGTGGCATGATTTGGGACGACGGTCGATATGGAGCGATTGCTACATACGGTTATACGACGAACGTCGGCGTCCCATACACCATGACTGAAGAGGAATACCAGCATTGGTGGTACGTTCAGGAGCGCGGTAGTCTGCTTCAACCCGAAGCGCCTCTTGGTGTGGGTCTGGTCATAAGTACGCAGAAGAATGCTGACCCTCGTTCTATTAGATTTAATTGTGACGATGCTACGACCATGGCCGAGCCAAGACTACTAATGCAAGCATTTCGTTCCCTCTACGAGGCTGGCCTCAGTCTGCCTTTTGCGGCGAACGCTTCCACTCTTGGGAGTTGGACCGCAGGTCCCAACACCTCGCTCATCGTGCTTAATCTTCAAGACTTCAGCGAGACAGAGCTCTCTAGTCTCGGAAGGCAGCAAGAGAAAGGAGTGCGCATGGCAGCCTTTGCTCAACGATCTGCGCTTGTTCCGGAGGCTGCTGCGCTCTTTTCACGCGAAAATACGCTGCTGATCGAACGTTCCCCTGCCGGCCTTTCCCACTCACAAGCACTAGAGATAGCGAATCAATTGTTGCCCATCTTGGAACTCCCGCTGCGTTTCCCGCCTGGAACTGCTGGCTACGGTTTTCGTTGTCAGGATATCAGTTTGATTGTTGTCGAAGATTGGCTTGAGAAGGCCAGGGCTGTGACGGTCAAACTGCGCAAGGCATTAGGCGCACGGCACGCAACAGCTTCCAACATGAACGACCACAGTACCCTATCGATAGTTGACGGCGGCGAGTTCTGGAACATATTCCTGCCATTGCGTTCCGCAGATGGCGTTCTCATTGCTGTTCGGGAGGTCTGAATATGTCTGCTTTAGATCGTCGCCGATTCCTGCAGATGTCCAGCGCGGCAACCGCTGTTGCGGTGATGCCTGCGGCAGCCTTCACTCTCACCCAACCGTTGATCCAAAGTAGATCTATCCACGAGCGAGGCTTGCTGCTCTGCATAGATCCGCGCCTTGAAGCTGAGGGCGAAAGTTTCAGGCAGCGAATTGTCGCGGCGGCTGCGACTAGTCCCTTGCTGATCGCCCTTTCCGCTGGTACACCACTTCTTCGCTCCAAGTTTGCGATCCCAACCCAGCCTGAACTGGCCTTCAACCATGTAATTTTGATTGCCTTACCTAACGACCCGCTGCTCATCCAAGCATGGCAACGTGAAGCGAGTTTTGAGAATGGGCTGAAAGTGGCGAGAGGTCTTTACGCCTTTGGCTTTGGGCATGTTGAAGGATCAATTGGATATCTGGAAAGCGACCGAAACCCTTTTTTACATGCCGCAGCCGTCGCGAAAGCACCTTATGAGGCCCAGTGGATTAGCTTGACTGGAACCGATCATGTCGGGGTCGCAATTGCGGTGGATGCCTTCTTGACCAGAAGTCTGGTGAACGGCCTGGTCGGGGCCGCAGGATGGCAGCGTGGCGCGGCGACATTGCTAGACCGTGATCCACTATCTCCCGATTTCACTGTACCAGGAGTCATACCGTCCGCCTTAGGCGGGCTCCATCGCATCGCCATCACCCAAGTCGCGGAGGACGAGTACCGGGGAGTCCTAACTGACGCGGGCGTGACCCCGCGCTCGATTTGGCATGCGAAGTACCATGCTCCCGGCCAGTGGGACGCCTCAGGCCAAGCTTCTTCCTTTTACAACTATGCTGTTGGACTACACCGCCGAGCCTATGGGAATTCGGCTTGGGTGGCCACCTTCAGGTCCCCATCGGAGGCGGCTGCCGCCGCACCCCGTATCGCAAAATCGGCCTCACTGACCGCTTCCGCTGCACGCTGGATAGGTCACCTCCCCCCGTATGCTTGGGGGCATATCGATATGGGCGACGATTCCTCGACTGGCACATTGGAGCTCTATGTGGAAGGGGCATCTGTGGTCCTAACAGCGCTAAGCCAGCCGCTGTAGAAAGTTAGACTTATCGGGTCGCAGAGCGCTCCAGTACACTGGTGTTGTCTGTCCCAAAAGCGTAAGCAGTCTATCAGCGCTCAAGGTCTGTGCGAAGAGGAGGGCGATGTCTACAACACAACAGGAAGCGGAGCAGGAGCAAGGGGGAAAAGAAGCCCTGGCACTGCGAGAGGAAAAACCGCATCGCCATTACTCGGCGCTCGATGGGCTCCGCGGGGCGGCAATTCTTTCTGTTTTCCTTTTTCACTTTGGCGGTGGCAGTCACAAGCCAACCAGCGTTCCCATCAGGATTTGGCTTGCTGCAGTACATGCGGGCTGGGTTGGCGTTGATCTATTCTTCGTATTGTCAGGTTTTCTGATCACCGGAATCTTATATGACACCGCACACAAGGAACGTCGCATCAAGAACTTTTATGCGCGTCGAGCCTTACGTATCTTTCCTTTGTTCTACGGTGTGTTGTTTGGTTTTTTGCTACTTACTCCTGTGCTGCACCTTCACTGGGCGGCCGGGCATATGCTGTACTTTCTTTACCTGTACAACATGGTGCCGTTGCTAGCGCCAAAATTGGGCAGTCCAGGATCCGCAATGGTGTTAAATCACTTCTGGTCACTTGCAGTTGAAGAACAGTTTTATCTTGTTTGGCCGTTTGTGGTATGGCACATTACCGATCGCCGCAAGCTGCTCTGGATCTCACTGGCCATCATGGTGGCTGCTCTAACATTACGCACGGCCATCGTTCTACATGGGGGAACACAGGACGATGTGTACGCGCTGCTTCCGACACGTGCCGATAGTCTCCTCTTTGGTGCAGCCGTTGCTCTTTTAGTTCGCGGGCCTAGCGGACAAAGGTTGCCGGTTGGTCGAGTCGCGCTTATCTCTGGTCTTCTGACTTCTGCGATTTTGCTAAGCGGCCACGTTAGTGCTTATCGCTTGCAGCTCATTTCGACTGTGGGTTACAGCGCTATTGGAGTCTTTGCAGCCTGCCTTGTTTACTGGGCGCAACAGGGGCAAGTATTAATTGAAAACATTTTCGGGGCGCGATGGCTGCGCTTTTTTGGTCGCTACAGTTATGGACTCTACATCTATCAGGGGTTGCTGCTTGAACTTCTGATGCACCACGTTCATGAGGTGCAGCACTTGGTACATTCCGAGGCTCTAGGTGGAGTTCTGTTTATCTTGCTCTCTCTGGGCGTGATCGTTGTGATCTCGATGCTTAGCTATCACTTGTTTGAAGAACCACTGCTAAAACTTAAGAAGCACTTTGCGTAATTAGAATGAGAGAAGTCATGCTACTTGAATTTAAGCCAGATTTGCATAAGCGAGGTCTCTGAGACTACCGTGATCTCACAATCATCGCCACTGCGGCTCGCCCTCATCGCGAATCGTTTTCAGAAAAATGACGGGCAGGGCCGGGTAAACTACGAGATTGCCAGCGCAGCACTTAATAGTGGACATCATCTCACCCTTTTGACTGCGCACTGCGCGAGTGAACTTTCACAGCATCCTAATGCCACACTCGTGAATATCGGCTGCGAAAAATTGCCAACGCAACTTGCGCGTAACTTTGCCTTCGCATCTGACAGCGCACACTGGCTGAGAAAGCACCGGTGGAAAGTTGATCTGGTTCAGGCGAACGGGTTCATCACATGGGAGCCTTGTGACATCGTTGCGGCACATTTCGTCCACTCCTCCTGGATGCGCAGTCCTTACTATCCGTTCGGAAGTTCGATGAAGCCTTACATGCTCTACCAGCGAAGCTTTTCCTTCCTCAACAGTAGATGGGAACGTACCGCTTTTCGCTCCGCGCGCCACATCATTGCAGTCTCAGAGGTCGTTGCGGAGGATGTCATAGACCTTGGCGTTTCTCGTGAGCGCGTCGAGGTTATCTATAACGGAGTCGACACTGAAGAATTTTTCCCTGGCGCCGCGGAACGTTTATCGTTCCATTTACCCGATGGTGTCCCAATGGCGGTCTTCGTGGGCGATATTCGCACGCCCCGAAAAAACATCGGTACTCTTCTCCAGGCCATGGTCAAGGTTCCATCTTTGCACCTCGCCGTGGCGGGCACAGTTGAAGGCAGTCCAGCGCCCATGCTTGCCCGAACCCTCGGCATTGAGAGTCGCGTGCACTTCCTCGGAAAGACCGATCGCATTCCCGCACTTATGCGCTCCGTTGACCTTTTTTGCTTTCCATCACGTTACGAAGCGCATCCCCTGGTAGTACTTGAGGCGATGGCAAGTGGCCTGCCCATCGTGATCTCTCGTAACGTCGGCTCGGTCAAGAGCTTTGGAGAGAGCTTTGCGGTGCTTGATAATCCTGATGACGCGAAGGCGCTGGCAAATATTCTTAACGATCTGCTAGCTTCACCGGTCCGACGTGCAGAAATGGGACGCGTCGTACGCGAGAAAGCGATGTTAGTTCGCTGGTCTGAGACTGTCGCGAAATACTTGCTCACCTACGAGCGGCTGCGGATGCGCAAACAGCGCATCGCGATCAGCGGCAATGGCATTGAAAATGGATAATCTTATCGTTCGACAGCAGATTGAGAGTGTCGGCAGCATGCACCAAAGCGGTGCGAGTTGAAAGAGTTGCCATGCGGGCTTGAAATCGGAAAGGAAGACGTGCGACTTAGTGTTCTGGTCCCCACATACCGGCGCCCTACAGATTTCGAGCGCTGTCTCAACAGTCTCGACGGTCAACACCGCGTACCGGACGAAGTTGTAGTTGTGGTCCGTGATGTGGATGCAGAGAGTCGCGACGTGCTATCTCGCTGGCAGACCAAGTCTTATCTGCGAGTCGCCGAGGTGAAGGTAGGCGGCCAAGTGAGGGCCCTGAATGCTGGACTTGATGCGGTAACTGGTGACGTCGTGATGATCACGGATGACGATGCAGTTCCCCACGAAGATTGGTGCCAACGTGTGGAGCAGCATTTTCTTGACAATCCTGATGTCGGCGGTGTCGGTGGGCGCGACATAGTCTACGCGCCTGAGGGTTTACTAGAAGGCAGGTGTACTGTCACGGGTCATGTGCAATGGTGGGGACGTGTGGTCGGCAATCATCATCTGATCGCCCCGACTATCACCGACGTCGACCTACTCAAGGGCGCGAATATGAGCTACCGCATGTCTGCTATCGGTGAGCTCCGCTTTGATCTTCATCTCCGCGGCGTTGGCGCTCAGGTCGGCAACGACATGGCCTTCAGTATGGCGTTGGCAGCCAAGGGATGGCGCATGCTCTACGACCCTGCCGTACAGGTCGATCACTATCCCGCGCAACGTTTTGATAACGATATTCGTGGTGTACTCAATCTCGAAGCAGTCGAAAATACGGCTTTCAACACTTGGTGGACATTGCGCCATCATCTTCGCCGGGGTCCGAAGAGAACTGCAGCACTAATTTGGGAAAGCGTCAGTGGCACTTCCGGACATCCGGGCTGGTTGCGCGGCTTATTTGCAATTGCAGGGCGAAATGAGAGGCAGAAGCAGGCCTGGATGGCTGCACGCAAAGGACGCCGAGAAGTTAAGATGTATGAAACAGCTCTAAAAAGAAAAGAGCTGGACTGATTCGGTTCGTCGGAGCAGCGCGCGAGGGGGGCGTGCTGAACCCGTGAAATTGTTGCTTACAAATTGACTTGTACTGTCATGCCTTCGGGTTTCACAAAGCTTTATAAGAGTCCTTCCGTTTCACGTTTCATGTGCCCTTCATGGAGATTGGCGCCTCTCGATGTAACGCATTTAGCCAAGACAGACGCGGTGGTGGCCAACTCCAGTTAGGTAGATAACACACACATCGCGATAACCATCTTCGCTTATGTGCATTTAGCGAAATGCTTTCTACAGGCCCGTCGCTAGTTCAGGGCGTGCAGGTATTCATAAAGCGGTGCGCGCTTCCGCATGCCTATCCTGTCTGTTGAGATGCAAAGTCAGAAGCCGGTATCATGAGGCTACGCAAGTTCATAGAATAACGCCACCTCTACAGCTTCGTTCGGCGGGTCGCGAAACAATTGCTTCAAGGCGAGCATTGTCGAGGCACTCCAACGATTTATGCCATCTAGAGAAGGAGTCTTATGCCTTTCACAGAAACCCATTTAGACGAGCGCCGGCGTTGGATCATTCTCGGTTGCGCCTCACAAGGGACAGGCAGCGCTGACGAAGACAGGCTGCGCGCCTTACTTTCAGGATACGAGTCTGCCTTCATCAAGTTCAATCGCGCTCAGAAGAGGCAAAGCTTCCTCCATTGCTTATCTGCGCTGCGGTCGGGCGGCTTTGACTTATTCGTGTTGGAAGGTACGGGCTTCGCTGCGGGTATCGCCGCCATCCTGGCTCGGCTGCTTTGGAAGAGGCCATACGTCCTAAGCAGCGGCGACGCAGTGGGACCTTTCCTTAGTGCAAAGTTTCCTATTGGTGCTCCCTTATTCGCCATATACGAAAGATTGCTCTATAGATGCAGCAGCGGCTACATCGGCTGGACGCCCTACCTCGTCGGTCGCGCATTGACTCTTGGAGCAAAACGGGCTGTAACTATTCCGGGCTGGGCTCCATTCGAGACTGGTTCGGAGGACTTTGACCGCTGGCGTCAGGCCATTCGCGTACGCTTCAACATTCCCAAGGATGCGGTACTTTATGGGGTTGTTGGATCTCTGAGCTGGTCTACACGCTTGAGCTATTGCTATGGCGCTGAGCTCATCCGCGCTGCAGTGCAATCACGGGGCTCAGCGTTTGTGCTTATAGTAGGCGAGGGCAGTGGGTTGAATCACTTAAGGGAGCTTGCTGGCGATCTCTTGGATAAAAGCGTTTTCCTCTGCGGAGCCATTCCGCGTCACGAGGTCCCCTGTTACTTGGCGGCGATGGATGTTGGGTCGCTACCGCAGAGTGTTGACGGTGTTGGGAGCTTTCGATATACGACAAAGCTCCCAGAGTATCGAGCAGCCGGATTGAAGATCGTTACAGGTGAGATTCCGATGGCCTATGACCTGAATCGCGGAGACACATTGATCGTGAACGGCGACAATCCGTGGTCGAAAACCTATATTGATGGACTTGTGGATCTTATGAGTACTCTGCGGGTGGAAGTATTGATCGGAGAAAGGTTAACATCAATTAAGGACAACGAGTTCCAACGCGAGGCGCAAATCACTCGAGTCACTGCATTCTTCGGCGACCTCCTTCGATCGCTCCCGAAGCAATCAGACGAACCTCCTAAAAGAAATCTTACCGAACGTTTTAAACAGATTTTGCCTTAGGCAGTTCGGCAAAAGGGGTCAAAGCCAATTCATTGATGGGTCTATCTCTTACGTCGAATTCGGAGTGCGGTGGTAGGCTCGGGGTGTGACCAATCTTGTAGGGCATTGGGACGGGCCGAGGCGTCGTTGTAACAGACAGCACTGTAATTTCTTTCCGAAGCGCTGTTGCAACTCACGATTACCTTGGCGCGATGTTGACACTCTGCTTGCGATTGTGCTGGCGAGTACATCAACAGCTGTGCTGTTCGCCGACCCACGGGCGCGGTGCCGCTACACACGCGAAAACTGATGTTATGGAAACGGCAAATGCGGTCCGCGCCAACACGACAAACGCAAGATAGGTCTCACTGTGGGAAGGAAAAGGATGACGGCAACACGCCTGCGAACTCTGCAGATCGGCAATGACTGGTTCGGAGAACGGCAAGGCGGCCTGAATAGGGTCTTCAGTGAGTTGCTGAAGCACCTGCCCGAGGCTGGGGTTGGGGTGCGGGGTCTAGTTGTTGGAGGTCCCCAGGTGGAAGCCGAGACTTTCGGTGTGGTATCCGCCTTCGCTCCGGCTAACGCGCCTTTGCGCCAGCGGCTGATCGCCGCGCGCCGGGCTGGGCTCGAGGCGCTTCGGAAGAACCATTTTGACCTTATCGTCCCCCATTTTGCTCTTTATGCACTGCCAATTGCCGACCGTCTCAGCAGCGCTCCGACCGTCGCTCACTTCCACGGTCCCTGGGCCGCGGAAGCCAGCGTCGAGGGTCGCAGTTCGTTAGGCCTTCGGGTACAAGCGGCAATAGAACGGGGCGTGTATCGTCGCGCTCGATTTCTGATTGTTCTCTCCGAGTCCTTCGGCGAAGAATTGGTGCGCCGATACGATATTTCGCGAGACCGCATACGCCTTGTACCCGGCGGCATAGATACGGCTCGATATAGTGATGTCCTCACTCGTTCGGAGGCGCGCGAGCGCCTTGGCTGGACCGTTGACCGACCGACAGTTCTATGCGTGCGCCGCCAAGTACGACGCATGGGTCTCGAAAATCTGATTGACGCGACGTTGGAGGTACGCAAGCGGGTACCTGAAATTCAGGTCATGCTCGCAGGGGTAGGGCCGCTCATGAACGAACTTGGCGAGCGTATTTCCGCCCACGGCCTTCAACATAACATCCGTCAACTCGGACGAGTCGAAGAAGAGCAGTTGCCCCTCGCTTACCGGGCCGCCGACCTGTCGATTGTGCCTACGCAGGCTCTTGAAGGCTTCGGCATGATCACCTTAGAGTCTTTGTCCTCAGGCACGCCGGTGCTGGTGACTCCAGTTGGCGGTTTACCGGAGGTGATCCGGCCGCTTGCCCCCGAATGTATTCTAGAGGATACCTCGAAAGAGGCTATTGCTGAGTCACTACTGTCTTTCCTTACCGGCGAACTGGCCTTACCTACGAGTGATGCCTGTCGTCAATATGCGCTTAGACGATACGATTGGTCCGTCATCGCCGAGCAGACGCGGTGCGTTTACGAAGAGGCGCTTGCTTGAAAGTATTGTTTGTAGACCAGACCGGGCAATTGGGAGGCGGTGAATTGAGCCTACTCGACGTCATTCGTAGTACTACGCACACGGCAGAGGTTGTTCTGTTATCCGACGGACCGTTTCGAGAATTGCTCGAACAGATGAACGTGCCAGTCCATATACTTTCCGCTGGAAACGCCGGTGAGACGCGGCGCGACTCCGGTGTTGGTACATTATTGGCGTCAAGTCCGTCGTTCTTCCGAATGCGGACCAAATTAGCATTGCTAGCATCCGGCTTTGACGTCATTTATGCAAATTCGCAGAAGGCATTCTTGGTCAGCGCGCTAGCAAAACAGCGACACCAATTCCTTATTTGGCACTTGCGCGATATTCTCGACGCCGATCATTTCAGCTCCGTAATGCGCAGGGTCGCAGTATTCGCAGGTAACAACGCTGCGGACTTGATCATCGCTAATTCTATGGCAACGCTCGACGCCCTGAGTCACAGCGGCGGCCGACGGGAAAAGGCCGTAGTAATTTACAATGGCATCAATCAAACAGCTTTCGACGCCGTCGATGATTCTTCCATCGCCGCTCTTCGAAGCAAGTTGGGTCTTGCAGGAAAGTTTGTTGTCGGCGCGTTCGGCAGGCTTTCGCCCTGGAAGGGACAACTCATGTTAGTCGAGGCTCTTTCCGGCCTGCCTGAAGTACACGCAGTAATCGTCGGAGACGCTTTATTTGGTGAAAAAGCCTATGCCGAGTCGCTACAAGCGCGGGTGAGAGCTCTAGGGCTGGAGGAACGGGTACACTTTCTCGGGTTCCGTCGGGATATTCCCCTGCTCATGCGTACCGTGGATGTGGTAGTGCACAGCGCGATCTCACCCGAGCCTTTCGGCCGAGTAATCGTAGAGGGAATGCTGGCTAGGCGTCCCGTTATCGCTACCCGTGCTGGTGGGGCTCTTGAAATTCTGACTGACGGCGAAACGGGCATACTAGTGCCACCGGGCGACATCGAAGCCCTACGGCAAGTTATAGCGCGCCTGAAAGATGACCCTGCGATGAGAGTCTTTCTCGGTGAACGGGGAAGACAGCACGCAATCAAACAATTCTCTGTGGAGCGGATGGTCGCCTTAATTGACGATGTGCTCACCCGTATAAGGCTCAAAGCGGCGCACTGAGAAGGACCGATTATAACGCGAAAACCATCAAGTATGGCGAATAGTCCGCACTATCCGCCTTGATTCGAGGTCTGAAACGCTGCACGAGAGTCCTCGCATCCTCAGTGGCAATCTCAGTTATTATAACCTCAGACTATGAATCGATCCCATAACCATTTGTACCCTGACGGCCAGCCCCTGTCGGCCGCCGGAGCTGAAACTGGCACTCCCGAAGGTATTTCGTTTGGTGACATTCTCAGGGCGATTAGTAATGGCAAATGGTTCATTCTGGTCTCCGGTATTCTTTGCTTCGGCGCCTCAGTCGTCTACATTTCGGTGACCAAACCGGTATATCAGGCCAGTGGAACGGTGCGTATCGACCCGTCGCGTTCCGGGTCACTAGGGCTGACGGATGCGGTATTGGGTAGCGATAGCAATGCCATACCCACTGAGATTGCAATCATCGGAAGTGATCGGGTGGCCCTGGCTGCACTTGAGACGTTGACACCTGAACAGTTTCAGAGCTTTGAGGGGTTCCCGAAGAGCAAAATGGTTTTCGCGTTGGAAAATGCCGACCATACACCCACGCGTCTGAGTCCAATGCAAGAGGGCGCAATCGGGGCTCTGACGGGCGGCCTGAAAGCTAAACAGGTTGATGGCACGCAGATGGTCGGCATCACGTTCAAAAGCCATAATCCTGAAATGGCGGCTTTATTGATTAATCGAGTAGTAGATGCCTATCTGCGCCAAACCTTCGATAGCAAATACAACTCTGTGGTGCAGGTGCGTGGCTGGCTTTCCCAGCAGATGGACGATCTGCAGAAGCGTGCCGCGGATTCTCAGAGACGACTCGCAGAATTTCAGGAAAAGAATAACCTTGTCGGTACGGATCCAAGTAATAACACGGTCGTTGACCGTCTAAAACTGCTCAACGCGCGGGTTACCGAGGCTGAAGGCGATCGAATTCTAAAAGAGGCTCAGTTGCAGGCGGCTATGTCCGGGGATCCTGCGGTGCTGGCGACGCTTCTGCCCGACCCGAATCTAGAGGCGCTGCAAACGTCTGAGGCCAACCTATATGCCCAATTCGTGCAGCTCTCCACCAAGTTTGGTCCAAATTATCCGCCTCTTGCCGAAGTGCGACAGCAGTTGGCAAGTACTCGAGAGGCAATAAAGCAGAATGTTGGCGTTATTACCAATCACTTGCGACAAGATTTTGGGGCTTCGAAACAGGCTGAAGACATGCTGCGCAAGGATTATGAAGCAGAGGTCACTCGTGCTTATGCTTTGAATCGCGTGCAAGCTGATTACGCAGTGCTCGCGGCGGAAGGAGCCTCAAGTCGCAACCTTTATGACACCCTGCAATTTAAGTTGCAGCAGGCTACTGTTAACGCTGGACTCGATGCCATCAATACAATGATTGTAGACCGCGCTCGTCCGCCGCTAAGTCCGATAGAGCCGAAGCGAACCCTGATCTTGCTCTCTGGACTTATCCTTGGCTTAGCAGCTGGGGTTGGTGCTGCACTCTTACAAGAAGCTCTGGGCGGAGAGATTCACAGCATTTCGCAGGTAGAAAGCGGAACAGGTTTGGTGAACCTCGCGACCGTTCCTCACTTGGACTTTGCTACTAAGACTGGAATACAAAAATCTAGGTCACGTCTCATCACACTTTTTGAGCCCCGTTCAAGAGCAGCTGAAGCATACCGTACCTTGCGAAACTCTGTCTTGCTAAGCTCAATCGACAAGCCGCCCTGCCTGATTCTGATCAGCAGTTCGATTCCCGGAGAGGGCAAGAGCTCTACCTCGGCAAACTACGCGGTTGTGTTAGCGCAAGCGGGCGGTAGGGTGCTTCTTGTCGATGCTGATCTACGGAGGCCGACGCTCCACACCATCTTCGGCGTGTCAAATTTGCAAGGTCTCAGTAACTGGCTCATCGGTCAAAGTGGTGCGGAAAATATCATTGTTCCTGTGGAGGAGCTGCCCAATCTGCACTTCCTTCCGGCGGGTCAGCAGAGTACCTTCTCTTCTGAAAGCTTGGCTTCCTCCAAGTTTCACACACTTCTCGAACAATGGGAACGTGATTACGACACCGTACTTGTTGATTCGGCACCCTTGTTGACTGTAAGTGACAGTCTACCCCTTGCAAGCTGGGCGGATTCGATCATCTTGGTTGCGCGCGCCGGCCACACGCCACTGAAGGCGCTCATCCGAACTAAGGCAATTTTGATTCGTGCGCATGCTCGGATCGCAGGCGTCCTTCTAAATGACATCTCAAACGCTGGTGAAGATTCTGGATACTATGGAAAGGGTGGATATGACTACTACAACTAGCCTTCATATCATTTCTGCGGCATTATTTTTAGTCCTGTCGCCCTTCTTAAGTGCGCAGGCCCTACCGCCCGCGGGTTCGGCCCAAACAGCCGCGGCAGTGGGGACTAGCGCTTCCGGCGACCATGAGCCACTTCAGAACATCCCTATCTCATCTGGGGATTTGCTTGATATTGAAGTGTTCGGAACACCTGAGCTATCGGGCAGGATTCGAGTAGATCAACTAGGTCAAATCACTCTGCCAGTCGGGGGAGACGTCAAAGTCGAAGGTATGTTTGCAAAGCAGGCCGCAGCAGCGATTCAAACGCGCCTTACCAGCCAACAGCTGATGTTACGGCCTATAGTAACGGTAAGCGTAATCGAATATTCAACCCAGGGGGTTACCGTGCTTGGCGAGGTCAAAAACCCGGGTATATACACCTTACTAGGTCCCCGCTCATTATATGACGCGCTCGCGTCGGCTGGCGGCACCACCAGCAGCGAAGGCACAAGGATCACCATCACTCACGCGAAGGCCTTGCATCCGATCATTGTGGAAGTGACTACCACAGATTATTCAGCCGAACAGAAAGCTACAGTTGTTCTCCCGGGAGACACGATTATCGTCAATCGAGCTCCGCTTGTGTACATCGTGGGCGACGTGGTAAGGTCCGGGGCGTTTTACATCCAAGGTGGAACCAAACTTACTGTACTAAACCTCATTTCGTTAGCGCAGGGAACCAACAGAACGGCTGCCATGGGACGTGCATCGATCATTCGGTATTTACCTGATGGAACGGCTACGACAATCACGTTCAACCTGAATAAAGTCATGAAGAACCAAGCTCCGAATTTGGCGATGCAGGCTGGAGATGTGCTAGTGCTTCCACGTAGCGGCTGGAAATCATTTGGCACACTGGCTTTGCCCGCTCTGACCAACGGAGCTGTGAACGCTGGATCAACAACTTTAGAGCGATGATCTAGATCTTCCAACTGCTTTACGCGAGATGTTCAATGATTACTATGAACCGACGTTCGAGCATGACAACTAGATGGCTCTATATAATCTTGATATCTTGCTCATGGGTAACCGGTCTCGCGGTGCCCGCGTACTCTCAGTCTTCCGCAAGTCTTTCCGCTAATGGGGCCGCTGCTGCAGTTGGGAGCCCAAACATGCAAGCTGGCGTGTCTGCTACTCAAGAGTTCTCGCCATCCTCGAACGGCGGTGGTGCTTCCGGTTCCAGTGTCCTGCGTGGCCGCGTCGTAAGCTCGCTCTCATCACCAAGACTTCAGCAACCGCTAAACGCGAGCACAACTATAGGTTCCAATCGCAGAAGCGGAAGCCAAGGATTTCCCAACGCCTCTGCCCTTCGCACTCTCCATCCGGGCTTCGTTTCTCCATCTGCCGGCTTCCATGTAGGTGTGGCTGGCGTAGGTTCTTCTCAACCTGCAAATACTGGCAGCGGCCCCGGCAACAACTCGTCGACGAGAAGCCCGTCACATTTCAGAACTTCCGTCTACAGTATGACCTCAAAGCCTCGCGTTAACTCATCGGATCTTTTGTCAGGATTTGCTTCATCAAGTAGTCGCACCCGTACTTCAGGAAGAACGCGCTATGAAAATCCGCCATTGATGTCCCCCGAAGAAAAGTACGGTCGTACAGCCCCCAAAAGTTCGCGCAAATAATTTGGTAAATATCACGTCAGTAACGCCAAGAGCTATCGATGAGCTTTTGATAGACTGATAATTCAACCGCTGGCGGTGATGCGGACTATTCAACGGCTGCGCCTTGAAGATGGTGGCCAGCTTTGAATTGTGGAACGCGCTACAGCAGACCGTTCAGGCAAATCTGTCCGTTTTCGATCACAGACCGTTGTGCTTCGGAAATTGAAAGGGAAATTTATCCGCATACTTCTCTGTTCGCATTGGTTCGCACCGAGTATTGGAGGCGTTGAGACTGTCTCCAAGATTTTAGCGGAAGAGTTTGTTGCGGCAGGACATAAGGTCATCGTGGTCACAGACACGCCTGACTCGAAAAATGAGATGAGCGGTTTTTCATACGCATTGATACGGCAGCCCTCACAAAGGGAGTTGTTACAGTTAGCAAGACAATCTGACATATTAGTTCAAAATCTGATTTCTCTTCGTACGCTGGTGCCGCTGATCCTGAGCCGTAAACCAGTAGTTGTCATTCATCAAAGCTGGCTCCGCCGCCACGATGGTACTAGGGGACTAGCCAACTATGCTAAGTTGCTAGCGTTACGCTGCTGCCACAACGTTTCGATAAGCCAAGCCATTGCCGCATCGTTGCCCGTGCCTTCCGAGGTGTTAGGCAATCCCTTTGAAGCAGAGGAATTCGCTAAACTCGGAGACATCGAACGCAACATCGACATCGTCTTTATGGGACGCTTAGTTTCCGACAAGGGTTGCGATCTGCTGCTTCTGGCTCTTGCCCACCTAAAGAGACGTGGACTAGAGCCGACCACCACGATCATCGGAGATGGCCCCGAAATGCCAAAGCTGCGCGCGATGGTCGAGGAGTTAGAGCTCAAGGATCAGGTTGCATTTAAGGGTGCCATGCGAGAAGGTAGGGGTCATGTCGTCGCGCAACATCGGATAATGGTGATTCCTTCCGTTTGGGCCGAGCCATTCGGTATTGTTGCCTTAGAAGGGGTGGCGTCAGGCTGCGCAATTGTCGCCTCCTCCGAGGGAGGCTTACCGGATGCGGGAGGGCCTTGCGGCCTCTACTTTCCTAATCGTGACGCCCAGGCCATGGCGTCGTCACTCGAGAAACTGCTCCTCGATATCGGCCTACGTGAAAGTCTGACGGCTGCAGCTCCCACTCATCTAAAGCGCTTTCAACCGAACGCAGTCGCGACACGATATCTCGAAATCTTCGAGAAATTGGCACGTTAATTCTCAGCTTCGATGCAATGGCGCCATCTTGAGACAGATTCATTCATCTCCATAGCTAACCCTAAACAAATTGACTCTGCTTGCAGATAGTTAACATGAAACCTTCGGAGCACCCCAGTCTTCTTGCCCGTACTCCACAGCCGACTTTGCTCAAGCGTATTCTGGTATCTCTGACTAACCCTTGGAAGCATTGAACAGTTCCCTTCTCGATTAGGAAATCGAGCCAATCACGAGTCCAGCGATGTCCCGGTAGGTGACATTCTTACAGTGGTTGAGGCGAGCCGGTCGTAGGAAAGAGACGCTCTCGGGAACACTATGTACGCACTCATTCAAGCCAATTAGTAACCGCTATTTCAAGCTTCCGAGCAGGTCATCCCATGTCGTATCATTATGGAGAAGGCGAGATGTCTCATCTCCACCTTCGATTTCGGAAGCCAAAGCAAACTCACATGCATAGTCAGATCGTAATTTCACAACTAATGGATGGCTGGCGTGTACAAGGACTGCAACTAACTTACTCGGTGTTGCGAAGAGTTGAGGTAGCACAGGCATAGGCAGCGCAAACGATTACTACGGGCCGCTAACTCGTGTTTTATCCCGTCAGCAATTCGTGCGCCACTACTGTTCGGAAGCAAATCTTTTTCCTCTTCAGGCAGTAATTAACTATGTCTCCTCGAAGGTGGTGCCATGAGTTCAGAAGAGAGGTCCCCGCTGATTTCCGTTCTGATGCCCGTTTATAATTGCCTGCCTTTCCTTGATGAGGCAATTTGGAGCGTGCGACGTCAGACGTTTTCCGACTTTGAGTGTCTGTTGGTCAACGACGGTTCCAGAGACGATTCGATGGCGGTAATGAAAAATCATGCCGCGGAGGATCCGCGCTTTATCATTATTGATAAGCAAAATGGAGGCATCGTCTCTGCACTTAACGCAGGATTAGCAAAGGTGCGCGGAACATTCATTGCCAGAATGGACGGCGACGATCTCTGTTTGCCTGATAGATTTCAGCAACAGCTTGAATATCTTCAAAGTCATCCGGAGGTGGGTTTAGTTGGTGGCTGGGCTAAGGTCATTGATGAGCACGGTGAGCCCGTCGAAAATTGCGCCTGTTCAGTTAAAGAGCTTTGTTGGTGCTCAATTATTAGGCTGCCTGAAAGCCACGAAGAAATAAATGGTGGTCTATCCAAAGGTGTCTACACCCTGCTACATCCAACGATAATGATCAGAGCCTCCTTAATGACGCAGCTTTACGGTTATGATTCGCACTATCTAATTGCTGAGGATCTTGATCTCATGCTACGTGCCGGCGAAGTTAGCCGGCTAGCAAACCTCCAGGAGGTTGTTCTCCGTTATAGACGAAGGAAGAGTTCACAGACTCAGAATTGGGCATCAGAGACCCCGAAGTGGAATGCCAAGGCGTTGCTCGCAGCACGCGCTCGTGGCCGCATAATAAGTCGCGAGACGCTCGCAACTACTTGTGAGCAGATGTCTTGGAAGAAAGCCAATCAAGCTGAATACCGCGTGTCTCTCGCATACGGATTGCGTGCATTTATGACAGCTCCATTCTCAATCATTGGGGTTCGCGCTATAATCCGCGCACTAGTGAGAATGTTAAAAGGTGTTTGCTCGTAACGAGCTCTCCTGTGCGGGGGCAAACTTGACTGGCCCTCCCTGGAAGAGCTTTAGAGTAAGAGAGAGTGTGGAAACGAATAGGAAAACACTTGCATATTCAATAACCAATTTAAGAAAAGCTGTCGATGCAAGACAGACGTAAATAGGTTTTGCAAGTCTAGACCTCAACCATCTTCGTCGCCTGTCTTCATAACATCGGCTTCTTCCTAACTGGCTGATGTCTTCCGTAATCACAGCTCCAGCAAAGAGATAATGTTCAATAGGTGCTTACCTTGCTTGTCGTCCTGCGCGCAACGCATCAAGTGTGAAGGCGGATAGAAGCCTCTGCAATTTTCGCCTTTTGATCACAAAGTAGCTCGTTTTTTCTGCCTCCGCGATTCTAGCAATGCGTTTTAAGAACTCGGAGCCATAGAGTACTGGATGGTAGATCATATTGGGAAATCGACGGAACGACTCGACAGCCCCATTGATAGGCTTGTCAAAGCCGAGTGTACCAACGTTATAGGCCGGGGGCTCAAAATCATTCAGATCGGCTGCCGACAGGCCAGCGTATACAATCTCGGTCGCAACAAACGCTTCATCGTTTGCCCAGCAAAGTCGGTCACGCAAAGAGCGCCGCCCTTTCTGTCGCTCCCTAAGGCAAAGATCAATTGCAGGCGCTGAGAGCCGAACAATGCAGAATAATGCCCGTTTCACACCAGTGCTTCGCACTCGCGCCGTCTGACTCCACCACCACCCCACCGTTGATTCGCGGAAATAAGGTGTCAAAAGATCAACATCTGTTTGTGTGTCAAAATGCTCGAATAAGGCCGAGTCCGAAGAAAACGAATGTTCAACGTCTGGCTCGAGCATCCAGAAAAACCTCTCTGTCGGATATTGCTTACGCGCAAGGTATAAAACATAATCACCGTTACGCCAAGCAAAGTCTCTAGGACAGTGAAGTTCGAGCTGATTGCAGGTTCTTCTTGTGAGGCTAATTTTCTCGAAAGGCCTTACGTCAATTTCGCCTTTTGTTTCATCGACGGCAATCACAGCGATATGGCTGCCAACTGATTGAAGTCGAGTCATAAGCGAGCGCTCGCGCTCGCCGAAGACATGAGTTCTAACTATGATCACCTTTCGCTCCCGTGCCTTCTAGGCAGATGGGGTAACCAGGGTTGTCCCCGGCCTCTACATTAGAGGTGAATCACGACTGTCGAAGCGTGCCGCTTATACTGCGCACCATTTTCAAAAAGTCACGGCCGCCCGGAAGCACCGTCAAGAGAGCTACGAAAAGTACGTAGCTGAGTACCAAGAGCCCGATCATCTTCGGGAATGTCGAACTTGAGCGCAGCAGGTAGAGCGGCACCGCGACCAGCATAGTTGCAATGAAAAAAGGAAGAAGGGTGCGCCCGATTTCAGTTAGGCGAAATTCACCTTTGCGCGTCATAACGTAGAGCATGAGGGGAAGCTGGATGAAGGTGAACGATAGTGCTGAGATTCTAGCCACACCTACCGCCCCCCAGTGTACGCCGATCGCGAACGATACGATGCTGATCAGCGCGGTGACAACCGAAGCCTTCATCTGCTCTCCAGTTCGGTTTTGAGTTGTAAAAACCCAACCAGCGCTCGAAAAGATGGGTGCAACTAAGCCACCGAAGCAGACCCATGCAAAAATAGGTGCGGCCGGCGCCCATTTTGCGCCCAGCATAAGTGGCACCAAAGTTTTCGCTAGAATAACGCAAAATAACATTGCAGGCATCGTGAGAGTAAGTGCCAAACGCAGCATGTGCTTATAGCTCGTCTTATACATGTCCGGCTTGTTCTGGAGGCGCGAAAGGAGCGGAACCGAGACTTGGCTGATTGGCGAGAGAAGCTGGTTAAGCGGCTGAATGGTCAGTGTGTAGCTTCGGTCGTAAAGACCAAGCTGCACTTTGCCCGCAACGGCCCCCACAATCATGTTGTCAGCGGTCATGCTGAAGTATGTGGCAATGTTGATGAAAGTCAGATTGGCTCCAAAGCGCATAAAAGCACCGAGATTCGGAGCTTTGATCGAACGATTCGGGACCCAGCGTGCATAGATGAACGACATGGTCACACTGGCAAGCGAATTAGCCAACTGTCCGATGACCAGTGCCCAGTAGTGGAATCCTTCGGCAGCCGTCACCACTGTCACGATCGCACCCACGACCAAACTGGCGACATCAATAGTCGCGAGCGGTCCGAAGCGCATATCTCGCTTTAACAGCGCGCTCGGAACAAGCCCCAAAGTACCGAGGACGAGCAGCCCTCCCATTGCGGTGAGCAAACTTGTTGTACGAGGCTCGTGGTAGAGGTGACCGGCCAAAGGCGCGATTACGCCAAGCAAAACCGCCAGTCCGATACTCATCAGAAGGTTGCGCCAAAATAGCGCTGAAATCTGATCTTTGGTGATCTCTGGCGTCTGTACAATCGCCTGACCGAACCCCAGGTCGTTGAAAGTACTCAGAAATCCCAGAATAGGCGAAACCATTGCAACCATTCCGAAGTCCGCGGGGTTCAAAAGGCGTGCAACCAACACTGCGGACCCGAACTTACAAACGAACTTAATTCCCTGCGCACCAAGCGTAAGAAGTCCTCCGTGCACGGAGCGCCGTTTTAAATCCTGAGCATCAAAGGCGGTTTCCAGTAGATCTGGTGGAACCCCTTCACTCGAATCCGAGATTGTCGACTGGGCTACCGTACACCGCCTGGAAGGACAACCGAGCGAACGACGTCCAAGTAAGCGTGACCATTCACCGAGTCCGGCTCAATATAGTTTCCCTCCGCCCACTCGTTCCAAGCCTTGAGGAAGATAATACGATGGTCGGCAGAGTGTGTGACAACCCTGTCAACTGCTTTCTGCAGGTACTGACGGAAAAGTTGCGGCGACCCGCCCTCGTAGACGACACCGCGGTGTGCCGACCGCGGTGTGTTGTCCCAGCCGGGAAGTACGCTTGGGAGAAAACGGTCGCCTTTCGGAAAATCTTCTAAAGCATGAGCGACTACATCCTTATACTGGATGCGAGTCGGTCGTTTCCAACTGGCTGGCTTGTGAGCGTTGAGATTACGGCCAAGATTGAGCTCCTTCCACCTTCGGCGTAGATCGTTACGCTTTGAAGATCGTCCGACTGTCTCCAAGTAATCTTGGGGAGTCAGCAGAGTGACCGCATCAAACGGCTTCAGTATATCGCCATGGTAACGATCTACACCGGCTGCGTACTGATTTGATATCGCAACAAGATAGATTCCGGGATAGCCCGCCTTGGCCGCCAATTCGCGCCAAATGTCGGCGAACTCCGAAGTGGAAGGCATGTCGTGGGGGGCAAAGATGACAAACATCGGCTTTCCGTCGACCTTGATATATCGAGAGTCTTCAAAGGCCTTGCGGGCCCACCGAAAGTGCAACTCGTGGTCGGCGCGGCCAGGGTATTCCTGCTCCATCAGCATCGAGCCTGGGTTGCCATGCCAAATGCCGGTCCAAGATTGATTCGCCCAGGCAAGGCAGAACGGAAAATTGGGCCTGCCGCTATCACGTACTTCTTCGAAGGGGCGCTCGATAATTCGTTTGCCGTGGCCCCACCAGTAGTGCCAATAACAAAAACCTTCTATTCCGGCGCCCCGCGCCAAGTCTGCCTGCTTTTCGCGTGACTCGGGCACCCGTAAATCGTAAAAACCTAGGTCAGCGGGCAGTTTGGGTTGCACATGCCCTCGAAAGAGCCGCCTCGCCTTTGCCACGTTCGTCCACTCCGTGAAGCCAGCACCCCACCACTTGTCATTTTCAGGTATTGGATGGAACTGGGGAAGATAGAAGGCGATTACACGCACCGCTGGAGAACCTGACGCGAACAATACCGACATCACATGCCTACCTTGGAGTGATTCACTGTTTTCAATCCGAAAGGCAAGCTTATGTAATTCTCCCTTTGCTTACTCTTGAATCCAAATGGATGTGTCGAGTATAGCATCCGTCCCCCCTTCCAGCGCTGCGCCCGCAGGGAGACTGCGGCGCACCTCACGCGACTTGGAGTGTTTGCTCTCATCTCGCCATGCCGTCTTCCTAAATCCGCACGCGCTATTTCTTGGTTGAGATCTGGTGACGATATCCTGCCGAGTCAAAGTCTGCCTGAATGGCACGCAGCGATACCCTAAGTGTCTACCGCCGGATCAAAATACCGGTCGGGCAATGTGGGGCAGGTAGGCATGATCGCTGGAGTCTTTCTCCTGTTGCGAGGTCGAAGATACCGCAAAAAGGAGAAACTCGACAATCGGAGACCAATCCATCTGATCGGCAAACGCGTCGTTCTCATGATTACCATCTCCAGTGAGCTAGTCTCTGGGTTTGTTGGTTTCGCGGCCGCCTCAACGGCCCAGAGGCTAAATAGATGGGCGCTAAGTGTGGGCAGTTTGCTGCGTTTCACCTTGGTTGGGAGTTGCTAGGCCGCAACGAGCCGAGCCTTCGTGAAATCGCCTGTACGCTCCGCTGAACTTTTCTATGTGGAACTACGGCGTGGCGCATTGCCCAGTAGACGGACTCCGGTATGCGCTGAGTCTTCTGCATCGCCAAGCAGCAGCCAACAATGTAATTGAAGTAAGAGGTTGGGGCGAAATGCTTCTGCCAGCAAGCACGCGCCAGCGCTCCCATTCGGTCATAGTCTGACTCACGGGCGGTGATACGTGACTCCAACTGATCCAACTCTGTCTCTCGAACGATGATGGAAAACTGATCCCAAGGAATACTAGTACCCCGGATCCAATCGTCCGCAATGATCACCGGAGCGACGCCGGCACGCATGGCCTCGAAGAGTCTAATGCTGCCTGCGCCAGCACCTCTAGGACAAAGACAGAACTTGGACCGCGATAATACGGAGGCGAAACTCCGCTCACGAGCGGAACGAATGGTCTGCTCCGAGTCCCAATAGTTGAACAGTGAGGAATTCTCCAGCAGGATGTCTTTGCGGGCGAAGTTTTGGCTGAAGATACGAGCGCGGCATGGGTGGGACTCGCGTCCTATGAAGCTGAAGAGCAGATCCCTTTCAGCCACATCTTGCGAAATAGCAGAGTTGCAATGCCCCGAGAGCTCGTACGATCCTGGGACGCATCGACCGTTGGTCCAGGTTGCGATCAACGCCGATTCGTAAACACCGCGGTTAAATATGATTGGGTTATCGCGATAAGAGGCGGTGAAAGCTTTGTGAGTATAACGTTCGATGAGTGGATGCACGATTGATCGGGCGATATACTCGTCCTGTGACATCTCATTTCCGATGCCGCCGATGAGGATCAAATCGGCTTGATCTGGGTTGTCAACCAAAAAGTGCATTCTGTCCGAAGCCATATAGACACGGAGGAGATTAGCTGCTACTTTTTCACCTTCTGCGTTGGGGTATGACTCCAGGAAGACGCGTACGGACATAAACGAGCCTCCTTTTGCTAAGTATACTGCGACAGCTCGAGCTGTCCGGCCTCTTCATGCTTTCCTCTGTCTGATAATCCTGAGAGGGATGTTCACGTTTTTGCTTGCCTCAACTTGTTTCCTGTTGAAACGTTTCATTACGACGATCCCTCGATAAAGATGAAAGGCGATGGCGAACAGAATTCTTGCTGTCTTACATCCTTCACCTAAAGCCATCGAAGCATCCGATGAGGTAGATAGGACCAAGCTCATCCCATCGTAATATGAAAAAACGTACGCTAACTTAGCGGAAACCACGCCGCGTTAGCCATTGGCACGTCGAAAGCCAAGAGACAGCAAAGCCGGCACGTGATCGCTTTACGAAAGAGTTGCGGCTAGATGCTAACTAATTTTGCTTCAGAGCAATCGATCCTGCCGGGCGCGTTTCTTAGGCGTATACGGGGTGCCCCCGCCTTAAGAAATTAGGCCTCGGTGAATGTGTAAGTATGCTCTAAACGGAAACCTCAATACGAGGTCAAGGCCCACCCCTGATGGCTGAGCCTGCATTCGTTAGAATCGGAGGCGAGAAAACCGATACATAAGCGCTGCTGCATATCCATTCGGATTGAAAGTAGTATGCGCGCTTCCAAGATTCCAGAATTGATATTGAAATTCTCCCTTAAGCGCCACAGCGTGTGTGAGATCTACATCGACGCCCGCTCCGGCTGCATAGACGGTGGAATTGTCGTGAAATCCGGTGCTGATGGTGCCATAACCAATTCCTCCGAACCCGTAAGGATGAAGCCTGTGTGCAGGGCCGACAGACGCTTCGGCTTTCAAATTTGCCGTGAAGTAGTTTTGGGTGGCTGAAGAAGCAGACGTGTGACCAAAACGCGGCTCAAAGGAAAGGGCGACGATTCCAAAGTGGTAGGTCGCATCTCCCCCGACGACGATGCCAGATTTATAAGACTTGTATTCAGATCCAAAGTCGGGCTTAGCCTCGGACAGGCCCCCGAACAGGGAGAAATCCGATCGTCTCGAAGCTGTATACGATGCCTGCCCCTCGACGCTCGGAGGACACGCTACAAGCGCGGAGAAGAGACCCAGGACGACCAATATCCTAATCAAAACGGCTTTACGATTGCCGACAGGCATAAGTTTGCTCCCTGAGCATCGATACGTCGTGTGGCTCGGCTTGCAGTGTGTAAGCTTTTGGCGACAAACGCTTATCGCCTTACGAAACCCAAAGACGTTTCGGCGAAGCATCAAGTCACCGGTAAGCATACAGACAGAAACCCCTACCTCTATGATAACGGGCGGCAGCCGTCGCTGACGCCTTCTACCGGCAACAACCATCCAGGTCCGCTCGTCCTTAGGTCTAAGGCGAAGCATCTTCGATTTGCGGAATGAGGTCAATGACGCGGATGTGGGATGATCGCCGAGAAGCACGACGAAACGTCGGAGAGCAAGGGAACGGAGCCGTCGGGCTTCTGTCTGATCACCCGCTCCTCTCGGAATGTGTCCTGGCAGGAGCGGGAGAGAACAGTGATCGATGAGCATCTCAACCAGACTTGATGACAGAAAGGACACCACCAGAATGCCAAGGCACAATCGAGATGCCGGCAGAGCCGGTGGCCTTCCATCGCCATCAACTTCTGGAAGGCTTGCCGCTCATCTGCACGGCTGCTTCATTGATGGCACAACCCCCGAAGGCCATATTGAGAGAGCGCATCATCCCTTCCAGAACGTCGATCTGTTTAGCTTGCTCTTCGACCCGTGTGTGAAGATGATTCTTCTCTGCATCTGCGGGCCAGCACAGATGACGGAGCTGATGCCAACTGCCTAAGGCTCTGACACTGAGGGCACCAGTGCCTCACAGCCGAAGCACGGCTAGAGCGAAACTTCAGGAGACACGGATGTCCCGAAGATGCTGGTCGAAGCTTCTTCGCCCCGATTACCTGGCATGCCCGCATCATCCTGGCTCGTGACAACTTCGGCATCTTCGAGCAGCGCGAGGAGGCCTGAATCGAACTGGCCCAGGGGTAAGGCTTCTCCAGCCTCGTCGAAGCCAAGGGCAGTCATAAGGTCCCCGCTCCATGGCAAGGAAAATTGGAGCTCGCTTGTCTGAGTGTCGGGCCAAGGCTCTCGTCGCATTTGCGCCGCCTCCGTGAGAAGGCCAATCTGGGCGAACGCGGCCGCTACCTGATTGATGATCGTGTTCCTCCCAACGCGGCACTGCTCGACACCACCTTCCAAGTATCGGAAGGAGCAAATTGCACCGCCCATCGGATAGAGCGTCAAGATCAAAGCCACTGTTTTCACTTCCGTCATTCGTTTCACTTCCACCATTCAGAGGGAACCGGTTTTACAACACAAAAACAGGCCTCATCTTCAAAGGTCTGATCGTGATCGGGTCGCAACTCGCACGAAGCGGCTCGACACAGCAGGCGCGACTACCCGTCTCTGCACTGGTGTCGCTTCAAACGAAACGAGTACCAGAGTGTAAAGACTCGAGACATCCGGTAAAGTGATCGGCCTTTCGCGCCCTGCGAGGAAGAAACGTAATGAATGGGCCTCGCTCGCGATCGAATAGCAGGCATGGGTGGCCAAACCTGGAAGCCACCCCTTGCTCCCTCTTGGTGTGACGCCATCTCGCGCCAAAGCAGCCCGCAGTTTCTCAGCATGCCATTTGGGCCAGCTTGGGGTCGCAGGTTATCTGAAAATTTTAGCGATAAGAGGAACGATTGCTGGATGAGGACAGGGGCCGGCCCCGCTCGATGGTTCCAGCCCAGATGAAGCGGATTTGGCTGCCTGAGGATCAAAAAATGTGCTGGGGGCCCAAAGTACTGCAGTACCTCCCGAGGGGCTGCTCTGTGAGGTTTCCCTCCGCCATCCACTGACCTCGTTGCTGGCATCAGCGCTCACGAGGCGCGCACGTAGGGCATCAAATGAGCGAAATCCTCATCTGCTCCGAATACGGACCTCTAATGCAGGCGAAGATGGCGGACCTGAACTGGAAGGACGAGACGCGGGTTCGGCTTGGCGTCGGGTCGGTGAAGAGCTTCACCGACTACATGGACAGGATGACTGGCCAGTACGGCTATGAAGTGTCGTTTCTTCAAGAGATTGACCTGGCGGATGCTGTCCTGATCAATGAGAATCGTCTCCTGTTTACCGTCTGTGACGCGTATGGCTCGCCGGTCGGGTTTGCCTCGAGGAATCTAGGGTTTGAGGCCGAATCGCGGGAGTGGCAGACCCGGGGCGACCGGATTCTGGCCGACGGGTCTTTGACCGATGGCGGCCGAAAAGACGCTCTTGCGGCGAATAACGAGGCCCGGCTGCCGAAGTACAAGAACACTTCAGGACGTTCGAAGAACGTCTGGTATACCAAGATCAACCTGTTATTTGGCTTTCATCTGGCCCGCCGCGCCGGCGCGCCTTTGTGGGTCATGGAAGGCTATCCGGATGCCGTGACGGCTCATGACGTCGGCATGACCAATGTCTGTGCGATTGGTGCGACGGCCTTTACCAAAGAGCATGTCGATGTCTTGATTGCCACGGGGACCAAGCATATCGTCGTCGTATTGGACGGTGATTCTGAAGGCTATAAAGCGACTGACCGGGCTGTCAAAGTCATTGAAGAAGCTGTCGGTGAGCGCGTAGGGTTTCGGGTGGAATTGATCCAGATGCCGGAAGGCTCTGACGATCCGGATCGGTTTATCCGGTTATATGGCCGCGCGGACTTTGAGGCCCTTCCCCGGATGGATATCTTCTCGTGGAAGATCCGCCGCCAGATGCAGACCGGATCTGACCCCATTCAGCTTTGTACCGAGGCTATTCCTCTTATTGTCAACGAAGCGAGTCATCTGCTGAGACTTAAGGCAGCACGCAGTCTGGCTCTAGCAACTGGCGTACCGGAAGAGACGATTCTGGCCGAGATCGGCCGGATCGTCGACCAGGATCGGGCAAAAGCCGCCGAAGAGAAAGGCCTGATCCTCGCGCGCATGCAGTCGGACTTGAAGAGAAGCCCGGCGTCGGCGAACGAGAACATGCGGCAGGCAATGGCCCAGATCGAGCAGATCGAAGGCGCCAAAGAAGGGCACTCGCCCAAGAACGTCCAGGTTGGGTACGAGTATGTCTTTGAGAAACAGGCTGCTCATGTCTCTGACATCGAGATCGCCACGGGATTTCCGATCTGGGACAAGAAGCTGGGCGGTCTGCCGCGCGGCGCGGCATTCCTCTCCGTTCCGGGCAAGCCCAATCACGGCAAGACCAGTACTTGCTCGAACCTGGCCTGGCGTGTCCCGGATCTGAATCCAGATGTCGTCACCTTGTTTCATACGGTCGAAGACTCGCTCGAAAAGGCGATTCCGCGCATCCTGGGATCGAAGTATGGCCTTCCGAGCAAGCTCTGGCGCAAGTACGGCTACTACTCGCGGTCTCATGAGGGTCAGGATGAAGTGGCTGAAAAGTGGCCGGAGTTCCCGAAGGTCTATCGCGAGTCGAAAGAATGGCTGGCGCATAACCTCGAGAACGAGCGGCTCATCGTTGCCGACATCAACCTTCTTGCCGGGTCGCTTCCGGCTCTCGAAGGCTGGTTGCGGACAATCAGAAGCGGTTCGCCAATGATCCGATCCTCTGTACGGGCGACAACTTCTCGCTCTACCAGCTGGACATTCCTGGTGATAACGAAGCCGCGCGGGCCAAGGCCAAATCCCAGTTCGTCAAGCGCATGGCCAACGTCTATCAGACCTGTATGTTCATGACGGCTGAGCTGACGAAGGAATCGCTGAAGCCTGGGATCCGTCCCCGGTCTGGATCCATCATGGGAACACAGTCTGTTGCCTATGATGCCGACTGCAATCTCGGCATCTATGACGACCTGAAGGACCGCGGCGACGCCGCCGATCTGGTCTGGCATGACCCTCGTGAGGTGGTCCTGACCGCATCGGAGGAAGGAACTCCAATGCTGGCGCCGAGGCGCAAGCCCGTTCTCGAAGTCGTTGTCGACAAGAACAAGATCACCGACTACGACGGTTGCATCTACTACGAGTTCGATATGGTGTCTGCCCAGTTGAAGGAGTGTTCCGAGAACGAGCAGGCCATCTTCCGGGAGAAGGCAGCAGACCTATTTCAGAAGTCAGCGGCTTCTGAAATAGGGAAGATGGCTCCGTCCGCCGAACATCCTTCCAGGCAAGATCGACACGTTTCGAGCCTTACATCCCAACCAGGATTCATTCCTGCGCCCGCAAGGAAACTGAGAATGGTCAAGCCTCCCGAACAACAAGTATTGAACAGATTAGGGATTCATAGAATTACATCCTAAATCGGATGCGTTTCCGTTTGCTCCGGTCTCCATGAAGAAAAGCGCCCTCGCGCAGAGGTTCCTCAGCCGAGGCATGCGGCTGACTGCGTCAGCGGCGTCGAGTGACCTCAGCCAAAGAGTACCTAACGCGGGAGGGTTGGCTGATGCCGGCTCCTCACTTGATTCGCCCTCATTCTGCGATCCCTCAACTCTGTCACTTTGCACTAATCGTCCTCTTTTGTAGTGGTTGCGGCTCAGATCGGAAGACTTGAACTGCGGCAACCTGAGCTCCGTCAACTGAAGAGCAGCATCGTGTGGGAGGCCGGAGCAGGCACGGAGCAGGCACTTCGTTGAGCGGCGATCTCAAGTTGTCACGATGCATCATCGTGAATACTCCCACGTCCAAGGCTTGAATGCAGTACCGAGACACTACTCTCGAGTCTCAGGAGACGAACCCGCACCATCCTGACGATCCGTTTCCTGGCACGCGTCCTTGAGGATTTGCACGTATGCCAGCTTGAAGGAATCTTAGAATGGCACTCTTCGCCAACTCGGCGAGGAGTGCGCTGCCTACAGGGTGCTCTCCCTTCCGGTCTCTGACGTAAGGCGGACGTCCGCTCCTTCGAATCCTTCGTTTCGGACGAATCGGTCGCATGCTTTGGTAGGTTGCAATGCCTCAATAGGGTCGAGGCATGGACATTTCTACCCTCGATGCACCCGCTGCTCGAACCGCTCGAAGGAAGCCTCTTCCGCACAAGCACCGCCATATCGGCGGACACCACAGCCCCATCATTCCGGGTGCGGTCTATTTTGGGCTAAAGGTGATCAGGCAGGTGCCCAGCGATAAGCAAGGCAATCGCCGCGTCGAATATGAGTGCTTTTGCGGCCAGGTTGGATGTGGCCGATTCGGGAATCTCTGGCAAGGGATCATCAAGTCCTGCGGCTGCCTTCGCGTGGCGTGCTACAAAAAGCGGCAGGCAGACGAACTGGAGATGATCTCCGCCGAGACACGGCGGAAGATCCTGACCGACATTATTAACAAGGTTAATGTTTCTGTCATCGCCGCAGCGTATGGGATGGAAAAAGCTTTGGTCGACTTCGTACGCAGATCAGAATATGACCGTCTCGACGCTATTTCAGCTTCTCGCAAGCTGATCATCGACAGAACCGCGGCAAAGAACATGTTGTCAGCGCAGACACTTTTCAACTATAGCCACGCCGAGGTCATGGTGATTCATACTCTGGAATCGCAGCGCAGGCAGCGTGAGCGAGTCGAGCTTGAAGAGATGGCGGCCCTCGAACAACTCTTGTGGAACCAGTCGACGCCAGCACTCCCAATGTCGCAGCAGCCGCTGTTCACGACCGACGGACCAGCTTACTCATCAGCGTGGCAGAGCCGCACCGAAGGATACCGCGAGGAAGCGTGGAATCTTGCTGACCGAGCTAAGTTATGCGCCGTGACAGTATGCAAAGGAGACGGAACGAACGAGATTACGAGCGAAGACCTGATGAACCCGACGGAGCTGAAGGGGTACACGGTTCCAAGGAAGATCTTCAATGCCATTGCACCGCTTACTCATGCCTTCCTTGAGAATTGGACGAGCAAAGCAAATTTGATCTTTGAGGCCTCGCATGTGAGAAATCGCCAAAGGATGAAAAAGTGGATGGATGAGCGAGCAGCGCGAATCCTCCCTCTCACCCAGGCTCAGGCCGCGAATGAGACCAGGCAGAAGGCCTGGTTGGCCGCGCGTCAGAAGGCGCGACGGCTCAAAGCGTCAGAGATCACTCCTGTCAGCGAAATGCACTCGTTAGGCGTCCTGGATGCAACCAGCTCAGAACAACGCGGCATGGTGCTGATGCTGGATGAGGTTGCAAAAGCCAGTAACGCTTCGCTGGCAAGCCTCGATCTGCTCCTGAGTGCGCAGGCAGCCCTCCTAGTGCCAGGCCTCGCAAGAGGCATGGGTTTGGGCAACCTTCCTGCGGCGTTAAGCGACGGTAGGCCCAACTAGCGCGGGTGGAGCCATGCACATCTATTGGAAAGTACTAGGAATTCTCATATTGCTCGGCGGAGGTCTTAAACGGCGACGGCGGCGTGCCTTCGCCTGCCTGAGCGTGGTGGTGAGCGTCTTCTCGGCCTTCGCCAGAGAGTCCCGCGCATCAGAGGTCAGACGAACGAACGTGTTCCGTCCGTCTGCTCCGGATCTTGCAACCGTCTCCAGCCATTGCTCTTCTCGGAGTATCTTCATCACCTTGCTCGTCTTCGATTGGATGACATCCGCACCCAAACCCAACGATTTCTGTGTGATGCCCTCATCGACATCTGCCAGACGGAGAAGCTTGCACAGCATGACTGGATCTTCATTGTGGAGTGATTCAGGAATCGCTTGCTTCCACTGAATCCAGACTGCCAGAAACCGCTCTGCGACCGTAGTAAGCGCCATCGTCACATTGCATCCTTTTGGAGTTGCAATCTGACGATAGCAGCCTCTGATGCATTCTCTCGAAGATGTATCTAGATGCGGAACTCAGGATGCATCCCCACCGGGATGCATCACTTGCCCTGATGAGACCACTGCGACCTGTAGATAGCTTTGCCATTTCCAGCTGCCCCCCGTGTCGGCGAGCCGGCCCCAGGACTTCGGAGAGTCTCCGCTCATCGTCGCTCCCGACCGATGCTGCTGAAGTCGAGAACACAGACTTGGAACCGAGGACCGGATCCTGAACGACAGGGACGTCGTCGCCCTGACCCTTACCGGTCCCGCCGGCGTCCATTCATGCTGTCGATGTGATGGGTTGAAGTTGCGGTAGACGGGACAAACAGGAAGACAGTGACTGAGACGACGACCGGCTCGTGCTCGAAGACAGCCGGACGCCTGGACAGGAAACCGAACGTGAGGCAGCCACGCTGGCATCGGCTAGGCCAGAGGCTATCTGGACCCCTCCTGCCGCGCATAGGAGCGCCTATGAGCTCTGAAGACCGTTCCTAGCTGTCGGGGAGAGTGGCGGTGCCGTTCGTGCGGCCCAATGCGCGCCGCTCAGCCGCCAAGGAGACCTGCGCTGGGGAGGTAGGTGTCTTTGGTTGGACTGAGGCGGTAGACGGCCTTACCGTGCCGGATGCTCGAAGAAGAACCAGGATCGTGCGTGGCTCGTATGTGTGCCAAACAGCAGAGAGACTCCGCGGCTTCGCGCGCGCGTTAAAGATATCCTGGGATCTTGGTGTTTCCTAGATACTCTTGGATCCCGGTGTTTCCTGGATACCCTGGGATCTTGGTGTTTCTTCTTACTCCTGGAACACCAGAGCGCGTCAGCTGCGTCGGTCGATTCTAGGATGTTCGGTCATTGCTGTCTCGAATACTAGTGTCTCAGGATCCTGGGATTCTGTTTTTGAGGGTAGCATATTCAAAATCGCTACCAAAGCATGTGACTGATTTCACACATACGAGCATCCAGAAGTACAGTGGCCTACTAGGACATAGACCTAGGATTTGGTCATGAGCCACTCTTGGGAGTGGCTTTGTCCTTGAAGTTGTCTTTGCACTTGTTTTGTAGTGGATCCATACGAGCAAGTCTTTGCATTCAGGCTTACGTCCTTGAACCTCATCCCCCGTTGCGCGCCCCCCCTTCTCCAAGGACAACCGAAGCGGTACCACCTCCATGACGAGTGACTCCGGCAGCGGCGACCTACAGCACCATCCCAGGCGCGACCAGCGGAATGGCCTTTTGGCTGAGCACACGCATACGTGCACAGGGGCTCCGTGAGACATCTGGCCAGCTCCAGACGGTAGATCGCCCTCAAGACCTCAACCGAGGCATGACGGGCCTGGAGAAGGCCGTCTGGCTCACAGGTAACGACCAGGCATTGATCGCCTTGGCCGGTCGTTCTGGAACGGCGAAGCACGCCGTTCCTCAGCCAGCAACAGCATCTGAGACCCGCACAGCGGCATCCAGAGCCCGTCACGGGTCTGCACTAAAGATGCTGAAGCCAAGAGTCATGAGCCGGCAGGAAGGACGGCAAGGGCCTCGCCCGCGAGGCACGATTTCTTGGTTCCGCAGCGAAGCACCTGGTGCTTCGCCTGCAAGACTGAAGCAAACGCCTGGAGAGACCTCGGCTGGAGTAAATGCTGAAGAAAAAGACCGGTCGGACGATGACGACCTAGACACACACAAGCACCGCACCAGGCGCACGCCAAACCCGGCACCTATCTTGTCTCACAGAACTTGTCGAGGACCTCATGACGCGACTCCAGGGCTGTCCAAAATCGCCTCAGGCAACCTGATCGGTGGAAGGCCGCCGGAAGAAGAACTACCGGTTGTCGAGGCGATGAACCAGCATCCTCCCAGTCGGGCAAGACCGGCGTAGTTGCCGAAGGCAGCCCCCCGACCACACTCCAATCCGTTGGCGCGGTGACAGCCGGTCGCTCCAAGGAAGCAGTGCCAGCCAGATTCTGTTCAGCTTGGACTTACCCAGTCGCAACGCTTAGGTTGCAGCACTTGTGCCTGGCGATGGTCGCAAGTCACATCCGCTCCGCTCAGAGTCTGGATGCTGTCCGGACTGCGGCTGCAACGCGCTCAGGATCGCTACGCTTTGGCAGTCGTCTCACGACGTGCTTGACCCGCCCTGAACCCGCTTCGGGTGATCCAGTCATCGTGACCCTTCGGGCGAACGGGCATACCGTGAGCCTGGAGACTTAATTGCTTGAGACTTCGAGACCGACGCGGAGGCTCTCAACTTCCCTTCCCTCCAAGGAGACTGTCAAGGAGGACGAATCGGGACTCGGCTGATCGCAACCTGGATCCGGTCTAGACTAGCTTGCTATCGGATCTGGCCGGCGCATGGCCAACCGGATGTTTGAGGCAAGCAGCACACTTAGCGGGGCGGGATGCCCCAGGTATCAACCCTTACTCTGAGCCCGACTCAAGCCGGTCTCCTGTGACGGAAGGGGGCTCTTGAAGGCTTAGCGGCCTCTCCCGACCACGCATGCTCGCAGCGGGGCAGCACAGGCCCGTAGTGCCCTTGGGATGGAACTAGGCATGGTGACAGTCCCAGGATGTCTTGCGGCAGTCTTCGCGCCGCGGTTCGGCGCAGACCGCCGTTACGGTTCCTGATCCCCACCTCGGCAGGACCGAGGCTTTAGGAGACCTGGGCGGGAGGCAGTGTTCCGACGAGACTCGTAGGACATGAAACCCAAGTCCCGAACTCCAACCTCGCGGCACCTCAGTGTTGGACAGGTTTTCGGTTCTCGCGTGGGCGATCCGTGAACATGTCTGTGGTTACTTTCGAGTTCCAGATCCGGTTCATGAAGACTTCTGAAAGTCTCTGGCCAGGTCCTCAAAAGCAGGCCTGATCACGCTGACATCCGCCGCTAAGAGGCCGCAAAAGCAGTCATTTTCTGTCGTGGAGGTGGGGGTACACGTTTTTGGTCGAGAGGTAGCGTAAAACGGGTTCCCGGGACCCTTTTGCGGGGGACTTAGGCGACGTTCGACCTAAGTCCCCTAAAGTCAAATCTCTTAGTATAGGAGCGCAAACCGTTTTAGATGAATGTGGGACTTTCGGCGACATTTGCTGTTACGTATTCGGTTGTTCGATTTAGTTCCAAAGTAGTTACATATGCAGGACGTCGAAAACCCGCTGAAACAGGTAACCAAAATGAGTCAGCCAGGTAATACAGCAGAACCGATTCGGGACTGACGTGGGAGTTCCGGATCTCGACTTGAGACCATGAAAGTCCTGGGCTGGTTCTCGCCCCGTGGGACGGAAGATTGTCGCTCGGAGCCGCAAATCGTCTGCTGATGGTGCCTTCCTTTGGTACAAGCAAATCTCTCCCTAGGCTGAAGACACCATTCTTGACTGGCCCAATCAGGCCCATGTCACGGTAGAAAGAGGCTCCATCTGCCCTTATCCGTTACCTCTATACTCTCTCCCTGCTACTGCGAAGTCTGCCAGTCACTATGGCGCAATCTCAGATCTATGAGCTTCGTCGGGCCTGCCGTTCACCTTCTCGACCAGCACGATCTTGCGATGCGGGACGAACATGAGCTTCTCCGTATTTTCCGAATCGCGCTGGATGCCCGCAGCATGCTCCTGACGGCATCGGCTGGGCGGATTAGACCTGGGAGCTCGGAAGAACTCCTCGAGGAGCTCATTTTGACCTGTGCGCGTGCAAGTCGGAACTGCTGACAGCTGTTATAGCTCTCCGGCTCAAGACCGGGCACAGCCGGAGCTTCGACTGATCATGCTTGATCCCCATCTCGGGCAGCCGCGGTATGTGAAGAAAGAGAACCAGGTCGACCGTGCAGCAAATTTCAGGCGGTCGAGTTCGATCACAATGCCTTTCCACCCACATCCTTTGGTAGCCGCCAGAGGATCCGTACTGTCGATTCAAGGAGACTTTATGCAAACTGCACCAATCGTATCTGCCCTTCCGTTCCTCTTCGAACCGCTCCTGACCTCCCAGGAGACGGCCGCTCTTCTCCGGTGCCACCCCAAGACGGTACAGCGGATGGCCAGGGAGGGACGGCTGCCGTGTATCCGGAGAGGCAAGCACTTCTTCTTTCCGGCTCTCTGAGCTCGACGCCTGGGTTGTTAGTAACGGCGTGCCGATCCGAACGCTCGTGATGTAGTCGCACCCGGCGGAGACAGCTCCACCGGACTCCCGCATCGTGACCGAACGAGCCACCCCCACGGAGACCAGAGTGCCGATGTACCTTGAGAGCAGCCAATCCGTCCGCGTGAACGAAAGGAAGATCATGTTCAAGCGGACTTCGTTTCAGAACGGCTCCCTCAAGCGGGAGAAGCGGAAGCGTGGCCCTGACGTCTGGGTTTTGCGATGGCGAGAGACAGGCCCCAATGGCCAGCCACGTAAACCCAAGCGAATCATCGGCAACGTGAACGATTACCCCAACCTGTCGTCGGCCAAGCGCGCAGTAGCGGCGCTTGGCCTCGACCTCAACCTCCACGAGAGAGCCGAAGAGGTAAAACCTACGGTCATGCAGCTGATCGCCCACTATACGAGCCGGGAGCTGTCGAGCGAAAGAGCGAGCAAACACGCCGTATACCTGCGAGGTCTATCGAGGCTTTCTGAAGACCTGGATTGCGCCGCGATGGGGTGATTGCCGTATCGGCGACGTGAAGACGTCTGAGGTTGAGACTTGGCTGCGATCCATCCGGCGAGCGGATGGGACCAAAATCAAGATCAGAAATCTCATGGCCTCTCTCTGGAACCACGGCATCCGCTGGGAGCTTTGCGACAATGGCGCGATCTCGATCTGACCGCTCTGACTTTCAGCATTCGCCGCGGCGTCGTGAGGCAGCACGTTGGGGATTCGAAGTCTGCGGCGTCCCATCGGGTGCAGCCGCTTCATCCTGGACTGGCCCAAGCGCTCTTCACCCTGCGAACGCAATCGTTCTACGACCAGCCTGAGGGACTGGATCTTCGCCAGCACGCAGAAGAATGGAAGGATGCCAATCTGGTCGAACAGCCTCCTGGTCGACCACGTGAGACCGGCTGCCGTTCTGGCTGGTGTCGACAAGCACATCAGATGGAGATCGTTCCGTTCGTCTCTCGCAACGCAACTCAATGCGAACGGCGAGAACGTCAAGACCACCCAGAAAACACTGGGACATGCCCGGAGCGCGATCACCACGGATGTGTACTTGCGGGCAGTCGACCAGGACGTCCGGGAGGCCCACAACCGGATCATGGGAGGGCTGCTACCCAACGGCTGGGACCGTCTGGCATCAGCCGGCGTCAGCCAGGACCTCATCGGGTTGTCCGCCTCGGCGGACAGCACGCCAGAGGCCCATATTGGCCCCAGATGCGCTGAGAGGAGGGTTAGACCGTCTGTAACTTGTTGATTATGGTGGGCCCAGCAGGATTCGAACCTACGACTTCCACCGTGTGAAGGTGGCACTCTACCGCTGAGTTATGAGCCCTAATGAAGTCGCTCAAGCCATTCCAGGCGAACGTCTCTCAACCAGTCAAGAATACCATCGAAGCAAACGCTCTGCCATCTGCACGTTTCTCGTCAACGGCTTAGCCCACGTACAATGACCTAGCCAATGACCGGTCCGTCTCAATCCGCTCAAGCGCACTCGCTCCCGAAAGCTGGTAGCGATCCTCTGCTTGAACCGATCCAACCTTTTCCCCGCCACAGCTCCCCGGACGACGAAGAGAACGACGACGTAGACGACGGTCAGGATGTGCCAGAAGCCGACGAATCTGAAGATTTTGCGCAACCCCAGGACGAAGATGGGGTTACAGAAGATATGTCGACGCTGGCACTCAATCCGACCGGAACCCAAACAGGCCGTCTGAAAGCTGCTGACTTGGAACGGCTTGCCGAAACCACCCAGCCCCTGCACCTCTCGGGTGATTTTGGCGACATGGACGACGTGGGCATCATGCTCGAACTCAAGGCTGGAAATATGGCTGCCTTTGACGTCCTGATCAACAAGTACCGGAAGCCGATCATTAACTTCATGTATCGGATGACGCGCAATCAGGCAGTTGCCGAGGAGTTGGCGCAGGAGGTCTTCCTGCGGGTTTATCGTTCGCGCGAGACATATCGCGCGGAAGCCCGGTTCAGCACCTGGCTTTACCGGATTGCGACCAACCTGGGAGTCAACCATGCGCGCGATACCCGGCATGAGCGCACGGCCTCGACGATCTACCTCGATGAGGCGGATTCGGAGTCGGGTACGACCCCGGATGTGGCGGACCAGACGCCGGGGGCCGAAGCAACCCTGCTGCGCGACGAGCGCATGGCAGCGATACGGGATTATGTGATGGCCTTACCGGAGCGGCAGAAGTTGGCCGTGCTGATGCATAAGTACGAAGGGATGGATTACAAGCAGATCGGCGATGTGCTGAAGCTGTCTGAGTCCGCCACCAAATCGCTCCTCTTCCGCGCTTACCAGACGCTGCGCGATAAGCTGAAGGGGTTCGTCTAACCGTGGGAGATGAGAGTGAGCGTGCGGACAGTTATTGCGCGTAGCAACAAAGAAGGAGATGCGAGATGAACAACGAGATGAACTGCAAGACCTTTCAGAACGAATTGCCTGACCTGGTTCTCACGGCGAATGCCAAGCCTTCGGTGGCGGCGGTGGCGCACATGCGTACCTGCCCCCCCTGTGCCGAAGAGTACCTCTCGTTCCAGTCGACCTTCGCGACGCTTGATATGTGGCGTGCTCCTGAGCCTTCGCCATACTTCGACCAGAAGCTGGCAGTGCGGGTCCGCGAGGAGCAGGCTTCTCCGAAGATGACGTGGCTCGAAAGCCTGAAGGCTCGGCTCCTGTTCAACACCGGGCGGAGCTTCCGGCCGGTTGCGGTGGGGGCGCTGGCTCTTGCGCTGGTGGTTGGCGGCGGAGGGGTTGCGTTCTACCCGGCGAATACTCCGGCTGTTCCGCAGACTTCCGCGACGGTGAATGACCTGCAGATCCTTGACCGCAACGAGCAGGCCTTCCAGCAGCTTGACGAGCTTCAGCAGGACGACGACAACAGTGCGCAGCCGGTTCAGCCGGCTGGTTCGGACACGAATGATGCGGGCAATCCCTCTGCTCCTCCTGCAAGCTAAGAGATCCAGCCTGCCTGCGTTAAACTAGCCTTCGCTTCAGAGTTCGATGACCGCCGGCATCCTGACATGAAACGCTTCACACCAACCCGGAAGTCCCCCCGTACGGCGCTGAAAAGCGCCGTCGGATGCGTGCTGGCGGCCGGATTTGTGCTTGGGGCGGGCCAGGCTTCCGGGCAAGGACGCCGGCAGCAGATGAGTGCGCCGATTGTGCGGCAGGCCCCTCCGGTGCAGCGACCAGTGCAGCAACGACCAGCCGTCCAATTGCGACCTGTCCAGCAACGACCGGTTCAGCGGCGGCTTGTCGAGCAGCGTCCCATGCAGCCAGTTCAACAGCGTCCGGTGCAACAGCAGCCTGTGCAACCGCGACCCTTTTTACAGCAGCAGCAGAATCGGCCGAATGGGTATCAGACGCCGGTGCAGCCGATGATGAGGCCGTATACCGCTCCCGCCCAGATGGGCCCGGCGCATCAGCATTTGGCGGACTGGATGAATGCGCATCGTAACCTGACGGCCGATCAGCAGCAGCGGGCGCTTTCGGCGGAGCCGGGCTTTCGGCAGTTGCAGCCGGCGGAGCAGCAGCGGATCGAGAACCGGTTGACGCAGTTGAACAACATGCCACCCACCCAGCGGGAGAGGACGCTTGCGCGGACGGAGGCGATGGAGCGGCTGGCACCGGCACAGAGGCAGCAGGTGCGGAGTGCGCTGAGCGACCTGGGTGGCCTTCCGGAAGAACGCCGGCGGGCTGTGGCGCGAACGTTTCGGGAGTTGCGGTCGATGCCGGAAGGACAGCGGCAGGGCTATCTGAACTCGCCTCAGGTGCGGGGACAGTTCTCAGACCGGGAACGTTACGTGCTGGGCAATCTGGTCTCCGCGGAGCCTTATCTGCCTCCGCCCGTGGCGGCTCCCCGGTAGTCCTACCCCCCCCCATATGATCTATATCAAATATCGGAAAACATTGGGGTTACGGGCCACGGTTATACACCGTCACGCGAGTCTCGTGTAGCTTTTGCCGGGGTTACCAAATCTGCTTTTTAGGGTCTGGTGAAGGTTACCTGCAGGTGGCCAAACCGTTTGGTGGCGCAGGCGAATGCGGGCTCTGCGCTCCGTTCAGGAATACGGAATGCCGGGTTAGCGCGGAAGACAAGAATGCCCCGCTCCTTGAAAGAAGGAGCGGGGCATTCGTTTTGCTCGTTTAGCTGTTTTGGCGCTCGGGGATACCGGCTTCGCAGTTGCCGGTCTGCTTATTGTCGCCGGTGCCCTTGACGGAGACGTCGGGGGTGACGGAGAAGCCGGGGCGCAGGGCGTAGTCGCCGTTTTCCTTCTTCAGGTCGGTGAAGTCGATGCGAACGGGGATGCGCTGCACGACTTTGACGTAGTTTCCGGTAGCGTTTTCAGGCGGGAAGAGCGAGAGGCGGGAGCCGGTAGCGCCGCCGACCTGTCTGATCAGACCGTGGAAGTGTCGTCCGCCGAGGGCGTCTACCTTGATGTCGACCTCCTGGCAGGGGTGCATCTGGGCGAGCTGAGTTTCCTTGAAGTTCGCCGTCACCCAAAGATTGTCGAGAGGGACGATGGTCAGGAGGTCCTGGCCGACGGCGAGATTTCCGCCAACTTCGACATTCTTCTTATTGACGACGCCTGCCGTGGGGGCGATAACCCGGGTGTAGGAGAGGTTGAGCAGAGCCTGATCGACGCGGGCCTGCGCGGTTTTGACGGCGGCGAGCTTCGACTGGGCGTTTGCCTGCTGCTCGGCGACCTGCTTGGGACCGTTCTTAGCAGCCTGGGCGGCCTGGTTGCGGGCCGAGGCGAGACGCTGCTGAGCCTGGGTGATCATGGCTTGCTGAGCGACGAGGGTGTTCTCGTTGCCGATGACCTGGGCATTCTGCGCGTCGGCTGCGGCGACCGCTGCGTCGAACTGCTGGCGGCTGATGACGTCTTTTTCGACGAGGGGTTTGTAACGCTCGACGTCCTTGGTGGCTTTGATGGCGTTCGCTTTCGCCTGATCGACCATGGCGGCGGCGGCGTCTGCCTGCTGCTGCGCCTGGCTGACGGCGGAGGTGGCGGCGACGACGTCGGTGCTTGCGTTCGAGGTGGTGGTGCTCGAGGTCACGGAGGTGATGGGGACGTTCACCGTTGCCTGCTGATAGTCAGCCTGGGCGGATGCGAGTTGAGCCTGGGCCTGTTCGAGAGCGACCTGATAGTCCTTGGGGTCGATTTCGATGAGCAGATCGCCCTTTTTCACCTCGGAGTTCTCTTTGGCGTAGACGGCGATGACCTGACCCTGGATGCGCGAGCTGACCGAGTAGATGTCGCCATCTACCTGGGCGTCGTCGGTATCTTCGGTGAAGGTAGAGCGCCAAAACCAGAAGCCTGCGCCGCAGATGATGAGCAGGACGACGAGGATGATGATGACGGTGCGGCCAGTCTTCTTGGCGGGTGATTCTTCCGGCGCCTGGGCGGGTTTGTTAGTGTCTTGGTCAGCCACGGTATTTACTTGCCTCCGAGATAGTCTTTGTAGTTGGTCTGGGCCACGCCGAGAGCGCGGGCGAGCGTAAGTTTCGCGACATTGTGCTGGTAGAGCGCGCTGATGTACTGGTCGTTTGCCTGCTCGAAGGTGGTCTGAGCCTGCGAGACGGGCAGGTTATCGGCGACTCCAGCGTGGTAGCGCTGCTGCGCTTCCGACAGCGCTTCGGTGGCGAGGTCGACGTTCGATTTGGCAGCTTCTACGAGCTTGGCAGCGGATTGAATGTCGAGGATGGCAGAGCGGATGTCGGCATTGACCTGCTGAACGGAGTCCGAGAGGCGCGCTTTGGACTCGTCGAGCTGAGCGTTCGCCACTTGCTGCTCGCCGCGGTCTTTGACGATTTGAAGAACGGGAGCGGAGACCTGACCGGTGGCGGTGTAGGTGCCGTGAGAGTGTCCGACGGTTTCGCCGATGTCGCCGAAGTTTCCGGCGACGCTGATGATTGGGAGGCGGTCATCGTAGGCGGCCTTGCGTGCGGATTCGGCACCTTTGACCTGCTCTTCCGAGGCTTGAAGATCTTTGCGGGTCTTGAGAGCCTGCTCGAAGGAGATGCCGGGGTCGAGATTGTCGAGCGCCTTATAGGGGGCGGTGTCGGTAAGGGTGAACTCCTGATCGAGCGGCAGGCCGATGGCGCGGGCGAGCGAGATCTTATCCTTGGCGAGCTGATTGACGGCGGAGATGAGATTCTGCTGCTCGGTCTGATAGTCGACCTGGGCGCGGAGGACGTCGAGACGCGGGCTGGTGCCGGCGTTGTGCTGATCGACGGCCTGATCGTAGGTGAGCCTGGCGGTCTTGAGCGCGGCGTTGATAGCCTCGACGCGGGCGGAGTCTGCGACGCAGACGAGGTAGGCGTTGCCGACGGTGAGGACGACCAGGTCGCGGGCGTCTTCGGCGGTGAGCTTGGCGGCGGCGAAGCTGTGCTTGGAGGCGATATAGCTTTGCAGCGCGTTCAGGTTGAGAACGTTCTGCGTGAGGTACGCGCGGAAGTCTTCAACCTGAAAGGGTCCGATGATGGGGTTGAAGTTGGGAATCTTGAGGCCGTAGGCGGCGAGATCGATCTGCTGGACCTGAATGCTGGCCTGCGCGGAGACGGTGGGCAGAAGCTGCTGAAGCTGTTCCAGCCTGGCTCCGTTGGCGGACTGGGTAGAGGAGCTTTGCAGGATGATGCCGAGGTTCTGCTTGAGACCGCGGTTGACGGCGTCATCGAGTGTGAGCGGGATGACCGTGCCGGTGTTTTTGCCGGAGATGATCGAACCCTTGAAGCTGTTCTGGTCGACGGTCGCGCCGTTAGAGCCGGATGCGTTGTAGAGGCTGGACTGGCCGGAGGCGACGGTCTGCGCGGCGGAGCCGGTGGTGTTGGCTCCGGAGCCGGCGGTTGCGGCGGGGGTTGAAGAAGGTGAGGCAGCCTGTCCGAAAGATGGGACGCTGGTGGTGACGCAGAGTCCGAGAGCAAGAGCGGGGAGAGCGGCGGCGATCCTGAGGGCGGAGGTGCGCGAACATCGAGCACTGGCCCCGGATTGAGCACTGCTGCTCGATTGCGCGCTGCTCCTGGACTGCGCAGCTTTGCTTTGGGTCATATCTCTAATGGTACCTAATCCCAGGTTGGAATGTGATGACTGCGTGCGATTGCCTTGATTCCTCTATGAGATGCACCGGGTTGCCAGAAGTCTGCAAAGATTTGGCCGGGAGGTAGACTTTACAGGTCGCAGCGAGAGGAAAACGGCATGTTTTTGGGCGTGGATGTGGGAACGGGCGGGACGCGAGCCGTGGTGGTGGATCGCGAGGGCAACGTGGTGGCGTCGGAGGCGGTGGAGCATCAGGCGATTGCGAGCGCGCAGGTGGGCTGGGCGGAGCAGGACCCCGAGGATTGGTGGCGGGCGGCGAAGGCGGCGATTGGAGCCGTGCTGAAGCAGGTGGGAACGGTGGAGGCGGTGGGGCTGACGGGGCAGATGCATGGGTGCGTGATGCTCGACGAACGCGGTGAGGTGTTGCGGCCGGCGCTGATCTGGTGCGACCAGCGGACGCAGCCGCAGTGCGATGAGCTGGAGGCGAAGGTAGGGCGGGAGCGGTTGATCGGGCTGGTTTCAAACCCGGCGCTGCCGAACTTTACAGTGACGAAGCTGATGTGGGTGAAGGAGCATGAGCCGGAGATCTATGGGCGGATCGCGCATGTGCTTTGCCCGAAGGATTTTGTACGGCTGCGGATGACGGGCGAGTACGCGATGGATATGCAGGAGGCGAGCGGGACTCTGCTGCTGGATGTGGCGCACCGGCGATGGAGTGAGGAAGTGGCCGAGGCGGCGGCAGTGCCGATGGCGTGGCTGCCGAGGTTGTTTGAAGGGCCGGAGGTTTGTGCGCGGGTTTCGAGTGAAGGCGAGGCGGCGACGGGAGTGAAGGCGGGGACGCCGGTAGTTGCGGGGTCGGGCGACCAGGGCGCGGGCGCGGTGGGGATGGGGGTGCTCGAGCCGGGGATGGTTTCGGCGACGATTGGGACGAGCGGCGTGGTGTTTGCGGCGACGAGCGAGCCGACGCTGGATACGCTGGGGCGGCTGCATACGTTTTGTCATGCGGCACCGGGGGTGTGGCATGTGATGGGGGTGACGAACGGAGCGGGCTTGTCGCTGCGGTGGCTGCGGGATACGCTGATGCCGGGCGTGAGCTATGACGAGATGGCTTTAGAAGCTGCTAGAGTTTCGCCTGGTTCCGAAGGTTTGTTGTGGACGCCTTATCTGTTTGGGGAGCGGACGCCGCATCTGGATGCGCGGGCGAGGGCGGCGTTTGTGGGGATTTCGGCTTCGACGACGCGGGGGCATTTTGTACGGGCAGTGATGGAAGGGGTGGCGTTCTCGTTGAGGGATACTCTTACTCTGTTCGAGGAGTTGGGGATTCCGGTGGGGGAGGTTCGACTGGGCGGCGGGGGCGCGCGCGGGGCGTTGTGGCGGCAGATCCAGGCGGATGTGTATGGGCGGGCGGTGTCGCGGCTGGAGGCTGAGGAGGGTGGGGCGTTTGGGGCTGGGCTTCTCGCCGGGGTTGGTGTGGGAGCGTGGGGGAGTGTGGCGGCGGCTTGCGCGGCGACGATCCGGGTGGCGGAGGTGATCGAGCCGAAGGTCAATATGGATAAGGAGTATGCGGAGTACCGGAAGGTGTATCCGGCGTTGAAGGGGATTGGGAGAGCGTGATGGCGGAGATTGGCGTTGGGATTATCGGGTATGGGCTGGCGGGGCGGGTGTTTCATGCGCCGTTTGTGAGTGCGGTTCCGGGATTGAGGCTGGAGGCGTTTGTCGAGCGCAAGACAGATGAAGCCCATAAGGCTTATCGGGGGACGCGGACGTACCGGACGGTGGGGGAGTTGCTGGGGGATGCGGGGGTGGCGCTAGTGGTGGTGGCTACTCCGAATGAGACGCATTTTGAGTTGGCGAAGCAGGCGCTGGAGGCGGGGAAGCATGTGGTGGTGGACAAGCCGTTTGCCGGGAGTGTGGCGGAGGCGGAGGAGTTGGTGAGGCTGGCGGCGGAGCGGGGGCTCGTGCTGGCTCCGTTTCATAACCGGCGGTGGGATGGGGATTTTTTGACGGTGAAGAAGCTGCTGGCGCAGGGGGTGCTGGGGCGGCTGGTGACGTTTGAATCGCACTTCGACCGCTACAAGCCCGTGGCGCGGGAGGCGACGTGGAAGGAGGCGGCCAATCCGGCGAACGGCATGCTGATGGACCTGGGGCCGCACCTGGTGGACCAGGTGATTGCGCTGTTTGGGATGCCGAAGACGGTGACGGCAAGCGTGCGCAGCGACCGCGAGGTGTCCGCGATTGAAGATGCGTTCGATATCGCGCTGAGCTACGACGGACTGATCGCGTGGTGCCGTGCAACCATGCTGGCGTGCAGCCCTGCACCGCGTTTCGCTCTGCACGGGACGGCGGGGACGTTTCGAAAATGGGGTCTCGATCCGCAGGAGCCGGCGATTGTTGCGGGGGCGAAGGTGCCTCGGGTGGGTGAATGGCTGCGTGAGGATGAGGTGGCCTGGGGAGAGTTGTTTTTGGCTGGGGTGGCGGGGGTGAAGGTGGAGACGGAGTTGGGGGATTATCGCGGGTTTTATGCGAATGTGCGGGATGCGATTTTGGGGACGGCTGCGCTTGAAGTGTCAGGGCAGGCTGGGGTGAATGTGGCGAAGGTGTTGGAGGCGGCAAGGATGAGTTCGAGTGAGGGGCGGACGGTTAGCTTGTAGTTCCCTTGTCACTCGATGGAGAAGACTGCGTAGACGGTGGCGGTGCGGGTGACTTTGTCGGGGAGGATGGCTAGGGGTTTGAGATTTACTTTCCTTGCGCCGCCCATGCCCATGCCCCCGCCCACAAAACCATATACTCCCTCACGAACCGGCTCCTGGTTGCTGGCATAAACTAAGGGTCCGAGTTTAGCGTGCAGCCCGCTTGCCATGTGATCCGCGATCTGGTGGGCATGGGCTAAAGCTTTTTCAGCTGCTTCAGCTTCTAGCGTGTTGTCATCCGCGAGACTCCATGAAATATTCCCACTTTTGTTAGCTCCCGCCAGAACCGCCGCGTGGAGTACTTCCGATGCCGACGCGGCGTTCGTTCTGACCTTCCAGCTTTGGGTGAAGACGAATCGGCTGCCCTGTGCATACCGAACTTTCTCATCAGGATCAACTGCTGTAAGAGATTGGTCGACACTGCTGATTTGCTCACGCTTCACCCCGGCGGCTGTGAGTGCGCCGATGATCTGATTTGAGGTGCGAGTGGCGTCGGCGTATGTGCCATCCTGATCGGCACCGTAAGAGATAAACCCGATAGACACCTCGGCGGTATCCGCTTCGCGCTCGGCGGAGTCGGTCGAGGTGATGGCGATGGTCTTGTTGTCTTTGTTGACCTGGATGGTCTGGGCGGAGGCTGCGGCGGTCAATGAAACGGCGGCGAGTAACGTGAGGAGACGGGTCGTCATCGAAGGCTCCTTAAGGGCAAGCGAAGGATAGCAGGGTTTTTCGTTAGAGTAGAAGCAAGTGCAAGTGCGCCCTGATCGCGGGCGGCGACCACTTCGAGGGTTTTGGACGCTTCGCGTTTTTCAGAGGCTGGGTTTTGGAGGGTTGATGGCGGATTCGAAGACGGCGGGGTCGTTGCCGAAGGGTTTTGGGTGGGGTGCAGTGCGGGCGGGGATCAAGGCGAGTGGGAAGCCGGATCTTGCGGTGGCGCTTGTGCCGCGTGGGGCGAATGCGGCGGCGATGTTTACGCGGAACCAGGTGGTGGCGGCTCCGGTGACGGTGGGGCGCAGGCACCTGGCGGCGACAGGCGGGCGCGTGCTGGCGGTGCTGGTGAATGCGGGAAATGCAAACTGCGCGACGGGTGAGGCGGGCGTTCGGGCTTGCGTGGAGACGTGTACGGCAGCGGCGGAGACGTTTGGGCTGATCTTCGATGAGGTGTTTCCGTCGTCGACCGGGATTATCGGGGTGCCGTTTCCGACGGAGAAGGTGCTGGCTGCGCTGCCGGGGGTGCCGGGCGCGCTGGGGACCACTCCCGAGCATGCGGAGATGTTTGCTTCGGCGATTTTGACGACGGATACGAAGGTAAAGGTGGCGCGGGCGGTGGTGGAGGTCGATGACGTCGAAGTGCATCTATTTGGGTGCGCGAAGGGTGCGGGGATGATTCATCCGCAGCTTGGGACGAACTCGGCACAGGGGCCAAAGCACGCTACGATGCTGGTTTACTTGTTTACGGATCTGGGGGCGGAACCGGCGGAGTTGGAGGGGATGCTGGAGGCGGCGGTGGTAAGAAGCTTCAATGCGATCTCGATCGATGGAGATACGTCGACCAACGACACGGTGTTGCTGCTGGCGAGTGGGGCGATTGGCGTGAAGCTGGATGCGCGGGTGCAGCCTGCGTTCGAGAATGCGTTGAAGCTGGTGTGTGCGAGTCTGGCGCACCAGATTGTGGATGACGGTGAAGGGGTTTCGCATGTCGTCACGCTGCAGGTAACGGGCTGCGAGAACGAGGCGGACGCGCTGCAGATTGCGAAGGCGATTGCTCATTCCCCGCTGAACAAGACGGCTTGGAGCTCGGCTGATCCGAACTGGGGGAGGCTGGTGGCGGCGGCGGGATATGCGGGGGTGCCGTTCGACCCGGCGGTGTTGCGAGTGTGGATTGGGCAGCAGGTGGTGTATGAGGCCGGGATGCGCGCGGTGGGGTTCGACGAGAAGGCCGCGCACGAGGAGATGAGCCAGCGCGAGTACACGATTACGCTGGACTTTGGGCTGGGAGATGCGGGGTGTACGTTTCTGACCTGCGATCTGACGGAAGAGTATGTCCGGATCAATGCGGATTACTCGACTTAGGTGCTAGTCGGGAAGTGCGTACGCGGATTTCGCGGATGAAGGCGGATTTTTTAAGGCATGTGCCTGGTTTGACTACGGTGCCAAGGATGCTCGTTGTTGGGTGGGGATGTGACGTTTCGGGGTTGGACGATTATCTTTAGAAGCGTGGATGTGTATAAGACCGGCTTATAACGAGTGAAGGAATCTGACCTTATGGATGCAGCTGTGATGGAGACGCCCGACGTGACGACGAACGACGACCAGGCCCGGAAGGACTTTACCGCGGAGGTTGCCGAGTGGCTTGAGGCGTTCGACCAGGTGGTGAAGGGCGAGCCGTCGCAGGGAGCGGAGCTGCTGGGCGCGCTGCGGCATCGCGCTGGCGAGGTGGGGGTAAAGGACACGGCTGCGGTGGTGACGCCGTACCGGAATACGATCCGCAAGGAAGACGAAGTTCCCTACCCTGGCGACCGCCAGTTGGAGCGGCGGCTGGAGGCTCTGCTGCGCTGGAATGCGATGGCGATGGTGCATTCGCAGAACAAGAAGGATGCAGGGATTGGCGGGCATATCTCGACGTATTCTTCGCAGGCGACGCTGCTGGAGGTTGGGTTCAACCATTTCTTCCGGGCGAAGTATGGCGAGGAGCCGGGCGACTTTATCTACTTCCAAGGGCATGCTTCGCCGGGGGTGTATGCGCGGGCTTATCTGGAGGGGCGGTTCGATGAGGCGCGACTGAAGAACTTTCGGCATGAGCTGCGCGGGGAGCCGGGGCTTTCGAGCTATCCGCATCCGTGGTTGATGCCGGAGTTCTGGAACTTTCCGACGGTGTCGATGGGGATCGGGCCGCTGAATGCGATCTATCAGGCGCGGTTTATGCGGTACCTCGAGAATCGCGGGCTGATCGAGAAGACGGATCGCAAGATCTGGGGCTTTCTGGGCGATGGCGAGACGGATGAGGTGGATACGCTGGGGGCGATCTCGCTGGGAGCGCGCGAGAAGCTGGACAACCTGATCTTTGTCGTGAACTGCAACCTGCAACGGCTGGATGGGCCGGTGCGAGGGAATGCGCGGATCATCGATGAGCTTGAGGGCGTGTTCCGCGGGGCCGGCTGGAATGTGATCAAGGTGATCTGGGGTTCGGACTGGGATGATTTGTTTGCGCGGGACACGTCCGGCTTGTTGTTGAAGCGCATGGAAGAATGCGTGGATGGTGACTTCCAGACGTTCAAGGCGAAGGACGGGGCGTACCTGCGGGCGAACTTCTTTGGGCGCTATCCGGAGCTGTTGGAGCTGGTGAAGGACTACAGCGACGAGCAGCTTGGGCTGCTGCACCGGGGCGGGCATGACCCGGCGAAGATCTACAACGCGTATAAGCAGGCGGTCGAGCACAAGGGTGGGCCGACGGTGATCCTGGCGAAGACGGTGAAGGGCTACGGGCTTGGGTCGGCGCAGGCGCGGAACGCGACGCATAGCGAAAAGAAGCTGACGGATGAGGGGCTGGCGGCGTTTGTGAAGCGGTTCAGCATTCCGATTCCGGAGCAGGCGGCGAAGGATGGTGCGTTCTATCGTCCGGAGGCGAATGCTCCGGAGCTGGAGTACATGCAGAGCCGGCGCGCGGAGCTTGGTGGGTATCTGCCGCAGCGACCGAAGATTGAGATGGCGGAGCGTGCGCCGGACTTCAAGGTGCCGGCGCTGGACTTTTTCAAGAGCTGGACGGATGGGTCGAAGGGACGTTCGATCTCGACGACGATGGGCTTTGTGAACCTGCTGAATGCGCTGATGAAGGACAAGGCGGTGGGCCGATGGGTGGTGCCGATCGTGCCAGATGAGGGGCGGACGTTTGGGCTGGAGTCTTCGATCAAGCAGGTGGGGATCTATGCGCCGGAGGGGCAGAAGTATGTCCCGCATGACGCGGATATGCTGCTGAGTTACCGCGAGAATCGAGATGGGCAGATTCTTGAGGAGGGCATCACCGAAGCGGGTTCGATGGCTTCGTTTACGGCGGCGGGGACGGCCTATTCGAATTATGGTGTGCCTTCAATTCCCTTCTACATGTACTACTCGATGTTTGGCTTCCAGCGCATTGGAGATATGGCTTGGGCGTTTGCGGACTCGCGTGGCAAGGGCTTTTTGATGGGCGGGACGGCGGGACGCACGACGATGCTGGGCGAAGGATTGCAGCACCAGGATGGGCATTCGATTGTGCTTTCGAGCACAGTGCCGACGTGCCGGACGTACGACCCGGCGTTTGTGTATGAGCTTGCGGTGGTGATCCAGGACGGCATCAAGCGCATGTACGAGGATGGCGATGAAGCCTTCTACTACGTGACGATGTACAACGAGGATTATGTTCAGCCGCCGATGCCGGAGGGTGCGGCTGAGGGGATCGTGAAGGGGATTTACAAGCTGAAGCCGGCTTTGGCTGGAACAGCGGACGTGCAGTTGTTCGGGTCGGGACCGATCTTGAACGAGGTGCTGCGGGCGCAGACGATTCTGGCGGAGACGTACAAGGTTCAGGCCGATGTGTGGAGCGTGCCGAGCTATACGGAGGTTCGTCGCGAGGCGCTGGCGGTGGAGCGTTGGAACCGGCTGCATCCGGCGGAGAAAGAAAAGAACAACTATCTGCAGACGCTGATGGATGGGACCACAGGGCCGATTATCGCGGCGAGCGATTACATGAAGAGTGTGCCGGATGGGCTTGCGCCGTGGATTGGGCAGAGACTGGTGACGCTGGGGACGGATGGATTCGGACGCAGCGATAACCGCGAGCATCTGCGGCGGCATTTTGAAGTAAGCGCGGAGGCGATTGTTGGCGCGACGCTGTCGCGACTGGCACGCGATGGGAACTTCAAGCCAAAGGATGCGGCGAAGGCTTTGAAGGAGCTCGGGCTGGATATTGAGGCAAAGGATCCGGCGAAGGCTTAGAAGTAGCTGTTAGCTATTAGTAAGAACGATGAATGGGTGGGTTGATGGCGATGGGGTCGAAGGCGTTTGAGAGTCCGCTGATTAGTCATGCGCGGATGCGTGCGATGTTTCGTGCGCTGGTGGAAGTGCGTGGGTTGGCGAAGGTGCAGAAGGACAAGGGGTTTCGTGGGGTTGAGGCTTGCTGGGTGGGGACGGCGATCGATCTGAAGGCTGGTGATTTGACCAGCGATACGGGGGCGGCTAGTGAGGCGGCGACGCTCGGGTACGTGAGGGCGGTTGGGGCACGGGCCGCGGGTGGGGCAGCCAAGGGTGCTGACGTTCGTGCGGTGCTGAAGGAGCTTGCGAAGGCGCAGGCAGATGCGTTTCCGGGGAGCGCGGCGGAGCGTGTGTTATGCGCCGTGGGTGAGGCAATGGCTTTGCAGGCTTCAGGCGCGGGCGGTGTGGTGATGGCTTATTGCGGGTGTGCTGAGTTATCGGACGGCGAATGGAAGCGACTGCTTCGGGTGATGGGGCAGGGCGGTTTGCCGCTGGTTGTGATGGTGTTGCCGGGCGTGGGTGGGCCGGAGGATCTCGAGGCCCTGGCCCGGAAGAGTGTAGCGTCGGTGGACCGCGCGGTTCCAGTGATTCCGGTGGATGCCGGGGATGTGGTGGCGATCTATCGGGTGGCGCAGGAGACGATGGTGAGGGCTCGGGCTGACGGGGGAGCGGCGGTGATTGAGGGGATTGCCTGCGGGACGGATGCGGTGAAGCTGATGGGGGGACAGCTGGTGAAGAAGGGGATTTGTACGGAGACCTGGGTAAGTGGGGTGCAAAACCACTACGAAGGATTGCTTGCTTCAAGATCGTGACAAGAGGCACTCCGAAGGTTGAGGTTCAAGGGGTTTCGACGCAGGCTTTGAAGTAGTCGAGAGAGCATTGCAGGCCCTCACGTAAGGGGATGGTGGGTTCCCAGCCGAGGAGATTTCTCGCGACGGTGATGTCGGGGCGACGGCGGGCCGGGTCGTCCTGCGGCAGGGGCTTGAAGATGAGTTCGACGTTAGCGCCGGTGACCGCGAGGACTTCTTTGGCGCACTCGAGAATTGTCCATTCCACTGGATTCCCGATGTTGACCGGAGTGTGGTGGTCTGTCTTCGAGAGCTTGAGAATGCCGGCGATGAGATCAGAGACAAAGCAGAAGGATCGGGTCTGGGAGCCGTCGCCGTAGAGGGTGAGCGGTTCGCCGCGGAGGGCCTGCATCATGAAGTTCGAGACGACGCGACCGTCGTTGGCCTGGAGTCTTGGGCCGTAGGTATTGAAGATGCGGACCATGTGGGTGTTGAGGCCGAAGTAGGTGTTGTAGGCGGTGACGGCGGACTCGGAGAAACGTTTCGACTCGTCGTAGACGGAGCGCGGTCCAATGGGGTTGACGTGTCCCCAGTAGGTTTCGACCTGCGGGTGGACGAGGGGGTCGCCGTAGCACTCGCTGGTAGATGCATGGAGGTAGCCGGCGGAGTATTTGCGGGCGATGTCGAGGGTATTGATGGTGCCGCGCGAGCCGACGAGAAGGGTTTCGATGCCGAGGCGCAGGTAGTCCGGTGGTGAGGCGGGTGAGGCGAAGTTGAAGACGTAATCGACGTGGCCGGGGTCGAAGGGTTCGACGATATCGTGCTGAAGGAACGAGAAGCGCGGTTCGCTTTGGAGGTGTGCGAGGTTGGCTAACGAGCCGGTGCAGAGGTTGTCGACGCCCAGGATGGTGTGGCCTTCGGCGAGGAGCGAATCGCACAGGTGGGATCCGAGGAAGCCGGCAGCGCCGGTGACCAGGATGCGTGATTCGTTCATCGACTGACTTCTCCTGGGATTGCCGGTACTGTTATCTGCGTTAGGAAAGGGCGGGCGCCGCGAGCTCACGAGCCGGTGTTACGGTGGGGCGACCGACGCTGAGATAAGTGAAACCATGCTGGACCATCACCTGCGGGTCGTAGAGGTTGCGGCCGTCGATGACGATGGGGAAGCGCAGGGCCTGGTGCAGGATCGTCAGGTCGAGCGCGGCGAATTCCTGCCAGTCGGTGAGGATGAGGAGGGCGTCCGCGTCCGAGGCTGCGTCGTAGGCAGAGTCCGCATAGCTTAGGTTTGCGGCGGGCGGCATGATCTCGCGGGTTCGGTCCATTGCTGCCGGGTCGTAGGCGCAGATGGAGCAGCCTTCGGCAAGGAACATCTTCACCAGCTCGATGGCGGGCGAGTCGCGGATGTCGTCGGTTTCGCCTTTGAAGGCGAGGCCGAAGACGGCTAATTTTTTGCCTCGCAGAGTCCAGAGAGCGGAGCGAACCTTTGAGAGGAAGCGCTTCTTCTGGACGGCGTTGATCTTTTCCACTTCGGTGAGCAGCGAGAAGTCGACGCCCATCTGTTCGGCGACGGAGCGGAACGCGGCGACGTCCTTGGGGAAGCAGGAGCCGCCATAGCCGATGCCGGGACGGAGGAAACGCGAGCCGATACGCCGATCGAGTCCCATGCCGCGCGCTACCTGCTCGACGTTGGCGTCGGCCGCTTCGCACAGGTTCGCGACCGCGTTGATGAACGAGATTTTGAGCGCGAGGAAGGCGTTCGAGGCGTGCTTGATGATCTCCGCCGACTTGGTGGAGGTATCGAGCAGCGGCGGCGGCATGTGAACGGAACAGACGCCGGGGATGTGGCTCGGAGATTGGTAGTAGGCACCGCTGGTGAGTGGGGCGTAGATTTCTGCGAGCACAGCCGCTGCGCGCGGGGTATCGGAGCCGACGACGATGCGGTCGGGGTGCAGGAAGTCGGCGACGGCGGTGCCTTCGCGGAGGAATTCGGGGTTGGAGACGACGTCGAAGAGCTCACGGTGAACACCGTTACGCTCGATGACGCGGCGGATCCACTCGTTAGTGTAGACCGGGACCGTGGATTTTTCTACGATGACTTTGTAGGTGGTGAGCGAACGAGCGATCTCGCTGGCGACAGCCTCGACGTACGACAGATCGGCGTCGCCGGTCTCGGATTGCGGAGTGCCGACGGCGATGAAGATGGCCTGGCACTCGCGGGTAGCTTCAGCAAGATCGGTCATGAAGCGGACGCGGGTGTTGCGGTAACGATTGAGGAGTTCGGGGAGGTGCAGCTCGTGAATGAGGGTGTCGCCGCCCTTGAGCGCGTCGACTTTTTGGGGGTCATTATCCACACAAATGACGTTATGTCCCATTTCGGCAAAGCACACGGCAGCGACCAGCCCGACATAACCGGACCCGACGACTGCAATCTGCACCGAGCGGTTAGTTGTAGACCTATCAACAGGTTGACGCTGGAGTGAGTTGGCGAGCGCGCTGGAATCGGTGTTCGTGTCGTGTGTGGGCATAGGGATAGTTTGAGTCTAACAATAGTGTTCTGAATTAGAAAGAGTTGGTAGGCAAGGCTTTTATTTCCTATGAATTAAAAGCTCAATTAGACTTGTGGGAAATGAGCACGGACATTCCAGGTACATCCCAAGCTGCGGCTTCCACGCCGTCGCAGGCTCAGCAGTTTATCGCCCCGGTCGCAGATACGACGCTGTCGGAATCGCTGATTACGCTGCGGAAGCGCAGGATGGTGGTAATCCTTGGTTTGCTGCTTGGAATTCTGGTGGGTTTGTACCAGGCACTGTCGCAGGAAAAGATGTTTACCGCCATTGGGCGGATCCAGGTGCAGACGGGTACGTCGGAGGAGTTCAAGATCAGCAGCGTTGCTGCTCTGGGAGATGACCCCCAGCGAAAGATGCTGACTGAGATCGCGATCTTGACGAGCGATACGCTGCTCGCTACGGTGGCGCGGGAGCTTCAGCTAGAAAACGATCAGAAGTTCCTGCAGGCGAAGGGTCCGGTCAAGCAGCGCAGCATGGATGATCCGATCACCCGCTTCAGCGTGGTGAAGATACTGAAGGGCAATCTCGAGATCAATCTCGTTGCCAAGACCGACATCATCAAGATTCAGTACACGAGCGTGGATCCAGCGCTTTCAGCCAAGATTGTCAACACCTTGATTGATGCGTATCGGCAACGCAGCTTCGATACCAAATATGACTCGTCGTTGAAGATTTCTCAATTCATGACTGCGAAGATGAATGACCTGAAGCAACAGGTCGAGAAGTCGCAGAATGAGATGCTTGACCTGCAGAAACGCGTCGGTGTGTTGGGGTTCGACTCGCAGCATAATCAGATCGCCACGTCGCTTGAGGATCTTTCGCGAGCGAACGGGGTTGCCAAGCTGAACCGAATCCTGGCGGAGTCGCGCTATCGACTCCTTTCCGGGATGGATCCTGACTCGATCGAAAGCGAGATCGACTCGACCCCAGGTCAGCCTCAAACCGGCCTTACGGCGTTGCGAACGAACCTAGCCACGACGAAGGCTCAGCTTGCGCAGCTCACCGCCACGCTTGGGCCCAATCATCCTTCCGTGAAGGCCACCAAGGCGCAGGCTGACGAGTTGCAAAAGGAAGTCAACGCTGAAGAGAATCGCTTGCTGACCCAGTCGCGGGAGAACTTTTTGCTCGCAAAGGCCAACGAAGACCAGACGACCGCGGCACTCGACCAACAGAAGGCGGATGCATACCGGCTGCGTGACGACCTGGTGAATTACAGCATCAAGCAACGAGAGTTTGAATCCAGTAAGACTCTTTACGAAGCCCTGATGATGAAGCTTGCAACGGCCGGAGTTGAGGCCGGCCTCGAGTCGCTCGAGATTGACGTGGTGGATCGAGCGGTCGCGCCAGTTCAGCCGTCCGGCACGCCCCGATCAACCGTCGCGCTGACCTGGGCGGCGCTCGGGTTCGTCGGCGGCGTACTGTTTGCCTTCCTGCTGGAGGCTTTGGACACGGGCTTACGGAGCATCGCGGAGATCGAAAGCGTAACCGAACTGCCTTCGCTTGCCATCATTCCGGGGGCCAAGCGTGCGACCGCGGACCAGCTTGCGCCGCTGTCAACGGTCGAGCGAAATCTGAATGTCCTGACGCAGCCGAGATCGCAATTCACGGAAGCCTTCCGCACACTGCGCACGGCCTTGATGCTTTCGACCGTCGGGCACGAGCCGAAGTATCTGCTCTTCACTTCGGCTACTCCGTCCGAAGGCAAGACCACTACGGCCTGCAATCTGGCGGTCATCCTGGCCCAGCGCGGTGTGAAGGTCTTACTGATCGATGCCGATCTTCGGCGTCCAAATGTTCATCATCGATTTGGTTTGAGCGGTAAATTGGGACTCAGTACGATCCTGAGCGGTCAGACGAAGTTCGAAGATTCGGTTCAAGCGATCACGGAGGTTCCCGGCCTGGATATCCTCGCGAGCGGGCCGGTGCCTCCGTTCCCGACCGAGATGTTGAGTTCGCAGGTGATGTCGGAGCTGCTACGGCAAGCGGGCTCGTTGTATACCCATGTGGTCATCGATTCGCCGCCGATCCTCTCCGTCACCGATGGCGTGCTGCTTTCGCGCCAGGTGGATGCGGTGATCATGGTGGTCCGTCATGCGAAGTCGAGCAAGCATGTGGTGCGCCGCGGACGCGACCTGCTGTACCGCTCGGGTGCGCCGCTGGCCGGAATCGTGCTGAACGCCGTGGATCTGAATGCTCCGGAGTATTACGGGTACTATGGGTCAACGAGTTATGGGTACGCGGGTCTCGACGTAGCAGGGTGGGATGCAAAAGGCGGATCGGGCAGCAGGAAGAGGAGGTCAGCCGATGAAGCGGAGGGGAAATAAGTTGCGGTTGGCGACTTCCTGGAGCGCTTTGCGGATAGGTCGTTTTCTGGCCTTGCTGGTTGCGTTGTGTGCGCCCCTGAGTGCTCAGTTCAGCGGACCGGCGTTGAAGATGCCGTCGCAGGCAAACCAGGTCCAGACGCCGACCAACGACCCCGCGCTGCTGCAGACTTCTTCCGGCGACCTGGTGATTGCGCAAGGCGACGTTTTGACCGTCCGGATCTTTGGTTCGGCGGATTTTGTGCCGACGGTGAAGGTGGGAGCCGACGGCACCGTGAGTTTGCCCCTGATCGGCACGGTACCGGTGGCCGCCATGACGGTTGAGCATGCAGCCGATTTGATTGCGAAACGACTTGTATCCGCGGGCATGTACGTCAATCCCCAAGTGTCGGTGCAGGTAAGCTCTGCGACCGAGCAGTTCGTGACGGTTGGCGGCGAGATGCACGCGATCGTGCCTATTACGGGCGATCGACGTTTGCTCGATATTCTGGCGGTAGCGGGCGGCCTGCCGCTGAACGCGAGCCATGTCCTGACCATTCAACGGCCCGGTGTCGCGAAACCAATCGTGGTTGACCTGGGAACCGATCCACTGCGCAGCGAGGAGTCGAACATCCCGATCCTGGCGCGCGATACGATCCTAGTTTCCCGGGTCGGCCTGGTTTATGTGATCGGCGCGTTCGCTCACCAGGGGGCTATTCCTCTCGACCAGACTTCTCCCTTGACGTTGATTCAGGCGACGTCGCTGAGTGGCGGTCGAGGCTTCGAAGGACGCTATGAGGATCTGCGCATCATCCGAACCGAAGGACTGCAGCGCAAGGTCGTCAGGGTCGACCTGAAGCGTATTTTGACTGGACGCGATCCCGACCCGATCCTGCAGGCCGATGACGTCGTGTTCCTGCCTTCGAATATCGTGAAGGCGGCACTGAAGGGCGGCGGCCTTTCCGTGTTGAGCAGCTTGATCGATGTGGGCATCATCGCGGTACGCTAGTGAGGCAAGCGTCGCGCTCAACGACATCATGACCGCTCAAACTTCATCGCAGCGCCGCGTTCGTGTCGCTTATCTCGTCAGTCATCCGATCCAGTACCAAGCTCCGCTTCTGCGGCGGATCGCGCAAGATCCCAGGATCGATCTGACGGTGTGGTTTGGGTCTGACTTCTCGGTTCGCGGCTACAACGACAAGGGTTTCGGTGTCGAGGTGACGTGGGACGTTCCTTTGCTCGATGGCTACCGCTATGAGTTTCTTCCTGCGCTTCGCGATAACGGGGCGGCGGGCGTCTTGAGCCCGATCAGCCGCGGCTTTATGCAGAGGCTGACTGGGAATGCTGCCGAACCTGGGTTCGATGTGCTTTGGGTGCATGGCTACTCCACCTTGAATACGCTAAAGGCAATGATGGCGGCGAAGGTGGTCGGAGTGCCCGTGCTATTGCGCGCTGAATCGTGGCTGAGCGATCGTCCGCGGGGCGGATTGAAGCTTTTCGCGAAGAGGATGTACTTTGCGCTATTGAAGGATCTGGTGGATGCGGTGCTCGTGATCGGGACGCGTAACCGCGATTACTGGAGGCATTACTTCGGGAGTGGCTTCCCTGCTTTCTGGATGCCCTACAGCGTCGACAACGCCTATTTTCAACGGCTCTGCAGGCTGTCCGGGGACGCACGCGATGCCCTGCGGATGGAGTTGGGTTTGGAACCAGGGCGACCGGTGATTCTGTTCGCTTCGAAGCTTCAGCAGCGTAAGCATTGCGATGACCTGATCGCTGCCTATGCGAGACTTTCGCGCGGCGCGGGCATCGATCCCGCACCTTACCTGGTAATCGTTGGAGATGGTGAGGAGCGAGGAGCGCTCGAGCAGCAAGCCCTTGCTACGGGCTTCAAGAGCATTCGTTTCTGCGGTTTTCGTAATCAATCTGAGCTGCCGCGGTTTCTCGACCTTTGTACGGTCTTCGTGTTGCCGTCGCAGCACGAGCCGTGGGGCTTGATCGTCAACGAGGCGATGAATGCGGGGCGGCCAGTGATCGTGTCGGATGACGTGGGGGCGCAGGTCGATCTGGTGACGGATGGTGTTGAAGGGTGCGTCTACCCGGTGCGTGATACGGTCGCGCTTGCGCAAGCGCTGGAGCGCGTGCTGGCGACGCCTGAGACCAGCGAAAGGATGGGCAGAGCGGCCTTGGCACGGATCAATGGCTGGGACTTCGAGGCGGACGTGCAAGGCTTGCTGCAGGCAATCGCGCACGTGACGCAAACGCGCAGGAACTCGGGTGCCGCATGAAGATTCTTCACATCATCTCTACCCTTGACCCGGAGTTCGGCGGCCCGAGTGAGTCGGTGCGGGTGCTCATGAGCTTTCGCGAGGTCGGCTACGACGGCGAAGCCGTGACCGTGGACGATCCCGCCTCGGCCTTTCTCGCGGGCTTCGATTTTCCCGTGCATGCGCTCGGCCCCGCAACGAGCCGCTTTGCGTTTTCGCCGGCGATGTTCCGCTGGGTAAGGGCCAATGCGCACCGCTTCGACGGCATTATCGTCAACGGCTTATGGAATTTTTGCGGTGTGACCGCAATGCTCGCGCTGCCGGCGGGGAAGCCGTACATGGTCTTCCCGCACGGCATGCTCGACCCCTACTTCAAACGTAAATTCCCCGGAAAGCACGCGAGGAACTGGCTCTATTGGCTGCTGGTGCAGTACTGGGTGCTCCGGCGCGCGTACCGCGTTTTGTTTACGACGAAGGAAGAGAGCCAGCTTGCGACGGAGAGCTTCTGGTTGCACCGCTGGCGAGGCTACGTGGTCCCTTACGGATGCAGCCGGCCACCGGCGAATCCGGTGGCGCTGCGCGAAGCCTTTTATGCGCGGGAACCGAAACTTCAGGGGCAGCGGTTAATGCTCTACCTCGGGCGCATCCATCGCAAAAAGGGATGCGACCTGCTGGTGAAATCGTTCGTCAAGCATGCATCGACCGACCCGGAGCTGCACCTGGTGATGGCTGGTCCGGACGAGCAGGGCTGGAGCGCGGAGTTGAAGGTCTCGATCGCGGAGGCGGGCTTGACCGATCGAGTTCACTGGCCTAGTTCGCTGATGGGCGATGCGAAGTGGGGTGCGTTCTATGCGAGCGAGGTCTTCATTCTGCCGTCGCACCAGGAGAACTTCGGCATTGCCGTTGCGGAGGCTCTGGCATGCGGTCGAGCGGTTCTGCTCAGCAGTCAGGTGAACATCGCTCCACAGATCGCGCAGGACGGTGCCTGCTTGATGCAGCCGGATACCCAGGAGGGCACGGACGCCCTCATCGACGAATGGCTGGCTACGCCGCCCGACCGGCGCGCAGCGATGGAGGCGCAGGCGCTTATAACCTTCCGCAAACGGTACGACATGCAGAGGACCGCGGAGACGATCATCCAATTGTTTGAGATGGCAAAAGAAAAACGAGCCTGAAGGCAGGCTCGTCTGGGCAGATCGGATTCCAAAGGACTAGGACTGGCGACGGAGCTTCGCGAGCAAGTCGGTGGGATGAACCGGCTTGGCGAGAATCTCAAACTCATGCCCCTGAGCGCGGGCTTTCTCGAGCAGGTCGGCGGTAGCAGCCTGGCCGGAGAAGAGGAGAATCTTGCAGTTTGGGCGCTTGGCGCGGGTCGCGATTGCGGCCTCGATCCCGGTCATGCCGGTCATGATGACGTCTGAGATAAGCATGTCGGGCTCGAAGGTTTCGAGCGACTCGATGGCCTTTTCGCCGCTGTAGACCGCACGTGCTTCAAAGCCAGCCTGATTGAGGATGATGGCGAGGGTATTGGCAATCACCTGCTCATCGTCGGCGACAAGGACGCGGGGTTTGTAAGGTGTTGCAGTTGTTGCTTCAGACATTGCGAGGGTCCCCAATCGTTCTTCGGTTGCGCTGTGATCTAACCGGCGAACGTCCGCGCCGCGTCTTAACCTTTATATCAGCAAAGTGATGGTAGGCTGTGCGGAGGCGGTTGAAGAATCCGCAGATTTGCCTCCCCTTTTTACTTCATTTTCAAGAAGATGCCCATGTCAGAAGCTATCATCCGCGCCGAGCGCGTCGAGAAGTACTACGCGCAGCCCAGCGAAAACCGTATTCAGGTGATCGCCCCAACCGACCTCTCGATTGTCCCCGGAGAGATCGTCGCGCTGCTCGGTCCCTCGGGATCAGGCAAATCGACCTTGCTTCGGATGCTTACGGGGCTCTCCACTCCGTCTGCGGGCGAGGTTTTCTGGCACGAGAAGCCAATTTCGACGACCGAGATCAACGTCTCGATCGTCTTCCAAAGCTTCGCTCTGTTTCCGTGGCTGACGGTGCTCGAGAACGTCGAGGCGGTGCTGAAGGCGAGGGGCATGGAGCCGGAGGAGCGTCGCCGGCGCTCGTTGAAGATGCTCGATACGGTGGGACTCGACGGGTTCCAGGCGGCGTATCCGAAGGAGCTTTCGGGTGGTATGCGGCAGCGCGTCGGATTTGCGCGGGCGCTCGTCGTCGAGCCTGAGGTTTTGTTCATGGACGAACCGTTTTCGGCGCTGGATGTTCTGACTGCCGAGAACCTGCGGTCGGAGCTGCTGGAGCTTTGGGAGAATAATACGATTCCGACGCGGTCGATCTTCATCGTGACGCACAACATTGAAGAGGCGGTGTTGCTGGCGGACCGGATCATCGTACTGGGGCGTAATCCGGGGCGCATTCGCACCGACTTCAAGGTCGGACTGGCGCACCCGCGCGACCGCAAGACGACGCAGTTTACGGCGCTCGTCGACTACATCTACAAAGTGCTGACCCAGCCAGACGAACTGCCGCCGGACCTTCCGCAGGCACCGAATGCGCAGGCTGCGTCGCCGGTGCGGACGAACCCCTACCAGATGCTGCCGCATGCACGCCCGGGCGGCATAGCGGGCTTGCTTGAACTGCTGATCGACCACGGAGGCAAGGACGACATCTATCGGCTTGCCGACGACCTCGCGTTTGAGATTGACGATTTGCTGCCGATCGTCGATGCCGGGCGGCTGCTTGGCTTTATCAAGGTCACGGAAGGCGACGCTGAGATTACGGAGATCGGGACGGAGTTTGCTAACTCCGAGATCCTTCATCAGAAAGAAGTGTTTCGTAAAGCCGCGGTCGAGAATGTTCTGCTGCTGCGGCAGATTGTGCGCGCGGTGGAGACGAAGAGCGATGGGTCAGTGTCGGAAGAGTTCTTCCACGATGTGCTCGACGAGCAGTTCACGGAAGAGGAGACGCTGCGACAGCTGGAGACGGCTGTGAGTTGGGGGCGTTACGCTGAACTGTTCGACTTTGACGCCACGCGGCGGCGCTTTACGCAGGCGCAACGGCTCTCCGGCGAGATGGACGAAGATACCGAAGAGGCCGGGGTGGAGAGCGAAGGATGATCAGCTTTCCCCAAGGCTTCTCGAATATTCCGGGGCGTGAAACGCTGGCGCGGACGCAGGTATTCAAGCGTAGCTGGCCGTTTGTGCTTGACCTTTGCGTCGCTGTCATCGGGCTCGCTGTGTTTTATGCTGTCGTGCGGGTTGCGATGCTCTGGGCGGGTCCGCCGTCGGAGCAGATGGTCGTCTCGCTCAGCCCGAGAGCTTTGCCGCAATATGCGTTTTACTCGGTTGTGCGAATTTTCCTTGCGTACCTGCTGAGCCTGGTTTTTGCGGTGAGCTATGGGTATATGGCTGCGTACAACAAGCGCGTTGAAGCGTTCATGATCGCCGCGCTCGACATCATGCAGTCGATTCCGGTGCTGAGTTTTCTACCACCGGTGATGCTTGCGATGATCGGACTCTTCCCTACCCGGCATATCGGGGTTGAGCTTGGGGCCATCGTGCTGATCTTTACCGGCGCGGTCTGGAACATGGCGTTCAGCTTTTACTCTTCGCTGAAGAGCATTCCGCGTGAACTGCGTGAGGCGACCCATGTCTATCGCTACTCGAAGCTGCAGACGCTGGTGCAGCTGGAGTTGCCGTATGCGGCAATCGGGCTGCTTTGGAATTCGATCATGTCCGTGGCCGGGGCGTGGTTCTTCTTGATGGCGTGCGAGATGTTTCATTTCGGGTCGAAGGACTTCCGGCTGCCGGGGCTCGGTTCGTTTCTGCAGACCGCGGCGGACGCGGGGAACGGACGCGCGATAACGTACGGGATTCTGACGATGGTCGCGATCATCGTGGCCACCGACCAATTTATCTGGCGCCCGCTGATCACATGGAGCGACAAGTTCAAGTTCGAGCAGGTGGAAAGCAAGAAGCGGATCAGCTCGCCGGTGCTGCACCTGCTGACGCAGTCGAACGCCGTCGGCGCGGTGATGCGGCACACGTCAACCCCCTTAAATGAAGCGATCTACCCCTGGCTGGCGAAGCGACGCGAAGCTCGCGTGGCGAAGCTTGCGGCGCAGCCGCAGACTGGCGAAAAGACCGGCAGTCGAGCCGTGCAGTGGCTGCTGATAGCAGTGGTTGCGGTGCTTGTGCTGTTTGCTGCGCAACGAGCTGTTTCGTTGCTGAGACCAGTGACCGGGCCACAGTATCTCGAGCTGTTGAAAGGAGCTGTGGCGACGTTCCTGCGCGTGAATCTTTCGCTCGCACTGGCGGCAGCCTGGACGGTGCCGGTCGGCGTCGCCATCGGGTTTCATCCTAGGCTGGCTCGGCTGGCACAGCCGCTCGCGCAAATCGCTGCGTCGTTTCCCGCGCCGATGCTCTTCCCTGTCATCCTGCTGCTGCTCATCCGAGTGGGCGGCGGGCTCGGAATTGGGTCGGTGGTACTGATGGTGATCGGCACGCAGTGGTACATCCTGTTCAACGTGATTGCGGGCGCGATGGCTATCCCAAGCGATCTGAAAGAAGTGGCGACGCTGTTTCGCTTTTCGACGTTGGAGCGCTGGAAGAAGGTCATCCTGCCGGGGATCTTCCCGTTCCTCATCACGGGGATGGTGACGGCGTCCGGTGGGGCGTGGAACGCGAGCATCATCGCTGAGTACTTTCCGCTGAACGGCCACACGCTGACAACGCTTGGGCTCGGCGAGCAGATCAGTTCGGCCACGGAGCATGGTCAGTTCCCGATTCTTCTGCTAGGAACGATCTGCATTTCGCTGATGGTCGTGACGACGAATCGGCTGGTGTGGCGACCGCTGTACCGACTGGCGGAGACGCGCTATAAGCTTGGTTGATTTAGAACTACTGCGCGATTGTGACGGCTGAGGAACTCGCCATCACCAGCGTGTTGCGTGGAAGAAACGGGAGCACGAATCCAAAGTTATAGCTGACCGTTACCTGTACCACGCACCCAGGGCTGTTGTTCCCGTTGTCGTTGATGCAGGTTCCTCCAGCGGGTGTGGTTCCGGGCCATTTGGTCGTGACCGTCAGAGGTGCGCCGGTGTTGATACCGAGCGGGGCGAGACTGACCGCGTAGGCTGCGACGTTTGCGTTGGTAGCCATGCAGCCTGAGGTGACCGTGGCGGTGCAGCTTGTGGCGGTGAAACTCGATCCCCGGACCATCGCATAATGAGCCGCCGCCCGGGCGACGTAGCCAACATACAGGTCGGTGTAGAGCGCGCGGGAGCAATCCATGACGCCGAAGAAGATGGTGAGAAAGGCCGTCAGGGTCGCGGCCGACTCGATCAGCGCGCTGCCGTTTTCGTCTCCGAAGTGAATGCGTTTGAACATGCTAGAAGGTCGTCCTCATGCGCGACTTTCCGGTCATCGTCATGAGCGACGAGATTCCGGGATAGGCGAGAATCGGCTTATAGGCCAAGGTCGTGTTGACCTCAACGTACTCGACGGAGTTCGAAGTGCAGTTTGGCGCGTAGTTGGATTGAGTGACCGCGCCCGTGCCGTCAGAACATTCACTGCCGTAGGTTGAGGAGACCTGCAGGGCTGGAAGCTCCGCAGCATCGAGCGCCGCGGCGGCCTTCATTCCGGACATGTCGGAAGGATTTTGTGTTCCATAGAGAGCGCCGGCTTCGGCTGCATTCGCGACCTCGAGGTTCACATACCAGGCCCGGCCGAAATCCACCGCGCCGACCATCAGGAGGACGAGCATTGGAAGCATCAGTGCGAACTCGAGGAGTGCGGAGCCTCGATCTTCCGTCAAGAGTGACGGCTGTGCAGCGTGGGCAAGCTTTCTTGTTACAAGGTTTGCAAAACGTAGTTTCTTCATTGGCCCCTCACTTTGAGATCAAATTGCTCGGCTGAATCTCTTACTGAACTAAAACCGACCCTGAACCCTGGAGCGGGGATCCCGTTGCCAGCGTGGAGTAGTCGTTGCCAAATGTCGTTGTGCTGTTTGTTCCGACTGGGAAGCTGAGTGCGGCGAAGATGATGTCTTTCGCAATCAATACGCTGTACTTTGCCGGCAGCGTGGCCGCGCAGGTGACCAGCGCGGTTGGAAAGTAGTAGGCGCCGACGAGTGTCGTATTCCAGGATGAGTTCGCGACGATCACATCGGGGGTGGTGTTGCCGGGATCCTGGAAGAACAAGACGCCAGCGTAGGTGCCGCTGGTTGGGGCCGTGAGTGAGACTCCGCCAAGGGTAATGGTCGAAGCGACAAAGTTTACCCCGCCGATGGGCCCGTAGTTGTAAAACGTGACGCCGTTGCCATAGACCGTTGACGCGATGTCGATCGAGAGGCCACCTTGCTGTCCAAGCAGGCCGCCAGAGCGAATCACGTAGGTGCCGGGCATGAAGGTGACGTTCGCCGTCGGGAGCAGCACGATTCCGCCGCAGTACGCCTGATCGGGATAGAGCGTCACCTTCCCGACGATCAGCAAGGGGCCGGGTGAACCATAGTAGGGCGAGTTCGTGGACGTCCCGCAGGATGTCACCGCCGGCTTGGGAAGATAGGCCAGCGGGTCTGCCGGCACCGGAACAGGAACGTACGTCTGAGGTTGAGGTCTGGTGCCGCAGAGAAATTTCTCGGAGCCGCCTGTGATTCGAAGGCTCGTCACATGGACTGCGGCAAGCAGATTGCAGGAAAAGGCGTAGGGTGACGAAGACTCATCGACGACCCCGCATGTCGCGTTGAGCGAGGCAAGTGCGTCGACGGTGATCGCGTTCGGTCCCGTCGGGTCGAGCGCATAGATGCAGTTGGGATTTCCGGTTCGAGCGGCTTCTGCCCTGGCGAGCAGCGGAATGTTGTTGTATCCCACGAGCTTGGCGAAGTAGGTCTGCTCAGTCTCCGAGACAGCCGTCTCCACAAAGCCAACCTTGCCTGAGTTGGGATCCGATGCCCCTCGCAGGCAGGGAGGGTTGTTGATCATCAGGGTCAGGCCGGTCGAGCCGCCGGTGCTGCAGTTCGTGACCACCGAAGCGGTGGTAAGGCCGTTCTCAGCGATGGCCGATTTGCCTGCGGCCACCATCGCGGAACAGTCGTTCGTCCCATTGCAGGGGGTGACCTCGAGTGCGCCAGCGAGTGCTACCGCCTCGGCTGCCGACTGGAGCTTGTGTTGGTCGTAGCGAATGCTGCCGACATCGACGGCGAGGCCGAGAACCGCGATCACGACCAGCATGCCGAGGGTCCCCATTACAACGGACTGACCACTCTCGTCTTTGAAAAACTTCTTGATTGCCATAGCGTCCTGCTCTGCGAAGATGGCTGCCCGACGAGAAGAATCTCTCGGCGTTGAAGTAACTATGCGCGGGTTACCAGGGGTCTGTATGTAGCATTGCCGATGTTCTCCATACAACTTTTGCGTCAATTTGTGCTGATTTTTATTGCCTCCACTGGAGAAAGTGACGGCATTTGGTGAGGTGTCCAGCGACGACCGCGCGAAAGAAAACCAAGGTAACGAAGTCCTGGCCGGAACCTTTTTTCTCCTCTAACTCGTTGATTCGGAAAGTAGGCGGATTGTCGTACCAACAAAAAACACACCCCGAGCCGAAGCTCGGGGTGTGGAAAGTGTTTTCCGAAGCGGAGTCCGCTGCTTAGTACATGCCGTCCATGCCGCCGCCGTGCTGATGTCCGCCGCCCGCTGGTTCTTTCTTTTCGGGAATCTCGGAGATCATGGCTTCGGTGGTGAGCATCAGGCCGGAGATGGAAGCCGCGTTCTGCAGAGCCGTCCGCGTGACCTTGGTGGGGTCGATGACGCCGGCGGCGACCAGGTCCTCGTAGGCTCCGGTTCCGGCGTTGTAGCCGAAGTTCGGTTCCTTCGAATCATGGATCTTACCGATGACCACCGCACCCTCTTCGCCGGCGTTCGAGACGATCATGCGAAGTGGCTCTTCGATGGCGCGACGGATGATGTTCGCACCGATCTTCTCGTCGCCTTCGAGCGTCTTGATGAGCTCGTCGACAGCAGCAGAGCAGCGAATCAACGCCACACCACCACCCGGGACGATGCCTTCTTCAACGGCCGCACGCGTCGCATGCATCGCGTCCTCAACACGAGCCTTCTTCTCCTTCATCTCGGTCTCGGTGGCCGCACCGACCTTGATGACTGCAACGCCGCCAACTAGCTTGGCGAGACGCTCCTGCAGCTTCTCACGGTCGTAGTCGGAGGTGGTCTTGTCGATCTGAGCGCGAATCTCTTTGACGCGGCCTTCGATCTTCGAACCGTCTCCGCCACCGTCGACGATGGTGGTGTTGTCTTTGTCGATGGTGATGCGCTTCGCCGTGCCGAGGTCTTCGAGCTTGACTCCTTCGAGCTTGATGCCGAGGTCTTCGGTGATGGCCTTGCCGCCGGTGAGGGTGGCGATGTCTTCGAGCATCGCCTTGCGACGATCGCCGAAGCCAGGAGCCTTGACAGCCGCGACATTCAACGTGCCGCGGAGCTTGTTGACGACCAGAGTTGCAAGCGCTTCGCCGTCCACATCCTCAGCGATGATGACGAGGGGCTTGGCGGTGCGGGCGATCTGTTCGAGCAGGGGGAGCAGGTCCTTCATCGACGAGATCTTCTTCTCGTAGATGAGGACGTAGGGGTTTTCGAGCGAAGCTTCCATGCGCTCGGCGTCGGTGACGAAGTAAGGCGAGAGATAGCCGCGATCGAACTGCATGCCCTCGACGACCTCAAGCTGCGTCTCCATGGTGCGCGACTCTTCGACGGTGATGACGCCATCCTTGCCGACCTTGTTCATGGCCTCGGCGATGATGGTGCCGATCTGCGCATCCGAGTTCGCCGAGATGGTGCCGACCTGGGCGATCATGTCGCCGGAGACCGGCTTCGAGAACGCGGCGAGCGCTCCACCGACCACCGCGCCGTGCTCGTCGCGCTTGCCGATGATGGCTTCCACTGCCTTGTCGATGCCGCGCTTGAGCGCCATCGGGTTTGCACCGGCAGCCACGGTCTTGACGCCTTCGCGGTAGATTGCCTGGGCGAGGACGGTTGCGGTGGTGGTCCCGTCGCCGGCGACGTCCGAGGTCTTCGAAGCGACTTCGCGGACCATCTGTGCGCCCATGTTCTCGAGCGCATCGTGCAGCTCGATCTCCTTGGCGACGGTGACGCCGTCCTTGGTGATGGTGGGCGAACCGAATTTCTTCTCGATGACGACGTTGCGTCCCTTGGGACCGAGGGTCACCTTGACGGCGTTCGCCAGAATGTTTACTCCGCGCAGGATCGCCTGGCGGGAATCTTCTCCGTGCAGAATCTGTTTTGCCATGATGCTTTGCTCCTAAAGTCAGTTGTTGGTGCCTGTGTTGGCTGAGAGCGAGTGCGCTGTAAGCCTTTTACTTTGAAACGATTCCGAGGACTTCTTCCTCGCGCATGATGAGGAACTCATCGCCGTCCAGCTTGATCTCGGTGCCGGAGTACTTGCCGAAGAGGATGGTGTCGCCAGCCTTCACGTCGAGCGGGAAGACTTTGCCTTCATCGTTCGATTTGCCTTTGCCGACGGAGACCACTTCGCCCTGCATTGGCTTTTCCTTGGCTGAATCCGGGATAATGATTCCGCCGCGCATGGTCTCGCCTTCTTCGGTGCGCTTGACGAGGATACGATCGTGCAGCGGCGTAAACGTTGTTGTTGCCATAACTTACATCTCCTGGAACAGATTGATTTGGCTTGCTCGGGGCAGCGTTAGCACTCTACCCCTTCGATTGCTAACGATATGCCTTGGGCTTTCTCGTTGTCAACTGCGCTGCGTGAAATATGAGTGAATCTGACGCAGATTTCCGTCAGGCGGGTGCGGGGCGTCCCGAATCGACCAACCTTCGTGAAAACGTCGTAAACTGACGGCATGCGTCAGGCTTCCGTAGTTCGCGTCTTTGTTTCCATCTTTGCCTTGTCCTTCGGGCTTCTTGCCATGGCTCCCGCTGCTCATGGGCAGGATGACAGCAGCAACACCACACGGCGAGGCCGCAAGTATAAAGTCCCTCCCGCCACCTCGCACATTGAGGTGAACGTGCTGCGCAATTACAACGGCAAGCCCGTCGCAAACGCTGCGGTCATCTTCCACTCCATCAAGGACGGGAAAGATGAAGGCAACATGGAAGTGAAGACGAACGAGCAGGGGAAGGCCGTGATCGACATCATCCCGACCGGCTCGAGCGTAGACGTGCAGGTGATCGCCGACGGTTTCGCGACGTACGCCGACACCTACCAGGTGAACGAGGCAGAACGAGCGATCGATATCAAGATGGTTAAGCCACGCGCGCAGGTCTCGACGTATGTCGATAACTCGGGCAAGGCTTCCACGCTGACTCCGGGGGTGCAGGAGCCGAGCCACCCGCACAGCCCGCCTGTCGTGCAGACGCCACAGCCGACGAACCACACCAGCGATCCCAGCGCGCCGGCTCCGATCGACCCAAACGCCACGCCGGGCAACTCGCAGAATCCGACCCCCAAGCCCACGTCGCCGCAGTGATCGCATCCGCAGCAAAGCCGCTTGTCGGCAAAGTCGTCCTCGTGACCGGTGCCGCAAAGCGCATTGGGCGGGCTATCGCGCTCGCGTGTGCGGAAGCCGGCGCAGACGTCGCCATTACCTACCGTTCTTCAAGCGTGGACGCGGACCAGACGGTCGCCGATCTTGTTTCCTATGGGGTCGAGGCATCGGCTCATCGTTGTGATCTCGAGATTCCCACGGAGATTCCGGCTGCTATCGCTGCGATCGTCGCGCGCCATCACCGGCTCGACATGCTGGTAAATAATGCGGGAAGATTTGCCTCGGCGGCACTTGAAGAGATTACAGCGGACGAGTGGGGTGAGATGTTTGCCGCGAATACGCGCGGGCCGTTCCTAATGGCGAAGACCGCGCTGCCACACCTGCGGGCGTCGACCGGAAGGATCCTGAACATCGGCTCGCTGGGTGGAGTGCAGCCGTGGGCAACGCATGGGCACTACTGCACCTCGAAGGCTGCGCTGCACATGCTTTCGCAGGTGATGGCCAAGGCCTGGGCGCCGGAGGTCAGCGTGAACTGCATTGCGCCGGGGATGATCGTGCAAGGCGAAGTCGGGCCGGCCTACCAGCAATTCGCGGAGCGTACGCCCATGAAGCGCAATGGCACCGCAGCAGACGTGGCTGCAGCCGCACTGTTTTTTGCGACGGCTCCGCACTTTATCACGGGACAACTGCTTGGGGTCGATGGCGGACTGGGGCTTTAGAAGAGGGTAGCCCTACGAGAAGAGGCGCTTCCACCACGGGGGTGACTTGTACTCTTCGTATAGGTTGAGAGGCTCTTCGACGGGCTGAATAGGTTTGCCTTCGTAGGCCGCTTTGGGGTTGGCCGTGACCAGGCTCTCGGCATACTCGGCGCCGTACTTCTTTGCGACGAAGGCACGAGCCTCGCTGAGCCTGGGCGGTCGCGAGGATACATTGTGTGCGTCGGTTGCGAGAAAGTGGACCCAGCGCTTATCGAGCAGCTCCAGCGCGAGCTTCTGGGCGCGCTTGCCCATCTTGCCGGTGACGGAATCGCCGGTGACCTGAACCAGCATGCCACCGCGGAGCCAGTCTTCCATGCGCTTTGGATTCGACTGCAGCGTCGGATTCCGTTCAGGATGGGTCAGGACCGGGGTCAGGCCGGCGAGCTGCAGGTCGTAAAACGTTTCGGTCAAGGCTGGGGGCAAGCCATAATCGGGAATCTCAACCATGAGATAGCCAAGACCGTTGATGCTGAACTTCGCCGGGTTTGTCTTGGCTTCCATGACGTTGTCGTAGGTCATGTGGAAGTCGCAGCCCAGGCCGACCGTGATCTTGACTCCTTCGCGATCCAGTTGTGCCTGTAACTCGGCAACTTTCGCTTTATTGATCTCAGGATCGTAGTGGTAGCGGCCGTTCGCATGGGGCGTGCAGACGACATGGGTGACGCCGTCTGCAGCTGAGGCTTTGGCCATGGCGAGGGAGGTTTCGAAGTCCTTGGCGCCGTCGTCTAGGCCCCAGAGAAGATGATGATGAATATCTACCACGTGATGAGGTTATCACTCTCAAGCGATCGATCTTCAACGAACGCCGATGGTTTGACGTAATGAACAGGGTACTATCGTGCTGCGTGCGCCAAGGATTCGGCCATGCCTTTGAAGAGCCGCAAACCATCCGCCGAACCCAGCAACGACTCGCTGGAACGGTCCGGATGCGGCATCATCCCCAGCACGTTGCGGCCCTCACTGAGCACGCCGGCGATGTTTTCAAGCGAGCCATTCAGGTTGTGCTCCGCCTCGGTCAATCCTTCGGCCGTGCCATAGCGGAAGGCGATGCGATCCTGCTTCTTCAACTCGGCCAGCGTATCGGCATCGCAGAAGTAGTTCCCTTCCATGTGACCGACGGGCATCTGGAGAACTTCGCCTCGTGACAGGCCATGCGTAAAAGGCGAGTTAGTCGTCTCGACCTTCAGATGGACCTGCTTGCAGATGTAGCGCTGCGTGTTGTTGCGCATCAGCGCGCCCGGCAGCAGGCCAGCTTCAGCCAAAATCTGGAACCCGTTGCAGATTCCCAGCACCAGTCCGCCGCTTTCGGCAAACTTTCTAACCGGCTGCATGATCGGGGCAAACTTAGCGATCGCGCCCGTGCGCAAGTAGTCCCCGTAGGCAAATCCGCCAGGCACGACGATTGCGTCGCAGTGTTCAAGGTCGGTTGACGCGTGCCAGAGCATCGTGGCCTTCGCACCCATCACCTCGCTGATCACGTTATAGGTATCGTGGTCGCAGTTTGAACCGGGAAAGACCAGCACGCCAAATTTCATAGAGCTAGTTTAACATCGCCCTGCGCGGGGGTCACTTCGTGACTTTCATAAGCTTCGCATGGTTCGCCCGTTGGTCGCCACAAGGTGACCGCCAACCGTGAAGGGCGTCTTTCCGCCTTGAGGTACTCTGTAAAGGATGCGGCGTCTCCTTTCCATCGCGTTGTTGCTGGTGCTTGGCCTGCCTTTGTTTGCTTCAGTGGCGGCCGCCTCGCAGCAAACACCGGTGCCCGCATGTTGCCGACGCGCTGGCGCACACCACTGCATGGACGCGGACGGGATGAGCGCAACGCAGACCAGTGTTCGCATGGTCTGTCCAGCTTTCCCGCATAACGCATCGACCCAGGTCTCACCCAGCTGGAATTCATGCGCAGTAAGCAGCGCCAGGGGCGAGCGGTTGCTCCAGCCGCACGTCGTTGGGCAGGTTGAAGCGGGCTACCGGATTGCGTTTGGACGCGCATGGCAGAAGCGTGGACCACCAATGACGCAAGGATAAGCCTGTGTCCTGAGCTTTCGCATCTTGCTCATGGTCTCCTGCCGTTTCGCAACCCGCCGCCCTCGCGGCGAGAAGGTATCGCTTCCCATGCGCCTGTTTGTTCAGAAGTTTCCCGCGGCCTGCGCCGTGGTGTGTCTTGGCGTGGCCTCAACGGCCCACGCCTCCATCTACGGCGTGGTCCAGGGAGTCGTTCACGACCCTCAACACCGACCGGTAGCCAACGCTCGCGTTACGCTTCGAGCGGCGCACTCCAGCTACTCGGTCGTTGTCAACACAGCCGCCGACGGTACCTTCCGTCTGAAGTCCATCCCTCTCGGCGACTATTCGGTGGAGGTGATGGAGCCGGGCTTCGAACCGCAACGCCAGGCGCTCACTCTCGCATCGGACACCTCGCCGGTCCTCCACTTCGAACTTGCCGTCGAAACCGCGAAGGTGACGGTCGATGTGAAGACGCCGGAGACAGGCAACGTCGACTCCGTGACCCCCACGACGCTGGTCGACCGCGAGGACATTGCGCATACCCCGGGGGCGGATCGGACCAACTCGCTCGCGATGATCACCGATTTCGTTCCGGGCGCGTACATGACGCACGACATGCTGCACATGCGGGGCGGGCACCAGCTGAACTGGCAGATCGACGGCGTCGAGATTCCCAATACGAATATCGCGTCGAACCTCGCGGCGCAGATCGACCCGAAGGACATCGACTACATCGAGATCCAGCGCGGCAGCTATACGGCCGACGTTGGCGATCGCACGTATGGAGTCTTCAACGTGGTGCCACGAACAGGATTCGAGCGCGACCGCCAAGCCGAGCTTGTGCTGAGCGCCGGCAACTTCAACCAGACGAACGATCAGCTTAATTTTGGTGACCACACGGCGAAGTTCGCCTACTACGCCAGCCTGAATGGCAACCGGAGCGATTATGGGCTTGCGCCACCGGTCGCCTCAGTGAATCACGACGCCGATAACGGCTACGGCGGGTTCGCTTCGCTGATTTATACCCGCACGCCAAAGGATCAGTTTCGCTTCATCTCGCTTGCGCGGGAGGATTTTTTTCAGATTCCCTATGATCCGAATTCGGGCGATTTCGAAAATCAGCAATACGATTCGAGTGGGCTGCGCGACGCGCAACGAGAGACGGATGTGGCGGACGCGTTCACGTGGCTGCACACGTTCAATCCTTCGACCGTACTGCAGGTTTCGCCGTTCTATCACTACAACAAGGTGGACTACCAGTCGAACCGGAACGACACCCCGATCGCGACGACTTACGATCGTGCGTCGGGCTATGGCGGAGCACAGGTTTCGGTCAACACGGTCATTGCGCGAAATAGCCTTCAGGGCGGTATATATTCGTTTGGGCAACATGACCATTACCTGTATGGCCTGCTCTTCCACGATGGCAGCGGCAACGCACCGGTGCATGAAGCGGATTCGACGAATGGCGGAGTGGTGGAAGAATATGTGTCGGACAACTACAAGCCCACCTCATGGTTGACGCTCATCGCCGGACTACGGACAACGCAGTTCCGGGGGGCATTCGCAGAGAACGAAGTCGATCCGCGTTTTGGCGTGGCGGTGCTTGTACCGAAGCTGAACTGGGTCTTCCGCGGCTTTTATGGCCGCTTCTATCAGCCTCCGCCGCTGGTTACGGTGGGCTGTGCAGGCGGCTCTTCGACTACCGCCACGAGCGGGTGTAGCGTTCTGACGGTTGCTCAGAACAGCGGGGTTAACTTTGCGCCGCTGCATGGGGAGCGTGACGAAGAGCACCAGTTTGGGGTGCAGATCCCGTTCAAAGGTTGGCTGCTGGACGCGGACACCTTCAAGAATCGCGTCAATAACTTTCTCGACCACTCGAACATTGGCGAGTCCAGCATTTATTTTCCGGTGACGGTGGATGGCGCGTTGATTCGCGCGTGGGAGCTTACGCTGCGTTCGCCTCGGCTGTGGAAGGTCGGGCAGGCTCACCTCGCCTATTCCAACCAGATTGCCGAGCAGCGGGGGAATATTACCGGTGGGCTGATATGCGATCCGGCGACGACACTGCCTGGACAGTGCGATGCCGGTTTCGCTTACACGCCTGTCGACCACGATCAACGAAATACCCTGAACGTGGGCTTCGATGCGACGCTGCCATGGCACGCGTATGCGTCGACGAACGTGTACTACGGTTCAGGCTTCGTCAACGGCGACCCGGACCCCACAACCCCCTATCCGAATGGCTATCTGCCGTACAACACGAGCGTTGACGTGTCGATTGGCAAGACCTTCGGCGAGAAGATCACGGCGTCGATTACCTCGACGAATGTCGGCAACTGCCGTACGCTGCTCGATAACTCGCTTACCTTTGGCGGCTTCCACTACAACGATCCACGTCAAGTCTTCGGCGAAGTGCGTTACCGGTTCCACTTTTAGAACGAGGTTCTGAGGGCGAAAAAATCAGACGGATCAAGAACGGGGAACGCCCCTTTTTGATCCGTCTGATTTTCATTGCGTCCTAAGGTCTGCCTTCTCTTACTGCAGCACAGCCTCAAGATTGCCGGGCCGCACATTATCTGGCGTACGCAGTTTCAGCTTCGGGATGCTCGTCGAAAGCTTCACACGCAGTAGATGATCGCGCCCGCCTGCCCCTGCGTCCGTGTTGAAGGTCGCGACATAGGTCTCCGACAGGTCATGCACGAACTCCTGGAAATAGGGCTTGAGCGAGACCGGGTTGATCGGTCCAGAGTTATAGAGAACCCCGCCTGTCGCCTCGGCGACCTGCGAGAGATAGCTTTGCCCGCTGAAGGAGCCACGACCGCGGAACCCCGCGTCCGAGTAATAGACCGAGGAGACCACGACGCCGGCACGCTGAGCATCAGTCGCAGTCGCCGCAACATAGGGACTGTCCTGGTTCAAGACCGACGTCGAACCGTTGTAGGGGTCGACGCCATTCGTTACCAGAATGATGAAGCGCGACTTCGGCGTGCCACCTTCGCCTGCGGCACCGGGCCAATGTTTCACGAACTCCGAGACACAGAAGTAGGGGCTGGCTGAGATGCCGGGAGAGCCGAGCGGGAGCCGCACCTTGCTCGACGCATCGCCGTGATCGGTGGTGAACGGCGAGGCCGTCTCCACCGTACCGTTACGCATGTAGCCGATGTAGACCTCTGCGCCGGGCGGCAGCATGTTTGCGAAGTCCTTGAGATCGTTCAACTCGATGCCTGCGGAGCGGCTCAGACCGTCGTCGATCAGCAAGGCCACCTGAATATTCGAGGGCACGACGGGCGCGAGCGAGGTCAAGGGAGCGGATTTGCCGTTCAACTGCAGCGTCACTGCGGAGGCCGTCGGGATCACGGTTTGCTTGGAGTCGGCGCGAGCCAGAATCTGTGTCGGAACGACCCCTTCATTTTGAGCCAGGGCACCTAACGGGAGGAGAAGTGCTACGGAAGCCAGTACAGATGCTGCATTTTTACTGATCATTTTGTTCCATCCTTCGTATCTGTTAGACACGGAAATCGCGCTGAAGTTGCAGATTCGGAGGCTCTCCAGGTTCTTTGGACGCGCGCGATCGAAGGGAACTCCGCGCCAAACAAGCGTTCAGGTGTATGACGTAGGATTTGGAGAAATAGACCACATGCGGAGTCGCTTACTCGCCGCCAAGCCTCACGCGAAGCCCTGCTCGAAAGACAAACGGCGTCGCCAGGTAGCCGATTGGGACGGTGTGGCGATCGTCGGTGAGGTTGGTGAGTTGAGTGATCGCCGTGATTCGTTTCGTAACGGCGAAGGATACATGCGCATCCATCGACGTGTAGCGCGGGTCAAGATTGCGGTTCGGCAGCAACAACGAGGGGGATTGGACCAAGGCTGTAGAGCCGTCGGCACGCGAAACAGCCGTACCCGAGATGGACGCGTTCAGCCGCTTCCCGATGTACTCGGCTAGAAAGAATCCGCTCTGGGCGGGCCGATGGAAAGGCCTCTGCCCTGCGAGCGCGCTCAATGCGCCGATGGCTACTCCGGGAAGGTTCGGGCTCAAGCTCGCCGTCTCAGCCGAGCGCTCTGTCAGGGACGCAAGGTGGTTGTATCCAGCTTCGAGCAGTATCCGCTGCTTCGGCTGGTAACGCAGGTCCGATTCAAACCCCTGCGTGCGTAGTGCAAGCGTCTGACTCAGCAAGGGCTGCGAGGCGATCGCCGACAGGCCAATGGGCTCGAACTCGTGCGAGAACTGCGAATGAAAATAGGTGCCACGGAGTGTCAGCTTTTGTGCCAGGATGTTTTGATCGACGGATGCGTCGAACGTTCGGCTGCGCGGGGTCTGCAAGCCTGAGGGCATTGCAGCCTGTTCCAATAAGGAGGGCTCGCGTGTGCCCGTCGCCAGCGTCGCATGCAGGCTGGTACCGCGAAACTTCTTCAGCCCAGGGCGTACAGGAGCGTAGGTGAGGCCGAGCCGTGGCGAGCCCGTCCAACCCAGGAGGTTGCTGTGGTCGACGAACCCTGAAGCCTCGTAGAAGAACCGCTCGCGAAGGCCACCTTGAAATGCGCCGGCGATGGAGTAGTGCGTTCGCCCCAACACGCTCTTCGCTTCAGGCAATCTATCTGCCGCACGTTCGTCCTGAAAGCGAAAGTCTCCCAGCGCCTTCAGCCATGGCTTTACGGGATAGTCTGTCTGCCACGTTCCCTCATCGCGGTTTGTCACCGCATCCTCGCGTGCAGGAAGCGGATCGAACAAAGCCGTCCCGCTTGCCACGTAGCCGTTCGCGCCACGAACTGCTACCGGCAGCCCCGTCGCCGGAGTTGCAAAATCATAGGTCTGTCCGCGTTCACGGGCCACTCCATAGCGCACGAGATTGTGCCAGTCCTTGACTGTCCGCGTCTCGAACGTGGCGGAGCCCAACACGTTCTGTCCCGCCTGCTTGCCGTTCGGAGAGATCCCAAAGAGCTCAAACGGACTGGACAATGCGGCCGCCGATTCGTCGTAGCGACCCGTAGCGCGCAGCGAAGTCCCGGCCGAGATGTGGTATCCAGCATCCGCCGCCCAAGTGATCAAGTGGTACGGCGCGGCTGGCACGGAGTTGGCGAGATCAAATCGCGAGAACGCACCGAGCAAGTCGTACCGGCGATGCGCGTAGGTGGCCACTGCCTCGTTTCGCAGGGCATCCAGCCCACCGGCGTCGCCGGTGTAGACAAGCGTTGGCCGCTCGGTGAAGGCACGAGTGGATTGAACTGCGAGCACCCCACCGGACGCCCCCGTAAAGTACAGGGGATTGGCGGCCGGGGATACCTCGAGCGCGGGCTCCGGTGAGATCGATCCAAGAGTTGTCGACGAGAGTTTCGAAAGATCGAAGGCGCTCCCGAGTGGGTTTGCGGTGACCCCGTTCACGGTCGTGAGCAGCGTCTGGGGGGGCGCTCCGCGTAGATACAAGAATGACGGGGAACCCCACTGCCCTTGCTGTACCAGCACCTCACCCGGTGTTGCGCGCAGAGGCCAGGCAGGCCCAACATGCGTCAGCAGTTCATCATGCGCCACCTGGGTTAGGGGCGTAGCCAGCTGTTTCGGGTTGGTCGGCAGGAGCGTGGGCTCCGTCGAAACTTGCGGGGTGATTCCCGCATGGTTCAACGTGATGTCGATCCTTATCAGATCGGCGCGTCCCGCGTAGAAAGGCGTTCCTACCTGCGGCGCGTAGTTTCCCGCAAGGAGCGGCGGAGCGGTCAGCAGCAAAAAACGACCACTGGCATCGATCCGAATTTCGTAATCGCCATCCGGACCGGCGATGGTGTCTGCGATGCTGCGCGGGCCCTGGATCAACTGGACGCGAGCCCCCGGCAGCGGGACACCAAGCGGACTGGTCACCTTGCCCCGAACGATGACCGCCTTCGCCTGCGACGCCGCCATCGCCACACAGGCCAGAAGTAAGAGACGCCGCATACTCATAGGATGGACGCCGCGCCATTTCGTAAGCAATCCGCTCAAGGAATCAGCAACAGCTTGCCCGTGGTCTTGCGCCCCGCGAGGTCAATCTGCGCCTGTGCCGCATCGGCCAGCTTGTATTTCGCAGAGATCCGCACATCCAGATGGCCTGCCGCCATCAGTGCAAAGACCTCATCCGCCCGCTCTTCCAGGTCAGCCCGCGTCGCGATGTAATCTTTCAACGTCGGCCGCGTGATGTAGAGCGAGCCCATGGTCGAAAGCCGAATCAAATCGAATGGCGGTACGGCTCCAGAGGCTCCGCCAAAAAGCACGAGCAGGCCTCTTGGCTGCAAGCACTTCAACGACTCCTCGAACGTCGTCTTCCCGACCGAGTCGTAGACGACCGGCAGCATCGTTCCACCGGTAATATCCCGCACCCTGGCGACCACATCTTCATGCGTGTAGAGAATGACATCGTTGGCACCAGCAGCGCGCGCCAGCTCTGCCTTCTCGTCGGTCGAGACGGTGGTGATCACATGCGCGCCCAGGCGCTTCGCCATCTGGATCAGCAACAGCCCGGTGCCGCCGGCGCCCGCATGAATGAGGATTTTGTCGCCCGCCTTCACCGCGTAGGTGGAGTGCAGCAGATAGTGTGCCGTCATCCCCTGCAGGATGGCCGCCGCAGCTTGTTCCGTCGTGATGCCTTCCGGAATCTTCACAAGCCGGTCAGCAGGCGCAACCGCCAAGGTCGCATACGTCCCCGGCACGAGACACCATGCCACCCGGTCTCCCGGCGCCACAGACGTTACGCCTTCCGCTACGCTGACAACTGTGCCCGCGGCCTCCTGCCCAAGCGTGTAAGGCAGAGTTGCTTGATACCGGCCCTCGCGGAAGTACGTGTCGATAAAGTTGACGCCTGACGCCTCGATCCGCACCAGAGCCTGACCTGTAGCGGGCACTGGATCCGGCAACGTTTGCAGGCTGAGAACTTCCGGCCCACCGGTTTCGAAAATTTGTATGGCTTCCATCACTTCGTCAGATGCTAGATTGACCATACTAACGATGCAAGCCACCCTGTCCTTCTCCGCCTCTTTTTCGTGCTGTGGGCCTTTGCTGTTCTCGCTGCTCGTAGCGTTGCCAACGTCGGCGCAAACTCGCCTGCAGGGCGAAGCGGCCCGCGTCACCATCACCCGCGACGACTGGGGCATCGCTCACATCCACGGCCACAGCGATGCCGACGCGGTCTTCGGGATGATCTACGCGCAATGCGAAGACGACTTCTCCCGCGTTGAAGCCAACTACCTCGCCGCGCTCGGCCGCACCGCGGAGGCTGAAGGCGAAAAGGCGATCTGGCAGGATCTGCGCCAACGCCTCTTCGTCGACCCCGAGGACATAAAACGGGATTACGCCCTAAGCCCCGCGTGGCTCAGGACGTTGATGGACGCATGGGCCGATGGCCTCAATTTTTATCTGGAGACGCACCCTGACGTCCACCCTAAAGTTCTGACCCACTTCGAACCCTGGATGGCGCTTTCGTTCACCGAAGGCTCCATCGGAGGCGACATTGAGAAGGTCGACCTCAAGAACCTCCAGGCGTTCTACGAGCCGCTGCCTCCTGAGGCTGCGAAAACTCAGCCGGCCCCGCGAGCGCTCGACGAAGCCCAAACCGCGCTCGACCCGCAGGGCTCGAACGGCATCGCCATCGCACCCAAGAACACGCACCTACACCACGCCCTTCTGCTCATCAATCCGCACACCACCTTCTTCTTCAGGTCGGAACTCCAGATGACCAGCGACGAAGGTCTCAACGCCTACGGAGCCGTCACCTGGGGACAATTCTTCGTCTACCAGGGATTCAATGAGCGCGCCGGCTGGATGCACACCTCCAGCTATGTCGACGCCGTCGATGAGTATGACGAGCAGGTCGGCTCCGGCCACTACCGCTATGGCGACGAGACGAAAGCACTCGTCCAGAAACAGATCACCCTCAGCTACCAAACCCCCGACGGCGTGCGCCAGCGATCTTTCGCAACCTACGCTACCCAGCATGGCCCCGTCATCCGCAAAGAGGCGGACGGTCGATGGGTTTCGATTCAGCTCATGAATGTCCCCATCCAGGCCCTCGAGCAGTCATACCTTCGCACCAAGGCTCACACTTACGCCGAATACTCAAAGACGATGGAGCTCCAGGCCAACTCCTCCAACAACACTGTCTTCGCGGACGCCGACGGCGACATCGCCTACTGGCACGGTGACTTCATCCCGAAACGCGACCCGCACTTCGACTTCACCAAGCCCGTCGACGGCACCGACCCCGCGACCGACTGGCATGGCCTCACCCCGCTTGACGAGATTCCGCATCTGCTCAACCCCGCCTCCGGCTTCGTCTTCAATGTCAACGACTCGCCCTGGAACGGGGCCGGCACCAGTTCGTTGAAGCGATCCGACTACCCCGCTTACGTCGAGCAAGGCATTGAGTCCGCACGCGGCATCCATGCGCTTCGCTTGCTCGACCCCAACGGTAAGCCGCGTACCGGCTGGGAGCTCGAATCGCTGCGTTACGAAGCTTTCGACTCCTATATGCCTTGGTTTGCCCGCACCATCCCTTCCCTGCTCTCGGCTTATGACGAGCTGAAGGCCAGCAGCGCTGCCAACGCAAGCCTCGCACAGCAGATTGTGCTGCTGCGCAAGTGGAACTTCCGCTGGTCGAAGAGTTCTATTCCCACCTCGCTCGCCATTTACTGGGGCACGGAGTTGATGAAGACCGTTGCTGCACCAGCCCGCGCTGCCAAGATCCCCACGGAAGAGTGGGTGGCCACCAGGCTGACTGCGCAGGAACTCCTTGACGCCCTGAGCGCAGCCTCCGTCAACCTCAGCGTCGACTTCGGAACATGGAAAACCCAGTGGGGCCAGGTCAACCGCTTCCAACGACTCTCCGACGACGTCAACCAGCCCTTCTCGGATGCCGCGCCCAGCATCCCGGTCCCCTTCGCCGCGTCCATATGGGGCTCGCTCGCCGCCTTCGTCGCTCGTCAGTACCCCGGCACCAAGCGCTGGTACGGAACCTACGGCAACAGCTTCATGGCGGTCGTCGAATTTGGCGCCAAAGTCCGCGCCGTCGCGATTACCGCCGGAGGCGAATCCGGCCACCCGGGCTCAACCCACTTCAACGACGAAGCGCAGCGCTACGCAGACGGAAACCTCCGCGACGTCTATTTCTACCCCGACCAGCTGATTGGACACATCGAGAAAATCTACCGCCCTGGCGATCAATAGATACGCTGCGCGCTACACATTGAATTTGAAGAAAAGGATATCGCCATCGCGCACGACGTATTCCTTGCCTTCGGACTTGAGAAGTCCCTTTTCCTTGACCGCCTGCTCGCTCCCATAGGTGAACAGATCCTCGCAATGATAGGTGTCCGCCTTGATAAAACCGCGCTCGAAGTCGGAGTGAATGACTCCTGCAGCCCCGGGCGCCTTGGTGCCTCGCTTGATCGTCCAGGCCCGTACCTCCTGCACGCCGCTGGTGAAATAGGTGATCAGCCCGAGCAGCCGGTAGGCGGCATGAATCAAGCGATTCAGCCCCGGCTCTTCGAGGCCAATCTCCGACAGAAACTCAGCGCGCTCCTCCGGCTCAAGCTGGGCAATCTCGGCCTCCATCGCACCGCAGATGCGAACGACTTCAGACCCTTCTTCAGCCGCTCGCTGCTCGACCAGCTTCGTATATTCATTGCCGTCAGCGATGCCCGCTTCATCGACATTGGCGACGTAGAGCATCGGCTTCATCGTGATGAGGAACAGGTCGCGGGCAACTATCTTCTCGTCCTCTTCGAGCTCAGCCGTGCGGGCCGGCTTGCCTGCATTCAAGACTGCCTGCACCTTCTGGACCGCTGAAAGCTCAGTCTTCGCCTGGGCCGTCGCCGACTGCGATTTCGCCGCCTTCTCCGCCTTCACTACGCGCTTCTCGACCGTATCCAGGTCCGCCAGCAGCAGTTCCGTATTGATCACGTCGATATCGTCCAACGGGCTGACTTTACCCGCAACGTGGATTACCTCCGCGTCCGTAAAGCAGCGCACGACATGCAGGATGGCATCCGTCGCGCGAATGTGACCAAGAAACTGATTTCCTAAACCTTCGCCTTTCGACGCACCCTCGACGATGCCGGCGATATCGATGAACTCCATCGTCGTCGGCACGATCGAGTCCGGCTTGACCATGGAAACGATGCGCTCCATGCGCGCATCCGGCACCTGCACCACGCCGACATTCGGGTCGATCGTACAAAACGGATAGTTCGCGGCCTGAGCTTTCGCCGAAGTGAGTGCGTTGAAGATGGTGCTCTTGCCCACATTGGGCAACCCTACAATTCCGACGTTAAGAGGCATAATCCCTAGTTTCTCACGCGACCGACCCTTTCACCCAAGCCGCACACAAGCAAGCATGCGAACACCGGGCAAGAGTCATTTGCCGGTTCCTAAGCCATTTGAATCCGTGAGAACCGTGAACGGACTTATTTTTAGTGAAGCATCGACTCTTCCGAACTCCGCAGCCGCAGAATCCGATCTACCGCATACGGAGCACGCCGATCCGCCGTGTGGAAGTGCCGTACCTGCAGCTCGCCGAGCAGCCCAATCCCCATCATTTGAATGCCACCCAGGATCAGCACCAAAGCGATATAAAACAGCGGCGCGTGGTCTGAATGGACCGGCTCGCGCGTTACGAGCTTCAGAACCAGAAGAAACACAGCGAGAGCGCCACCGCCGAACATTCCCAGCGCGCCAATTGTTCCGAAAAAGTGCAGCGGACGCGTCATGTATTTCAGCAAAAACCGGATGGTCAGCAGGTCGAAGAACACCCGAAATGTGCGAGAAATCCCGTAGTGGCTCTTACCAGCGGTCCGTGCCGGGTTCGAGATTGGAATCTCGCAGATGCTCGCGCCATACCAGCTTGCCAGCGCCGGAATAAAGCGGTGCATCTCGCCATAGAGCGGAATGTTCTGAATTACTTCGCGCCGGTACGCCTTGAAGGTCGTACCGAAATCGTGAATGTCCACGCCGGAGAGCGCTGCCATCAACCAGTTGGCGGCGCGCGAAGGAATTCGCCGCATGACCAGGTTGTCGCCGCGCTCCGAACGCCAGCCGGAGACCACGTCGTAGCCCTCTTCGAGCTTCGCCAGAAACTGCGGAACCTCCAAAGGATCGTGCTGCAGATCTCCATCCATCGCGAGGATGAACTCTCCCTGCGCATGATCAAATCCGGCCGCCAGCGCGCTAGTCTGACCAAAATTGCGGCGCAGCTTCACCACCAAAACCCTTGAATCGACTGCCGCAATCTCTTCCAGCAGACGGTAGGTGCGGTCGCGCGAGCCATCGTCCACAAAGACCAACTCAAACGTGTCACGCGTGTCTGCCATCACCATCTCCATCACCGCTTTCAGCCGGTCGTATAGGGTGGTGACATTATCTTCTTCATTATGAAACGGCACGACGATGGAATATTTCAGCACCATTCAATCATAGCGCGACAGGCCCCGAGGCCGCCTCAAGATGGGGCGAGCGACGGTCAAACTTGATCGTAGTCAAATGATTAACGGAAACTCCCGAGTTTTCCATCGACGGAACGCCCCTGAATGCTGGATAGTGGGTACAGTGTGCACCAGCTTTAGTGCAACTTTGCGCTGGCGTTTCCACGAAACTTCTGGAGGTATGGGTGATGGTAAGGAACATCTTGATCCTGATAGTGCTCTGCATCTGCGTGTATGCGGGCTGGTTGATCTACAAGGGTCACGAGGAGAAGGCGAAGCTCGATAGCGGAGATGTAACCTGCACGGGCTGCCTGGAGGGCGATGCCAAGGCCAACTATCTGAAGGAAAACTCAGGCGAGACCGCCGACGGCAACAGCGAGCATAAGACAGCCTCCGCCCGCGTGGCTGCGGAAGAGGCCGCCAATGGCAGTCTGCCCACGACCGCCCCCACAAGCGCAACGCCGTCAACCACCAGCACTTATTCCTCGACTACCTCTTCCATGCAAGCGCCCTCGGCGAGTACGGCACCCGTCACCATCCCGACGGTCGGCCAGCCCACCAATCCATACGCAGGCACGACGGCCACGACGACGACACCCTATGCCGCACCCTATCAGCCGGGCCTGCCGGTTGCCGACAGCGTCTCACCCAATCCCAGCAACGGCATGAAGTTCGCCGGCTCTGGCAGCTATCAATGGTATCGCCAGGGCAATCTGACGTGGCGGGTCGATACGACCACTGGCCGCTCCTGCATTATTTACGCGACGATGGAAGAGTGGCGCAAACAGATCGTTATGAGCCATGGCTGCGGTCGCAACGCTTAGAAAGATTTGCAGGAAAAACCAGAATGCCCACCCCCTAACGGTGGGCATTCGTTTTTCCGGTCAACAGTTTCCAGAGCCCGGTTTCCTGCCCTAAGACATCCCTGTGATGTTTCCGTCGGCATCCACATCAATCCCCATAGCCCGTGAACTCTTTGGAAGTCCGGGCATCAGCATCATCGAACCCGAGATCACCACCAGAAACTGAGCACCCGCGGACAATGCCACATCCGTTACATGGAGTGTCCAGCCCGTCGGAGCGCCGGGGCGCTTTGGATCATCCGTCAGTGAATACTGCGTCTTGGCGATGCACACCGGCAGCGCGCCAAAGCCCCAGCCTTCATATCTTGCCAGCGCAGCCCTGGCCTTATCGCTCAGTTCGATGCCATCTGCGCCGTAGATTTGACGCGCCACCTTGGTGATCTTCTCCTCGACCGAATCGTCCGCGACATACGTGGTGGCAAGGCTGGGCGCGGGATTCGCGTCGATCACCTCAACCACCTTCCGTGCGAGCGCCGACGCTCCTTCGCCGCCCTTTGCATACGCTTCGGATAGCGCGAACGAGGCGCCGTTCCCGGTACAGAAGGTCTCCAGCGTCTCAAGATCCGAGTCGATATCGTCCGGGAAGCGATTGATCGCCACGACGACCGGCAAGCCAAAGCCGCGCACAATTCCGATATGTTTCTTCAGGTTTTCGAATCCCGCCTCGAGACTTCCCTGCCCCTGTTCGCGTACGCTCTTCACCGTCGTCACCAACACCGCAGCCGCCGGCTTGATGCCCGACGAAGGCATCACCAAGTCCATGTACTTTTCGAAACCGAGGTCCGATGCGAAGCCAGTCTCATTAACCGCGTAATCTGCCAACCGCAGCCCGATCTTCTGCGAGACCACGGAGCTAGTACCGTGCGCGATGTTCGCGAATGGTCCGCAATGCACCATCGCCGGTGTGCCCTCTGAGGTTTGAACCAGGTTTGGCTCAATCGCTTCAGCGAGCAGCGCCATCATCGGGCCGGTTGCGCCAAGCTCATCTGCGGTGACGGGCTGCCCCTGGCGCGTCGCGCCGATCACAATCCGCGCCAGTCTTACTCGCAGGTCCTCGCGGCCTTCAGCCAACGACAGAATCGCCATAATCTCGCTTGCGGCCGTAATCAGGAACCCTGCAGTCCGGTTGCTGCCATCGCGTTGCCGCTTATCGGGAGCGGTAAGGCTCACGGTGATCGCCCGCAGAGCACGGTCGTTCATGTCCATCGCGCGCGGCCAGGTAATCGCCGCAGGGTCGAGCCCAAGTTCATTCCCATGGAACAGGTGCGAATCAATCAGCGCCGCCAGCAGGTTGTGCGCGCTCGTAACGGCGTGAAAGTCGCCGTGAAAATGCAGGTTGATTTTGTCTGCCGGCTCAACCTGCGAACGTCCGCCGCCCGCAGCGCCACCCTTCATCCCAAAGACTGGCCCCAGCGAAGGCTCGCGCGAGGTCAGGATCGCCCGCTTGCCAATCTTCTCTAAGCCCTGCACTAGACCGATCGACGTCACCGTCTTGCCTTCGCCCGAGACTGTCGGCGTCGTCGCAGTCACCAGGATCATCTTGCCCTTCCGGTCAAAGCGCGCATCGTCCAGCAGCTTCAGAGATAGCTTCGCGCTCACCGGGCTGCGCTTTTCGTAAAGGTCGTCCGGCAGATCCAGCTTTGCGGCAATTGCTTCAATCGGCAACAGATTCGTGTTCAAAGAAATCCTCGAAAAGATAAGTCGTAACGTCCCCGCCGAGGCCGTCTTGTGCACCTTGGCAAACCTTAACTTTACGCCTCGCCGGGCCACGCACCAATTCGCCTCTTCACCCCATCAAGGTGATCCTGGGCATTGAGACGAGTGATTGCCGGCATAGTGCTTCGACCTGCGTCCAGCCAACGTATGAGGCGTCTTCTGGATAAAACGGCCATGAGTGACCAGCCAGGAGACACCCGGTTGATCGCTCATGGCCTTTGTCTTGGTAAGCGTAGCGACTTGTACTACAGGAACAAGGGGGCCAGGACTAGTGTGATGGTCGCGAGCAGCTTGATCAGAACATGCAGCGAAGGTCCAGCCGTGTCCTTGAACGGATCTCCGACGGTATCGCCGACGACAGCAGCTTTGTGTGCGTCCGACTTTTTGCCGCCGTACTGCCCGGTCTCAATCCACTTCTTCGCGTTGTCCCATGCTCCGCCGCCGTTGTTCATCAGCATCGCCAGCAGAATGCCTGAGATGGTCCCGACCATCAGCAACCCAGCCACTGCGGAGGCTCCTGCGAGATTCACCGGAACCCCGTTGATCGCGGGCACTGTCATCGACGAGCCACTGGTCAAGATCTCTGCTCCGCTGCGATAGCTTGAACTCAGGTTCTTGAAGATCAACCCTACGGCGACCGGCAGACCGACTGCAAGACAGCCCGGCAGCACCATCTCTTTCAACGCCGCGCCGGTCACGATCGACACGCATCGTGCATAGTCTGGCTTCGAAGTTCCAAGCATAATGCCCGGATTCTCACGGAATTGATCGCGGACATCCTTGACGACCATCTGGGCTGTACGCCCGACAGCCTTGATGGCAAGCGAAGAGAAGAGGTACGTCAGCATCGCGCCGAGCAGAGCGCCGACAAACACCGGAATCTCGGCCAGATTGATATTCGTGAACGACCAGTTCGTCGGCATAAAGCCTCCCGGGACATTCACCTTGGCCGTCACAATGGACTTGATCTCTTCGAGATAAGCCGAGAAGAGCAGGAATGCTGCAAGTGATGCCGACCCGATCGCATAACCCTTGGTCAGCGCCTTGGTCGTATTCCCCGCCGAGTCCAGCTTGTCGGTCTTATCCCGCACTGCATCCGGCTGATTCGACATCTCAATGATGCCGCCAGCGTTATCCGTGATCGGTCCAAAGGTGTCCATGGCCAGGATGTAGGCCGCGCAGGACAGCATGCCCATCGTCGCGATCGCCGTCCCATAGATGCCCTTGGCATAGGTCGCAATTCCCGCGATATGCACGTCCTCCAATCCACGCACGCCAAAGTAGTAGCTCAGCAGCAGCGCCGCCGAGATCACGATCACCGGAGCAGCCGGCGTCTCCATCCCGACCGCAATGCCGCTGATGATGTTTGTCGCGGGTCCGGTCAGCGAAGCCTCGGCGATCGACTGAACCGGTCGATACTTCGACTCGGTATAGTACTGCGTAATCCAGACAAATAAGAACGCCGTCGCCATGCCCACGGCACCGCACGACAGCAGCCAGCCCGGATGAACATTCGTTCCGTTCAGCATCTGGAAGACGGCAAAGGCAAAGCCTGCCATCGCCAGGACCGCTGTCACATAGAACCCGCGGTTCAATGCGCTCATCGGGTCTTCGGTATCCGTCGTCTTGACTACGGCGACGCCGACAATCGAGGCGATCAGGTTGATTGCGTGGACGATGAGCGGGAAGAGGATTCCCTTCACGCCAAAGACCGGGTAAAGCGCTGCGCCAAGGATCATCGCTCCAACATTCTCCGCCGCCGTCGACTCGAAGATGTCCGCGCCACGCCCCGCGCAGTCGCCAACGTTATCGCCGACTAGGTCCGCGATCACGGCCGGGTTGCGCGGATCGTCCTCCGGAATGCCGGCCTCCACTTTGCCCACGAGGTCCGCGCCAACGTCGGCAGCCTTGGTATAGATTCCGCCTCCCAACTGCGCAAACAGCGCCACCAGCGACGCGCCGAAACCAAATCCCACCAGCTGGTACGGCACCTCCTGCGGATGATCCAGCCCGCCAAAGAAGAAGAACAACGCTCCGACACCAAGCAGCGATAATGCCACGACCACGAGTCCGGTCACTGCTCCGCCACGCAGCGCTGCCTGCAATGCGCCATTCAGTGAGTTCCGCGCCGCCGCAGCAGTCCGGATATTCGCGCGAATCGAAACATACATGCCAGTGAAACCCGCGAGCCCGGAACATACCGCGCCTACCAGGAAGCTGATGACCGTCTTCAGCGCCAGCGGAGCGGTCCGCGGTGACGCATGATAGCCGGCGAAGACCACGACTGCGAGCACAAGGGCCAAAATCCCGATGGTTCGATACTGCCGCGACAGAAACGCTTCCGCCCCCTCGCGGATGGCGTTCGAGATCGCCTGCATCTCCGCCGTCCCGGTATCCGCGGAGAGCACACTCCGCGCCAGCAGCAACGCCGCCAGGAGCGCCAGCACCCCAACCCCCATCGCTATCCAAAGCCACATCGCGTCGCTACTTGCCACCGAAGTCACAGGAACATCCTGAACACCCAACATCGCCACAGCCAAAAGCCCTAGATGCATGAAGTAAACCCCTCCTGAAATGTCGTCTCGACGTGGGCCCCGAATTTCTCAGCGTGAGAAAATGACCGCCACAAAGCAGGCCGAATTAGACCACACCCCCACAACCCGGTCAACGAAAGCGTTTGCCTGCGAGGTTAACCCACCAAAGAGCTATCCCCCCACCGGATCAGCCCACGTAAACTTCCACCATGTTCCGCCTCACGACCGGCCACGGAGCCACTTGTTGACACCCCCCGGCGTCGACACCCCACTCAAGTACCGCCCAGATATCGACGGACTGCGCGCCGTCGCCGTCCTCTCTGTCGTGCTCTTCCACCTCGGCCTGCCAGTCCACGGCGGCTATGTCGGCGTCGATATCTTCTTCACCATCTCGGGCTTCCTTATTGGCACCATCATCCTGCGCGAAACGGCCGAACGACGTTTCACCTTCGCGGGCTTCTACGAGCGACGCATCCGCCGCATTTTCCCCGCGCTCTTTGTCATGCTGGCGGTCTCCAGCATCTTCGCCTTCCAGTACCTGCTGCCGCTCGAACTTGTCACCTATTCAAAGTCCCTGGTAGCCGCAGCTTTTTCGTTCTCCAACATCTTCTTTTTCTTCCAGTCGGGATACTTCGATACCGATGCCGCTACGAAGCCCCTGCTCCATACCTGGTCGCTCGCCGTTGAAGAGCAGTTCTACATTCTGCTTCCCATCCTTTTGGTGCTGCTTCGCCGCTACCTCCCGCGCCGCGTCGACTTGGCTCTCTATGCGCTTGCCGTCGTCTCCTTCGCGGTCGCGATTCCGGGTGCCTACTACCATCCCTCCGCCACTTTTTACTGGCCGCACACGCGCGCCTGGGAGCTGCTCCTCGGCACGGTCCTCTCGCTCGAATCCTGCCCCCGCATCCGCAAACCGATTCTCCGTGAAGTCGCCGGTCTCTCTGGCCTGGGACTCATCGCCTTCGCCGTCTTCCTGTACCACTCCTGGACAGTGTTCCCCGGCCTCGCCGCCCTACCACCCTGTCTCGGCGCCGCCCTGCTCATCGCAGCCGGACGCTCCGGTCCGAATCTCGCCGGACGCCTCCTTGCGCTACGGCCCGTCGTCTTCGTTGGACTGATCTCCTACTCGCTTTATCTTTGGCACTGGCCGGTGTTCGTCTTCTACAACTACGGCTTCACGCTGATCCACGGCCTGACCCGTCACCAATCGCAGGCGTACCTGCTTGTGCTTTCGCTTGTCCTCGCCATCCTCTCCTGGCGATTCATCGAGGTGCCTTTCCGCACCGGTGCACTCCGCACCGGTCGCCGCCCGCTCTTTGCCGGAGCAGCTACCGTCCTGACCGCCTCCGCCGCGTTCGCCATTACCGTGGCCACGCACGCAGGATGGCAATCCCGTCTCTCACCCCAGGCCGCTGCTATCTCGTCGTACATCGTCGAAGACACCAGCGTCACCGTCGAACAATATCGGCAGTTCACCTGCTTCATCTCGGAAAACTCCGGCACCCTGGCTGACTTCCACACCGACCCCTGCCTCACCATCCAGCCGGGCAAGAAAAACATCCTCCTGATCGGCGATAGCCATGCCGCCGACCTGTACTGGGGCCTCGCCCACACACTTCCCCATACCCATGTCCTTCAGGCCACCGCCTCCGGCTGCAAACCGGTTCTCAACCAGCGGCCGCGCCAGCTTTCACCTTGCAGCGAAATCATGGCTTACGCTCTACGCGACTTTGTCCTGACCCACCACGTCGACGCCTTGCTTCTCGCCGCTCACTGGGACGACGGCGACCTGCCCTCCCTCACTGAAACCCTCGTCTACCTTCACCAGCACAACGTTCCCACGATCCTTGTCGGCCCGATCGTCCAGTACGACGCCAGCCTGCCGCGCCTGCTGACGCAGTCTCTCCTGCAGCATGACCCCACAATCCCTGGCCGCCACCGTCTCGCCCCGATCGAACCGCTGGACCATCAGATGGCGACGCTGTCAGCCGCTACGGGTCCAACGCTCTACATCTCGCTCTACGAAATCTTGTGCAGCAAGGGAAGCTGTGTCGAATACGCCAATCCCACCACCCCACTCCAAAACGATTACGGCCACGTCACCGAAGCTGGCTCCATCCTGACCGCACAACGCATCGCCGCCCTCCATATTCTGCCCTAGCTGAACCAGCGGAAACGCCTGGCCGCTACATGATCATTGTCCTGTTGAGGGTTCTACTCTTTCCGCTCTGACCTATACTCAGCAGCGAGGAAACCCATGAAAGCCACCCTTCTCGCTGCCGAACCCCAACTCTTTACCACGGACCTTGAAGCCTCCATCGCTTTTTACACCAACCATCTCGGTTTTCAGATAGTTTTCACTTACGGGAGCCCGCCCTTCTATGCGCAGGTTGCCCGCGACAGAGCCAGCCTCAACCTCCGTCAACTTGACGAAGTCCCCAGTCGATCCCTGGACGAGGAGCTTCTTGCAGCAACCGTTACGGTCGACAACATCGACGCGTTGAACGAGGAGTTCCAGGCGGCAGCCACACCCTTCCATCAGCCTTTGAGGCTGGAATCGTGGGGCGCTCGGACGTTCGTCATTCGCGATCCCGACAAGAACCTTATTCTTTTCGCAGGCAAGTAGCCATTCACCCGGGCCGCCGTTAAAAGAAAAAGCCCCAAGCCAAAGCTCAGGGCTCCCTCACAATAGCCGGAGGCTAACTGCCAATGGGCAGACCAGCGGGCTGCTTTACCTTCATCCGAATCGCTCCGGCAGCCTGATACTTCGCAGCCAGGGTTCCAAGGTAGATCCGGAAGACTTCCTCGCGGCGTTCATCCAGAATCGTCGCCCGCGTCTGCTCAAAGTTCTTCGCAATCTCCTCGGCGCTCGGCTCCTGCTTGTCGGTCAACTGCAGAACAATCCCGTTGGTCCCGGTGTTGATTGGCCCTGAAATCGCACCCTTCGCCAAGGTGAAGGCCACAGCTGCCGGTCCCGTCATCGCCCCGACATCCGGAACTTGAGCGTCCTTGCCAACCAGATCGCTCGTCTTCACAGTCGCGCCCACTTCAGCCGCGGCTTTATGCAGATCGCCAAGTTCTTTCGCGCGCGCATCCAGCCTGTTCAACTGCGCATTTAACATCGCGGGAACCTGCTGCTCACGATAGTCCGTCAGGATGTGCGACTTCCATTCGTCGAAGGTGGGCGCGTGCGCGGGCTTCACATCCGTCACCTGGAAGATTGCGTAACCATCGCCTGTCGAAGCAGATGCCGGCGCGGCTCCCTTCGGTGTCGTGAAAGCCTGCGTCAGCATGCTTGCACCATCCGAAACCCCGGCGATCACACCATCCTTGCCCAGGTAGTCGGTCGTAACGGCATGCAAGTTATGTGCTGCAGCCGTTTTGTCGATGCCATTCTTCTTCGCTTCGTTCGTCAACGTCGTCGCGTACGTCTGCTCGGCTGCGCCCAGTTTCTGCTGCTGTAATACCGGCAGAATCGTCGACTTCACCTCAGCGAGCGTCTTGGTGTGCGCTGTCTGCTTCTCTTCGACGTTAATGATGTGGTAGCCAAATGACGTCTTGACGAGGTCAGAGGTCTGTCCCGGCTGTAACGCGAAGGCTGCCTGCTCAAACGCGGGAACCATCTTGCCCTTCTGAAAGAAGCCAAGCTCGCCGCCTGTGGCCTTGCTACCCGGGTCGTCTGAGTTCGCCTTCGCCAGCGCCGCGAAATCCGCGCCGCCTCGAATCTGCTTTAGCAGCCCTTCTGCCTTCGTCTTTGCCGCAGCGTCCACGGCAGCGCTCGAACCTTCCGGCACCGCGATCAAAATATGCCGCGCCCGGACCTGCTCTTTCACCTGATAGTCGGCGAGATGGGCGTTGTAGTAGGCCTGAATGTCCGCATCCGAAACCTGCGGGGCGCCACCCGGAAGGTCATCCGGTCCAAACGAGAAGTACTCGAGTTTCCGCGTCTCCAGGGCGGCAGTCGCATATCGCGCGCCGTTCGACTTGAAGAACGTCTGCAGGTCCGCATCGCTCGGGTTCAGCGACTTGCCGATATCGTCAGCCGAAAGCACCGCATAGTCGAACTTCACCTTCGTACCCTGGATGAGGTACGAAGCGCGAACTTCGTTGTCCGGAACCGTCACGCCACCCGTGATGAGCGACTGCAGGCGATCGACCTCCATGCCCTTCTTCACCAGGCCTTCGAAGTCCGACCGTGACATTCCGACCTGATTCTGGACGAAGTTCATGTAGGCTTCGTCGCCGATGTATTTGCCATCGGGAAAGAGGATTTGCCCAAGCTGCCCTTGATGAAGCTCCTGCACCAGGTCCGCATCGGTCGGCGTCAAGCCCATTCGCTCTGCTTCAATCTGCAGGATCGCGCGCTGCACCATCGCCTGCCCAGCCTGCGGCATCATGAACTGCACATACATCGCCGGTAATCCCTGCCGCTGCGCTTGCTGCTGCGCCAGCCGAGCAACTTCCGACTGTGTCACCGGAACGCTTTGTCCGAAGACCCGTCCAAAGACCCCCGGCTCATGCACCGTGGCGTAGTTGGTCGTGTCGCCATTGGCTCCAACATTGTCGAAGATTCCGGGAACGAGCGTAATGACCATCGTGATCACAGCAGCCCCGATGATGATGGCGAAAAATACCTTAACGATCTTGTTGTTCTGCTGCAGAATGCGAATCATGCTCGGTTGACGACCTTCACTAGGAGCTTATTTTGTCGGGGAACACGCTAAGACAGGCGCGGCAAGCCGCACGCTCCGCCACTCGCTGGACAAGCCTAGAGTATAAATCAGCGGGACCGACTATGGCCCATCAAAGCTTCCGTCATCCGGACACCGAATCGCCGCCCAAACTCTTCGCATGGAAGAGCGTTTGTCTTGTGTCTAAGCATCATGACGAAAAAGCCCGAGACTCTTCGCCTCGGGCTTATTTCTGCAAAAACAGACGCATTACTGGGGCGGAGGATAGTTATAAGCCGGCGGCGGATAAGCCGGATATCCGTACGGTCGCGCATACATCGGCTGCCGGTAGCCTCCCGGACCACCCTGCGGCGCCCCATAGGCCAGCCGCTGAATCTCCTGCTCCGACACCGTCGTCACCGCAGCCGGAGACGCCAGGTGAAAGCTGACCATGCCTTCGGGCGGAATGACGACCTGCCCCTTCCGTTCCGCCGCTGAGACGCCGACACCTGCCGCCGCTCCCGCGCCAGCGCCGATTGCCGCCCCAGCGCCACGCCCGGCGATCGCACCAATCAGCGCGCCGGCAACGCCAAATCCGGCAGCGTTGCTGACCGTGTTCCCCGTCTTACTTGGACCTGCCTGCGCCCAGACGTCCGATTGAACAGGATAAACCTTGCCGCCAAGCGTCACAGACGTGATGTTCAGCGACAGCTCGCCGCGGCCCGAGATGGCACCGGAAGTCTTCGCATCGACCACTGTTCCCTGCACTGCAGCGCCACGCGGAATCGCCACAAACCCGCCAGCAACCACATCATTCGCTACAAATCCATCAAATACGTCGCCCGGCTTCTCCTGCTTGCTGGAGATCGCCCGGTTCACGCGAACTCGAACGAGCGTGCCAACCGGGATCGTCACGCCCTGGCCACCTTCTTGACCGCCCCACGGCTGTCCGCCGTTTTGCGCATAGGCTCCACGCTGAGGATAAGCAGGATAGCCATTCTGCGGATATTGACCTTGCTGAGGGTACTGGCCGCGCTGCGGATACTGCCCCTGCGGAGGATACTGACCTTGAGCAGGATACGTTGGCTGACCATTCGCAGGCTGCGCCGGAGGCGGCTGCATCGAAGGCTGTGCCGTGTTCCCTGTTGTCCCATTTGAGGGTGTGCCCTGCGGCTGATACTGCGCCTGATCGTTGTCCGGATCGTTCATTACAGCACCTGTCGCCGGCGCGCTTCCAGGAGCGGGCTTGCTGGGATCAGCATTCGGATCCGGCTGGGCCGGCGCGTACGTTCCATCCGACTGTAAGACCATCCCTGGTCCCGGCTGACTCTGATCTCCGTTTTGGGCCACAGCCGCCCCGACCGAAAGCTGATCCACCACTTTTTTCACGCCTTGTGCGTTCGCCGCCAGATTTTCGGCTTTTACTCGCGAAGCATCATCCGTCACCGACCCGCTCAGTGTGACCACTCCATATACTGTGTTCGTCGAAATCGACTGATTTGCGAGGTCAGGAGCACCCGCCAAAGCCTTGAGCACATTCGCCTCAACCTGCGAGTCCGGCAGACTGCTCTGCGCCCCCGCAACCCCGGCCATTCCAACCAAAAAAACCGCACATAGAAGCGATTCGTTCCGCATGTTTCAATTCCTCCAGCAACCATTTCAAGCACTGAACTGCCACTTATCCAGACTCCAGCGCCGGGAAAAAGTTGCGCCTGCCCGCGATTTTGACCCTCGGGGCCATCCGCGCTACACTAGCTATGCGGGGTGGAGCAGCCCGGTAGCTCGTTGGGCTCATAACCCAAAGGTCGTAGGTTCAAATCCTACCCCCGCAACCAAATCAAATCAACAAGTTACGAGAAACGTAAAACCCAATTAAGTCCCCATTATCCCCCAATCGGAAATGGCCACTGATTCAGCCCTTCTACTGAAGGGCTGTTGTGCTTAACGTCTCCCTTCCCGACTCCATCGATTCGCCGAAGGCCAGCCCAACGACCTGGCTGTTGGCTTTACGTTTGGAATCGTTCATCGCCCGTCCATAGATGTTCATCGTCGTCTGGATCGAGGCGTGTCGCATCAGCTCCTGTTGCACCTTCATGGGAGCGCCGGTCTCGTCCAGCCATGAACGGTAGGTGTGGCGGAAGGTATGCCACCCGATCCCGTCCGGCAGGCCGATGAGTTCGGCAACCCGGTGCAGCTGATGCTTCTTGAGGCTCTCCTGGTGGAAGGGCTTTCCGGTCTGCGGATTGGCGAAGACCCAATCTGCATCGCTGGGATATGCGCTGAAGGTCCGCCATTCCAGCAGCAGTCCTTCAAGACGCGGATCGAGCGGAACGTAGTCCTTTGAATATTCCGTCTTCACCGCATCCATCCTTCCGCTGACAACGCTGCGCTGAACCATGAAGGTGTGCGCTTCGAAATCGAAGTCGCCCCATTGCAGGCCCAGGATTTCGCTGATGCGAAGTCCCGTACACTGCGCCACCATCACCATCGTTCGGTACGGCTCCGCGAGATGCTTGAGCATCTCGAAGAACTGAGCTACTTCGAGGATCTGGGGCCGTTTCAGCCGCTTGCTTGCGTTCTTGACGCGCACCAGAGCGACGGGGTTCTTGCCGATCTCGATCACTCCCCAGCGTTCCGCGCACTTCATGACCAGGTGCATCAGGCTTCGGATGTGAACCTTCGACTTTGGCGCAAGCGGCAGATCACGCAGCCACTGCTCCATCGCCATCGGCTTCATCCTGTTTATTGGTTGATCGCTCCAGCGCGGCCTGATGTGTTTCCGAATGTTCGAGAGATGCGACCTCTGAGTCGAGTGTCGCTCTGGCAACTCATGCTCGATGTACCGATCGAGCAGAGCCCCGAACGTCGGAGCTTCCATCTCAGCGCGTGGAGCTTCGTCGTTGAGCCGCATGAGAAGAGCTTGCGTCGCCTTCCGTGCGTCGGCCTCGGTCCGGTAGAGAGCCTGATCCCCAAGGATGACGCTCTGCCTGATCCGTTTGCCAACCGGGCTGGTCTCGTAATAACGAAACTCCCACACGTCTGTACTCCGCTCGCGCTTCCGTAGCCGCAGACTGCCATATTGAAATCGTGACCGAACAAACATGGATATTCCTCCTGTTAGTTGCGGGCACAAGTGGTACTTAAAGCGTACCGCTGGGCAGTGTCGGAGTCGAGTGTGGAAGAAAAGCTTTCGCGGTGACCTTCGAGGTCGGAGGCGTGGAAGCGCCACAGCTTTCCAATGCGGTAGCCGGTGACGCGACCGCACCGCGCGAGGCGTTGAAGGGTCTTCGGGTGAATGCGAAGGATAGCGGCGGCTTGATCGCTATCCAGGAACGGCTCCGTTGAAAACTTGAAATCGGACATGGTTCGTACGCCTCCTGAACACACAATGAAACAATGCGTAAGGTCTTGTCCAGATGCTCACGAAGCCCAATAGACATCAGTCTTTAGGACTCTAAGGCTCTCATTGTCGCTACAGTGTCTTCTAAGGAACTCATGGGAACTCTTCGGACAGGTTGCGCCTGTGGAAAAACAGCAAGAAATAGTTGGAGAGCCCGTCTCGGAGATGTTCCAAACTGCGATTTAGGGTGATCCTTCTCTGTCACGTAAACTTAGCTTTCAATGCTCCTCACCATATCCACGACTCATCAACCGGCAACAGACCTCGGCTACCTGCTGCACAAGAACCCAGCACGTCTCCAGACGGAAGAGCTTTCGTTTGGAAAGGCCTACGTGTTCTATCCCGACGCATCTGCCGCCCTCTGCACGGCAGCTCTGCTGGTCGAGATCGATCCGGTGGCGCTGGTACGCGGTCGTGGACCAGCCGGTGAGGGCGGTCAATTGGAGCAGTACGTGAATGACCGTCCTTACGCTGCAAACTCGTTCCTGAGTGTCGCACTGGGGCGGATATTCAGCACTGCAATGAGCGGGCGAAGCAAGGATCGGCCTGAGCTTGCGGAGATGGCAATTCCCTTGACTGCTCATCTACCGGTCATTGCAGCCCGTGGTGGTGAGGATTTGGTCAAGCGGCTGTTCGAGCCGCTAGGCTACTCCGTCGAAACGCAGGGCTCACAGCTTGACGACAATTTTCCTGAGTGGGGTGCGTCTCCCCATGTCGCCTTAACGATCACAGGAACTGTTCGACTACAGGATTTGCTCACACACCTCTATGTCTTGATTCCTGTTCTCGACAATGACAAGCATTACTGGGTAGCCAAGGACGAGATCGAGAAGCTCCTGAAGCGCGGCGAAGGCTGGCTTGGCTCCCACCCGGAGAAAGACCTGATTGTCTCGCGCTACCTAAAGCGCCAGCGGAGTCTTACGCGAGAAGCATTGAGCCGTTTGTTGGCAGAGGACACACCGAGCGATGAAGCGGACGAGTTGCCTTCGCTGGAATCGCCTGCGTCGGAGCGAGCACCTTCCCTGCATGACCAGCGCTTGCAGACGGTGCTATCAGTCATCCGGGATACAGGTGCGAAGCGCGTCGTCGATCTCGGCTGCGGTGAGGGCAAGCTGCTTAAGTTGCTTCTGTCTGAGAAGCAGTTCGAGACGATCCTCGGCATGGATGTCTCCTATCGCTCGCTTGAGACGGCGAAGGAACGTCTGAGACTCGACGAACTACCGGAACGCCAGCGCAGTCGAATCGAGTTGATTCAAGGATCGCTAACATACCGCGATCAACGCCTGAACGGGTTTGAAGCAGCCGCCATCGTGGAGGTGATCGAGCATTTGGACGCGCCGCGTCTGGCGACCTTTGAACGCATTGTCTTCGAGTTTGCCCGACCGACGAATGTAGTCCTGACTACTCCAAACGCGGAATACAACGCTGTCTTTGAAACTCTTCCAGCGGGCGAGTTCCGGCATGGCGACCACCGTTTTGAGTGGAAACGTGCTGAGTTTGAAGGTTGGGCAAGTGGAGTTGCAGAGCGGTTTGGATACGGAGTTCGATTTGAGCCAGTAGGCCCAGTCGATGCAGAACGAGGAGCTCCAACACAAATGGCAGTATTCACTCATAAGGAGGTGGCGGCATGAAGATCAGCATTCCCGAACTGTCGCTCGTTCTCCTGGTTGGCCCCTCCGGTTCCGGGAAGTCTTCTTTCGCACGAAAGCACTTTCTTCCCACAGAGGTCGTGTCCTCAGACTTCTGCCGAGCACTCGTCTCCGATAACGAGAACGACCAGTCTGCGACTGGAGACGCTTTCGATCTTCTGCATGAGATCGTGCGCAAGCGGCTTGCTCGCGGACGACTAACTGTAGTCGATGCGACGAACGTCCAGCCAGAGGCACGGAAGTCTCTCATCGCGCTGGCGAAGGAGTTCCACCTCTTCGCAGAGGCCATTGTCTTCGATCTCTCGGAGCGCGTGTGTCAGGACCGCAATGTGCTTCGCCCCGACAGGCAGTTTGGGCCGCACGTCATTCGCAACCAGTCCCAGCAGCTCCGGCGTTCCTTGCGTGGATTGGAGCGCGAAGGCATCCGTCACGTCTTCAAACTCTCCAGCCCCGAGGAAGTGGATGCCGTAACTATTGAGCGTCACCCTCTCTGGAATAACAAGAAGACCGAGCACGGGCCATTCGACATTATCGGAGACGTTCATGGATGCTTCGATGAGCTTGTCGAGCTTATGGCGCAGCTCGGCTACGCCGTGAATCAAACGGATGGCACCTATTCGGTTTCGTCCCCTGGAGACCGCAAGTTAGTTTTTGTGGGCGATCTTGTTGATCGCGGCCCAGGGACTGTTCAAGTCCTTCGTCTGGTCTCAAGCATGGTGCAATCCGGCCAAGCCTTCTGTGTTCCCGGCAATCACGATATGAAGCTGGTGAGGGCGTTGCGAGGCCGAGATGTAAAGCGTACGCACGGTCTTGCAGAGACAATGGAACAACTCGGCGTGGAATCGAATGAGTTCCGCGTTGAAGTCGCCAAGTTCCTCGACGGCCTTGTGAGCCACTACGTCTTCGACGACGGGAAGCTAGTCGTTGCCCATGCTGGCTTGAAGGAGTCCATGCACGGTCGTGGATCAGGAGCGGTACGCGAGTTCGCCCTCTTCGGCGAGACGACAGGAGAGACAGATGAGTTCGGCTTGCCCGTGCGCTACAACTGGGCGACGGACTACCGCGGGAAGGCTCTCGTGGTCTATGGACATACTCCCGTGCCCGAACCGCTCTTTCTGAACAACACGGTCAACCTCGATACCGGCTGCGTCTTCGGAGGTCAACTTACGGCCCTGCGTTATCCCGAGCGCGAGATCGTCTCCGTCAAAGCGCGCCAAACTTACTACGAACCTGCTCGCCCTTTCCTTCCCGAAACGATTGGGACGGAGCGGCCTTTGCAGCACGCTCAGGACGACGTGCTCGACCTTGCCGACGTGGTCGGCAAACGTCTCATCGACACGCGGTTGAAGCCGAAGATTACGATCCGGGAAGAGAACGCCATCGCTGCGCTTGAGGTTATGAGCCGGTTCGCGAGTGACCCCAAATGGCTCATCTATCTTCCGCCGACGATGTCTCCCACAGAGACGAGCAAACACGAGAACCTGCTCGAACATCCCGACGAAGCATTCGCCTTTTATCGCAAGGAAGGGATCACTACCGTAGTCTGCGAACAGAAGCATATGGGCTCGCGAGCTGTCGTCGTCCTCTGCAAAGACGAGGCTGTATCGCAGAAGCGCTTCGGTGTTGTACAAGCGTCGCTTGGAACGGTCTACACCCGCACTGGTCGCCGGTTCTTTACGGATGAGGCTCTGGAACGTCAGTTCCTTACTCGGCTGCAAACAGCAGTCGAAAAGTCAGGACTATGGGACGAGCTCGAAACCGATTGGCTTTGCCTTGATTGCGAGCTAATGCCGTGGTCAGCGAAGGCGCAGGAGTTGCTACAGAAGCAATACGCGCCTGTTGGCAATGCTGGCGTTCGTGCATTGCAGGCTGAGAGCGACATCATCACTAAGGCCATGCAGCGCGTCTCTGGTTTGGAAACTCTCTCTGGGCAAACCACTGCGCGCCTAGATGCCGTCGAGCACTACACACAGGCCTACCGGCAGTATTGCTGGCCGGTCAGCTCGTTAGGCGGTCTCAAACTTGCACCGTTCCACATCTTGGCAAGTGAAGGCACAGTCCATACTGACAAGCCGCACACTTGGCACATGGAGACGATTGCCAGACTTTGCGTGGCAGACTCGGAGATACTGTTCGCTACTCCATTCAAGGTTGTTGATCTTCAAGATGAGACGAGCACTTCGGAGGCAGTTGCCTGGTGGACGGAGATGACGGCTCAAGGTCGAGAAGGCATGGTCGTCAAGCCGCTCAACTTTATCGCGGAAGGCAGACGCGGCATCACCCAACCGGCCATGAAGTGCAGGGGCGCGGAATACCTTCGGATCATCTACGGCCCGGAGTATCTCCTCCCAGAGAACCTTGAACGGCTGCGTTCGCGGAACGTGGGAGCTAAGCGATCTCTGGCGAGCCGTGAGTTTGCACTGGGCATCGAGGCACTGGAGCGATTCGTTCGCAAGGAACCTCTACGCCTTACGCATGAGTGCGTCTTTGGAGTTCTCGCCTTAGAGAGCGAACCAGTCGATCCAAGACTGTAGGAGTGTAGGCCGTTTCTTTACAAGGTTGAGATCTTTCAACATCGGCCACGACATCGGCCAATTCCGACTATCAATATGGCGTATTATCAATGGATAAAGGACATTCCTCTAGGATGACTTCGGCCAAATAACCCATGTCAGATATTGAGATTCCAAGTCGAATCGAACCCGCTCTCATCGACGAGCCCACATCCGCTATCGCGGATGTGGTTGCAGATCTGACGGCAGCCGTATCCATCCTCGGTAAGTTCTTGCATCCGCTTACAGCCGCGAACTTGGCCAATGCTGTGCGCATCATGAATACCTATTACAGCAATCTGATCGAAGGCCACAATACGCGGCCACGCGACATTGAACTCGCCCTATCGGGCGAGTTAGATCAGAATGAAGAACGCCGTAATCTGCAAATCGAAGCGGCTGCGCATGTTCGAGTGCAGACGGAAATCGACCGAATGTTCCTCCAAGGTACATTGCCTACCGCAACATCCGCTGAATTCATTCGGTGGATTCACGACGAGTTTTATCGAGATGCTTCCCCGGCGATGCTCACCCTCAAGAACGAATCTCGTGAAATCGTGATGGCCCCTGGACAATGGCGTTCGAGGCCAGAACACGATAATGCCGTCGGTCGTCACCTTCCGCCCTCAAGTGAGCGCGTGGCGGACTTCATGCGGCATTTCGAACAGCGCTACAACCTCTCTCAGCTTGGAACAGCTAGCCGAATCATGGCCATCCCAGCGGCTCATCATCGTTTGAACTATATTCACCCATTTCCTGATGGAAACGGTCGCGTGAGTCGTTTGATGAGCCATGCAATGGCACATCAGACAGGCATCGGAGCGCATGGGTTATGGTCAATCTCGCGTGGCCTTGCACGGGGCCTTGAGAGTCGCGGCGAATACAAACGCATGATGGACCTGGCCGATATGCCGCGACAAGGAGACCTCGACGGACGAGGAAACTTATCGCTAAGAGCACTGAAAGAGTTTGTGCTGTGGTTTCTTAAGGTCTGCCTGGATCAAGTGCAGTTTATGTCCGGGCTATTCGACTTGAATGAGTTGAAGCAGAGGCTTCGGACTCTTGCTGAGAGAAGCAACACTCTAAAGCCGCAAGCCGCTGCTCTATTGGAAGAAGCACTCATGCGGGGCGAATTCGAACGAGGAGAGGTCGCCCGTATCACTGGCCTTCCAGAGCGCACCGCACGCAGAGTGCTCACTGAAGTGACCGAGCTTGGATTACTTGCGTCCGCGACACCAAAAGGTTCCGTCTCGCTTCGCTTTCCAGAGAGCGCACTAGAAGAACTATTCCCGAAGTTATACCCGCAAGTTTAACCAGCAAAGCCCGGACCAACGAGAGATTCAAATGCTGGGCATAGCAACATGCTCGTACAACCGATTCAAAGGCGCGACCTTGACGGCAACATCGACCCACAAGTCGCGAGCTTGGAATCTCCATAGCTTACCGACCCGGTACGCCGTGATGCGCCCTGAACGTGCCAGTCGCTGCAATGTCTTCGGGTGGACACCGAGCATCTCCGCTGCTTCGTCGGTATTCATGAAGGCTTCGTTGGATATGGAAGGATTTGGCATGGCTCACGACTCCCTACATCCACCATGCCGCGAACGACAAGACTTGTCCAGAGGGCCACAGAGGGCAACGAGTTGCTCGCGGTTGCACCTGAGCGCAATGTGTTGCTCCGCGTTGCTAGGCGTTACCCGAAAATATATTTCGCCACGAACGTCACAAACTCAGTCCCATCTCGAAACCGATCTCCTGAGCCTTGATGGGAGGCTTGATCTCCTGCTTGAGGCCCTGCCCGATGTCCTGATTGGGCGATACCTTTTGTTGGGCTATGTCGTTCGCCAGTTCAATCGCAGAAGGACGCGCCATCGAAACACCCAGCGATTCGCCCAGACGCTCTACATCAGACGTGACGATAGAAATGCCCTCACGGCCACGCGACGCGGCAACGTAAAACAGCTCCTGCTTCATAACGTCCGCCGAGACAATGACGTGATCGACGGTCTTGCCTTGGCTCCGGTGCGCCGTGACCGCGTAGCCATGCGTGAACTCACGATAGTTTGCCGGCACGCTTCGACCATCTTCCAAGTTGATGATGCCTCGCTCTACGCTCCGCACGGTTGTAAGCTCTCCGTTCGTCGCGCGAAATCCTGGCTCTTTGCGATTGCCCATCATCAGGAGCATATCCCCGGCAGCGACTTCAATCTCCGTGCGCTCATGTACGGAAAACGATCTCGCTTGCGTCAGGCTAACCGGCTTTTCCTCACCACGCTCATTCATCGCGCGGATGCTGGAACCGGAAACGCCAGTGACCGTCAGCGCCTCATGCTTTTCGATTCCATGTGAGGCACGATGGAACACCAGCACCTGATCGGGTTGATAGTTGGAGATGTCCTTCTTTTGCGCTTCCGTCCATTGCAACGGAATATGTCGCTGGAGTGTTTCGCCATTACCCAGGACAGACCGCTGCTTCAAATCTTCGCGGATCGCCTGCGTAACACGTCCGATCTCTTCATGCGTTGGCGCAACGACGAGCACCTTGCGACCCTGCTCTGCCGTCATTTCTCGATATACATTCGCCACGGCTTGCGCTCGCTCCATATAGGGAACCTCGCGCACGGCTCCCATACCTTGCAACTTCTCGAAGCCTTGATCGGGCGACTTCCGAAACGTTTCGATAGCGTCTCGATATTCGAGGTTTGACTGTCGTTGGATGCCAGTCAGGGAAACACTCGTCATTCGCGACTCACGCTCCAAAATCCGCAGGGCATCGGAGGACTCAACACTCTGTATCTGGCGTGTGTCACCTGAGAAAAGAATCCGCGCATCCTCACGACGGCCCAGGTCGAGTAGCCCTTCCATCTGCCGCCCCGAGACCATGCCTGCCTCGTCCACGATCAGCACATTTCCCCGCAGGCTTTGCTGGGCGGTTTGGTCCTCCAGCAACCGAGAGATCGTCATAGCGTTTCCAAAGCCCACTTTTTGCAATTCCTCGACAGCACTCCGCGTTGGAGCTACAGCCAAGACCTCATGCCTCGCAGCGCGCAAGCCGCGATCGATCTCCTGTAAGGTCGCCGTCTTCCCGGTTCCTGCGGCACCGCGCAAGTTGATAGCGAAATCTTGAGATGCAAGGATTGTCTCTACAGCGTGACGTTGCTCCGTTCGAAGGCTGGCCTTTGGCTCAAAGTGATTATGGCCACCCAGAGCCGGGTAGTGATGAATGCCACGATCGACAACAGCAACCATACTGCGCTCGCGCTCAAGGCTGGTTTGGGTTGCGACGTTGCCGCCGACTTGAAGCAGTTTGCCCTGCGATACCTCAAACTCATAGCTCCCGCGCAAGTCGCTAAGGTCGAGCTTACCCCGACCATAACGCAATGCCTCCGTCATCAGTTCGTGATCCTTGGAAACAGTCTTACGTTCAAATAAGTGCTCCTCCGCGTGGTGAAGAGATTGGATAGCTGGTGCTCTTTCAGGAGTGCGCTCGACAGAATGCTCTCGAAGGTCGAGCAGGCTGGTATGCTCCTGTGGAGAGATGCGGTCTACCTGAAGACGATGCACTTCCGCCGAGCTAATCTCATGCAACTTGTCCGGGCGAGATTCCCGCACGAGAACAGCGACCTCGTTGTCCGTAGGCTTCCGTCCATGCTCCGCTGCAAACTGCCGAATGGACTCATCCCGCTGCTCGCTGCGCTGTGAGTACCGCTCCAGCACGTCTTTTGAAATGCCTTTAATTTCGAATCCGTTATCGACTCCCTTTGCATTTCTCTGACTCTCAATCTCGTATCCAAGCCCACGCACCTCCCGCGCCAGCTCGTTCCGATAAACCTCCGTGATGTACGCACGACGCTCATAGATTCCCGAGGCTTGGAGTGCTTTCCATCGCCCTTCCACTCCGTCATAGCTCAGATTCGCGGCGACTGCATGCGTATGGAGCTGCGGATCAAGCTGACGGCTGCTGTCATGGGTATAAGCCGCGACGACGAGATTGCCAGTCTCCCGATTATGATTGGCTCCATCCAGGCGCACCCTTGCACCGGCGTACCGTTCCGCTTCCTGCAATGCCACGTTGACGGCGTGACGATGCGCCTCAAGCAGCCTGTCATCCCCACCCACCAGGGCTTGGACTGAGACAGACTTCGGGGCCGAGAAGGTAAGGTCGTATAGGGATCGCGCCTTGCTCTCAACTTCCCCATCAGTCGCAAGCCGGTCTGCACTGTGGCGCGGACGCAGGAAATCCCCCGTATCAGGATGCAGGCCCGCACGTACGGCTTCAAACTGCCCATGTGTGACCGCGCCATTCAGCCCGAGCAGCTCCGCTCCCCGGCCATGCCACTCACCCTGCACCGTCCGGTTCTGATCGAAGTAGTCGCTATGCTCCAGATGTTTCTGTGCATAGCCAGCGCCGCCAGTCATCGCCCGAATCGTCAACATAAGGCGACGCTACGGCTGTTCGAATTCCCGATGCAAGCCCGATCCGAGTCGGGAGGTGATGCCTCCCGGTTATCACCCGATAATTAGGAAGTATTGGACACATTGGGAAATTGCTTACAATCTAGGTAATGCGGTGATCGCACGGTGATGGGCCGACTCGTTGAGATTTAGGAGTGTTCGCCATGGATGTCCCCAAGAAGCCACCAGCCAGGGCCGATGGCTATGTTCGATCAGCATTCGAGCCATTGATCGGCACCGAAGAGGCCGCTGCCCTGCTGCGGATTCACCCGAAAACCCTCCAGCGCATGGCGCGAAGGGGTGAAGTCAGAGGCTACCAGCTTGGCAAGCTCTGGCGGTTTCGTGCGTCCGATCTCGTCAAAATCAACTCAGTCAAAGTCGCGTCCTGACTACTTGAGTAGCATTCCGACATTGGCCAGACTTTGTCTGGCCAATTCAGAGTCGGGATGACTTGTGCAAACACCCATTGTGTTTTGAAATCTTCAATAGTTGTTGCCCGTGAAGATCATCAAGACGACCGTCCCATAAGTTGATATCGGTTGATCCTGATCTAAGCCTAGGTTTCCTTCGGCGCGGCGAGGGCTTCAGCGACGGCCAGGAACTGTTCCAAAGCCGCCTGCAAGTTCTCTACGATCTCGGCTGCGATCTCATCCGGAGGCGGCAAACTATCTACATCATCCAAGCTGTCGTCTTTCAGCCAAGAGATATCCAGATTGATCTTGTCCCGCTTGAGCAACTCGTCCGCCGAGAACCGGTGGAAGCGCTCTGACTCTTTGCGCTTGGCTCGATTACTCGCCGAGTAGCAGGAACGGAGGTCATCCAGGTCGGACGCCTTCAGCGTATTCTTCCGCAGCGTGAAGTGGCGATTAGTGCGGAAGTCGTAAATCCAGAGCGCCTTCGTATTCGCCTTCCCGTCCGAGCGCGGCGGATGCTTGTCGAAGAAGAGCACGTTCGCCTTCACGCCAGGCTTGTAGAAGATGCCGGTCGGCAGCCGCAGCAGCGTGTGAAAGTCGAACTGGGTCAGCAGCCGTTTGCGGATGCCCTCCCCGGCGCTTCCCGCTTCAAACAGCACATTGTCAGGCAGCACCACGGCGGCGCGGCCTGCGCTGTCCATGATGGTCATGATGTGTTGCAAGAAGTTCAGCTGCTTGTTCGAGGTGGTGAACTTGAAGTCCTCGCGCTCGTAGTCCTCACGCTCTGTATCGACGCCGCCGTCTTCCCCTATCACCCGATAGCTGGACTTGCGACCGAACGGCGGATTCGTCAGGATCACATTGAAACGTTCGCCAGGGTCTGTCGCCAACGCATCGGCGGAGCGGATCGGGCTCTCGCCGTTGCCGATGCCGTGCAGGTAAAGGTTCATCCCGCAGAGGCGCACGACCTCATCCACAATGTCCACGCCGGAGAGCGACTTCTCACGCAGCTTCCTTTGCTGGGCGCGGTCCTGCGACTGGCCCTTCATGTGGTCGTAGGCGGAGAGCAGAAAGCCGCCGGTGCCGCAGGCGGGGTCGTGCACCGTTTCGCCGATGCGCGGGTCCATCACGTCCACGATGGCGTTGATCAGCGGGCGCGGCGTGAAGTACTGGCCAGCGCCGGACTTCACCTCACCGGCATTCTTTTCGAGCAGACCCTCGTAGATCTCGCCCTTCACATCGACGCCGATGCCGATCCACGTCTCGGCATCGATCAACGAGACGACCCGCTTCAGCTTGGCCGGGTCGGTGAGCTTGTTCTGCGCCTTGCGGAAGATGGTGCCGATCAGGCCCTTCTCCTTGCCCAGGTTTTCGAGCGTGTGCCGATACTGCAGCTCCAGGTCGTCGCCCGCAAGTGGCGCGATCTTATCCCAGCGCCAACGGGGCGGGATAATGGAGGGCTCGCCCAGCAGGTCGGTGCGCTCCTGATCCATCTTGAGGAAGAGCAGGAAGGTGATCTGCTCGACGTAGTCGCCGTAGCTGATGCCCTGGTCGCGCAGAACATGCGCGTAGCTCCAGACCTTGGAGACGAGACTGCTGTAATCGATGGTGGTCATGCTTTGGCTTTGCCTTTGCTTGCTTTCGGTTTTCTCGGTGTAGTTTTTCCCGCAGAGGCTTTTGGGGTCGCCCTCTTCATTGTCATTCCCGAAGGAAATCTGCTTTGGCTTTTTCGCTCCTTCGCGGCGGTTGCATCCGATGCGGCAGCCGCGCGCTGTGCGGCGATGCATTCGAGGAGGATGGAGGCGGGTTCATCGCTTGGATTTTGAGGAACCAGACACCCTGAAAAAGCAGCTTTTAGCACTGCTTGTCTGAGACTCGTGGCTTGGCGGACTTGTCCCTGAAGGTAGCTGTCAATCTGATCGATTTGAGAAAGGCGGAGTGCCACCAGGTCTACGATTACCGATTGCTCGGCAACGGAACACAAAGGTAAGCAATCCTGCCTTAGGTCTTCGAGATGGATGTGCTGGAGACCGGTGCCTTTGGGAACCATTTGTGCTTGCACTGAAGGAGAACTGAGCGCAACCTCCATGAATCGTCCCATCTTTCGTTCAACGGGTTTCACCAAAGCGACCGACACAAAAATACTGAAATTAACGTCGGTATCCACTAGCCTGATCGTGCCTAATGTTCCATCTTTGGATACAAGTACGTCACCTCGTTCCGGCTTTGTTCGCTTCGTGAACTCTTCATGATCTTCTGCAGTGATGTAATTCAACTTTTCAAGGCTAATCCCCGGTCCAGCCGTAAGGTTTCGAACAGTCACGAAAGGTATTCCGCTCGAAACATAGTTTGGTTTCTTATGAACGCCATCGACGACCGCAGAAGATAGCTGCTCTACACTTGCCCACATCCACCCAAAAGGCAATTCAGCCAGCAAAGACGAATCGGGAACAGGGGGCTCTTTGTACTTCTTCTTCCATGCGTCATTGTTAGGCCGCTGGTTCTTCGCCGTCATCTTGGCGAGTTCGGCGGACTCCCAGGCTTGGCGGCGGGCTTCGAGGATGCGGGTAAGGAGGGCTTCGCCGGACTCCAACTCGCCTGCGTGCTGCTCGCGCCACTCTCGCGTCAGTTCGCCCGTCACAGCAGCCTTCAGCACCGACTGGCGATACCGCTCCACCAGCTTCCGCACCTGCTCCAGCGTCCGCTCGCCATTTTCAATCTGACTGAACAGCTCATCAAGCTTGGATACGATGCGTTTCTGTTCTTCTGATGGGGCCACGGGAAACTTACATTTGCGTAAGTGTGAGAAGTGTCGGGCATACCCTTTATTAGGAAAGCGGAGAGATGAGCAAGCGTAAAACGCATATTTCATGCTTGTCATCCTCGGCCTCAATATTTTGATTCCATCCGCCCCAGCTGCAAATGAGAAGTCAACGGCTTTGAACGCTCGTGTGTGATCACCGAAAACAAGAAGTCCGTCGCCCGGTTCGATTGCAAAATCAACCTTATCGGTGAAGCCACCGATGAATTGCCGTCCTTGGTCAACTACCGGAAGCGGTCCTTCAGACAGATAATCGCCGCTTGGTACCTTTCGATCGTTTGTCGAAACCAGCTCGAAAGCGAGTTCAAAATCGACCAGCTCCCATGAACTAGGAATAGTTGGAACGTTTATCTCTCCTGGCTCTAGATTATCCGGTTTCTGTTCTTCGTTCACGCCGCCAACGCCTCACTCAACTCATCCAGCAAGCCATTCAACTCCGGCCCGAAGACCTGCCGTGCGGCCACGACGCCGCCCCAGGCGCTGAAGGGGTTGTCCCGCATCAGGTCTGCGGGGGCGATCTCTACATTCACCGCAAGGTAGTCGCGGATGGCTTCCAACCAGTTCATCTGATCCCCAGTAAAGGTGCGGCCTGCGTTCTTCTGTCGCCCGATCCAGAGATTGAAGCGCTGCGTGACGCGGCCTGCGTAGGGTTCCAGTATCTCAGCCTGGCCGGTGGCAAAGCGCACTAGCGAGATGATCTCCGTCAGCACCTTGTCTGCCGGTGTGCCGCGCACCAGGGAAGACTCCAGCCGACGGTAGGCCTGCCATACGTCCGCCGTCGTCAGGTGATAGGGCGGATCGGTGAGCCGCTGGGCCAGCTCCTGAATGCTCTGGTACGTCAGCCGCCGTTTGGGATATGGCTTGCTGTAGAGAATCTCCAGCGCCAGCAATTCGTTCTTGTGGGTCTCAATAAACTCGCGGAAGCCGGTGGTGCGCAGCTCCGCCTGCTTGAGGTCGTACCCGGCGGAGATGACCTGATCGACCGTACCTTCGTCGATGACGATGTCGGACTTCTGCTTGATGACCTTGATGAGCGTTCGCAGTGGAGCGTTGTCAATGGGCTTGCAAGCGCGATCCTTCAACTCTTCCTCGACTGCGGTGATCTGCTCCGGAGTCGCCGCTTCTAGGCTGCCATGCCGCGCGATGACTTCCGCGTCGATCACATCCGGGCTGATGGACTGGAGCAGCGCACTGGAGATCTCCTTCAGCGTGGTCCCACCCGGGAAGCCAAGCTCCCTGAGGCGCTGGCGGTCCTCGTCGTCGATCCTGCGGTCCAACGCGGCCAGCCGGCCGGCGAGCGAGGAGATGGCATCGAAGTCGTGGCGGCCCTGGGCCACCTGATCGATCAACGCATCGAAGGCCACGTTGCGCTTCCGTTCGAGGGGCTGAGAGATCGTCTTCTTGCCCTCGGTAACTCCTACCGCGTCGATGATGACGAAGCGTGTCTTCGTCTGTGCGTCGGGCGTGACCTGCCGCAGGTCGGCGTCCTTGAGAGTGCGAACGCCGCGCCCTTTCATCTGCTCGAAGTAGCCCTCGGACTTCACATTGCGCATGAAGATGAGGCACTCGACCGGCTTGATGTCCGTGCCGGTGGCGATCATGTCCACCGTGACCGCGATGCGGGGAAAGGGGTCTACGCGGAAGGCAGCGATCAGTTCCTTCGGCTTCTCGGTCGTCTGGTAGGTAATCTTCTTGGCAAAGTCGTTGCCCTGCCCAAAGACCTCCCGTACAGCATGGACGATCTCCTCGGCATGGTTGTCGTCCTTGGCAAAGATCAGCGTCTTCGGCACCCATTCGCCGGTTCTGCCTGGAAACAGCTCCGTGAACAGCTTGTCTTTGTAGCACTGCAGCACAGCGCGAATCTGGTTCGGAACAGTGACGGCCTCATCGAGATGCTTCTTGGTGTACTCCAGATCGTCGTCCAACTGGCGATAACGGATAGCCCGTGTCCGCCTGTCGCGCACCGGGACGTGGTATTCCGAGTTCACTGTGCCGCCATGCTCACTGACCAGCGTACGAATGCGAAAAACCTCAAAGCCGACGTTGACGCCGTCTACCACGGACTGCTCGTAAGGATATTCGGAGACAAGATTCTGCTTGAAGAAGCCAAGCGTATGCGAGGAAGGGGTAGCCGTGAGGCCGATCAGATGGGCGTCGAAGTATTCGAGCACCTGACGCCAGACACCATAGATTGACCGGTGGCATTCATCCGTGACGATGAAGTCAAAATGCTCGATAGGGATGGCAGGGTTGTAAGCGACCGGGCTTAGGTCGCCATCTTCATTCGTCCATGTCTCAAAGGCGGATGCCTCTTCCGCCGATTCGTCCAGTTCCTGACCTTGCAGCATGGCATAGAGACGCTGGATCGTCGTGATGACGACCTTGGCATCGGGGTTGATCCGGTTGCTGTGCAGATGCTGCGTGATATAGGTATCGGTGAATTTGCGCCCGGAGCCGGGAGGATCGTAGTTCTGGTATTCCTTGAGCGTTTGATCGCCGAGGTTGTTTCTATCCACTAGAAAGAGGATGCGCTTTGCCTTCGCAAAGTTCAGCAAACGCCAACTGAACGTGCAGGCAGTGAACGTCTTGCCGGCCCCGGTCGCCATCTGAATCAAGGCTCTTGGATTGTCCAGAGCCAATGAAGTTTCCAGACCCTTTACCGCCTCGATTTGGCAGTCCCGCAAACCGGAGACATCGAGTTGAGGCATCTGTCTGAGGCGGCCTCGTAGTGTCTGATCGTCCTTGAGCCAAGCGTGCAATGTGGCGGGCTTTTGAAAAGCAAACAGCGCTCGCGAACGGGCCTTGGGATCACGGCGGTCGCAGAAGTATGTTTCTGAGCCGGTCGATTCGTAGTGGAAGACGAGTTGATCGCTCCATCGCGCCAGATGCTCCGGTAGCTTTGCGATGTATTTCTCAGACTGTGTTTCTACCCCGCTAAGCGTCGAGCCTGCCTTCTTCGCTTCGATCACCCCAGCAGCTTTACCTGCCACAAATAAGAGGTAATCACACTCTCCATTGGGCAGCGAAAACTCACGAACAGCGACGCCCTCTGAAGCATTCCGATCAAACTGATCTTTGTCCTGGAGGACCCAGCCAGCCAAGATGAGCAAGCGGTCAATCTCTTCGCGCGCGAGTTGTTCAGGCGTTATGGACATAGAGAACAGCAGTGATGGCTTGCTTCTAAGCCTACACAATAGAACGTCAAAGCGTCAGTGTTATGGTTAGCGACGATTCGAGCGTGTCTTGAAGGAGGATATTCCTCCATTTCTACGGCTAGTTATTCCGTCGCCACCCTCCGCAGCGGGCCTGTTCCTGCCGTCACGTTCCCCTACGACACTTGCAAACGGATCTTTTCCGCCTTCACAACCACCAAAGAAATAAACTCCCAACAAGCTCCGTTACAGGTGTGCGCACGGGGTCTCCACGGTCTTCCGCCCACTCGCTCTGGACTGAGATGATGCGGTGGCGTAACCACAGCAATTGTGTCATCACTGGTGACACAATTGGGTTTTCCTTCCGGGATGCACGAAATCCATGACTGCCGGGAGTAGGCCTCCTCCCGCGCTTCGATCCTGCGGTTCTCCGTTTCCCACCTCTGCGGGCTGTTCCTTCCCGCAACGCCCTCCCTGAAGTCAGGCGCTCTGACGAGCGCGAATTAGGAGACCAAACCTCGCTGAGGGCGCTGCCCTGGCGCGGCGACAAGGGTGTCCCCATAATTTTTCCTGCGTAAAAATCACTCGCTCCGCTCGCCCTTCGGGTGGGCGATACCCCTCCCTTGCGCCTTGCCGCCCCACCTTCGCCAGGTGGCGTTCGGCATGTAGGTACATGCCACGCATGGCATGAAAAACAACGGCAACCGCCAAGGAGGAAACACCCATGAACACCGCATCCATTACCACCGCATCCACCGTCACCCCGTTCACCCAAAACCTCAAACAGCAGCAACAGAAGCAGCAGACGGCGAAGGAAGCTATCGCGGCCAACGTCCAAGCCCTCATCGAGCAGTTGGAGCAGGGACACTCGGAAGGACTCACCGCGTACCTCACGGCGATGGGAAGATTTCACAATTACAGCTTTGGGAACATCTTGGAGATCGCCCGACAAAGGCCAGATGCTCAGAGAGTAGCCGGGCTCTATGCGTGGAACCAGCTTGGCCGCAAGGTCAAGAAGGGAGAGCGCGGCATCCGCATTCTCGCCCCGGTCATTGGCGTAAAGCGCAAGAAGGATGCTGAAGCGGAGAAGGACATCCGCACCCAGAATCAAGCCGTGTTGGTCGGGTTCCGCTCCGCCTACGTCTTTGATGTCTCGCAGACGGAAGGCAAGGGGCTTCCCGAACTGTCCGAGCGCGTCACAGGCAATGTTGGCGAGTACCGGGAACGGTTGGTCGATTTTGTGATCGCTCAGGGAGTGTCGCTTGAGTGGAAAGAGAGCATCGCTCCCGCGTTGGGGATGAGCTACGGCGGAAAGATTGCGATTCTGTCGGGGCAGTCCGCACCCGAGGAGTTCTCCACCCTCGTTCACGAACTCGCACACGAGATGTTGCACAAGGCCGAGCGGCGCACAGCCACGACAAAGACAGTACGCGAGACGGAGGCCGAGGCAATCGCCTTTGTCGTCGGCAAGACCATCGGCCTATCGACGGGCAGAGCTTCGGCTGACTACATCCACCTCTACCACGGTAATGCGGCGCTCCTCACCGAAAGCCTTGAGGTCATCCAGAAAACTTCCGCTGTGATCCTGTCTGCTCTTGAATCAAAGGCAGAGATAGCGTTCTCGAATATCCCTCAACTGGCGAAAGCTAGTTAGGGTTATTCTCGGCGGGCGGCTTACGCCGCCCGCTTCACTCTATAAGCACGAACGAAGCCGGTGAGAGTGGAAGTCCCTTTGCGTGCCATAGAGTCTGCTCCTGTCATTCCCAGATTCCTCTGACCCAAAAGCGCCCGTCTTCCCGCCCTGAAGGTCGCTCTCAAAAGAGCGAGAGCGCCTGAATTTGCCCACCCGACGGGCTGAACATCGATCCAGACTGGAAGCAGACCCAACCGCATCTTTATACTTCTGGTGGGATGCGAGAGCTAGCCAAAGCCATCACTGCGGAACTCGCCAAGATGCACGAAGGGAAACCCGTTACGGTGGCAACGTTCCTCCATCTCGCAGATCGGGAGACTATATCCCGGACGCTCTGCGCCTTAGCAAAGGGCGGCGAGATTTTCAGAGTTTCTCGCGGAGTCTACGTAGCCACCATCATCAGCCGCTTTGGCCGTTATGGACCCGGAGTTGACGTCTTCATCGAACAGATCGCGAACCAATCAGGAGAGGCGATAGCGCCCTTTGGAGCGTTTTGCGCCAACGCTCTTGGCTTGACCACTCAGGTTCCCATGCACACCGTTTATTGGACTTCCGGTAGAACTCGTTCGTACAAGATGGGCAAGTTGATGATTTACTTCCAGCACGCTCCTAACTGGCAGCTTGTCCTCTGGAATGAGCCTCCGGGGGAGTTGGTACGGGCGCTGGCGTGGGCTGGCCCCGCCGAGGTAAGCAAAGTCCTCGGCCAACTTGTCGAAATAGTTCCCGAGGAAGCGATCCGTGAACTCCAGCGGCACACCTCACTCTTTCCTTTGTGGCTCCAGGATGCTTTGCAGCGAGTGTGTCAGCCGCAGACGCCATTTATGGGACGAAATGCAGCATCTGCACGACTCCGCGAGACAGCGGAATCAGCCGACGCGAAAAACGAAAGGAAGAAGTAGACACCATCCCTAAGTCTGTCGGCTTAGGAATGCCACCATAAAAGTACATCACGAACGGTCATCGAACAGGGTCGAACGCGATTCGAAGATGTTCGAGGTCAGTTCGATGGGTATCAGAAAAGAATCTAGGGATGGACTTTAGAAGCTCAATCATACTGACCAGAAAAGCAATTGCGGTTTGCCTGTCAGCTACTAGTAGCCCACGTAAGAAACGCGGTACGGTCGTAGCGTGCAAGTTCAAGAAGCCCCGCCATCTCCTCTAGCATTTTCTTTTGCAAGTCGACATCGTCGGCTAAAATCGTATCAACATCGCCTCGATTTGCGATCCGTTTCAGCGCTCTGACCGCAATCGCTCCTTCGTCTGTTTGTCGATTGTTGAGAATCCCAGCAACCCCCACCGGATCATTCACTACACCGGGTCGTGGCGTGAATCGGATCGCGCAGGAAATTAGGTCTTCGCTTGTAGCAGTTGGCAATACTTTGTATCCGAGCACACTCGTGACCTCAAGCTGTGCGGGAGGGTTCGTATTGAGAACCAGTTGAGACATCCACTTGCACAGGCCTGTCAAGAATACGTCTGCGTGTCCTCTCTCTGTAGCACAAACGGAGTTAATGCTGTCTCTGTCATTCACTCCGAACTTTTCGGTAGATAAATCTCGAAACGCCTTTATGTCTGTCAAGTTCTTCTCATAGATGTCCTGGAACTTCTTAAGCAACTCGACATGGACATCTGCATGCCCTACCCTGGTCGTCAGGAAGAGCAACCAAGGGTTGGGGTTCAGCAGTTGAATTGAAAGAATCTGAGCTAATGCGTTGTAGTGCGAGTCATCAACAACCCCAGGCTCCTGCTTACCAAAACCGTCACATAGATCAAGATTCACTACGTCAAATGGGCCAAGACGACGGGCCGTCTGATTCCCAATCGACAAAGGATTCGATAGCCGACGAATATCATCTGGAATGATTTTCGATTGCGTCGCCACATTAGGTAGACGCAACACTTCATCCAAAGAGATATTGATCTCTGTCTGTTGGTCGCTATTTGAAGAAATGGCGCTATTGAACCCCAAGAATGCGAGTTGAATGCTCCTCGGGTGACACACAATATCATGTACGTGCCGTAGATCTAGTAGATCAATACCGGGCAACCCGAGGTAACGAAGCACTTCTGGCTTTACGCTTCTGGCGTCTAGCAAAGCCTCTAACTGAACTGCCCATTGTTCCTTACGGACGAATTGCTTCCGCGGGCGATGCCATGGCTGAAACTCTTTTTGTGGTGGCCTTGGTGCCTCGTAGGCTTCAACTCCGACTATATCTTCTGCGAGATCATCACCCTGCTCTCCGTTGGCTGTCATTCGTCCTCACTCACCAGAATTTGATAAATGGCACGAAGTAACCGCTCACGCTTACGTTTACTAAGACTATCCAAGAGATGGTATGACGATAGCGCTTGGACAATCGCCCGAAGCTTTTCCTCCACTACAGAGTCTTTTGCTCTAGCCTTCGCCGTCTTTGTATTCAGACTTTCCGGCATTACAGTAGCACGAGAGAAAACAAAGGTGTCGCTGTCTGGCGATGCAGATGGCTCGTCGCCAGCAGCAACAAACTTGACAGGAGGCGGGCTTGATCCTTCGTCAGACGCTTCCTCCGTCCATACGTCGTATGCGATCTCCTGGATTCCAGAGAGCGTAGCTTGTCGGCTCCCCTCTCGTTGTTCGTTTCGAATCTCGCTTGCTAGCCTCTTTTGCGCGGACGCGACCTGACGAAGGGCATTATGAAGCCATTTGGTTATGTATACAGAGTGTGGATGTGCGGCGTTGAATGATTCCCGATCAATATTGAGGGCGCTATCAAGTCCTCGGTGTACAAAAATTTCGCAAGTAATCTGTCTAAGTCGTGTCTGTTCGGAAACCTGATAGCGCATAAAGGTCGGATCGAAGAGTGTCCCACTAGAACCGTGGATTCTAATCAGTGAACCTTGATGCTCTACCGGTGCAATTTTGGGAGCCCAAAACAAGTACGCCTCGAATTCAAGCGGGCCACCACTTAATTCTGGAGCAACATTGGTAAATTCTTGTAGGCATTGACCCGCGAAGATGAGTGGCCTTTTCAATGCATGTGACGTGCTAGGAAGACCGGTAAAACGCAGGGGCCGCCCCAGCTTTAGCTGGTCTATGAAGACACTGAATTCGTCGTCGCGTACTGTGGCATCCTGCAAGTTGAGACGATCGCGCAAAGACCCCTCGACATCTGCAAGCAACGAGGCTTGTACCTTACCCTGATTTGATAGTTTGTAAGCAGCTCCAACCTCAGTGAGTGCGATGTCGAAGGGGTGTCCATCTACATAAGGGAGCGGGATGGCAAGACTCAACTGCCAAATCATCCGCAAGTAGTAGTCGAACAGACGTTCAAGTCGTGGATTTGTATCCGTTCCTTGCCGTATCTCATCCCAAACGCAATTGACTAGAGCATCGAATGCTTCTTTTGGACTATCCGACTCACTCCAAGGGGTATTTGAAAACCTCTGTGCTGTCTTTTTGAGTAACTCGCCTGATGCTGGATCAATTCTGCCTATGTGATATTTAGGCGGTTCGAGATCATGTTTCTCCCCGCTAGTTGACTGCCCCTCAGCTTCCTCAATCGCGGCCCAAATCTCACGGCTTCGTAGGGTATCGCGTGCTTGGGGGCGAATACTATTGAGGATTATTGTCGTGCCATGAACATCTGTGTCAGCGGCCTTTTCACGCCATATGTTTACCTTCCCGGCTTCGAATTCGGAACCAAGATCACCAGACGCTGTCTGAGAATGCTCATCTGAATATTGCCTGAGCGTAACCGTTGCGATGGTACGGTAGGGGTCTCCAGCGATCTTAGTGACGATCTGAAATGAATGGGTGAGTTGTGAAACGGAAAAAAGCCCGATGCCAATCTTTCCTATTAGCTTCCGACCACCGGGACTCAAAGTCAGGTCAGTCTGTGAGGTAACACCAAGACCACGTCCTTCATCATTCCGCTTAGCACTCCCGCCAATATGACGCAAGAGATGAGCGAGTGTAGCCGGCGTCATTCCGACACCATCATCTTCCACGCTGATGCGGTCGAATCTCGGGGCGTCAGTTTGAATTACAACACGCGTTGCGTCCGCATCGTAAGCGTTTGAAATAAGCTCCCGCAGAGCTGACGCAGGCTGACGGTATATGCCATCCGTCACACGGGCAATTACTCTCTCGTCCGTTTGCAACCGAGTTGAAACAAAATCACCGCTATTTTGGCTCTCCAAGATTCGGGCAATTAGGCGCTGCTCATCAAGAATCACCTCACCGGTCTGGGTCATGGCTGCACTCCTAGAACCGCACGACGAATGCCTTGCGCGATGGCGAGTGCCAAGGGAGGTGGGACAGCATTGGAGATTTGCTCAACCTGATCGGAGAGAGTTCCCTTCAAGATGAAGACCTTCGGAAACCCTTGAAGCAGCATCGCCTCGTATATGCTCAGGCGACGAGTACATGACGGGTGTACGTGTATCTCTCTATGCCCGAATGCGATTGTGGGGCTAGGAGCATCCCATTTGGTAAGCCTGAAACTGCGCGTGGCTCGCCAAGCCGAAGGAAGCTGCGAAAATCTGGCTGACTTTGGCCGCATCGTCCAGTGATTGGCATGACCTGGAATGTCTTCCGTCTGCAATTTGCGCGAGAAGAAGGCTGGCGCGCAGAGCTTCCGGATCACGTCCTCGACATTCCTCGGCCCAGTTCTCTTCCTGACCTTTATAGGCGGATATCCGCGACCACGCGCCATGGCCGTGACGATGATTCGTCTTCGGTTCTGAGGAACTCCGAAGTCAAGTGCGCAGTATTCGGCATCTACAGCATCAAAGCCGAGTGCCTTGAGTCCATCGAGCAGCGATTGGAATGTTGGGAGGTGTTTTTTGTCCTTGATACCTAGAACATTTTCGAAAACTACAAACTCTACTTTAAATTTCGTTTGAAGCGCTTTGATTGTGTCGAGGTAAAGTTGAACTAAACTATTTCGCGGATCGGCGGTTGTAGACCCCGCGTTCGCTCGCGAAAAGCCTTGGCAAGGCGGACCACCAATTACACCTATGCATGAACCGGCATCGAGTACGCCGAGCACATGATCAATCATTCCCTGTGATGTCAGTTCGCGCAAATCTGCGCGAATACTCTTGGTATCAGGGAAGTTGTGTTTGTGTGACTTGATTGCCGCGCTGGATTTGTCAAAAGCAACAGCAACGGGAAAGTTCGCCTTCTTGAATCCCCAATCGAGTCCCCCTGCCCCGCAAAAAAGGCTCACGACGTGGGGCAATGAGCGAACTGTGCCAGATTCTGTAGTGACCTTCGTCGGCACTTGAGTCTTTGGCTTTACCCTCACAGACGATCCCACTCCCGGATTGTCTTGGAGCATTGACATATTGCCTCTGAGGATACCGGAATGTTCTAAGGACTGTCCAAGGGACAGAACATACCACTGAAAGCGAACACCAGGAGCCCCGATATATGGTCAAGAGCGGAGGGCTTTGCCATCATCGGCTGATCCCAAGACCTCACAAAGTGAGGTGGCTGTTCTATTGCGTTGTGGACGGAGACGCTGCGTTACTTTTGCCTTGCCCGACGTGGAGTTGCCAGGGTGTCAGGAACAGAGGGCACCGCAATCGAGGGAGGCAATGACTGGGTCGCCGACCCCGGTCCCGTGTCTCTACACCCTTGTATTTCCATCCCGGCGAACAGCCCGATAAGCATCGTCGCAGCAGTGGCCAACGGAATCCATATGCGGAGCAAGTCCGTCTTGAATTCATGCAAGAGCTCGTCCAGCGCCTTCGTTCGGCGCTCCAGTGATTGAAAAACGTTGCGATTTGCGGATTCGACTCTTGCCGCAACTCCGCTATCTCTGTCCGTCAGATCGCGCAAAACTCCGCTCAGTTGCTTCTGGACGTTTCCCATTGCAGCAGTCGTGGCCTGCAGTCCTGCAACAGTATCCGGGACACCGGACTGCACGAAGTGCTGACGCAGGCTCTCGCCTAGAATCTTTGCAATCTGCTGAGGATCGAGACCTACTTCAATCTCGGAAGGCAGCTCAGCCAAACGGCCTTCGATGAAATGGACATACTCCAACATCTTTTGTTGCGATTCATCGGAGAACTGAAGATGTAAATCCAACATCTCCTGAATGCGCTCGCGCTCATCAGCGATGTCCTTTGGAGTGTGCCGAGTCAGCAACGCGAGGACGCCCATCGCTTCGAGGATGCGAAGCATCTCGTCATCCGGGCCGAGTGTTCGTGTGTGTGCTAAGACGCGGTAGTATGCCGTTTGCAGTTCTGGCGGCACAAGGCGGGCGAGAGAGTCGAACAGACTCGACTCTCCCGCCTCCGTTTCCTCAAGTTGTGGCAATACCGTTGAGATGCTCATGGCAGAAACACCTCCTTCGTCCGATCAAACTCGGAAAAGAGGCGACGGCGGTAGCTCTGCGCTCGCATGATGAGCGATGCCCTCTTCAACTCAGACACCGTCGACTTGCGATCTGCCACATCACCGAGCTTGATGCCATGTTGGCGCACAGGGTTCTCTAGTTCTGCAAGCCGGAACTCCATCTGCAGAACTGTTGGGGCGAAGGCGTCTCGAAACTTCTTGGCCTGCTCCGTTGATCGCCAGTAGGTGAAGTCCGAGAGAGTGCTGGTGGCATTCTCGACGACGACATATTCGACGCGATCTTGAAGCCTGTTCGCCCAAGCAAGGATGCTCTCCACGCTTGCCGGATCAGGCGTGACCACACCAACTGCCGTGAAGCTGACGCCCGTCGCGGCTACATCCTGGTACATCGACTCGAACCAGTCGGCGGCAACTTGGCCAGCTCCTGCCCCCATATCGGCCAGGATGATCTCCGAACCGCTATCAAGATGATCGACGAAAGCATCGAGGCCGGCAGGCGTGTGAATGTTCACCTTCGTTACCGTGCCGTTGAAGAAATGCTTGAGCGAGCCGCGAGCCTTGTTCTCTGTATCGAGATCGAGCAGCGTAACCGGAATTTCATTCGCTTCAAACCATTCGGCAAGGGCGACCATGACGCCAGTCTTGCCGACGCCTCCTTTGCCGCCCATCGTGAAAACTACGCGCTTGGAATTCGTCATTGAGCACCTCCCTGAGTGCTGAGGGTTAACGGTTCGTTTTCGCGGAAGACGAAGCGGGACCGCTTCTCTTCCTGGACCGTGGGCTTCGCCTTGAAGGCCGCGACGCGACTGGTCGGAGTTGGCGCTATTTCGCGCACGACATCAGCAGAGGGAAGCTCGAACTGAACTTGCTTGCGATGACGGGCGCGGACCTTGACGAAGGAGTGCAGGGTGCTCGGAGCGACGTGGAAGCCGACTCGCTCCTCAAACAGCCTCGCGACCTCCCGATACGTCCGGCCCTTGCGGCGGAGTTCCCGGATCAGTTCGCGGTGTGGTTCGAGTTTTGAGCGTGGGGGTTTCGGCGGAAGGCTGGCGAGTTCGAGCAACAAGCTCGTCGGTTCGCAAGGTATATCGGGGAATGAAGTCATGGCGTCTCCGGGCGCGAGATGACTCTCGCGCGGGCTAAGACGACGGCAACGATGTCGTCAGAACGGCCTTTGGGCAGAGATAAGAGTCTTTGGGCATAGGGCCGTTGGGAAATAGGCCCAACGCCAAAAGCTGAACAAACATTCTTGAAGTTGGCCGACTTTTGACATTCTTTAAGTCCCCATTGGGGACTTAAATGTCGTTTGGGCAAGGGAATTTTAAGTCCCCGTTAAGTCCCCATTGACCCACTCCCAAAAGTTCCTGTTTGCTCCTAAACCTTTCCAAATGTGCCAGTTAGACCATTTCCGATCGTTCCGATGGGTTACCACTTGTGCCCATTGTTTTCTATGACTTACAGGTGTTTTCGTCGTCTCATAACCCAAAGGTCGTAGGTTCAAATCCTACCCCCGCAACCAAAGATTACGAGTTATCGACACTAGAATTCCAAGCAAGTGCCGGTGGTGCCTGATCGGAAATGGCTCCCAGAAGACCTTCTCTCTCGAAGGTCTTTCGTGTTTTGAGTCCCCTTTCCAATATTAGTGGTTCGCCAAAGACAAGCCCGGCAAGTTGGCTGTTTACCTTGCGCTCGGAATTTGTTATCGCTCGTCCATAGATGGCTGCAATCCCAAATTCGTCTTAGAGGTTATTTCCGCTTGCCGCCACCAAAGTGTTCCAGCTTTTCATAGAGCAATCTTCGTTGAATTCCTAGCAGACGGGCGGCCTCCGCTTTGTTATTTCCTGCGTGGCGCATGGCTCTATCGATGAGATGCCTCTCCCACTTACTAACGGCGTCGTGAAAGGGTAAAGCTTCCCAATCTTCGAAGTGGGAGGACCCCTCGCCTGTTTGAGCACTCAACTCTGACTTCAGCAAATCGCTGGCTATAGGGCGGCCAGCAACCTTGACAGCCACGCGGTCCATGAGTTGCTCGAGTTCGCGGACATTACCGGGAAAGGGGTGTTGTTCCAGTATCTGGATGCACTCGTGAGACAAGGCAGACTCAACCGATCCGTTGCGTCTGGCAAACCGGGACAGGAAATATCTCGCGAGAGGGGCGATATCATTGAGGCGCTCGCGCAAAGGCGGCAAGCGAATAGAGAACGCGTTCAGACGATAGTAGAGGTCGGAGCGAAATCGCTCTTGAGCCACCTCGGTGGCGAGATCTCGATTGGTTGCTGCGATGATGCGTACATCCGTTTTTTGCGAGGTCGCCGATCCTACGCGCTCGAACGTGCGCTCCTGGAGGACTCGCAAGAGTTTTGGTTGGAGAGCGAGAGGCAGTTCACCGATTTCATCCAGAAAAATCGTCCCACCATTTGCCGCTTCGAAACGACCGATCTTCTGGGATATCGCGCCGGTGAACGAGCCGCGCTCGTGACCAAAAAGCTCTGATTCGGCTAACTCTGCTGGTATCGCGGCGCAGTTCACCGTAATCATCGGTCGCTGTTTGCGGTTGCTATTCTGGTGAATCGTACGAGCGACGACTTCCTTGCCTGTGCCCGTCTCACCTTGGAGCAGTACCGTGACATCGGTTCGAGCGACTTGTCCAATACCTTTGAACACCTCAATCCAGCTTGGCGAACTCCCAATTAGACGTGATGCGTCGTCATGGAGCGGTGCCATATGCTCGTCACGAAAGCGATCCTTCTGGAGAAGCTCGAGTTCTTTGGTGAGTCTGCTGTGATGAAGCGCGCGTCTGAGAGAGAGAAGAACTGCATCCACATCTACCGGCTTTACGAGAAAGTCATAGGCTCCTTCCTGCATCGCAATCATGGCGCTCTCACCATCGCCAAATGCCGTGAAGACGATCACAGGCAGGCCCGGCAGCACTGCGTCCTGCCTAAGTTGTTGGAGCACGAAGTCACCACCCGCTCTCGGCATCTTCCAGTCGCACAACACCGCGTCGGGTTGATGCTCTCGAATGATTTCAAGGGCCGCGCGTCCATCGGCAGCTTCAACGACTTCGTAATTTGCCGAGATCAACAGATCGCGGACGGTCTCCCGCAAGCTCGTGTCATCGTCTACGACAAGAATCTCAGGCATGGATTCCTCCCTCCGACGGCGCGCTCGGAACATATGCTGGGATTTCAAACCAGACGTCCGCGCCGCCACCTTCGCCGTTTTCAGTGAAGAGAGTCCCGCCATGAGCGCGAAGTATTTCGTTGACGATGGAAAGTCCAAGCCCGGTACCGCGTTCCTTCGTCGTGTAGAAGGGGTCCAGAGCTCTACGCAGAGATTCTTCGTCAAAGCCAGGAGCTTGATCGAGGACATGAACAATAGCATTCGGTCCTGATAAACGCAGCGTGACCTCTGCGAACGGAGCATTCTTATGTGCTGTGAATGCCTGAAGAGCGTTCTCAAGTAAATTGTCGAAGACGCGACGAAACTCCTCACCGTCGCCGGAGACAATTACCGGTTCGGCAGGTTCTTGCAAGTGGGCGACGTCGGTACCGTACTCTTCATTCCAACGTTGAACGCGATCACGTGCCACGGCGCTGAGATCAAGGAGAACTTCGTGTCTAAGACTGGGACGCGAAAAATAAAGAAGCTTGCCGATCATCGCGTTGAGTCGGTCGATCTCGATGAGGACTACATTGGCGTTCGTTGCCGCCAATTCGCTGCTGTCTGCATTCTGAGACATCTGCGTCCGAAGCCGGATGGTAGCCAAAGGGTTCCGCAGTTCATGAGCGATTCCGGCGGCGAACTGTCCGACAGCCGCAAGCCGTTCTCGATGAGCCATCTGCGCTTCAAAGGTGCGTTCTCTATCGATCTTTTCCTGTAGCTCGTGGGCCATCTGATCGATCCCGGATAGAACGTTGTCGAACTCCTCTAGTGTCGTTGTTCTGTCGAGGTCCGCAGGCATATCCGCTCCAGAAACGACGGCAGCGAGACGACTCGAAACCGACTGCAGGCCTCCGCGCACTTCCGAAAGAATTACGAACGCCGCTGCGCAAATCAGCAACGCAACACACGCGAACCCAAAAGCCCCCCAGAGCAATTGACGATGCTGTTCGGCTTCGGCACCCGGCAGGCGTTCCATCAGCCACGCCGCACCAATGACCGGAGAAGCCGGAGCACTGGAGGCTCGCAAAGGTATGGCATCGAAAAGCACGGCGTCGTGCTGTCCTTGGAACCGAAGACTTTTTTCAACGCCACTTATTGCGGCCGAACGGGCGAGTCCTTCAATCGTCGGCCGTTCTCGGACAGGCATCTCTTTCGGAGGGCCAGGAGCCTCATGTGTCGGGAACGAATACCCACCAAGCGCCCCGTTTTCCAAACGAAAGAACCCGCCTTCGACCCCCGGCTCTGAGTTGAGAGTATCCGACATTAGTTGCTCGAGGGGCGAGTTTGTCGCTTGCGGTGAGCGTGGCGGCGGTGGAACGGGTGGCAGAGGATGAGTCGCCCCAGGAGGTGGAGCTAAACGGTCCGGACCAGGATTTGGCATCGCTGGCGGGTGCGGGTCTAATCCATTGAGCTGGGCGAGAGGAACAGAATATTTTGAGTTGGCGTTGTACCCCTGCTGGACCGATAACGCAACCGTATGTAGGTGCCGCTCTGCAGTGCGCAGGCTCGCGCTTTGCGTATTGCCTAGAACTCCGATCACCACACCGATAAGGACGAGCAGGATCAGGCACACGAGCGCTGCGAACAGCACAATCCGCACACGAAGGCTCCTCAGGCGAAAGCCCCTACGTCGCGAAAGATTCACCACCTGCGTGCTCGCTTGCATTGGCTCCCTTTTCGTGCCGTGCTGACATAGCTGTATTTCGAATTTAGGGAGCAACTTGTGCGCCAATGCAAAGCAGCCACAAAACCAGAAGGATGCGGCAAGCGGCGTGAGATGACCGTACGCTTTCCGTACAGCATGTCGGATGCAAACCGTACACTCCGCGCTCTCCCGCTCTTCGCACTTTCTTGCGGATGAGTTTAGATGCATGGAAAACAAAGGGTGTTAGACATGGTCCGGAAGCCGGAGGGATTGGTGCAGGGATTGCATTCGTCAGAATCGAGGTGAATCCTATGAAGCCTTTTGCTTCTTCCGCAATTCTGATTATTGGTTCAACCCTGATGGTCGCAACCGCACAACAACCCGGCCTGCTCCCTACACCGACACCCGCTTTAGAAGCCTCAAACGCACAGCTTGTTACCACGCGCTCCAGCATCCGTGGGTTTAGCGCCGGACTAGATGGGGCTCCACGCACGCTCTTTCTATCCAACGGGGATGCCGTCGAACTTGGCCCTCATTTTGATCATCTCTCTTCGGGCGCGTTACGCAAAGGAGAGCATGTGGAAGTCACGGGAATGAGCACGAGAGTTGCGAACCAGCGCACGATCGACGCTTCAACGGTGCGCGTCGGTTCGCAAACGTACATGGCTATGGCAGCGATGAATGGCGGACCTGGCGTCGCTGCACCCCCGGCAGGCGGCCCTCCTACTCCCGATGCTGGCCCCGGAGGTCCTCCTCCACCTGTTCCAGCCGCAGGCCCGGCTACTCCGCCGCCGCCTCCTGCACCGCGTGATGGCCTTCGCGGAGCGGCGCCGCCGCCTCCGCCACCTTGCGCTGTTCAGCCTGCTCCCGTGGGTGCTGGGTCTCCGGTTCCTCCAGTTATCGGTGCATCGGCACCTCTGCCCGAGGGCGCTCCGGTTCCTCCAGTAGGCGCGCCGCAGCCGCAGCCGTAAACACCGCGCCGAAAGGTTCTTCTTATCGAAGAGCACAAGTGCAGCCTCTGCTCACGCGGGCTGCACATCCCATCATCCCTTTGAAGAGAGAGTTAGTTTCTCTTCCTCCGGCGTCCGCCACGAAAACGAAGAAGTATCTATATGCGATAGAGAAGGGACGCCGAGCCGAAGCCTCAGCTCACGTCAGCAACGAGGTGAAGCAACTTCTCAGTCGCCCGCCAAAACCTACTCCTGCCCTAGACAGATTCCATAACAAAACCTGATTCCTTATCGTCAGCAGACTCGACCCCGTAGCGAAGGCGCTCATGACTCACTCCACCAACAAGACGAAGGCTCAAAGCACACACGCAATGGAAGCGACTAACTTTTTTCTTGCGGACGTGCAAACTGGCCTCGGTCCCTTTGTTGCCGCCTATCTGGCAGCAAGTGGCTGGAAGGCCGGGGCGGTCGGTCATGCACTCACGGTTGCTGGAATCGTCACCGTCGTCCTGCAGACCCCTGCCGGATGGATTGTTGATAACGTGCTTCGCAAGCGACTTCTCCTGATTTCTGCGGCTTTGGTCCTTGGGACGGGGGCTCTGCTGCTTACCGTGTCCACGTCACCATCGATTGTCTATGCTTCGCAGATACTAATCGGTGGAACCGGGCCTTTCCTTGGACCGACTCTCGCGGCGATCACCATGGGGATTGTCGGTGTGGCAGCCTTCGATCGGCAGTTCGGCAGAAATCAGGGGTTCAACTCGGCTGGCAATCTTTTCGCTGCCGGACTGATTGCTGTCACCAGTCACTTCTTCGGGAATCGAGCGATCTTCCTCGCGGCGGCTGTCCTTGTCATCCCGACGATTGTTTCCGCTCTCTTGATTCGTAGAGAAGATATCGATCCGGAGTTAGCGAGAGGTGGCTGCGAAAACGAAGATATTGCAGGGAGTGGAAAAGAGGTTGTGCTTTCTTTACTCCACGACAAAGTGCTACTCGTCTTCCTGGTGTGTTGCTTTCTCTTTCATCTGGCGAATGCGGCAATGCTTCCACAACTCGGTGAATTACTAGCCCATGGTTCTGCGAGGGCGGCCGCACCGTTCATGTCCGGTTGCATCGCCGTCACGCAAGCGGTCATCATGCTCTCCGCCGCATGGATCGGGCGCGCCGCAAATACTTGCGGACGAAAGCCGCTTCTGCTCGTCGGTTTCGGCGTCCTACCGCTACGCGCATTGCTCTACACGATTGTGCATGGAGTTGGTGCGCTCATCGCGGTCCAGCTCTTGGACGGCGTAGCCAATGCTATCTTCGGCGTGGTTTCTATCCTCGTGGTTGCGGATCGCACACGAGATACCGGTCGCTTCAACCTGACACAAGGTGCAGTCGCAACCGCCGTGGCTCTAGGCGCAGCCTTAAGCACGACCGTTGGCGGTTCGCTCATGGAACATCGCGGAGCCAACGTATCCTTTTGGGTCTTGGGCGCTCTCGCTCTCGCAGCATTCGCTCTGCTTCTCTTCGGTGTTCCCGAAACCAAAGTATCCACAACTCCCCAGGCTCAGGAGGCCTAACGATGTCCAATTCGAATTCCATACGCATCTCTCGCCATAACTTCTCGCCCCTGCCCGTTGGTCACGATGGAATGGTCGCTTACATCCACATCGGCGATCTCCACATGATGGATCGTTCACAACAAAACTTTCAAGATCTACTCCGCATCGTGCGGCACATCAACCGGACGTTCACGAGCGGCTTGAATTTCGTGTACCTCCCCGGGGACATCGCCGATGACGGTAGCCGTAGCGCCTACTCGGCGGTGCGTGATTGCGTGGACGAGCTGAAAGTGCCCTGGTGTGGCATCGTGGGCGATCACGACGTTCATGAAAAGAGCTTCGCCAACTTCCGCGAAGCGATAGCAGATTCGCTCAATGACAGTTTTCAGGTTGGAACCTTGCGGTTCATCCGTCTCAACGTCTTCGCGGAACCCCGTCCCGACGCATTCCTGCTAGGGGATGAGCAGTTCGCTTGGCTAGAAGGCGAGCTTCAGACGGCAGAGAAAAGCGAACAGACGTCCGTTGTCCTGATGCACTGCTATCCCAGCGAACTAAAAGAAGGAGCGGGCCGCCTTGCCGAGTTGCTACACCGATTCGACGTTAGGCTTGTGGATATGGGACACACTCATTACAACGAGGTGAGCAATGATGGCACCACCCTCTATGCCGCGACTCGTTCGACGGGCCAGATCGAGGAGGGTAACGCCGGTTACAGTCTGGTGACGTTTGACCAGGGCTCCGTCTCTTGGCATTTCCTCGAACCGCAGGAAGGACCTGTCGTTGTCGTAACCTCACCAGTCGATGAACGGCTTCTTACCGAAGCCAATATGGAAGGCATTGTGGAGGGGGCATTGCGCGTACGAGCCGGTGTCTGGGGAGACTCGCCAGTGCTTTCAGTTACCGCAGAGGTCGATGGAAAGAAATTGACACTGGCACAGAGTTCCGCAGGAACTACGTGGGAGAGCCAGCAACCTTGGACATTACCTGACGGAAGGTACGAGCTCACCGTAACGGCAGAGGACACAGCGCAACGCAAGGCGACGGACACGGTCCGAATCGTAGTCGGTCGCAACTCTTACTCGCCACGCAATCGGAAACACACGGACCTGGATAACGCTCTCGAAGCTTGGGAAGAACGTGGTCTGCTGGGAACCCAGTTAGGCCCCAACAAGAATGGGCGGAAGTGGTAGATATGGCTCCCATTCTCAGCCACATGCTCATCGTCGCCATCGTCGCCCTCAGCATCTTGCTCATGCTGGTGCGGCCCCGGAATATCCCCGAAGTTTGGTGGGTTGGTTCAGGTGCGCTGCTTCTCATCGTCCTTCGACTGATCCCCCTTCGGCTCGCTGGGAAAGCGGTGACGGAAGGCTCAGACGTTTACCTTTTCCTGATCGGCATGATGCTGCTGTCGGAACTCGGTAGTGAGTATGGGGTCTTCGACTGGGTCGCGTCCAAGTCAGCCCGTGGAGCGAGAGGTGAATGCACTCGGCTCTTTCTACTCATCTACGGGGTCGGAACGCTTACGACCATCTTTATGTCCAACGACGCAACCGCCGTGGTGTTGACGCCCGCGGTTCTGTCCGCCGTGCGCAAGGCTAAAGTTCAGCCGATGCCGTATCTATTTGCGTGCGCGATGATCGCGAACGCGGCGTCATTCGTCCTTCCAATCTCCAACCCCGCTAATTTGGTTGTCTTCCACCAGGGCATGCCGCCGCTAGGGCAATGGTTAGCTTCGTTTGGTGTTCCTTCATTGTGCTCCATCGTGGCTACATTCCTTGTCCTTCGACTTTATTTCCGCAAGGACCTGAGCGAGCGAATCGAAGAAGAGGTCGAAGACTGTGAACTCAAGCCAGCTGGCAAAATGGTTCTATGGGGGCTGGCGTTCGTTGTGGTCGTTCTCCTGACAGCTTCGGCATTCAAGAAAGACCTTGGCCTTCCGACATGCCTGGCAGCTCTCCTCATTACTGCAGTCATTTCCATCAAAGAAAGGGCCAGCCCCGTAAAGCTTGCCAAGGCTCTAAGCTGGCCGACGATCTTTCTAGTGGCGGGCTTATTTATCCTCGTCGACGCTACGGAGAGCCTGGGGCTCTTGCGATATACGCAAATGGCTCTCGAGTGGTGCAAGTCTCTGGCTCCTTCTTTCGGGACCACCATCGTCGCCTTGAGCGTAGGTGTTGCGAACAACATCTTCAACAATTTGCCCTTAGGGCTAGTGGCTGGTGCCACGGTGCAGGCTACACATCTGCAGGGACTGCTGGCGCACGCCGTGCTTGTGGGGGTGGACTTGGGGCCGAATCTCTCCGTCACCGGATCGCTGGCAACCATCTTGTGGCTGCTTGCTCTGCGCAAAGAAAAGCTCGACGTCAGTGCCTGGGACTTCCTCAAAGCGGGAACGCTCGCGATGCCTGTCGCGATGCTCGCCTCTGTTGCTGGCCTGCTGGCCGCGCATGCAATGTTTGGCAACTGATAACTCGATTCGACTCCAAAAGGTGACCTATGAAAATCGGCTGGATCATACCCTTCATCATCGTAGGCGGCGCTCTGCAGGCTTGCGGCGGCGCCATGAATGCACAACTCAAAAACTCCCTCGTCAACCCATACCTGGCTTCAGCCGTTTCGTTCTTTCTCATTGCGTTCTTCTTCACTGGGGCGTTCTTCGTTATGCCGACCCCGCTCCCAACTGTGGACGACCTCGCAGCGATGCCCTGGTGGGCAGTGCTGGGTGGTTTGGTAGGAGCAGTTCAGGTCTACGCATCCCTCACCCAGATTCAAAAAGTGGGGGCCGGGCCGTTCATGGGATTCACCGTCACTGCCGCTCTGATTACGTCACTCGTGATTGATCACTTTGGCTGGTTCCGCTTGCAAACCCACCCGATCAATGGTTTCCGTGCGGTTGGTGCATTGCTATTGGTTGGAGGCATAACGCTCATTGCGAGGTTCTAAGTGCGCAGAGGACGACCCGTCTTCGACAACGCGCCCCGTTATAGGTCACTACGCACGTTATCAAGTTGCAACGAGATGGGTTTGTCCTTGGTAGATTTCAGCAACAAAGAAATCTAAACTCGGGTCGACGCGCTCGGAAACCAAGCCGCCATGTAACCTGCAAGCTCCGACACACTGCGATCGTTACCCACGAACGCCGCATAAGCCGTCAGGCCGCACTAGCACGGTCGCGGGTTTTGTACCGAAGATCTCGGCAAAACGAGTTTCGTCTTCTCCGTGTCCAGATAAACGCACCGAGTGGATCAACTGCTTCCAGGCGGCGAGCTTTTCGTCGATTTCCGTATAAAGGGCCTCGGCGTCGTTCAAGTTTGTGAGGAGCAGCGTAAAGACATCGGTACGCAGCATCATCACGGGCGAGGCTTACCGCGGTCGGAAGGCGGATTCGTTGCGACGCCCGAGGGTCATGGCATAAAAGAATTTAATGAGCCTACGTATGCCAGATTCGAAGTCGACGCAGTCATGAGAAAGCGCTAAAGCCTGCTCAAACTGCGGGCGCGTCCATAACTTCGAACTGATAGCCCCACATCCCGCTTCACGAGGTGTGGTTCTTACCCGAGCTCGGTATTTTGCGTCATGAGCCGGTTCGCATACTCTTGATTCACACCGAATCGGAGACGACCTATGCTCGACGTCCACCCGCCCCACAGCCCCACCCACACCTGGAGGGACTTCTTCATCCATGTGGGCACTATCTGCGTCGGTCTGCTCATCGCTGTCGGACTCGAACAAACGGTCGAGTACTTTCATCACCGCCATCAAGTCAAAGAAACCCGTGAGGCACTCCGTCTCGAAGAGGAGAAGAACATCAAGTTCTTTGCCCTCGAACGAGACATGCTGCGCCAGCAGGCTCCCGTCTACCGCATGGATCTGGACGTCCTGATGTATCTGCGGAGCCATCCCGGTGCCACCCCATCGACTTGGCCTGGCAAAATGGACTGGCGATGGCACGGCGCGTTTTATCCCGAAGCGAATTGGGCGACCGCAAAGTTGGACGGCGTCATCGAACACATGCCCACCCAGGAAGTGCAAAACTTCGACGATACCTACCGTCGTCTCGAGCGGCTCTACGAAATTCAAAACGACGAGTTGCATGCGATCGAGCAGGCGCGACGTATCATGTTCCTCTACCCGGATCTCGGCAAGGCCGACCCGGCTGTCCTCGATGAGGCCATCAAGGCCATGAGCGAAGTCTTGGTGCTACACGGCAGAGTTGCGCTGATACAAGACCTGTTCGTCCGCCGCCACCCAAACTTTGGTCCCGGCAACTCCATTCGATATATGGATACTCTCCTTGGAATTCCTGGCAATCCCATTCAGGGCGATGAGATTGAAGGCCTAGACAGGCGGGTGCTGTCCATCCAAAGCTCTGATCAGTAACGGCTCCATCTAAGAAAGGTGCGCCCATGCTCGACGTCCACCCGCCCCACGCCGCCACCCACTCGTGGAAAGACTTCTTCATCCACGTCGGCACCATCTGCGTCGGCCTCCTCATTGCCGTGGGCATCGAGCAATCTGTCGAATGGATGCACCGGCGGCACGAGCGGCAAGAGCTGAGAGAGGCGCTCCAGAAGGAACATGAAGAGAATGCCCGCATCTACCTGACAAACGTCGCCTGGTATCGTTACGACCGGGAGCTAATTCTCAACGATCTGCGCGTCATTGAATATCTGGAGCAGCATCCCGGCACGCCCGAAGAGAAGCTGCCCGGCGTACTACGCTGGCGGGCTACGTATAAGCTTGTGGTCACGACAGCTTATGTCAACGCTCAACAGACGCAGACCATCGGTCTCCTGCCGCAAAAGGAAGCCGAGTCGCTGACCGCCTTCTACGACTCGCTGAAGCTTGCACAGGATTACGCCTCCGCTTCGGCGCTCAAGATCCAAAATGCCGCGGACTTCGCCGCCATCGATCCCAATCCGTCGCATCTCTCTGCTGCGAAGCTACAGAGGCAGGAGGAGTTCCTGCTGAACTCCTTCACGGAAAACTATGAATGGGCGATCTGGCTTTTTGTCCTGCAGAAGCAAAGCCCCGATCTCCCGGCCGGTATCACCGGAGAAGAGATGTTTCAGAGCGCCGGGTGGGTTCGCTCGGCGGAAGACGAGGCACGGCTCGCGGGTGCCATTGCGATCACCCAAAAAGAGCTCACACCCTTTGGATCTGCCGCGCTTGCAGCCCAGCAACGGAAAGATGCCGAAGATGCCGCCGAGGCAAGCGCACACCAGCCGAACCACTAACCGCGACCCGAACTGTCGACGGGTGACCCCCCTCTCGTTTCTGAGACATGAATTTGCAGAACTCTTCCGCTACACTGTCCGCAACCCCGGAGACACCCATGCTCGACGTCCATCCGCCCCACGCTCCCACTCACTCATGGAAAGACTTCTTCATCCATGTCGGCACCATCTGCGTCGGCCTGCTCATCGCCGTCGCGCTGGAGCAGGCTGTCGAAGCGATGGTCCACCGCCACGAAAGGACCGAGCTCATCGAAAGCATGCACGCGGAAGCACAGAGCAACCTCCCCATACTTCAAGACGACTTCGCCGGCGCCTATACCTTTCTCTCGTGGACGCAGACCGTCATCGATCAGCTCCAGCAAGCCACGCCCGCAGCCGGAAATAAAGATGGCATCATCGCTGTAAGCCTGCCTGCTAACCACTCCCACCAAGGCCTCGAGCCCTCCCGCGCTGTTTGGAAGATGGCGACGGCTAAGGGAACCATCGCTCTCCTTCCCGAGAACCTTGCCGAAGTCTACGACCGTCTCGAATTCGACGCTGAAAACTGTGACAAGGCGCAGGACCGCATCGACATCGTCAGTCAGCACCTGGACGCAATCGAAGCCCGCATCCACCAACGCATCCAGCCCGGCGTCACGCTGCGCATCTCGCTACCAGAACGCGACAAGCTCGTCGACGCCCTCACAGAATACAAAGCAACTCTCAGCGCACTCGCCAACGCCACCGTCAAGTGGGCCGCCACATCGGACGCAATTCTGCACGATGTCCGATCAAGGGCTGAGGTCCGTCCCTACCTCGAACGCTACGAAGCCAGTGCCCCACACTAAGAGCCCAACTCCGGGTGGCCCATTGATCGCACTTTATCCCAGTCGTAGGATGCCTCCGCCGGGTGCCCCCTATCTCGATTCTGAGATGGGGAGTTCGCAGGACCTCTCAGCTAAACTGCTCTCAGACCTCAAGGAATTCACTATGCTCGACGTCCACCCACCCCACGCTCCCACCCACTCGTGGAAAGATTTCTTCATCCACATCGCTACCATCGTTGTCGGCCTCCTCATCGCCGTCGGTCTGGAGCAGGCCGTGGAATACATCCACCACCGCCATCAGCTCTCCGAGATCCGCGAATCCCTGCGCCTCGAACGCGAGCAGAACCGCAAGAACTTCGCTGCCAACACGGCTTTCTTCTACGAAAAGGCAGCGCTTGCCCAAAACGACCTCCTGGTCCTCCGTTACCTGCGGCAGCATCCCGGAACGCCGGAAGAAAAGCTTCCCGGAGTCCTCAGATACACAACGAGTCACGAACTCATGGAGAACGCCGCATGGAAGACGGCCCAGCGCACCAACGTCACCGAGTTCATGTCGCGCGATGAGGTTACCGAGGACGAAGCGCTCTATCACTACGTCTCCAGAATTGGCGACAGCGACGAGGATCTATTTACCGCATCTTCCAAGGCGGGTCAATACAACTCATTGGATCCCGATCTCTCCCACCTCACGCCGGCGCAGATCGACGTGCAGATCAAGCTGACCCAGGACTATCTCACCGCAATCTTCCGCTCGGGAGTCGCGCTCCAAAACTTCAACGCTGATTTCAACGACTTCACGCCGGGACCCACAGTCTCCGAACTGCATGCGCTCATAGGCGTTGCCCGCACACCGCAGGACGTACAAAGACTGCAACCCGCACAACAGCAGACCGACGCTCGTGTGAATCCCTTCAAAGCCGCGGCCAACGCCGCCAGCGACGCCGCCGAAAAGAAGTAGCAACCTCGCCATGGTGCCCCGTTCATGACGCTTTCATCGTTATGAGCGGGTTCGCATACTCTAAGGACAACCACACATCGGAGCCCACCATGCTCGACGTCCACCCGCCCCACGCTCCCACCCACACCTGGAAGGACTTCTTCATCCACGTCGGCACCATCTGCGTCGGCCTCCTCATCGCCGTCGGGCTGGAGCAGACGGTCGAGGCCATTCACCACCGCCATCTGCGTCACGAGCTTGAGGAACAACTCCACGCTGAGGCCGAACACAATCTCGATCTCGTCCAGGAAAACCTGGCGCGCCTCCACGAGCAGCGCGCATTCGTCGACGCCTCCATCGTCGCGTTGAATACGGCACCCGTCTCCGCAGGCCGCATTGACACCAGCGCACTCCCCCAACCTCGGCCGCAGCTCTTTGCGATTAACGTGTTCCAGCCCTCCCAGACTGCATGGACGGTTGCGAGGTCGAGTGGCACGATCGCCTTATTGCCCAAAGACGCAGCCCAGGTCTACGCCCGCCTCGATCATGAGGCCGACGTGCTCGCGCAGGAAACCGCTCTCAGTGGTGCGAGACGAAGCCTTGCCATCATCAATCGATCGCGGCAGGGCCTGCCCCCTTCCGAAGCCCTCTCCTTGAACCTCGCACAGCGGGAAGAATTCTTACAGGCCTATGCAAGCCTCTCCAACGCATTGAGAATCACCATCCTGCTCGAGCTCAACGAGGCTGGCGCTTGCCGCGGCGTGCTCCACGGCGCACACTCCGTAGACCAGATGTTGCAGTTCATGCTCGAAGAAGACAAACAGGCCTCAAAGTTCTAATCCCGCACCTCGGAGATTCTGTATGCTCGACGTCCACCCACCCCACGCCCCGACCCACACCTGGAAAGACTTCTTCATCCACGTCGGCACCATCTGCGTCGGCCTCCTCATCGCCGTCGGGCTGGAGCAATCCGTCGAAGCCATTCACCACCAGCGTGAGTCTCAGGAACTGGTTCGCAACATGCACGATGAGGCCGAGCGCAATCTCCAGGTCCTCGACCGCGATCAGCAGATCAGTTTCGCCAAGCGGCGCTGGGCCCAGGGCGTCCTCGACGCCATGCAGAGCGCACCGCTTTCCGGCGTCACCTTGACCATCGGCCTGCCTCTGCGTGGCCAGGTCGCCGGCGACCACTCTCCCGATCGCGCCGTCTGGCCTGTTGCCAAGGCCAATGGCAAAGCCGCGTTTGTCGATGAGCCAATGGCCGAGGTCTACGATCGCTGCGACGCCAATGCGAGTGAGGAGTTCGCCAGCTACCACGACGCCATCAACGCCGAAGCGGAAGCCAGCGCCGCCGAAGTCCGCTTCGCCGTCAGCCTCGACGCCGGGACCACCGTCCATCTCGCCGCCCCCGCTCGCGACGAACTTGCCCGCGCCTACGCCAAATATCTCGCCATCATCAACGTCTACATCTATTGGACCTCTGTCTGGCACGGATGTAGCGACGCCATCGCCCACAACGCCCGCTCCCACGCCGAGGTCGACACCTACGTTGACAAAGCCCTGTCCGCCTCCGCGCCCTAGACGTTCATGACACGTACTTTGGGGCGTGAGCGGGTTTACGGCATCGCCTCCGCTACACTGCTCTCATCCCCAAGGAGCTGCCGGCCATTCGCGAACTCATCCCCTCACGTTACCCTTCCAATACTTGGCGTGGCTTCTTCATGCGCGTCGCTACCATCGCCATCGCGGCCCTCGTTCTCCTCGTCATCATCGACTTCTGCGAGTACCTCCAGTCCCCCCAACCCTCCCACACCCTCGAACCGATCCACCCGCATCCCGAGTCCACCCCCTAGGAGCCCGCCATGCTCGACGTCCACCCGCCCCACGGCCCAACGCACACCTGGAAAGACTTCTTCATCCACATCGCCACGATCGTCTGCGGCCTCATCATCGCCGTTGGCATTGAACAGACAGTCGAACACTTCCACCATTTGCACCAGTTGCATCGGCTGGAGGAGGCGCTCGACCAGGAGATAGAGCAGAACCTGAAAAGCGTCGGGAAAGACATAACGTTGGTCGAAGGTGTTATCCGGACTGAACAGGCGAATAAGGCGTCGCTGGAGGAGGCCACACGCGGAGAATCTCACACTTTGATCGTTTTTACCCCGACCACGATTACAGACGACCCGCGCGATGCGTGGATTGGGATAGTGGGAGCGGTGTCGGCTACGGCACGAGATAGTGGCACGCTGTATCTTCTGCCGATCCCGCGCACGACCTATCTCTCGCGGCTCGATCTCATCTTCGCAAACGTGCTCGATATGCAGCACCAGCTCTTCGACCAAGAGTACCGGGTGCGCAGCTTCGCGCAACTGCACAGCAACATCAACGACCTGACCCAGCAGCAGCGGCAGGATATGCTGGTTGCCGTCTCTCAGTATCAGCAGATTGCCGAGCATACGCGCTATGTGCTGGAACGGACCCGCAGCGTACTCGAACAGACTCACTAATCGCTGCCGGAGCTACACCCATCCCTTGCGGCCTGCCGGTTGCCGTCGGCATTGACGTATGCTTAAACCGGTTCGGATGCTCGCCGACAGTGGCTTGAGCGCCGTTTATGCTAAATCTCTCCCGGTAGCTCACACGACCGAACTAAACTTCCCTGCCTATCAGACGATAGGAGCGCTAAGCCACGAATTCGCGGAAATCCACCTGCGAATGCGTCGCGCCTTCATGAGGGAAGATCGATGGATTTTAGCGACGAGGTTCCAGGCTTTGTTGTCGAGAGCACCGAAAATCTCGCGTTGCTCGATTTGGAGCTGGTCCAGCTCGAGAAGAATCCGGACGATGACGCCCTGATCGCCAGCGTCTTCCGCACCATCCACACGGTGAAAGGGACATCCGGCTTTTTTGGTTTTTCGATCCTGGGGTCGATCACGCATGTGGCGGAGAACATCCTTGGACAGGTGCGAGAGAAGGAACGCCGTTTAACACCGGAACTTGTGTCGCTCGTTCTGGAGACGGTGGACGCGGTTCGCAAGGTACTCACAAATATCGAGAGCAGCGGAGCGGAGGGCCCGGACACCTACCAGCCGTTGCGGGATCGGCTTGAGTCCGCATTTGCGTCAGTAGGAGATGCGGCCGATCTGAGTAGGACGGCCGACCAAGCCCAGACTGTGTTGGCGCATACGGAGCGTCGCAACACGGATGAGTCTGTTACGCCCCAACCATACAACCGACGTGCCGACGATGTGGCGTCATCACCCTCGACCATTCGCGTAGATGTCCGCATGCTGGATAAGCTCATGAATCTCGTTGGCGAACTGGTACTGGCCCGCAACCAGATTGTCCAGGGGGCTCAGCAATCAGTTGCACAAAGCGCAAGTGCCCAGCGCCTGAACCTGATTACAAGTGAGTTGCAGGAAGGTGTCATGCGGACCCGCATGCAGCCTATCGGCGTGGTTTGGAACAAGCTGCCGCGGGTAGTACGTGATTTGGCGTCGGACCTGGGTAAGACCATTGATCTTGAGATGGTCGGCGCAGAAACAGAACTCGATAAGACCATCATCGAAGCGATCAAAGACCCGTTGACGCACATTGTTCGCAACTCCTGCGATCACGGGATCGAGCGCCCTGAACATCGGCTGGCAAAAGGAAAGAATGCAGCAGGAAGGATCATCTTGCGGGCGTTTCACGAGAGTGGACACGTCAACATCGAGATGTCCGATGATGGGTCGGGCATGGATCCGGAACGAGTCAAGAACAAAGCCATTCAAAAGGGCCTCATCCGCGCCGAACAAGCCGCGCTACTCAGCGACCGGGAAGCTCTACGGCTCATCTTTCTGCCCGGCTTTTCGACAGCTGAGACAGTCACCGGCATCTCCGGTCGCGGCGTTGGAATGGATGTCGTCAAGACAAACATAGAAAAGATCAGTGGCGCGATCGACATGGACAATCGACCCGGATATGGCATGACGATCAAGATCAAGATTCCTTTGACGCTCGCCATCATTCCCGGACTCGTCGTGACCGTGAAGAGCGATGCGAATCCCGGCTGCGCGCAGCACGGCCAGCGGTTCGTCATTCCACAAGGCAATCTTCTTGAACTCGTTCGCCTGGAAGGGCCGAAGGGGCGTGCGCAGATGGAATGTATTGGTGACGCAGATATCTTGCGTCGCCGTGGCACGCTGCTGCCCATCGTCTACCTGAGTGAGTTGCTTGGACTGGCAACCCGCCGGCTTGTCGATGAAGCCATCAACATCGTTGTGCTGAAGGCAGAAGACACAGCCTTCGGACTGGTCGTCGACGAGATTAATGACACCCAGGAGATCGTGGTCAAGGCGCTCGGGAAGCAACTTAAGTCGCTTAACTGGTATGTGGGAGCAACCATTATGGGCGACGGCAAGATCGCCCTGATCTTCGATGTCGTGGGGCTAGCAAAGCTGGCAAAGGTCCTGATGCCCCCTCAGGAACGACCAAAGTTGGAAGCCGGTTCCAGCGCAACTCTGAGAGAGGTTCAGCAACTTCTACTCTTCCGCGCGGGGAGGTTCGCTGGCCTTGTGCTGGATCTTTCCTTCGTCGCTCGTCTTGAAGAAATCGCCTGGTCAAGACTCGAATATGCGGCAGGTGAACCGGTAGTGAGGTACCGGGAAGCACTTTTGCCGTTGGTCTGGCTTTCAGATCTGCTCGAAGGCGCCAGTGCGTCAGGTTCACGTCCTGTGAGCCTTCAAGTGATTGTCTTCAGCGAAGACGATCGGCATATTGGGCTGGTAGTGGATGAGATCGTCGACATTCTGGACGATGTCGTCACCCACAGGCAAGCGTCGACAAGATTTGGCCTGCTGGCATCAGGAGTCGCCGGCGACAGGCTCGTTGACTTTGTCGATCTTGATGCGATTCGCAAGGTGGCCCGCAAACGGCCCAGCAACCAAAGGCATTCGGAGGAGATGTCGTCAATCGGTGAGACCCAGTTCCCTTCTGACTTTCAATTAGAAGAAGCAGTCTTGCAGGCCGAGGATGAGCTTGTAGGGAGTGCGCGATGACAGCCCAATCGGAGATCGGCTCGACCTCGATGCCTGGGGCGACCCTGCAGTTCGCAACGTTTCGCATCGCCGAGATGTTATTAGGCTTAGAGCTGTCCCAGGTTCAGGAACTCATGCGGTCGCAGGAGATGGCAAGAGTTCCGTTGGCGCCGGTCGCAGTGGAAGGCCTCATCAATCTTCGCGGTCAGATTGTGACTGCCTTGGACATGCGGCGCATCTTCGGAATGCCGCCGTTGCAGAATCGCGACATTCTGCCGATGAACATCATCATCAGCGCTGAGGGCGGAACCGTGAGCTTGCTCGTCGACGAGATCTGCGATGTGGTCGATGTTCCGCTTGCTGCTTCTACTCAACTGCCCGCAAATCTATCAGCGGGACAGAGGGATTTGTTGAAGGAAGTGTACCAACTGAAGAGTGGCTTGCTGCTGGTCGTTGATATGTCGCGAGTTATCGCAAGCTGCGATCACTGAAACCGCAGAACAAGAGCGTATTGCTCAGCACATCCAGATCAACGGATCGATCGATGCACCCGGAGAAGACATGGCATTAGCAAACGGAACCGTGAGCAAGGCAGCAAGTACCTACACCAATGGTCATGGAGCAAAGCCTTCGATCGCGATGCCTCGCACTGCGGTCACAACACCAAAGACCGATGCCAATGCACGATTGATGTCCGAACTACAGGCAACCGTGGCTGCGATCAACAAGTCACAGGCAGTAATCGAATTTGCAATGGACGGAACAATTCTCACCGCCAATGAAAACTTCCTCAAGGTGCTCGGTTATAGCTTGGACGAGATCCAGGGGCGACATCACCGGATGTTCGTCGAGCCGTCCTATCAGGCTTCCTCGGAGTATGCGGACTTCTGGCAAGCTCTCAATCGAGGCGAGTACCAGGTGGCAGAATACAAGCGCCTGGGCAAAGGCGGACGAGAGGTCTGGATTCAGGCTTCCTACAATCCGATCTTTGGACCAGACGGCAAGCCGCTGAAGGTGGTCAAGTTTGCAAGCGATACGACGGCGGCTAAGCTCGCCGCAGCGGATAGGTCCGGTCAGATCGCTGCGATTGGAAAGTCACAGGCCGTCATTGAGTTCAACATGGACGGATATATTTTGGATGCCAACCCAAACTTTCTCCAAGTCATGGGTTACAGCCTGGAAGAGATCAAGGGACGCCACCACAGGATGTTTCTGGACCCGGCTCATGCAGCCTCTGCGGAATACACCGACTTCTGGGCTCGGCTGGGTCGTGGCGAATATCAGGCTGCAGAGTACAAGCGCCTTGGCAAAGGTGACAAAGCGGTCTGGATTCAAGCCTCTTACAACCCCATCCTGGACTGGAACGGCAAACCGTCGAAGGTCGTCAAGTATGCCACCGACGTTAGCAATCAAGTCGCCCTGCGCGAAAGCATGGCAGAACTCCTGAGCGCCATCGGTGACGTCTCGGTAACGATCGCGGGGTCTGCCGAGGAACTCACTGCGGTGAGCCAGGAGTTAAGCTCGAATGCGAGCGAGACGTCCCAGCAAGCCAACTCGGTCTCGCATACAAGCAGTCGTGTCTCGGCAAACGTGAACGTCGTCGCAGCCAGCGCTGAAGAGATGATGGTTTCGATCCGCGAGATCTCAAAGAGTGCTTCTGACGCCGCGAGAATCGCAAAAAGCGCCGTCGGCATTGCCGAGACAACTAACCGCACCATTCAACAACTGGGCACCTCCAGCCTCGAGATTGGCAAGGTCATCAAGGTGATCACTTCGATCGCGCAGCAGACGAACTTGCTAGCCTTGAACGCGACGATCGAGGCGGCAAGAGCGGGTGAAGCAGGCCGAGGCTTTGCCGTGGTCGCAAATGAGGTGAAGGAACTCGCCAAGGAGACCGCCCGTGCAACGGAAGAGATTGGTCAGAAGATTGAAGCCATCCAGACCGATACCACGGCGGCAGTGAAGGCAATTGCCGACGTCACCCAGATCATCACGCAGGTGAACGATATCTCCAATGTCATCGCGTCTGCCGTGGAAGAGCAGACGGCGACGACAGCGGAGATCGGTCGGAACGTAAGTGAAGCGGCGATGGGTACAAGTGAAATCGCCTCAAATATCACGGGGGTTGCACACTCCGCGGAACTCACAACTTCCGGTGCTTCGCAGACACAAACTGCGGCTCGTTCACTCAGCGAGATGGCGGCGAACCTGCAACAGATGGCAATCAGCGCGAAAAGCTAGTAGATGTCGGGGAGCGTGGAAGATGGCTTTGAGAGCACTGGTGCTAGATGATTCACGTTCCGTCCGAGGCGTCCTCACACGAATTCTTGGGAAATTAGGTATCGACTCGGTTCAGGCGAGCAACGGGGCCGAGGCATTGGCTACCATGCACCGTGAGGGACAGACCATCCAACTCGTTCTTGCAGATTGGAACATGCCGGAGATGAGCGGACTTGAGTTCCTGAAGAGATTACGAGAGTGGCCCGATTTCGCGACGATCCCCTTCATCATGGTGACGACAGAGACATCGCTCGACCAAATGACGGAGGCCCTCTCGGCTGGAGCTGATGAGTACCTGATGAAGCCCTTTACGGCCGAGATGCTTGAAGCCAAGTTGCGAATCCTGCAGGTCACCAGCCATTGCTGAAGTTATCCGGAATCGCCGCAGTATCCGGCAAGAAAACCCGTGTGCTCATTGTTGACGATTCCGTGGTGATCCGTCGCGTGATTGCGCGAATTATCGGTGACGACCCGACGTGCGAGGTGGTTGGCTTTGCCTCGAACGGCGTCGAGGCCTTGAAGCAGGAGACGCTCCTGCACCCCGACGTGATCACGATGGATATCGAGATGCCGGAAAAAGATGGTCTTGTTGCGACGAAAGAACTGAGATCCCGAGGGTCAAAAGTCATCGTCATCATGTGCAGCACCCTGACCATGCGCGGCGCTTCCTCCACCATTGAAGCGCTCATGCATGGTGCGAACGATTACGTGACGAAGCCGGCAGGCGATGCGACCGGCAAGTCTCTCGATGAGCTTCGGTTGGAACTCCTTCCGAAGATCAAGCAGTTCTTCTCTCCGTCAGTTCCGATCTTCGAGAAGCCTCGTCAAGCGGCCACACACTTCCCAGGCATCCGATCGTCTACAAAGCGAGAGATTGTCGCAATCGGCGTGTCGACCGGCGGTCCGACGGCGCTCTTGAGTCTTCTGCCTCGGTTTCCCTCTGACTTTCCTCTTCCTATCGTCATCGTGCAGCACATGCCCCCGGTCTTCACGGGCCAGTTAGCCGCCCGCCTGAACAGCGAGTCCGAGTTGGAAGTGATGGAGGGATCGGAGCGGATGGAGTTGCTTCCAGGTCGAGCGATTCTTGCCCCAGGAGACTTTCACATGAGATTGCAGCGGCTCGCAAATCGAGTGACAATCACGCTTGATCAAACCGAACGTGAGAATTCCTGCCGTCCCGCGGTTGACGCACTCTTTACGTCGATCGGAAGGGTATATGGCGGGGGCTGCATCGGGGTCATCCTCACGGGGATGGGGCAGGATGGCCTGCGGGGTGCAGAGGGTTTGCGGAGTCAAGGCGCCTACATCATCGCCCAGGATCAGGCGTCAAGTGTCGTCTGGGGAATGCCGGGCGCGGTCGTTCAGGCAGGGTTGGCGGATGCAACGGTAAGCCTCGACGAGGTAGCGGAGACCATCTTCAAGCAGGTGCGAGTCCGATGACAACTCCCAGCGCGAAGACCGAAACTCTGAGCGCCGACAACTACAAGTTCCTCCAGGCAGAGGTTCATCTTCGCTCGGGCATCGTGATCGATGCCGAGAAGCATTATCTCCTCGAGGCACGATTGACGCCGGTAGCCCGACAAGCCGGTATCGCGTCCCTGAACGATCTCTGTAAAAGACTACGCGAGCGAACCGAGCCCATGCTGCGGCAGCAAGTCATGGAAGCCCTGACCACGAACGAGACTCTATTCTTTCGAGACATGGCTCCATTTGAGGCTCTACAACAACGCCTCCTGCCGGAGTTCATGAAGACGCTTCCGCCAACCCAACCTCTGAAGATCTGGTCCGCCGCGGCCTCGTCCGGCCAAGAGGCCTATAGCATCGCCATGCTTCTAAAAGAGCACTGTCCAGAAGGACGATACGCGACCATCCTTGGAACCGATATCTCAGAACAGATACTCAAGACGGCCAGGCAGGCGAGCTACGGACAGTTCGAGATGAACCGCGGTCTTCCAGCCAAGTATCTCGTAAAGTACTTCGGGCGAGACGGGGTCAACTGGCAAGCGAAAGATGAACTCCGCAACATGGTTAGCTTTCGGCAGTTCGACCTGAGACAGCCGATGGCAGGGCTTGGGACGTTCCACATCATCTTCTGCCGCAATGTCCTCATTTACTTCGACACCGAAACGAAGAACAAGATTCTGTCAGCCTTATACGCGTCGCTTTGCCCGGGTGGATACCTTCTGCTTGGAGGTGCGGAATCGATCTCGCAACTTGCTGATCGCCTCGAGCGCATTGCCTTCAACGGGACAGCACTCTATCGCAAGACCTAAAAGACTTCGCTTGTCCCCGCGTCCAGGCTTAGACCAGCACAAGCGATTTGACCGAGTCGAACTGTCTTCCCTGCGGCGTTACCTAAAGCGGTAAACTGGGTTGGCAGAAGGATTTGGAGAGCCACTCTTGGATCAGTACATCGAGCGCGTCGTCGATCTCACCGGCATCGCACAGAACCACCTCTACAACTTGAGTACGGAGGAGGCTGTCACCGTTCTTCGTGACCAGCCAGCGGCTGCGATGAGAGACGTCGAAGGATCGTTCGCGTTGGTCGCTCGCTCTGGCAAGAAAGTGCGGATGGCGCGGTCGCTCGATCGTCCGATGAGATACTTCCTTGCAAAACGCACCGAGGGTCCGGTGCTGATCATCGCCGCGCGTATCGATGAGATCTTTGGCTGGCTGAAATCCGAAGGCCTGGAGGGCCAGTTCCATCCAAGCTATACCCGCATGGTGCCGGCGCATTATGTGACCGAGATCGAACTTATCGGCTGTCCGGATCCCGACCCCATCTATGCGCGCTTTTTTACGCCGGTCATGGGCACGTTGCCGGCGGATGTTCACGTTATCGGGAAGCAATATATCGCGGCACTGGCTGAAGAGATCGGGCGTTGGCTCGACCACATTCCAGGCGATGCACCCGTAGGTGTCTGCTTTTCCGGTGGCGTTGACAGCGGCAGCGTCTTCCTGACGACCTATCACGTCTTCAAGCAGCGCGGGTTGAACCTTTCCCGGCTTAAAGCATTCGTACTCAACCTTGGCACGGCAGATTCTGGCGTCGGACCCGATGTCCGTCAGGCGCGTGAGTTTCTCGACGCACTCGGCCTTGGCCTTTTCCTCGAATCGATCGAAGTGTCACCGGAAACGATCGACCATCGCGAGACGATCGGCATCACCGAAGACTACAAATCACTCGATGTCGAATCGGCAAGCATGGCCCTTGCACTTTGCAAGGGGATTCGTGCCCGCTATCCTGAGTGGCGCTACCTTGTCGATGGAGACGGCGGCGACGAAAACCTGAAAGACTACCCGATCGAGGAGAACCCCGAACTCACCATTCGTAGCGTCGTGAATAACCAGATGCTTTATCAAGAGGGTTGGGGAGTCGGGAAGATCAAACACTCCTTGACCTACAGCGGAGGCCTTAGCCGCTCGTATACGCGAACCTATGCACCGGCACACCGTTTTGGGTTCCAGGGTTTTAGCCCGTTTACCCGGCCGAACCTGATCGCAATCGCCGAGTCGATCCCTTTCATCAAGCTGACCAACTATAGTGTGGAACGGCTCTATCAACTCAAGGGAGAGATCGTTGCATCTGGCGTTGAAGCGCTCACCGGAATGAGGATGCCTGTCTTCGACAAACGGCGCTTTCAACATGGAGCGATTGCGGTCGACGCGATGCGTGAACTTCTTCCTCTCAAGGAAGCCGACTACCGAAAATACTTTTTGGCGCAGTATCAATAATGTCCCAGATCGCGTCCGTGTATCCAGATAACCCAGCCGAGCGCGACCTCTGGATTCTGGCGCAACGTGGAACGCGCGAAACCTTAGACCCCGCGAAGCCGTATGCATTCCTCGTCGAAGAAGAACGTTTCGCGAGCGGTGAAATCGGCTCCGTTGCTACGATCTTCCTGACGAACAAGGAGTGTCCGTGGCGTTGTGTCATGTGCGATCTCTGGCGCAACACGCTTCCCACGACGGCACCTCGCGGGTCGATCACGACGCAGATCCAATCCGCTTTGGACTTGCTTCCACCGGCTCGGCAGATAAAGCTCTACAACAGCGGCAGTTTCTTCGATTCGCAGGCCATCCCACTCGATGAGTATCAGGCCGTCGCAAACTGTGTAAGCGCGTTTGAGAGAGTGATTGTCGAATCGCACCCGGCTCTGGTTGGTGAACGGAGCTCGCATTTTGCAGCCATGTTGAGCGGTAAACTCGAGGTGGCGATGGGGCTCGAAACAGTCCATCCCGAGGTCCTGCAGCGCCTCAACAAAAAGATGACACTGGATCAGTACCGCGCGGCCGCGGATCGTTTACAAGCGGATGACATCGATCTTCGCTCCTTTGTCCTGATACAGCCGCCGTTCATGCGAGTCAATGAGGCGCTCGAATGGGCCTGCCGATCCATTGACTTCGCGTTTTCTTGCGGAGCGACCGCTGTTTCGCTCCTTCCTACCAGAGCTGGCAACGGAGCAATGGATGCATTGCAGGTCGTCGGCGACTTCGTGCCACCGACACTTGCTGTCGTCGAAGAGGCCTTTCACTACGGATTGCTTCTTCGCAAAGGAAGAGTTTTCATCGATCTGTGGGAGATCGATCGAGTGCAGAGCTGTTCGCACTGTAAGAATGCGCGTATCGCTAGGCTTGCTCGTATGAACGGGTCACAGCAAATCGAAGACGCGATCCACTGTGTCGCCTGCGGGGCTGTCGCGTGAAAAAAGGCTATGACATCGCAATCGTAGGATCCGGATTCGGTGGGTCGTTGATGGCGATGATCGCGAAGCGGCTGGGATATAGCGTGGTGCTCCTCGAAAAAAGACAGCATCCGCGTGTCGTCATTGGCGAGTCGTCCACTCCGCTTTCCAACCTCCTCCTTGAGACTCTTGCGGATCGATACGACCTCCCTTTGATCAAGCCATTTTGCAGATGGGGTACATGGCAACAGACGTATCCGCAAATCGCATGCGGTCTGAAGCGCGGCTTCACCTTCTTTCATCATGAACTCGGCCGCGAAACTAATTTCACGACCCGCGACCATCATCTGTTGGTTGCGGCCAGCCCGTTCGATTCCATCGCGGATACGCACTGGTATCGCGCCGATTTCGACGAGTTGCTGGTACGACAGGCCCAGGAACTAGGCGTTGATTTTTTCGATCGAGCTCAAATCGAAGTAAAGCTACAAGAGGTTGATCGCTGGTACCTGTCGGTCATCCGGGATAACGTCGCATTCGAGCTTGAAGTAGGATTTCTGATCGACGCAACGGGCCCAAGAGGCTTCCTTCATCGAGCATTTGGTCTTGAGGATAAACAGTTCCATGCGCTGCCAAAGACGTCTGCACTTTATAGCCACTTTTCTGGAGTAAATGAGTTCGCCCCATCCATCGGGCACACGTTACCGGACCCACCCTATCCGCCGGACGCAGCCGCGCTCCATCATGTCTTTGACGGCGGGTGGATATGGGTCTTGCGATTCAACAACGGAATCACCAGCGCAGGCATCGCAGCATCTCCTCAGTTTGCTGAGAAGTTTGCGCTTCAGGAAGGCGAAGAAGCGTGGCAGCGCGTGCTCGACAACCTGCCGCTGGTGAAGCAGCAGTTCGCCAACGCGAAGGTCGAGATGCCATTCCGATACCTTCCTCAGCTTCCATTCCTCAGCTCCGAAGTTGCCGGGAGCAACTGGGCTCTGTTGCCATCCGCGGCGGGCTTTGTGGATCCTCTTTTATCGACAGGCTTTCCGCTGACCCTGCTGGGAGTTTCGCGCCTGGCGAAGATCCTTGAGGAGACCCGCGGCTCTTCCGATATTGCGCTCAGCCTGAGCCGATACGCGCTACAGACGACATCAGAGTTAGAGGCATCGGCGGACCTGATCGGGGCTCTCTATGCGAACTTGCACGACTTCGAACTTTTTCGCACTCTGGCACTTCTCTACTTTGCCGCGGCAAGCTATTCTGAAACCGCCAGACGCCTGGACCGACCGGAACTTGCAGACTCGTTTCTACTCTGCGGTGACCCCGTATTCGGCCCGCGCTCGATGCGGCTCCTGCAACTCGCACGTCAGCCACTCACGCACGAAGCGAGACAAAGTCTCATCCAGGGTATCTATGAACTTGTGCGTGAGTTCGACGTCGCAGGACTTGTAAAACGCCCCGCCAACTATTGCTATCCCGTTCGCGCAGAGGACCTGTACGAATCAGCCGCCAAAGTTGGCGCGAGCCGTACGGAAATCGATAACCTCCTCGTACGATCTGGGTTCTACCCGACCGTGAACTAGTGTGCCGCGTCAACGGAGTGGGAAAACACGATTGGCTTCTGCTCGATCATGCCCTTCCCTTCCCGCACGGTGATTGACTGATTGGCGGCAACGCCAGCAACAGTCTCTTTGCGTCCGCTGGGCCATCGAATTTCAACATCGACGACCTTCCCTTGCTTTGGCGTTCCGAGGCCGAACGTAAGCGGCAGTTCACTTTGCGAGAGATAACTCGACCCACTCTTCACCACTTGCATCATGCGCGAGCCGTTTGGCGACTTGACGATCACGGTTGCGCCGATCCCATCGCGGTTGGAGCGCGTTCCAACCGTTCGGATCCGTAGCATGTCGTTCGCGTTCCCATTGTCGTTCCGTAGCAGCTTGGCAGAGCCGTTCGATGACGTGAGCACAAGGTCGAGGTCGCCGTCGTTATCGAAGTCGAGATAGGCTGCCCCGCGTCCGACGAGCGGCTGCCGCATCGCCGAACCAACCTTATCGGACACATTCGCAAACTTGCCTTGTCCGCTGTTGTGAAAGAGCAGTGGCGGCTCAGCATAGTGAATGCTTGGTTGAATCTGGCTAATGTCATCCGCAACGTGTCCATTGAGCGCGAAGATGTCGGGCAGTCCATCCAGGTCGTAGTCGAAAAAGAACGTACTGAAGGTGAGTGAGTTCGCCGAAGGTGCTGCGATTCCCGATCCCACCGACTGCTCGGCAAAGAGCCCACCTCCCTCATTGTGATAGAGGGCGAGGCTCTCCTTGGTGAAATTTCCAATGATCAATCCCGGGTGTCCGGTAAAATCGTAATCTGCCGCATCCGCCCCCATCCCTGCTCGGGCTTTGCCGGCTTCGTTGAAGGCAACGCCCGCTGCGAAGGCGCTTTCGGTAAAGGTCCCGTTATGATTGTTCCGATACAGTTTGTTCGCCTGCGTGTCGTTCGTGACGAGAAAGTCCATCCAGCCATCGTCATCGAAATCGAGCATCACAAGCCCAAGCGACTTGCTGGTCTCATCGACCAGCCCGGCCTTCTTCGTCACATCTTCGAACGTCCCATTTCCGCGATTGTGGAAGAGTGTGATGCTGGCACCCTTGTACAACTCGGGGGTGCAGTAGGATTTGCTCTTACCATCCAGCGAGCAGCTCTGGTCGGTAGCCGCGGTCCAATCGACATAGTGAGCGACTAACAGGTCGAGCTTGCCATCATTGTCGTAGTCGAACCACATGGCGCCAGTCGAAAATCCGCCACTGGCAACTCCAGCCTTCGCAGTGATGTCGCCAAACTTTCCATTCCCCATATTCCGGAAGAGGTGGTTGCCATCCAGTGCAGTCAGATAGATGTCGTCTCGCCCATCGTTGTCAAAGTCTCCGATGGCACATCCCATCCCGTAAAGTTCGAGGTCGAGGCCTGAACCACGCGTTACATCCGTGAAGGTGCCATCGTGATTGTTATGGTAGAGCGCTGCGGTCGACCTGCTTGTATGGTGCTCCGGCCAGTCCTTGGAATTGACGAATAAAAGATCCTGCCAGCCATCTCCGTCAAAGTCGATTGCGCAGACCCCGCTGCCCATCGTCTCAGGGAGATATTTCTTACCGAAGGCTCCGCTATTGTGCCGGAAGTGGATGCCGGCTGATGCGGTTGCATCAGTGAAGTGGACCGCACCCGCCGGGCGAACTTCGGCAAGGGGTGCTTGCGGAATCGTCGCGGCCTGGGGCTCAACCCGCGCCGTTGCCAGAGTCGGCTGAGCCGCCTGCTCCGCATTGTGGGGGTCCTGTCGCTTGCAGCCCGTGATAAGGATGGTCGAAAAAGCAAACAGAAGGAGAGACGCTCGGATCGACACTATTGCGTCACTCCGGCAGGCAGGAAGACATGTGCTTCGTCTTTGGACTTGAGTTCTTTCCGCGAGTTCAGCCAAGTCTCGATAAGCAACGCGATCGGGCCGACGAGGAAGAGCGCATAAAGCGGTGCATAAATGCTCGAATGCAGTCGGAGGATCATCTCAACCGCAGCCACTGAGAAAGCGACCAGCATCTGCCCGTTACGGGAGCGGACGGTGGTCTTGGGGTCTGTGATCATGAAAAAGATAAACAACTGGTACTCCGGGCCGGTGATCGGCGAGATCTCTGAGACGACAGGGTCACCGACGATCCATGCGCGAAGCACCGCAAACAGAACGAACGAGACTACGTAGACAGCACAGATGTGAAACCGCTTCAGACGCCAGATAATGACTGACCCGAGCGACCAGATGACGAGCATCGCCCACACACTGTTACCCCATTGGATACTGAGAGTGGTCACGGCATCGGCAGCGAGAAACAAGATGACGCAGATGCCAAAGTTTGAAGGATTCCAGATGTGCCGGTTCTTGAGGCGCACGACGTACTTGGACGTGATGGCGATGACAGCGCACAAAGCATAAGGCCAGAATGCCGGCGAGCGAAGAAGGATGCCTACACTAATGCCGCTGATGTAGGCGCTCGCCACATTGACCCACTTGCCTGTCGTGATACGGCCCAGAATCAGTTCTGTTGCGATACCTGTACCGATGGCGAGAAGCGTCTTTGTGTAACTCTCTAGAATGCCAAACGATAGATGGCCGATCAGCAGAATGAGCGTGATGAAGATCGGCGGAACGAACCGATTTTCCAGGCTAAACCACCTCCGCCAATTCGTCGTTGGCGAGGCCTTCGAAACGTCCGGGATGACTATGATCTGCCCGCTCATTGCGGCTCCGTTACGTCGTTAATCTTGTCCAGCGTCGGTGCGCTCAGCGTCTGAATCTTACCAGAGGGCCATTTAATTGTGACCCCCTCAATGTGTGGCTCGCTACCCAATCCAAAATGCACGCGACGATCGTTCTCAGAGGCAAAACCACTGCCGCCGGCCACCTGCTGAACCTGCTCCTGTCCGTTCCAGCGAACAATAATCTGCGCCCCAATCGCGCTTCGATTGCTCCTGGTCCCTTCAAGGGCAAACTCAATCCAATGATTCTTCGGGGTCACCGTATTCTTATAAAGCAGCAGCGGCCCGCGCTGATTGGCAACGATGACATCCAGCACTCCGCGATTGAAGAGATCGGCCATCGCCACCGAGCGACCATCGCACGTATCGGTCACACCAACGCCATGAGCAACGTCGACAAACTTCCCTGCCCCGTCGTTGATCCATACACGTTTCTGTTGGTAACCCGAATGACTGCGGCCATCAATCGCGGGCCAATGGTCAGCATCTCCGATGATGGAGGAGTTCCCTCCGGCGACCTTGGCGAAGTCATACCAATAACTTCTCGAGCGATCCGCTGAAACATAGCCGTTCGTGAGATAAAGATCGAGCGTTCCGTCATTGTTCAGATCGCCGAACTGGGCACCAAAGCTCCAACCACCCAGCTCCACACCAAGATCACGCGCCAGATTTTCGTACTTGACCTGCTTTCCGACCTGCCCATCTTTCGGCACCCAGAGATTATTGCCTTGAATCAGAACGCCATCTTCCGAGATGTTCGAGATGTAAACGGCATACTTCCCCTGATTGAAGATGTCACCCGCAGACACATTCATTCCGCTCTTCGGTGCGAACCCCACCCCTGCGTCCGCGCCCGACTCGCGGAACTGCTTGCCGTCATTCAGATACAGCTCTGAGACCCCGTAGTCATTTGCAACGACCAGGTCAGGATGCCCGGTGCCGCGAAGATCGACTGCTTCCGAAGCCAGGGCCCAGCGGCGGCTATCGATGCCAACCTTCTTGCTGACCTCTTCAAAGCGGCCGTTGCCAAGATTGTGGAAGAGGTACTTTCTCCCGCCGTTCTTCGCGTATTCGAAGCTCTCTGGCATGATGCGAGTCGTTTTAAGGTGCCATAGGTCAATGTCTTCGGCGTAATACCCGCCAACGAAGAGATCGAGCAGTCCGTCGCCATCGTAGTCGAACCATACAGCCGTATTCGCGTTGATCCATGGCGGCAGCGCCGCCTGTTCGGACACGCGCGTGAAGCCCTTCCCGTGATCGTTGTGGAAGAGCTCCGGCCGACCCCACTTGATGAGATAGAGATCTTCGTAGCCATCGTTGTCGTAGTCGCCCCAGACAGAACCCATGGAGACACCAGTCCCGTCCTGGTTCACATCGGCGATACCCATCTGTTCCGCGACGTCTTTGAAGGTTCCGTCATGCATATTGCGATAGAGCTTGTTCTTCGATCCGGTCGCGCTATCGGTGACATAGAGGTCGGGCCATCCATCGTGGTCGAAATCGACGACGGACACCGAAGCGCCCATGGAAGCGACCTCCGGCATGATGGGGTTCAATCTCGCATCAAGCACAGGCGCATGATGGATGAAGTCGATTCCCGCGGCATGGGACACCTCGGTGAAGTAAAACCCATAACGGCTCAGCGCATCACCTGCATCCAGCACCACCGCCGACGCCTTCGCTCGCCGCACCGTAACGCGCTTGATCACGAGCGGCGTCGCCAGCAATCCAACAAAGAAAACCCCAAGAGCAATTCGTGTGACATCCGACCGTTTCATTGTCCTGCCTTACTCCTGAGCGCACTATTAAAGCCGGCCGGCGTGACATATCGCGTTTGATATGTCAGCCAATCCTGCGGGTGATGCTGATAGACCCAATCTTCTTCGAGTCGGCCAGGCGCCCTGTTGTAGTCACGACGTGCGTGATAGGGGTAAGGCAACACGGTCTGCGAATACGTGGAGTTGTAATCTCCATCTTTGATCCAGCCATCGCCGGCGATCACAAAGTCTCTCACCCAGCCTGATGGCGGCGGGGCTGGCGCGGCAAAGCGTAGAGACATCTCGTCGCCGGCATTCATGATGACGTAGCGGTCGTCGGTTTGGGCGAGGAGTTCGCGGACATCCCCGAAGCGCGTATAGAAGCCTTCAAGGTCGCGCCAGATTTGGGTGGTTCCGGCGAGATGGTTGTAGTCGGGCAGCTCCGGCGAGGATGGGTTTGCCTGATGAATCGTGGAGAAGCCTCGGTAGTGGAGGTCGGCAGTGCTGGGTGTGATGCGGGTCGTCTTTATGGCGGCGCTTGAGGCATCGGCAGCCCACTCAATCTGATCCCAGTAAATCTCCAGGTTCGTTCGCAAACGAAGCGTCTTTCGTGATCCCGGCGCGAAGATGCCTTGAAGATCGATCAGGCAGATCTTGTTGCGGCCTGCAGGGAATCCGAGATTCGGTTTGGCGACGCGCCAGCCGCCGTGGCCATCCGGAACCTCGAGGCTTAGCCAGTGAGGTTTCTCTCCGTGACCTTGTCCGAGCGCGACGTTGATAGAAGAGTCAGAGGGGTGCAGCCACCCTTTGGCGATGAGCCAATGGGCTTGATTTGCAGTGTCCGGGAGTTCGATCTGGACGTAGTGGTCTCGCGTGACACCTTGATATTGGCCGCGTCCGAAGGTGTCAAGATACTCTCCGTCGAGCTGGCTCAGCGTTGCTGTGACATCGTGGCCGTTGTCATCGGTAGCGCGCTCGATTGGCTGAGGCTCTGCCGTCTCGGTAACGGCGAGTTTGACTGCAGGGACGTCAAATCGTTCATCCGTGAAGATCTCCGTGCCGGCCGGATGATCCACAGTCATCAAGGCCATCGAATCGTAGTAGTAGGTCTCCCAGAGTTCGCCGGTGATGCGGAGGTCGTAAAAGCCGTCGCGCGGTTTCAGTTGATCGCGACCGATTTTGTACCACTCCTCGGTCGCCGCGATACTGGCTGCGCCAAGGGCGTTGATACGCAGTCCGATGGCCGACCCCCATGGCACGGAATCCTTGACGAAGGACATCTGCTTTCCGTCCCAGGCGAAGAGGAACGGGCAGGAGCCTTTGAGGCGCTGCTCGGTGACGATCTGCTGGTCGGCTTTGAGCGCAAACTCCGCGCGGACAGACCCGTTGGGCCACAGGATTCGCGCAACTTCCGCCTCCTTTTGCGAGCCAAGGCCGAAGTGCATCTCGGGCCGGGTGATGGGCTGTTTCTCCACCAGCAGGCCCGCGCGCAGCTCAATCTCTCCGCCGATGCCGAAGGAGTTGACCCGCTGATCTCCGGTCGCCTGACGGGCGCGGGGTCGGACGGTCTGCCAGTGATAGTCCTTGGTGCCGTGGTTCGTAGCTACGAAGGGAGTGCCGTCGTTCGTCAGACCGACGAACGAGAGGCGACCATCGCCTTTGAGGTCGGCAAGATCAACGACGTTTCCTTGCGGGAGCAAGTGAGTGAACGGGTCGAAGGTGCCGTTCGGGTTCTGTAGCCAGAGAAGTGCTGGCGCTCCACTATTTGATGTGAGGAGCAAATCGACGCCGCCATTGTTGTCGAGATCGGCGGCGTGGAGCCGGACATCTCCAGCGAGAGCAACTGTTGGGCTTGCGACTTGCGCGAGTGGCGTTGAGGACCAGTGGTCGCCAGCATCGTTCGAAAAGATGCGGAGGATGGTGCCGTTTGCTTCCAGGACGACGAGATCGAGGACCCCGTCGGAGCTTACATCTCCGACGGTGATGGCTTTGACTTCGCTGGTGGCAACGGTGAGTGGGGTCTCCTTGAAGGCGCCGGAACGCTGATTGAGGAAGAGGTGGAGATGTCCCGCGCCGTCGATGAGGGCGGCATCGGGGTTGCCGTCGCCGTTGAGATCGACCCATTGGAGCTGGCGAACCCCAGAGATACCCTTGAATGGGTGCGTCACGGTGAAGGTGTTATCACCGTTGTTTTGCAGAAGCGTTGGCAGGCCGGATATGGAGCCGAGGAGGATGTCGAGGTCACCGTCGGCTTCGATGTCGAGCGCCCACGCGCCGGTGTAGCTGCCGTTGAGCACTGCAGGTGGAAGTGTCGTGGCGACAGTTACGTCCGTGAAGTGCGTGGCATCCTCCTGGCGGAAGAGGCGAACACCGGATGTGCCTGCAAAGACGAGATCGGTCTTGAAGTCGAAGTTCAGGTCGACGGGGACGATGCCTTCGGGGGTGGGGCCGTGGCGACCTCCGGGGAATGGAAGGGTGAGGCCGTTGGCGAGATGGAATGTGTCCGCGTTGGCTTGCGCGAGGACTGGAAGATCGCTCCCGTTGAGATCGATCGCTCCGGCCCAGGTCCAGGGCTTCCCTGCTACGGCGTTGTTGATCTCAGGCGTGAAGGTCATTCCGTCGTCGGCTGGGGACGGTCGCGATGGCAGATTGGGGAGGCGCAGCAGCTCGGTCATCGGCTGCGCGCCTTCGCCCGGCTGGGGCTTGATGTTGGCGAGGTCGTTGCGGAACGAGGGTTCGCGCATGAGAACGTTGCGGAGGAAGACGGAACGGGTTGCGGCGGATCGAGGTTCGGGACCGTTCGCGGCGGCTTGCAGTGCCGCCAGTTGCTGCTGGACCTCGGGAGACCAGGCGCCGCTGGCTTTGGCGATGCGGTCGACCGATGAGCGAAGTACCTGAAGATCGCCACGTTTGGCAGCGATGCGGCTCAGGTCGACTTCGGCGGCGAGGTTCGTGGGCTCGACGGAGAGGATTTTTTCAATGAGTTGCTGGAAATGCTGGTCGCTCTCAGCACCGCCCTGGCGCTCGACTTCGGACGCAAGCTCGTAGAGGGCTTTCAGGTTTTTTGGATTGATCTGAACGGCGGTTTGCAGGTCGGTGATCGCCGCCTGCGAGTTGCCGCGGTCGCTTTCCAGCTGGCCGAGAAGGTAGTCGACCTGATCGTTGGATGGAGCCAAGGTGTGAGCGCGGTTGAGCCGTTCTGCGGCGGCGTCAAAGTTGCGCTGGCGCAGGGCGAGGACTCCCCAGTTGACCCACGCTGCCGGTTCGCCTGGTGCCTGCCGGGTGGATTCGGCGAGGCTGCTTTCAGCGCGTACGTCGTCTCCGACTTGCAGAGCTGCCAGGCCGGTGTAGAAGCTATCGACGAACTGCAAGTAGCCTTTGGACTCGGGTTTGGGGAGCCAGTCTTTGCCGCGACAGCCCGCCAGCAGAGCGGTGACGGTAAAAGTGGCTGCGATGAGAACGCGCCTGGTCACTGGGCGATCACCGTTGCGTTTTTCTGACGCCGCTTTACGGAGATTGCCTTCGCAACCAGCAGACCGACTCCGAGAAAGGGCAACGCGTAGAGCAGAAGATCCCAGCGACCAAAGCCCGCCGGGGTTACCGGCACGTCGGTCGACGCCTCGGTGGTGCCTGCAGGGCTGGATAGGATGAGGTGAATGCGCCATGTCTCTTCGCGATCGAACGGTACAACCACTTTAAACTCTATCTGGTCTCGCTGATCCTGGTGCCATGCGTCGTAGAGAGCCTCGGGGAGCCGGCCTGAGACGGGCTGGACGCCCACTTTAACCATGAGATCGGAAGGAATGGTCTTGCCGGGCAAAGGCGAGACGAGGATAAAGAACGAGCCGGTTCCCACGTCGGGGTTTGCCCAGATGCTGATCGAGACCGAGCCGACCTGACGGTTTTCCATGATGGGGAACGGCGGGCCGTTGTGGGCGTGGGCGCAGCGGGGAGCAGCGACCAGAAACACGAGCGCGATGAGCCAGCGATGGGCGATGTGCTTGAAGGGGTTCATGGTTCACCCACTCATCATCGTAGCGCGCATGTCCATGGGGAGCGACATGAGCCAGACCGATGAGGCGAAGAGGATGAGGGCGACGCCGGCCCAGGGTAGGAACGGGCGAATTGGACGGGTTGGCGCGTCTTCGGTTGCGAGGTTCCAAGCGACCAGGATGGAGGCGGCGAAGCCCAGCAGGAGGGCGCCCAACTCAAGCGGCTGGACGAAGCGGACGGACACGCCGGTCCAGGTCCAGTATGGCGCGGAGTGAAGGTGGAAGCCGAGGTCGATGAGTGCGCTTTGCGTGACGGGGATGAGCGTCAGGATGCCGGTGAGGAAGTGGAACGCGTAATGAGCAAGCCACATACCGAAGCCCATCGGGACGATGGAGTAGCTGTAACGCAAGAGGGTTGAAAGGAAAGGCTTCGGCGCTTCGATGGTGCGCGCGGTCATCCATGCTGCGAGCCCCAGCAAAATCAAGGGTTCCAGAAGGATGACGAGGCCAAAGACGACCGCCAATAACGCAGCGTCCTGATGCACGTGGAGGACCCTTTGGAGCCATGCCTCGAGCGCGAAGATGGGGCTCACCATGCCGAAAGCATTCATCAGCGCGCCGAAGGTGAAGACGACTGCGAGGGCGGAGAGATCTTTGCGGCGCGAGAAGACTCCGATGCCAGAGCGGGTGCCTTGGTAGCTGAGTTCTTCTGCCGGCATGCGGGCGAGGACGCCGACGTTGTCGTGAGGGCAGGCGTGGACGCAGTCAAGACAGAAGGTGCAGTCCATGTTGCCGACTTTGGCTGGTTGGAAGAGCGCAAGCTCGCAGCCGCGTTGGATGATGACGAGTTCGTTGCGCGGTGCGCGGGTGCCCTTGATGCAGTCTTTGGTCTGGCATGTGGTGCAGATTTGCGGCTCGCGGACTTTGACTTCGAGTGGCGAAAGAGTAGAGGCGATGAAGTTGAACTGGCCGATGGGGCAGACGTACTTGCAGAAGGTTGCGTGCTTGAAGAGGCCGTCGATGCCGAGCGCAACAGCGAAATAACCAACAATGACGCAGGCTGTGAGCCATGGAGAGGACCAGAGGCCGAAGAACTCATAGCAGAAGAGTATGGCGACGAAGAGAGCGACCGAGAGCCACTTGTTGCGCAGCGGCCTTGGCCAGTTGAAGCGCGGACGGAAGAGCTTGCGGGCCGCGTTGCGAACCAGCATGAAGGGACATGCCATGCAGAAGAAGTTGCCGGCGCAGAGCAAAGCGAAGATCAGCAGGCCGCGGAAGTGAACCCAGCTGAGGACGGTTGCGAGGTTCTTCGGTGCGATGGATGGGCCAAGGAAGCCGTGCAAAATCATGACGATGCTGACCAGCAGCACTGGAAATTGCATGAGGGTACGCGAATGCCGCCATTGGAGGAAGCGGCCAATGGCGGGCACTCGAAGCAGGTCGAAGGGACGCGCAAGCGCTGAGCTTGCGAGAGGCTGTTGGCTCATCGTCTGCGAAACGCCTGTATTGGCGGGCTGTTTAGAGTTCGCACGATACGGCATTCTGACTGGTGGCCCAGGAACAACTACAGTTGGCGTGCTGCTGCGGCTCATTCGCTGGCGGGAACATGTGGTAGTACATGCCGATGACCATTGGGACGAAAACGACGGAGTTGTAGAACAGGTGCAGCTCGACACGAGGGAAGAAGAGTTGCAGAACGCTGAAGGGGACAGCCTTGCCGAAGAGGTTGTGGTGCATCGTGGCCTGGCTGATGAGGAGCAGGTGCTCGATGTGGTGCCAGAACTGGATGACGAGGGCGACGGTCCACCAGGTTCGTGCGCGGCCGGTGAAGCCTGCGCGGAGGATCCAGATTCCGGCAAGCATGACGACGGCGTAGCCGTAGTGAAGTGCCTCGGACTTGATGAGCCAGGGGTACCAGAGGCCGAGGATGCCGTTCGCCATGGGGCGGGGCCAGTGGAGAACCCAGATCTGGTAGGCCTGGACGAGGTGTTCGCCCCAGTGGGCGAGAACGACGACCATGAAGAGTTGGAGGGCTCGCTCGTGCCACCTGGTGTTGAGCTTTTCGTACAGGCTTTGGTGCGGGGTGGACGGGAGCGAAAGTCCGCCGTAGTTCGGGATGGACGCAGCCATGGGCTACCTTTCGGAATCGGCTATCGAGGACGAAGTTCAATGTAGCGATTCGAAGGAAGGGCTGTCATCCACCTTTCGGATGAGTGTTCCACGTGGAACATTCTGAAAATCTGGTTTGGCGCGGGATTGTTCCACGTGGAACCTATCGCAAATTGTTCCACGTGGAACAATTGGTGTAAGTCCATTGTTTGCAACGGTGGAGTGGACGAGATTTGTCCCGTTTTGGGAATGGTGGTCTTTGGGTTGCTGGAAGTCGAGTCTAAAACGCGGGAAAAAGCGCGGAAATGTCGTCGAAATGCGCGTTGCGGCTGCGTTTTGCGCAGCCGCAGCGATGCCTAGAGGGCTAGGGATAGGACGCGGTTGAGACGCATGACGAAGGCGGCGGGGTCTTGCAGGGGGACGCCTTCCATGAGGAGTGCCTGGTCGAAGAGCATCCAGGCGGCGTCTTCGGTGGTTTTGTCGTCGGCCTTCGCGAGGAGTTTTTTGACAATCTCGTGATCGGGATTGATCTCGAGGGTGGGTTTGGGCGTGGGGATCTCTGTCTGGCCCATGGCGCGGAGCATCTGCTGCATCTGGAGGGATGGCTCTTCTTCGTCGGAGACGATGCAGGAGGGGCTGTCGGCGAGACGGACCGAGGCGCGTACGTCTTTGACGCGGTCGCCGAGGGTAGCTTTCAGCTTTTCGAGCAAAGGCTTGAGGGCTTCTGATTCTTCGGGTGCGGTTTCGGAGTCGTCTTTGAGGTCGTCGCTGGTGGAGGCTTTGCTGACGGCCTTGAGGTCGATGTCGTTGTACTTGTCGACGCCGGCGAAGACGATCTCGTCGATGTCGTCGTCGAGGATGAGGACTTCGATGTCTTTCTTCTTGTAGATCTCGAGGAGGGGTGAGGTGCGGAGCAGGGCTTCGGTGCCGCCGGTGATGTAGTAGAGGCTCTTCTGGCCCTCCTTCATGCGCGACTTGACGTCGGCGAGGCTGGTGAGGCCTTCGACCCTGGTGCTTTTGAAGCGGACGAGATCGAGGAGCGCTTCGCGGTTGGCGTAGTCGCCGTAGATCCCTTCCTTGAGGGGCCGGTTGTACTCCTTGATGAACTCGAGGTACTTCTCGGGCTGGTTGGTGGCGATGTTTTTAAATTCGGAGAGGATCTTCTTGACGCTGGCGGTGCGGATGCTGGTGAGGACGCGGTTCTGCTGGAGGATCTCGCGGCTGACGTTGAGCGGGAGGTCTTCGCTATCGATGATGCCGCGGATGAAGCGGAGGTACTGCGGGAGGAGTTCTTTGGCGTCGTCCATGATGAAGACGCGCTTGACGTAGAGCTTGACGCCGACCTTGTACTCGGCCTGATAGAGGTCGAGCGGGGCCTTGGCGGGGACGTAGAAGAGGGTGGTGTAGTCGAGTGTGCCTTCGGCGCGGGTATGGAACCAGAAGAGCGGGTCGTGGGAGTCGCCGGAGATGGACTTGTAGAGTTCCTTGTAGTCGTCGTCGGTGAGCTCGGATTTGGAGCGGCGCCACATGGCGCTGGCGGCGTTGACCTGCTCGGTGGTGCGGACTTTGTCGGACTTTTTCTCTTCGGCGTTCCACTCGCTTTTGTCGTAGGTGAGGAAGATGGGGAAGGCGATGTGGTTGGAGTACTTCTTGACGACTTCCTGCAAGCGCCAGCCGTTGGCGTACTGCTTGCCTTCGTCGTTGAGGAAGAGCTTGATGGTAGTGCCGACGGTATCGCGCTCGGCGGGTTCGAGGTCGAAGCCGGATTTGCCGTCGCTGGTCCAGCGCCAGGCTTTGTCTTCGCCGGCCTTGCGGGAGACGACTTCGATCTTATCGGCGACCATGAAGGCGCTGTAGAAGCCGACGCCGAACTGGCCGATGAGGTTGGAGTCTTTTTTGGCGTCGCCGGAGAGTTGCGAGAGGAAGTTTTTGGTGCCGGAGCGGGCAATGGTGCCGAGGTGCGAGACGAGGTCTTCTTCGTTCATGCCGATGCCGGTGTCGGCGATGGTGAGGGTGTTGTTTTCTTCATCGAGCGAGAGGTCGATGCGGGGATTGAAGTCGAAGGTTTTGAAGGCTTCGTCGGTGAGGGTGAGGTGACGGAGCTTGTCGAGCGCGTCGGATGAGTTGGAGATGAGCTCGCGGAGGAAGATTTCGGGGTGCGAGTAGAGGGAGTGGATGATCAGTTGGAGCAGTTGAGAGACTTCGGTTTGGAACTCTTGTTTCGCCATAGGTTGATTATAGGAAATTTGCGGGTGTGAGGGAGTTGCCCAAGGGGCTAGGGCCCCGGTCTGTTCCTTGGTCTACCTAGAGGCTTTTGATTTTGTGGCCTGACGAAGATGTGTTGTGACTATGAAGGAAGATCGAGATTGAGGGTTCGTTCTGTGACGACGCGGGTGGGCGGGCAATGGTTTGGGCGTCGGCTGTTGGGGGGCGATCTGGGTTGGGCTTTCTGCTCTTGAGACGTCGTACTTTGGGGCTTCGCCGCAGGCGGGTATGGGAGGCATGGGGCGCGGGAGCCGAAGAGTCGATTGGACGCTGTGATGGCCGTTTACCATGGGACGAGTATGCGATCGTCGGCTCCAGACATAATTGCCACGCTCCGCCGTGTGCCACTCTTTGCTGAACTATCCGACCAGCAGCTCGGAGCGATGGCCGAGCGTGCCACGCGCAAACGGTATGAGAGCGCCTCCACCGTCTTTTCGGAAGGCGACTTGTGCGTCGAATTACTGATTGTGGAAGAAGGTAGCGTCAAGATGTCGAAAAGCGCACCGAACGGACGCCAGCAGCTGATGGGGATCGAACGTACCGGCAACACCTTGGCCGAGGTTCCCGTATTCGATGGCGGACGCTACACCGTGACTGCTCTGGTCATGGAACCCACTATCTTGCTGCGAGTGGATGCTGAGCGCTTTCGAGAAGTTTGTCTGCAACATCCCGAAGTCGCTGTGAAGGTGATTAAAGCGCTCGGCCACCGTTTGCGTCACCTGGAGAGATTGGTGGAAGAGCTATCTTTTTCGACTGTGCGTGGGCGTTTGATCGGGCATCTTCTGCGCCTCGCCGAGGAGTGCGGGGAGCGTGGAGGAAACTCCGTTGACTTTGAACTGAAGGAGAATAACGAAGAGCTCGCTGCACGCGTCGGAACGGTGCGTGAACTGATTTCGCGCAACCTGGGACGTTTGCATGGAGATGGCCTCATCGAAATGCGCCGCCGCGCGATAAGAATTCCCGACGTTCAGAGACTGGAAGACGAAGGACGTAGTTGCGACTGAGACTTAGCTTCGCGTTCCTTCGGCTCGCGTGACTTAAGTCCTTGTGACGCAGTCGTGTGCCCTCCTATCTTCAAGCAGAAGCTACAGGAGGAAACATGCCCTATGTGATCGCTGAGCCATGCATTGGAGTGAAAGATACAGCCTGCGTGGACGCTTGCCCAGTGGACTGTATTCATCCGCGAAGCGACGAAGGACTGTTTGCTGAATCACCGCAGCTGTACATTGATGCGGAGCATTGCATTTGCTGTGGCGCGTGCGTTCCAGTATGCCCGGTATCGGCAATCTTTCTCGCAGAAGACCTACCGCTGCAATGGAAAAAATATGTCCAGACCAACGCAGCACAGTACGCAGCGGACGCTGCTCCTTTATCGACCCGAGTCGCTCTAGATTCAAGGCGGTGGTCCCTCGTCGAGGATCCCGCGATGGGGCTGCGGGACCCCCGCTCGGGAGGGGATGCGCGGGTGCTTGCTTATGGCATGCGTGAACGCATGCCCTTCCCCGGGGCTTGACTAAGAGTATGCGTGAATGCATGCCCTTCCTGGGGGTTAGCTTAGAGTATGCGTGAACGCATGCCCTTCCGTGGGTTGGCTTAGAGTGTGCATGAACGCGTGCTCTTCGTGTGGGGGTTGGCTAGAGTATGCGTTATTGCATGCTCTTCCTGTGGGGGTGGGCCTGCGGCCTGCGTGAACGCGATCCCTTTCCGGAGTTTGCCGGCTTGCAGCATGCGTGAGGGCATGTCGCTCCTGGTCAGGTGGCGGCGATGACGAGGAGGGTGGAGGTGGCGGAGGCGAGGAGGCGGCCGGCGGCGTCGGTGAGTTTGGCTTCGGTGAAGGCGACGCGGCGGCCGAAGGTGAGGACGGTGGCCTCGGCGCGGACTTTGCCGGTGTCGGCGGTCATGGCTTTGTGGTAGGCGACCTTGAGCTCGAGCGTGGTGTAGCGGTCGCCGGGGGCGAGTTTGGAGTGGACGGCGCAGCCGCAGGCTGAGTCGAGCAGGGCGGCTGCGTAGCCCCCGTGGACGGAGCCGATGGGGTTGTAGGCGTGGTGGCCAGGGACGCCTTCGAAGGCGGCGAAGCCGTCTCGAATTTCGGCGATGTTGAAGTCGAGCGAGATGGCGATGCCGGGGCGCTTGCCGGAGGCGATGAACTGTTGCATTTGTTCGAGGCCGGTGAGGTTTTCCATGCTTGTGGTCCTTCTAAGTACGTACGCGGATTGCGCGGATTAAGACGGATTAAGTGCTGGTCTTGCTGGGGGCTGTATGAGGGTGCGGATTTTCTTTTTTAGCGGTGGAATCGGATCTTTTATTCTTTTTTGTCTTTGTGCGCGGGCTTGGGGCGGCGGGTTAGGCCTACGCGGAAGAGGACTTCGAGGATGCGGGTGGCGGCTTTGAGGGAGGCGCGCCAGTCGCCGGAGACCTTGCTGGTGCCGGCGATGCGGTTGCGGTAGTCGACGGTGATCTCCTGGATGCGGAGGTGGTGCTGGGCGGCTTTGATCTGCATTTCGAGGTTCCAGCCGTAGGTGAGTTCGGACATGTGGAGGGCGTCGAGCGAAGTGCGGCGGATGGCGCGGAAGGCGCACATGTCGGTGTAGCGGACGCCCTGGAAGATGCGGAGCAAGGTGCCGACGAGGTGCGCGGCGAAGATTTGCGACGGAAGCATGGAGCCGGGTTCGCGGTGGCCGAGGATGCGGGAGCCGATGACGAAGTCGGCCTGGTTGGCGGCGATGGGGGTGGTGAGGCGCGGGAGGTTTTCGATGATGTCGGCGCCGTCGCCGTCGAGGTAGACGAGGATGTCGGAGGTGGGGAGCGCGGCGTTCGAGCCGGCGAGGCAGGCGGCACCGTAGCCGCGGGGCGAGGCGACGACACGGGCTCCGGCAGCGGCGGCGATGGAGCCGGTGGCGTCGGTCGAGCCGTTATCGCAGACGATGCATTCGGCGATGAGATGCCAGGGCATGGAGGCGACGACGAGGCCGATGGATTCGGCTTCGTTGAGGGCGGGGATGATGACGGAGATCTGGGGCATTTGGGGCTAAGCCGCTGCTCGAACGGCTTTGAATTCAAGCGCCGTGCCTTCGATCTTCTGAAGATAAGCGATGATGTCGAAGAGGTTGCGGGCGTTTGGGTTTCCCAGGGGTCCGAGCATGCGCATGAGGCTTTTGGGAGACTTGCCGATGGCGTGGCCGAGGGTCACGAAACCAAGGGTGCCGTTGATGTATTCGCGGAGGACGATCTTGCCTGTATCCAGATCGCCTGAGGCCATGCAGTTGATGGTCTCGCCCAGTAAAGCGACTCTGAACTCCTGATTCTCAAGGTTGGTCTTGATGCTCATCTTTCGGGTTGCCATTACGCTCTCTTCTCCTTCGCGAGCTTGCTGCGCTTGTATGCTTGCCAACAGTCCTTCGCGCTTTCAATGTCCTGCTGTTGCCGTCGCTTCGAACCGCCTCCAAGTAGCAAGACAAGCTCTTCGCCATCTTTGCCGAAGTAGACGCGGTAGCCGGGACCGAAGTCCAGGCGAAGCTCAAAGATGCCGCCTACGCCTTTACTCGCCGAGGAGTTTCCGGCTGACAGCCGGTAGACCGTAATCACGATCCTTGCCTTTACTGTCTGATCCAGCGAGTCCAGCCACCGGGCATACGGGATCTTCCCCTCTTCATCCACGTACTCGATGAGTTGGATCACAGGTTGAGAGTAACACAATTGTTACTACACCGCGGACGCTGCAGGTGCGGCGGAGTACGGCGCGATGCGGTTCAGCCAGCGGGCGGTGGCGGGGATGCGGTAGAGAGTGAGCTCGATCACGGCAGCGGCGATGGTGGATGCGTAGAGGATTTCGTTCAGGTGGAACTGGGGGGCTCCGGAGCCGGTGGCGAGGGCGGTGTAGCAGAGATATTGGAAGGTGCAGATGTAGGTGAGGACGGTAAGGCTGGGGCATAGGACGACGAGCGGGATGAGCCACGCGACGTACCAGGGGTAGTGCGGCGAGAAGAGCAGCATCATCGCGAAGGCGAGGTAGAGCGCGGGGGCGAAGAAGGCGGTGCGGGGGCTGGTGGGCTGGCAGGCGCGACGCCAGGTCCAGGCGAGGAGCGCGATGAAGATGAGGGCGGAGGCGGCCAGGTAGGCAGTGTTTGAGAGGGCGTGGAGGCCGGGGAGGTGTTGCAGGAATTCGAGCGGAAAGTAGCGGGTGCCGTTAGCCATGCCTTCCTCTTCGACGTAGCCGCCGAGGAAGCCGAAGACCAGCTTTCCGGCGGAGAGGTAGAGGGAGTACGAAACGGCTCCGACGGCGGCGATGACGGCGGGCATCTTCCAGTCGAGCTTGCCGCCGGGGGTGCGCTGGTAGAGGGCGGGGACGAGCACGATGGGGTAGAACTTGGTGAAGATGGCGAGGCCGAGGAAGAGGCCGGTGAGGACGGGCCGGCGGTGGTAGCGGAAGAGCATGGCGAGGATGATGAGGGCCATGACCATCGCGTCGAGGTGGCCGGAGGAGCTGAACTCCCAGATGGCGAGCGGGCACCAGGCGTAGACGAGCGACCAATCCGGGCGGATGCCGAGCAGGCGCAGGAGACGGACGAGGCCGAAGAGCAGCAAGCCTTCGAAGAGGACCATTGCGGCCTTCATCGCCATGACGGTGCCGGAGAGAAAGGTGATGAGGTAGAAGGCGATCTGCGCGACCGGCGGGTAGATGGTGTGCGCGTAGTCGCGGCGGTTCATGTTGGCGAAGAGGTCGGCGTTGGGAGCGCGGAGGAAGGTGAGTGCGGGGTTGCCGGGGACGTAGCGGTAGGGGCTGATGTGTGCGTGTTGCACGACGCCATCCCAGGCGTAGCGGTAGACATCGGATGAGAGGAAGGGGTCGGGGAAGAGGCAGACGAAGCGGCAGGCGATGGCGATCGCGAGGATGATGGGGAAGGTGTAGCGGTCGGACTTGAAAGGCTTGAGGAGGAGGACCAGGACGGCTGCGAGGTAAAAGGCGAGCGAGCCGAAGGAGGTGGCGGCGTTGCCGATATCGAAGTGGTCGGACTCGACGATGAGTTGACGGGTAAAGCAGATGAGGCCGAAGCCGATGATGAGGAGCGCGGCGTTGGTGTGCCAGGGGCGTGAGGCTGACCAGGGTTGCTGAGGTTGACTGGTGAGACTCACGGGGTGGTCACCGCAGAGGGGTCGAACTGCATGGCGAGGAGGAGGTCGCGGGTGTGCGGGGCGGGATAGCCGGGGATGGTGGCGAAGGGGGGGGTGGTCTCGTTGAGGAGTTCTTCGTTGAGGACGGCGAGGGTTGCGGCGTCGTCGACGTCGTACCAGGTGGGCAAGAGGACGACTTCGAGGTTGGCTTCCCTGCACCGCGCGATGGTCTCTTCGCAGACGGAGCCGGTGGACCAGGTGATGCCCTCGAAGGGTTCCGGATGAGGCTGCTTGAGGCCGATGAGGTAGTAGCCGCCATCGTGCGAAGGGCCGAGGACGATCCGGTCGCCGGGTTGCGCCAGGGCTTCGGCGGCTTGCTGGAAGGCGGCGGCGGGGACGGTGGGGGAGTCGGAGTCGATAAGGCAGACGGCGCCGTAGCCAATGGCGAGGATGTCCTGCGCGGCGAAGAGGAGGCGCTCGCCGAAGGTGTCGCCGCGTTGCAGGACGAGGGCGAAGGTGTCGGGGAGCAGGTCTTCGAAGAGGGCTTCGTCGCCGGCAGGGGTGTAGGAGATGACGCCGGCGGTGCCGGGGATGATGGCGAGGTTGGCGGTGGTATCGCGGAGGAAGCGGATGTTAAGGGCGGCGGTCTGCTCGAGGGTGAGCGGTGGCGAAAGGCGCGTCTTCACCTTGCCCGGGCGCGGGGCTTTCGCCATGACGGCCATGGCGCAGAGGTGCTTGAGCGCGGGGATGGGGTGCGCGGGGTCGAGGATGGGGTAAGGGCTGGTGCTCAAGGCAGGGGTCGCTCCGGAGGGGTTTCTAGTTTGCGGCTTTCTGGCAGACGGCGTACTGATACCAGCCGTCGTAGTGGAGTTCCATGGCGGCCCAGGGTTCGTGTTTGACGAGCGTCTCGAAGTCAGGGCGGGTCATGACGTCGGCTTGCTGGGGCTCGCGGTACTTGCCGGCGGGGGATGTCGTCAGGCGCGAGAGCAGCCACATGAAGGCGAGGGGAAAGCGAGTGCGAAAGCCGGAGGTAGGTTCTGCGATGAAGCAGCGACCCTGCGGCTTGAGGACGCGGAAGATCTCGCGGATGACGCCTTCTTTATCCGGGATGATGAGGAAGAGGCGCGAGACGACGATGGCGTCGACGGAGTTCGACGGGAACGGCAGGGCGTGCGCGTCGGCATGCTGGAAGCTGCAGTTGGAGAGGTTGCGGGATTTTGCGCGGGATTCAGCGCGCTGGATGAGGTTTTCGGAGAGGTCGATGCCGGTGGTGTGGAGGTCGGGGAGTTCTTCGGAGAGTCGACAGGCATAGAAGCCGGGGCCGCAGCCGAGTTCGAGCAGCCGCATGCCGCGGGTGGGGGGTTCGACGGGAAAGAGGGCCTGGGCGATCTCCTGCGTGTGGTCGCGGAAGAGGTACTCGCGGCAGAGGGCGTAGAACCAGGCGAGGCGTTCGAAGAGGCTGTCAGTTTCGGTTGGGTTCAACGGGGGGCCTGTCAGGCGGCGTGCGGGCATCTCGCATTCGGTCTGATCGATCATCGGTTTCCATGTAGTGTACGTGAAGAAGAGACAAGTGCGCCCTGACGCCGGGAGGGCGCCACTTCGGGGGGTGATGACGCTTCGCGTGTTGGAGGATTGGCGGCTAGGCTACGTCGCGCCAGTCGAGGATGACCTTGCCGGAGTTGCCGCTGCTCATTGCGTCAAACCCTTGCTGGAAGTCCTTCCAGTTGAGCCGGTGCGTGATGACCGGCGAGATGTCCAGGCCGGACTCCAGCATGACCGTCATCTTGTACCAGGTCTCGTACATCTCGCGGCCGTAGATGCCGCGGAGGGTGATCTGGTTGAAGATGACGCGGTTCCAGTCGATGGCGATGTCGGCGGCGGGGATGCCGAGGATGGCGATCTTGGCACCGTGGCTCATGTTGGCGATCATGTCGCGGAAGGCGTGGGCGTTGCCGGACATCTCCAGCCCGACGTCGAAGCCTTCGTGCATGTTGAGGGATCTCTGGACGTCGGCGAGGGACTCTTTGGTGGGGTCGACGGAGAGGGTGACGCCAACTTTTTCGGCGAGTGCACGGCGGTAGGGATTGGGGTCGGAGATGACGACGTGGCGGGCACCGGCGTGTTTGGCGACGGCAGCGGCCATGATGCCGATGGGACCGGCCCCGGTGACGAGAACGTCTTCGCCGAGGACGGGGAAGGCGAGGGCGGTGTGGACGGCGTTGCCGAACGGGTCGAATATACTCGCGATCTCTGGGGAGATCGCGGCAGTATGCTGCCAGATGTTGCTGGCGGGGAGGACGACGTACTGGGCGAAGGCTCCGTCGCGGTTGACGCCGAGTCCTTTGGTATGGGCGCAGAGGTGACGGCGTCCGGCGAGGCAGTTGCGGCAGCGGCCGCAGACGACGTGGCCTTCGCCGGAGACGAGCGCGCCGAGGGGAACGTCGGTGACGTTGGAGCCGATCTCGACGACTTCGCCGACGAACTCGTGGCCGATGACGAGGCCGATCTGGATGGTCTTCCGGGCCCAGGAATCCCAGTCGTGAATGTGGAGGTCGGTGCCGCAGATGCCGGTGTAGAGGACGCGGATCTTGACGTCGTTGATGCTGATCTGGGGTTCCGGAACGTCCTGCAGCCAGATGCCTTTGGTGTCGTGTGACTTGACGAGTGCCTTCAAAATTGCCCTTTCTGCGGTGCAGCCGGGTAGCGACTCCGTACCCCGACGAAAAGTGTGCAAAGTATTCAAACGATGCGGGTTAAGTCTGGACGTGAAGGTCCAAGAAAGCGGACTGGTTCCGGGCTGCACTGAATGCGGGGCAGCGACTTATCCTTCTGACTATCTTACCGGAATTGCGGGGACGCGGATTTACCGGAAGAGCGGAGCGAAGACGCGCTGAGGAGGCCGCGAATAGGGGTTGGGTATGATTCTAGGCATTCGGTGTGGAGGACTTTCTCTTGGTTCTATTGATGAGCGTGGGATTCTTGCCTTAGGCGAATGCCTTAGAGGCTAAAGCCTCATGCTTCCATCCGAAAGACGAAGGGCGGAGGCAGGTTCCTTCGTTGCGCTGCGGAATGACAAAAGGGGCGCGGTTTATGCTTTGAGGTATGCGGAGCGGGCGCGGCGGGGTCGGGGCGGGGTGGCCGGTGGTGCTGCTGGTGCTTGTGACCGCGGCGATGCTGGTGGTGGCCCAGGGGGCGCTGCGGTACGGGTTTATCGGGTTGGCGGTGGTCGCGGGCGCGATTGTCTTTGTGAAGTCGCGGACGCTGTATATCGAACTGTGCGTGTGGCTTTGGTTTTTGACGCCGTGGCTGCGGCGGATGATCGACTGGCGTACGTCGTACCAGGAGCAGAGCCTGATGCTGGTGACGCCGTTCCTGGTGTCGGCGATCGCGGGTGTGGTGCTGCTGCGCGGGGTACGGACGCTGGCGCGGCCCGGCGGGGTTCCCTTTGCGGCTGCGTTTGCGGGCATCTTCTTTGGAACGGTGTACGGGCTGACGCGGTACGGGCCGTTCGACGTGGGACGCGGGCTGGTGAACTGGCTGGCACCAGTGCTGTTCGGGTTCTTTCTGTACGAAGAACGGGCGCGGTACGAGGAGTATCGCGACGCGTTTGTACGGAGCCTGTTGTGGGGCACGCTGCTGACGAGTCTTTACGGGATCTACCAGTTCTTCTTCCTGCCGTCGTGGGATGAGACATGGATGAAGGGCCTAGTGAACTCGGTGTTTGGTGATCCGCTGCCGCGGAAGGTGCGGGTGTTTTCGACGATGAACTCGCCGGTGGTTTTCGCGTTTTACCTGACGGCGGGTTTGCTGATCATCCTGGCGATGTTGATTGAGAACCGGAGGCCGGGGTCGCGGAGCCGGTTGCAGGACAGACGCCAGAAGGTGTTGATGGCGATCACGGCTCCGGTTGCGCTGGTTGCGATTGCGTTGACGACAACTCGCGCGCTCTGGGTGGGGCTGGTAGTGGGAGCGGGGTACCTGGTGGCTACACTGCCGGGCCGGTTGCGGGTGCGGATTGCGATGATTTCAGCGATTGCGATGGTGCTGGCAGTGGCGGGAATGTCGTTGCCGGGGATTCGCGAGGTAGTGGTGGATCGCGTGCTGAGCTTTACAACAGGGACAAGCGACGTGAGCGCGTCGGCGCGCATCAGCGGGCATGAGGACGCGCTGGCGAGGCTGGCGACGGAGCCGCTGGGCGAGGGCATGGGAGCGGCCGATGTGGATCATCAGACGAATGGCACGGATGATTCGTTGGGGCCGCATGACTCGACGCTGCTGGAGTTTTTGTACTCGATGGGCGGCCCGGGAACGCTGGTGTATGGCGCGGGTTTGTTGCTGGGACTCTTCCGCATCTTCTTTCCCCGAGGAGGGCAGAGCAGGCTCGCGCGGGAGCCGTTCGGATTTGCCCTGCGAGCCATGCTGGTGGGGTACTTTGCACAATGTCTGCTGTCGACGATTCTCTATGCGGTTGCGGGGCTGGTGACGTGGACGTGCCTCGCTTTTGCGCTGGCAGCTTGCGACGTGAAGGAAACGACGGCTCGCAGAGCTTCGCCTTCGCTGCTGCCTGTCGAGCAGCGGATTGGCGCTTAGCCGGAACGCCGTCGGTATACTCGGCAGGATATGAGTACGCGAAAGCGCGCATGGGAGTGGGTCTTCGTCGGGGCGCTCTGCTGCTATGGGCTTGTTTTGGGCGGATGGCTCCTGCGTCAGCCGATGCCGCCGTTGCAGGACTACCTGGAGTGGGTTTACCAGGGATGGATCGGTGCGCGGCTGGCGCTGCACGATGCACGCGTGACGCAGAATTTTGAGTTTGTGCGTGTGCCTGTCCCCAACGAGCTTTCGCAGTTCGTGCTTGGGCTGATGGAGCTGGTCGTGAAGCCGGTGGCCGCCGCCCGGATTTTCGTAGTCGGCTTGCTGCTGGGTTCCATGATGATTTGCTGGAAGGCGGCGAAGAGGCTGAGTCCGGAGCATTTTGGGGCAATCTTCGTGGTGCTGTTTTTTTGCTTCTTCGCAAACACGAACTTCTGGAACGGCTACATCAACTATCAGCTTTCGATGATGCTGCTGTTGGCGTTTTTACTGATGCAGGAGCGCCTGAATGCGGTCTGGGTCGGCGTTTTTGGGACTGCGCTTTTCTTCTGTCATGCTTCGACCTTCCTGGCCTTCGTGTTGTTGGTCGGGTTCACCGCGGTGCTGGACAGGAGCAAGCGGTCATGGATCCTGGGGCTGGTGCCGGGGCTTGCGCTGATGGCCTGGTACGTCCTGCGCAGACATGCGCCGCATGCCGAAAAGGATCTGGCGGTGCAGCTGTACCGCGGACTCCTTCCGCACCTGGAATACAAGGTTTATACCTTCACGAAGATTGGCCCGTTTCAAAATTTGATCGGAAGCGATGAGCTTTCGCTGAAGACGAGAAGCCGCGCACTCTACTTTGCTGGCATTGCTCTGAACACAGGCTTCGCGGGGGTCCTGGCGGTTGCGCTAGGGACTGCGGTGAGACTTCGGACTAAGGGGCGCGCGTGGAGTAAAGCGGTTGCGCCGGAGCTTCTCGCTGCGGCGGTTTTGTTTGCGGGATTTCTGGTGTTGCCGAGCAGTTCGCTCGGCGTGGTGAACCTGGGCGAGCGACTGCTCTATCCAGCGCTGCTGCTGATTGTCCTGAAGCTGAGAGAGCTGCCGTTCGCGGGGGTGCTGGCGTCGCTGCTTCTGGTGGGAGCGGGGCTGACGTCCGTGGAGTTGTTGACCATGCCTGTTCAGCAGGCTGGGTCAGCGACCGCTTATCCGGTGAGTATGCAGTTCATGCCGGATGAAAAGTATCAGAAGTTTGGGCTCTATAGTCACGAGCTCTTTGTGAATGATGACCGGCGATCTTTTCTCGAGGCTCCGACTGGGAAGGCTCTGCCGGAGTTGCGGTTCGATACGAGTGCGATTCGGGAACGGTGACTAAAGGGCTAAAACCTCTACCGCTTGAACGGGGCCGGAGACGTGGCGGTAGGTTGGGTTGAAGCCTAGTTCGCGGGCGTAGTCGAGGATTTTTTCGAAGTTGAGGGAGATGGTGGCTCCGGCTTTTTGGGTGACTTCGTCTTCGATGGGTAGATCGAAGTCGTCGGCTCCGTAGAGGAGGCCTTCGAGGGCGCGCTCGTTCTGGGTGAGGACGGAGGTGCGGATGCGGGGGACGTTGTCGAGGTAGATGCGGCTGAGGGCGAGGTGGCGGAGGTACTCGTGGGTGGAGATTTCGATGCCGCCGATTTGCGTGAAGTAGGGTTTGTAGGTCCAGCAGAGGAAGCTGGCCAGGCCGTTGGTTTCGTCCTGGAACTGGCGGGTTCGGTCGAGGTGTTCAAGGCGTTCGGCGATGGTTTCGTCGAAGCCGATGACCATGGTGGCGGTGGTGCGGAGGCCGGAGGCGACGATGGCGCGCTGGGCTTCGAAGTACTGCGCGACGGTGTACTTGAACTTCGAATGGCGCCTGCGGAAGTCTTCGGTAAGGATCTCGGAGCCGCCGCCGGTGATCCAGCGGACACCCGCGGCTTTCATCTTTGCGGCTGCGTCGGCGAAGGTGAGGTGGGCGTGGTCGGCGAGGTACATGAACTCGGCGATGGTGAGGGCGTAAAACTCGAGCGAGTCGCCGTAGCGGGCGCGGATGGCGGCGAAGAGGTCGCAGTAGTAGTCGAGCGGGAGGTGGGGGTTGAAGCCGCCGTTGAAGGCTGCGAGGTCGCCGCCGAGGACGAGGAGTTCATCGAGTTTGGCGAAGACTTCGGCTTGCGAGAGGACGTAGCCGCCGGGCTGCGACGGGAGTTTGTAGAAGGCGCAGTAGTCGCACTGGGCGACGCAGACGTTGGTGTAGTTGATGATGCGCATGACCATGTAGGTGCAGGCGCTGGGTGCGACGAAGCGGGCACGGACTTGTTGTGCGAGGGCGCGAAGGTCGGCGTCTGAGGCATTCTGCAAGAGATAGAGGGCGTCGTCGTTGGTGATGCGGGAGTGCGCCGTGATTTTTTGCTGGATTTCGGCGAGGGTGGTGGTGGCGGGCGTCACCCTTACAGTTTAGTCCCTGGTGGGAAGGGCGAAACGCAGAGCTCAGGAGGGACGGTCGTTTTTCTTGACGGCGCGTCTGGGGCCTTTGGCGGATTCGACGATGGTGGGTTGGCTGGAGTTTTGTTCGGGGAGGTGGTCCTGAAGGACGACGGTGAGGAGGGACTTGTGAATGTGAATGCGGCCGTTGTAGTCGAGGTAGCCGAGCTTGCGGAAGCGGTTCATGAAGTAGCTGACGCGGGAGCGGGTGGTGCCGATCATCTCGGCGAGAGCCTCCTGGGTGATCTCGGGGATGAGCGTCTCGGGTTCGCCGGGTTTGCCGTACTCGGCCATGAGGAGGAGGGTGCGGGCGAGGCGTTTCTCACTGGAGTTGAAGAGCTGGTCGACGAGGTCTGCCTGGGTGCGGACGGCGCGGGCGAGCAGGAAGCGCATGAAGAAGTCGGAGAAGGAACGTTCTGCGCCGAGGACGCGGATCATCTCTGACCGTTGAATGCGCAGGGCGGTGCAGGCGGTGATGGCGGTCGCGGTGGCGGTGCGGATGTTCTGGGAGTTGGTGATGGCCTCCTCCCCGATAAAGTCTCCAGCGACGAGAAGGGTGATGGTGGCTTCTTTGCCGACGTTGGAGACGACGGTGAGTTTGGCGCGGCCAGACTGCAGGAAATAGATGCTGTCGGAGGCGACTCCCTGGGTGAAGAGGATTCCCTTGGGCTTGACGTGAACGATCTTCCGGCCAATGCCTTCGTGGGCAAGGAAGATCTCGGATGTAAATTGCTGGATGGCCGCTTCCATTGTTCGGACCTCTTCCGATCTGGGTCCATTTGTTTCTGGTAGAGAGGGTTGCGCGAATAGCCCAGATGAGACTCGGCAGAGGCTGAAGGGAACGAGCGGAGGTTTCCGCTCGTTGCTGTCGCTCATGCGACATAGCCCATAGCTTCGCAGTTGGATGCAAGAAAAGAGTGAGCTGTTTTGCTCATACTGACAATTTTTTTGAAGACGGTCTGGTGGGGGAGTTCAGGTAGTCCGAGATCGCTGCCTTTATCCGGCACGACGGCTGCTTTTTTGAGGAGTAAGGGCATTCCTGCGATGCGGGTGTGTGCAGCAGCTTTGGTGCAATTGGCGTTGGGCGAAGATTGCCGCGAAACGGTCACGAGCGGTGACGAAATGGTAAAATTTGGCATACATCCATGACGACTCCTCTGAAAACCCTGCTGTTGAATCCGCCTTCGTTTGAAAAGTTTGATGGGGGCGCAAGCTCCCGCTGGCCCGCTGTCCGTGAGATCGAGTCGTACTGGTACCCGGTCTGGCTGACGTATCCGGCCGGCCTGCTGGAAGGCTCGCGCCTGCTGGACGCGCCGCCGCACCACGTGACTCCGGATGAGACGATCGAGATCGCCAAGGGCTATGAGTTTCTGGTGCTGTTTACGTCGACGGTAGGCTGGTCGGGCGACCATGCGCTGGCGCAGGCGATCAAGGCGGCAAACCCGACGATGAAGATCACGTTCGTCGGACCGCCGGTGACGACGGACCCGGACCGCGCGCTGAATGAGTGCTCGGCGATCGACTTTGTGTGCCGCCGCGAGTTTGATTTCTCCGTGGTGGAGTTTGCCAACGGCAAGCCGCTGGATGAGATTCTTGGCATCAGCTATCGCGGGGCGAGTGGGGTGATTCAGCACAACCCGGATCGTCCGCAGGTGGAGAAGCTGGACAAGCCGGATATGCCGTGGGCTACGGATATCTATGCGCGCGACCTGGATGTGACGAAGTACAACGTGCCGTTCCTGTTGCATCCGTATGTGTCGCTTTACTCGACGCGCGGCTGCCCGGCGCAGTGCACGTTCTGCCTGTGGCCGCAGACGCTTTCGGGCCACGCGTGGCGCAAGCGTTCGACCGATGACGTCGCCGCCGAGATGGCGAATGCGAAGAAGCTGTTCCCGCATGTGAAAGAGTTCTTCTTCGACGACGATACGTTCAATATTCAGAAGGCGCGGACGATTGAGCTTTGCGCGAAGCTGAAGCCGCTGGGGCTGACGTGGAGCTGCACGTCGCGCGTCACCACCGACTTCGACACGTTGAAGGCGATGAAGGAAGCGGGCTGCCGCCTGTTGATCGTCGGGTACGAGTCGGGCGACCCGCAGATTCTGAAGAACATCAAGAAGGGTGCGACGGTTCAGCGTGCGCTGGACTTTACGCGGGACTGCCATAAGCTTGGCCTCATCATCCACGGCGATTTCATTCTCGGGCTGCCGGGTGAGACGAAGGAGTCGATCGCGAACACGATCGAGTTCGCGAAGCAGATCGACTGCGAGACGATCCAGGTGTCGATTGCGCATGCGTTTCCGGGGACTGAGTTCTATGACTATGCCGAGAAGAACGGCTACATCACGAACCAGAAGATGGAAGACGAGTTCGGACACCAGATGGCGCACATCGAGTATCCGGGGCTGCCGGTCGAGTACGTGATGGAGATGGTGCACAAGTTTTATGACGAGTACTACTTCCGGCCGAAGGCTGCGATTCGCGTGATCTGGAAGGCGATTGTGAACCGGGACGTGCCGCGGCTTTATGTCGAGGCTGTGTCGTTTATGAAGCTGCGCTCACAGCGGAATAAGGCTTCGCGCAAGATGAAGGAAGAGAATGCGCTGAAGGCCCAGGAATCTGTGAGCATGAACGCGTAGTTTAGGCGGTTGGTAAGGGGGCCCCATGGGTTTGCAGAGCATCGCGATGCCATGGGGCTACTTACTCTAATCTTCCTTTGTGAACGAGGGTTTATGCGTCTTGCTCTGGCTGCGCTTGCGGTGGTGTTTACGGTTTCGGCCTATGGGCAGACGGCTACGCTGGCGGGCGATCCGGCGCATCCGGCGGTGACGTCGGGGTGGGTGGACACCAAACTTTACTTTGGGTTGGGGCCGGCGAATGCACCGCAGAAAGGCGTGAGCGAGGCAACGTGGCGGGCGTTTCTCGATGCTGAAGTGACGCCGCGATTCCCTGCCGGGCTGAGCGTGATGGATGTCTACGGGCAGTGGCTTTCGAAGGCTGGACAGACGGCGCCGGGCAGCAAGCCGGAGCGGATTCGGTCGAAGATGCTGGTGATCGATTATCCCCAGACGCCGGAGAACGAAGCGAAGGTTGAGGCGATCCGCGCGGCGTGGAAGAAGCGGACGGGGGACCAGTCCGTATTGAAGGTGACGCAGGCGGTGGATGTTTCGTTCTAGACCAAACGGGCTGAGGACGGATTGAAGGGACCAAGGCGGATTTGTTGGGGATTGTCCTCTAAAATTAGAGGAGATGAAGCATAAGCTGGCTCCGCAACAATACGCAATTTTGCTTGCCGTGATTCTTACGGCGGCGGTGGGCGATACGTTTCTTTCGCACGGCATGGCGCAGGTTGGCTCGGTCGACCTGAACCACCTGGGACTGTTGATTCCGGCACTGAAGAATGTGTGGGTGTTCGCGGGGATCGTTCTGCTGGTTGGATTTTTTTCGAGCTATCTGACCGCCTTGAGCTGGGCGGACCTGACGTTCATCCAGCCGGCCAGTTCGTTGACGTACGTGGTGGTCGCGTTTCTTTCTTATTTCTGGCTGCATGAACATATCTCGGTGGCGCGGTGGACGGGGATTCTGTTGATTGTGTGCGGCGTGGGATTTGTGGCGCAGGGGCCGGCGTTGACGGAGCGCAAGGTCGAGCCGGGGGTGGTGCCCGGAGAGACCGCGCAGGAAATCATCAAGGCGCAGCCATGACGCTTACAGGCTACGGGCTGCACATCTGGGCTTCGATCGTTATGGTTGCGGCGACTGCAATCGCGGGCGATACGTTGACGGCGCATGCGATGAAGAACATCGGAGACCTGGACGAGATCCGCGCGAAGTCCGGGTTGGGCGGGGCGATTCTTGCGGTGATTTCGGAGCCGACGTTTGTGCTGGGATTTTTCTGCATGGCGGTGAGTTTTTTCTCGCTGCTGTTTGCGCTGGCGCCTCCTGCGCCGGTGTCGTTGATCGCTCCGGCGACGGGGTCGGTGACGTACCTGGGAAACGCGGTGGTGGCGCGGATTTTTCTGCACGAAAACGTGGACAGGCGGCGCTGGGTTTCGGCGGCGCTGGTGTGCGTTGGGGTGTGGCTTATTTCGAAGTAGAGAGCCAGCGCATGAGGCCGGTAGCGGGCAGCTCGGGGGCCATGTATGCCTGGCGCTTCCCTTGGATCGCGCCGGCGGCAAGGCGTCCGGAGCGGACTGCACCTTCCATGGTTGAAGGCCACTCTGTGCGAGTCCAGTCGCCTGCGACGAAGAGGCCAGCGATGCCGGTGGCCTGGGTGGGGCGTGAGGCGTCGAGGCCCGGAGTGACGGAGAAGGTGGCGCGAGCTTCTTTGAGGACGCTCGATTTGAGGATCTTCGCGCCGTTCAACCACGGGAAGAAGACCCTGGCTTCGGCGAGAGCGCTGGCGAGAATCTCTTCCCTGCTCTGGTCGAGCTCGGGCCACGAGGCGCTGATGACGAGCTCCAGATAGCTGCCGCGTGCGGCGGGCCAGCGGCGGATGCGCGATTTATGGAACATCCACTGGATGCGTGTGTCGAGGAGGACGGCGTGGTCGAGTTCGGCGACCTCGCGGTCGAGCCAGAGGTGGATGGTGGTGATGGGCGCGGAGCGGAACGGTGAAGGCTCGCGCAAACTGGCGGGCAGTTCGGGGATATAGGCGAGGAGGCGCTGGGTCTCTTTGAAGTTCATCGCGAGGAGGAGGTTCTTCGCAGTGAAGGTGCGGTCGCCGGCGTGGACGGTCCATCCGTCGGCGTGCTGGGTGATGCGGTCGGCGCCGGTCTTTGGCTCGACGGTGACTCCGCGTGCCTGCGCGAGTGCGAGCAGCGGGGCGAAGAACTCGGTGAGCGGGAGCGTGGGGATGCCGAGGCGGCCGCCTTCGGGGGAGCGCAGGAAGGTTTCGTGGAAGACCTTGCCGGCGTATTTGGTGGAGCAACGTTCGAAGACATCGTTGAGCGCACCCCAGACGACGGGCTCCCAGAAGTGGCGGATGCTGCGCTGGGTCTGGTGCGTGCGCTTGAGCCAGGTGGCGAAGCTTTCGTGGTCGTCCCCGGGATAGCCGCGGAGGAACTCGGCGAGCCCGCGCGCGATGGCAACTTTATCGACGGTATCGAGCATAGGCGCGCGGAGGAAGCTCATGGTCTGGTGCGCGGGAGCGGGGAGTGCGCCGGGCTTCATGATGCTGCGGTTGCCGTTGGGTTCGAGGAAGGTGAGCTCGTCGTACCAACGGAAGTTGTGGGCGCAGCCGGCTTGGTGGCAGAGGTCGAGGAGGTTGGTGCAGCAACCGAGGACGACGTGCTGGGAGTCGATGGTCTCGTCGAGGGCTGGGTGCAGGTAGGAGTAGGCGCGTCCCCCAATCTCGGGACGGCGCTCAAGGAGCAGGACGCGTGCGCCGTCAACTGCCAAGGCGTTCGCGGCGGCTACGCCTGCTAATCCCGCGCCTACGACGATGACGTCGAAGCTGGCGCCTGCGGACACTAACGCGACCTCAAGGACATGGCGGCTCCGCGCACGAGGGCGAGGATCTTGCCGCGGGTCGGGACACTGGCGCGTTTGGTGAAGACGTCGCCTTCGCGTTCGTCGATCTTGCGAAGCAGGCCGGAGTAGATTTCGACGAGCACCCATAAGGCTCCGCGGCTATCGGCGTCGATCATGGGCAGCAAGGCTTGCGCGGCTTCGTAGTACTCCCAGGCCTGAACCGAGAGGCCGGTGAGCATGGCGCGCTCGTTCGGCTTGATGGCGCGGCCATGGGCGAGGGCGAGGATATCCTCGTTGGTCGCGCCAAACTCCTCGAGGAGGTCTTGCGGCAGGTAGATCCGCTTGCGTTCGGCGTCCTCTTTGACATCGCGCAGGATGTTGGTGAGTTGAAAGGCGACGCCAGTTTTTTCGGCAAGGAGTTCCGCGGCGGGGTCGCTGTAGCCGAAGATGCGGATGCAGACGAGGCCGACGACCGAGGCAACGAGATAGCAGTAGCGGTAGAGGTCGGCGAAGGTTCGATATCCCTGGATGCCGTTGCCGAGATCGACTCGGCCATCGGCTGCGTGGCCAACGGGGTCGAGGTCCATCGTGGTGCCGCGGACGAGGTCTTCGAGGAGCGCGTCTGGGATGGCGAAGCGTTTCTGGGCGTCGCCGAGTGCGGTGAAGACCGGGTCGTTCGACGCTCCGCCGGTGCGACTGTCGCGCCAGTCCGCGAGCCAGCGATCCATGAGGATGCGGCGTTCATCGACGTTGATGGATTCGTCGTCGGAGATGTCGTCGGCGCGGCGCATGAAGGCGTAGACAGCGCACATGGCGTCGCTCTTCGGCTTTGGCAGGACGCGGAAGGCGTAGTAGAAGTTCTTGGCCTCGCGGCGAGCGATCGTGCGGCAGATGGCGTAGGCTTCGGCGACGGTGAAGCTCATCGGGCGGGTCTCCCGCTCGAGAAGAGACTTGCTGCTTTACCGGCGAGAGCGCCTGCGAGGAGTTTTAGTTTGGTGGCTTTCGAGACGTGCGGGCGCTGCTTGAGGGTGTCATAGTCCTGGGCGATGATGCCGTCGAGCGCGGCGCGTCCGCCTTGTTCGAAGAGGCGCAGGGTGACGGCGAGTTGGGCGTCGACGGTCTTCGAGATAACGCCGCCCTCGGCGAGCATGGTGCCGGCGTCGTCGACGAGGTACTTCATCATGGCGTGGAACTGCGGGGTGAAGGTGCGGGCGGCGATGTCGTCGCTGGTGACTCCAAAGCGCTGCATGGCGTCGGCGGGAATGTAGCGGCGGTTGCGGTCCCAGTCCTCGACGATGTCCTGCCAGAAGTTGATGAGTTGGAGCGCGGTGCAGACCCGGTCGGAGAGCAGGGCGCGCTCTTCATCGTGATAGCCGGAGACCCAGAGAACGAGACGGCCAACCGGGTTGGCGGAGAAGCGCGAGTAGTGGATGAGGCTGGCCATCGATTCGTGGTGCGTGACGCGCTGGTCCATCTCGAAGGCGGAGATGAGGTCGTTGAAGAGCTGGCGCGGGACGTTGGTTTCATCAATGGTCTGGCGGAGCGCGACGAAGACGGGGTGGATGGATTGAAGAGGTTGGTCGTAGCACTCGTTGAGCATGGCGCGCCATTCGGCGAGAAGGCGCGTGGCGGTCGCGGTATCGGCTACTTCGTCGCCGAGATCGTCGGCTGTGCGACTGAAGGCGTAGATGCTTTCGAAGTAGGGGCGAATGCGTTTGGGCAGGAACCAGGTGGCGACGTGGAAGTTTTCGTAATGCGTCGTCGCGAGGTGGCGACACCAGGCCTGCGCTTCGGCTAAGGTCGGGCGGGTTGCGGGCAGGGCGTATTCGGCGGGAGCCCCGGCGAGCGGCGTTGCGATGACGGTTTCGGTCATCGCGCGGTACCCATGCGGATGACGGTCTTGATGTCGCGCTTGCCGTTGGCGACGGAGTGCGAGAGCATGCCGCGGAAGACTTCGGGGATGTCTCCGAGCAGAGCGTCGCCGGTGAGGAAGTCTGCTGCGTGGAAGCGGCCGCTGGCGATGAGTTCGAAGGCGGTGCGGCACGTTGCGGGGGTGTGATGGAAGCTAGCTTTGAGGGTGATGTCGCCGTAGTGGAGGCGGTTGGTATCGAGCGCGACGACGGTGCCTGCGGGTGGGCCGCCGAAGAAGTTGACGAGGCCGCCCTTGCGCACGATGGCGACGGCCTGCTCCCAGGTTGCGGGGGTGGCTACGGCTTCGATGACGATGTCGGCTCCGCGCGCTTCGGGTGTCAGGGCTCTTGCCGCTTCGATTCCCTCTGTGGGGCTCATTTCGCCGATTACGAGCGTTTGCTGCGCGCCGAAGTGTCTGGCGGTTGCGGCTTGCTCGTCACGCTTGACGATCGCGATGACGTGGACGCCGGCGAGGGCCGCTGCGTGGATGAACATGAGGCCGATGGGACCGGCTCCGATGACGATCATGGAGTCGCCAGACTGGGCATGGCTCTCTTCGAGGCCGCGGATGACGCAGGCCAAGGGCTCGGTCAGCGCGGCGAACTCGAGTGGCAGAAGGTCGGGCACGCGCAATGTGTTCCTGGCGACAATGCGGGCGGGAACCGGTAAGTATTCGGCGTAGGCACCGTTGTTGAAGAGCAGGTCGTCGCAGAGGTTTTGCTGGCCTTTGCGGCAAAAGTAGCAGGCGTCGCAGGGGGCGGAGTTCATGGGCGCGACGCGGTCTCCGACGGAGAAGTGCGTGACGCCTTCGCCGACTGCGGCGATCGTTCCGGCGAGTTCGTGGCCGAAGGGCATGGGAGGCTTGAGCATTTTGGCGTGGTAGCCGCGGCGGTAGACCTTGAGGTCGGTTCCGCAAGTGAGGGCTGCGCCAACGCGGACGACGATCTCGCCCGGGCCGGGCTGCGGAATCGGCACCTGTTCGAGCCTCAAATCTTCTTTCCCGTAGAGGACGGCCGCGTTCATAAGCTCCGGGTTCATCCCCTCTATCTTCTCACCTCGAAGGGCTTTCAGCCGTGCCGACGCCGGTGCGATCCAAGCCTTTGATGACTTCCCCGCAGCCGGACCGCCGCTTCTTGCATCTGATAAAGTGAGCCTAACAACATGCCAGGTGCTTCGACCGAGAGCTTTGCCAAATCCACTGTTGCAGCCGTACAGGAGTACTCGCTGCTGGCGGGTCGCGCCGTGGGGAATATGTTCTCCGGCCCGCGGTACTGGGCCGATATTTTTACGCAGATGGACTCAATCGGCGTTGGGTCGCTGCCTATTGTCATCCTGACCGGATTTTTTACGGGCTGCGTGCTCGCGCTGCAATCCGAGACGGCGTTGCAGGAGTTCGGCGCGGTGAGCCGGACGGGGTCTCTGGTCTCGCTTTCCATGGTGAAGGAACTTGGGCCCGTGCTGACGGCGTTGATGGTCTCCGGCCGGAATGCCTCGGGCATGGCGTCGGAGCTTGGGTCGATGAAGGTGACCGAGCAGATCGACGCGATGCGCGCGCTTGGCACCGATCCGACCCGCAAGCTGGTGACGCCGCGAGTCGTTGCGACTGTCTTCATGCTGTTTTTTCTAACGATTGTCTCGGACGCGGTGGGCATCTCGGGCGGTGCGCTGGTGAGCGTGGCGATGCTTGGGTTGAATACGACGGCCTATATTCATTCGTCGTATCAATCGCTTGCGTATGGGAATGTAGTCGAAGGTTTGACGAAGGCGCTGTTCTCCGGCTTCATCATCGCGAGCGTCGGATGCTTTTACGGCATGCGCACCGAAGGCGGTACCCAGGGCGTAGGGCGTGCGACGACGCAGGCCGTGGTGGTTTCGTCCGTGTTTATCATCATCGTCGACTTCATCATCAGCCGGGCGATGATCTCGATCTTTGGAAGCTGAGGATTCGCATGCCGGAGACGCTCGAAGCTACGCAACCCGAAGCTCCTGAGGCAAGCAACGAACCGGTCGTGGTGTTCGACAAGGTGTCGATCCGCTTCGAGCGGAAGACTGTTCTCGACAAGATCTCGTTCACCGTCCAGCGCGGAGAGACGCTCATCATTCTTGGTCCCGCGGGTTGCGGTAAGTCGGTGCTGATGAAGCTGTGCAACGGACTTCTGAAGCCTGATTCCGGCAGCATTACGGTCTTTGGCGAGCGCATCGACACCATGCGCGAACGCGATCTTTACGGGTTCCGGTCACGCATCGGCATGGTGTTTCAGGAGTCGGCGTTGTTTGATTCGCTCTCAGTCGAAGATAACGTGGCGTATCGGCTGAATGAAGAAGGAATCGGGTATGACGAGACTCATAAACGGGTGGAAGAGGCGCTTCACTTCGTCGACCTCGACCATGCGATCGACAAGTTTCCGTCGGAGCTTTCGGGCGGGATGCGGCGGAGGGTTTCGATTGCACGTGCCATCATCTCCGGGCCGGAGCTAATCCTGTACGACTCGCCGACGGGCGGGCTTGACCCGATCACGTCGACGACGATCATTGAGCTGGTCGTGAAGCAGCGAGATGTATCGCATGCGACGTCTTTGTTGATCACGCACCGGCTGCAGGATGCGTTTACGCTGGCGACGCACCGGTACGACGCGAACTCCGGCAGGATGGAGCTGATTCCAGATGGCGGGATCGACGATACGACGCGGTTCCTGGTGCTCAACGAAGGCTCGGTGGTCTACAACGGCAACACGCATGATCTTGTGCATACCGAAGATCCCTGGCTGAAAGAGTACCTGTCGTAATGGCAGCCCGGAAGAAGCTGCGGATTGTGATTCCGGGTGGGTCCGGGCAAGTCGGCACGATTCTGGCGCGGCACTTTCACTCGGAGGGGCACGACGTGACCGTGCTCTCGCGTGCGCCGAAGCCTGCGGCGTGGAAGACCGCGAAGTGGGATGGCGTGACCCTCGATTCGAGCTGGACGGCACTGCTCGAAGGCGCGGATGTGGTGATTCATCTCTCCGGGCAAAGCGTGAATACACGCTACACGGAGAAGAACAGGAAAATCCTGATGGATTCGCGTGTGGTGCCGACGCTGCTGGTTGGGGATGCGATCGAGGCCTGCACGAATCCGCCGAAGCTCTGGATGAATGCGAGTACGAGCACGTTTTATCGCGGCTCGTATAGCGGGCCGATGGATGAGTTTTCCGATCAGCTTGGCGGCGGTGAAGGGAATTTTCCTGAGGCCTGGAATTTTTCGATCGATATTGCGCGGAATTGGGAAAAGGCGTTTTATCGATCGTTCACGCCTGGAACGCGGAAGATTGCTCTGCGGTCTTCGGTGACGATGAGTCCCGATCCGGGCGGGGTGTTTTCGATCCTGCTGCGGCTGGTACGGTTCGGGCTTGGCGGCACGGAGGGACCGGGGAATCAGTTCGTTTCGTGGATTCACGACCGCGATTACATTCGCGCGACGGAGTTTTTGATCGAGAACGAGGAGATCAGCGGGCCGGTGAATTTCACGGCTCCGCACCCGCTGCCGAATCGGGATTTCATGCGCGAGTTTCGCAGAGCGTGGGGTACGCCGATCGGTTTGCCGGCTTACACGTGGATGCTGGTGATCGGGACGTTCTTGCTGCGGACGGAGACGGAGTTGATCCTGAAGAGCCGGCGTGCGGTGCCGACAGTGCTGATGGAGAATGGCTTTACGTTTGATTTTCCAACCTGGTCCGGAGCCGCGGAGGATCTAGTGGCACGCTGGAGAGCCGCGCGGCGTCCCTGACGCGACACCGTAGTGGCCATGTCCGGCGACGGAGCGCGTGGTCTTACTCTCGGCGGCCTTTGACCCAATCGGAGTAGGGGATTCGCGGCATGTTGAGGAAGGCACCTTGCGTCTTGACGTAAGAGCCAAGGCCGTTCATGCGGCCGATGGCGTGGAGTTCTTCGGCCTTGATGTAGGGGCCACTGGGGTCGACGAACTCGTCCTCGACGTACATGGACACGACGCGGCCGAGGATGATGCGCGAGCGGCCGATCTCGATGGTGGCGTGCTCGACGCACTCGAGCGCGGCGTGCGCACGGGCGATGCGGGGAACTTTGACGATGGCGGACGGCGCTGTTTCGAGGCCGGCCATCTCGAGTTCGTCGATCTCGGCGGGGAAGTCTGTCGCGCAGATGTTCATGGCCTGGGCGAGGTCTTCGGTGACGACGTTGACGACGAACTCGCCGCCGCGGCGGATGTTGCGGGCGGTGTCCTTGGGAACGAACTCGCTGGCGGGGCGATCCATCACGCCCAGACCGACGACGGGCGGATCGGTGCAAAGGTAGTTGTACGAGCTGTACGGCGCGGCGTTCATGCGACCGCTTTCATCCATGCTGGTGACGAGTGCGATGGGGCGCGGCGCGACGAGGCCGATAAGCAAGTTGTAGACCTGCCGCGGGGTGCTTTTGGATACATCGAAGATCATGTTGTTTACCCTTCAATCTTCAGTATCGCCCTTTTTGCTTGTCTTATGAGCTCCAGCGTGAAGCTCCTGGAAAGCTTTTCAGGCGAGGGCTGCGTGTACGGCGGCTCGCACATGCGGCCATGCTTTACTCTGCGGGTCGACCACATCGAAGTGATCGGCGCCGGGGATGATGTCAACGGTGACGCGCTCGCCCATGCGTCTGCCGCGTTGCGCCCACTGCTCGGGAAGCTTCGGCGGAATCTGGTCGTCTTCAGTGCCTTGCAGAAGCCATTGCGGTTGCGTGATGGGAAGAAGCTCGCCGGGATTGCCGGCGCGGTAACGTTCGGGGACCTGGTCCGGCGAGCCGCCCATGAACGAGATGACGTTCTGCTTATCGTGCGCGAAGGTGAAGAAGCCGGAGAGATCGATGGTCATGCGCAGATCGACGGCTCCGGCGAGGGCGACGACGCCGTGCATCGCGAGCGCGGGCTGCGGCTGGTGCAGAGGACTGGCTTCCGGAGTGTTGGGCCGGCCGGCGAGCCAGAAGGCAAGGTGGCCGCCGGCGGAGTGGCCGGCGACGGCGACGTGGGTAAGGTCGAGGGGGTAACTCTTTGCGAGCGTCTTCAGGTAATCGAAGCCGGCGGCGACATCTTCGAAGGTTCCGGGCCAGCCCCCGCCGTCATCGCCGACGCGTCGGTACTCTAACGACCAGACCGCGATGCCGTCACGCTTGAATGCCGCGGCGAGATGGCCTCCGTAGGCGAGATCGTAGGCGTTTTTCCACCAGCCGCCGTGGATGAAGACAAGAACTGGAGCGAGCTTCCCGGGGGTGAGCTGAGGCAGAAACAGGTCGCCGAACTGCAGGGGGAGTGAGCCGTAGTGGACGCGATGGTCCGCTGTGGGCGGGGTGCGACTGAGAACATCCTGGGCCACGGTGCGTGCCTCCGTACCCTTTATGACGCGGATTCTACTGCTTCAGATTCTCGTCGAGGCTGGTGCTGGGCTTTTCGTTGGGAAGCTGCACGATGACCTCGCCAGGGCGGGTGTAGTGAAGCTCCTCGCGAGCCTCGTGCTCGATGGAGCCGGGATCGCTCTGCAGGCGGGCGACGTGGCCTTCGAGCCGTTCATTTTCGGCCGAAAGCGCCTTCAGATGCTGGTCGAGCGCCTTCGCATCCTGCAGCTTCTGTTCGTACGCGGTGAGGCCGTTCTGGCCGAAGACGACGTGGTAGCCGACAGCGAGCGTCAATACCGCCGCAGCCACGGTGGCGCCACGTCTCCGCTGCCCGTAGATGCGTGCGAAGAGGCCGCGCAGGCCGGTTTGCGGCACATCGAGGTCTCGGGTTCCAACGCTTCTGTTCATGACAACTCCCAGTTAAGCGAGCGCGAAAAGTGCAGTCAAGTGGATAACGGCTGCGTGTGACGGATGTACCAAGTTGGTCAGCTGTTGGGGTGAGTTGAGCCTCTGGAACAGAGGCAGCTCGAGGCTGCTATTCTTATGCGTCGCATGAAAATTCTTTTCATCATCGCGCTGCTCAGCTTCGCCGCACTGGCCGGAGCAGCCTTCGCTATCACGCGGCACATCCGCAAGAACTCCAAAGCTGTAACCGCTGCCGAGCCCCGCAGCGAAGATGTGGATGCGATGACGCAACGTCTTACGGCAGTGGCGCGACCGGCAGCGGAAGATCGTTCCTCCACGGGAATGTCCAGCGGCCAGCGTGACTTTGCGTACTTCAACCGCGACGCTCCAGAAAAGCCCGAGCGCGCTTACTCGGATATCCCGTATCCTGAAACAGCCGACCGGCCGCGTAAGAACGCCGCCGATCATCTCTAGCTCGCCGCTCGCGCCCGAAAGGATCTCTTGATGCAGACCGCTTCCCCTATTCAAAACACCTCCAGCGCGCCGTTCTCGTTGACGACGCTGCCCGACACCCTGACCGGCAAAGCCGTTCTCGTTGTTTCGGCCAGCCTGTTTGTCGCTGTGTGTGCGCATCTGTCGGTGCCGCTCGGCTTTACGCCGGTGCCCCTGACGCTTTCAGACTTCGCCGTTTTGCTGGTTGGGCTGATGCTTGGGCCGCAGCTTGGCTTCGCTGCTTTGGCGCTTTATCTGGCTGAGGGCGCGGCGGGTTTGCCGGTATTTTCGCCCAGCGGACCGGGTGGCATCGCACAGATTCTCGGCTTCACCGGGGGATACCTGGTTGCGTATCCGTTTGCTGCGGCACTTGCCGGGTACCTCGTCAAGGCGCTGAAGGCAATGCCTCGTTATGCTGCGGCTTTGATCGCGGCGTTCGCGGCGAGCTTCCTGTTGATGGCTTCGGGAGCGGCATGGCTCGGGATTTTTCTTCATCACGACGCGGCACTGACGTTCAAGCTTGCCGTACTTCCCTTCCTTCCCGGCCAGGCGATCAAGATCGTCGCAGCCGCCGGGATGTTCACGGCTCTGGCCGCTACGTCGAGCCGTCGGCGTCGCGTCTAAGCCTCCCCGATCTATCGATATTCGACCAGCCGAGGCGCATTTTCGTCCATCGGCTGGACGTTATGCGTCCTATGTTCGAACGTAACCGTTGCACCCAGTCAGGAATCGCACCAGTATGAGCACCAGCGCAGTCCACGAGATTCAGATCGCCCATAGCCCCGACTCGGACGATGCCTTCATGTTTTACGGGCTTGCCACGAGCAAGATCCGCGTCCCCGGCTACAAGTTCGTCCACAACCTGACCGACATTGAAACACTGAACCACAAGGCGATCGACGAAGCCTTCTACGACGTCACCGCGATCAGCTTTCACGCGTACCCGTACATGCAGGAGAACTACACGCTAATGTCGTGCGCGGGCAGCATGGGCGAGGGCTACGGGCCGATGCTGGTCTCGACCAAGAAATATACGGTCGACGAGATCAAGAAGCTGCGCATCGCGATCCCCGGCACGTTGACGACCGCGTACCTGACGCTGAAGTTGTTTCATCCGGAGTTGCATACGACGGTCGTGGACTTCGACAAGATCATTCCCGCGGTTGCTTCCGGCGAGTTCGATGCGGGCCTGCTGATCCACGAAGGCCAGCTGACCTATGGCAACGATGGCCTGCATAAGATCCTCGACCTTGGCGTGTGGTGGCGCGAGGAAACCGGCCTGCCGCTGCCCCTGGGAGGCAGCGCGATCCGGCGGTCGCTCGGGCCCGAAGTGATGCTGACCACGAATAATGCTATCCGCGATTCGATCAAGCATGCGCTTGAAAATCGCGAAGGCGCGCTGGATTACGCGATGCAGTTTGCGCGCGATCTCGACCCGAATCTCGCGAGCCGGTATGTTGGGATGTACGTGAACGACCGCACGCTGGATTACGGGCCGGATGGTCGCGAGGCCATCAAGCGCATCCTCGACATGGGCTACGAACGCGGGATTATTCCGATCAAGGCCAACGTCGACTTTGTCGGGTAGCCGCCGTAAAACTCGTGGTATTCTTAGAGGAGTGGGTTGAGCGCGTTCGCGACACTCCCCTAACCTGGACGCGTAGCTCAACTGGCAGAGCATTCGACTCTTAATCGACTGGTTGTAGGTTCGATTCCTACCGCGTCCACCAAACATATTCGAAAATTTGGACCGATTGAAGGCACACAGTGATTTCGCTTGTGTGCCTTTTTGCTTGTGGCTGTTTTCAGGCTGAAAGTTGTCAGACGAGACGCCGGATGATCCTATGACGGCGTTCCGCAACCTACCACCTGCCGGCGAATGCGTTCTGACCTGCGCGTCCCTATGCAGATCACTCATCTGCGACCTTCTTTACGCCGTACAGTGAAGGGGTCAACCAAGAACTTCCAAGCTTAGGGAACCCCAAACGGCCGGGTGGCCCGCACAAGCGTCTCGTGAGTTCGACTGAGAAGCAGCCGAACCACCTGTCCCACCGCTCTGAGGCCGCCTGCACCATCGAGGCTCTCACAGCACCGTCACCTGCACCGACGCAACCACTTCCTGGGATACAAGCGGCACAGTCAGGCCGCGCCCCTGAGAGCTTTTTTGAAGCTCGGAAGGAACCCTTCGGCTACGTCAAATCCCCCGTGTCGAAGGCCGGTACTTTCCGGCCCAGCGCCGAGGTATCTCTGACCCCGACGACAAGGCTCTCCACGACTTCATTGACTTCGTCCACATCCGCGGTTGCTGTAATCGCCTTCGTCCCGGAATCGCCGTCGAGGCTCTCCAGCAAGACCGTCGCATACGCCACGGCTACGCCCTCCTGGTTCAACCCTTCGGGCGTCTTCGCCTTGATGCCGACCTCACCCGGCTTCACTCCCAGCAGTTCGGCCACCGACTCCCGCAGCTCCCCGGCAATCGGCACGATCTTTGGCCGCATCATCACCAGGCACGTGTCGATATTGACGATCTTGTACCCAGCCGTCTCGACCTCATGCAGCGCCGTCTTCAAGAACAGGCTCGACGCCGCGCCCTTCCACCGCGGATCGCTCGGCGGGAAGAAGGTGCCGATATCACCCGCCGACACCGCACCCAGCAACGCATCCGTGATCGCGTGCAGCAGCACATCGCCATCCGAGTGCCCCGCCAGCCCCTCTTCATGCTCAATTGGCAGGCCGCCAATCACTAACGGTACCCCGGCTTTGAATGCATGCGAATCGAAGCCAAATCCAATCCTCATTCCCATCTCATCCTCCTAATCCAGCAAATCGACCGCGGGTGAACGCGGATCGACGCGGATTTGTTTGTTGCGATTCTCCAGCACCAGCCGCTTGAACTGAGGGCGCGGGCCAAAATTCAACAGCAACCCGACTTCGAACGGAGTCGCACGCAGATAGTTCAATAGCTGGCTTTCATGCACACGATCTAACGCCGAGACAGCTTTCAACTCAATCAGCAACCTTCCGTTGATGGTTAGATCAGCGCGAAAATCACCGACCTGTCGTCTCCGAAAGAAAACTGGAACCGGCACCTCACAAGCGACGACAAGCCCTTCGTCCCGCAAAGCAATCGCGAAAGCTTGATGGTAGACACTCTCCAGAAACCCACCGTCCAGCTCGTTATAAACGTCGTAGAAAGTCTTGAGCGCCACCTGTGAAAGCTCGGCATGCAGCCCCCCAAACCGTCCCCTTACCTGATCCGCGTTCATCCGCGTAAATCCGCGGTCGTCTTTCCGAGGTAAAACTCCGCCAGCTCCATGTCCCCTGGCTGCGTGATCTTGAAATTTCTGCCCGACCCAGCGACTACCCAAACGCCGACCCCGGCTCGTTCCAGGACGCTCGCCTCATCGGTCCCGGAAAATTCGTCGTGGATCGCCTCTTGAAAGGCCTTCCGAAGCACCCCGAACTTAGCCCCCTGCGGGGTCTGAGCCATCACCACGCGTTCGCGCGGAATCGTCGAGGTCACAATCGCCCCATCCGCCGTCCGCTCCACCTGCTTGATCGTATCGACCGCAGGAAGGCCGACAATTGCCGCCCCATGCTTTTCGACTGCATCGATGGTCCGGTCGATCAACTCGCCGTCCACGAGCGGACGGACTGCGTCATGCACCAGCACCACGTCGTCTTCGTCGCAGCTCAACGCTTCCAGCGCATTCGCCACCGACCCCTGACGATTTTCGCCGCCTTCCACCACCCGCACCTTGCCGTCAAGCCCGAAGCGCGAGACCAGCGCGGTTACCCGTTCCATCTCCGCCGCACGCACGGCGACCAGGATCTCCGCTACCCGGCTCACGCCATCGAACGCGCGCAGGCAATGCACCAGAATCGGCACCCCGCCGATGGTCAAAAACTGCTTCGCCGCCGCCGGTTTGTCCGCACTCGCAGGCACCCCGGCCGACATCCTCGTCCCAATCCCAGCTGCTGGCAAAATCACATAAACACGCATAGCCCTACAACTATACCAACCCCCGCCCACCCCCATGCGCTACCATAAAGCCAGTTGGAGGTGAACCGATGGCAGCAGCCCACACCGCATACGTCGTGGAAGAAGACGGCGAAACCGTCATCCGCGTGTCCGGCAAGCTTGGCCTTTCATCCGGGCCCGTCCTCATCGAGGAAAATCAATCGACCGGCGAAGTGACCCTAACGCCTGTTTCCTTGCCAGACAAACAAGCAGCCTGAATTGCCTTCCTCGACCACATGGCCACCCGCCCGGTCGATCCAGACTTTATGCGCGACCGCCCCATGAACCGCATGCCAGTCGAGAAAAATCTCTTCCCTGAAGATGTGTAAGCTCTACCCTGCTTGTTAGCAACAACACCCGCCACTACGAACGTCTCGCCCCGCCCCTCCCGCCTCGAAAACTGGACGCAACCGTAGCCCGCCGGTGTACCCTCATTCCAGCTTCTTCGAGCACCCCGGAGCCCCGTGCATGAGCCGTCTCCCCTTCAACCTCGCCATCGCCAATCCCTGCCAGCAGCCCTGGCACGAGATGCACGGCACCGGCACCCAGCGCCACTGCGACTCCTGCAATAAGATCGTCCACAACCTCGCCTCCCTTACCCCACGCCAGATCGAACGCCTCATCCACGACTCCGACGGCAACGTGCGTGCCCGCATCACCCGCCGCCAGGATGGCACAATCGCAATAGCGCCGCTAGAGCCATCGCTCTACGCCGCGTCAGCGATTCTTGCAGCATCGCTTCTCAGCCCGACGATGAGCGCACAAGAGTCAAAGACGCCTGCAGTCACGACAATTACCGGCTTCGTACAAGATCAAGCGGGCGCAATGATTCCACACGCCACGGTGAAACTCGTTCGCCCTGATCTCACCGAAATTACCGCTCAGACCGACGATCAGGGTAGCTATGCGATCGTCTGTCCAATGGGCACATACACATTCCGCGTCGAAATGCCGGGGTTCTCCAGTTCGGTTCAGCCCATCGCTGTCGATGGACGTCATGAGTCCCTGCCGCCAATCATTTTGCAATTTGTTGGGATTGAGATGGGAGACATAGTCGTGATTGACCGTCGACCCTGGTACAAAAAGGCAGCATCTAGAACTGTGCGTGTCCTCCACCTCTGAATAATCGGGGCGGCCCGTTACGATGAACTAGCCGCAATGCTCACTCTACCCCCCATCCCCATCACCCCCGGCGACCGCCTCGCCATCGCCCTGTCCGGCGGAGCCGACTCCACGGCCCTGCTCCTCCTTACCCACGCCGCCAACTCGCTCCCAAAAAACTCACTGGGAGCAGGCCTCTCCGCCATCCACATTAATCACTCGCTAAGAGCTGAAGAATCCGACGCCGACCAAACCTTCGTCCAAACCCTCTGCGACTCCCTGAAGATTCCCCTGCACATCACGCGCGTCGATACCGCCGCCCACGCCGCCGCTCACAAACAGACCCTCGAAGAAGCTGCCCGCAACCTGCGCTATGAAGCCTTTGCTGCGCTCATCGCGCGGGGCCACGCCGATACTATCTTCACCGCCCACACCCTCGACGACCAGGCCGAAACCGTCCTGATGAAGCTTCTCCGCGGAGCCTGGCTCGAAGGCCTTAGCGCCATCGCCCCGGCCCACCCCATCCCGGGCGGCCGCGTTCTTCGTCCGCTCCTGCAAACCCGCCGCGCCGACCTTCGCACCTACCTACTTGCTCGCCACCAACCCTGGCGCGAAGACTCCTCCAACACCGACGAAGGCTTCACCCGCAACCGCATCCGCGCGACTGTCCTTCCCATCCTCCGCGAGGAAAACCCGTCCATCGACACCACCCTCGCCAACCTCGCCGAGTTAGCTCGCGAAGAAGAATCCCGCTGGCAAACCGAACTCGCCCGGATCCTCCCGCAACTCATCCTTCCCGGCAAACCCGTTCGCGGCGGAGGCCGCTCCAACTCAACCGCTCCCGGGGAGCAGTCACTCTCGATTGAACTCGAACGCCTCAAGCCGCTGGACCCAGCTCTCCGCCGTCGCGTCCTTCGCGCTGCTGCTCGCCAACTCGGCGCGCGCCTCTCTTTCGACGAAACCACCCGGCTCCTCACCCTTGCCGGCCACCCCCCATCCGGCCTGCCCGACCCCACCATCCCCGCGCGCCCGGGCACAAAGCTCAAACTTTCCCAATCCCTGCAAGCCGAACGCACGCCACGCGAACTCCGCCTTTCGACGAAAACAGTTTCCTAGAATAAAAGGCGGACCCCATGTCTCGACTGAGACATGGGGACTCTTGCATAAACCGCCATTCCGAGCGAATACCTGAATCTCTGCGTGGTCCTTCGCCCGGAACCTTGAGCTGCCTACTCGACAATCACGTTCAACGTCGCCTGCGTCGTGGTGTTCGTCGTCCCCGCAACCGTAGCCGTCACCGTCACGCTATAAGTGCCCGGAGCCGTCGAAGGTTTTCCTGCTGAGCCACAACCGCTCAGTCCTCCCACGATCGCAAGCGTCAACACCGCGCTGAGCAGCCCAATCCCATTCCACCCTTTACGCCGCAGCCCGAACAGCGCTAACGCAGCAAACGGCAGCAATGCGAGCGCCGGGAGATTGCGATCCCGCCCAAGCGGCAGCTGAGTTCCCAGCATCGCGCTCGCGCTGCTCGTGGTTGCAATCGTCAATGTGGAGCTCTGCGCCGCGCTCCCGTTCAACGTCACCGAGGCGGGCGAGAAAGAGCACGAAGCATAGGTTGGAAGCGACCCACAGGAGTACGTGATCGTTCCACTGGCGCCACCGGCAGGAGTCGCCGTCACCGTCACCGTTCCACTGGAGCCATGCTTCACCGTCAACGAGCTCGGTGAAAACGCGATCATGACGGATGGACTGACCACCGTGACCATGGTCGCAGCCGACGAACTTCCCTCGAACAGACCGGACGGCATATAGGTCGCCGTGATGGAGTGCGAACCTGCCGCCAGCGCTGAAGTCGAGTAGGTCACCGCATCGGAACCGTTCAGGACGACGTTACCCAGAAGCTTGCTGCCGTCCAGGAAATTGACGCTTCCTGTCGCCACGCCAGCCGATGCGGAAACCGTCGCAGTGAAGCTGACAGAAGCCCCTAGATTGACCGTCTGGCTCGTTGCCGTGATGCTGGTGGACGTGGCAACGGGGGTTCCGACATTTACGGGCAGGGGCGTTGACGTTGCGTTCAGGTCCGCGGTGTCGCCCGCATAAACCGCGGTAAACGACGTACTGCCAGCAGGTTTGAAAGAGATGGTGGCTGACCCACTTGCATTCAGCGCTCCGGCGCCGATCGCGGTAAAGGTGCTGCCACTCTCACCGTAAAACGTGACCAAACCGCTCGGCTTGACGCTGGAACCGGTCCGGGTGACCGTCGCCGTCAAGGCTGTGCTCTCGCCAGCCGTCACGGTCGCAGGGGATGCGGTCAGCACTACCGTAGTGGCCGAAAGCGGACTTAGGAGATTCTCTGCTGCTGAGGCAATGTAGTGGTGCCCCGTCGTCGTCGGGTGAACATCGTCCCAATAGAGGTACGTGTCCGGGTCGACGGTCGTTGCGCCCTGCGCCGAATCCACCACGTTGATCAACGCATACGTCATCGGCTTCGCCGTGATCGCAGCCGTCTGCGTGTAGAGGTCTGGCTGGTACAGATGCACCGTCTCGCCGTTGGCGGCAGCAGTCGTCGCAACGGTATTCAGGTCGGCCGCCAGCAGCGTCCGGAACTGTGCTGCTGCAGCGTTGAGGGAGTTCGTCCCGGTGTTGTACTCCGGCACATCGCCGAGTGGCGGCAGGTTCGGGATCATAAAGTCTATTCCACCGACCGCGATCAAACGCTGCACCAGGGCGGCCACACGCTGTGCCGCCGCTGTGACCCCGGCGGTGCTGCTATCCGCATAAAGATCGTTGGCTCCGCCGAAAACGACAAAAAGCGTCTTCGCTCCTGGTGTCGGCGTCGGAATGGAGCCGGTCGCCAGGTAGGTCGTAACCTGCTGGCCCATGTTCGGCACCATCACGGAGAAGCCGTTGACGATCGAAACCGTCCTGTAGCCGTCCTGCGTCGTTGCGTCGCCGGTGGCGTAGTTGGTGCCACCGTCCAGGCTATCCTTCACCGCCGGGTGCGCTGCAAACTGCGCGGCGACTTGCTCGACCCACACCCCCGCGTAAGCCTGGGATGCCGGAGACGTGGCCGTGCTGTCCGTGAAGCGACCCGCAGCATAGTTGAAGTCAGTCCCGGGATAAGAGACGCCCAGAGAAGTGTTCGTGAGGTTCGCGAAGTTGCCGGTGTCCGACAGCGAATCCCCAAACACTACAATCGAGGTGTAGTTCTGCGCCTGACACATGACAGACAACGCGGTGAGGCACAACGCAAGCAGGAACAAATAAACGGGCCTAAGAGTTTTCATCGGGTCTCCTGCTCTGGAAGCGTCAAACCGGGCAAGAGTGTGTCACGCCTTCGACCCAAGTGGCCCTTCCCGCGAAATCTGTCGTCGCAGATTCTCTATCCCACGAAAGTCTCATTTCCCGTGTCTTGAATCGCCGGCCATAAGAGTAGAATCTCTATAACCTGACGTGTGTTATACCCGCTACGACTAAAAGGGTATCCAAACGTCTAAAAGCTATCCCTCCGGAAGCCAGATCTCCGGATACAAGTGCTTTCGGCCAACGCAACAAAACACGAGGAACTTCGCTTGAATTCGACCGTCAAACAACTCCTTCTCTGGGCCTCGCTCATCGCCGCCCTCTTCATCCTCTGGAGCTACGTCGCCAAGACCACCGGCGCGGGCAAAGACGAAAACGTCGCCTACTCGGTCTTCCAGAGCGACGTCGAAGCCGGCAAAGTCGCCGACCTCACCGCCAGCGGCATGGAGATCACCGCCCATTACAAGGGACAGAAGGAACTCTTCCACACCAACATCACCGCCAGCTTCACCCCCGCCAACTACCCCCAGCTCTACCAGGACCTGCGCGAACACGGCGTCACCATCAACGTCAAGGACCAGACCCCCAGCTTCTGGCTTAACGCAGCCGTCTCCGCCCTGCCCATCCTGCTTCTGCTCGGCCTCTTCATGTTCATGATGCGCCAGATGCAGTCCGGCGGAAACAAGGCCATGTCCTTCGGCAAGTCGCGCGCCCGCCTGCTCTCCATGCAGCAAAAGAAGATCACCTTCAAGGACGTCGCCGGCGTCGACGAAGCCAAAGAAGAGCTCAAAGAAATCATCGAGTTCCTCCGCGAGGCCCAGAAGTTCCAGCGCCTCGGCGGCCGCATCCCCAAGGGCGTCCTGCTCGTCGGACCCCCCGGAACCGGCAAGACCCTCCTCGCCCGCGCAGTCGCCGGCGAAGCCAACGTCCCGTTCTTCTCCATCTCCGGTTCGGACTTCGTCGAGATGTTCGTCGGCGTCGGCGCCTCGCGCGTCCGCGACCTCTTCGAGCAGGGCAAAAAGAACGCTCCCTGCATCATCTTCATCGACGAGATCGACGCCGTCGGTCGTCACCGCGGCGCAGGACTCGGCGGCGGACACGACGAACGCGAGCAGACCCTCAACCAGCTGCTCGTCGAGATGGACGGCTTCGAAGCCAACGACGGCGTCATCCTCATCGCCGCCACCAACCGCCCCGACGTGCTCGACCCCGCGCTTCTCCGTCCGGGCCGCTTCGACCGCCGCGTCATCGTCGATCGCCCCGACATCAAAGGCCGCGAGGAAGTCCTCCGCGTCCACTCCAAAAAAGTCCCCATGGCTGAAGACGTCAACCTCAACGTCCTCGCACGCGGAACACCGGGCTTCTCCGGCGCCGACCTTGCCAACATGGTCAACGAGGCTGCCCTCACCGCCGCCCGCTTCAACCGCAAGTCGGTCCACATGTTCGACTTCGAAACCGCCAAGGACAAGGTCCTCATGGGCGCGGAGCGCAAGTCCATGCTCCTCTCCGATGAAGAGAAGAAGGTCACCGCCTACCACGAAGCCGGCCACGTCCTCGTAGCAGCCCTCCGCGACCACTCCGACCCTCTTCACAAGGTCACCATCATCCCCCGCGGCATGGCTCTCGGCGTCACCATGCACCTGCCCACCGAGGACAAGCACACCGTCACCCGCGACTATCTCGAAACCCAACTCGCCGTCTTCATGGGCGGACGCTGCGCCGAAGAGATCTTCCTCAAGCAGATGACCACCGGTGCCGGCAACGACATCCAGCGCTCCACCGCTTTGGCCCGCGCCATGGTCTGCGAGTACGGTATGTCCCGCCTCGGCCCCATGACCTTCGGCAAGAAGGAGCAGGAGGTCTTCCTCGGCCGCGAAATCGGCCAGGCTCGCGACTTCTCCGACGACACCGCCAAGCAGATCGACGAGGAGGTCCGCGTCTTCGTCGACGCCGGCTACAAGAGCGCCTACGAGATCCTCGACACCCACCACGACATAATGCACCGCATGTCGCAGTACCTGCTCGAGCGCGAAACCCTCGATGCCGCCGAGATCAAGCTGATCATCGAAGGCAAGGACCTCCCCGAAGCCCGTTCGCCGCTCTCCGCGGTCGACCCCGGCCCCGGCGGAGACACCCAGAAGGTCCTCAAACCCTCCATTAACGGCAAGCCCGGCTTCGGCGAAGGCCAACCCAGCCCCGCCTAACCCCCAAACTCAAAACTCCAAACTAGACTCCAACCTAAAAACTCCAAACTCAAAAAACTCCAAACTCCAAACTCTCGAATTCCCTCCACCCCGGCGTCGCCCCAAAAAGGGCGACGCCATTGTCTTGCACGCCACACCCCGAGTGCCCCATGTCTCACATCGGAGACATGAGCGAAACTCCACTCCCCAGATCTTTCAACCAAACTCCGCGGACTTTGCGTTAAATCTGTTGCCTGTTCTCCATCCGCGCCATCCGCGAAGATCCGCGGTCGTCTTTCCCGCCATCCGCGGTCGTCCTTCCGGCACCCACTTTGCACACACCCCACACCACCTCCCAATGCGACAATAATCACGTGCGCCCTAGCCCAATCCTGGCCTGCCTCTTCGCCCTTGCGCTCACCGGCTGCGGCTACCACGCCGCCGGCTCCGCCACCCACCTTCCGCCGTCCGTCCGCACCCTCGCCGTCCCCGTCTTCACCACCCGCGCCCAGCAGTTCCACACCGAATTCGCCTTCACCCAGGCCACCATCGCCGAGCTCAACACCCGCACCAGATACCGCATCCTCAACGACGACCCCACCCACGCCGCCGACGCCACCCTCACCGGCACCATCCTCTCGCAAACCTCCTCGCCCCTCACCTACGACTCCTCCTCCGGCCAGACCTCCAGCTACCTCATCACCATCACCGCCCGCGTCCTGCTCACCGCCCACGACGGCCACATCCTCTACCAGAACAACGCCCTCCTCTTCCGCGAGCAATACCAGTCCACCCAGGACCTCACCAGCTTCATCCAGGAAGACGGCCCCGCCGTCCAGCGCACCGCCCGCGACTTCGCCCAGACCGTCGTCTCAAACATCCTGGAGTCGTTCTAATGTCCCAGCCACTGAAGAGCTTTGCCTCGACCGCCCGCTTCCTTGCCGAACTCCCCACTCCGCAGCTCCGCCCCGGCTACGTCCTCATCGGCGACGAAGCCTTCCTCTATCAGCGCTGCCGCGCCGGCGTCCTTGCCACGCTCGCGCCGCCCGACCAGCGCGATTTTTGCCTCCACGATCTGGACCTCGCCGAGACTTCCATCTTCGACATCCTGGACCGCGCTCAGACCCCATCCCTGATGGCACCCTTCCAGGTCTTTTTCGTCCGCAACCTGAAATCGCTCTACGGTCGCGGCTCCAAGAAGGAAGAGTTCGCCGCTATCGACGCTTACTTCCGCCGGCCCAATCCCTCGGCTCTCATTCTCTTCGTTGCCGACCACCTCTCCATCCCCACCGACCTCCGCCGCATGGATTACCAGGACAAAGAGCGCTACGACCGCATCCGCGAGACCCTCGGCGACTGGTGCGGCCTCGTCGAACTCGCCCGCGTCGAAGAGTCCGACGCCGCGCGGTATCTCCACGAAAGCGCACAAGGCCGGGGAGTCACCATCGACTCCGAAGCTGCCCGCGAACTCGTCGACGCCCTCGGTGCCGACATGCTCCTCATCGCCAGCGAGTTCGAAAAACTAGCCCTTTACGCCCAGGGCAAACTGCTCGCGCTCGCTCCCAGCGTTCAACCGGAAGGTCACGCGTTAACGCGCGCCGAAAGCCCCATCCCAAACATCACTCTCGGCGACGTAGAAACCATGGTCCTCGCCGCGAAGCAACGTTCTCTGTACGAACTCACCGACGCCATCTCCCGCCGCGACCGCCCTGCCGCCCTGGCTCTCCTGCACGGTCTCCTCAATGCCTCGGACGGCGGCGAAGACTCAGCCATTGGCCATCTCTACATGCTGGCCCGCACCTTCCGACAGATGCTCGTCATCCTCGAGAAAAACGTCCGCGACTCCCGCGCCATCTGGTCTGTCCTGTGGCAGGGCTTCCGCATGCCTCCGTTCGCCGCCGACGATCTTATTCGGCAGGCCCGCCGCTACAAATCCCGCGCCGACCTTACCCGCGCGCTCCGCCAGATCGCCCGCGCCGACCTCGAAATCCGCTCATCCCCGCCGGACAAACGCCTCGTCCTCGAGCGCCTCATCCTCGCGCTTGCGAGCGACCCCAAACCCAACCCCCATCACCTTTCCACCCAGTTCGCCATGGAGCTTTAAGCGGGTCCGGTAACGCAAAACCCTGATTCCATTTCGATCCGTTCGGCCGTTCTTCTGCGTGGCCGACTTACTTGCAAGCCACGCCATTCAGGAAGAACGCCGTCGGCACCGGATTCTTCCCCGTGTAGGCCGCCTGCAGCCCAATCCCCGTGCTCGTCGCCCCCGCTCCAATCAACCCGTTCCAGCTCGCGTTGGTGATAGCCAGGGCTTCGCCCTTCTGCGTGTAGCTGCCATCCCACGAGCCCGAAACCTGCTGATTCCCGCTGTACGTCCAGCTCAAAACCCAGTTGTCGACAGCCGTCGTCCCGGTGTTTGTAATCGAGATCGCGCCCGTGAATCCAGTACCCCAATCCTTCGTAACGCTGTACGCGACATGGCACGACGGCGCCGGCACAGCCTCGGTCTCCGCGCTCACGATATTCGATCCGCCCGAAGTCACTCCCTGCGCGACCGCTTTCACCATGAACGCGTAGCCCGTCGAAGCATTCAGCCCGTCTGCCTGGTATGTGGTCGCGGTGACGCCGGTCGCCACAACATTCTTCAAGCTGCTCGAACTCGATCCGCTGTAAACCGTGTACGTCACACCCGGCGTCGAGCTAGCCGCCCAGCTCAGACTTACACTGCTATCCGTCGCCGCATCCGCAACCAGCTTCGTCGGGGCTCCCGGAACCGGCGCTGCCAGCGTCATCGCAGAAGCCATATTCGACGGCGGCGAAGCGATACCAGCCGCTATCGCCTTCACATCGAAGTAGTAGTTCGTGCTCGCATTCAAGTTATCGACTTCATAATTCGTCGCCTTGATGCCGTCCGCAACCACCGTCTCCGTGTTGTTTGAGCCTGTACCAAAGAACAGCGCGAATGTGATGCCCGAACCACCCACCATCGCCCACGCCAGGCCAACCTTGCTGCTGGCCGTCGAAACAGCCGTCAGCTTCGTCGGCGCACTCGGAGCTTTCACCGTCGTGCTCAGCGGAAAGTGCATCCCCGCCAGCATCGCACCCTTCGTCGCATTCACCGGCACTGGGTTGTACTTCGCGTCGAGCAGCGCATAGGTATCTTCGCCGTTCACCGCCCAGTAGCTCCAGTTGATCGTCTCATCGGTATTGAGAAAGGTCACCAGGCTTTGAAACCATTGTCCCTGGCTTCCCGCGGAGTTTCCCTGAATATCCGTCGCATCATTGGTCGTGCCAAATTCCGCCAGCCACACCGGAGCGATATTATTCTGCGAGATGTAAGCCCAGTGCTTACTCCAGACAGTACTTAGACTCGAGTAAGTCGTCCCAGCATTGAACCAGCTTTGCGCTGCCTCGTGCGGGCCATAATCGTGCGCCGAATAAACCAGGTGATTGGCCTCTGCAAGCACCACCGGAGACCTTAAGACACCTTCAAGATTCCCGCCCCACCAGTAATAATCTCCGTTGTAAACATCCGTGCCTTCCACAAACATCAGCAGGTTCGGGTTGACCGCGAGCACCGCATTGCCCGCACGCTCCGCCGCCAGATGCCAGTCGGCCGCGCCGCCGCAATCCCAGCAGGCTCCGCCTGTCTTCACCGAGTGAGGCTCGTTATGCAGGTCGAATCCAATCACCGTCGGATTCCCTAAGTACCGTCCCGCAAGCGCAACCCAATCCGCAATCCACGCGGCTTCGGAATACTGCGGCGTAAACCATAGCCCGCTGGCCTCCGCACTGATGCCGGCTTCAGAGCGGTGATGATCCAGCACAACCTTCAACCCCACCATACCCGCATAGGTCACGATGCTGTCGAGCACCTGCAGCGAGTTCAGACCCTTCAAATCCGTGTTGATCGCCGTCCCCGCAGCGTTGTAATACGCAATGTTCAAACCCGTGCTCGGGCTCTCCAGCATCTGGCTCGAGAGCGGCAAACGAATGGTATTGAAACCCTGCGCCTTGATCGTCTGGAGCACGGTCCTGTAGTCCTGAGCGTAAAGCCCACCCGGCACAGCCTTATCGGACTCGAACCCGTACCAGTCGATGCCCGCGATGCGCACCTGCTTGTTATTCATGTCGAGAATGTGGTCACCGCTGGTATGCCAATACCCCGCACCCTGAGCCGCAGCGGCGCCCTCGCACGAGAGCGCCGCCACCATCAAAGAAAGCCGGCAAAAAGACGTAATGGGTAAAGCAGAGAACCAGGACGAGCGCATGGTAACGTTCCACAAAAACAAGAGTGCAAAGCCGGCTCGATCCCTTGAGCCCAGCATCTTCGGCGCCTGGTTCCTGGCTGATTTCTTCGGTAACCTGGCGTCCGAGGAGCTACATGAAGTGCATCACTCTGGGCACCACTTCGTAATTCCTTCGAAGTTGTAAGTCGCCCGGCGCTAAGTTGTATCTCGCTCTCGTCCAAGGCCCCACAAGTCCTACCCTGATACCATCGATAGTTGACGAAACATGACAGATCAATCGACTGCAGCACCCATCCGCGTTCGCATCGCTCCCTCCCCAACCGGTGATCCCCACGTAGGCACCGCGTACATTGGCCTCCTCAACCTCATCTACGCTCGGCAGCGCCAGGGCCAGTTCATCCTGCGAATCGAGGACACCGACCGCACCCGCTTCGTCGCCACCTCCGAGCAGGAGATCTTCGACTCCCTCCATTGGCTCGGCCTGAAGTGGGACGAAGGCCCCGACGTCGGCGGCCCGTTTGGCCCCTACCGCCAATCCGAGCGCACCGCCATCTACCGCGAGCACATCGAAATTCTTCTCGCCAACGGCACCGCCTACCGCTCCTTCGAGACCGCCGAAGAGCTCGAGGCCATGCGTAAGTCACAACTTGCCGCCAAGCTGCCGCCACGCTACAACGGAGCCCACCGCGAGCTCTCACAGGCGCAGATCGACGCCTACATCGCGGAAGGCCGCCCGTTCGTCGTGCGCCTGAAGGTCCCCGCCGAGGGCGAGACGAGCTTCCGTGACGAACTTCGCGGCGAGATCAAGTTCTCCCATAACAACGTCGATGACCAGGTCCTGATGAAGTCCGACGGGTTCCCCACCTACCACCTGGCTAACGTCGTCGACGACCACCTCATGCGCATCACCGACGTCATCCGCGCCGAGGAGTGGATCAGCTCTACACCGAAGCACGTCCTGCTCTACAAAGCCTTCGGCTGGGACCTGCCGCGCTTCTGGCACATGCCGCTCCTGCGCAATCTGGATAAGAGCAAGATCTCCAAACGTAAGAACCCCGTCTCGCTCATCTACTACCGCCAGGCCGGTTTCCTGCCTGGCTCCATGCTGAACTTCCTTGGCCTCATGGGAGGCGGCATGCCCGCCGGAGGCAAGGTCAACGAAGAGAAGAACTCACAAGTCGAGATCTTCGATCTTCCGAAGATGATCGAGCAGTTCGACTTTGCGAAGATCTCCCTCGGCGGCCCTGTCTTCGACCTCGTCAAGCTGAAGTGGCTTAACGGCGAGTACCTCCGCGCGCTCACCCCCAAAGCGTTCTTCGATCAACTCCGGAACAACCTCTTTTCAGACGATTACCTTCGTGCCATTGCCCCGCTCGTCCAGACCCGCATCGAAACCCTCTCGCAATTCGGCGATCTCGCCGACTTCTTCTTCCGCGACGACGTCACCCCGCCGCAAGACCAGTTCCTGCCCAAAAAACGGACTCTCGAAGAGACCCTGGCCTTCACCGCCGAACTCCTCACCGTGCTCGAAACCAGCGACTGGACCACCGAAGCGCTCGATACGACGCTCCGAGCGGCAGGCGCCGCCAAGGAGTGGTCCGTCAAAGAAAACTTCATGCTCCTGCGCGCGATCCTGACCGGCCGCACCACATCCCCACCACTCCTGGAGTCCCTGGTCGTCTTCGGCAAGTCCCGCTCGCTCGACCGCGTCCGCCGCTTCCTCGACACCCAGAAAAAGCAGCGAAAGCCATGACCTACTTCGCGGTAAACAGCACATCCACCGGCAGCGACTTTGGAGGATAGCAAGCAGCCCGATCGCAAGCCTGATACTTCAGCGTTCCTTTGATCTCGTGCTGACCAGCCTTCGCCACGACGGGCAGCTTCACCGTAAACGTAGCCGCATAAACATCCAGCTTCTCCGTCGGATCAAAACTGAAGCTGTAACTCTGGCCGGCAGGATACTCGGCCGCCGCAACCTTCACATCGCTCGGCTGCAACTCCAACTGGGTCGGAATCAGCAACTCCGACTTTGGCGTGTGCGAGTTGACGTGAAAGTTCTCCTGCACCTTGAAGCGCAGTTCCAGCACCGCGCGCTTCCCTGCCGGGACCACCTGAGCCTCAGCCGCATAAGTAATGTATTGCTTGTTTTTCACGGGAGCCTGATCGAGCGATCCAAACTCCTGCGCGGCAGACGCGCCCAGCATCAGAAGCCCAACTGCCAGCGCTCTCACTGCCCACCCGCCACGAGCTTCTTGATGTTGGCCTCAAGCTCGTCCTTACCATCCTCGTTCAGCCCAGCGGTCTCCGTCATGATGTTGCCCTGGCGGTCGACGTAGAACGACTCCGGGACAAAACCGACCCCACCGTACGCATCCATCACCTTGTCGTCGGCAAGCAGCGTCGGATACGTGACACCAGCCTTCGTAATTACGCCCGTGATCACCGACTTCGGCACCTCATCCGTCGCGATGCCGAGCGTCACCAACCCCTGGTCGGCATACTTCTTGCTGAACTCCTGCAACCATGGCATCTCCAGCTTGCAGGGCCCGCACCACGTTGCCCAGAACGTCACCAGCACCGGCTTCCCTTTGAAGTCCGCCAACGAAACTTTCTTGCCGGACAAGTCAACCAGCGAAAACCCCGGTGCCGGCTTTCCCTTCAAATCCGGCATCTGCCCATCCGGAGACTGAGCCGCGCCCCCATCCGGCACCAGCGTCCCCTGAGCCGGCCTGGCCGCCTCGTTCTTCTGCATCGCCAGCCGCCGATCCCGCGCGTTATGAACCCCCGCCCAGATCAGCAACGTCACCGCCACCGCCATCGCCGCAATCACACCAACAGCCCGTACCCGATTCGAATTCAAGCGATTTCTCCCACCTTCAAGTCTACTGCGAAACCCCCGATGGTACGCTCGTGTCTGTATTGAAACGTTGTACCGGAGCCCTCCGTGCAGAAACCCACCAAGCGCCTCTACCTTATCCCCGTCCTCTCCAAAGCTCTCGACATTCTCGAGCTGCTCCAGGCCGAAAACCGGCAGATGACGCTCGAAGCCATCCACCGCGAGACCAGAATCTCAAAGACCACCGTCTACCGCATCCTCAAAACTTTCGTCCATCGCGGTTATCTCTCGCAGTCGCCCGAAGGCCTGTACCGCCAGGTCTCCCGCCCGCGCAAGATGCGCTTCGGCTTCGGCGGCCAAAGCGCCGAGATGCCGTTCTCCGTCGAAGTCACCGAAAGCCTCAAGCATGCCGCCGCGACCGTCGGAGTCGACCTCGTCATCCTGGACAACTCCTACGACGGTCCCACCGCCATCCGTAACGCCGAGACATTCATCGAAGCCCACGTCGACCTCATCATCGAATTCCAGGTCGAACAGGACGTCGCCCCCATCATCGCCGACAAGATCGCCGCCGCCGGCATCCCGCTCATCGCCATCGACATCCCTCACCCCCATGCCACCTACTTCGGCGTCGATAACTACCGCGTCGGCGTCGAAGCCGGCGAAGCCCTTGCAAGACATGCGCTGCACACCTGGACCGGCAAGATCGACTGGGTCCTTGGCCTCGACCTCCCCGAGGCCGGCCAGCTTGTCCAAAGCCGCATCACGGGTGCCTTCGAAGGTATCCGCGCAAGCTTTCCTGCGCTACCCGACGAGTGCTTCGTCCGCATGAACGGCCGCGGTCTCCGCGATCGGAGCCGCAAACTCGTCTCCGAATTCCTCCAACGCCATCCCAGGCACAAGCACATCCTCATCGCCGCATCCACCGATACAAGCGCACTCGGCGCACTCGACGCCGTTCGCGAACTCAAGCGCGAACGCCACGTCGCCATCGTCGGCCAGGACTGCATCACGGAAGCCGCAAGCGAATTACGCAAAGCCAACTCGCCACTTATCGGGTCCATCTCGCACGAGGCGCAAACCTACGGTCAAAGCATCATCAACCTTGGCCTCACGCTTCTCCGCGGACAAAAAGTAGCTCCCTATAATTACGTCTCACACAAGCTTGTCACACGCGACACCCTCCCAACCCTCTAGCCAGAATGTCCGATATGGAATAGTTGCCGTATTGATATTCCGTGTGGAATGATGAGTGGTCGGAAGAATCCCGCACCCGCCACTTGGAGAAATCGCACCATGCCGCAACCCCTCAAATTCCTCGAAGACCGCTGGGACGAACAACTCGCGTCGACCCTCGATGCACCGGAACTCCTGCGCTATCGTTCGAACCTGCTCGGCTCCGATCTACGGATCACTAACTTCGGCGGCGGCAACACCAGCTCAAAGCTCGAGATGATCGATCCGCTCAATCGGAAGCCCACGTCTATTCTCTGGGTCAAAGGCAGCGGCGGCGATCTCGGCAGCATCCAGCGCGCCGGCTTCGCGACCCTCTACATGGAGAAGGTCCTCTCGCTCGAGCACGCCTACAAGGGTGTCGTTCTCGAAGACGAGATGGTCGCCATGTACCCGCTTTGCACCTTCGGCAATAATCCCGTCGCGGCCTCCATCGACACGTCGCTGCACGCCTTCCTTCCCTTCCCGCACGTCGACCACCTGCACCCCGACTGGGGAATCGCACTCGCCGCCTCCGCCAACGGCAAGATCAAAATGGAAGAGTTCAACGAGGAGTTCGGCCACAAACTCGCGTGGCTCCCGTGGCAGCGTCCCGGGTTCGAGCTTGGCATGATGCTCCGCGCAATCGTTGCAGAGACTCCCGGTTGCGACGGCGTCGTCCTGGGCGGCCACGGCCTCTTCACCTGGGGCAACACGCAGCGCGAGTCCTACCTCAACACCATCACGATCATTGACCAGCTCGGTCAGTTCATCGAGCGCCACGCCGCCACCATCGGCTACCAGCCCTTCGAAGGCGCGAAGGTCGAGCCGCGCGAAGACCGCGCCGTCATTGCTCAAGCAATCTTCCCCTACCTGCGTGGTATCGTCTCGCGCAAGCAGCGTTGGATCGGCAGCTTTACCGACACGCAGCACGTCCTCGACTTCGTCAACTCGCACGACGCGGAGCCTCTTGCCCACCTCGGCACCAGTTGCCCCGACCACTTCATCCGCACGAAGATCCGCCCCATGTTTATCAAATGGAATCCAGCTGGCGATCCCGCGGAGCTGAAAGAACTCATCGCCGCAGCCCTCGAAAGCTATCGCGCCGAGTACGCCGCCTACTATCACCAGCACGCGCTGCCGGATTCCCCCGCTCTCCGCGATGCCAGCCCCACCGTCGTCCTCATCCCCGGGGTCGGTATGTTCTCCTTCGGCAAGAATAAGACGGAAGCCCGCATTACCGGTGAGTTCTACATCAACGCTGTCGGCGTTATGAAGGGTGCTGGAGCACTCGGCGAAGGGAAGCAGTGCCTCGACATCCCGCAGGCCGGCCCTGCAGCCACGGCAGACCAATTCAAGACCCATCGCAACTACGTTTCGCTTCCGGCAAGCGAAGCGTTCCGCATCGAGTACTGGGCGCTCGAAGAAGCAAAGATTCGCCGCCAGCCGCTTGAAAAGGAACTCAGCCGCCGCATCGTGCTGGTCGTCGGCGGAGGCAGCGGAATCGGTCGCGAGGTCGCCTTGCTCGCAGCCGAACGCGGTGCCCACGTCGTGGTCGCCGACCGCGACACCAAGGGCGCGGAATCCGTTGCCAACGAAGCGAAAACCATTGCCGGCAAAGAATCCGTCACCTGGGTCTCGATCGACATCCGCGACCGCAAAGCCATTCGCTCAGCCCTAGACGCCGCCATCAAAGAGTTCGGCGGCATCGACATCCTCATCAATACCGCCGCCATCTTTCCCTCGTCGCCGGACGGCATCATCAACGACTCGCTCTGGGCTCTCACCCTCGAAGTCAATGTCACCGCCAACCACCTGCTCACCGATGAAGCTCGCGACCTCTTCGAAGCCCAGGGCATCGACGCCAGCATCGTCCTCACCAGCTCCGCCAACGCCGTCGTCGCCAAGCGCGGCAGCGAAGCGTATGACGTCTCGAAGGCTGCCCTCAGCCATCTCGTTCGTGAGCTTGCGGTCTCCATGTCACCCCTCGTCCGCGTCAACGGCATCAGCCCCGCCACGGTCGTCAAGGGATCGACCATGTTCCCGCGCGACCGCGTCATCGCGTCCCTCACCAAGTACAAGCTGCCGTTCGAAGAATCGATGACGGACGACGAACTTCGTAACGCACTCGCCGGCTTCTACGCCAAGCGCACCCTGACCCACCAGCCCATCGACCCACGCGACTGTGCCCAGGCCATCCTGTTCCTCGCCGGGCCCGCCGCACGTTGCACCACCGGCCACCTCATCCCGGTCGACGGAGGTCTGGTCGAGGCGTACCTCAGATGAGGACGCCTGCGGATTTCCGGGCTCTCGTTGCCATCGACCTTGGAGCCGAGAGCTGTCGCGTCTCGCTGCTCCGTTGGATCGACGACGAGCCCATCCTCTCAGTCGTCCATCGCTTCCCTAACGCCCCACGCGAGACCGGCGACGGTTTGCGCTGGGATCTGGCAAAGATCGAGCAAGGCATCGATCAGGGTCTTCGCAGTGCCGCCGAGCGAGCTCCCGAGGGCATCCGTTCCATCGCCGTAGACGGCTGGGCAGTCGATTACGTACGTATCGACCCAACCGGCAAAGCCATCGCCGATCCGTACTGCTACCGCGACGAACGGACCCTCGCCTCCGAAGCCGCCTTGCACGGGCGAATCTCCTCCGACCGCATGCGCGCGATCACCGGCATCGGCATCCTGCGCATCAATACGCTCTACCAGCAGTTTGCCGACTCGCCGGAGGTAAAGCAGCGCCCTTGGCTCAATCTTCCCGAGTACATCCTCTACCGACTCGGCGCACGACCGGTTGCTGAGTTCAGCAACGCTACCCACACGCAGATGACCGACCTGGCCACCGGGGCATGGTCTGAAGAGATCGCAACTGCCGCCAGCCTCAACCTGAATCTGTTTCCCGAGATCGTTCCGCCCGGTTCCATCCTCGGAAAGGTTACGGGACGACTCACCGAGCTTCTGGCTTACGTCGACACGCTACTGATCGCGCCCGCGACTCACGACACCGCGTCGGCCATCGCCGGCATCCCCGCGCACGGCGACGACTGGGCCTACATCAGCTCCGGCACCTGGTCCCTCGTCGGCACCTTGCTCGAGGCCCCCAGCAATCACCCCGAAGCCTGCACCGACAACTTCACCAACCTCGGCGCGGCCGGAGGGCTTACCTGCTTCCACAAAAACGTCAACGGCATGTGGCTCCTCCGCCAAAGCATGGAGTACTGGAACAACATCGGCCACGAGGCGTCCGACGATCTGCCCGAAGCAAAGCGCGCAGAGTTATCGGAAGGAAAATCTCCGACGCCCCCGTGGACTGTCCCCGGCCTCATCGCCGCTGCAGAAAATCTCCCCGCACCAACATCCTTACTCAACGTCAACGACCCCAATCTCCTGCTCCCCGGCGAGATGCCCCTCCGCATCAACGCTCAGCTCGCGGCGCGCGGCGTTCCGGAACTCGAACCAAAGGACGCACCCGCCATCGCCAACCTCATCTTCCATTCGCTGGCAGCGTGCTATGCGCAGGTGCTGAGCCGCATCGCCATTCACTCCGGCAAGCGCTTCAAACGGCTCTTCATCGTCGGCGGAGGCAGCCAGAACCTCTACCTCAACCGACTCACCTCCGTCGCCACCGGCCTCGAAGTCATTCGCGGCGCTCAGGAAAGCTCTACTCTGGGCAACTTCGCGGTGCAGCTTGCCCGGCTTGAAAGTGGCGCCACCGAACCTCTCGACCCCAAAGCCGTCTCCTCATGGGCCGCAGCCCTCGGACATCGTGACCGGACGACCTAATCACCGCTCTTGGTTCGTCATTCAGGAGCGAAGCCGATGGGTCTGCGGAGTCACTGCCTTGATTTCCATGGTGCCCTCGAAACCGCGGCATCCGAGTAACGCTCGCCGCCCTGAGCCCTTCGATCCTGCCTCAAACTGCTACCATCAACTAGCTTGACGCGTATGCCGGCAACCCCCACCAATCCGTCTGAATTTGTACGAATCGAGGCTGAGGCGGTCGCCCTCATCGCGGATCGCATGGACCACGAGATGCGGCCCGCCGTCGACCACGCCCTCGCCCTTATCGCCGCGCGCTCTGCCGCCGGCCAGCGCATCGTCGTCACGGGGGTCGGCAAGTCCGGCCTGATCGCGCGCAAAATTGCTGCCACCTTCAACTCCACCGGCACCCGCAGCGTCTTTCTCCACCCGGTAGAGGCTCTTCACGGTGATCTCGGCATGCTTGCACCCGGCGACGTCATCCTGGCCCTTTCTTACTCTGGCGAAACCGAAGAACTGTTACGCCTCCTGCCCGCCTTCGGCCGCCTCGGGACCACCCTCATCAGCTTCACCGGTTGCCTTACCTCCTCGCTGGCCGTTGGCTCGGCGGTCGCCCTCGATGTCGGCGTGTCGGAGGAAGCCTGTGGCCTCAACCTCGCGCCCACCGCCTCCACGACCGTGATGCTGGCCCTCGGCGACGCCCTTGCTCTCGAACTGAGCCGCCGCTCAGGTTTTCAGCCGCATCACTTTGCTGATCTGCACCCCGGCGGACGCCTCGGACGCCGCCTCGCCCGCGTCCGCGACCTCATGCACTCCGGCGAAGCCATGCCCCAGGTCGCAGCCTCAACTCCCATGTCCCAGGTCATCTACGAGATGTCGCGCAAAAAGCTCGGCATGACCACGGTTCTCAAACGCTCCGGCAAACCCGGCAACTTCACTCTCGCCGGCATCATCTCCGACGGCGACCTCCGACGCCTCCTCGAACGCGTCGGCCCTCACGCCCTCGAACGCACCGCCGGAGACATCATGAACCGCACCCCTCAGACGGTCGAGCCCAACGCCTTCGCCTCCGAGGCCCTGGTCCTCATGGAAGAGAAGAAGATTACGTCACTGGTGGTCGTCGAGAAGTCCCTCGTCCAAGGCGTGGTCCACCTCCACGACCTCTGGCAACTGGCCCCCAGATAAAGTCTGGGCACCAAAAATGGTGCAGCGGCTACAGACTCGAAGTCCAGACCTAAGTCTTTTCGATCGCTATCTTTAGCACCTTTTCGCAGGGGAGGGAGGGTCAACCTCGTTTAGAAGTCGGTGCCGATGATCTTCTCGTACGCTGAGCGGATAATTTGGTAACACTCACAAGCTTTTCCTTCGAGCCCTGGGCGATTGACCACCTTCACCCGGCCTCGCGTGTAGTCGATCAATCCCTGCCGCTGCAGCTCACCCGCTGAGACGGTCACGGTCGAACGCCGCGACCCAAGCATCTGCGCCAGGAACTCCTGCGTCAGCTGGAGCGAGTCGCTCTGGATACGATCGCAAGCGGTCAGCATCCACCGAGCCATCCGCGCCTCGACGGGATGCAGCCGGTTACACAGCACCGATTGCGCCATCTGCAGACTCTGCATGTAGAGGAAGGTGTAGATAAGCTGGGCGAACGGCCCACCCTTCAGGAACTCCTCCCGCACGATCGACATGCGGATACGAAGACCGCTGCCGCTGCCTTGCATGATGACCGAATGAGCTCCCTGCTCGTGACCGAGTAAGCCATAAACCCCAGACAGACCTTCTCGCCCAATCACGCCCACTTCGACCGACTCGCCGCGCTCGGTCACCGCGTCGACCGAGATCAATCCGGAGACCGGGAAGTAGATGTATTCAATGGGAGCGCTCGGCACGAGAAGCTGCATGCCGACGGGCATATCGACCGGGACGAGGTGCCGCGAAATTGCCTTGAACTGTTCCTCAGGCAAACGGGTCAGAAGTAAGTTCCTAGGCCTCACGGAGTCCGTGGGTTGGGGCCGTTCTTTTTCCAAAGGTCCGCTTCCTCAGACGCTGAAGCCTGTACGGCAGTCGCGAAACGTATCACTCGACCTTCCGAATTGCCTGACTCATTGCTCAAAAACGAAGGTACGTGTTTAGTCCTGACCAGTCTGTCCGTTACCGAACAAAGGGCACCAAAACCGGGGCAGGAAACCGAAGCATCAACCATCCAACCGCAGGGGTTATAGCTCGGCAGATAGAATGGAAGACGTTAGAGTTGCCCTGGAACGCAAGGGCACGGAAGGCAATCCACACGCATGCAACGCTGGTCCAAACTGTTTATCCCTACGCTTCGCGAGGCTCCGACCGACGCTGAAGTCGCAAGCCACAAGCTGCTTCTGCGCGCGGGTTATGTGCGCCAGCTTGGCGCGGGCATCTACTCATACCTCTACCTTGGCAACCGCTCGATCAACAAGATTGTGGCGATCATCCGTGCGGAGATGGACACGATCGGGCAGGAGTTTTTGCTGCCCACAATTCAGCCGCGCGAGCTTTGGGAAGAGTCCGGTCGATGGGCCGGAATGGGCGAGAATATGTTCCGCCTCAAGGACCGCAAGGGCGCCGAGCTATGCCTCGGAATGACTCACGAAGAGGTGATGACCTCGATCGCGCGCAGCGAGGTGCGGAGCTACAAGCAGCTACCTCAGATCTGGTATCAGATTCAGACGAAGTTCCGTGATGAGCCGCGGCCGAAGAGCGGACTGCTTCGCGTCCGGCAGTTCCTGATGAAGGACGCGTACTCGTTCGACATCGATAGCTCTGGGCTGGATGTTTCGTACGAAAAGCATGACCAGGTCTACCGGAATATCTTCACGCGATGTGGACTCGAGTTCGTGGCGGTTGAGGCGGATTCGGGCGCGATGGGCGGATCGCAGTCGCAGGAATTCATGGTGTACACCGAAGCCGGCGAAGACCTGATCGCAAGCTGCCCGAACTGTCACTACGCGGCGAACCTGGAGCGGGCGACCAGTTCCCTTCCCGCAGTCGTTGACCTTGAACCAAGCGGCGATGGAACGCCGGAGCTTGTGCTGACGCCGGGTCTGGGTGCCATTGCCGATGTGACAAAGTTCTTTCGCATCGAGGCGTCGCAGGATATCAAGACCGTCGCGTATATGGCCGAGATGCCTGCTGCAGAGCATGCGAAACTCGGTAAGCTGCGGCCGGTCGTGGTGTTCCTGCGCGGCGACCACATGGTGAACGAGACGAAGCTGGCTGCAATTGCCGGGAGCAGCGAACTGCGGCCGATGGTGGCGGAAGAGCTGGAAGAGGTATTCCATGCGCCGGCTGGGTTCCTCGGGCCAGTTGGCTTGGAAGGGATCGCTCCTCATCCGAAGAAGCCAGGTGTGCTGGTGGTGATGGATAAGGGTCTCGAAGGTCGCTCGAACCTGGTCGCAGGGGCGAACAGACTGAACTATCACCTGCGCAATGTGACGCCGATGCGGGACTTCAAGCCGACCATCGTTGCCGATGTGCGCGACGTAATTGAAGGCGAGCCATGCCCGGTCTGCGGCACGCCATTGAAGCTTGGCAAAGCAGTGGAGATTGGGCATATCTTCAAGCTGGGCGACCGTTATACCAGGCAGATGGGTTCGACGGTACTCGACCGCGACGGCAAGGCAGTTGTGCCGACGATGGGCTGCTACGGGATTGGCGTTGAGCGGATTTTGACGGCGGCGATTGAGACTTCGTCTGCGAAGTTTGCGAGCGCCGGCACGGCTGATGCTTATGCGCTGCCGCCAGCGATCGCTCCGTTTGAGGTGATCGTCACCGTAACGAATGGCAAGGAGGCTGCACTGGTTGAGGCAGGCGAGTCGATTGCTTCTTCACTCGAAGCCGCTGGCTTCGACGTGTTGCTGGATGATCGCGATGAGCGCGCCGGTGTGAAATTCAAGGATGCTGATTTGACAGGGGTGCCGTTCCGAATTGCGATCGGCAAGAAGCTTGCCGAGGGTAAGGTTGAGTTGTTGAATCGGTTGACAGGCGCGACCGATGACGTTGTGGTCGAGGGAGTCGTCGAAGAGTTGAAGAAGGCGGTTGGAACCCGAGGCTAAAGCCCGGGATTCAGTTGTTATCGAGTCATGGGGCTCACGCCTCATGCTTCCACCAATCAGACATCGAAGGCCACGGGGCACGTAAGTTCACTATGCCGGTAAAACTCAAGATCGGTCCTCCTGCAGCGAAGATTGGTTTCTTCGCAAGCTTTTTCCGCTTCATGCTGGTGCTCGTTTTGCTTTGCGTGCTCGTGGGCGCGGGAGTCTTCGCCTACTACTACAACAAGTACCAATCGGTGGTCGATGAGCGTCTGGCGGCTGGTCCTCTCTTTGCTTCGGTAGCGCAGATTTATGCGGCCCCGAAGGAGGTTCGAACCGGGCAACGACTGAGTGTCGGCTCGATTGCGGCTGATCTGAGGGCGGCCGGGTACAACTCCAATACGCAGCTTGGGACGTTTGAGCAGCGCTACGAGTCGATCCTGATCAAGCCGGGGCCGCAGTCGTTTCACAACAGCGACGGTGCGACGATTACGACGTCGGGCGGCGAGGTGACCGCGATCACCGCCGAGAATGGGGTTGCACTACGCTCCTATGAGTTAGAGCCGCAGTTGATTACCGCGCTGAGCGAAGATAAGAACCGCACGAAGCGGCGCATCGTCACGTTCGACGAAGTGCCGCCGCGTTTGGTGCAGGCCGTGATTGCGATTGAAGATCGCAAGTTCTTCGAGCATGGCGGAATTAATTACCTGCGGCTCGCTAAATGCGCGGAAGAAGATTTTATGACTCACCAGAAAGAGTGCGGCGGGTCAACGTTGACGATGCAGTTGGCGCGCGGATTCTTCCTGACTCCGGAAAAGAAGTATTCGCGCAAGCTGCGCGAGATCATGATTACGCTGCAGCTTGAGTCGCGCTTTACGAAGCCGGAGATCTTCGCGATGTATGCGAACGAGATTAACCTCGGGCAGCGCGGTAGCTTTGCGGTGAATGGGTTTGGCGAGGCATCGCAGGCCTTCTTTGGGAAGGACTTGTCCAGGCTGGACGTAGCAGAGTGCGCGCTGCTCGCGGGGATGATCCAGAGCCCCAACCGGTTGAATCCTTATCGGCATCCGCAGCCTGCCCTCGAGCGGCGGAATCTCGTACTCGACTCGATGGTGGAGACGGGCGCACTCACCGCTGATGAGGCGGATCGCGCAAAAGCTGAGCCGTTACGATTGGCGCCCCCGAACGTGGATGCCAGCGAGGCTCCCTACTTCGTCGACCTGGTGCATGAGCAGTTAGTGCAGAAGCTTGGCGATGACTTGAACCATCAGTCGTTGAGGATTTATACATCGCTTGATCCGCAGTTACAGGTTGCCGCTTCGGCTGCGGTGGACCAGGGGATGCGCAACGTCGATGAGTTGTGGCGAAAGGCTCACGCGAAGACTGGCATTGGGGCCTACCCGCAAGTTGCGCTGGTCGCTTTGGATCCGCATACGGGGCAGATCCTGGCGCTTGTCGGCGGACGCAATTATGGCGTATCGCAGTTGAACCATGCGACCTCAAAGCGGCCGACGGGTTCGATCTTCAAGCCATTTGTCTATGCTGCTGCCGAGAACACGGCAGTGAACGGGCAACAGCTTTCTGGTGGGGTCTTTACCGCACTGACGAAGCTGAATGACGAGCAGACGACCTTTACGTTTGATAACGGTCGTCAGACTTACACGCCGAGGGATTTCAAGGATGTCTATCACGGAGTAGTGACGGCGATTTATGCGCTGGCACACTCGTTAAACAATGCGACGATCTCGCTTGGGCAGCAGGTTGGATTCGAGAACGTTGCTCGGCTGGCGCGGGACTCGGGCATCAAAGAGGCGCGCGGAACACCGTCGGTCTCACTCGGCACGTATAGCGCAACGCCGATTGATATGGCAGGAGCCTACACGGTGTTCGCCAATGGCGGCGTGCATATCGATCCTTGGGTGCTTTCGAGCGTACGCAACAACAACGGCGATCTGCTGGCGGATGTTCCACGCAACGCACAACAGGTCATGGATCCGCGAGCTGCCTACCTGACTCAGTCGCTGCTCGAAGGCGTGATGAACTTTGGGTATGGAACCGTCGTGCGGAAGCTTGGATTCACCGCGCCCGCCGCGGGTAAGACGGGTACGTCGCATGATGCATGGTTTGCGGCTTACTCTTCAAACTTGATCTGCATCGTTTGGGTTGGCAACGACGACTACACGAACGTTGGGAATTTGACGGGTGCCTTGCTTGCGGCGCCAATCTGGGCCGACTTCATGAACCGGGCGATTCAACTGCCTCAATATAGCGATATGCATTCATTTACCAAGCCCGACGGCGTGACAGACATCCGGATCGACAAGGTGACGAATATGCCGGCGGATGCGACCTGTCCGGATGACTTCACGGCGGCCTTCCTCGACAGCACCATTCCTGGTGGGACGTGCTCTCGTATGGCGGACTCGAACCAAACGATCGTAGACCAGATTTTGGGGGCGAGCCCGACGCAGCAGGATCCAAACGCGACGCCGGACCCGGCGAATCCAGGAAGCCCAGCACTGCCGAAGAAGCCCAACTTCCTGAAGCGGTTATTCGGAGCGGGCAATGCGAATAAGAGTAGTACTCCGCCGGCGACGGAGCCTCCGCCCCAGTGAAGGTTTGGTAGAATCGCTGAAGAGCCGGGATGGCGGAACTGGCAGACGCAGCGGACTCAAAATCCGCCGACCGCAAGGTCGTGGGGGTTCGACCCCCCCTCCCGGCACCAAGACACAAGTTTGTTACCGAATCGACACGGATTCGGATGCGCTCGATGCGCAGAGCTGTCATTTCTGACTTCTTACTAGACACGAGTCTTGCTGCCTGATCGTTCATCGAGGAATCAACGTGTGCGACGGCAGAGCCCTGACTGGGAACTTTTCGTACCCTGTTTTTCAAACTAGCCTCGAGCTTCTTCAGCGCGCGACAGTCTCCCCTTTGTAGACGAGGGGCAATGCGAAAACCCTGACTCAGCTTGGGCATTTGAAGCTACCAGTGAATGAAGGCCTAGGGTCATCGGTCACTTGACGCGATTATTTAGAATCACATCACGATAAAACTGAGCGCTTAGCTTGAGCGTTCGTTTTTGAGTGGAGAAGTCGACATAAGTAATGCCAAAGCGCTTTTCATAGCCGTCGTTCCACTCAAAGTTATCGAGAAGGCTCCAAAGAAAGTAACCTTTGATTGGCACGGAATCCGCGATGGCGCGTTGCATCTGCGACAGATAGGCGCGCAAAAACATCACGCGGTCCGTGTCATAGATGTGGCCGTCGGATGCAATCGTGTCCGCCGACGGAGCCCCGTTCTCCGTGATGTAGATTTCGGCTACTTTCCAGATCTCTGCTACGAGTTTAGGACCCCAATACATTGCTTCCGGTCCGATGCTGAGCCAGTCGCTCAACATGGTGGGGTAGGACGATGGATTCGGGACCACGGCATAGCCAACTTCGGAGGCGTCGGCGCGAACCCAGGTGGGTTGGTAGATGTTGATGCCGATGAAGTCCATTGGGCTGGCGATGATCGCCAGATCAGACGGCGTGACTCGTGGTGCATCTGCCCCCAGACGCTTCAGATATCTCTCGGTGTATCGACCCTCGAGCATGACAGTCAGGAACTGTGCATTCTCCTCGCGCATGGCAGTACGGGCGGCGGCGATGTGCTCGGGCGACTCGATTACCGGGACTGTCGGGATGGGATTGTCGGCAATGCCGACTCGGGTTCCGGCTGGTGCATGTGCGCGAATTGCCTGGACGCCAAGGCCGTGGCCCAGCACGACATGGTGGGTCAGTTGGGCCAGCCGTTTCGCATCGAGGTGGAGGCCGGGAGCGTGTTTGCCGACTTGATTTCCCTGCTCGACGAAGGTCCGCATCTCGTTCATGGTCATGTAGTTTCGGCAGCGGGTCCCGAGTTGGCCGACGGTGTATCCGGCGAAGTCGGCGAAGCGTTTCGCGGTGTCGCGGTTCTCCCATCCGCCACGGTCCTGCAAAGGCTGCGGAAGATCCCAGTGGTAGAGCGTGCAGTAAGGCTCTATCCCGGCAGCGAGGACGGCATCGAGCAGACGCTTGTAGAAGTCGATTCCCTGCTGGTTAGGTGCGCCACTCCCTGTCGGAAAGATGCGAGTCCAGGAGACAGAGAAACGAAAGCCCTTGAGCCCGAGGGACTGCATGAGCGCGATGTCCTGCGGAAAGCGATGGTAGAAGTCGTCGGCGATGTCGCCGGTGTCGCCGTGATCGGTCTTGCCCGCGGTCCGCGCGAAGGTGTCCCAGATCGAAGGACCGCGTCCGCCTTCGTGGACTGCACCTTCGACCTGATAGGCGGCAGTGGATGAGCCCCAGAGAAAGCCCGGAGGGAAGGTCCGGGAGGCGCTGCCACCTGACTGGATCGAGGCCTGGGCTTCGAGGCTAGCGGGGGACAATGAAAAGGCGGCGGTTGCCCCAGCGAAGGTTCGGGCCAACGATCTGCGGGAGAATGTTGCTGACATGGTCTTCTTCCTGGATCGGCTTGAGCGGCGAGAACGTGATAAGCGGCAAAGAAGGCGCAGCGAGCCGTGCAGACCAGCACGGCTCGCTGCTCCGAGTTAGAACTGCGCCTTGAGTGCAAATTGGAACTGACGCGGAGTGTAATTCGAGTCGGTATTTGAGACCGAACCGAAAGCGGAGTTCCCAAGCTGCACGTTGCCGCTGCCATCAAGAATGATGTAGCTGGGCGTGTTGCTGATGTTGTACGCCTCAGCCCGGAACTGGACGCCGACCCTCTCGGTCACGCGAAAATCCTTGAAGAGCGACATATCGACGTGACGGTAGTGGGGTCCGAACAGCGCATCCCGTTGCGTGTTGCCGACCGTGCCAAGGGTTTGCGGCGCAAAGGCTGCCGGGTTGAAATACTCCGACAACTTCTTGTGACCGACATGCGGATTGGCAACCATGTTGGGACGATCCGGGCCACCGTTATTCTGGGGAGTGGCGCGGTTGCTGAAGGCGTCCTGGTAAGTGACGCCGTTGATCGTTTCAGTGGTCACGTCGTTTCCGCCGCCCCCGTTGACGACATCAAACGGCTTGCCGCTTTGCCATACGGCAATTGTGTTGAACTGGTATCCCGCAAGCGCAAACTTCTTGATGCCGGTGAAGTTCTTGCCGAAGGGTAGAGCATAGTTGAGTGAGAGTGCGAAGCGGTTTTGGATATCATTCTCTGCGACGCCGTAGTCGATCTGCCGAATGCGCGTGGGATCTGCGTTACCCCAGCTGCGTCCGCCGCCTTCCGCGGAAAAGCCAGTGATGTCGCTTAGGTCCTTGCCCCACGTGTAGTTGGCGTCGAATGCAAGTCCATGAACGAAGCGCCGCTGATAGGAAGTTTGCAGCGCGTTGTAGTTGGATACGCCTTCGCTCTGCAGCCAGCCGACTCCGCCAAGACCAGGCAGGACGGAGGCCAGCTTTCTGGCGCTACCAGCGGGGTTCGCATCTGGGTTGAACGGTGCCGGCTGGTTGATGTCGTTGATCGTCTCAGGCAGATGCTGACCGATGTTGCCGACGTAACCAATGGTGAACACGTTCGCGCCAAACTGCTGTTCCGCTTGCAGGTTGAACTGCTGGATCAAAGCACTTTTGAAGTTAGGATTCTCCGCCGTAAAGGACAACGCGGAAAGGTTGTTGAGATTGGTCACGTTCGGGGCAGTTGGCAGCGGCAATCCTTGATCGAACATGGTCGGGGCGCCGGCGACATTTGAGCAAGGTCCGTTCTGCCCACTTGTGCCGTTCGCAAATTTAGATTCAATCTGGTAGGCCAGGTCGGACTGGCAGTTCGGACTGAAGACCGAGACGAACGGAACGTTCTTCAGGTCGGCGTTCGAAGTGTAGTTGCCCGGGAAGAAGCTCAGCCCGTATCCGCCGCGCAGTACCGTGTGCGGCAGAATCGAAGCTGAGAATCCAACACGCGGTGCGACGTTCGAGTAATCGGTCTTGATGCCTGCGTGGCCATCGACTCCGTTGACATTCGCGATCTTCAAAGCGTCGGTCGCGTTGCCCGATGTGCCGCTGATCGCTTCATTGAAGTCGAAGTTCGAGATGCGGTTGTGAGCTTCCGTGAAGGGTGTGAAGACGTCGTACCGCACCCCGAGTTGGACGGAAAGCTTGGGCGTCACCTTCCAGTTGTCCTGGACGAAGAAGCTTGGCTCATAGGTGCGGTAGTCGGGCGGGTTCAGATCGTAGTTTCGGCTATCCGCGCTGAAAGCGCCCACCAGGCTCGACGCAAGATTGTTGTCCTGGGTCTTCGCGTTATTGCTGGCCACCGTGTCGGTGCTCAGGCCAAAAGTGTATTGACCCGCAGCGAAGGAGCTTTGAACGTTGCGCGCCTGACGACGAATGAAGCTGGCGCCGCCTTTGAAGTTATGTTTCCCGATGGTGTAACTGACGTTGGCAAGGTATTGAAAGCTGTTGTCGATATCCTGCAGCGGCACATATGCGCCATCGCCCACATCGGAAAAAGGCCCGAACTGAATGGGTGTCAGGAAGTTCGAAAACGAGTTGAAGTTCATGTTGGAACCGAAGCCGACCGTCGTATCCGGATTCAGCCCATAGTTCAGCGGAGCTGAGAAGTTGTTGATGCGTGTATACGCGGCACGCAGGTCGAGCAGCAGGTTCGGCGTGAAGATGTGGGTAAATCCAAACCCATATTGCTGGGCGGAGTCGAGCGCGGAGCCATCAAAGTCATAACGACCGCCGGAGATTTGAAGCCCATTCACCGTGCCGAGCCCGGGAGGGGTGAACGTCTTGTACTTGTTGAAGTCGTAACGCCCAAAGAACAGGTTGTTCTGGTTGAAATGGTGATCGATACGCACATCGAAGCTATTGCCCGTCTGTGTCTTGTTGGGGCTGATGACGGAGTTGTTGGTGAGGCAGTTAGCGGCTGGTGTAGGCGTCGCGACATTGCAGCCCGGGGTATTCGGTGCCGGAAAAAGCTTCAAATAGTTCAGCGCGACCGGATCAATCGGATTGCCCGCGGTCCCGTTGCCGGAGTTGACCAGCGTTGCGGGTGTCTCACCGTTGAGGCTGTTGATCGCGTCATACTCGTACTGGTCTGGCACGGTCTTGGTATAGGTCAGGCCTGAAACAGTCCGCAAACCCTCGTAATCCGCAAAGAAGAAGGTCCGATCCTTAAAGATTGGTCCGCCGATCGATCCGCCGAACTGATTCTGACGCAGCTCCGGCTTGCGCCCTGTAGTCTGGAGAACGTTGCGACCGTCAAGGATGTCGTTGCGGAAGAATTCATAGGCGCTTCCGTGAAACTTGTTGGTGCCGGCACGAGTAATGATCGAAACCACACCGCCTGCGGTGCGGCCCGCTTCAGCCGCGTAGCTGTTCGTTTGCACGGTGATCTCATCGATCCCTTCAACGACTGGCTTGACTCCCGTGGTGCCGATAATGCGCTCGTTATCATCGATGCCATCGATCGTGGTGTTGTTCAGCGTGTCATCCTGTCCGTTGACAGAGAAGCTGCTCGTTGGGCGGCGATCATCCGGACGTCCGCCGCTGGTGAGGCCGTTGCCAGGACCTTCATTCGCTCCAGGAACGAGCTGTACCAGCTGCACGTAGTTGCGCCCGTTGAGTGGGAGGTCCTGTACGGCAACTGCGGTGATCGTAGAGCTGACGGTGGAGTTATCCGTCTGCAAAAGCGGCGTGCTGGCTTCGACCGTGACCGTCTCATTCGCAGTACCGGTAGTGAGCTGCACATCGTTGCGCGGGCGGTCGCCGGCCTCGACGGAAAGACTCGCGATCGTCGCTGTCTTGAAGTTCGGCACCTTCACCGTAACCGAGTAGCGCCCGACCGGCAGCAGCGTAACTTGATATTCGCCGCTGGAGTTGCTCGTCGCGCTGCGCTGCTCGTGCGTGTCGAGGTTGAGTACGACGATGCTCGCGTTAGGAATCACCGCGCCAGTAGGATCCGTAATGGTGCCAACGATATCTGCCGTGGTGAGTTGGGCGTGAGCGGCCGAGCCTCCGCACAGCAACAGGGCAAGCAAGCAAAGCCACTGTCCAACTCGGAGAAGAGGATTGCGAGAGCACTGGCCAGTGCGCAGGGTGGAACTGAGTCGTATCGATTCATTCATGATGGGTCGCTTCCTTAGTGCGTTAGAAGATGCGTTGGAACGGCGTAAGTGACAGAGCATATCGACACCCACTGAAAGGTGTCGACATCCAAACGATTGATTTACGATCGCCTCGCATCCTAGAACCACCCTTCCATGGATGAATAGGTTCTTTCTGGTATGACACGTTCGGTAAAACACAAATCGCCAATGAATTCGCCGTTTTTGCAAATGGTAAAGAAAGGTAAAAAGCCGAAGTTGTCAGCTGAGTGGTCTTAGGACTATGCTTTGCCGCAGGCCAGAGAAGAGGAGTTTATGTACACGATGGATGATGCCAGCACTCTCCCCATGACTGATGAGGAGAGGAAGCAAATAAGGGAGCAACTCACCCGGATGCTGGATACGCATCATTTCAAGAACAGCAAACGTTATCCCAAGCTCCTGCGTTTCATCGTTGAAGAAACTCTTGGGGGGCGAGGAGACTTCCTGAAGGAACGTCTGCTCGGCGTCAGCGTATTCGACCGGCCGGCCGACTACGACACGGCATCCGACCCGATCGTGCGCGTCACCATCGCCGAGATCCGCAAACGCATCGCACAGTATTACCACGACGAAGAACACGACGCCGAAACCCGCATCGAGTTACTTCCCGGTCGCTATGCGCCCGAGTTCCGTGCCCGCAGCGCGAAGCGTGAGAAACCGTTCCATCCCGTTTCAGAGGCCGACGTGGCGGAACTCGTCCGCATGGGCGTCCCTTCCGTCATGGACCCGCCAGCCACGTCGCAACCGTCTAAGCCACAAAGCCCGGTCTACAAAGCAAGCCTCCTTTGGATGGTCGGCGCCTTCGCGCTCCTCGCACTGGCTGCCATCCCGGTCACCCGTTGGTTGCGACCACCGCTGCTCTACCAGCTTTGGTCGCCCTTGTTGACTTCGCCGCACCCAGTCCTCTTTTGCCTACCCACCGACGCCGGCAAGAAGCGCGGCCCCGCGGATAGTCCTGCCACAGACAATCCCGATTGGGGACGACAGAGCATGCGTGGTTCCGCCGAAACCGATCCAACCTTTCTCGACTTCGAGGCCCTCGGTGAAAACGTCGTCTTTTCAGACATGCTCGCGGCTCTTCACATCAGCAATGTCCTCGCGGTCAACCATCACGATTACCACGTCAAGCTGAATATCTACACCAACCTCGAAGACCTGCGGCAAGGTCCCGTCGTTCTCATCGGGGGTTTGGACAATGAATGGACGCTTCGTGCACTCGCCCCTCTGCGCTACCATTTTGCCGGCAGCGACGAAGACCGATACTGGATCTCCGATGCAAAAGCTCCCAACGATAAGAAGTGGTCTCTCGATCTGAAGCTCAAGATCGCGGTCGTGAAGCGTGACTATGCCATCGTCGCCCGCCTGCACAATCAGCAGACCGGCCAGGTGGAGATGATCGTCGCAGGAATCGGCATGACTGGCACCGCCGCCGCGGGCGAATTCATCACCGATGAAAGCCGCATGAAGGAACTCGAGCAGCGGCTGGGCCCCGGCTTCAAAGACCGTGACTTCGAGGCCGTCCTGAGCACCGATGTCGTGAACGGAATTGGCGGCACACCAGAAATTCTGGCGACCGAAACCTGGTGAAGCTGGTTGAGTCGGACCATCACTCAAGAGAAGCAGGCCGAAACATCGAAGGGGCCGCGCATTCGATCCAAAGACCAAAGGCCACTGCAAAGAATAAAAGCCTCTCAATTGAGAGGCTTTCTCTTTAGAAATTAGATATGGTGGAGGCGGTGGGAGTCGAACCCACGTCCGAAACTACCTTCAACAGAGAGCATTCATGCTTTTCCAGCGTTCATCTTTGTCTCGTCATCGACGCTTAGAACGGGCGAAGACGCGGCGACGACCAGCCTGATTGGTCTCATCCATTCCGCTCAGGCGGAGCAGTCTGGACCAGCCTACTGTGCGACGACTGGTACCCGCCCGTAGGCGAAGCGGGAGCAGTCGGCAGTCTAACTAATTAGGCTGCAAGAGCGAACTGAGGTTCGGCACTTATGATTTTGGGCGCGATTACGGGTGTACCCACCCCGGCATGCCTCTCTGCCGCTAGCAATCCCGTCGAAGCCGTGACGCCCCCATTTTGAGGACTGGTTCCAACCTTGCGTTGGCACTCAAAGAACTCTCTTGATTATACGACGACAGTCGAGGATGAAGTCGAAGGGTCTGAGTGACAGATGCCGCAGAAGAGAAGATCAAGCTGTCCGTCAAGGCCGGTAGCTTCGCGACGGACGATCGTGGTCGAGGCGTGGGGCGTTAGAGTCAGGCAGCTTCGCTTGCGGTGCGATGAGGAGGCCATGAACCCAGAGTTCCTGCACGTCGAATAGAGGGCACAGCTAAGAGCGCTTACCCCGGAGGGGATACGGCAAGCTCTCGGCGGTCACTGCGGAGGAGCGAAAGAGTAAGGTTGGTGAACTCGATCGTTTGCTCGCGAAGCCGGCTAAAGTCGATGAGCGGTGCGGTCTTGTAATCAGCGTTGAAGAGGTAGTTTGGGCCGGTAATGTAGTTCGCGTCCGGAAGGCCCGCGTTGTTCCACAGATACTCGCCTTCGCCAGGCCACGCGGAGTCGCGAACCATGTCTTTGGCATGGGGGTTGGTCGGCCCCGCCAGGAAAGTTGCTCCAAAAGCCGGCGAACGGAGGGATGCGGTCACGTATTGCTCGAGCGTCGTGGCTCCTGGCGGCATGAAGACGAGCGCAGGCTCAAGGAGCCCGGTGGGATGCGTGGAACCATCGGGAAGCAGAGCTAAGTCCTGTGCGCCGACGTGCTCAATGGTGATGGCGGCAACCGTGCGGGCGATGAGATCTTCGCGATGACGATTGACGAAGTGAATCGACCCCGCCCCGCCGATAAAATGGCCCGTCGTGAGGACGATGGCAATGCTGCGCGGCAAATCATGCCGCGGGATGCGCGCGAGATATTGGGCGATTGAGAGGATCAGGTCGGGGCCGTTATCTTCGATGCCGTTCGGACCATCGGTATGGCAGTGAAGCATCACGCACTCATCGGTACGGCCGGGGATGATGCCGATCAGATTCCGCGAGCTAAAGCTGTCCTGCGAAGCGCTGAGTCTGACGCGGACGGTTGCGCCCGCAGCGGCGGCCGCCTTCATGCGAGCGCTCGAAGAACGTGCGAGGAAGAGCCCGGGCGTCTCGCGGATGACGCCGTCGTAGGGCAGGTACATACCGGCGGCGGCCGCGTCGTCGAGTGGCAGGATAGCGAGCATCGCTACCGGCTTGCCTTGACGAATCGCTTCGAGACGACGGCCCGTATCGCCAAGGTAGACGCGAGCGTATGGCCGGGTCTTCGCGAGTTCGTCTGCCTCGCCGAAGCTGGCATGGCCAAGCGAGGCAGCGGCGGCAAGCGTAGTCTGCGGGATTGTGATCTCAAACAGAGCGACCTTGCCGGCGAGTGAACCGGCCACCGGCGTGGTGCCGAGGGGGACGTAGACCAGTGGTGCCTGGATCCCTTCGGGAGGGAGAACGCCTGAATACGGAATGTAGGAAGCGACTTTGACAGGACCGGCGTCCGGGCCGGTCAGCAGGTCGAGGCTCCACGTCGTCGGCGACCAGCGTCGGAAGGGTACGGATTCGACTTGAATGTCACGGATGCCCACACGACCCATCCGCTCGTAGCAAGTGTCGATATATCGTTCGTGACGCGGTGAGCCGGTGGCGCGTAGCCCAATGTCGTCGAGCTCTTCATACCATGCGCGCATCTGGCTCACCGGCATGAAGTCCGCAGGGTTGACACTGATTGCGTCTGTGCCTCGGGTGAGGCGGCGACTGGGCCATGTAGGGTCGTTTCTGACAAGCTGCGCACGTGCGGTGGGACCGATCCAGGTACCAGCAACCGCAGCGATGCCGCCGGTGAGCAGCTCGCGCCGGCTGAGTGAGTTGCTGAGGACGTTCTTCGAGATCGATCGATCAGACTGGTTCATCACGGAAACTCATCATGCGGCTCGTCTTCGCCGGGTTTGTGGGTCGGCACATCATACGAGATGAGAGTGAGCATAGGATAGGCGGTCGAGCGTGCAAGCCTCTAAGATCGAGCGATGGAAAATTTCCGCATCAAGGTGTTCCGCGTGGTGGCGCGCACGCTCAACTTTCGCAAAGCTTCCGAAGAACTGCTGATCAGCCAGCCGGCGGTGACGCAGCAGGTCAAAGCTTTGGAAGATGAGCTCGGAATTTCTTTGTTCGATCGGCAGAGGGGACGGGTAATGCTGACCGCCAGCGGGGTGGTGCTCGCAGAGTATGCCGAGCGACTGAAGGTGTTGACGGATGAGGCGCTCCAGGCGGTAGCGGAGGCGTCCGGGGCACGGACGGATGAGCTGCGAGTCGGAGCCTCGCAGACGATCGGACAGTATCTCTTGCCGAAGCTCTTGGCAGGCTTTCGCGGTGAGTTTCCGCACGTTCCGCTTGCAGGCCTGAGCGGCAATACGGATGAGGTGTTGACGGCGCTGGCGGAACATCGGATCGACCTGGCCCTGGTCGAAGGCCCGGCGTTGCGTGCGGATGTGCGGGCGGAGCCGTTTATGGAGGACCACATGGTGCTGGTCGTTCCGCATGACCATGCGTGGGCGGGAAACGAGGTTACGGTGGATGAGTTGAAGTCGGAGAAATTCGTGGCGAGGGAGTTGGGGTCGGGGTCGAGACGTGTCATCGAAGAAGCATTGCAGCAGGCTGGCGTCGAAGCGAAAGACTTCCAGACAGTATTGACGTTGGATTCGACGGAGGGAATCTTGAGCGCGGTGGAAGCGGGGTTGGGTCTGGCCTTTGTCTCACGATGGGCAGTGCGGAATCAGTTGACGCTTGGCACGCTGAAACTGGCGCACGTTCGTGGACTCAAGCTCTCGCGGGTATTTTCGATCGTGCATCGGCAAGGAGCGCTGCCGCTGGGGAGCGCGGGTGCGTTTCGCAGCTTCGTCCTGGCAAGGGCGCAGGAGCTGGTTCCGCGGGCGACCGGAAAGCCGAAGCCTTAAGCAAAACTTATTGGGGGTAAGAACTTCTGTTTGGACGCAGGCTTCGGCACAAGAGATCGTTGCGTTAGAGGAACTCTGACGTGACAGAAATTGTGACCGAAGTGGGGCAGACGGGCTTGGGAACCGGCAAGCGGTTCGATGAGCGGATCATCTTTTTTCTCGGTCTGCTGCTTGCCGGGAGCGGCCTCGTGTCGCCCCCAGTGGCGCTGGTAGGCGGGACCGTGTTCGGCTTTGCGTTCATCCATCCCTATCGCAAGGAAGCGAGTTCGCTGGCCAAACTGCTGTTGCAGATTGCGGTGGTACTGCTTGGGTTCGGGATGAACCTGAACCAGGTGATTCATGCCGGCAAGTCAGGCTTTCTCTACACGGCCGTGAGCATCTGTTCGGCGGTGGTGCTGGGATCGCTGCTAGGCAAGCTGTTCAAGGTAGGCGGGAAGGCAAGCTACCTGATCACCTTGGGTACAGCGATCTGCGGCGGTTCTGCGATCGCTGCCATTGCTCCAATCCTCGATGCAAACGAGGAAGAGATCTCCATCTCGATGGGGACGGTCTTCCTGCTCAATTCGGTGGCCTTGCTGCTCTTCCCGGCCATCGGGTGGTGGATGCATCTGAGCCAGAATCAGTTTGGCCTTTGGGCTGCCTTGGCCATCCACGACACGTCTTCCGTAGTCGGCGCAGCCGCCAGATATGGCCCGCAGGCTTTGGCGATCGGCACGACAGTGAAGCTGGCGAGAGCGCTTTGGATTGTCCCGGTGTCTCTGATCACAGCGGCTTACATGGGCAGCGCTAGGACCGGCGAAGCGCCTGGCGGAAAAAAGGTTAAGGTGAAAATTCCTTGGTTCATTTTCTTGTTTCTTGGGGCGTCGGTGATCAGCACGTATCTACCGCGCTTTGTCGGCGTCTACCTCGATCTAAGTAAGCTTGGGCGGGCGGGACTGACGGCAACGCTCTTCCTCATTGGAACGTCGCTTTCACGCAAGACACTTGAGGCGGTTGGCTTCAAGCCGTTTCTGCAGGGCGTCATCTTGTGGATTATCGTGGCATGCTCGTCGCTGATGGCGATTGCGGCCGGGGTGATCTCGATCTAGACCGAGCATGGTAGGCTGCAAGGCATGGATGGTGCGCTCTCCGGGCGGGCTCGGTCCTCCGTCGAAAAACAGTTGCTGAGCAGGCAAATCGTCGGGCTCGACGCATTGCGCATGGGCGCGGCGTGTCTTGTGCTGATCTTCCATCTCGCTTACGGAGTTTGGATTCCGTATATGAACCCGAGCGGAGTTCCGACGCACAGCTTCGATTTTCTGTGGCCGATCGCGTGGTTCGGATGGGTCGGCGTGCAGATCTTCTTTGTGCTGTCGGGGTTTGTCATTGCGTACTCGGCGCACGGTGTGAAGGCATCCACGTTTCTTGAGCATCGCCTCGCCCGGCTGCTGCCGGCAGCAGTGATCTGCGCTTCGCTCACTGCGCTGATTGTGCTGCTTGGTGGCGCTCTGGGATTTAGCGAAGTAGCGGCGCGTTGGCTTCGCAGCGTTCTATTCTTACCCTTTTCGCCTTACATCGATGACTCGTATTGGACGCTCTCGGTTGAGGTAGCGTTTTACGCGGTCGTGTACGGAACGCTGCTGCTCAAGCGAATCGAAAAGCTGCCCGCCGTGATGGCGGTCATTGGATTGCTCAGTACCTTGCACTGGGTGTTGTTTACGATCTTCGAAACGCTGGGGCGCTGGCATGGCCTGCGCTACTTCGTCTATGGGCCGTTTCGCGTCGCGGCATCCAATAAAGCGACGCTGCTCTACCACGGTTGTTACTTCTGTATCGGCGTGTTTCTCTGGCTGTCGCTGTATCGCGGGTTTACCTGGAAGCGTGTGCTGGTCCTCGTGCTATGCAGTATCGGGGGCGTCATTGAGATCGACGAGCGCACGCGATGGTACATCGCGGACACTGGCTTGCCGCTGCACTCAGCAATTCCGGTGGCGCTTTGGCTTCTGTCGGTAATCTTTGTCATCGCTTCGGTGCGCATGAACCTGCGTATCCAGCATGTGATCGGAACGCGCGGGGTGAAGGTGTTGCGGCGACTGGGTCTTATGACCTACCCGCTCTATCTGCTGCATCAGACGATCGGGAAAGCAGCAGTCATCGCCACTCGACGGTCGATCGGAGACTTCCCTGCTCTCGGTCTCGCGATCGCCATTGCCTTCGCGCTCGCTTACATCGTGTCGGCCCTTCTGGAACCGCCTATCCAACGATGGATGAAAAGGCTGTTCGTAACTCCTAACGCGACGTAGTACAAACGAGCTGCGGTAATCGAGTCACGCCATAGCCGAGGCTGTACTGATGAAGGCTTTCGCATAGATCGGCAAGATCAGCCGGCGAAGTGGCGAAGAAGTCAATCTGAAGATCGCCATAGATCACGTTGCGCGGGATGATCCAGGTCTCGGCCTTGATCCACTGTGGTGGTGTGAGCGCAGGACTGCCATCGCCAAGCTCGAGCGGCGCGATCACTGCGTTCATCTGCTGGCCCCAGGCGAGCACTTGCGGCGCGGCAAACGGCTTGCCAGCCTCGAGCGCAAGCGGTCGTGCACCGCTGCCCAGGCCGATGATGTCGAGTAAGTGCGCATGCGTGTAGTACGCAAGCATGCCGATGTCATCGGCCATGATCGTCGTGTGGTCATAGTGCTGACGGATGAACTGCGCAATCTGATAGTGCTCGGCGTACCGATCTTCGCTCGCCAGCGGCGGCAAGCTCAGGCCCCCTCGCACTCGCGGAGTGAACACCGGAACCAGGGGTATGAGCAGGAGAAGACCACATGCCGCGGCGAGGCCGGCTACAAGCATTCTTGACGCCACAAGGCGTCGGAACGCGAGGCACGCGCGGAACTCCGAATCGGTGAATGCCATGGCGAACGTGGCGATCATCAACGCATAAAGGTAGGCCTCATAGCGGAACATCCAGCCAACGGGCGCGGTCGAAAGATGCGCGAAGGCGACGATTGTGAAGAGTAGTAATGCCAATTGAGAACGCGTCCAAAAGCGTCCATGCACCATGCCGATCAGCCACAGCAGGCCACCAAGCGGCGCGATCATCCGCGCCGAGCGATGCGTATGAGCAAAAAATGCAACGAGAGGATTATGCGAGATCGAACTCGTCAGGTAACGCTTCATGATCACCGAAAACGGCAGCCATAGACCAGCTTCATGGTGCGAGTAAAGACCAAATGCCACGGGAACCAGCGCACCGGCACACGCGGTCGCAACGGCGAGCGACCAGCGACCGCGCACCGCGAGCAGGAGGACAACCGGAACGATCAGGAAGACCGCCTCATACCGCAGCGAACCGGCGACAAGCGCAGCAATCACCAGTCCTCCCACATGATGGCGCGGGAGCTTCTCATCCTTGGACGCCGCAAGGATGACGATCGCCAACGCAACGACGAAGACCGAGATAAACGCATGTGCGGTGTGTTCCATGCCCATGAACACGATGCACGGCAACGGGATCAGGACAATCGCAACAAGCTGGGTTACCAGCCTTGCACAAAGTCCCGCGTGACGCAGCATCCCATCGAGGAGCAGGAGCAGTGCGGCTCCGAATGCAAGGTTCAGAAACAGAGGCGTGAGCACATGATCCCCGAGCACGCGATCACAAATCGCAAGGACGCAGGTCCAGCCGATGGACGAGGAGGCGCTGGCGAAGCCGTAGGGGCCGATTCCCCAGACGTGATGGAAGGCCAGCGTCCGCGCCAGCGCCATGTGGATATACGTGTCGTCAAGCGGGTAAACGAAGGCCGGGATGGCTCGGACCACGACGAGATATTGGATGGAAACGATCGCGAACAGCACCGCGCAGCCGAGCAGGCCGGGCGCGTAGCGTCGTAGCGGGAGCATGCCATAAGCTAACACGGCACCCAACCGAATGATCGATGCGCGACCGCACCAAAGGTGGATATGATTCGGGGCGTGCCCGCAGATCGCGGCAAAATGGAAGAAACTAAATCAGAGGAACTCCGTTGAACCTTCAGACCCAAAAAAAAGTTATTCTCTCTGCCCTCGCTTCGTCTTTCCTGCTCTTTGCGACAGCCGGAGCCTTCGCCCAGCAGGTCATCTACGCGGACTACCCCCAGAAGCGCGGTAAGGTCGACCCACTCGAATGGAGCGGGCTGCCAAAGTGGCTCACCCTGAGCATGGAGCTGCGCGAACGCACCGAAGGTCAGACCTCCTACACCTATATCGAAAATGGCGACCGCATCTACGACCTCACCCGGGTGTGGGGTGCGGTCGAGGTTCGGCCCAGCAAATACATCACCGGCTACGCGCAGTTTATGGACACCCACGCGCTCGGCTTGCCGCTGCACGCGGTCGCCGCAAACATGCGCGACGTCTTCGATCTCCGCCAGGGATACATCGACCTCCACGGCAAGCCCGGCGGCGTTCCAGTCGACCTCATCACCGGACGACAGGAGTTGAAGTTCGGGAGCGAGCGTATCGTGGGAATCAGCGACTGGACGAATAACAGCCGCACCTTCGACGGCTTCGACGCGCGAATCGGCGACAAGAATCGCATCGACCTCTTCAGTTCGTCGGTCGTCACGGTCCACCCAGAATCGCTCGACAAGCATGGCGCGGGCCTCACGTTCCACGGCGCTTACGGATCGATCGGAACCTGGGTACCCCACGTCCACGTATCGCCCTACGTCTTCGTAAAAACGATTCGCGGCGTCACCAGCCTTCAGGGCCTCAAAGGCAATGAAGTCGAGACGACCTTCGGCGGCGAGATCGAAGGGTCGTTGCCTGCGAGCTTCGATTATGAAGCGAATGCATCGCTGCAACGCGGCAGCTTCTCCAACGATTCGATCCATGCCGGACAGGGCTTCGGCAAGCTCTCCTACACGGCCAAAAGCCTTCCGTGGCAGCCACGTCTCGGCGGTGAGATCGACTACGCAACCGGCAACAATCACGTTCATCCGGATAGAGTCGGAACCTACGATCAGCTCTACCCCTCGAACCACAACGCCTTCGGCCTCGTCGATCTGTTCGGTTACCAGAACATCCGGCAGGAACGCATCAACCTCGACCTTGGACCGACGAAGAACCTGACATTTCTCGTGCAAGGAGGATTTCTGAATCTTGCGCAGAAGAACGACAATGTCTACTCCAGCTCAGCCGGCACGACCATCAAAGCTCCCGTTGGAGGCTTTCTCTCGACCAGCCTCGGCCAGGAGTTCGACGCTTCGGGCAAGTACGTCTTCCACGACTATCTCGTTGCTAACATCGGAGTAGGACACCTTTTTCCCGGGGATGCATTGATCGAAAATAAGCACGGCGCGGCTGAAACCTACGCTTACTTCGGACTCACCTACCGCTTCCGCGTCGATAAGAAAGCGAAAACTCCCTAACCTGTAGCAAACAAGAGAGGAACCAACATGTCTGACGCACCAAACAATCCCCTGAGCCGCCGCAAGTTTCTTGGCAACACCTCGGCAGCGCTTGCCGCAGTCGCAGGCCTCCAGGCCACAGCGACCGCGCAGGAGAAAACCCCCATCCGTTCCAAAGACCATCACCTGCCGAACGAGCAGGAGCCGCAACCCAAGAACGCGATGCTGGACGATCAGAACCCGTCGTCCAACTGGGCTCCCCCTACCGATGCCGGCGGACAGCCGCCCTTCAAGTACCCCTTTTCGTTCTCGCACAAGCGGCTTGAAGAAGGTGGCTGGACCCGTCAGGTGACCGTGCGCGACATGCCGATGTCGAAGAAGATGGCCGGCGTCCAGATGTTCCTGATGCAGGGCGGCGTTCGCGAACTACACTGGCACGTCGGCGCGGAGTGGGCCTTCATGATCTCCGGCACCGCACGCATCACGGCGGTCGACCAGCACGGTCGCGCGTTCGTCGACGATGTCAATGCAGGCGACCTGTGGATCTTCCCCGGCGGCATTCCTCACTCCATCCAGGGCGTCGGTCCCGAAGGCGCCATGTTCCTCCTCGTCTTCGACGACGGAAACTTCAACGAGTTCGAGACATTCCTCCTCACCGACTGGCTCCACCACACACCGCCTGAGGTCCTCGCAAAGAACTTCGATGTGCCCGCGTCGACGTTCGCCAATGTGCCTCCCAAGGAGTTATTCATCTTCAAGCGCGACCTGCCACGTCCGCTGGCTGAAGAGAAACGCCAGGTGGAAGCAGGCACCGGGGCGGTTCCAAACACGTTTGCCTTCTTCACAGGCAAGATGGCGCCGACGAAGGTGTCGAAGGGCGGCGAGGTAAAGATTATCGATGCGAAAAACTTTCCCGCATCGAACATCGCCGCGGCGATCGTCACGCTCAAGCCCGGCGGCCTGCGCGAACTGCACTGGCACCCCAACGAAGATGAGTGGCAGTACTACGTCAAAGGCAGCGGTCGCATGACCGTCTTCGCCGCCGGCGGCCGCGCGCGCACCATGGACTTCCAGGCTGGCGATGTCGGGTACATCGACCGCTCGGTGCCGCATTACATCGAGAACACGGGCGATACCGATCTCGTCTTCCTCGAGGTGTTTCCCACGCCGCACTATGAGGACATCTCGCTCGCCGAGTGGCTTGCCCACACCCCGTCGCGTCTCGTCGACCAGCACATCGGAGTCGGTGAGGACTTCCTCGCCAAGATTCACAAGAAGGAAATGGTCATCACGCCGGAGTAGCCGAAGGCCCGTGGATGCCGCACTTCAGCGGCGTCCACGGGCAAACCCAGTGGTACCATTCACCCTGTGTCGACGCATACTCCACACGCAACCCGGATCGCTCGATGAAGATCGCGCAGGCTGTCTTCGGCGTCTTCCATCACTTCGATCTGGCGCGTGAGTTGCTTCGCCGCGGTCATACCGACACAGTCTATTCGACCTGGCCGTGGGCGCGGCTGAAGCGCGAAGGCGTCCCGCACTCCAACGTCAAGACCTTTCCCTGGATCCATACGCCGGAATTTCTCCTGGGCCGCGCGGGCATGCTGCCGACCTGGTTGGGCGACCAGACCGGCTACGCGAATGCGTTGGCCTTCGACGAATGGACGCTTCGCACGCTTCGACCTTGCGACGCATTCATCGCGATCGCGGGCGCGGGGTTGAAGACAGGGCGACTCGTCCAGCAGCGTGGCGGAACGTTCATCTGCGATCGTGGCTCGACACATCAACGTTGGCAGGAACAAATCGTCTCCGAAGAACAACGCCGATGGAAGATCGACCGGCCAGTGAGCGACATTCGCGACACCATCCGCGAAGAAACGATCTACGACCTGGCCGATTCCATCACCGTGCCCTCATCCTTCGCGCGAAGATCGTTTCTCGAGATCGGTGTGCCTGCGGATAAGGTCCACGTCATCCCCTACGGAGTTCAGCTCGATAGGTTCCTGCCAGCCGAGATGCCTCCCGCCGATCGCTTCGAAGTCCTCTTCGTCGGCTCCGTAACTCTTCGCAAGGGCTTTCCTTATCTCCTCCAGGCGTTCGCTGCGCTCAAACATCCGGCAAAGCGTCTGCGTGTCGTCGGCAGTGTGCCCGCTTGGATGAAGCCCATCATCTCTTCCCTTCCAAATGAACACGTCGAGTACCTCGGCAGCCTGCCGCAAACTCGGCTTCCGGCGATCATGAGCAGCAGCCATCTCATGGTTCTACCCAGCGTTGAAGAGGGTCTGGCGCTCGTGCAGGCCCAGGCGATGGCCTGCGGATGTCCGGTCCTCGCGACTCCCAACACTGGCAGCGAGGACCTGTTCAGCGACGGGATGGAAGGCTTCATCGTGCCCGTGCGCGACGTGCCCGCCCTGACCGCACGCATGCAGCAACTGGCAGATGACCCCGCGCTGCAGCGACGGATGTCTACCGCTGCGATCGCACGAGTGACGAACCTGGGCGGCTGGACGGATTACGGCGATAAGTGGGATCAGTTGCTGCATGAACTCAAGGGTTGACGCACCCCTGAACCTTTTCCTCGTCTCGCCGATAACCCGGACAGGGGCGAACCCCGCATGGGAGCGAAGCGATGAAGGGAACCATTCTGGTGGTCGACGACTCGGCCATGATGCGCAAGATCGTCCTTCGCACGTTGAAGATGGCGGAGGTCGAATTTGAACAGGTGCTCGAAGCGGGCGACGGCACCGAAGCACTCACGCATCTGCGCGCCAACAAGGTCGACCTCATCATGTGCGACATCAACATGCCCGTCATGGGTGGCCTCGAACTGCTCGTCAAGATCAAGGAAGAAGGCCTCGCCGCCGGCGTTCCTATCGTGATGGTCACGACCGAAGGCAGCGAGCCGCAGGTTCGTCAGGCCATCCTCTCTGGCGCACGCGGCTACATTCGCAAACCCTTTACGCTCGACCACATCAAGAACAACGTCAAGCCGCTGCTCGTGGCTTAGGGAGGGACAATCGATGCCGGAAACGATGCTCGCCACCAGGTCTTTCCTCAACCAGGAGTTCCTCTCGCAGGAGAGCGTGGATCGCGCCGACGAAAGTGTCTTCGAGGTCTTTGCGCGCATGCTCGGACTCCCCGTCGAGGTGGTTTCACCGCCGGAACTCACGCCCGGGGTAGACGAAGAACGCACCGCGATCGTTGGTTACTCGGGAGCGATGCGCGGTTCCTGCGAAGTCCAGATGAACCGTGGTGCAGCCACTGCCATTGCAAGCGCAATGCTCGGGGGCGGACCGGTTGAGGACGAGGCATCGCTCGACGATGCCGTCGGTGAGATCTGCAACATGATCGCCGGCGGATGGAAAGATCGCGTGCCCGCTCTATCGTCGCTGTGCGCGCTGTCGCCGCCTACCGTCATCACCGGACGCTCCTATAAAGTCCATATGAGCACCCCCTCGATCAAGCTGCAGCGCTGCTATCGCTTCGCAGGACAGCATCTGTTCTTGACATTGCGGCGCGAAGATATGGGCCCGTCCTAGAGCTTGACCGAACGAAGCCGCAACGCATTGCCGATGACCGAAACCGAGCTGAAACTCATGGCGGCAGCAGCGATCATCGGGCTCAGCAGCAAGCCGGAGACAGGATACAAAAGACCTGCGGCGAGCGGTACGCCAAGCGCGTTATAGATGAACGCGAAGAAGAGATTCTGACGAATGTTGGCCATGGTCCTATGGCTCAACAGGCAAGCCCTCACGATGCCATCAAGATCGCCATGCACCAGCGTCACTCCGCCAGTTGCCATGGCGACATCGGTTCCCGTACCCATCGCAATGCCCACCTGAGCCTGTGCGAGGGCCGGAGCATCGTTGACACCGTCTCCCGCCATCGCGACGATCTTGCCTTGCGCCTGCAGCCGCTTCACCACGTCCGCCTTGCCTTGCGGCAGCACATCCGCCTCATAGTCAATACCAAGCTTGCGGGCAACGTAAGCGGCGGTCACAGCGTTGTCGCCGGTAACCATAACGACCTCGATCCCGCTTCGCTTGAAGGCCGCGATTGCCGTTGCGGCAGAGTCCTTGATCGGATCTGAGACGGCCAGCACGCCCGCGAGCCGGCCATCCGTCGCGACGAACATCGCCGTCTTCCCCTCGCCTTGCAGCGTCTGGGCGCGAGCCTCAAGTTCGGCAACCGACACGTTCAACTCGGCCATCAGCGCAGCATTGCCGACCGCAACCTGCCGCCCCTTCACCCTGCCGCGCACGCCTTTACCGGTAACCGACTGAAACTCCGCCGCATCTTCAACTTCGTAGTCGCGCTCGCGCGAAGCCTTCAGAATCGCTTGCGCCAGGGGATGTTCACTTCCCTGCTCAAGACTCGCCGCAATGTGCAGTAGCACACGTTCGTCGAAGTCGGCAGTCGGAATGATCTGAGACAACTTCGGCTTGCCTTCGGTGAGAGTCCCGGTTTTATCGACAACGAGCGTGTCGATTTTTTCAAGCAGCTCGAGCGCCTCTGCGTTCCGAAACAGCACGCCTTCACTCGCTCCACGTCCGGTGCCGACCATGATGGCCATCGGTGTCGCGAGGCCCAGCGCGCAGGGACACGCGATGATCAGAACCGCGACCGAATTAATCAGCGCGTGCGCGAAACGCGGCTCCGGCCCCCACACCAGCCACACCACAAACGTAATCAGCGCAGCTGCGAGGACAGCAGGCACGAACCCTCCGGCAACACGGTCTGCCACACGCTGGATCGGCGCACGCGTTCTCTGCGCTTCACCGACCATCTTAACGATCTGTGCCAGCAGGGTATCCGCTCCGACGCGCTCCGCACGCATGGTAAAGCTGCCCGTGCCGTTGATGGTGCCGCCCACGACCTTCGCATCCACCCCCTTCGAGACCGGCATCGGCTCGCCGCTCACCATGGACTCGTCGATTGAACTCTCACCGTCCAGCACAACGCCATCGACCGGCACCTTCTCGCCCGGTCTCACACGCAGCCGATCTCCGACCTTGATGGCGGACAACTCCACCTCAGTGTCGTGTCCTTCGCCAATCTTCAGCGCAGTCTTCGGTGCCAGTCCCAGCAACGCCTTCAGTGCACTTCCCGTCCGGCTTCGCGCGCGCAGTTCCAGCACCTGCCCCAGCAACACCAGCACGATGATGACAGCGGACGCTTCGAAGTAAAGACCAAGCTGCCCGTTGGCATCACGAAACGAGGCCGGAAACATCCCGGGTGCCAACACCGCCGAGACGCTGTAGAGATAGGCTGCGCCGGAGCCAAGCGCGATCAACGTGAACATGTTCAGATGACGCGTGGCAAGAGACATCCAGCCGCGCTCGAAGAACGGCGCTCCACCCCAGACGACCACCGGGGTCGCGAGCGCGAACTCAACCCAGTCGCTGCCCGCAAAGTGCAGGCCGAACATGAAAGCGAACAGCGGCACAGTCAGCACGGCACAAACCCAAAGCCTCCGCAGCATCCGGTCGTACTCAGGGTCGGCTGCATTGTCGAGAGTGGCGTTTGCAGGCTCCAGCGCCATGCCACACTTCGGACACGTCCCCGGCCCCATCTGGTGCACCTCGGGGTCCATCGGACAGATATATTCCACCTGCTTTGCATCTGGACTCACCGGCTCAGCGACCCTGGGCTTAAGCCACTTCGCAGGATCAGCCTCAAACTTCGCGGCACACCCTTTGCCGCAGAAGTAATACGTCTTGTCCTCGTACGAACGCGAGGCCGCCGCCTTTGCAGGATCGACCTTCATCCCGCAAACCGGATCGACCTCGGTCTTCGTGTCGGACACTATTGAATCGGCCATACCCAGTTATTAATCTCCGGCCGATCGATTCCGTTCGCGTGCGCGTAAGCGATCGACGTGATGATCTCGTTCTGCAGCCACTCCTTCACATGCGAAGCGTTCGCCCGCAGGGTCGGAACGCGGTCGATGACGTCGATTGCCAGGTTGAAGCGATCCACCTGATTGAGGATGGCAAGCTCCAGCGGCGTGTTGATGTTGCCCTTTTCCTTATAGCCACGCACATGAAAGTTCGCATGATTGGTCCGCTTATAAGTCAGCTTGTGGATCAACGAGGGATAAGCATGGAAGTTGAAGATGACCGGCTTATCCGTCGTGAACAAGCTGTCGAACTCGTGCTCCGAAAGCCCATGCGGATGCTCCCGCTCAGGCATCAGCCTGAACAGATCGACCACATTCACAAACCGAATCTTCAACGCCGGGCAGCGCTCCCGCAGGATCGCCACGGCAGCCAGCGCCTCCGACGTCGGAATATCGCCCGCGCAGCCGATAACAACGTCCGGCTCAGCGCCTTCGTCATTGCTGGCGAAGTCCCAGATGCCGATCCCCTTCGTGCAATGCAGCACCGCTTCCTCCATGTTGAGGTACTGCAGGTGCAGCGCCTTATCCGCAACGATGACGTTGATGTAATCCTTGCTGCGCAGGCAGTGGTCACCGACACTCAGCAGGCAATTCGCATCGGGCGGCAGATAGATGCGCGTCACCTCGGGGCTCTTGTTCGTCACCACGTCGAGAAACCCCGGATCCTGATGAGTGAATCCGTTATGATCCTGCCGCCACACCAGCGATGTAATCAGCAGATTGATCGAAGGCACCGAAGCCCGCCAGCGCAGCTCGAGCTTGCTCTTCTCCAGCCACTTCGCATGCTGGTTGAACATCGAGTCGATGATGTGGACAAACGCCTCGTAGCTCGAAAAAAAGCCGTGCCGACCCGTCAACACATAGCCTTCAAACCAGCCCTCGAGCGTATGCTCGCTCAGCATCTCCATCACGCGGCCATTGCGTGCGAGGTCGCCCCCATCCGCATCCTGCGCAATCAGTTCCTCCCCCCACGTCTTCCCGCTTGCTTCGTAGATGACCTGCAATTTATTGGAAGCCGTCTCATCCGGTCCGAAGACGCGGAAGTTGGTCATATTCTGCTTCATCACGTCCCGCAGAAAATGCGCCAGCGTATCCGTCGACGAAACCATCAACTGTCCGGGCTTCTCCACCTTCACCGCATAGTCTTTGAACTCCGGCATGCGCAGCGGCTTCGAGAGCTTCCCGCCGTTGGCATGCGGGTTCGCGCTAATGCGGCGATCGCCTTCCGGAGCCATGGCCTTCAGCTCCGGAATCAACGCTCCCTTCTCGTCGAACAGCTCTTCCGGCTTATAGCTCCGCATCCACGCTTCCACCTGCGCCAACTGCTCCGGCTTCGTCTTCGGATCGAGGATCGGAATCTGGTGCGCGCGCCACGAGCCTTCTACCTTGTGCCCGTCGACAACCTTCGGCCCCGTCCAGCCCTTCGGCGAACGCAGCACGATCATCGGCCACTTCTGCCGCACCACCTTGGTCGCATCCCCCGTCTCGCGCGCCGCCTTTTGAATGCGCTTGATCTCCAGCACGCACGCTTCCATCGCCTTGGCCATCATCTGGTGCATCGACTCAGGCTCGTCGCCTTCCACGAAGTAAGGCTTCCACCCATACCCCAGCATCAGGCTCTCGAGTTCATCCTGCGGAATGCGCGCAAGGATCGTCGGATTCGCGATCTTGTAGCCGTTCAAATGCAAAATCGGCAACACCGCGCCATCGGTGACCGCATTCAAAAACTTATTCGAATGCCACGAGGTCGCAAGCGGTCCAGTCTCCGACTCGCCATCACCGACGACCACTGCCACAATCAAATCCGGATTATCGAACGCCGCGCCAAACCCATGACTCAGGCTGTACCCAAGCTCGCCACCCTCGTGGATCGAGCCTGGGGTCTCCGGCGTGCAATGGCTTCCGATGCCACCCGGAAACGAGAACTGCTTGAAGAACTTCTGCATACCCTCGGCATCTTCGGTCATCGTCGGGTAAATCTCGGTGTAGCGTCCTTCGAGGTAGCTGTTCGACAAGGTCGCCGGCGCTCCATGGCCCGGCCCTGCGATGTACAAAACGTCCAGGTCATACTTCTTGATCAGCCGGTTCAAATGCACCCAGGTGAACGTCTGGCCTGGGTCGGAACCCCAATGTCCCAGCAGCCGGTTCTTGATGTGCTCGACCTTCAGCGGCTCACGCAGCAGCGGGTTTTCGAGCAGGTACAGCATGCCCGCGCAACAGTAGTTGCAGGCATGCCAGTAAGCATTCATCTTGCGCAGCTCGTCCGCACCCAACACCTGCTCGACCGTCGTATTCTCCGTTCCGCTCATCCGTTCTCCTCGCGCCATCTGTGTTCCGCTGCTAAGTCCACTCCTACGGTTGCGCCGACATCTCCTGCACATGCACGGCAATCATCAAATCCTCTTCCGCCGGAACCACCCACACGGCAGTCTTCGAACCCTCTGCGCTTACCCTGCGCATGCCCTCGCTTCGGTTGTCCTCTTCCAGCCTAACGCCTGTCTCCTCCAGGCCCGCAAGCACTTCACGCCGCGTCGCACCGTCATGCTCCCCAATTCCACCCGCAAAGAGGATCGCATTCAGTCCGCCCAGCAGCCACGCATACCCGCCAATCGCCTTGCGAATGCTGCGGGTAAATACATCCAGAGCCAACCGCGCCCGCATATCGCCATTGGCCGCCGCCTCGCGCACCGCCTTCACATCGTTCTTCATCCCGCTCAGCGCAACCATACCCGCATCGTGGTTCAACATCTTCTCCGTCGCATCGACCGAAAGCTGCCGAACCATGTACAACACCAGCCCCGGATCGAGATCGCCCGGCCGCGTCCCCATCACCACACCGCCCGACGGCGTCAGCCCCATGCTCGTATCGACCGACTCGCCATCGACCAGCGCTGTCACGCTGCATCCGCTACCCAGGTGAGCGATCACCGCCCGGCGCGGAAACCCACCAGTGTCCAGCTTCACGCGCCGCACAATCGACTCGCAACTCAACCCATGAAACCCATACCGCCGCACACCTTCGTCCCGGTAGGTCTGCGGAATCGGATAGACATAAGCCTCCTCCGGCATCGTCTCGTGAAACACCGTGTCGAAGCACGCATAATGCTTCGCTCCCGGCAGCCTCCCACGCATCGCCTGGATCATCACCACCACTGCCGGATCATGCAGCGGCGCAAACACAGCCGCCGCCTCCAACTCGCGAATCACCTCATCCGTAATCTGCACATGGGCCTTCAGCTTTGCCCCCGGATGCACCACGCGATATCCCACCGCATCCGCCGCCGGCAGCTTCGCCTTCTCCAGCGCATCCACCACCGCATGAATCGCCGCCTCCGAAGTCCCAGCATCCACCGTGCTCGTCGTATCCCCCACTTTGAGCGAAGCGCCAGCCCCGCCAATCCCCGAAAGCTCCCCATCCACCAAAACCCGCGGCTCATCCCCGCCCACCGCCTCAAACATCGAGAACTTCACCGACGACGACCCGCTATTGATGACAAAAATGTTCATTATGCTCACAGATAGATGCGTCCCATCTCCTGCCAACGTCAGGGGACACGATCAATTAGAAAAGCTACGGGTACTCTAGCTCGGAAGCGTTCGTTTATGAGTGAAAAGGATTGTCTTGGTCCACGAGCTTCTAGTCCCGCTTCTTATCACGTGTAGTCCGGCCATTGTGTCGACATCGGCGTTGGCGGTGGCAGCAATGCGTTACAAGCGCGGAACGCTTCGAGCCTTACCGGTAAGTTGTCTGGCCGGTGCCTGGGTCGTCACAGCCTACGCTGCGTTGATCTTTCTTCGGTATACGTTTCGGCCTATCGCTCATTTGCCTCCGTGGCAAGACCCCGAGGTACTGGGCCTGTCCATGCTTTTCTTCTTGGCACCCATTGGTCTTGGCCTCACCGTGATCTCGGGACTGCGCGGTCTATCGCGGTGGGCTACGATCCCGCTGATAGCTGAATTCCTTGTGCTCTTCGCAGTCGGAGTCCTGGAGTGCGCTTCCGTTTGATCTCCGGAGCTTGTATAGATGCAACCCGCCTCACGCACGTGGCAGGAAACGTCTTCCTTTATTCATGATCGTCTTCAATTTTCAGTGAACACCCGGGCCGCCACTGCACAAAACCGCTTGCGATCCAAAGCACCATGCCATGCCTCGCATGGGTCAAGCACTGCACCATCCGTGGTACTCCAGTCCCCACGGGCCGTCCCTTATGATGATCCTACTTTCCAGCTTGAACGAACGTTCCACCAACCGGGCCCGTACTACCCCCTCACATTGACTCACTTATATCCGTCACAAGGGATTCGCCGACCCCATGAATATTTCGTTGCAAGCCGCCTCGCACCGCGCACCTTTTGAGGGCAAAGCCGTCACCAAACGACCTCTGTTTGCCGGTCGACGCAGCCGCCAGGGACTCTCGCGAACGGCCATCCAGGCCATGCTCCTCTTCGGCGTGGCAGCGGTCGAGTTACTCATCTCCACGCACCTCAGCAACCGTATGAGCGACGTGTTGGGCTATGCCACGCGCGGCATCGTCCTGCTCACCGGCGGAGTCGCCGCCATCACCCGGGGTCGCCTCGCCGAAGAAAGAATGAAGCTGCGCTGGATGCTCCTCGGCCTCTCGCTTTGCGGCGGCGCGCTCGCCTACTTCATCGCCAGCGCCAATAACTTTTCGCCCGTCTTCCACGTGCTCGATCCGCTTATGCACGGTGCCGGAGCCGCCGGCAGCGCGGCCGTCATGCTCTCCATCACGGTCTCCTTCAGCGGCACGCCCCTCGGTATCCGCCTGCTCGATCTCGCCCAGACCGCTCTCTACATCGCGCTGTCCTACCTCATCAATGCGGGCTCCAACCCTTGGGCCAGGGACGTCCAGAGCCACGTCATTATCTCGCTCCTGCTCGCGCTCATGCTCTTCGTCACCGCCTCCGTCGCTCCGCTCAGCGCCAGTTCGGAGGAAGAGCGGCGCTTCTTCAAAATCGTCGCCGTCTACCTCGGGGCCTCGTGGGTCGGCCGCTTCATCTCCAGCCAGGTCGGCTATCTCTGGATGAACGCACGCGGCAACCGCTACGATCTTCTCTCCATCGGCGTCTGCGTCATCATGTCGCTCTACCTCACCGAGATCGCATGGCAGGCCTCGCAAAAGCCCAGACCCGACCGCGAGCTGATCAAGCGCCGCCTCATGCTGCGCAACCTCATGCCCTCGCTGCTGGCTTTCACCTCGTTCTCCATGGCGCTCTACGTCTTCCTCCATGCGCATCTCGCCGGCCTGTTGGCGGTTCTCTGCGCCGTAACGCTCTACCTCTCGCGCACCCTTCTGCTCCAAACCCACATGGCCCGCGAAACCACCGACCTCCGCCACCGTAACGAGCAACTCCAAGAGATCTCCCACCGCGACACCCTAACCCGCGCCGGAAACCGCCGCTCCCTGGCCCTGCACTACGATCAATGCCTCGACGACCGCCAGGCCGCCCTCGCCATGCTCCTCGTCGACCTCGACTTCTTCAAACAGGCCAACGATCTCCTCGGCCACCTGCACGGCGACCACATCCTCCAGCAGGTAGCCAACGTCCTCCACGCCGCCTGCCGCCCCGTCGAAGGCAGTCACGTCGCCCGTTTTGGTGGCGACGAGTTCGCCCTGCTGCTCCCACACATCAACCCCTTGGACGCGGCCGAACTGGCCGAAACCATCCGCGTCGGAGTCGAGGTCCTTGCCCTCGAAGCCGGAGACCACACCATCTCAGTCAGCATCGGCGGAGTCTCCGCAAAGGGCATCGAGCCCCTCGAAGAACTCATCCGCCGCGCCGACATCGCCCTCTACCGCGCCAAATATCGGGGCCGGAACCGTGCCGAATTCGACTCAACCGACACCGCCGCCCCCGAAGACTCGCCCAGCCTGACCCTCGTCTCCGTCAGCTAACCCGCACAACGCGTTAGAACCGCGTTTCCGGTTCGAGAAGTGCCTTCAGGAAATAAGGAAAGGGTTCCACGTGGAACACTTCTATTCGGCCTTCCCCACCGACTTCTCCTTATAAGCCTTCTGCAGGACAAAGAAAGCCTTCTTCTTCTCCCCCTGGTCTGAGATCAGCCCCTTGCGGTTGAACCCATCCTGCACCCCCGGCAACTGCCGCACCGGCGACCGGAAGTCCATCAGCACCCACGGCGTCATCCCGCGCAGCCCCGGAATCCGGTTCAACATGCCCATCTGGTGCTTGAAGATCTCAGCCTGGTACTCCTCAGTCCAGCGTTCCTCTGCCGGACCATGCAGCCCCGCTTTCGCACCGCCACCAAACTCACTCACAATCAACGGCTTGTCGTATGCGACCTTCCACTCCATCGTGTCGGCCGCCTCGGGCGTCCGTTCATACCAGCCGATGTACTCGTTGAAGCCGATCACATCGAGTGCCTTGCCCAGGGGGTCGTCGATAAACTTTTCATTCCCTTCTCCATGCACCAGCAGCGCCGCGGTCACCAGTCGCGTCGCGTCCTGCGAACGCACGTACTCCGCGCTGCGGGTCAGGAAGGCCGTCCTAGCCGGGGTATTCGGCGTCTCATTCGCAATCGACCACAGGATCACCGACGCCTTATCCCGGTCGCGTCGAATCTCCTCGAACATCTGCTGCTTGGCCTTCGCGAACACCTCGTCCTTCTCAAACTGCTCAGCCCAGTAAACCGGCACCTCTGACCAGATCAGGATGCCCATCCGATCCGCCGCCCGCGTCATCCGCTCGTCATGCGGATAATGCGCCAACCGCGCATAATTTCCGCCTAGCTCCTTCACCCACCCCAGCAGCGTGTCGACGTCCTTCTCGCTGTACGCCCGCCCCGTACGATACGGCGCCTCAGCATGAATCGACACGCCCCGCAGAAAGATCGGCTTGCCATTCAGCAGGATCTCAGTCCCCTTCGTCTCGATCGTCCGAAAACCCATCTCGTCCGACAGCACATCCTCGCCCGACTTCATCGTCACCTTGTAAAGCTTCGGCGTTTCAGGCGACCACAACGTCAAGCCCTTGGGTTCGAACTTGATCGCAACCCGCCCGCTCGCATCCGTCACGCCCTCCACACGCGCTTTCAATTCCGGCACATCCACCGACACGGCAGTTCCCGCCGCCGCGCCCTCCACATGCACATACCCACTCACCTTGGTCCGCGTCTCCCGATCCAGGTGCAGTTCGAAGTCATCCACAAAGGCCTTCGGCACCGTCACCACCGACACATCCCGCGTCAGCCCGCCGTAGTTATACCAATCCGTCTTCAGCGTCGGAATCCCGTCCGCCAGCCGCGTGTCGTCCACCTCGATCACGACGCTGTTCTCACCCGCCTTCACCGCATCCGTAATCTCACAGTCGAACGGCGTAAACCCACCTTCGTGCTGACACACCAGCTTCCCGTTCACCGCCGCAACCGACTTATAATTCGCCGCCCCAATATGCAGGAACGCCCGATGCCCCGCCACCGGCTGATAGGCAAAGTGCCGCTCATACCAGAGCGCGCCTTCATACATCCTCAGCCACTCCTTCTGCGTGTTCCAATCCCCCGGAACCTTGATCGTCGGACTCTTCGCAAAGTCATACTCCACCAGCTTCTTATCCCCGAGCTTCCACGTCTCGTCCTTGAAGTACCCATCCGCATTGAATGCGTTGTGGAAGCTGTACAGCCCGGCGAGGTATGGGTCCGCAATCACATGCCAGTCCCCATCCAGGCTCAAGGCCTGCCGTTGATCGACTGCGACCAGCAGTGTAGTCGCCGGCAAATCCCCCGGCTTCTGCCCGCAAGCACACGCAACCAGACCCACAATCAGAACCGCGCGAAGCGTCCAGAACCTCACAGAATGGTCGCCGTCCGCGACCAGCGCAATCTTGCTTTTCATCGTTTCCTCTCCAACACCGCCACATCAAACCGCCCAAGCGTCACGCTCCCCGCGCCTCCGCCCTTCAAAACATCCGTGAACCCCGCAGGCACCGCAACCGTCTGCGCCGACTCCCCGAAGTTGATCAGAATCCAGACATCCTTCCCCTCTCCCTTGCGCTCGTAAAGGTCCACTCCCTCAGGCAAAGCCCCGAACGGCACCGCAACCCCGCTCATCTCGACCATCCACTTCCCCGCCGCGGCCATCTGCTCCGGCCCCAAATCCGCGCCGATGTACGTCACGCTTCCCTTACCCACCTTCCGCGTAATCGCCGCAGGCTGCCCGTCGAGCCACCCATTGCTCTTCCCATACGTCATCAGCACCTTCGTCTCAGGATTCGTCAACCCCAGCTGCTCCGCCCAGACCTTCGTCGGCCCACTCCCCCAGACTCCACTCACTGGCACCGTCGAGTCCAGCGCATAAAACTGCTCCACACGCCCGCCGAGCAGCTCCGACAAAGGCCCCGGCTGACGCTCCACCGCCAGCCCGTTATCCCCGTTCTTCATTCCCGACCGCTGCCCCAGCACCAGGTTCCCGCCACCCTTCACATACGCGATCAGGTTCTTCGCCACCTCATCCGTCATCACGTTCAGCGCAGGAGCCACCACCAACTTGTACTGGCTCAAATCCACCTTCGGCGACACCGCATCCACCGAGTGCGCCACCGCCCTCACCGCCCCGTAGTACTGCACAATCTGGTCGATCGGACTCGAAGCCTTGTTATGCCGCTGCCAGTCGATCGCCCACCGACTGTCGTAGTCCTGCAAAACCGCCACTTGGCTCACCACCGCCGTCCCCTTCAGCGCCGGCCCAGCCTTCGCAAACTCCGCCCCGAGTTGCGCCACCTCCGCATACAGCGGCACCGGCGTCCCGTCCGCCCCAACCAGCGTCCCGTGATACTCCTCCTGCCCGTTCAACGCGCTGCGCCACTGCCAGTAGCTCACCGCATCCGCGCCATGCCCGATGTCGTGCCACGCCATTGCCCGCACCTCGCCCTTATCCAGCGAGTTGTTATCCGCGGACCAGTTCACGAACCCCGGCTGCGTCTCCATCACCCAGAAATTCTTCCGCAGCAACCCTCGCATCAAGTCATGCGCCGCCCCATTCCGCACCGGGTCTAGATGCCCCGTCCCCACATAATCATCCCAGCTCGCCATGTCGAGATCCTGCGCCACCGTGTAGTGGTCGTACCCATCGAACCACCCCATCATGTTCGTCGTAATCCACTGCCGCTTATCGCTATGCGCCCGAATCGCGTCGATCTGGTTCTTCTGATAACTCCGCCACGTATCGCTCACGAAGCGCTTCCAACTCAGCAGCAGCCCCGGATTCCCATATCCCGTCTGGATCGGAATCTGATCCCAGTTCTGGTACGTCTCGCTCCAGTAACTCGTCGTCCACCGCGCATTCAAATTCTCAAGCGTGCCATACCGCGCCTTCACCCAATCCTGAAACAGCTTCTTCGTCCCTGCGTCGAAGCTCACCTCGGCATACTCGTTGTCGATCTGCCAGCCAATCACATCCGGATCATGCCCGAAGCGCTCCGCCATCTTTTCGGCAACCCCATGCGCCAACTCGCGATACTTCGCATTCGACCAGTTGAACTGCTGCCGGTTCCCATGCTCATCCGGCCGCCCATCTTCGTTCACCCGCAGCGTCTCTGGATACGTCTGCGTCAGCCATGCCGGAGGAGCCGCGCTCGGCGTCCCCAGCACAATCTGGATGTGGTGCCGCTCCGCCGCGCGCACTGCATGTTCCAGCCACTCAAGATCGTAGTGCCCTTCGCTCGGCTCCATCCGGCTCCACGCGAACTCGCCGATCCGGCAAAACCGCACGCCCGCCTTCTCCATCAGATCCAGATCCGCATCCCATCGCTCCTCCGGCCACTGCTCCGGATACCACGCCGTCCCCAGATAAAGCGGCGGCGCAGCATCCACACGCGCGCCCAGATTGACCGCCTGCGAACTCCCCTGCGCCGCGGCCCCTACACTCAATAGCAACGCTAACCCCACCGCAAACCGCTGTCCAACCATCACGCGCTCCTGATATTCTTCCGTTCGTACAAGATATCCGTTTCCAACCGAACCCGCAGCCGTCCGGGTACCCGAATCAGACAGCCTCATCGTCTGCCGTGGGAAGTAAACTGCCTCCAAACCGCTCCCGAAGGAACCCATGCCCAAACCCGGCCTTACCCTCCTCGCCGCAGCCTTCCTCCTCACCCCGGCCGTCTTCGCCCAGGCTCCAGCCGCGCACCCATGGTCGGACCCCAGCCTCTCGCCCGACCAGCGCGCCGACCTCATGATCCACGAGATGACCCTCGACGAAAAGATCCAGCTCGTCCACGGCATCGGCTGGGGCGTCCTGCGTCCCGGCGCCCAGGTCCCCGCCGGAGACAACGGCGGCGCCGGTATGGTCGTCGGCATCCCCCGCCTCGGCCTGCCCGATATCAACCTAGCCGACTCCGCCGTCGGCGCTCGCGGCGCAGCCCGCGACTCCCGCTATGCCACCCTCCTCCCCTCCGTCATCGGCATGGCCTCCAGCTTCGATCCCGATGCCGCCCACCTCTACGGCGAGGTCATCGGCCGCGAACTCCGCGACCAGGGCTACAACATGTCCATCGGCGGCGGCGTCGACCTCATCCGCGAGCCACGCAACGGCCGCAACTTCGAGTACGCCTCCGAAGACCCCCTCCTCTCCGGCATCATGGTCGGCAACCTCGCCTCCGGAGTCCAGTCCCAGCACATCATGGGAGACATCAAGCACTACGTCCTCAACGACCAGGAGACCGGTCGCAACACCCTCAACGCCATCCTCGACAAGCGCTCGCTCCAGGAAACCGACCTGGAGGCCTTCAACATCGCCATCCATCTCGCCAAACCGGCCGGCGTCATGTGCTCCTACAACCGCGTCAACGGCGAGTACGCCTGCGAGAACGACTACACCCTGAACCAGGTCCTCAAGCACGACTGGAAGTTTCCCGGCTTCGTCCTCTCCGACTGGGACGGCACGCACTCCACCACCAAAGCCGCCCTCGCCGGCCTCGACATGGAGCAGCCCGGCATCGTCTACTTCGGCGACAAGCTCAAAGAAGCCGTCGCCGCCAACCAGGTCCCCATGTCCCGCCTCGACGACATGGTCCACCGCATCGTCCGCAGCATGTTCGCTACCGGCGTCATCGACGAGCCGCCCACCCCCCGCCGCGTCACCGACCCCTTCCTCGGTCGTGACAACGCCCGCCACATCGAGCAGGAATCCATCGTCCTGCTGCAAAACACCAACAACATCCTGCCTCTTCAGCCCGTTAAACTCCACCGCATCCTGCTCATCGGGGCCCACGCCGACGTAGGCGTCCTCTCCGGCGGCGGCTCCGCACAGGTCGACTCGCCCGGCGGCGATGCACTCGAGCACCGCCCCGGTCCCTCACGCTGGAACCACGAGATCTACTTCCCCTCCAGCCCGCTCCGCGCCATCAAGGAACTCGCCGGACCCGAAGCGATCGTCACCTTCGACGACGGGACGGACCCCGCTTCCGCAGCAACCGCTGCCAAATCGGCGGACGTCGTCCTCCTCTTCGCCGACCAGTGGATGTCCGAAGGCATGGACCGCCTTACCCTGGCGCTGCCCCACAATCAGGACGCCCTCATCGAGGCCGTCGCCAGGGCCAACCCCAACACCGTCGTTCTGCTCGAAACCGGCGGTCCCGTCTCCATGCCCTGGGCCCCACGCGTCGCCGGCATCCTCGAAACCTGGTTCCCCGGCATCGGCGGCGGCGACGCCATCGCCGACATCTTGTTCGGCAAAGTCAATCCTTCAGGCAAACTCCCCGTCACCTTCCCCGCCACCGAAGCCCAACTCCCCCATCCCCACGTCACCGGTCTCACCGAATCCACCACCAACAACGGTATGAACGGAGCCTCCACCCCACACCAGGCCAAAGACTTCCCCGTCGACTACAACGTCGAAGGCATGGCCGTCGGCTACAAGTGGTTTCAGAAGGAAAACCTCAGCCCGCTCTTCCCCTTCGGCTTCGGCCTCAGCTACACCACCTTCGCCTACGCCAATCTCCAGGGCGACACCCACTCGGTCAGCTTCGACGTCAAGAACACCGGCTCCGTCCGAGGCGACGAGATCGCCCAGGTCTACGCCACCCTCCCGGCCCCGGCGGGCGAACCCTTCCGCAAACTCGCCGCCTTCCAGCGCGTCTCGCTCTTCCCCGGCGAAAGCAGGCACCTCACCCTCGCTCTCGACCCACTCGTCACCTCCACCTACTCCGCCGAGACCAACACCTGGCAACCGCAAACCAACCTGACCATCGAAGCCGGCCCATCCTCAGCCACACTACCCCTGAAAAAATAAAAAGCAGTCAAAGATTGGTAAGTGTTTAGCGAAACAGTAGTCCTCAGCAAGATAAGAAAAGAAATTAAGAGCAGTGTCCTTAATCCGCGCTCAATCCGCGCAATCCGCGTACGCACCTTCCACCTTCGGAGCCGAACCATGACCGACCAAACCAAGTCCCCCTTCATCTGGTACGACCTCATGACCACCGACCTCGACCAGGCCGTCGCCTTCTACAAAGCTGTCGTGCGTTGGGAGATCCGTGACAGCGGCTCACCCGGCATGACCTACATGCTCTTCGGCAACTCAGGCAAAGACGTCGGCGGCATGATGTCCTGGGGCTCCATCGGCGAAGACCACCCCACCAAGTGGTCCGGCCACATCCACACCGCCGATGTCGACGCCGAAACCGCGGCCGTCGCCGCCGACGGAGGCCAGCAGATCAAATCCGCCCAGGAGATCCCCGGCGTCGGCCGCTTCTCCGTCGTCGCCGACCCCCAGGGCGCGGACTACCTCCTCTTTCAACCCAACCGCACCGAAGCCCCGCCCCGCCTCCAACCCGCCGAACTCGGTGCCGTAAGCTGGCACGAACTCTCCACCACTGACTGGGAAAAAGCCTGGCAGTTCTACTCCAGCCACTACGGCTGGTCGAAAGACCTCGCCGTCGACATGGGCCCGATGGGCACCTACCAGGTCTTCAAGCTCGAAGGTGAGACCTTCGCCGGCGGCATGATGAATCTCCCACCCAACGCCCCCACCCACCCCGCATGGCTCTTCTACTTCACCGTCGACGACATCAACGCCGCAGCCCAGCGCGTCAAGGACAACGGCGGCTCAATCGTCTTCGGACCCAATGAAGTCCCCGGCGGAGCCTGGACGCTCCAGGCCATCGACCCCCAGGGTGGCCACTTCGCCGTAACCGCCCCCAAATAAACAAAAACGATCCACCATCCCGGCCCACCACCAAGTCAGAACCCATCTCTGCCTCCGAGGCACGGCCCCCAAGAACACGAAACCGATCTCAGTCCTAATCCGCGTACTAACCACCCGCCCATATCCCGCTTCCAAGACATACGACCCCCAGATCTAGACCAGTTCAGCACTTAATTTGCGTCAAATCCGCGCAATCCGCGCACGCACTTCAACTATGCCAGCAACCAGTTCGCCACCCAGATAAAACCGGCACCCCCAACAACCCCACACATCAACCACCCCTTCCGTCCCTCCCGCACCACCGGCAAGAAGTCCGCGGTCGCCATCTGCAGGAAAAATCCTCCCGCCAAAGCCAGCAAAACCGCCGCCCCATGCGACGAAAGCAGCCACCAGACTGTCACCATCCCACCCAGAAATGGAGCCACCGCGTCCGCCCCTAAAAACCAGTAATCCGACGCCCGCGCCTTCTCCCCCGCCGTCGTTAGCAGCACTGTATTCATCCCGTCGCCAAAATCATGCGCCGCGATCCCCACCAGCACGGCATAACCGGCCGTATGCGACGCAGCAAACGCCGCCCCGATCGCCATTCCATCGCGAAAACTATGGAAGATCAGCAAGCCCCCGCCGACCCGCCCAATCGTCCGCCGCCCGGCACCCGTCCGGTCCCGCCATCCATCGAGCGCCATCTCCAACGCCGAAAACGCCAGGAAGAACGCCAGCGTCATCCCCAGCACGGTCGCCGCCGGCATCCCCGCCACGCCGCCAAGCTGGATCGCCTCCGGCAACAGATCCACGAACGCCGCCCCCAGCAACAATCCCGCCCCAACCGCGACCAGCACGACGCGAAACTTCGCCCCTCGAATCGCCAGCAGCCCACCCGCCAGCGTAGCCACCACCGGAATCGTCAACAAAATTACCGGCGCGTGCCCCATCCCCCAATGATACCCACGGCCACCCTCACAAAAGTGGGTGCCCCAAAAACAGTGCAACCCGAAGGCAGTCTAAACCCTTTCAAGCGCCGTAGAACCCCCTCCCGTAAGTCTCATGTTTTCCGATATTTGCATATGAGCCATATACCGGGGGTATCTAGGCCCTTTTGTGGGGTTGATTCGCCCAAAGCAAAGGCTGCCGAATCGGCAGACTCCGCAACAAATCCGCGTCCGTCAACTCCGGCAACTGGAGAAACAAAGCCGCATACTCCGGCTGCGCATACGCCCGCGCCGCGAACGCCAGCACCGGACGCCTCCCCGGCAACTGGGCAAAATGGGTCTGGTCCGCCGCATACGGCCACGTCGCGCGCTTCGCCATATACGGCACATACCGAGCCACCGCCGCTCGCATCCCCGGCCCATCCTGCAACTCCGCATCCCACAAGCTCTCAAAGCGGGTCGACGCCAGCACGCAAACCCCCGCCAGCATATCCAGGTTCATCAGCGAATTCCGAAACGGGTTCGGCGTCCGCAGCTCCCCTGGAAAGAACCCATCGGCATTGATCTCGGCCCGCAGCGCCGCATGCCGAAACCGCACCCGCACTGCCTCCATCGCGGCATCATCCCCACATAACTTCGCAAACGCCGCCACCTGCAGCAGCCACGAGCTGCCATGCCGATCCTTCGCATCCCGCGCCAGCCCTGCCGTCTTATCCGTCGTCAAGTAGTTCAGATACGTCTTGAACCATGCCGTCACCGCCGATGTAATTCCCGGCCCCACCCCCAGAAACGGCACAGCCACCGCCACTTCCGCCAACCCCGAAAGCCCCAGCAAATCCTCAAAACCGGAGATCTCCAGCCGCAGCGGCTTCTGCACAAACCACGCCGCCAGCATCGCCTCTGCCTTCGCCGAGTACTTCGCCGCGTTCTCCGCATCGATTTGCACGGCGCCGGCCAAAGTCGGGACATCAAGCGTGAACTGCAAAAACGCATCGCTCGCCGCATCCGAGTCCGGACCCACCGTCCGCCCCAGCGCCTTCTCCGCCCCCACCAGAATCCTCGCCCGATCGATCGCCGCCAGATCCAGCCGAGTCGTCATGGGCCCACCCCCCACGGCAAACTGCCCCGCCAGCCCACGCGTCAGCGCGAAACCGGCCGAGGCAGTCAAAAATCTCCGTCGTGTGGCGTTCATGCTCGGAAGCGTAGCACGCTGCTTACTGCTCCTGCTCGACCGTCTCGGTCTCAGCGTCCTTCACCAGCTTCTCCGAGTGCTCATGCGCCTCGCGAGAGTGTTCAAACGCCTGCTTCGACAGCTCATGCGCCGAAAGATGATCGTTCTTGTCGTGCGACGTAGCCGCCTTCATATGGGCGTGGGCGGCCAGGTTGTGGAACTCTGCTGCGCGATCGTGCAAGCTTTGTGGCATGGGTTTCTCCTGATGCCATTGGATGCATCCCAGCCAACCGCGTAAACTAGCCTCATGGAACTCACCGTCTACACCGCTCCCTGGTGCCGCGACTGCCGCGAAGCCAAGCGCTTCCTCGCCCAGCACAACATCCCCTACGCCGAGATCGATATCGAAGAGGTCCCCGGCGCCGCCGACACCGTCTATGAAAACGTCGGCAAGAAGGCCATCCCGCAGTTCGTCCTCGACGGCAAATGGATTCAACCCTATCGCCCCGGCCAGGGCTTCCTACACAAAGAAATGTCTGAACTCTTCGGCGTCGCAAAGTAATAAGACCCGCTACGCGCGGGGCGGTCACTTCTTGACCCCCCACTGCTTTGCGTGATCCTCCCGCTGGTCGGCACCGGCACGCGAAGCCATTACCCCACGAAGTGGTCGCCGCCCGCGATAAGGGCGCTTTTGAGGTCTTTCCCATGATCCCCCGCTACACACGCCCCGCCATGGGTCGCATCTGGTCCGACGAAAACAAGTACCGCTGCTGGCTGCGCGTCGAAACCGCCGCCTCGCACGCGCTCGCCGCCGCCGGCCTCGTCCCGCAGGCAGCCGCCGACACCATCGCGCAAAAAGGCGCGTTCACCGTCGACCGCATCAACGAGATCGAGGCCGAAGTCCGTCACGACGTCATCGCCTTCACCACCACGGTCGCCGAACACATCGCGGACCCCGACGCCTCGCGCTGGCTGCACTACGGCCTCACCAGCACCGACGTCGTCGACACCGCGCAGTCGCTCCAACTGCTCGAAGCTAACGCCATCATCCGCACCGGCATCGAGTCCCTCGCCGCCGCGCTTAAGAAGCGCGCCCTCGAGTTCAAGCACACCCCCATCATCGGCCGCACCCACGGCATTCACGCCGAACCCACCACCTTCGGCCTCAAACTCCTGCTCTGGTACTCCGAAATCCAGCGCAACCTCACCCGCTTCGACGCCGCCGCCGAAGACCTCCGCGTCGGCAAACTCTCTGGAGCCGTCGGCACCTTCGGCCACCTCAAGCCCGAACACGAAGAAGCCATCTGCGCCGCACTCGGCCTCAAACCCGTCGCCGTCGCAACCCAGGTCGTCCAGCGCGACCGCCACGCCGCCTACGTCTCCACCCTCGCCGTCCTAGGCTCAACCCTCGACAAGATCGCCACCGAAATCCGCCACCTCCAGCGCACCGAAGTCCGCGAGGCCGAAGAGTTCTTCTCCGAAAAGCAGAAAGGCTCGTCCGCCATGCCGCACAAGCGCAACCCGATCACCTCCGAGCAGATCAGCGGCCTCGCCCGCGTCATGCGCGCTAACGCACAGGTCGCCCTCGAAAACGTCGCCCTCTGGCACGAACGGGATATCTCCCACTCCTCCGCCGAGCGCGTCATCCTCCCCGACTCCACCATCCTCGCCGACTACCTTCTTGCCAAGACCACCAGCCTCATCGAGAAGCTCCTCGTGTATCCCGCCCGCATGCTCAAGAACCTCGAATCCACCGGCGGCCTCATCTTTTCTGGACAGCTGCTTCTGGACTTAGCAGAATCCGGCATGTCCCGCGAAGACGCCTACCGCCTCGTCCAGCAACATGCCATGCGCAGTTGGAAAGAAGAGCTCATCTTCCGCGACGAGATCGCCAAAGTCCCCGAGATCACTGCCCGCCTCACCCCCGAAAAACTAGCCCGAGCCTTCGACTACCACCGCCAACTGGCAAATGTCGACGCCATCTTCGCCCGCGTCCTGAACACTTAGGTCCGCTTCACGCCGCGTTCCCGGGTGTAAGTTCAAGGAAGGAGGTCTTATGGCCACCTTTCATCACAGCACTCGCGACAGCAACCTCGCACTCCGCAATCCTTCCTTCGCATGAACGCCCCGCAAGATCCTCTCATCCAGATCATCGACGCCGCCCTGGCCTCCGCCGTCACACGCTCCGGCCCACACCTTGCCTGCCGCCCGGGCTGCGCTCAATGCTGCCATGGCGTCTTCGAGATCTCCGCGCTCGACGCTCACCGCATCCGCGAAGCGCTCGCAGCCGCAGAACCCACTCTGAAAACCCGCATAGCATCGCGCATCACCGCCGCCCAAGCCCACCTATCGCCCTTTTTTCCCGGCACCCTCGAAACCGGTGTCCTTTCGACCGACGACGAAGCCGTCGAGCTCTTCGAAGAGTGGGCCCACGCCGACCCCTGCCCCATCCTCGACCCCGCCACCCAGACCTGTGACCTCTACGCCGGCCGTCCTATCCTATGCCGCACCTTCGGCCCGCCCATGCGCAACGACATCGACGACCCCGAAGCCGGCATCGCCATCTGCGAGCTCTGCTTCACCGAGGCCACTGTCGAAGACATCGCCGCCGCCGAAATGTACTCCGACTTTCGCCCCCAGCAATACCGCGACGAAGAAGCTTACGAGCTCGCACACCCTGAATCTGGCCCCACCATCATTGCCTTCGCCTTCCCGCGCGATAATAAGTAGTGCAGCCGAAGCCTCAAGCCCAAACCGTCACCCTCGCAATCACTGGCGCGAGCGGTTCCCTCTTCGCCGCGCAGATGCTCTCGCACCTAGCCGCCGATGAACGCGTCGCTCACATCGACCTCGTCGCCTCCGACTCGTCTCTGCGCGTACTGGCCGAAGAACTGAACCTTTCCGGCCGCAACAACCTCGTCGAAAAACTCCTTGGCGAAGCGTCTCCTTACCTCGCGAAAGTCCAGCAACATCCCAACGAAAACATCGGCGCCAACATCGCCTCCGGCTCCTACCCTTCGGACGCGATGATCGTTCTCCCCTGTTCCATGGGCACCCTTGCCGGCATCGCCCACGGCCTCGCCTCGTCGCTCATCGAACGAGCCGCCGATGTGGCACTCAAAGAGCGCCGCCCCCTCATCCTCTGCGTTCGCGAGACACCCTTCAACCTCATCCATTTGCGCAACATGACCGCCGCCGCAGAAGCCGGTGCGACCATCTACCCCGTCATGCCCACCCTCTACAACCATCCACAAACCACCACCGAGATTGCCATCAACTTCACCCACCGCATCCTTGCCCACCTAGGCCTACCCCAAGCCAATACTTTTACCTGGACTGGAAAATAACGGCGAAGCCGTCCAAACCCCACAAAGTGGTCGCCTCCAGCGACTAGGGCGCGGTTGTCTGTCCTTGTACTTCAGCCTCCCACCCTCGCAAGGGCGGGCTTGTCTGTAGAAACTTCAACGTCCCCTTCAACACCGGGCCCGCACACTCCCCCGGTGCCAGATGCCCGCATCCGTCCACTACCAGCATCGACGACCCTGGAATCTGCCGGTGCATCGTCTCCCCCGCGCTCAGCGGGATCAGGCGGTCTTCGCTCCCCCAGACGATCAACGTAGGCTTCTGAATCTTCTGGAGCTGAAAGTCCAGAAGATCCTTGCCACTCTCCATCGAATTGATCGTGCGACGAATCACCCAACCTGTTTCCTGCAACCTGCGGATGGCTGCCTCCGCGATAAAGGTCGGCATCGGTTTCGGTTTCGGACTCAGCTTCTCGGTCAGCTTCGTAATTCCCAGCGAATCGGTTGGCGTGAAAAACGCAGCATCGAACGTCGGCGGAAAATAAATCCCAGCCGAGTCATACACAATCAGCCGCCTTACCAGCTCCGGATGATCCACCGTCAACTTCAGCGCGACCCAGCCACCCATCGACCACCCCGCCACATCCGCCCGATCCAGATGCACCGCCTTCATAAAGTCCACCATCGTCTGCTCTTCGAGCGAGATCGAGTAATCCACGTTTGGTTTGGAAGACCGCCCATACCCCAGCAGATCCGGAACATACACATGGAAGCCCTGTGCCGCCAGGGAAGGCATCAGGCCCGACCAGTCCTCCCCGCGCGACCCCAACCCATGAATCAGCAGCAACGGCGGGCCATCCCCCAGCACCCGTATCCTGGCTGGCGGCACGGCTTCAAAGTAGTGGATCTTCTGACCGTTCACATCGACATAAAGACTCTGCACATTTTGCCCGCGCAGATGCAGTCGAATCACCTGATCGTTCACCCAGATCGGCTCGCGATAGAACGTGATCCCCAACGCCAGGCCCGTCACCGCCAGCAGGACCAGCAAAACCCGGACCACCTTCCACATCAAGCAAATCCTCCCGTCGCTACTTTGAAACGAGCGCCCGGCCAAACTCCTCGCCAAACACAGTATGCGTCATGCCGAAGCGCCCGCCGTCGAACTTATCCGAACCTTTCAAATGTCCAATCGCCAACAGCGAAACGACCCAGTAGCTCAGCGGAAGCCGCAGTGCCTCATGCACCCGCTCTTGCTCAAAACCTTCCATCGGAGCGGTGTCGTAACCCAGCACCTCGGCCATCAGCAGCATGTGCGTAAAAGCCAGCATCACCTGCTTGTTCAGCCAGCAGCGCATCTGGTCCGCCGTGAAGCTCGACATGTACTGCGGCACGCTGCTTTGCGCCTGCGCTGCATAGCTCTCCGGCATCCCGCCGGCCCGGCCCATCTCCAGCACCTCGTCAAGATCTTTTCTCCACCCATCGGCGTCCCCACACGCCACAATTACCGCCGAAGCCTCTTCCACCTTCGCCTGGTTGTAGCTCGCAGCCCGCAGTTTCTTCTTCTGCTCCGGCGATTGCACCACCACAAACCGCCATGGTTGCATATTGTAGCCGCTGGGCGCGCTCAGCCCCGCCTGCAGAATCTTCTCCAAATCCGCGTATGGAATCGGCATCCCATCGAAACTCGGCGTCGATCGACGCGCCGCAATCGCCTCGCTCAGGCTCAACTCTACTTTTGCATCATTCGCCATGCCTAACCTCTTCTTCGGGGGTTTTCTTCATCCGGCACATGCATGCGGACCCAGCGCGCGTGAATTCCACACGGCAGCAACGGCTCTAACCATAGCATTTGAAACCCGGCGGTTGCACCATAACCTCCGGGTGTCCCAGGATACTCGACCGAGCGCGGGTCCCGAGAGTGGTCGTGGGGTGCATCACTCCGCACCCGACCTGAAACCCTGCTCATCTTGAGCGCAGTCTAAGGGATGTGCAACGGTTGTTGCCATGTCCCTGAGCTGACGGCGTTTATTTCAGATCCGCCATGGCGAACTCAGTTGCGTACGGCGCATTCCCCGGAGCATCCGAGAATACCCACACCCCGTGGAACGAGTTGCGCAGTTCCGGATGAGCCGTCACCAGCGCTACAGCCGCATCGATATTCCGCTTGCGCGCTGCTGCTGCATCGCCCAGCGCGTCCACCTTGATGTGAGCCGCAACATCCAGTCCCAATGCATCCACCACGTTCAGCGACGTGATGTGAAACTCCTGCCCGGCCGGCCCTTGAATCACCAGCGGAGCATCGGCACTAATGCCGTTCGCCACTGCTGGTGGAGCAGCCGTCGAAAGCTCCGTCTGCAGCTTCTCCAAATGCGTACTCGACATGAACCCCGCGGGCTGAATCAGCTGCTGAGCCTCCTGGAGATAAAGCCACGCGGCCCAGGTCTGCTTCTGCGCCACGTAGTTGCGCCCCGTCTTCCAGTACCAAAGCCCATCGTGTCCATTCGCCGTCGCCGGCTTTGGGTAAAGACCGGCCAGCAGCCACTTGCCCGCATCCTGCCGCATCAAAAACGAAAGCTGCCAGGGGCTGGCACCGGCCATCCAAACCGTCGCAAACGCATACTTCCCGGGAGGCAGTTGCGGAATCGAAAAATCTACCTCGGACGCTGAATGCGCCAGCGGGCAGGAGAAGGAAGCGTCTGGATTGCCTCCCGGCCCGGCCTTCAACATCGATGCGTCCAGCAGGTAAAGCCCATCCACCTGCGGCTTCTCCGTCTTGACCTTGGCGGAGGTCGCAGCAATTGCCTGCGCGATGCCCGTGAAGTTCCCCTGGAACTCCGCTATCGTCGAAGCCTTGATCCCTGCCTCATCATCCGCCTGAATCTTGGACGCCAGTGAGGAAGCCGCCGCTGCCAGGGTATCCCGGTCCGCCGGCGTCATCTGCGACTGCGTGGTACACGTCTCCGCCGTCAGCGCCGGAGTAAAACCGGCCGTCAGAACCACCGCGCAAATCAATCCGCCAACTCGAATCATTCCAGTTCTCATCACGTTTTGCATAACCTCGGGACCAAAACTTCAGTGTAGCCGAATACCGGCACACCTAAAAGTCTATCCTGACTCACGTTTAGACTGACGTTGGCCGATAAAGGTCGTCTATTTGAGTGCGCTACAGATTTCCGGGTGTCCATGATCGCCTCAATCGCAGCCGGAGATTATCGTGGCATCAGTCACTCCCAGCATTCATCCGACCCGATGACTATCCGCTTCACAAATCGACCGCACCTCCTCTCTCTTCTGTCAGCGACCGTCCTCGTCGCCTCCGCAAACGCTCAAAGCATCCCACCCACGAGCCCGACCCAACCAGCACCACCCGCTGCTCAACCCACCCAGCCCGCACAATTCGTGCCTCCCGACCGGGCCGCCTACCGCGCCCGCGTCGACTTCGCGGCCAACCAACTCACGATCACAGCCGAAAACTCTTCGCTCAACGAAATTCTGCGCAGCATCTCCCACGCCACCGGGATGAAGATCACCGGCAACGTCCCGGACGAGCGTGTCTACGGCTCCTACGGCCCTGGTACGACCCACGAGGTCATCATCCAACTACTCGACGGAAGCCGTAGCAACGTCCTTGTCCACGAAGGGCCCAACCATGTCGTCTCCGAACTCGTCCTCAGCCCACGCACCGGCACCGTAACCCCGCCGAACCCCAATGCCATCCACGAAGAGACTGATCTGCCGCCCCAGCTAGGCGGACGCCGCCGTAGCCGCACTTTCGACAACAATCGCCCGCCAGAAACTAATCCTCAGCAGCAGGGCAACCCCCCAAACCTTCCACCACCCAACCAGCAGCAGCCCCCTCCCCCCGACCCCAACGCCCAGCCATCCCCTAACGGCGTAAAAACCCCCGCTCAAATCTACGACGACCTCACCAAGCAGCAACAGCAACAATCAACCCCACAATGACGGTCCAATGAAGATCTACCATATCGTGCGTAGCTCCACTCATCGCCAATGCGAACCGACGGAGTTAGCTTTTGAGGTCAGTCTTCCTCTTCACACGACCTCGCCTCTGACCCAATGCGGGTTTCATCGTCGCCTGTGCAAAACTCACGAGGCACTCGTTCTCAGCCAAGATTGCTGTTGGGAGATGAAAGGGAGCTTTTAGCTCACAGTCGTTTTGAGAGCCAAAGCCTGCGTCTTTGAAATCCGCGTCGCCGCCACCTGGCGCGCATGGATTCGGAAAATTCCAAACATCATCGCGCAGAGCCCTTGCGCCGCGAACACACCCACCGCCAGCGAAGCCACCACAGCGCACACGAGTAGTAACGAACTCATTCCGACGAACCTCCGATTGTTCCGGTCCACCCATCCTACACGCGAATGGCCCCGAAGTTGCATCGCCATTTTCGCAAATCCATGCATTCCTCGACATGAATATTTCCGCAGCTATTGCTTCACTGGGTACTCGTCGCTCTTCCTTCGCCATCGCCCATCTTCGGTTATCCTGAAACTTGGTCAAAAGGCGACCCATACACCAGCATGAGCCCTACTCTCGAAGCCGTTCCAGCGCCCAGGAAACACAAAGGCATCACCCACATCACCGTTCGCGGAGCGCGCCAGCACAACCTGCGCAACGTCAATGTCGCCATCCCGCGCAACACCTTGACGGTCGTCACCGGCCTCTCCGGCTCCGGCAAATCCTCGCTCGCCTTCGACACCATCTACGCCGAAGGTCAGCGCCGCTACGTCGAAACCCTCTCCGCTTATGCGCGCCAGTTCCTCGACCAGATGGAGCGACCCGATGTCGACTCCATCGAAGGCCTTTCACCCGCCATCTCGATCGAGCAGAAGACCACCTCGCGCTCCCCACGCTCCACCGTCGGCACCATCACCGAAATCTACGATTACCTCCGCCTTCTTTACGCCAGCGTCGGCCAACCGCACTGCCCCAACTGCGCCCGTCCCATCTCGCGCCAGTCCGCCGACCAGATTGTCGAGCGCATCGTCTCGCTTGCTCCCGGCGAACGCATCACCGTCTTCGCCCCCATCGTCCGCGGCCGCAAGGGCGAGTTCCGCGAGGAGCTCGAAGCCCTCGATCAGCAAGGCTTTCGTGCCCGCATCGACGGCGAGATGACCGAGCTCACTGAAGGCATGCGCCTCGAGAAGCGCAAGAACCACACCATCGAAGCCATCGTCGACCGCATCATCCTCAAACCGCTCGCCCCGGACGTGAATCAGACACTCGCAACCGACTTGGGCGCCCCTGGCCTCGCTCCCGAAACCTGGGAGGGATCAGCACCACGCCCGAAGTACGACACCCGACGTCTCGAGGCCTCGGTCGCTAAAGCCCTACAGATGGCCAGCGGTCTCGTCCTCATCGGCCTGCAGAACCCCACAAGCCGCCACCAGGAAGAGACTCTCTATTCCTCTACTATGGCTTGCCCCGACTGTGGCATCAACGTAGCCAAGCTCGAGCCCCGCAGCTTCTCCTTCAACTCCAACTACGGAGCATGCCCCGAGTGCCACGGCCTCGGCAGCATTTACGACTTCGACCCCGCGAAGACCATCACCGACTGGTCCAAACCCCTGCTCGATGGAGCCATGGGTCCTGGTTCCGGCAGCGCGTACCTCCTCAAGCTCATCAAGCTCGCCGCGGACAAGTACAAGATCAATCTCAAGCTCCCCTTCGCCGACCTCACCAAGCCCCAGCAGGACCTGCTCCTTTACGGCCCCACCGGCAACGAAGGCGGACGCACCGGCTTCCACGGCATCTTCGCCTATCTACGCTCCAACCTCGACGAGACCAAGTCCGAGGGCTACCGCGAGTACATGATGCAGTACATGTCCGCCACCACCTGCCCTCGCTGCAAAGGTCGCCGTCTGCGTCCCGAATCCCTCGCCGTCTCCATTCCCATCGCGAACGAGCCACGCTCCATCGCCGACTTCACCGCCCTCTCGCTCGAACGCGCCCTCACCGGCGCGCGCACCATGACCTTCACGGGCCGCGAGCAGTTCATCGCCGACCGCCTCCAGCGCGAGATCATCGAGCGCCTCGAGTTCCTCAACGCAGTCGGTCTCGGCTACCTCTCGCTCGACCGTAGCGCCGCCACGCTCTCCGGCGGCGAAGGCCAGCGCATCCGCCTCGCGACCCAGATCGGCTCACGCCTCCGCGGCGTCCTCTACGTTCTCGACGAGCCCTCCATCGGTCTGCACCAACGCGACAACCAGCGCCTCATCGCCGCACTTGAGCGCCTGCGCGACCTCGGCAACACCGTCCTCGTCGTCGAACACGACGAAGACACCATCCGCAAAGCCGACTACGTTCTCGACCTCGGCCCCGGAGCTGGCAAGAACGGCGGCTTCCTCATCGCCGACGGCACTCCAGCCGAGATCATGGCGAACCCGGCCTCGATCACCGGCCAATACCTCGCAGGCAACATCGAAATCGTCACCCGACCCGCGCGCAAGCTCGAAGACGGCAGCGAAGACCTCGGACCGCGGCCGCTCACCAACCGCTGGATCACCGTCGAAGACGCCCACTCGCACAACCTGCAAAACGTCACGGCGCACTTCCCCATCGGCGTAATGACCGTCGTCACCGGCGTCTCCGGCTCGGGCAAATCTACGCTCGTCAACGACATTCTCTACCGTGCCTTAGCCAAAGAGCTCTATGGCTCGCGCGAGGAACCCGGTCAGCACGGCAAGGTCCTCGGCGTAGACCAGCTCGACAAGGTCATCCAGATCGATCAGTCCGCCATCGGGCGCACTCCACGCTCCAACCCCGCGACCTACACCGGCGTCTTCACCGCCATCCGCGATCTCTTCGCCATGCTCCCCGAAGCTCGCGAGCGCGGCTACAAACCTGGCCGCTTCTCCTTCAACGTCGTCGGCGGACGCTGCGAGGCCTGCCAGGGCGAAGGCCAACGCCGCATCGAGATGAACTTCCTGCCCGACGTCTACGTCCTCTGCGAGGTCTGTAACGGTCGCCGCTACAACCAGGAGACTCTGCAGGTCCGCTTCAACGGCTACAACATCGCCGACCTCCTCGACCTCTCGATCGCCGACGCTCTCCCCATCCTCAAGGACATCCCGGCAGTCGGCATCAAACTCCAGACACTCGTCGACGTCGGCCTCGGTTACATCCATCTCGGCCAATCCGCAACCACGCTCTCGGGTGGCGAAGCCCAGCGCATGAAGCTAGCCCGCGAGCTCTCCAAGCGCCAGACCGGCCGCACTCTCTACCTCCTCGACGAACCCACCACCGGCCTCCACTTCGACGATGTGCGCCGCCTCCTCGACGTCCTCCATCGCCTCACCGATCTCGGCAACACCGTCATCATCATCGAGCACAACCTCGACATCATCCGCAACGCCGACTACCTCCTCGACCTCGGCCCCGAAGGCGGTGAGTTCGGCGGTCGCATCGTCGGTCACGGGACGCCGGAGCAGGTCGCCACTGTTGAAGCCAGCCACACCGGCCACTTTCTTCGCCCGCACTTCCCTGGTCTCACGGTCATCTCCAACAAGAACCCCAACGCCGGCCCCCAGCAGATCGCCAGCACCCCCGACCCCATCAAGCCCGTCCGAGCCAAGTTCATCCAACCCGTAAAGAAAACGGGCCGCCCCACCGCCAAGAAAGCAGCCGCGAAGAAGACATCCTCGAAGAAACTCTCAACCAAATAAAACTCATTTGCCGACCAAGTGCCGCCCTCCGCGTTCTAAGAAAAGCACTCGCCCTACCCGTTCTAATCCCGCCTGTATTCGCCCTGATCCGTGTTACGCCTTTTTCCCACTGCGAGTCCCGCCACAAACCCATGACCGAACCCCAAACAACCCGCATCCCAAACCTCCTGCACCTCCTGCTCTTCCTTGCCCTTACCTTCTTCTCTCTCATCCTTTGCGAGGCACTGCTCCTCTCCATCCACCCTCACGCATGGATGAAGACCCTCGCCGACCAGCGCCTCCAGCTCTTCGTCAACATCGCCACCTACGCGGTCGCTGTCGGTTCGGCCATGCTGGTCTTTCCGCTGTTTTGGAAGCGCACCTTCGCCCAAGGCATCTCCTGGAACCTCCAACATGCCAGACTCGGCTTCATCCCCGTCGGCCTCGGCCTCGGCTTTCTCTCGCAAGCCGTCTCGACGCTCCTGCCCATCCCCAAGAAGCTCCCCATCGAAGATATCTTCCGCACCCCGGGCATCATCTGGGTTCTTGCCATCTTCGGAACCCTCGTCGCCCCGCTCTTCGAAGAAATCGTCTTCCGCGGCTTCCTGCTCCCCGGCATCGCCATCGCAGTCGACTACCTCACCATGCCGAAATCCCTCGAAGCGCTGGAAGCCTGGCGCACCGCCGAAGCCTTTTCAACAAAGGCCTTAGTCTTCTCGTCAATCGTCACCAGTCTTTGCTTCGCCGCCATCCACGCCCCGCAACTCGGCTTCTCCGCCGCGGCCCTCGCACTCCTTACCATGGTCTCCCTCGTCCTCTGCTACGTCCGCATTCGCACCAAGTCCGTAGCCGCTTCGACCCTCGTTCACACCTGCTATAACCTGTCCGTCTTCCTCACACTCTTCGTCTCCACCAGCGGCTTCCACAATCTGGATAAGCTGTAGCTGCTCTGATTTTTCGAACAGAAGTCAGTGGTCCCCGAAGACACGCCGTTAGAATAAGCTCATGATCGAAGCGATGGAACTCTCCGCAGAGTCGCAGGCGAAGCTCGAGGAAATGAACAGCTCGATTCTCGAGTTCTTCACGCTCATCGACCGCATGACAGCCGAGACAGATGTCTTAAAGCAGCAGGTCGCTTCGCTCGAAATGAGACTTTCAGCAGCGGAGGCAAAACTTGCCATCAAATAGCCCCAGCGCCGCACTCCTCGACCTCATCGCCACCCTCTCCTTCACCCCCGGCGACTTCACTCTCGCCTCCGGCCAGAAGTCCGACTACTACATCGACTGCCGCATCACCACGCTGCACGCCGAAGGCGGCCGTCTCGCCGGCATCGTACTCCTCGACCTCATCCGCGAGCACTTTCCTTCTGCTGAAGCCGTCGGCGGCCTCACCATGGGAGCCGACCCGCTTGTCTCGAACACCGCCTCCGCCTCCGCATGGGAGCTTGCCGACCACACCGAGTTCGGCGAACTTGAGCCCGACGAAGACCACGGCGACGCACCTTCGCTACTCCACGGTTTCCTTGTCCGCAAGGCCGAGAAGACCCACGGCACCGGCCGCCGCATCGAAGGTTTCCTCAAGCCTGGCGCCTCCGTCGTCATCGTCGACGACGTCTGCACCACCGGAGGCTCGACCATCACCGCCATCGAAGCCACCCGCGACGCCGGGATGAACGTCATCGGCGTTCTCTGTCTTGTCGACCGCGAGCAAGGCGGTCGCAATAACATCGAGCAAGCCCTCGCCGAGATACCGATCGACGACGATGCGGAAACACCCTTCTTCGTCCCGGTTTTCACCGCGAACGACGTGCGCGCAGCCCGCAAACGGCTTGATACTGCCCGCTGACTACCAGGCGTGAAAGAAGCCGTCCTGCTCGGCCAGACGGACGTCGGTCGCGAAGATCTCGCTGAGAGACGCAGCCGTTAGAAGCTGTTTACGAGACCCGTCAGCGGCGATCCGGCCATCACGCATCATCACAATCCGCGACATCTCAGGAATGATGTCAGCGACCTGATGCGTGATCAGCACAATCGTCGTCCCCTGCTCTGCCAACTCGCGCATCAGCACCCGCAACTCTCGCTGCGCGAAGAGATCGAGCGCGTTGGATGGCTCGTCCAACAGCAGGCATTCCGACGACCCGACAAGGGCTCGACCGATTAGTACCCGACGCTGCTGGCCCGACGACATATGTCCAAAGATCTGATCACGCAGAGTCCTCGCGCCAACACGATCAAGCGTGGCTTCAGCACGGTCGCGCATCTCCAGGGTCACGGGAAGATTTGGCCACAAGGCAGAGCTTGAAAAGAACCCTGTAAGCACTGCATCCAGGCCGCTGATCTCGAGCATTGGCTTCCCGGGCAGGTCATTCTGGACCACCCCGAGTCGCTTCTTCAACTGGCTCACATCCCAGCGTTCACGCCCAAACAGGCTCACTTTTGTCTCAAGCTGCGCCAGCGGATACAGTTCACACGTCAGCGTCTTCAACAGCGTAGATTTGCCGCACCCATTCGGCCCAAGCAGTGCAAGCTGTTCGCCCTGGCGGATCGAAAGCGAGAGATCATGGAGAACTTCCTGGCCTCCACGAACAACGTTGACGTGCTCGAGTTGAACGATCGGCATCATCGGTCCGCGTGAACGCTAAGCCTCAGGCCACGCCTGAGGCTGAGCCAGGCGCCGCTCGAGAATCTTCAAGTCTGGATTGAAGTCCGGAATCTGTTCGGTCCAAGCACAGTTCGGTTGGCAGGCTGCTTCAGGAATAAGGCCGATCAACTCTCCCTCCGCGATCGAAGTCCCGTGTTCGCGTGCCAGCTTCTCGACACTGGCATGGACCTGCGACATCGGCGTAACGCGAAAGTCCGTAACATTCATCGTCACCTGCGCGCGCCCGTTGACCAGCACACCCATCGCTTTGACACCTTGCATTCCGCCGGACGAAGCCCGTATATCACGCGCAATCGCCCGCGCATGACTGATCTCAGCCTTGGGCGCCAGAAAAACGTTATAGGCGATCAGGAAGCTGCGCGCTCCGACGACACTCGCACCCGCAGTCGAATGCAACTCCGGGCCGCCGACATCTGGCCGGCGAGACGCATCCTTGACAGCAGCTTCGCGAAGCCCTTCAAACTGCCCGCGCCGCACCTCTTCCAGTTGAATGCGATCAGGCCGCGCCGCTGCTGCTCCATAGAAGTAAACCGGCACCCCGAAGCGCCGCCAGATCTGCAACCCAGCCTGCCTCGCAATGACCGCAGCTTCTGCGATCGAAATGCCGGAGACAGGCACAAATGGAATCACGTCGGCCGCGCCAATCCGAGGATGAACACCCGTCTGCTGCGTCAGGTCGATGAGGTGAGCCGCTCGTCCAGCAGCCAGAATCGCTGCTTCCATCACGGCAGCCGGACTCCCGGCAATCGTCACGACCGAGCGATTGTGGTCCGGGTCGAGCGAGTAATCGAGCAGGTGTACGCCGTCGACGCGCATGCTCGCGACGATCTTGCGAACGATCTCCGGGTCAATACCTTCGGAGAAGTTCGGCACACACTCAAGGATGGGACCGCCGTCCATGCGCCTACTTCCACCAACTGTAGCCGACACTCGCCTGGATGCTGGCATTGACGCCGGGATTGCGATCGCCAAGCGAAGCCGACGAGATGTGCATCCCTGTCACACTCAGATCGAGCGAGCGATTCGCGCGTGTGAAATAGTGCATACCAATGCCGCCTTGCGGAGTGAAGTTAAAAACACTCGTCTCGCCGTTCGGACCATTCGTGTTCAGATTTGCGTTGGTGTTTCCGTAAGCCGGAAACTTGTGATTCGTCCAAAGCAGTCCACCCGCCGCCTGGGCCCACGGGGTGACGCGGCCATGCCGTGCGAAGTTCCACCTCAGAATGATGGGGGTGATGCTGGCCCCGTGATACGTACCGCCGACCGTGTAGGGCGGCGAGCACGAAACGACAGCGCTCCCTGGCAGCTGTTCGCAGCTCACACGTTGAAACCTGGGGCTAAACGCCTGGAAATAAGGCAGAATCTGGATACCATACTCAAAGTTACCGCGGAAGAGACCGCTCCCCATATTGTTTGTCAGCACACGCCCAGCCTGCACGCCGGCCCACAGGAAATGGAACCCGCCGCGATTATCGGTGAGACCGTTGCCGCCCTGAAACATCACCCCGTAGCTGAAAGGCTGGTGCGAGGACGCCGTATCGAGAACATTAGTCTTGCTGGCCGTCGGGCCGCTCTGCGCAAACGCTGGAGCGGCGAAAGTAAGCGCGAGAAGGATGTGGCGAATGCGTAAGTTCATGGATTCAAGGTTCTCGCTTGGGGCTGCAATAGGCTGCGGAAGACGAAAACGGGCAGGACAGGCATCGCTCCCTGTCCTGCCCGTAAAGGAGATGCTGACTACGCCATCGACGCTTCGTCGAAGTCGAAGTTGGAATAGACGTTCTGTGTATCGTCGAGATCTTCGATCGTCTCGAGCAAACGAATCATGGCGTTGGCCTGCGAGCCTTCCAGCTTCGTATACGTGCTGGCGATCTTCGTGACTTCGGCGGTCTCAGTCTTGATCTTGGCTGCTTTGAGGGCGTCGGTGACGGCTTCGAAATCGGCGGGCGCGCACAAAATCTCCCACGACTCGCCTTCGTCATTCAAATCCTCAGCACCAGATTCGAGCACGATCTCCATCAATTTATCTTCGGTGGCGGCATCCTTCTCGATCGAGATAACGCCCTTCTTCGAGAACATCCAGGAGACGGCACCCTCGGCGCCGAGGTTGCCGCCGTTCTTCGAGAAGGCGTGGCGGACTTCGGAGACGGCGCGATTCTTGTTATCGGTGAGGACGTCGACGATGACAGCCACGCCGCCAGGGCCATAGCCCTCGTAAGTAATCTCATCGTAGGAGAGGCCTTCGAGCTCGCCGGTGCCGCGCTGGATGGCGCGCTTGATGTTTTCGGCGGGCATGTTTTCGGCTTTGGCAGCGAGGATGGCGGTGCGCAGGCGGGGGTTGCCGTCGGGGTCTCCGCCGCCGCCTTTGGCCGCGATGGTGATTTCCTTGATCAGACGAGTGAAGACCTTACCGCGCTTGGCATCGGCCGCGCCCTTTTTGTGCTTGATTGTTGCCCATTTACTATGGCCGGACATGGAGGAACCTCGGATGAAGATGGCGACGGTCCCAAGTGGATCGGACCCGTCGCGACCTTCGGATTTTAGCAGGTTCGAGGGGGTGCAAGGGGACGCTGCCTGGCTTGCTTTTGCCGTATATGGCCTAGAGCAGTTCCTGGGCGAACAGGTCGCGGTGGGTTTCGCGCCGGCGGATGAGACGCGAGGCGTTGCCGGTAACGAAAATCTCCGCCGGGCGGGGACGTGAGTTGTAGTTCGAGGCCTGCGTCATTCCGTAGGCTCCTGCGTCGAGGATGGCGAGCAGGTCGCCAGGTTTGACGGGAGCCAAATCTCGGTCCCGGGCGAAGAAATCTCCGGACTCGCAGACGGGGCCGACGATGTCGACCCGCTGGACGGCAGCGGAGGTTTGCTTGAGCGGCAGGATTTCGTGGTGGGCCTGGTAGAGTGCCGGCCGGATGAGGTCGTTCATTCCCGCGTCGGTGATGACAAACGTTTTCTTGCCATTTTTCTTGACGTTGAGGACAGTGGTGAGGAGCGCGCCGGCCTGCGCGACCAGGAAGCGTCCGGGTTCGAGGATGAGGTGGAGGCCGAGGCCTTCGGTCGCGGTGAGGATCTGTCGGGCATAGGACGCAACGGCTTCGGCCGGGTCGAAGGGCGCGTCGGTGTATTCAATACCGAGACCACCACCGGCGTCGAGGTGGGTGAGGACGATGCCGTCCGAGCGAAGTTGGGCGACCAGATCGCGGACCCGGGCGACAGCCGCCCCAAAGGGATCGACCGCACGGATCTGCGAGCCGATGTGGACGCTGATGCCGGTCGGAGTGAGCCATTTGGACTTCGCCGATCGGCGGTAGAGTGCGCGTGCGGCGTCGATGTCAATGCCGAACTTGTGGGCGGAGAGCCCGGTGGAGATATAGGGGTGGGTCTCGGCGAAGACGTCGGGATTAACGCGCAGAGCGAAGGGCGCGCGAATCTTCAGCGCTTCGGCGCGTGCAGCGAGGAGATCGAGTTCCTGCGGGGATTCGACATTGAACAGGAGGATGCGGGCTTTGAGGGCAGCATCAAGCTCTGCCGCCTGCTTGCCGACTCCGGAGAAGACGGTCTTGCGGGCGGCAGGCTTCGCGGCCTTCAGAACGCGGGCAAGTTCCCCGCCGGAGACGATATCGAAACCGGCTCCGTGCTGCGCGAGCAGCTTCATCACGGCTAGTGACGAGTTTGCCTTCACGGCGTAGCAGATGGTGTTCGGAACGCGCGCGAAAGCGGCTTGAAAGAGCCCTAATCGATCAAGAACGTGCGCTTCCGAGTACACATAGAGCGGTGTTCCGTGCTCGGCGGCGAGCGCGGCGAGCGGGGCGGAGTCGCAGTGAAGAGTACGGTTTCGGTAAGCAAACGGCCGTGCTGGGTGTTGCTGGGGCAATATTGTTTCTCCTGCAGACTTATTGAGGATATCTGAGCCGACTCGCGGAAGGTGGAAGCAAGCATCGAAACGGGTGAGCGTATACGCTTGACGGAGCGAACCACAGGAGAAGAACCAGCATGCCAGCAACATACACCAGCCTTACCCTGGACGATGCACGCACCATCATCGCCGCAGCCACCCAAGAAGCCGAGAAGATCGGCCAGCCAATGAACATCGCCGTCGTCTGCGCAGGCGGACACTTGCTTGCGTTCGAGCGGATGGCCGGTGCGTGGATCGGCTCCGTTGACATCGCGCAGAAGAAGGCCTTTACCTCAAGGGCGTTCAACATCGATACCAAAACGCTCGGGACGCTGTCGCAATCGGGCGACCAGTTCTTTGGCATTCACGCTTCAAACGATGGCAAGATCATGATCTTCGCTGGCGGCATCCCGATCAAACAGGGAGATAAAGTGATCGGTGCAATTGGCGTCTCCGGCGGCTTGGGTGCGCAGGACCACGCCGTGGCCGAAGCGGGCGTTGCGGCCTTCAAATCGTAGGACACGTTGCAGCAAAGAAAAGCCCCGCAGGTCCTGCGGGGCTTTTCTTTGCAACTTTTTCGTTACAACTCTGACGGGCTTACTTCGTAAAAATGCTGCTGCCGGGGACGTTGGTTTCGTCCGTGTGGATCCGGTTCTGACTGCGTTTTGCGCTCTCCATCGCGATCTTGTCGAGCTTGCTGCTCTCCGACTCGGAACCGGTTTCCTCGATAGCTTCGTGCGACGGACGTCCGGGGATTTTGGTTGCGTCAATTCCTTGTGCCATGTTGCACCTCTACTTAGGAAAGATGGCCGATTTCAGTGCGAGGTTGTCCCTGCCGGAACGGACGACGCCCCGCAATCGTCAGGCACGGGGCGTCGTTTCGTCCGATGACAGCTACTTCAACGCCGTTACGAGTTGGCTGATATACGGGGTTCCAAGTCCCGTCGTCAGGTCGTATCCGGGAAGAGCTGTATACAAACCGTTCACGCCGAGGATGATGTCGTGGAACCCGCCTTCAGGATAGGTTCCGGCGATGCCTCCCACGGTTCCCGGAGTGTACAGGCTATAAAGCGCCGGGGATGCGAAGCCAAGCTTCGGATTGCCGGTAACCGCAAGCGCCCAGGTTCCAAGCGCGAGCGGCGAGGAAAGACTGGTGCCACCCACTCCTTCAGCGACACCGTCGACGTAGACCAGCGCTCCCGTCTCGGGGTCGGCGTCATAGGCGATGTCCGGCACTCCGCGGTCGCCGGTCTCGGTGAGGGCGATCAAGGAAGGCGACTGCCACGCTGGCGACGTTTCAAACTGGCTGAGCCCGCCGCTACCCGCGTACCAGGTGATCTCTTTCTCGTAGGCATTGGCCGAACTGATCAAGAGCGTCGTGCCGCCAACCCCCACCACGTAGGGGCTGGCCGCGGGATAGTTGACCAGCGGCGCTCCCGCCGGCACGCCATTGACCCCGACCGCACTCACCGGGCAGAACGAGCCAGTATCGCCAGCCGATGCGAAGAAGGTTTGTCCTTGTGAGGCAGCCTCGAGGAAGATCATGTCGTCAACCAGCATCGAGCCGTCGATGTAAGGAAAGAGCTCACACTCGCCAAGCGATGCGCTCGCCGCCTTCGCCTTGTCGTCCGTAGCCCACCGCGAAAACTCGAGTGCCAGGTCGGAGTCGGAGAGCGAAGTGGTTGCGTAGATGTAGAGCTCTTTGAGGTTGTAGGCCATGCCGGACGAGTACTGCGTGTCCATGTCCCATTCATCAGCGCCTGAAACGTCAGACGATGCAACGCCCACCGGTACAACCGTTACCGGCACCTTTGGAAGTTTGAAAGCAGCCTCCTCCGTGCGCAGGTCGGTGACGACGCCGGTCACATCTCCTTCCGCCATAATGGCGATCGACACTCCTGCCGCCGACGCAACCGATGCTCCGCCATAGAAGTAACGGAACTGGTTCGGCGTGTAGGAGACCGCATACATCGGAATGTTGACGGTGGCCTTCTTATTCAACGTCGACTTCATCTTGCCGATCGTGTTCAGCCCCAGCACCGCCGAGACGATCCCGCTCAACGACGCCGGTACCTGCGCCGGCGTGAGATTGCCGATCTCCTTCACGCTTGCCTGGGAGAACTGTTCCAGCTTGGTGTTGAACGCCTTCTCCGCGATCGCCGCCGTGCCATCCGCGCTGATGAGCAGGTTGTTCGGTTCGACGACCACATTGGTAAAGCCCTCGCTCTTGAGGTAAGCGACCACGCTCGCGACCTGCGTCGACGTGGGAGCATACGTCGCTGCAAACTGCGCGGGCGTCAGATACTTGCCGAAGGTCGGGCTCTTGGGATCGGAAGAAGACTTGACGAACGAAACCAGCGCGGCCTGGTTCTTGACCGCCAACGCAACGCGCACGGTGAGCGGCTGCGAGGTCAACGCGGGGCCAAGGTCCAAAGCGCTCACAAGTTGCGGGAGGGAGATCGCCTGGGTCGCCGTGTTGACCCAGGCAGGCGCGGCAGCGGGCACGGCGGTTTGGGCGAAGGCAGCCGAGCCGCCGAGCGCGGTCACGACAAAGGCAGAGAACAACGTGCGGGGAAAGGACTTCATGGGAGGCGTCTCGCTTTCGAAAATCTGAGATAACTGGCGTTGATCTGAGCTTTTGAAACGGTGCGACGACGACGGTGGTAACTTCTACTCGCTTTAGTAAGATTTACAGGATACTTCGGGAAATTTTTTCTTCACGATTGGTCCATAAGTAATTCATTCCATTGACGATAATCAGTGGATTCTCTCAACTGACTCGGCGTTGCTCCGGTGTAAAGTATTTCTTTCACGGGAGGTATGACCGGTAAGAACGAAGATCGGTGCTTCGTGGATTTTGATCGCGGAAATATATCTTGCAGGGGCGACCTGCTACCGTCGAAATCAATGAACAATCTCGAACTGGAAGCGGCAGAGGTGCATCGCTCAGCGCTTGTGATCGACGGTCATGCCGATACCGCGCAGCGATTTCTCGATGATGGCTGGGACTTTCTCTCAGCGCCCGGCGATGGCATGCTATCGCTGGAGTCTGCACGCGAAGGCAATTTGGCTGCGGAGTTTTTCGCGCTTTGGGTGGACCCCGGGGAACATCCGCTTGGCACCCACGCCGCTCGGGCGCTCGCGCTCGGGAATGCGGTTCTGGAGCAGGTCCGGACACATGGCTCTGAGCTTCAACTCTGTTTGTCCTCCGGGGACATCCTTGCCGCGCATGCTGCCGGCAGGTTTGGCGTCATGCTGTCGCTCGAAGGCGGCCATGCCATAGAGGATTCGCTTGAGAAGCTGCGCGAGTTTTACACGCTCGGCGTCCGTTCGATGACGTTGACGTGGAACAACTCAAACAACTGGGCGGACTCATGCGCGGAGCAGCCGCTTCACGCAGGCCTTACTCCCTTTGGCCGGGACGTCCTCGCGGAGATGAATCGACTCGGCATGATCCCCGATGTTTCACACTCGTCCGACGATGTCTTCTGGCAGGCACTGGAGCTTTCACAGGCACCCATCGTCGCAAGCCATTCGTGTGCCCGTGCCCTCACTCCGGCTCCGCGAAATTTAACGGATGAGCAACTCCGGGCGCTCGCCGAACGCGATGGTCTATGCATGGTGAACTTCTTCCCTGCGTTTCTGGATGACGCCTGGCGCAAGGAGTGGAATGGTCAAGAACCCGAACGGCACGCCGCTCATCTGCAAGCTGCCGCACCGTTCCGTGCCGCGGGAAAGCCGGTTCCCTACTCCGTTTCGAGCGCAATCGACAAGCACTTCGCTGCCCGCATTCCGCCCATCGCTTTCGACAGGTTGATCGCTCATTTCGAGCACATCATCCACATCGCAGGCATCGATCACGTTGGCATCGGCTCCGACTTTGACGGCATTCCCGGCTTGCCGGCAGGCATCGCTTCGGCGGCCGATCTTCCGCGCATTACCGAAGCCCTGTATAAGCGCGGCTATGCCGCCCAGGACCTGCACAAACTCCTGGGCGGCAATTTTCTACGCGTGTTCGAGGCAGTCGAAGCCGCGGCTACAGCTTCTCCGCGATGATCGTGATCTTGTTGATCTGCGGCGGCTCTGCAAAGAGTTCGTCCGCCGACGCCATCAGTGCTTTGGCAATCTCGCCGTTCAGGTGGGCATCGCGTCCCGCCTCATCGTCAAACGTGTCGAAGACGCTGTAGAAGCCGTCATCTTCCTTGATGCCATACCAGGTCACAGTCAACGGCTCATCCTTCGCCATCGTCGCGCCCTGCGCCAGAAACGCCTCAACATCTTTTTCCTTGCCCGGCTTCGGCTTCAACCGGACATACAACGCGAGCTTGCTCATCCTTCACCTCTTGATCGACAGACGTCGAGTCTCCCACGTTGGATGCAAGCCGTCTTTGCTCGGGCGCGGGGAAATAGAGTAGCCTTGAACTTGCACATGCGTATGATCGCCCAGTTTGGAACGTCCTTCGTGAACCGGCACCAGACCCGCCTACAGGTCGCGGCTCTTCTACTCTTTTCAGCAGCGTCGGCAGCATCGGCACAGGCCGTTCCTGCGACACCGCCTCCAGCCTCACCGGCTCCCGCACTGCCCGACACCCCGGCCCCCGCTGCACAGCAACCAGCTTCGCAGCTCCCTGACGCTCCCGGTGCATCGGTCGCTCCAAAGGTAGTCATTGAGCCGACCGGCCCCCAGGCTGTCATCGACACCAGCATGGGACGCCTCACCTGCCGCCTCTTCGACAAGCAGGCCCCCGTCGCATCCGCTAACTTCATCGGACTCGCCACCGGCACCAAGGATTGGACTGACCCCAATACCAGCGAGAAGGTTCACGGCAAGTCGTACTACGACGGCACCACCTTTCACCGCGTCATCCCGCAGTTCATGATCCAGGGCGGCGACCGCAAAGGCGACGGCTCCGGCGATGCAGGCTACTTCTTCGATAACGAGAACGTCCCGGGCCTTACCTTCGATGTAGCCGGCCGTCTCGCCATGGCAAACGCCGGCGTCAACACCAACGGCACCCAGTTCTTCATCACCGAGGTCCCCTACCCGGATCTCGATGGCAAGTACACCATCTTCGGCCAGTGTGACCCCCACACCGTGTTGATGGTGGCGACGATCGCTCGCGTCGACCGCGACTCCAGCGACAAGCCCACCACTCCGGTTACTATCAACAAGGTCACCATCGTCCGCGACGGCGACAAGATGCCGCCGCTCCCCGCGCAAGCGGCCCCTGCTACCGCCGTTCCGCCGATGCCAACGCCTTCTCCTCAATAGTTTCATCGCGTCCAGCTGATTCCCTTGATGGACATTCTTCCGCGCATGCCTTTGCAATGAGCATCCAACACCTCGAGCAAGAGAAAAAAGGAGCAACATCACGATGCCGACCAAGCCAGGCACTTACGCCACTTTTAAAACCTCAGAAGGTACCATCGTCTGCGAACTCTTCGAGAAGGACGCGCCCGAGACCGTGAAGAACTTCGTCACCCTCGCCGAAGGCACCAAGGAGTGGAACTCCCGCTCGAAGAAGGGCGACAAGCTCTACGACGGCACCATCTTCCATCGCGTCATCCCGTCTTTCATGATCCAGGGCGGCGACCCTGAAGGCACTGGCATGGGCGGCCCCGGCTACAAGTTTGCCGACGAAACCAAAGGCTCTCCGCACCACTTCAAGGCTCCCGGCAAGCTCGCCATGGCAAACGCCGGCCCCAACACCAACGGCAGCCAGTTCTTCATCACCGTCACCGATACAAGCTGGCTGACAGGCAAACACACCATCTTCGGCGAAGTCGTCGAAGGCTACGACATCGTCGAGAAGATCTCGAAGGTCGCACGTGACGGCATGGACCGGCCCAAGACGCCGGTTGTCCTAGAGTCAGTCACCATCGAAAAAGTAGGGTAAAGAACTAGCAGCACCTTTCGGATGCCCCATGATCTTCACGGCCTTATCGTGGAAATCGTGGGGTTTCTCGTTTAGCCCATTCCGCTTCCTTGAGTCTCTTTTGACTACAGTGCTCTAATCAGGCATGGCCCCCGAGTACATTGCCTCGAGACTTGCATTGCTGCCACACTTCGAAGTTGCGTCGATTGAGGGTGAAAGCCTGGTAGGCTTCTTCTCCGAACCGATGCCCGGCGATGCATTCTCGGCAAATCTTTTTCTTCCGGACCTCCGCTGAATGGAAGGCTCTGCGCAGACGGCGGGTCGTGGAACCACTCGCACGATAGAGATTAGCCTTCACTCGTGGTGGGATATTCTGCCCGAGGAAATTCTTGATCGCAAATTGGCCTATTGCGGTTCATACGACCTCCGTCGCGTAAACCTCGTCGTCAACCCAGACATCGCCTGGGCGCAGGTTCATCTTCAACTAAGAAAAGCTGTCCAGTCGTCGATCATTGGAACCGATGGCAAGTCATACCGGAAACTGTCAATCTACAAAGAGGGTTACCGGCTCGCTGAAGGCGAGACTCTGGTGGAAGACGGTTGGAATCACGAACACTGTGTCTTCTGCACACGCCGCATCGATATCGGCGACGTCGGCTACCGGTCAGATCACGAAGACTTCGGCGACGAATGGGTCTGCGGCTGGTGTTTCCATCATGCGGTTGTGCTCCACGATCTCGGACCACTTTTTACGCCTTACGCCAACCGTTTTTAGGCAAGCATACTCACCACCGTCCACAACTCCACACGAGTCGGAGATACAGGGATATCTTGGACTGACGGCTTTCTGTGGCAAAGAGAGGCCCGACGATAACCGTCGGGCTCTCTCATTTAAAGCATGCCGCTCGTGTGATTACGCCACGCCAATGACCGTGCAGAGTTCCTTCACCGAATCAGCGCTCTTCTGCAGCGCAGCCTGCTCATCCTCAGTCAGCTTGATCTCGATAATCTTCTCAAGCCCCTTGGCCCCGAGCTTGCACGGCACGCCAACATAGAGACCGTTGATGCCGTACTCGCCCTCGAGATAAGCCGCGCAGGGAAGGATCTTCTTCTTATCCTTGAGGATCGCCTCGACCATCTCAACCGCCGCCGCACTTGGTGCGTAATAAGCCGAGCCGGTTTTGAGATGCTTCACGATCTCTGCGCCACCATTGGCCGTGCGCGTCTCAAGCTCTTTCAGCCGGGCAGGTTCAATGAGTTCCGTAATTGGAATGCCCGCCATCGTCGAGTAGCGCGAAAGCGGCACCATCGTGTCACCATGGCCACCCAGCACGAACGCCGTCACGTTCTCGACTGAGACCTGCAGTTCCTCGGCAATGAACGTGCGGAAGCGCGCCGAGTCGAGCACGCCAGCCATCCCGATCACACGTTCACGCGGGAAACCCGACTGCTTGTAGGCAGCCTGCGCCATCGCATCCAGAGGGTTCGAAACGATGATCAGGATCGAGTGCGGCGACGCTGTGACGACCTTCGAAACCACATCGTTCATAATCTTCGAGTTGGTGTTCAACAGGTCATCGCGGCTCATTCCAGGCTTGCGCGGAATGCCCGCGGTGATGACGACGATGTCCGAATCGGCGGTATCCGCATAGTCGTTCGTCCCGGTAATCGAGACGTCGCGCTTCTCGATCGGCATCGCCTGCATCAAGTCCAGCGCCTTACCCTGCGGAATCCCCTCCGCCACATCCAGCAGCACCACGTCCGCCAGTTCTTTCGCTGCAATCCAATGAGCCGCCGTGGCTCCTACGTTCCCTGCCCCGACGATCGTTACCTTCTTCCGCATCAGTTCTCCTCAAAAACTAAAACTACATATTCTCAATCATACGGCTCGCAAATTCGCTCGTCCTGGCCTTGGTCGCGCCCTGCATCTGCCGCTCGAAGTCGTAGGTGACGTACTTCTGACCGATCGTCTTCTCCATCGAACTCTCGATCATCCGCGCAGCCTCTGTCCAGCCGATGAAGTCGAACAACATCACACCCGAAAGCATGACGCTGCCGGGGTTGATGACATCCTTATCGGCGTACTTCGGCGCGGTCCCGTGCGTCGCCTCGAACACCGCAAAACCGTCGCCGATATTCGCCCCCGGCGCAATCCCTAGCCCGCCCACCTGTGCGGCCGCCGCGTCGGAGATGTAATCGCCATTGAGATTCGTCGTGGCGAGCACCGAGTAATCCGACGGTCGAATGATGATCTGCTGAAAGATCGAATCAGCAATGCGGTCGTTGATCAGAATCTTGTTCTTCCATTGCCCGTCGCCATGCGTCTTGCCAATCGACTCGACCACCCCACGCACCTCGGCAACCACCTCTTCGCCAAACTCTTTCGAAGCGAATTCAATGCCAGGCTCAATCAGCGCCGCATTCGCGCCATGCGTCAGGGTCGGGTCGGCCTCAAGGTTGCCGAGTATCCAGCTCTCGCGCTCCGTGATGACCGCGTCGCGAAACTCCTGCGTCGCCACCTCATACCCCCACTCGCGAAACGCACCTTCCGTGAACTTCTGAATGTTGCCCTTGTGGACCAGCGTGACGGTCTTGCGATTGTGCTTGATCGCGTACTCAATCGCAGCACGTACCAGCCGCTTCGAGCCCGTAATCGAGATCGGCTTAACCCCAACCCCTGAGTCCTGCCGGATCTTCTTCTTGCTGCCCTTCAACATCTCGTCGTTCACAAAGTCAATGAACTTCTTCGCCTCGGGGGTTCCTTCGCGGAACTCAATGCCCGCGTAGATATCCTCAGTGTTCTCGCGGAAGATGACGACATCCAGCTTCTCAGGATGCTTCACCGGGCTTGGCACACCGGCGTAATACTTGACCGGGCGAATGCATTGATAAAGATCCATCAACTGGCGCAAAGCAACATTGAGCGAGCGGATTCCGCCACCCACCGGCGTGGTCAGCGGCCCTTTGATCGAAACGCGGAAGTCGACGGTCGCCTTGACGGTATCTTCGGGCAGCCACTCCTGCGATTTGCGATAGCTCTTCTCGCCGGCGAGCACCTCGAACCACTCCACCTTGCGGTTGCCGCCGTAAGCCTTTTCAACGGCCGCATCGAAGACACGCTGCGACGCTTTCCAGATGTCGCGCCCCGTTCCGTCGCCTTCGATATACGGGATGATGGGGCGGTCGGGCACGGTGAACTTGCCGTCTGCATAGGTAATGCCCTGGCCTTCGGTGGGGACGGCGATTCCGTTGTAGCTCGTTTGCATGCGGGGTCATCTCCATTCCGTTCTGGAATGAGGAGGACGTTACCACCGCGAAAATACGAGTGACAACCGCGGTAGCCGCTTATCGCACACTATCTTCGTTTACCGCCCGAACATCGCGCAGCGCGTGACGCATGCTCAGCACCGCCCGTCCGGCGCGAGCACGAGCTTGTTGTTCTCCAACCAAAAAACGCCCCGGCCGAAGCCGGGGCATCTTCTGTTCCTGCGAACGGCTTAGAACTGACCCCACAAAAGCTGGTTGTAAACGTCATGATGAAACTGCACTTCGCAGGGCTTGACGATCGTTCCCAATAACCGCGGGCAACGATCGGCAGAGGCCTGCTTGAGTTCCGCATAACGACTCTTCACATCCTCACCAAGAAGAGTGGTCGTCCACTCTGCGTTGCGGAAGTCATCAAGCGCGGTGTAGATGTTGTCCGGCAGATACCGCTCCGCCTGCCGCAGGTTCTTCACGCGTGCCAGGTCACCATGCAATCCGCTCTTGAAGACTGAGTAGAGGACCATGTAAGGATTCGCATCCGGACCCACCGAACGAACCTCAACCCGCGCCGACTTCTCGTTGCCGATGGGAATGCGAACCATCGAACCACGATCCGTCGCCGAAGCTTTAATCTGGTTCGGCGCTTCGAAGTGGGGATCGAGCCGGCGATACGCATTCACGCTCGCATTCAGCAGCAGGCAAAGATCATTGCCATGCGTCAGGATGCGATCTACGAACGACCAGCCCAGCTTCGAGATCTTCTCTTCGCCCTTTGGATCCCAGAACAGATTCTTGCCGTTCTTCGTGATCGACACGTTGGTGTGCATGCCCGAGCCGTTGACGCCCGTAACCGGCTTCGGCAGGAAGCTGGCCGTCATGCCCATCTGCGTCGCAATCTGACGGCAGATCAGCTTGTACAGCTGAATCTGATCCGCAGCCGCGACCACGTCCCCATAGGTGTAGTTGATCTCAAACTGCGAAGGCGCAACCTCGGGATGATCCTTCTCATTCTCGAAGCCCATCGCACGCTGCACTTCGGCCGACGTATCGATGAACTCACGCAGCGGATCGCCCGGCAGCGAGTGATAGTAGCCGCCCTTGTTGACGTATTCGAACGAGAGCGTCTCGTGGAAGCTGCGCTCCGCATCGATCCCATCGAACAGGAAGCCCTCAATCTCGTTCGCGGCATTCAGCGTGTAACCGTTCGTCTCGTACATCTCCTTAGCGAAAGCCTTCAAGACGCCACGAAGGTCGCCTGCATAGTGATCGCCGTTCTTATCGATGACCTCGCCGAACACCAGCACCTTCCCCGCGCCAAACACATCCGCGGGAGTCCAGTAGAACGCCGACCAATCCAGCGCAAGCCGCAGATCGCTCTCGCGCTGAGCGGTAAAGCCGCGAATTGACGAGCCATCAAAGGTCAGGTTGTCGTAGCTCTTCACTAAGAATTTCTTATCGTAGTCGAGCATGTGCAGACGGCCTTCAAGGTCCGAAAAGACCACCGTGACGGCCTTGATCTTGGTCGCGTGCGGACCTTCGGTCAGGTCGTGCAGCCGCTCGGCCTGGATGATTTCGGGGGCGACCCGCCTCTTGCGCTGTTCCTTCGCTGCCAGGTTCAGGTCTTCGAGTTCCGCGTAGGAAAGCTCCAGAAAATCACGATATTCGCTCAACTTGATGCTCCTTGAGTTCGCTTTGAGAGGTCTGCAGCCAGGGTGCGCCGATGCTCGACTCAGCATGGCATTTATCGATAACTTATCAGAAATTCGCCGCCCGGAAATGAAATCCCGCGCTGGCAACGCCGTCTTCACGGCTCCTTGATGACTTTCTATTCGGAGGCGCGAGAGCACGATCGCCTATAATAGTCGTCTGGGGACGACTATATGGCGACGCTTCCGAAGCTGACTGCATCGATTCACGAGTCCGAGAGGTTATCGGGCAAGACCATCCGGCAGGTCTCTGCTTCCCAGGCGAAGACTCACCTGCTCGAATTGCTGAAGGACATCGACCACAAACGGGAGTCGCTGGTGATAACAAAACGCGGCCGCCCGATCGCACGTCTTACGCCGATTGAGTCTCAACCAAGTCGCTCGATCTTCGGCTGCATGAAGGGCACAGGGCGCATCCTCGGCGATGTGATCGGGCCCGAGCCGGATGTCTGGGAAGCGGCTGCGGAGTGACCTCGCTCCTGATCGACACTCATGTCTGGCTTTGGCTCGTCCTCGCAGATTCACAACTCAAACCGAAGGTCCGCGCCATGCTCGAAGCGGCGAGTGAGGAAGACAAAATCTTCCTCTCACCCATTTCGATGTGGGAGATCGCGTTGAAACATTCCCGCGGTAAGCTGGAGCTCGATCGCCCGGTTCGAGAGTGGCTCGTTCAGGCATCCGTATCGGTGGGTCTACGCCTGGCGCAGATCACCCCGGCGATCGCGGCAGAAAGTGCTGAATTGCCCGTCGCGTTCCACGGCGATCCGGCTGACAGAATTATCGCTGCGACCGCACGATCCGAAGGTTTCACGCTCATCACTCACGATAAGAAGCTGTTGAACCTCGCAGCGCAGGGATTTCTCAAGGCAATCGCCACTTAGGTCAATTATGTCGACTCAACACAAAAAAATCGCACTCATCCAGATGTCCTGCGGCGTCTCCACTCAGGACAACCTGCTCAAAGCCGCCGAGCTCGTCCGCGAAGCCGCACGTGCCGGCGCAAACATCGTCTGCCTTCCCGAGCTGTTCCGCGCACAGTACTTCTGCCAGCGCGAAGAGCATGCCCTCTTCGACACCGCCGAAGCCATCCCCGGTCCCTCGACCGACCTGCTCAGCAAGGTGTGCGCGGAAGAAAAAGTCGTGCTCATCGCCAGCCTCTTCGAGCACCGAGCCCCCGGCCTCTACCACAACACCGCGGCCATCATCGAAGCGGACGGTTCGCTGGCTGGGAAGTATCGCAAGATGCATATCCCCGACGACCCTCTCTACTACGAGAAGTTCTACTTCACTCCCGGCGACCTCGGTTTCAAGGCATGGCCCACCACGCAAGGCTCCATCGGAACCTTAGTCTGCTGGGACCAGTGGTATCCCGAAGCCGCCCGCATCACCTCCCTGATGGGCGCCGAGACGCTCTTCTACCCAACCGCCATCGGCTGGCACCCATCAGAAAAAGAAGAGTTCGGCGAAGCCCAATACTCTGCCTGGCAGACCATGCAGCGCGCCCACGCCATCTCCAACGGCGTCTTTGTCGGAGCCGTCAACCGCGTCGGCCATGAGCACGGTGACGTGGAGCATAACGGCATCCTCATGAAAGGCCCGGAAGGTGCAGGCCTCGAGTTCTGGGGGGGCAGTTTCATCGCCGATCCCTTTGGCCGCGTGATCGCGCAAGCCTCGCACGATAAGGAAGAGATCCTCATCGCCGAAATCGACCGCAAGCTCCTCGAAGACACCCGCCGCAACTGGCCGTTCCTGCGCGATCGCCGGATCGACGCATATGGCGGCATCACCAGCCGCTTCCTCGACTAGACATGACGAAACCGGAGTGCATCGAACGCTACACCGCGCTTGATTCAGAGACCAAGGTGCGTTTCCTTGCACTCGCCTCGTTTTTCCTGACAGTCTCCCTTCGCGGCGACTACGACAACGCCGATCTGGAATATCGAGTCAGGCGGCTGCAAGGAGCAAATGAACTCCAGCACCACCTCAGCTCGGAGTTAGGACATCACCACGCAGAAGAAACCAAACGTTATCCGGATGACGTACTGATCAACATTCTGGCCGAGAAAGCCGCTTTCTACGGCCTTTCAGGCGAGCTCGCATCGGCACTCTCGTGGGCCGCAAAGTTCACCGAAGCCTGAACCGTAACTGAGTGCGAGCAAACACCCGAATCCGCCGCATAACAGACGTGCCCGCAAAGCTACTTCCCTCCCCACACGCTTTCTCTAAACTGAAACTACCGTCCTCCTGAGCTTTCTCCGACGCAAGGAGTCGCATTGGGTTCCATCCCGCCGAGCACGTACCTCTTCGCCATTCCCCTTCCGATCCTCGTCGCTGCGTGGCTCGCCTTCTTCGTGCGTCGTCGCGATCTCCGCAACCTCGCCGCCTGGTTCGCCCTCATCTACTCCACCGGGGCCTGCGCCGCAGGCACTTGGGGCATGTTGCACCCTGACGCAACCATCTCCCCGCCCACGCTCGGCCAACCCTGGGTCACCCTCACCATCCTCTTCGCTTTTGTCGCTTTCTGGAGCTCACGCATCTGGTCGAAGCCGATCGTCCAACCCGAATCCATCATCACCATCCTCGCCGCGCTCGTCGCCGGCATCTCCGCCGTCTGGATCACCTACTAGCCTCCTGCGCCCGGGTGCATAATGCCCTATGCGCCTCACGTTTCTCACGCTCGCACTGATCCTGCCCAGCCTCGCTTTCGCCCAGACGAAACCGCTCGCCGAAACCCCGCCCATGGGCTGGAATTCGTGGGACTCATACGGCACTACCATCGACGAAAAGAGCTTTCGCACCAGCGCCCGGTGGATCGCCCAGCACCTGAAGCCCTTTGGCTACGAGTACGTCACCATCGACGAAGCCTGGTACGACCCCATGCCCGCCACCACAGCCGGCCATGACGAACATCTCGTCCTCGACCCCTACGGCCGCTTCCTTCCGGCAGTCGATCGCTTCCCCTCGGCAGCCAAAGGCGCGGGCTTTACTCCACTCGCCGACTACATCCACTCGCTCGGCCTGAAGTTCGGCATCCATGTGATTCAAGGCATCCCCAAACAGGCTGTCGCCGCCAACACCCTCATCGAAGGCACCTCGTTCCACGCCAAAGACGCAGCCAACACCTCAGCCTCCTGCCAGTGGGATACCAAGACCTGGGACCTGCAGGATAACGACGCCGCCCAGGCCTACTACGACTCCATCGCACGTCTCTACGCAAGCTGGCACGTCGACCTGATCAAGATCGACTGCATCTCATCCCGCCCCTACAAGGGTGAAGAGATTCGCATGTTCCATGACGCCGTAGCGAAGACGGGCCGCCCCATGCTCATCAGCCTCTCGCCCGGAGCAGCGCCACTCAATGAAGCCGTTAACATGCAGCAGTACAGCCAGCAGTGGCGCATCTCCGACGACGTCTGGGACGTCTGGCAGTCTCCCGGCGTCTTTCCCCAGGGTGTCAACGACCAGATCGCCCGCGCTGCAAAATGGCTTACATACTCTGGCCCCGGCCACTGGCCCGATAATGACATGCTTCCACTCGGCAAACTCCGTCCGTCCCCGGGCTGGGGCTCGCCACGCGACAGCCGCCTGACTCCCGACGAGCAGCGCACCATGATCAACCTCTGGTCGATCGTCCACTCCCCGCTCGTCTATGGTGGCGACCCAGCAACGACCGACGCTGCCACCCTCGCCCTCCTCACCAACCCAGAGGTCATCGCAGTCGACCAGCACTCGACCGATACGAGAAACGTCGTTCTTGATCTCGCCAGCGCCGTCTACACCGCTAAACCCGCAACCGGCTCCGGTATCTACGTCGCCGTCTTCAACCGTTCCGACTCACCCATGGACAGCACCATCAAATGGAGCACTCTCGGCCTCACCCGCAGCCTGCACAAAACGCATGACCTTTGGACAAAAGCCGACACCGGCGCACAGCCCGCGCTCAAAGTCTCACTCGCGCCCCACGCCTCAACTTTGCTCCTCGTCACACCATGAGCAATAGGACCCGCAGGCACCACCGACCACGTTCGCTTCGTTTGAAAGTCTCAAAAAGGACACTCTACTTCCCCAACTGCTCCCGAAAGAACTGAGCCATGTAGCCGTATGTCTCGATCGTCTCCGGCAGACTCACATCATTCCAAAAGGTATGCGGCAAGCCCTCAAACACCACCAGCCTCGCGTCCACACCCGCCTTCAAATACGCCCGATGCAGGATCGTCGTCCCGCTCAGCAACAGATCCCGCGTGCTCGTGATGAACAAAGCCGGCGGCATCCCATGCAGGTCCGAGTAAACCGGCGACAGTACCGGATCCTTCGGGTCGTGCGTCCCGACATACCCGCCCACCTGCGGCTTATCGGTTGGCATCTCCAACTCGCCAGACAACCCGCGCAGCGAATACATCGCCTCTGAATCTCCTGCAACGGACACATCCCCGGTACCCGAAAAAATCCCCAGCCCCGCAGGCTCCGGTAGTCCAAGCTGCTTCAGCCTCACCGCAACCTCTGCCGTCAACATCGCTCCCGCCGACGTCCCATAGACGACGATGTGACGCGGCTTATATGTCTTCAGCAACTCCTTGTACACCGCCACTGCGTCATCCACTGCCGCCGGATACGGATGCTCCGGCGCCATCCGGTACAGTACGGAGACCACCCGGGCCTTCAGCAGATTCGCCATCGGAATACTCTCCGTCAACGACCCCGAATCCACCTGGAATCCTCCGCCGTGGACGCACATCAACACCCAGTCTTTGTGCTCCATCACGAGCGGCGTCACGTCCTTCACCGGCACTCCGCCCACCACGCCATCCGCAAGGTTTACCGGGAACATCTTGCGCGAAGCCTCTGCCGCACCAGCCTGCCACTTATCGACGCCAGCCCGGTCCTGCGCCAGCGTCGACGGCGGACCCGGATGATGCACGTACGCATGACGCATTGAAGCCTTCGCCTGGTCGCTCAGCGTTCCCGGAATGGGCACCACCCGCATCACATGCGCCGTGCCATCCGCATCCACCACGCTCGAGTTCCTCTGCGGCCCCGCATCCGTCTGCGCCTTCACACCAACGACACTCACCACCAGCATCAACGCAAATCCAAGTCGCTTCATAATGCCCACCAGCCTACCATTTACCATTCGGATAAACCCATGCCCGACCTCTACGACCAAGCCCAGACCGCCGCTGCCCACATCCGGAACCAATCGCCGCACACCCCGCGCGTGGGCATCATCCTCGGCTCCGGCCTGGGTGCCTTCGGCTCACAGGTCATCGACCCCACCATCGTTCCCTACTCCTCGATCCCCCACTTCCCGCAATCCACCGTCGAAGGCCATCACGGCAATCTCATCCTCGGGACCGTATCCGGCGTTCCCGTGGCCGTGATGCAGGGCCGCGTCCACGCCTACGAAGGGTACGCGCTAAACGAGGTTAGCTTTCCCACCCGGGTCTTGGGGCTCCTCGGCTGCCGCACCCTCATCGTCACCAACGCCGCTGGAGGCATCAATCCCACCTACAAGCCCGGCTCCCTCATCGCCATCGCCGATCACATCAACCTCACCGGTACCAACGCCGCTCTCGGCCCCAACGAACCGCGCTTCGCCATAACCCCCACCGCCGGCCTGCGCTTCTTCGATATGAGCGCCGCCTACTCGCCTGCGCTTCGCGCCATCGCCCGCGAAGAAGCCGCCCGCCAGGACGTCTCGCTCGCCGAAGGCGTCTACCTCGCCGTTCTCGGCCCGTCCTTTGAAACCCCTGCCGAAATCCGCGCCTTCCGCACCTTGGGTGCCGACCTCGTCGGCATGTCCACCGTCCATGAAGTCATCGTCGCTCGCCACATGGGTCTCGAAGTCTTCGGCCTCTCGCTCGTGACCAACTACGCCGCCGGCGTCACACAGGACCTCATCCACCACGAAGAGGTCATGGAGATCGGTCGAGTGGCCGAAGCCCGCTTCACCGCCCTCATCCAGGCCATCCTCCCTCGCCTCTGACCGCGGGGCAGTCCGGGATGCGAAGTAAAATAGCTCAGCATCCACTCATGTCCAACCGCCCTCTCATCCTAGGCATCGCCGGCTGTTCCGGGTCAGGCAAAACGACCCTCGCCCGCGAACTGGCCCGCGAACTCGAAGCCACGCTCCTCCCCCTGGACCTCTACTACCGCGACCTCAACCACCTCCCCGAGTCCGAACGCGCCCAGCAAAACTTCGATCACCCTGAGTCCCTCGAACACACCCTCCTGGTCGCTCAAGTAGAAGCTTTATCCCAGGGCCAACCCGTTGCAGCCCCCTTCTACGACTTCGCCACCCACACCCGCATCCCAAACCGAAGCATCCCCGTCGCCGCTCGCTGCGTCCTCATCGTCGAAGGCATCCTCGCCCTTCACTACGAATCGCTCCGAGCCCTTTACGACCTCAGCGTGTTTGTCGAGGCCCCCAGCGAAGTCTGCCTCAAACGCCGCATCCATCGCGACATCCACGAACGCGGCCGTACCGAGCAGGGCGTGTGCGAACAATATTGGGCCACCGCACACCCCATGGCCGAGCTCTACGTCCTTCCCTCAGCCGCGCACGCCACGCTCAAGGTCGACGGCTGCGAAGCCCTCGACTGGTCGGTCGAACAGGTACTCGCTCTGCTGCGACGGGAACGCCACCTGCCGCGGCACTGAAGCCACCTGGGCAATCTCCTCATACAGCGCGCAGACTCCATCCCGCGCATTCAGCGCCAATGCAAACCGATCCTCACCCACCACCTCGGCTTCAGCAAACTTCAACCGCACCTTCAAGTCCTTCAAACCCAGCGCTCCAAACAAGTGCGGTCCAAACACCATCTCGCCCCAGTAGCAAACATGCTCATCGACACGCGCCTCGCCATTCCCTTCACCCAGCGAATAAGCTACCGCTGCGGTTCGCATCGGGACTCCGCCACGCAGCACCGAATGAAACAGCCCCCGCCGAAACGGCAGGACGGTCCCACCATCGGTCGTTGTCCCCTCAGGGAAAAACAAAACCGGCAGCCCGCTCGCAAACGCTTCAGCCATCTTCGCGTTCACCTCCGCATGCGTCTGTGTTTGGCCGCCCCTTACATCAGTGCGTTCGACATACACCGTCCCCGCCTGCGCCGTGATCCACCCCAGCAGCGGCCACCCGCGAACCTCCGTCTTCGACACCATCACAAACGGCCGCACCGCCGAGTACACCAACACATCCAGGTAGCTCAGATGATTCGAAACCAGCGCCAGCCCACGCTCATCCGCCTGCGGCACCTGCCCTTCCACCTCGCACGAGATCCCCATCGCCCGCACAATCCGCCGGCACCACGCACTCACCCACACCGCGCCGTCAGGCCCCGCCCGCATCCCAAGCAGGACCTTGCGCACCTGTCCATCCGCGACCGCGCACAGCAGCATCGCCAGCAGCAACCCGCTCCGCAGACAACTTCTCACGACTCTCACTGCGCCTCTAAAAACCGGGCCGCCACCCTCGGATGCAGCGTCTGCAGATCCAGCAGCGTCAGAAAATCAATCGTCTTGAACTCCCAGTCGATCGCCGGCTCCGAACACACCTTCGCCCCGATCGTCAGGTAAGCCCGTAGCAACTTCGGCGGACGAACTTCTTCCTCGCTCACATTCACCGCATGCGGCAACTGATACTTCACCGTCGGTACCGTCATCAAGTGCGGCTCCGCCTGGTAGTTCTTCAGCGACCGATAGACCGCATGTCCCAAAGCGTTATCCAGCGACGGCAAGGACGAGCAGCCGATCATGTACCGGCCGCCATTGCCAATCACATACCGCGCAATGCCGCGCCACAACAGGTGCAGCACCTCGCTCGACCGATGATCCCGATGAATGCAAGCCCGTCCCAACTCCACCGTCTGCGAACGAATCCCCTCAAAGGGCGCGAAGTCGAACTCCTGTTCGCTGTAGTAGCCGAAGTTCTGCCCCGCGACATCGCCCATCTGCAGCCGGTACGTCCCCACCACTGCGCCCGTCTCTTGGTGCTCGACGATCAGGTGATCGCACACCGCGTCATACCGGTCCACATCGTACCCACCCGCATACGCCGACTCCAACCCCTCGTTCAGCTCCAGGTTGAACACGATAAACCGAAGCCGAAACGCCGCCGAACGCTCCGCCTCCGTCATCGCCAGCCGCGCAACGTACCCGCCCGCTTCGAGCCACACCGACCGCCGCGTCGGCAACTGGCATACATCAGCCCGTACATCAAGCAGGACATCAACCAAAGGACTCGCCGTGGACATTCGTCTGCACCTCGATCCGAATCTTGAAGATGGGTCGAGTGTGCCCGCTCTTCTGTTACAGAGCATGGCTCCTGCATGAAGATTTGTTGAATCATTTCTGGTGCAATGACCCAGAGTCCCGAGCCAGGTCAGCACCCGCACAAACCCTTGTCATCCTGAGCGAAATCGAACGGTCCGCGTCCGGCACCCGCACCATGCATCGCCCCGAGGTGAACGCACAAGGCCTTCCAAAGCTGGAGCAATCGGTCTACTCCCCCGCCACCAACTCCCCTAACTCCTCCGGAGCGCCGCAAACCCCACATAACTCCAGCACCGCATTCCGAGCTTCCACCGCCGCATTCTTCCGGTGCAACACGTCGCTTGAAAACTTGATCGGCCCGTCCCCAAACCGCACCGTCGCATGCGCGCCCTTCAGCCCCAGGAACCGGAACACATGCGGCCACATCGCCGTGTCGCCCCAATAACAAACATCATCCTGAACCGTCACCCCGGGTCCATTGTCCTCATCGAGCGTGTAGCTCAGATACCCGGCCGTCACCGGTTCATCGATCGTCATCGCCTGCGCCAGCAGACCCGAATGAAACGGCAGCATGGTCACCCCGTTCGTCGTCGTCCCCTCAGGAAAAAACACCACGGGCAACCCGGCATCCGCCGCCGCCTTCATGCCGCTCTTCGCCTTCAACGCCGACCCGCCGCGTCCGCGCTCGATAAATACCGTCCCCGCCATCGTCGTCATCCACCCAAGCACCGGCCAACGTTCCATCTCGGCCTTCGCGCAAAACACGCACGGACTCATTGCCGCGAACACCACAATGTCGATGTAGCTCAGGTGATTCGCGATCAACGCACCCTTCGCCGGAAACTCCCCATCGATCGTCAGCGTCAGCCCCAACCCACGCAGCGCCGTCGAGCAAAACCGGTGCAGCCACTGCGCCCGAGCCTGCCGCGTCTGCGGACGGGTCACCAGCAACTCAGTACCAAATCGCACAAAGTACCCAAGAAGCTTCACACTGCGCACAACCGACCGTCCTACCCCCACGCGAGTTCCCCACCTTTCGCCTTGAAAACCAGTCTATTCTTACATCGACGCGCGCAAAATGAGCGTCTTACTTAGCTCGTGAGCGAAACTGCAACCCAACCCGTTACTCCATCTACCGCGCAGCCGGAGTCTTCGCTCTTCCAGCGTTATCTCATCGGGCCCATCATCCACCTCCTCCGCGTCGGTTGCAGCCCCAGCAAACTGGCTTGGTCTCTCGCATTCGGCGTCATGATCGGCATCAACCCCCTTCTGGGCTCCACCACCATTGCCAGCCTGCTCCTCGCTTTCCTGCTCCGGCTCAACCTCGTCGCTTCGCAGATCGCCAATCACATCGTCTACCCTCTCCAGCTAGCCCTCTTCCTGGTCTTCATCAAGCTGGGCGACAAACTCTTCCACACCGGCCGTCTCCCGATGGATCACCACGAACTCTTCTACGCCGCGCGCCATCACCCCATCGCCCTCACCCGCGCCCTGTGGCAATGGGAGTGGCACGCCCTCATCATCTGGGCCGTCGCCGCCGCCATCGCCGCACCCATCATGGCCACCATCCTCACCCCCATCCTCGCGGGCCTCCACCACAAACTCCACAAAGAATCGGTCGCCGCGTAGAGCAACGCACGCAAATCTCCCGACCGAATGTGGTCGAGGGACTCGGTCTCGATCCGAGCGGCAAGTTGTTTGAGATCGTCCTGCGAAAAAACCATCCGTGATGAGGTCTTCGCCCCAAAGAAGGCGTTTGCCCTAAGAAGGCAGTGTCGTAAGAAGGTCGTTGTCTAAAGAGGTCAACTGCCTTATGAAAGCAGTCATCTTCCGGAGGCTGTTGTCCTAAGAAACCCCTCAAGAAAGTCTTTGCCCTTAATCCGCGCTCAATCCGCGCAATCCGCGTACGCACCTAGTTCGTCGGCGCCACCTTCTGCGAATTCCGATAAGCCGGGACAGGGTCTCCACTCCGCACCCACGCCGTATAAATCACATCTCTCAACTCCGTGGCTCCAGCCGCCAATCGCTCATCGATAAAGGCCCGGCTCTCCGCCGACCCTGCCCCGACAAAGCCACCAGCCTTTTCGATCTGGTAACTCTTCTTGACCAACGTATTCGAGTGACGAATATAAGCGACATAGTCATCGAAGAAATCACCCAGCACCTTCGCCTGCTCCGGAATCAACGGCGCCACATCCTTGTTCGCATTCACATTCGCCGCAACAAAGTCTGACTCCATCTGCGCATGAATCGCATGCAGCGTCGTGTACCCGTTCGGATTCGGCCCTGTCCACCCGTTGTATTGAATCGTCGTATGCAGCGGGTTTGACGCATCCCCCACCCAGTGCCCCAGGATCCCCGCGCAAAAGAGTACCTCCGCCTCCACCGGCTTGGTCTCCTTGTGCGCCGCCTTCAAACCGCGATACTCGCGCATCGCCGCCTTCGTCCGCTCGAACCACTCCTCTGCTGCCCACGGCTGCATGCCGACCTTCTCTGGCGTCAAGGGCAGCTCCGGATGCGCCTTCTGCGCCACGGCCAAAGCCCGCAAAAAGTCATACCGATTCCTCGGCAGCGGCCCCCCAATGAGATCCGCCCACTCCAGATCGATGTAGTGTTCCCCGGACCCCGCATTCCGCAACTCAGCCTCGGCCGACGACTTCCAGCGATCCGGCTCCGGACCGTAGTACTCCATCGCCTCCTGCGCATAGCCCGACCGCAAAAACTCCGGCACATCCCCCGGCAGCTTCGCCACCGCCAGCCGGTTGATCATCATGTGCCCGTCACTCCCCCACCCATGCCCCGACTGCACCAGCACCATCGGCACCACTAACGCCGCCACCATCACTCGCACCACGCCACGCATTCGCATGCCCAGAAGTATAACTAGCCTCTCGGAACCCACGGTGAAAACCTGTCACCCCAAGCACAGCGAAGTGCCTTCCTTGAATCAACCCGTACAACTCCGTGCCCGATTCGAAACCTAAACCACCACGACCGCCCCTACCTCCGCTCTGCTCCCAAACACCCTCCGATACCTCTCAACCAAATCCTGCGGCCCCACTGCCTTCCTCGCATTATCCGAGAGCTTCACCGTCGGCACTCCATCCGCGCTCGTCAACTTGCAAACTAGGCTCAGCGGAGCCAGCGTATCCTCGCCCCTCGGATGACATCCACGAAAATCATTCGTCAACAGAGTCCCCCACCCCGCACTGAATCGAATCCGCCCGTCGAAGTAAGCATGCAGTCGCACGATGTCCTCGACATCAAGCCCATCACTCGCGATCAATCGCTTCTTCGTCGCATCCTTGCCATGCGCCTGCAGCCAGCCGATATACTCGTCCCCCGCCACCACCGGGTCCTTCGAATCGATCCGCTGCCCCGTCCAGTCCGCCGTCCACGCCGGAGCCCCTTCCAGAAACTGGGTCGTCCCAAACGTATCCGGCAACATGATCAGCAACGACCCGCCATAACTCCGCTGCCACAACTCCAGCACCTCATACTGCGAAGTCCGCAACGCTTCATCGTTCCCTCGCGAAGCCATCGCCGCCATCGCCATTGGCAGCTCATGCGCGTTCGTCCCAATCGCCTCGAGGTCATGCTTGTATGCCAGCGCCGTATTCGAAGTCCCCGTAAATCGCTCCTCGCCATTGTTGAGCGCGATCCGCATCGCCATCACGCAGTACTCCTGCCATAAAAAGCTATGCCGCCGTCTCGTCCCGAAGTCGGATACCTTCAGCCCCCGCACGCCTTGTAGTTTTTCAATCTTGTCCCACAGCCGCGTCTTCGCCCGCGCATACAACACGTCCAGCTCCAGCTCGCTCAGCTCCGCCAACGCCGTCCGCGTCTTCAACTCGCTCACGATCGCCAGCGCGTACACCTCCCACATCGTTACCTCGGTCCACAGCCCCGAGAACTCCAACACCAACTGCCCATCCCGCTCGGCAACCGAGTAGTCACTCAGCCTGAAGTCATGCTCCAGCCACTCCAAAAATGCCGGTTCGAAGATCGACCGCGTCCCATAAAACGTATTGCCCGCCAGCCACACCAGTTCGCTCCGCCGAAACTTCAACTGCCGCACATGCTCCATCTGCTCGACCAGCGCAGCCGCCCCCACGCGCTCCGCCAGCCGCATCTTTACCGTCCGGTTCGTCACCTCACTCGTCACCGGCACCGCTGGAAAATTCTTCCAGATGAACTGCAGCATGAGCAGTTTGTAAAAGTCCGTATCTAGCAGCGACCGCACGATCGGATCGAGCTTCCAGTTATGGTTATGCGCCCGCTCCGCAAAGTTCACGTTCATGCATTTAGCCTACCAATCGGGCTCCGAAGCATGCACGCCCCCCGCCCAAAAATGTTCCACGTGGAACATTCTGACAAGCTTCCTTGACATTTTCAGGTGATAATGTCATGTTTACTTGTCACTAAGTCAAGGGAGCCAATCAAATGTCCGAATGCATGAAGTCCCCCGCCGATCGCCAGTTCCGCCGCCGCTGCCAGATCGCCGGCTGCTCGTCCCTCGTCCTTTACCTCGCCTGTTCACAGCTCGCCCTACACATGCACGAAGGCCCCGGCGGCTTCGTCCTCGCCGGAATCGCCGGTGCCGCCTTCGTCGCCGAACTCATCAGCGTTGCCTTCCTCGTCGTCCGCATCCGTGACGAGTTCCAGCGCATCCTGCTCACCCGTTCTTTCGTCTGGGCCACCGTCATCACCGTCACCTTCGCCACCATCTGGGGCTTCCTCGAACTGCACAGCCACGACACCATCCCGCACCTGCCAACCCTCGCCATCCCCTTCCTGCTCATCTTCCTCACCGCCCTCGCCAAGGTCGTCATCTTCCGCCAGCACAAGTCCCCGCAGGAGTAAGCCATGAACAATCGCCTGCGCATCCTGCGCGCCGAACGCAACTGGTCCCAGGCCGACCTCGCCACGCAGCTCGAGGTCTCCCGCCAATCCGTCAACGCCATCGAAACCGGCAAATACGACCCTTCGCTACCCCTCGCCTTTCGCCTGGCCAAGCTCTTCGATCTCAAAATCGAAGAGATCTTCACGGAGGCTTAGGGCTTCGGCCAAGCACGCCGAGCGATCACCCCACGAAGTAATCGCCGCCCGCGATCAAGGCGCACTTGCCTTGCCCTTTGCCGTAAACTCATCCCGTGAACTTACCCGTCCAACCGCCCGTCCTCCCCATGCTCGCCAAGCGCGTCGCCGACATCCCCAAAACCGGCGACTGGCTCTTCGAGCCCAAGTGGTACGGCTTCCGCGCGCTCATCTTTCGCGACGGCGACGAGATCCTCCTCCAAAGCCGCGACACTAAGCCGCTCAACCGCTACTTCCCCGAAGTCGTCGAGACCCTCCTCGCGCAACTCCCGCAACGCTGCGTCCTCGACGGCGAGATCGTCATCGCCTCGCACGGCCGGCTCGACTTCGATGCCCTCCAACTGCGCGTCCACCCCGCCGCCTCGCGCGTCAAGCTGCTTGCCCAGCAGACACCCGCCTCAGTCGTCTTCTTCGACCTGTTAGCCCACGGCGACGAAGACCTCACATCGACCCCCTTCGAGCAGCGCACCGCCCGACTCACCGAAGTCCTCAAGCACACCAAACCTCCCATCCACCAGACTCCCGCAACCCGCGACCGCGCCACTGCCGAAGACTGGTTCCGCCGCTTTGAAGGAGCCGGTCTCGACGGCGTGATGGCCAAGCTCGCCAGCAGCCACTACGAACCGAATAAGCGCTCCATGTTGAAGGTGAAGCACGAACGCGACTGCGACTGCGTCGTCGGCGGCTTCCGCTGGCACAAGGACGCCGAAGGCACCGCCATCGGCTCGCTCCTCCTCGGACTCTTCGACGACGCAGGCTCACTCCAGCACGTCGGCGTCTGCGCCAGCTTCACCATGCCCAAACGCAAAGAACTCGTCGAGTTCCTCGCCCCCTACCGCGAGAACGCACACGTGAACCACCCGTGGGCTAGTGAAGTCGAGACCGAGAACCAACGCCAGCCCGGCGCACCCAGCCGCTGGAACTCCGGCAAAGACCTCTCGTGGATCGCCCTCCGCCCCGAACTCGTCGTCGAAGTCGCGTACGAGCACATGCAAGGCAACCGCTTTCGCCACATGGCCCAGTTCCGGCGCTGGCGCACGGACAAAACTCCAGCCGCCTGCACCTATGAGCAACTTGAAGTCGTGCCACCCGAAGAGTTGAAGTCGGTCTTTGCCAGCGGCGTTTAGCCAGCGCGCGTCGGATCATCATCCGGATCGGGCGCACCCTGCGCGGGCCGCTGATCCTCCGGAACGTTTCTCAGGTTCACCCGAATCCGATACCAGATGTAAGCACTCCCGCGCATCCGGTCCACGAGCACATCATCCACAGCAAGCAGAGCTGCAGCCTCAGGGTGAGCCGCCTTCCATCGCTCCAGCCCCGCCAGCGCCGCCTCTTTATCAGGCGAGTTCGCAATCGTGAGCAACGGAAACTTCGGCACCCGCTTGGCCGGAGTCTTCTTCGGCGCTTCGCCTTCACCAGCCGCTTTCACCGCCTGCTTCCGAAACCGTTTCGCCCCGAAGCCTTCCCCTAGCTGATCGCCAAAGGCCTTCGCCTTCGAAGGCTGCACCCGCTTCGGCTCACCCTCCGCCTTCGCAAAGTGCGGCGGCCACGGAGCATCGCCGATCCCCTCACGCTCATCCCGAGCCGCCAACTCGAGCAAGCCGTCCAGTGACCCCGGAGCATCACCAAACGCAGCATGCGGGTCGCCAATCCGCGCAAACCGTTCCGGCATCGTCAGCACCGTAAACGCCGCCGGATCGCACTCCGACACCTCATCCCACGTCAGCGGCGCGGAGACCCGCGCATCCGGCAGCGGTCTCACCGAGTAAGCCGAAGCCGTCGTCCGGTCCTTCGCATTCTGGTTGTAGTCCAGGAAGACCCCGTGCCGCTCTTCCTTCCACCATTTGCTGCTCGCCAGCGCCGGCACCCGCCGCTCCACCTCGCGGCTCAGCGCCAGCGCCGCCCGGCGAACCTCGGTGAAGCTCCACTCCTGACGGATCGGCACGTTGATGTGAATCCCACGCGAGCCGCTGGTCTTCACAAAGCCACTCAGCCCGTGATCGCCGAGCACCGCGTTCGCCTCGAGCGCCACCTTCCGCACGTCATCGAAACCAACACCCGGCCCCGGATCAAGATCGACCCGCAACTGATCCGGGTGATCGAGATCGCCCGTCCGCACCGGATGCGGATGCAGCTCCATGCAGCCAAGATTGACCACCCACGCCAACGCCGCCGCATTGTCCACCACGACCTCATCTGCCGTACGCCCCGAAGGAAACGACAGCGTCACCGTCCGCAGGTAAGGCGGCAGATCACTCGGCGCACGCTTCTGGTAAAACGGCTCCGCCTCCGCCCCATTCACAAACCGCTTCAACACAATCGGCCGATCTCGAATCCCACCGAGCGCCCCAGGTGCCACCGCCAGAAAATATCGCACGATCTCCAGCTTGGTCAGCTTCACCTCGCGCGAGAAATACAGCTTCCCCGGCGACGACACTCGCACCTCGACCCCATCCACCGAAATCAGTTCCGCATCATCAGGTTTCGCCACGCAAATAGCGTACACCGGGACTCTTGACTCCATCCAGTGCAAGCAGGAGACTCCCCTTATGCAAAGGAAAGACCGCTTCAACCTTCGAGGTAGCCGTCGCTTGCAAGTGTTCGCAAACCTACTCAGTTTTGTTTTGCCCGTGGCGTTGCCAAACGTCTCAGCGGGACAAATACCGAAAATCGACCTCGCTCCGTACGACTTTGGAAAATTCTCATGTGCCAAGCAGACCGTCGAATTCCTCGACGATACACACCTCCTTCTTTCGGTGCTGCAAAGCACTTACTGTCAACCGAAGAAGAATGTCCAACCGCCAACACCTCATATCACTGTCATCGATCTCGACGGAAAAAATCCTCGATCAGTTCCAGCAGAAGGCGTAGTAGCCGTGGTGCCTGGTCCTGTTGGCCATATCACCGTAGCAACCATGTCAGAGGTAAAAGTTCTTTCCTTGGAAAACTTTGCCGTCGTATGGTCGCAGCCTATCCTGCTCAGCGGTAAGTACGCCCCTAATCTTCTGCTCTCACCGTCGCGCAAGCTTGTGAGCGTCGAAGATGACAGCACCGAGGTATTGCGAGGCAAGTCGCGCAAGGCCCGATACCGGCTCTTCAATGCGGAGTCTTCACAAGCTGTCGAAGAGCACATCGGGAGGTTTATCACTGGTATTTCTGATCACGGCTATGCCGTCTGCTCGGGAACAAGTGGCTGCAAATCAATCACTATTCACGATAGGCCGTCGCTGTTCGGCGACCCTCCTGACCGAAACCAACCCCTTTACTTCTTCAATGAAAGTCAGGCTGTTTGGCTCGGATACGATAAGCAACTTCATTTCATGTCCAGCGGTGGGCCAATACCCTTACCAATGGAATTGAAGGGCATCTACCCACCTTTTTCCGATCTCGCTCAAATTAGCGATCTTTCCGCCACCACGCCGCGACGCTTGCTGCTCTACACCGATGGATGTCTTTTAGGCGATTTTGATGACTGCTACGGAAAGATCTATTACCGAGTGACTGCTGTCGACCCACAATTCAGGAAAGTGATTTTTCAGCGATCCATTCCCGCCGACGCGGCGCAACGGATCTCGCCAGACGGGCATCACGTCGCCCTCGCCACAAGAACACACATTTATCTCCTCAGCATTCCGTAAACTCGATCTACTGAAGTCAGCTCAGCATCAGCGCTTTCGCGCCGCAAGCAGGGTACACTGACGCCTCGCGACCGCCAGTCGACCGTCCGTCACTTTGAGTGTCTATTGCCATGCCAAGGCGTAGCCTGTATCCAGGAGAATTGTTATGGCAACCTTGGATTGGTCGCAATGTTCAGCCATCGAAAGCATACCCGGCAAGGTCAGCGGAGCTTGGCTTTTCAAAGACACCCGCATGCCCGTCAAAGCGGTGTTCGAGAATCTAGCAGACGGCGCATCCGTAGTAGAAGTGATTCAATGGTTCGCCGTAACTCACGAGGAGATTATGGCTGCTTTTGCATTCGTGGCCAAAAGCCTGGACAAGGAGCCTACTTACGAAGCGCAGAACGAATCTTCGCTATAATGAGGAGTGAGTTAAACAACACCCCCGATCTCCGCTCCCGGGACATGCACCAGACCATCAAGCACGAAGCGCGGAATCCAAGTCTTTCCCTCTGTAGCAGCACCCAGACAACAACATTCAGCGTCCGAGCCGTTTCGCGTCCGCTCACCGGAAATTCATAAAACTCCGCGCTTCCCGGCTCAGCCCGGCGCGCTACCCTAGAAGGTGCCATGCCTACCAAAGCCGAACTCCTCCAAGCCCCCATCGTTCACCTCGACATCACCCAGCACAACGTCGTGCCGCTCGTCGACGCCATGGCCCACATGGCCTACTCCGCGCGTGACACCGCGCGCGCCGCCACCATCTACGACATGATGCTCAAGGACACCGAGTGCGGCGTTATCCTTTGCCTCGCCGGCTCGCTCATCTCCGCCGGCCTGCAAAAAATCTTCGTCGACCTGATTCGCAACAACATGGTCGACGCCATCGTCTCCACCGGCGCCAACATCGTCGACCAGGACTTCTTCGAAGCCCTCGGCTTCAAGCACTACATCGCCGGCGATGAGTACAAGTACGGAGCTGGCGACGCCGACCTCCGCGAACTCATGATCGACCGCATCTACGACACCTTCATCGACGAAGAACAGCTTCGCATCTGCGACGACACCACCCTCCAGATCACCAACTCGCTCGAGCCCCGCGCCTACTCCTCGCGCGAATTCATCCAGGCCATGGGCAAGTACCTCTCGGATAACGGTCGCACCCCGTCGAACGGCAATCCCGACTCCATCGTTCTCGCCGCCTACGAAAAAGGCGTACCCATCTTCTGCCCCGCCTTCTCCGATTGCTCCGCCGGCTTCGGCCTCGTCGCTCACCAGCACGCTCGCGCAGGCAAATCGGTCGTCTCGATCGACTCCGCCAAGGACTTCTACGAGATCACCAGGATCAAAATCGAAAACCCCACCACCGGCCTCCTCATGATCGGCGGCGGAGTTCCGAAGAACTTCGCCCAGGATATCGTCGTCGCCGCAGACATCCTCGGCGTCGAAGCCTCGATGCACAAGTACGCCATCCAGATCACGGTCGCTGACGCCCGCGACGGCGCTCTGTCCGGTTCGACCCTCAAGGAAGCAAGCTCCTGGGGCAAGGTCGACCTCACCTACGAGCAGATGGTCTTCTCCGAAGCCACCCTCGCCCTGCCGCTCATCGCCGGATATGCCTTCCACAAGAAGGGCTACACCGCCCGCACCGGCAAGCGCTTCGCCGAGATCCTCGACGCCGTTCCCGTAACCGCATAACGTCGCTCGTTCGCTGCCCGTTGCCAGTTCCACTCTGGCAACGGGCAAATACTTTCCTTCTCAGTCAACAACCCCCTCCACCTTTCGATACAATCCGGGACTTCCGTGCGTTACCATCGAGCATCAACTGATGAGTCTCGTTCTCCTCAACGTCCTTTGCCTCGGTCTCGCGATTGCCCTCGGTGTTGTCTGGTGGCGCGCCCAACGCGCAATCCGCCGCCTTCGCGCCGCTCTTGACGACGCAACCGAGGCCCAGCGCAACAAGGATTCCCTCCTCGTCCAGCGCTCCGAACTCGACCAGATCAAAGACGAGTTCATCTCCACCGTCTCGCACGAACTCCGCACTCCTCTCACCAGCATTCGCGGAGCCCTCGGACTCCTCTCTGCCGGTCTCATGGGCAACGTCGACGCCAAGGCGCAAAACCTCCTTCGCATCGCCGTCACCAACACCGACCGCCTCATCCGCCTCATCAACGACATCCTCGACATCGAGCGCATGGAATCCGGCCGTGCCACCCTCCAGGTGCGCCGCTGCAACCTTCGCGAGCTGGTCCAGCAAGCCATCGAAACCATGACCGCCATGGCCGATGCCGCGGGCGTCGCGCTTGTTCTCGTCGTCACCGCCCCCACCGAGGCCGTCGCGCTCGACGGCGACGCCGACCGCATTCTCCAGGTCGTCACCAACCTGCTCTCGAACGCAATTAAGTTCTCCCCACCCAAGACTGCCGTCCACATCCACATCGAAGCCGACCCCGACTGGCTCACCCTCCGCGTCTCGGACGAAGGCCGCGGCATCCCGACCGACAAGCTCGAATCCATCTTCGACCGCTTCCAGCAAGTCGAAGCATCGGACGCCCGCCAGAAAGGTGGCACCGGCCTCGGCCTCGCCATCTGCAAGACCATCGTTGCCCAGCATAACGGCTCCATCTGGGCCGAATCGAACGTGCAGCAGAAACGCGGTCCCGGAGCATCCCTCATCGTCGCCTTCCCGCGCATCGCCCGGGAGCACACCGCGAACACCTCGGAGGCCTTCCAGAAAGCCCTCCGCCCCACACCCAGCCGCGGCACCATCATCGTCTGTGACGACGAAGCCAGCATCCGCACCATCGTCGGCGAGCACCTCGAGCGTCACGGCTACCGCATCCTCGAAGCCGACACCGGAGAAAAGGCCATCGCGCTCGCTTCCGCCAACTCCATCCAGGCCATTCTGCTCGATCTCTACATGCCGGGCCTCTCCGGCTGGGAGACCATGCAGCGCCTCAAAGAATCGAAGGATACCGCCCACATCCCCGTCGTCGTCCTCTCCGTCCTCTCGCCTACCGCCGGCAAGATGAAGGACTCCAACAAGCAGCTCATCCCGCAAGGCTGGGTGCAGAAACCTTTCCAGGAAGATCGTCTGCTCGGCGAGATCTCGCGTGTCCTCAACTCCGGCAACGGCTCCTCGCACGTCCTCCTCGTCGAAGACGACTCCGACCTCGCCGCCGTCATCATCGCCGGCTTTGAAGAAGCGCAGGTGCGCGTCGCCCACGCTAACACCCGCCAGTCGGCCATGGACCACTGCCGCCTCGACCGCCCCGCGCTCATCATCCTCGACCTCACCCTGCCAGACGGCGACGGCTTCTCACTCGTCGAATGGCTCCGCCAGCAGCCCGACCTGCTCTCGCTCCCGCTCGTCGTCTACTCCGGGCGCGATCTCGCTGACTCCGAGATGAACAAACTTCGTCTCGGCCCCACCGACTTCCTCACCAAGGCAAAAGTCCAGCCATCCGAGGTCGAAGAACTCGTCCTCAATATCGTCCAACATCTGCGTCCCGCCACACCCCGCCCGCCTCGCGTCGCAGCCCGCGCCTAGCCCAGCCCCTCACTAAAAAAACTCCCAACTCCAAACTCTCGAACACAACTCCGTCTTCTCATCCCATCAACCCGGCATCCTGCGAGAAGCCGCCCTCCCATGAGAGAATGCTTCATGCGCCGCGTACTCATCATCGACGACGAAGACGACATCCGCGAGGTCGCCGCGCTCTCCCTCGAAGCCACTGCAGGCTGGGAGATTCTCACCGCATCCTCCGGCCGCGAAGGCATCAAAGTCGCCGCCGCCGAGAAGCCCGACGCCATCCTCATGGACGTCATGATGCCCGAGATGGACGGCCCCACCACCTTCAGGCAGATGCAGCTCAACCCCGAAGTCCAGGGCATCCCCGTGGTGCTCCTCACCGCGAAGGTCCAGGGCGTCGATCAGCGCCGTTTCGCCGGTCTCGGCGTCGCCGCCATCCTCTTCAAACCGTTTGACCCTCTCACCCTCGCCTCACAAATCTCTGACGTCCTCGGCTGGCACGACTAAAGTTTTCTGCTACCAAAGTCGCACCTCCATGCCCACGTCCGTTCGGTCGCATAAGGCACACCCGTGCCACACTGAAGCATCTGAATGACCATGTCCGACACCACCGACAGCAGCACCACACGCGCGATCGCCAACCTCTGGACCCGCAACCAGCCGCTCATTCTCGAGCGTCTCGCCCAGCTTGACGCCGCAGCCGCAGCCGCAAACACCGGCACCCTTACCGAGACCGCACGCGCCGAAGCCGAAAGCAACGCCCACAAACTCTCCGGATCCCTCGGCATGTTCGGCTTCCACCACGGCACCGACCTCGCCCGCGAACTCGAAGAGCAGTTTCAAGCCGCCGCACCCGACCCAACCCGCCTCACCCAGCTCACTACCGGGCTCCGCGCCACCCTCTTTCCCACGCCATAGTCTGCCGGGGCCAAAGCAGGACGGGATCGAGCTCACCCCGGTTTCAAATCCATCAATTGCAAGTCAGCACCGTCCACACTCCCTTCATCACCGAGTCAGCGTGCATCATCTCAAAGTCCAAAAACCCACCCGCCGGCACCACCACATTCCCACTCAACGAACACGTTCCACCCGTGCCCACCTGGCAGCTTAGACTTGTATCCGCCATCGCTCCGGGCATCCCCATCCGCAGCGTCACCGTAATCGTCGCTCCCTGGTCCGACCGCACCATCAACCCTGAAGCCGTGCATCCATTCGGCACCCACGTCAGCACCTCGTCCGTCTCCGCCGCGTTCGCATTCGGGTTATTCACCGAGTAAAACTGCGTCAGGTAGGAAACGGCATGCACGACCGAGCCAAACGCCGCACTCCCTCCACTTCCCGCACCACCCGAGCTGCCCGCCGCTCCCGTCTCCCCGCGCGGAATCGTGAAGTTCAACACCGCCGCCCCACTCGTCCCGCCATTCACCACCATCGCGCTCGTCCCCGGAGCCCCAGTCGTCACGGTCCCCACCACCACCGTAGCCGCCACGCCTGCTGCCCCGCTCGGACCGGCCTGCCCCGCCGACGCAAGCACGGCCCACACGCTTGCATTCTGATCCGGCTCAACGGCACTGCTCACACCCGTCGCGAGATACGTCGAACCGCCAAACGTCACCGCGTCCCCTATGCCATAGTTCGCGCCGGAACCCCAGGCTCCGCGAAAGTTCACACCAGCCGCTCCTGCCGGACCCGTCGCACCCGTTGGTCCCATCGCACCTGTCACCCCGGCAGGACCCTGCGCCCCGGCCGGCCCCACCGTCCCATCCGCGCCCGCCGCCGCCAGCAAACTCCACTGCGAGCTGTACGGCCCGGGCTCGTTCCCCATATTCCCGCCCGTTCCCGAGATCCAGCTCGCCCCTTCATAGGACACCGTATCGCCCATCGCATACGCAGCGTTCACGCTCCATCCGCCGCGAAATACCAGCCCAACCGGCCCACTCGGACCCACCGGCCCGGCCGGCCCAATCGCACCCTGCGGCCCGGGATACCCCGTCGGCCCTTCAAGCCCTGTGGGCCCCTGAGCCCCGGCAATCCCTGCAGCGCCCGCCGCAGCCAGCGTCCCCCAATACGTCGGCGACCCATCCGGCTCCCGCCCGGCGTTCGCGACGAGAGCAATAAAACTCCCACCGCCAAAAGCCACCGCATCGCCAATGTTGTAGTTCGTCCCAGCCACCCAATCCCCAAGGAACGAAACAGGCGGCCCCGCAGCCCCTTGCGGCCCGACCGGCCCAGTGGCACCCGGCAGACCCGCCACTCCCGGCGAACCATTTGCGCCCGTCAACCCGGTTGCCCCCTGCGCCGCCAGAACCGCCCACTCTGTGGAACTCACATCCGGCGTATTTCCTTGGTTCGAAGCTGCCAGCGAAACATACGTCGACCCGCCAAAACTCACCGCATCGGCAAACCCGTAGTTCGTCGTCGACTGATAGTTCCCCGTGTAGTGGATCGCCGGAGGCCCCTGCGGCCCAACTGGACCGGTCGCCCCCACCGGACCCGCAACCCCCGTTTGTCCCATGGGGCCAGCCGCTCCAGTCGCCCCGGCGGGCCCGACCGCACCAGCCGCGCCATTCATCCCGGCAGCCGCAAACAAACCCCACTGCAGCGGACTTTGGTCCGGCGTGTTCCCATGGTTGGCAGCCACCAGCGAAACATACCCCGCGCCGCCAAACGTAACTCCATCTCCCACGCCATAGTTCGTCGCTGCCTGGTAGCCCCCCTCAAAGGAAAGCCCGGTCGGCCCGACAGCGCCTTGCGGTCCAGCCGGGCCGATGGCTCCCGCAGCCCCGGTTGCCCCCGGCAAACCTGCAGGACCCGCCATGCCCGGCGCACCGCTCGCACCAACAGGCCCGGCAGGACCAACCGCACCGGCAGCACCGGCGGCACCAACCGCACCAGCAGGCCCAGCCACCCCCTGCGCACCGGCAGGACCAGCCGATCCTTGCAAACCCTGAGCCCCCGGAAGCCCCGATGGCCCTTGCGGCCCGATCGTCCCCGGCACTCCCTGCGCGCCCGGCAAACCCGAAGGTCCCGCAGGCCCAATCAATCCCTGCGACCCCGTTGGTCCAGCCATCCCAGCTGGACCAACAGCACCGGCAGGCCCCACCGCCCCGGTCAACCCGATCGGGCCTTGTGTTCCGGGTAAACCTTGCGCACCCGGTAGCCCTGGCACACCCGGCAGCCCTGGCATACCCATCGCTCCAACCGGCCCGGCAGGCCCCGCCGGCCCCTGCGATGCCATCGTCAACACCAGCGTCGCAGCATGACCGGTAAGATCGTTCTCCTTGCTATCGAACTGCATGACCCCGCTCGCCGAACTCCCCGCCAGCCCAAAGTTCGTCGCGGGAGCCGTCACCCACCCCTGCACCAGCCCCGTCACGTCCACTGCCACATACGCCCCGCCCTGTGACACATTCACCGAAGCCACCGGACTTCCTACCGCTGGCAGAGTCTGAAAGGTCACGCCCGCCTCACTCCAGCTCGCATTCAGCGGCGCAAACAATACAGCCCCAGCCGTATCCACGCGATTCACATACAGCAGCAGGACAGCCCGCGAGATCTGTGCCGACGTCGTCCCTGCCGGAAGCAAACTCAAGTCAAACTGAAACAACCCCGTATAACCGCCACCCACATTCACATTCGAGATCCCACCACTGTTCATCGTCGGCAACGCCGCGTTCACATGGGCATCGGCCACCAGCGTCGCCTGACCGAATCCGAACCCGGCAAATCCCACCCACCCCAGCAAAAACAGCCCGAGCCGCGTCCGTACTCTCCGCATCGATCTCTCCGCATCGAAGACGCTCTCAAGCGCCTCCATCCAACGTTGACTGCTCTGATTTGCACGTGGCCACCACGCCCTGCTCTGCGCGTCGGATGCTGCATCAATCGATTCCCGGGGAACTTCCTTATTTGAATGCCACCGTCCCATTCCGGCAAGCACTTTTCGCATCCGCTATCATCGAAAGCGATGAAGCCGGACGTACAAAACCTCCTCCAATCAGGCGCAGCCCTCACCGATCAGGCGCTCGAACGCCTGCTCCCGTCGCCCGATACGCAGCCTCACTCCATCCACCGCGCCATGCGCCACAGCGTCTTCGCCGGAGGCAAACGTCTTCGTCCCGTTTTGGCACTCGAAGCCGCCCGCATGGTAATCGGCTCCGCCAACCTCGACACACCCGCCTCCGAACTTGGCGCCGCACTCGAGATGATCCACACCTACTCGCTCATCCACGACGATCTGCCCGCCCTCGATAACGACGACCTCCGGCGCGGCAAGCCCACCTGCCATGTCGTCTTCGGCGAGGCAACCGCCATCCTCGCCGGGGACGCCTTGCAAACTCTCGCCTTCCAGACCATCTCCCGCCTCAAAATCCCCGCCGAACAAACAGTCAGCATCCTGCGCGAGGTCTCGGACGCCATCTCCACCGGCGTCGGCGCGGACCTGCCTGGCAGCCTTCCCTATGGGATGATCGGCGGCCAGGTGATGGACATCGAATCCGAGGGCGTCACGCCATCAGCAGACCTCGTCGAGCGCATCCATCGCTCGAAAACCGGAGCCCTCATCACCGTCTCCGTCGTCGCCGGAGGTCACCTCGCCGGAGCTTCCCCCGACACCATCGCTCGCCTGCGGACCTTCGGCGAAAAAGCCGGCCTTGCCTTCCAGATCGTCGACGACGTCCTCGACATGACCCAGGACTCCGCCCAGCTCGGCAAAACCGCCGGTAAAGACACCGCCTCTGACAAAGCCACCTGGCCCGCTGTCTTCGGGATCGACCAGTCCCTCCACGACGCCGAAGAACTCATCGCCGACGCCTTCACAGCCCTCGACCCCTTCGGCCCCGCCGCCGATAACCTCAAGGCCCTCGCCCTCTACCTCACTGAACGCAAAAACTAGCGCTCAGCAAAAGTAGCTGCCCCGGAAATGGTGCAACCGCACCCTGCCGGATCGGGCCGTAATCGGTATATAAGCCCGTTTTGTAAGTCCCCTGTTTTCCGATATTTGCATATAACTCATATAGGGGGGGGGTAGGGTAGCCTCATTCGGCCGTCGCAGCTGCCCCGTACGCCTCATCGGAAACCAGTTCGCCCCACACCACATTCACTCCGGATTCATCCCCCTCCTGCATCGCCAGGTGGACCATCGTGTGGCTCGCATCGGCCCCATGCCAGTGATTCTCTCCCCGCGCAATGACCACCACATCGCCCGGTCGAATCACCTGCGCCGCCTCGCCCATCTTCTGCACCCACCCAATCCCCGAGACGACGTACAGCGTCTGCCCCACCGGATGCGTATGCCACGCCGTCCTCGCCCCAGGCGCGAAGGTCACCAGCACCGCTTGCGTGCGGGATGGCACCGTCGGCTCGACCACCGAATCCATCCACACCAGGCCGCTGAACCACCCCTCCGGCCCTCGTTTGCACCCCCGCTCCCCATTCCCAACGATCTTCATATCCGTAAGCCTAACCCGCTACACTCAACCCAGCAATGCTTTCTGAAGACGACATCCGCAACGCCCTCCGCGCCTGCTTCGACCCCGCGCTCAAGCTCAACATCGTCGATCTGGGGCTCGTCCGCTCCATCACCCTCACCCCCGACCTCGACGCTCCCGGCGCCAACATCCCGGGCGTCCCACCCCGCCAATTCCTCACCCTCACCCTCACGTGGCAACCCGATGAAGACGCCACCACGATCATGGTCGCCCAGGCCCGGAACCTTCTCGCCGGCATCCCGGACTTGTCCCGCACGGAGATCAAGCTCGCCCCACCAGCCTTCCCGATCTTCAAGACCCGCTAGACTGAGTTCCTCATGCCGCCCGCAAAATCCGCCCGCAAAATCCGCCCCAGGCACACTCCAAAGCTGCCGCCCGTTCACCCCTTCGACCAGGCCCACAAGACCGACACCGGAGGCCTGATCCCCGGCCCATCCCTCGCCTCCGGCCACGCCAGCGACGCCCACATCACTGCCTACTACGCGATCGCGCCCTCGATCCTTGACACCCTCATCGACCTCTGGCAGCAGACCCCACCCCCCTTCGCCATCGACCGCTATACCCTCCTCGACGTAGGGGCCGGCAAAGGCCGCGCGATCCTCACCGCCTCGCAGCATCCCTTCCACCAGGTGACAGGCATCGAGATCAATCCAAAACTCGCTGCCATCGCCCGCGCGAACATCATCGCCTTCACCAAGTCCGCGAACGCCAGCCCTCTGGCACCCATCAGTCTCCTCGAAGGCGACGCCCTGGAAGTCCCGTTACCCGAAAGTCCCACCATCGCAATGCTCTTTCATCCGTTCGAAATCTACGTCCTGCGCCGCTTCGTCGCGAGACTCGAGCAGCACTTCGCCGAACGCCCCGGCAGTCTCGATCTGATCTACGTCAATGCCGAACACACCATGCTGCTCGACCGGAACCCCGCATTCACGCGCCTCTTCCACGGTATGGTCCCCATGAGCCCCGAAGACTACCTGGCCGATTTGGCTGAGATCGCAGAACAAAAGGAGTACGGCTCGACAGGCGATGAGCTTTGCACCATCTACCGCTTCACCGGTCGCGCCTAGTCTTTTTCACCCCAACAAACAACCGGCTATCCGCACCGCGCGTCCTAATAGCCAGAGTTGCGCCCCGCCAACCACCTAAAGGACACCAAACCAATGCAGCAGCTTCCCCTGATTCAGATTGTGATCGTGCTTGTCGTCATCGGCGTCATCCTTGGCCTGATCAACCGCTACATCCCCATGGCCAGCAGCATCAAGTCGCTCCTCAACGGCGTCGTGATCATCTGCACGGTTCTCTGGCTGCTCGTCCAGTTCAACGTGATCCACTCGCTTGGCGGTCTGCGCCTGCCTCACTAGTACCCGCTACTGGACCCAGACAACCTCAGCATCGATGGGCCAGGCACGGCTTTCGAGGCCGCGTTCAGTGAGAAGCTCATAGATCGTCGAGACCAACGCGGCAGGACCATGCCCGTGGTCTACCGTGGCGTCTGCACCCGCCAGAGGTCCGGAATCAAAACCGTCGACCCGGATAATGAGTACCTGTGGCATCGCATGACGTGCCCTGTCGACCCATACCTGCTGGTCCGGCCCGTTAATCGAAGCACAGATAACGACGAGCTCCGAGTCAAAGCGTGGCTCCTCCCCAGCATCAAGCGCTACCGTCTTGATCGCCCAAAAGTGATGCAGGACTGCCGCTTGGAGATTCAAGTCAGCCTGCGACACCCCGATGAGCGAAACCTGTGCTGGGACTGCCATAGACAAAGCCTAGCGCATTCTTTGGACAAACCAAACGGTTTTACGGTCATGTTTTGTCCCCACCAACAGGATTCGGAGAATTCGTTCCGTCACTCCCGCCACCGAACCCACAGGCTTCTTTCATCGCCCTCGAGGTGCGCCATTGCGACCTCGGCGTCCGCCCGGTCTGCGATACTCGCGAACTTCTCGCCCCACTCAATGAGCACAACCGCACCTGGCTCGTCCGCCATCTCGTCAATGCCCAGAGAAGCCAGTTCCTGCTCCGTCTCCAGCCGGTAAAGGTCGAGGTGATACACCTTACCCTTCTTCGCCTGATACTCATGCACCAGCGTGAACGTGGGACTCGTCACCTCTTCCGCGTGTGCAGCGCCGAGCGAGGCGAGCCACCCCTTTACCAGCGTGGTCTTGCCTGCACCCAGTTCGCCACGCAGTATGACAAGCCGAGGGGCCGTAAGAATCTCAGCAACGGTCGCCGCTATCGCAAGTGTCCCGTTCACGGATCGCGTCTTGAACTTCTTCTCCCGCGTAAACTCCTTCACGCTGTCCCTCCCTCGCTCGCCTCGCGAACGCCACACACCCAGCTCAGCCCATCCTCATCCACTTGCATGTAGCGAAAAGCCTCGCTCAGATGATCCACCACATCGGTGGCAAGCACGGTCTTCTCATCCATCCCGCGAACGACAAGGTCGGCGGCCAATCCATGCAGATACACTGCGGTCTCCACTGCCTCAGCCACCTGCTCCGGATGCTGCGCCACGAGTGCTGCAATGATCCCCGTTAAGATGTCGCCACTTCCGCCTTTTGCCAGCGCAGGATTCCCGGTGGTGTTGACGGCGATGCGACCATCTGGATGCGCCACGAGCGTCCTCCAACCCTTGAGCACGAGAGTCAGCCCATGCTCCATGGCAAACTTCTTCGCCAAATGGATGCGGTCCGCCTCAACCTCCTTCACCGTTATCCCAAGCAGTCGAGCCATCTCACCAGGGTGCGGCGTCAGCACCATCGTACGACCATGCCCATCGAGCAGCTTCGCCTTATCCGAATCAAAAGCATTCAAAGCATCCGCATCAATCACGATGGGAAGCGTCGTCTTCAGGATCAACTCACGTGCAAAGTCCGAAGCCTCACCCTTCGTCGAGAGTCCCGGCCCAATCGCAATGACCTTGATGCCCTTCAGCAACTCTCCAAGCATATCGAGATTCTTCAGATCGGCGCTGCCTTCAGCCCCTTGCGAAAGACCACGCACCATCAGTTCCGGAGCAATAGCACCCACAAGATTGACGAGCTCCCTTGGCACGGCGGCCGTCACCAATCCAGCGCCGGCACGCATGCACGCAAGCGATGCCATACTCGGCGCACCCGCGGTGCCATAGCTCCCGCCAACAACCAGCACATGCCCGAACTTACCTTTATTCGAGTTGATCGGCCGTCGCTTCTCGGTAAGCGCCTTTGACGAACCTGCCCAGGTGATGTTGAGTTCGCTCAGCACGGCCTCGTCTGGCGAACCAATCTCCCCGACGACGACAGGCCCGAAGACATCAGCTGTCAGGTGCCCGAAGCAGTGCGCAATCTTCGGTGCCGTAAACGTCACCACGGCATCCGCGCGAAACGCTCCCTCCACCGTCTCTTCGTATGAATCGGCGTCCCAACCGCTCGGCAGATCGACCGCAACAACCGGAACCTGCACCCTGGTAACCGCATCGCGCAGCGCAACAGCTGCGCCTTCGCGCATCGGCCCTTTGAAGCCCGTTCCAAAGACAGCATCCACGATCAGATCCGCTTCATCCAGATACTCCGACAAGACCTCAACGTCAGTCCCATCGCCGAGTTCCTCAATCACTTCAGGTCCACACGCCTCTTCAAGCTTTGCCCAAGCCGCGTGAGCCCCTTCACCAATCTCCTCACGCTTGCCAACCAGGAGCACCCTTACTCCAACGCCTTCACCCGCGAGCAGTCGTGCCGCAACCATGCCATCCCCACCATTGTTGCCTTTGCCGCAGAGCACCATTACATGGGCAGCTTGCGGATACTGCCGCAAACAGAAAGCCGCGACCACTGCCCCGGCAGACTCCATCAACTCATCCAGCGAGATACTCGCCTTCGCTGTGCGCTGATCCGCTAAGCCCATCTCTGCTGCCGTCAAGACCTTCATTCACCCTCCAAAACAAAACCCACCTACTCAGATGCCAAGCAGGTGGGTCTTTCTTCAATCATCTACCAAGCGAACGGGACGCTCAGCCCTTGGAACCAAACGCCATATCAATCAACGCGCGCTCTTCCAGATCATGCGCCTTTGCGCTGCCGGTTGCAGGGCTCGCGCTCGCACTGCGATTGACGCTGACGACCACGCGATCTCTGGCCATGCGGCGAAGCTCTGGCAGCACGTAGAACCTCGCACCCATATTCGCCGGCTCTTCCTGAACCCAGACGACCTCAGCATGCGGATGCATATCCAGTGCGGCCTGCATCTCCTGCTCGGGCCAAGGGTAAAGCTGATCGACGAACACGATCCCAACCCCATCATCCTTGCGCTTTTCACGCTCGACCCGCAGGTTATGGCCAATTTTGCCGCTACAGACAAGCAGCCGGCGAGGATACTTGACGCTCGCATCCGCGATCACATTTTGAAACCGATCCGCCGCAAGATCCTCAAGCGAAGACGATGCATCCGGATGCCGCAGCATGCTCTTTGGGGTCATCACGATCAGCGGCTTGCGCCACGAGCGCAACGCCTGACGCCGCAGCAGGTGAAAGTACTGAGCCGCCGTCGAAGGCTGCGCTACGATCATGTTTTCAAGCGCACAAAGCTGCAAAAACCGCTCAAGTCGCGCGCTCGAATGCTCCGGTCCCTGCCCTTCATATCCATGCGGCAGCAGCATCACAAGCCCTGAGAGCAGATGCCACTTCGCCTCGGAGGCTGAAAGGAACTGATCGACAATGATCTGCGCTCCATTGGCGAAGTCGCCGAACTGAGCCTCCCAAAGAACCAGAGCCTCCGGGTAATCGCGCGCATATCCATACTCGAAGCCAAGCACAGCTGCCTCGCTCAGTAGCGTATTGTAGACCTCGAACAGACCCTGCTTCTCGGCCATATGTTCAAGCGGAATGTACTTCGCTTCCGTCTCGATATCTGTCATCACAGCATGCCGCTGGTTAAAGGTTCCGCGCTGGGAATCCTGCCCGGTCAACCGGACCGGTGTCCCCTCCGTCACCAGCGAGCCGAAGGCCACCAACTCCGCCATCCCATAGTCGAACGGCCGCTTGCCTTCCGCCATCTCCAGTCGCTGCTCGTAGAGCTTCTTCACCTTTGGGTGAATGTTGAAGCTCTCAGGATAAGCAACCAGCCGCTTCGAAAGCTCCAATACTTTCGCAGCATCGAGTCCAGTCTTCAACGCCGCATCTTCAGCGGTCAGCGAGCCGCCATGATAGTTGTTCCAATACGCCGGAAGCTCAGCCAGTTTGGGCGACGTCTCCGCCGCCTTCGCGGCTTTCTGTTCTTCAAGGAACATCTGTTGAATCGTCGCAACCTCGGCCGCCGGGTCGACTCCAATCTGCTTCGCGTAACTCTTATAAAGCTCTGGCCAATCCTTGATGATCGCGTAGCGCCGCGGTGACGTCACCGTCGGGTCGTCGACCTCGCTATGCCCATGCCGGCGATAGCCAATCAGATCCACGACTACATCCGAGCCAAACTTGTGACGATACTCAGCCGCTATCGTCGCGACCCGCATCACCGCATTTGCATCCTCCGCGTTTACATGGAAGATCGGGATCGGCATCCGCTTAGCGATATCCGTCGCAAAGCGCGAACTGTTCGCCTCTTCTGGCGTCGCCGTAAAGCCCAGCAGATTGTTGACCACCACATGAATGGTTCCACCCACGTTATAGCCATGCAGCGACGACATATTCAGCGTCTCAGCCAGAATGCCTTGCCCTGCAAAAGCTGCGTCACCATGCATCACCAGCGACAGTACCTGCTTCTGCCCCTTGAAGCCTCCAGATGTCCCGGCAGCCAGCGCATCCGCCTCAAGTCGAGTCTGCTTGGCGCGAACGCGGCCAATGGCAACGGGGTCGACCGCCTCCAGATGGCTGGGATTTGAGACAAGGTGCAGATCGATCTCGTCACCTTTTGGCGACCGATATGTCCCGGTAGCCCCCTGGTGATACTTCACATCGCCGCCGCCCATCGTGCTGCGCGGGTCCACGTCCTCAAACTTCGCGAAGATGTCCGTCGCATTGCGACCGATGGTGTTGGTCATCACATTCAAACGTCCGCGATGGCTCATCGCCAGAACCGCGCTCTTTACCCCACTCGCCGAGCTCACCTCGAGCGTCCGCTCGAGATACGGGATCAGCACCGTAAGCCCTTCAAGCGAAAAGCGCTTGGTCCCCAGGTACCGCGACTGAATCACCTGCTCAAAGATGTCCGCCTTGATCAACCCGGTTAGAACACGAGCCTGATCAACTTGCGGCGCTTCCCGTTCCATCTGCGCCTGCAGCCACTCGCGTTTGTCCACATTGGCAATGTGCATGAACTCAGCACCAATTGTCCCGCAGTAGAAGCCACGAGCCTCCGCAGCAGCGTCCTCTTCACCCTCCGGCAGCGCTACCGGAAACGGCTCCTTTGGCAGATATTGACCTAGAGGGTCCAACGTCGTCTGGAGATAACCCCACCGCCGAAACACCTCGAAAACCATCTCGCGCCGCTCGCTGTTGACCGGCTGCTCCTCGTTTGCAACCGCCGCTTTGATCTCCACCGCTTTGTTCATCCTGCCCGCCATTCCGCCATCCTCTTCTTCGCGCCCGCACGCGAAATCCCTGCCAAGCCCTCACGCGAAATCATCAGCTTCGCCTGCCCTAATATGCTAGTCCCAACTCTGGTGCACTGGCATTCTTCAAGATCGATAATCGCACCACTTTGCGATTACCATGACATTCGAGCCTTCACACCTCAGCAGCGGGCGCTATCCGGCTATTGTTGGAATGACCGACTCCCCTCACGCACGGTAGCCGTCCAACACAAGAACCCAATGAGTCATGCCTGCCGTCTCGACGCGCTTCTGCTTCTTGCCTTATCGGCTGTAACTCTCCGTGCCCAGAGTCCGTCCATTGCACCCATTCCGCCTTCGGCAGCTGTCGAAGACAAGCCGCTGCCACATATCTCGACTCTGATGCGCGAGGTCGAAGCCCATCAGCGCCAGGCTGAACTCATCGAGAAGGACTACCTCTTCCGTGAAGACTCCACCGTCAAGGAGCTCAATGGCTCAGGCGGCGTGAAAAAGACCGAAGAGCGCGCCTTCGACATCTACTGGCTGCAAGGCGTGCGCGTCGCACGCCTGGTCCGTAAAGACAATAAGGATCTCTCCCCTGAAGAACTGAAAAAAGAAGACGACCGCATCGACAAGGACTTGATCAAGGAGAAGGAGAAGCGGGCCAAAGCCGATGCCAACGGCAAAGAGACCGACTCAACCGGCCGCGACGAGATCACTCTCTCGCGCATCCTCGAGCTTGGCTCCTTCTCGAATCCTCGCCGCCAACTGATCGCCGGGCGTCCAACCGTGCTCGTCGACTATACCGGCGATCCCCACGCGAAAACCCGCAACGCCGGAGAAGCCGCTCTCAAAGTCCTCACCGGAACGATCTGGGTCGACGAGCAGGATAAGGCCGTTGCTCGCATCGAAGCCCACTTCTTCGACAACTTCAAGATCGGCGGCGGCCTCGTCGTCAGCGTCCACAAGGACACGGCCTTCACACTCGCCAACGTCCGGATCAATAACGAAGTCTGGCTGCCGGGCACGCTCGATGCTCATGGACAGGCTCGCTACCTGCTCTTCTTCTCGCTGAACGGAGACGCCCATGTTCAGTCGAGCGGCTTCCACAAGTTCAAGGCCACCAGCACACTACTCCCCAACTTCAGTCCTGCACCGCCAGACACTACCCCAGAGCCTATGTCAGCACCACCGCAATAGTTACTGCCGAGACCCGATCACGCGAAGGTTGTATCCGAGCGCTCGCGCGAAGCCCCTATCCTGCTGAGAGGTACCTCACGCCGCGAAAGGGGAACGTCCGATGGGCTCATCAGTAATCGTTGCGGACCTGTCGCGGGTTCAATCCGTTCGCCAACCCAACTTCCACGCCTTCATGGCGTGCAGCACAGCGGCTATGCTCGCGCTCGTCATCGCTGGTTGTCATTGGCAGAATATCCATACCTCGGTCGCGGACCGCAGCATAGCCCTCTTCGTTGTTGTCGCCATCAGTCTGCCAGTCCCTGCGTATTGGCATGAAAAGAAGCGTCTCCACCTGCGCGATGCCGCTCTGATGATCCCGTGGGCCGCCTTCGTCGCGGTCCTATTGCCCTTCCCGCTGCTCATCGCTGCAAGACTTCACGCACCTTTGCAGGACGCGCGCCTAGCCAACATCGACGCATCCCTCGGAGTGAGCATCCCCGCTCTCGCGGCCTGGGCCAGCCATCACAGAGCCGGCGCACTCCTGAATGAGTGCTACCTCCTTCTAGCGCCGTTACTGCTACTGGCGATCTTCGTCCCCGCGCTCACTGGTTGCGTTCGCACCGCGCGAGAGTTCGTTATCGCCAACCTCGCAGCCTTCGCCTTGACCGTCCCAATTCTTGCCGTCATGCCTGCAGTCGGACCCTGGTATCACTTCCATTTCGCGCCAAACCCGACTCAGCTAGCTTGCCAGCTCCAGTTACTCAGCCTGCGCACCCCCGGGATCTACATCCTCACCAGCCAGGGCGCCGGGATCGTCGCTTTCCCTTCATTCCACGTCTTCTGGTCGCTACTCTGCGCCTATGCGCTCTGGGGAGTCAAACTCATCCGTCCCCTCACCGCGCTCGTCGCGACCTTTATCATCCTCTCGACGCTGACCACAGGCTGGCACTACTTCACAGATGTGCTTGGCGGCTTATTACTGGCTCTCACATCAATTCTGCTAGCCCGCGCGCTGAACCGCAGGTTTGTGATAGTCCCAGTCGTCTAGACCGCACTGCAGCTTTATCCGAGTATGCGGCCTTCCGTATGATCTGAAGCGAACCTGGAGCTTTGGGATCAATTGGTATGCCTTCGGGAGTCTCGGCGAGGCCGCTCCCTCATTTGGCAAGGATCGCCGCCGTCCTTCTTCTCAGCCGGTACTTCCACAAGAGTTCGCAAAGACGACGAGCGATCGGCACACTCGCAAATCCACAGCGACCCTAAGCCTTGCTACGGCATCCCAATCAAACCACGCGCAACCTGCAACCCCGGCGGTCCCAACAACACAATGAACAAACTCGGAAAGATGCAGAGCACCAGCGGAAAGATGATCTTCACCGTCGTCTTCGCCGCCAGTTCTTCCGCGCGCTGACGCCGCTTCTGCCGAATCCCGTCCCCAAAGTTACTCAACGCTCGCGCAATCGGAGTGCCGAACCGCTCGGTCTGCGTCAGCATGTTCACAAACCCGTCGAGATCCGGCAGATTATGACGTTCCGCCATCGATTGCCACGCGTCAAGCCTTTGTTTGCCGGCTCGCTGTTCGCGGTTGATCCGCAGAAACTCTTGCTGGATATCCGGGTGCCGCTTGCCAAGTTCCTGCGCCACGCGCAACATCGCCTGGTCCATACCGAGCCCCGCGTCCACGCAAATCACCAGCAGATCGACCGCGTCCGGAATGCTCAGCCTGATCTTCTCCTTGCGTCGCTTCACCATGCGCTGCAGAACGATGTCAGGCAGGATATACGCGATACCCGGTAGACCCATCATCATCAAGGGCTTATTCCAGGGGATAAACGTAGCCACGATAAACGCCAGGATTGGCCCGACAATACGCGACGCGAGATAGATATCCGGATAAGCGCTGTTTTGAACTCCACCCTTCTCGAACCGTTCAAGAAGCTTCGGATCGACGGTCAGCCCCAACCGCGCACGCAACCAGCGAATCGCCCCGATGATTCGTTCTTTCGCCAGATCTCTCTGTTTGGCATCTACTGCCGCACTGCGAGTCGCGGTCAGCACCATCAGCACACGCTTTTGCGTTACCTTTGCGTGATGCCGAAGCACATAAGCCGCCACAAGGCCAAAGCCGCAGAAGCCGGTCAACGTCATCATCAGATAAAAGAGTGCATTCATAGCTAGACCTTTATGTCCACAATTTTGCGAATGATGAGACCGCCAATGATGATGAACGTGCCGCTCGCCATCAGCAGCTTCTGCCCCATTGGATCTTGAAACAAAATGTCCGAGTAGCCGGGTGTGATGACGTTCAGGATAAGCAGCATGCCGATGGGCATCAGTCCAAGAATCCAGCCGGTCAGTCGTCCCTGCGCCGTATGCGTGCGAATCTCACCTTGAATTCGAATGCGGTCACGGATCAAAGCACTTGTACGATCCAGGATGTCCGTCAGGTCGCCACCCGTCTCTTTCTGAACCAGAATCGCAGTGACCAAAAAGTGCAGATCCTCGGATGGAACACGCTCGCCCATCGATAACATGGCATCGCGAAACGGAATCCCAAACTTCTGTTGCTGGAAGCAACTGGCGAACTCGCCTTTGAGAGGTTCCGGGGTCTGTTCTGCGATCACCTCGATCGATGAGCCCATCGAGTGGCCGGCTCGAAGGGCGCGCGACATCAACTCAATCGCGTCGGGCAGCGCGTCGTTGAACTTCCTCAGGCGCCGTTTCTTCAGGAAGACCAGAACCCCATAGGGCAGAAACACTCCCAGAACCGCAAGCGGCAACACCACATAAAGAAGACCGATGAAATGATGCGCCACCAGACCGACAACCAGAGACGACACCAGGCTCGCGAGCAAAAGCTGTCCAAGGCTGACTTCTTTACCTGCGTGGACGATCAAGAGCTGCAGCTTTTCGGCGAATTTGTATTCTTCGATACGCGAGAGGAAGAGATCGCTGAACGTCGAAGTGTCTTTGCTCGAAAGCTCAAGGAAGCCATCACCATCGCTGTCGGCCGGCTTCTTGATGATCTCGCCAAGGCGTCCCTTCACGGCCTTTTGCGAAACCGACGGTCGAGTCACGAACATCACCACCGCAACGGTAGTCATCAGCAATAGCAGGAATAAGCCCATCAAAAGCATCGTGCTACACCTCTATCGATTCATCGAGCGCATTGAGGTTCAATGGAATACCAGCCGCCTTCAACTTCTCGGCAAACTTAGGCACAATACCCGTTGCATAGAACCGGCCCTTCACCTTGTCGTTGTGTCCAAGCCCCTGCTTCTCGAACAGAAACAGATCCTGCATGCTGACCACATCTCCGCTGGTCCCGGTTACTTCACTGATGTGCGTAATTCGCCGGCTGCCGTCGCTCATACGCGATGCCTGCACGATCAGATGGACCGCCGAAGCGATCTGCGCGCGAATCGCCTTCTCAGGCAGAGCAACCGATCCCATCATCGCCATCGTTTCCAGGCGCGAGATCGCATCGCGTGGATTGTTCGCATGCACCGTCGTAATCGAACCATCGTGGCCGGTGTTCATGGCCTGCAGCATGTCCAGCGCCTCTTCGCCACGGATCTCGCCGAGGATGATGCGGTCTGGCCGCATACGCAGAGCGTTGATCACAAGCTCCCGTTGCTTGATGGCTCCCTTGCCTTCAACGTTCGGCGGACGGCACTCCAAGCGCGCAACATGCCGTTGCTTGATCTGGAGTTCAGCCGAATCCTCGATCGTCACAATGCGTTCATCGTTCGCGATGAAGCCGGAGAGCACGTTCAGCAGCGTCGTCTTACCGGCACCGGTGCCACCCGAAACCACGATGTTCAGCCGCGCCTTGACGGCGCCCTTCAATAATTCAAGCATCTGCGGAGTCAGCGCGCGATTCCTAAGCAAGTCATCCTGCGTCAACGGCGAACTACCAAACCGCCGAATCGACATCAATGGCCCATCCACCGCAAGCGGCGGAATCACAATATTCACACGCGATCCATCCAGTAGCCGAGCGTCCACCATCGGCGAAGACTCATCGATCCTGCGGCCAACCGCCGAGACAATCTTGTCGATGATGTGCATCAAATGCGCGTTATCGCGGAAGACGATACTGGTCTCTTCAATTTTGCCGCGCCGCTCGACGTAGATCAGGTTATACGTGTTGACAAGGATATCGCTCACCGTCGGATCGTTCAGGAGAGGTTCGAGCGGCCCAAGCCCGAACACCTCATCCATGACTTCTTTGGACAAGAGGTCGCGATCCGGCGCACTGAGCGGAACATTTTGCTCCCCCACCAGCTGCGAGATCGTAAACAACAGCTTCTGTCGCCCGCTTGCATCATTTTGAATAAACGAAAGCTGCTCCAGGTCAACGCGTTTGATCAGTTCGCGGTGCACCTCCGTCTTCAACTGGTTTTTTGCGGCATCCGTCAAAGCCAGATTGTTCCGCACCTCGGTCGTCACGATGGTGCGGGTCGGAGTCGTCATGAACAGCGATACGTCTTTCATCAATTCCCCTGGAGACAGAAGCTATTTGCCGCGCTTAGAAACCGAAGAGGAAACGCTTCTTCGGTTTGGCTGAGGTCATCGTTGCGGAAGGAACATACGCCAACCGTTCTGCCCACTGCGAGATCGCCAGCGTAAAGCTGCCACGCTGCGCCAACGAAACCGGCTCGCCTTCATTCAAAGCACGCACCAGGCCCAGGTAGTTGTTGGGGATCGACACAGAGATAGGCAGCCTGACCGCATTGACAATGTCTTCCGACTTCACCGCATCATCGGAGGTCGAACGATTGATGACGATCTTGAGCTTTTCGTGGAATCCGTTCACCAGTCCCAGGTGTTCCGTGCGGCGAACCAGATCACGCAGCGCGGCAACGTCCGGCGTACAGATCAGCGTGACCTCGTCGCTGGCCGCGGTAATGGGTGTGAACGAGTCCGTATACTCCAGTGAGCTATCCACCAGAATGAAGTCGTACCTCGTCCTCAGGTAGCTCATCACGCGGGCGATCGCCTCAGCCGTTCCCTCCTGCACCGGAGCGCAGGTATCGGGTGAGGGAATGACTTCGAGTCCGCTGCCATGTCGCGTCACGAATCCATCGAGCAGCTCGGCATCGAGCCGCTCCGCATTGCGCAGCAGCTCGTCGAAATAGTAAACGCTCTCCTTCAATCCGAGATGAAGCGCAACATGCCCAAGCTCATGCTTGTGATCGATCAGCAAAACCTTCTTGTGATGCTTCTTCACGAGATGCATTGCCAGATGGACCGCCATGGTGGTCGTACCCACACCACCCTTGACTCCGTAGAACGAGATCACCTTACCCGTCCCCTGGCTCCTGAAGGCAGCCGCCACATGCCCCTTCTGAAAGCGTCGCAGTGCGCTCTCAAGCAGGCCCTTATCTACGGGCCGATGAATGACGTCATCGCAACCTGCCCGCATTGCCTTCATCAGGAATTCGGTATCCGTCTTCGAAGTAATCGCGACCAGCTTCAGGTTGTTGGAGAAAATCTGCTGTAGGCGCTCCATCGTCTGCAGCGCAAGCTCATGGTCGCGATCGCAATCGATCAAGGCAACACAGCCCCCGGCATTCAGCAAGCTATCCGGAAACTGCGGTCGCTTGTCAGCGGAGATGTACTCCTGGAACTGTCCGATGAACTCGCTGCCCTCGACCTTGCTCACTGCTTCAATCGCCGCCGCAGCCACCTCTTCCGAGCCACACACACTGAAGACCGCTTGAACAATCTGCTCCACTGGAGCCGGTGCTGCAAGCTTGTCTTTCACCACAACGCTCGTTGCCATTAGTGCCCACCCTCCATCTTGATCGAGGGCGTCAACCCCTTATCGAAGCTGTCAATGTTGACAACCGGCACAGGAAATTTCGGTTCAACGATCGGCGTCGGGCCGGCAAGCGGATCGATCACTGACGCAGTGACGACCATCACCAGTTCTGTCGTCGAATGGCTTAGGTTCTTCGACCGAAAGAGTTGTCCGATGATCGGGATGCTTGCAATGCCCGGCAGGTTCGCAAGAACATCCTGTGTCCGCCGATCGAGCAGGCCCGTCAGCACGAAGCTCTGTCCATCCTTCAGTTCCACTTCAGACTCGGCACGGCGCGTCGACAACGCAGGGATATTGAAGCCCTCGATCTCGATCGAGTTCGAATAATCGAGAGTACTCACCTCCGGCATAATCTTCAGATGAATCGTGCCATCGGCGTTCACAATCGGGGTGAAGTCGACCTTCACACCGTAGGGTTTGAATTGGATCGTGATCACCGGAGCCGAACTTCCTGTTCCGGCTGCCTGCGCAATTGGAACCGGAAACTCGCCGCCGGATAAGAATCGCGCCGGCTGTCCGCTCAAAGTCGTCAAGTTCGGTTCCGCAAGGATCTGCAGAATGTTCCGCTGTTCCAGGTCTTTGATCGTCAGACCATACCCAGAGCCGATGTTGGCAAAGAAAAGGTTCAAGGGGTCCGTCACGGCAAGTGACGTCTGACCCGCAGTGCTGGTCGACGTCTGCGTCGAAGGGTACTGACCGGTCGACGTCCCAAAGACGTTGTTGCCCATCGAGCGCGTTAGATTCACACCGAACTGTTGCAGCTTGGTTCGATCCACTTCTGCAATACGCAGCTTCAACTGAACCTGCTTGCCATGAACCGGAACGATCCGCAATGAGTTGACGACGTCCTTCGCATAATTCGCGGCAAGCTTCGTTGCACCGTCCGACATCTCCGTCGTCGGCACGGATCCCGATAACGTCAGCCGATCTTCCGACCCTGACACCTCAATCACGTTGTTCGGATAGGCATCCTGCAAGGACTGTCGCAACCCGGCCGGGTCAACGTCCGCGGAGACCGTATACAAGCAGGACTTGCCGTTCGAATCCCAGATCACCAGGCTGCTGATGCCCGGAGCCTTCGCCGTGACCACCGTCTCTTCAGGACCGGCCGTATAGGTCTGCAGCACGGTTGGGTTGCCGACGTAGATGCGACGCATCGGGCTGACGCCGCGCATCATCAGGGACTGCCCCACGATGATATGCAGCTTATCGCTTGGACCGCTCGTATCGATCATCAGATGAGCCCGCGCGCTCACTGCGCCCGCCACATCGGTTGCAATGGCAGGATGCACACTCGGCCCCTGTCCATAAGCCTCCCACCCTCCAACACAGAGGATCAGGAGAAACGTCGTAATGACTGCCGCTACACGCAAAACCCGGTTCATCGTACTCCCCCTTTGAAGGTTTCGCTGCTCACCTTGTCTCCGGAAATGGTATCCACGGTGAAGTCGTTAGCGGGTCCCGAAACCTTCGGTATCTTCAGCTCCAGCTTTGCCGGCCGCACGGTCGCCTTCGTCGGAGTAGCTACTTGACCGTCGATGAGCTGTGCCAGGTTCAACGGCGTGTCCTGCGGCTTCAACTTGTCTGATCCGCTCCGCAAGATGAAGTGAATCGTCCCTTGCAGACTCGCAAGCACGGCTCTCTCCGCATCCGGCGGCGACAGCAACAGCGTCACGACGGTAACCGCTGTCGGCTTCCCTTCAGGATCGGGCTGCATCTGGTGACCAGCAGCCAAGACCTCGGCATTCTGCAGCACGATGAATGTCACCGGATCAGGATTCTTCTCTGTCTTTACCGTGGCAAGCACATCGACATGCGAGTCAGGCATCAAAAATCCAGCGACGCCCACCACTTCATCCGACCGCAGCGCGATCGCTCGCATTCCTTCAGGAATCCGGCTTGCCAATCCATTACCGCTGCCCGCAACGGTAAGCAGCTTGTCGGTGAGTGGCTGTCCTTTGTCGATCGGATAGAGCACCGACCGGCCCACGATTCCTTCTGGCTTACTGAAAGCGCCAGCGACAGGTGTCGTGGATGGCCAGTCCACCAGGACGAGGTCTTCAGCCTTCAACACGGCGCCGGCGGCAAGCGGATGTGCCGGTGCATAGTACTTCTCCATCGGCGGAGCCTCTGCTACATGGCTCGCAAGTTTCCGACCCAGAAGATAGGTGCATGACCCAGAGATCAGTAGCCCGATGACTAGGGCCATCGCCAGTCGTTTGAGATTCATCGGCTCTCACTCTCAGTCATTACAAGTTGAGGAAGAACGTTGGTGACCATCATTAGGAACTCCGTCTCGAACGTGCAGTCATTTCGGCGGTCGACACCAATCACCGATAGCTGTGACGCCTGCACTCATAAGAACGCGAACCAGTAATCCCCGGTAATCACCCGAAGGCTCTAAGGGATGGCGCATACTGGCCATGCCTCATCGCCTGAACCACACTCAATACCGGCCATTTTCCGCATTTTGGCCCCATCTTGGGAAAATGGCTTAGTTGTAGGCATGACTTTACTGCGGAAGCGTAAAGCCGCACTCAACGAAAGTTGCAGAGCCAGCGGTTGAAAACAAAGAGACAATTTCGCTATGGGACGAACACCGCCTCGGTTGCCGTCTAACGGCAGCGACGGAGATCGTCGGAACACATGCAGTGATCGAGCGATCGTCACTGGGCTTGTACTCCTGCTGGTTATGCCTCGGCATCTTCCAGAGCACCCTTTCAACAGAGCTGTACCAAGCAAAGGAGAGTACGCATGGCGCGATATCTGATTACCGGGGCCGCAGGATTCATAGGCTCCTGGCTGGCGCGAGAACTGGTGGCGCGGGGCGAAACCGTCCGCGGCATCGACAATCTTTCGACCGGCTCTCTCACGAACCTTATAGGCATTGAAGATCGCATCGAGTTCTTCCATGCCGACCTGCGCAGCACGCAAGCTGTCCAGCTAGCCTGCGAAAACGTCGACTTCATCTTCCATCTCGCCGCAGTCGATTCCACGCAGCAATCCATCGACGAACCGCTGAGCACGTCTCACAACAACCTGGACGGCACCTTACAACTGCTGCAGGCCGCTGAAGCAAACCACGTCAAACGGATCGTCTTCGCGAGCTCCTCGGCGATCTATGGCAACCAGCCGCAAGGTCCAATCGCTGAATCCGCAACGCTGAATCCTCTCTCTCCCTACGCCATCCAAAAGTTGAGCTGCGAGCAGTACCTCGCAAGCCTCTGGGAGATGAGTGGAATCGAAACCGTCTCGCTGCGTTACTTCAGCGTCTTCGGCCCGCGCCAGTCCGCAAAGTCCCTGCATTCGCGCGTCATTGCGCAATTCGCCGAAGACATGCTCAACCATAGCGAAGGCGGCTCCATTATCTACGGCGATGGCGAACAGACTCGCGATTTCGTCTACGTAAGCGATGTCGTCAACGCAACACTTCTCGCCATGCATGCACCCGCCTCAGAGGTTGCAGGAAAAGTCTTCAACGTCGGCAGCGGTCGTGCAACCACCATTCGCATGGCCTTCGAAGTGCTCGCTTGCATGACCGCCTACACCGGAAATCCGCGATTTGTGCAAGGTCGCCCTGGCGAGATCCGCAACGCACTCGCCTCTCTGACCGCCGGGCAGGAAGCCTTCGGCTACAAGCCGGCCATCTCGTTCGCGGATGGCCTTTACAAGACCATCTCCTGGCAGCGCGAGGTCGCAACGCCTCGCCCCGTGCGGCCAGTCACACAAAAGAAGAGAACACAACGCATCGCCCGCACGGTTGCGAAAACTGTTGCTCCTGTCCCTTTGCAACACTCAGGCGACCGCCTTATCAGCGCGGAAACCTTCGCGGAAGCCGTCCAGAACAACGAGCTTGAACTTTTCTATCAACCCATCTTCGACATCGCCTCATCGCAGGTCGTCGGCTCCGAAGCCCTGCTCCGCTGGCGCTCAGGCAATCGCCTTCTGACGCCGTCGCATTTCATCCACCTCGCCGACGAAAAAGGCCTGACTCCCCACATCGGCGCATGGATTCTCGAGAACGCTTGCAAACAAGCCGTCGAATTCCAAAAAGCACTGCGGCCCGACTTCCGCCTCGCCATCAACGTCTCGCCAGTTCAACTCGAGCAGCGCAGTCTCCTCCGGACCATTGAATCCGCCCTCGTTCGTTCCGGGCTCCCCCACTCCTGCCTCGACCTCGAAGTGAGCGAGAGCACTCTCGTTCGCGAGTGTGCGGCCACCCAGCACAACCTCTTTCAACTCCGTCGCCGCGGCGTGCGCATCGCCGTCGACGACTTCGGCACTGGCTACTCCAACATGAACTACCTCTACCGATTCCCCATCGATCGCATCAAGATCGACCAGTCGTTCGTCCAGCATAAAGGTCACGCTCGCGTCCTCGATGGCATCGTCGCCTTCGCCCGCACGCTAGGCGTTCGCACCGTCGCGGAAGGCGTCGAGAGCGCACGCCAGCTTGCCCACGTTCGTAGCGCCCTGTGTGATGAAGCCCAAGGCTTCCACATCGGACGACCCGTCCCCGGCACGCAGTTCGTCCAGTCCGTCCTTGACGCCGACCAGTCCCAGCGATTCGAGGCACCGGCCCTTGGCGAAGTCAACATGCTCAATCTCTCGGCGTCTACGCTCGAGAACGCGGAACGAGCCGAGTAAGCCCCTGGGGGCACCGATCGCCCGGGAGCCTAGGCTTGAAGACCTCACCACTTCCTCGCCGCAATTTCCTCGCGGCCACTACGGCTGCTCGCCCACATCCCTCTCGCCGGGCGCAGCTTTCGGTCAGACGCAATCACGCGCCGCCGACCCCGAACGCCCTCAGTTCCATCTGCTCCCCGCGCATTACTGGATGAACGATCCAAACGGACCCATCTTCTGAAACTTCCCTTCCATCTGTCCTTCCTCCAACCGCCTCACGAACCCTGCATGAATCCCTCCCACATTTCACGCCGACGAACTACACTAATCGCACTCCAATGCAAGACGAAACCCTCCAAGCCCAGCAACAGGTCATCCGCCTTCAGGCCCTGCTTGAAGCCAGCCGGCTCATGCACTCCACCATCGCGCTCGACGAAGTGCTCATCACCGTCCTCAAGATCGTCGTCCGCGAACTCGAGCTTACCGGTGCCTTCTTCGCTCGATCCCTGCGCTCCTACGGCGAGGTTCCCGCCGAGCCCGACCCCGAATTCCTCACAGCCTTCCCCCTCCACGATAAAAAAGGCGAGGTCTTCGACGAACTCGTCGTCATCCGCCCACCGAACCGTGTCCTTTCGCTCGATGAACTCGACTTCCTCGAGTCCCTCGCCATCCAGGCAGCCGTCGCCATCGAAAACGCCCGCTTCCACCAGCGCACGCTCGAATGGCAACGCGTCGCCGCCGACCTCGACGCCGCACGCGGTGTCCAGCGTTCGCTCTTGCCACAAACCATGCCGCAGATCCCCGGCTATACCGTCGCCATGCGCTCCGTCACCTGCTACGAGGTCGGCGGCGACTACCTCGACATCGTTCCCATGCCCGACGGCACCACGACCATCGTCGTCGCCGATGTCGCCGGCAAGGGCTTGGCCTCCGCGCTCGTCGGCACCAGCTTCCGCTCTGCCTTCCGCGCTATGGTCAACTCCGGCATGCCGCTGCTCGACATCGCGACGAACATGAACCTCCTCCACTACGGCGAAGGGGAGCAGTCCCGCCGCCGCTATGTCACCGCCTTCTTCATGCAGCTCGACTCCGTCAATCACACCCTGAAGGTCGTTAACGCAGGTCACAACCCGGCCTTCCTGCTTAGCCCAAAATCCACTGACTCACCCGACCTCACCGCAATCAAACTCGGTGCCAGCGGAACCCCCGTCGGCCTCATCCCGTTCTCCACGTACTCTGTCGAAACCTATCCGCTTCATGTCGGAACCCGCCTGCTCGCCTACACCGACGGGTTAACAGAGGTGTTTCGCGGCGAAGAAGAATTCGGCGAAGACCGTCTTCTCGATTCCTTTCTAGCCTCCGATTCTGTACAGTCCGAAGGAGTCTTGCATTCCATCTGGTCGACGCTCGAGAATTTTTCCGACGGCCAGGAACAATCGGACGACATGTCCGCGCTCGTCCTGCTCCGCCAGGCATAGGGAGGCAAACCGCTTGACCGAATCGATCGCTAACTCGATTTCCGACGGCCAAAGCATCGAGCTGCGCCTCCCCTCGCGCCTCGGCTACGAAAAAGTCGCCATGAACACCGCCGCCTCCGTCGCCAAGCTCATGGGCTTCGCCGACGACCGTGTCGAAGACCTCAAGACCGCCGTCGCCGAAGCCTGCATCAACGCGATGGAGCACGGCAACAAGCTTGACGCCTCACTCTCCGTCGGCGTTGTCCTCTCCATCAGTGACAACTCCCTCGAAGTCAAGGTCTCCGACACCGGAGACGGCCCCAAGTCTTCGCCTCACACACCCGACATCGACAAGAAGATGCTCGGCGAAGAAGACAGCCGCGGCATGGGCATGTTCCTCATCCAGGCCCTCGTCGACGAAGCCGAATGGGTCAGTTCCCCGCCTTCCGGCAGCTACGCCCGAATGGTCATACACCTTCACCGCCCAACCTAGTAATGGGGCGTTATTTGGTCACGCGCTTCAGAGCCAAAGCCCCGTCCGATAACGGCCCGGAGCAACGCCCAAAAGTAAGTTCGAAATAAGCTGCAAGGGCTGAAACCCGACCCGATGGATACAGGAACGTTCGACTCAGAAGACTAAACATAAAATCGATCAGGTAGCTGGAGAACTCCCAAATGCAAGAGCAAGTCACCAAAGTCAAAACCGAAGAGATCGTCTGCGCCCCCGGCGACCCCATCACCGTCATCCGCTTCACCGGAGACATCACCAGCACCTCGCAGGCCGCCGTCACCGGCACCTACGAGTCGCTCCCGCCCACCGCCAAACGGATCCTCCTCGACTTCTCCAAGGTTGAGTACCTCAACTCATCCGGTATCGCCCTCGTCATCCAGATGATGATCGCCGCCAGCAAGAAAGACCAGAAGATCGTCACCTTCGGCCTCACCCCGCACTTCATCAAAGTCTTCACGATGGTTGGCATCACCCGCTACACCAGCCTCCACCCAGACGAAACAACCGCCTGCGCCGCGTTCATCTAACGACTTCGGGTGTCTCGTGATCACTGAAGGACGAAGTCTTGTGGTGATCGTAGAGATTCCTTCCAGGACTGCAGGCAGGATGAATGATCAGCAAAGCCAGCCGCACGCTCATCCCGATTTCTTACGAGCCATCGCTTTCCGCCCCAGTCCACGAAACCCACATGCTAGGCTCATCTCCATCATGAAGCGTCACCTGGCCTGCCTTCTCGTGCTGCTGCCGCTCTTCACCGCAGCGCCGAGCCACGCTCAGGATCCTGATCTCATCCGCCTCCCACCCGCCGAATGGCAGATTCACGCCGCCGACGACCCTGCCTGCGCTACCAGCGGCTCAACCTGCATCTGGCACCACTTGCAGGATTCTGAGATTGCCTATTCAACCGCCCCCGTCCTCTGGATCCGCAACGACGTCGTTTTGACGCCCGCCATGCAGTCTGCTTCACAACTTTCGCTCTTCACGAACGAGATTGCATCACCTTACGAGGTCTACATTAGTGGCCACCGCATAGGAACAGTCGGCGATATGCGGACACTGCGTGGCCCCTGGGACTCCAATCGAGTCTTCTCCTTCCCAACCTCCCTCGTGCAGGACGGCCATGTCCTCATCACCATCCGTCTCACTCCGCTCCTCGGCACTTCAACCTCTGGCAGCCGGACCCTCCTGCTTGGAACGCCGGCAGCCGTCCACGACGCCTTCTTGAGCGACACTCTCAAGGAATTCGCCGCTCAATGGCAGCACTATCTTTGCTTTTTTGCCGTCTTCTGCGTGGGAGTGTTCTTCCTGTTCCTCTATGCGCTCGACCGCCAATCCACCGAGTACTTGTGGCTTGGACTGCTCTTTGTCGGGACTCCGCTGCGCAGATTTTTTGAGCTCGCCACCCTCGTCCCCATGGGGTTCTCAAACTCCGCGGGCTTTGGTTTTTACAATGTGCTCGACCCGATTCTCTTCATCGCAAACATCGAATTTCCCTTCGCGATCATTCGCAGGCCCGTCTGGAAAAGCTTCCGAATCATACAGGCCATTACCTGCCTCGATCTCACTTCGCTCTTGTTTCTGCTACCGGTCAGCATTCTCTCGGTTCGCGCCCTGAGCGCAATGATTCACGTGATCTCTGTGATCGGTCCTGTGACGTCAGTAGCCTTCGCCCTGACGCCGCTCGCGTATCTCGTTCCACTGCCCGCCTGCTTTCGAAGCCCGCGCCCGGAGATGCGTTGGATCGGCGGAGCGATCGCCTTCCTGTTCATCGAAGACTTCACGCGCTTCCTGGATGAGTTAAACGCCTCCGGTGACGTGCACGTCCCGTCCATCCCCCAGGCTTTCCCCATCGGTGCCCTCACCTTTGACCTGCGCGCCTTCGCCTACCTCCTCTTTGCTCTCGTCATGCTCGTCGCCATGACCGTCCGCTTCCGCCGCATGCAGTCTCGGAACCGCGAGATGGAATCTGAGCTCGAAGCTGCACAAACCGTGCAGCAGATTCTCATCCCCGAAACCATCGCCGCTATCCCCGGCCTCACTATTGAATCCGCCTACCTCCCCGCCACCGAAGTTGGCGGCGACTTCTTCCAGATCCTCCCGCAGCCCGATCAATCCACCTTCATCATCCTCGGCGATGTCTCCGGCCACGGCTTGCACGCCGCCATGACTGTCTCGCTCCTCGTCGGAACCATCCGCACTCTCGCCGAGTATGTCAATTCCCCCGCCGAACTCATCGCCGGTCTTAATCGCCGCCTCGTCGGCCGTAGCACCGGCTTTGCCACCTGCCTTGTCCTCCACATCACGCATGACGGCCTCATGACCATCGCCAACGCCGGCCACCTCAGTCCCTACCTCGACGGCGTCGAGATTCCCACCGAAGCCAACCTCCCGCTCGGCCTCACCCTCGACGTCACCTACCCCGAAACCACTCTCCGCCTCGACGCCAACCAGCGCCTCACCCTCCTCACCGACGGCGTCCTCGAAGCCACCGACACCCATACTCGCGAGCTCTTCGGCTTCACCCGCATGCAGGAGATCAGTCGCCGTTCTGCCCAGCACATCGCCGAAACTGCCCGCACTTTCGGCCAGAACGACGACATCACTGTCCTGACCCTCCTCCGCGCCTGAAACAGACACCCCCTCCGCAACGTCATACACTCATCGCAGATGTCCTGGTCAGCCCCATCCCGCTTGCTCCCGGTCTTGCTTTTGTTTCCAGCCATCCACGGTCAAACCACCGCTCCAATCCAGGTTCCCACGACCCCTCAGCCCGTAACCGGGACCGTCCTCAACGCCGCCACCGCACAACCCGTCTACCGTGCTCTCGTCCGACTCAACGGCGGCCAGGCTCCACGCTCCGCCCTCACGGATTCCGAAGGCCACTTCACCTTCGGCGCCGTCGACCCCACTCAGATCACACTCTCTGCCCAGAAACCCGGCTACTCCTTCTCCTCTTCAGGCGACCAGTCCGCCATCCCAGTTAGACCCGAAAACTTCTCCGATCCAGTCATCCTCCGCCTCTATCCCGAAGCTATCCTGAAAGGCACCGTCACCACCTCCGCCGGCGAGCCGCTGTCGAACATCTCCATCGAAGCTCACCGTACTCTGTCCGACGAGACCGGTGCCCACCACACCGCAACCACCGCCGTGACTCGCACCAACTCCCACGGCCAGTTCCGCCTGCCCGTCCCCGCAGGAGACTATCGCATCGAATCCGCCTTCACCAGGCTCACCTCCGTCTCCGCCGTACTTCCCACCACCTACCCACCGCCATCCGACCTGGCCCAGACCGGCACCCTCCACGTCCGCTCCGGCGACCAGATCTCCGTCGACCTCCGGCCTGCTGTCTCCCCGCTCATCGACACCATCATCCACGTCGATCAATCCGGTCCCCACTCCCTCCAGGACGCCGAAATACTCCCTGCAGCCGGACAGCCATTCCCCATCCCCTACACCGTCTCCGGCTCACCCGAGCAGATCCACATGAGCCTCCCCGCCGGCAGTTATACCCTCCAGGTCCGCCACTTCCTCGCCGACGGCGTCGACAGCGCGCGCGTCGACCTGTCCCCAACCTCCACTCCGCCCGCCTCCGTCACCCTCCGCTTCTCCCCCATCGCCAACATCCCCGTTGAAACCCTCATCGACTCCGCCGCCGCGTCCACCGCGGCAAGCTCCGGCCAGATCCTCAACCCGCCCAACCCCAACTCTCTCGGCCTCACGCTCGAACCCACCGCAGCCTCCGCCACCCAAAACGCCGGACCCATCCGCCTCACCCAGCACTTCAACGACGGATCCAGTTCGATCAGCTTCACTGCCCCTGCTGGCACCTACCGGCTGCGTGCCCGCCCCGGCAACAATTGGTTCGTGTCAGCTGCATTCAACGGCGGCACCGACCTCCTCTCGCACGACCTGCTCATCTCCTCCTCCGCCGCTGCAACCCCCATTCAGATCACTGTCTCGAACCAATACGCCACCCTCAAAGGCAACGTCACCGTGGACGGCAAACCCTCCGCCACCTGGATTTACCTTTTCGCCACCACCCCTACCGCCACCCCCATTCTCCTCCTCCACTCCAGTGACGACGGCACCTTCACCGACACCGTCGTCCCCCCGGGCACCTACCGCGCCATAGCCTTCTCCCACCGTCACCCCCTCGACCCTGACAACCCCGAATCCCTAGCCCCCTACTCGACCCACCTCTTCTCTTTCACCCTCCACACCGGCGACACGCCATCCCTTACCCTCGAAGCCGTCCCCGACCAGGACATCCTCCCATGAGTAACTCCTCAACCCTCTCGATGCCCAACGATCGATACGATCCCATCGCGCCGAGCATGAAGTTACTCTCTTCCAGCTCCGCGCTCTATTCCAATCCAGTCCACCGCCCTGACCCGAAAGCCTCTAGCTACGCCAAGGCTTCAGCCTTGGTCTTTCCTCGATGTCACGGAATCATCGCCGTCGCCTCTGGAGCACTCGCCGTTCTCCTGCTTATCCCCGCGACCACCCAAGCCCAATACCGCATCACCGGCATCATCCTCAGCGCCACCGAAGGTACGCCCATCCCCCACGCTCGCCTCACCGCCGAGCCCGACCACCCGTGCCCCAAACCCGCCCCCGCCGACACCACCGCCGACGATCAAGGCCACTTCGTCCTAACCCTGGCGTGCCCCAACACTTGGCGCCTCACCGCCGAAGCCCCAAACTTCGCCTCCCAAAGCTACGAGCAGCACGGTCCCTACTCCACCGGCATCGTCCTCACTACCACTCAGCCCGCCTACGACATCGCCTTCCGCATGACCCCCAACTCGATTATCACCGGCTTCATCACCGACGAAGCCGGGGAACCCATCCGCGAGGCCAAAGTCTCGCTCCTCCGCGCCGAACCCGGCCCCGACCCACCCCACCCCATCGCCAACACCACCACCGACGACCTCGGCTCTTACGAGTTTCCCAACCTCCTCCCCGGCGACTACCAGATCGCCGTCCAGGCTCAGCCCTGGTACGCCGCCGCCGGCCGCGGAGGCATCCGCGTCAACTCCCTCCCCAACGCCCCACCTGCCGGCCAAAACGCAACCGACCCATCGCTCGACCTCACCTACCCCATCACCTGGTTCCCCGGAGTCATCACCCGCGAAGGCGCATCCTTCATCCCGCTCGCAGGCGGCGCAACCCAGCAGGCCGACCTTCGCCTCACCCCCATCCCATCGATCCACGTCCTCATCCCACCGAACGCCGCACCCGGTTCCGGCTCAGAGCAAGGCGGCGACGGCCGCCGTCCCATCACCATCCCCCAGATGGAACGCCTCTCCGAACTTGGCCCTTCCGACTTCCGTCCTACCTCCGTCACCATCGCACCCGACGGCTCGCTCGACCTCGGCGGCTTCGCCCCCGGCTCCTACGGCCTCTCGCGCTTTCGCTCCCGCGGCGAACAGCAAACCTTCAACCTCGCCCCCGACTCCCCCCGCACCGTCGAACCCACGATCACCACCGCCCCCGCCGAAGACAGTGACAACCCCGGCGCGAACCACCGCCGCGACTTCCACGACCGGCACGGGGACGCCGACCGCGATCAGCCCCGCACCCAAACCGTTGGCCTCACTTTATCCGGTATCGCGACCCTCGCCGGAAAGCCAGCCTCGGGCACCCTCCTGCTCCTCATCCCTGCCACCACCGCACGCACCCCACAATCCGTCCCTCGCCAGCAGTCCAACACTGACGGTTCCTTCACTTTCGCCCGCCTGACCCCCGGCCGCTACATCCTCATCGCTATGCAGAACGGTTGGAACCTCGACCTCCGCAACCCTGCCACCCTCGCAAGCTACCTCATCCATGGCCAACCGATAAGCCTCATCACCGCCATCACCCTCCATCAACCGATTCCCGTCCAAACACCCTGACTCCGTGCCCCCTCGGCGTTCGGCTCTTGCCTCACTTACTTCCCGGGACCACCCTCTCGTATCGATCCCAGTCCCCCAGCAACCGATGCAACACCGTACTTCCGCAGAGCCACGCACTCTCCAGCGCCACCCGCGACCCGATGTACGGTGCCGTCACCGACTCCACCGCCGTATGCCCCGGTCTCGGCATCGAGTAGTTGCTTCCTGTTCGCAAGACCATCACCCGCGACTGATCCATCCTTCCCATCGCCGCCAACCGTTCAATCGCATTCATAAAGCCCGAGTCTTCCATCTCCGTCATCACAAACCGGCCCTTGCCTCCGGTGTAGAGCTTCACCCAGTCGCGCGCATACTGCGTCATCACCCCGCCGTGCCAGTAGTAGTCACTCGCAAACGTGTCTCCCATCATCACAAACGGAGCACGCTGTGCCTCCGGGAACCCCACAAATCCCTTGCGAAACTCCGCTACCACCGCATCATCCTGCAAAATGAGCCCCTTCGTCTGGTCGAACGCCCACCGTGCCAGCCCAGCATTCAACTCATATAGATTCGACCGCGCCCAGGGCGCAGGTGGCACCGTATCCGGCCTCGGCCCCTTCGCCCCCGAAGGAAAGATTCCATACGGCCACTCCGCCGGCATATCTGCCCGATCGATCTCCCGCGCCACATCGCCCACCACATAACTCGCCCACGCCGCCGACCCGATCGACCCCACCTCCGGATCGACCCCGGCAATCCCATTAATCAGCACATACGCATGCGTCAGATCGAACCGCGCATCCAGCCCCAAAGCCATCATCGACGCGGTAGCGTTCACCAGCGTCGTCCCGCTCACCATCCCCAATACGGTATGTTCCTTATTCGTTCGAAGCGGATGCACCCCACCCGGAAACGCCACTACCTCATCCAGATGCTCGCGCTCCACCCAGAACTGAAACTCTCCGGGCACGTCGCCGGTGTCTCTCCCGACCTCAAACGTCGTGACAATCACAGCTCGAATGGGCCAGGGCTTAGCTTGTCCAAGCGCCGCCCCCCACAACAAACACAGCACCATCAGCACACGCATGCGCCCTCCTAGTCTCATCAAATTCGGATGAGCCCAGAGTACCGCACCAGCAAGTCAATCGATCAGCCAGCAGCTTACGAGCCATCAGCTGATCGATCCTTGCCTTTCGCTACGCACTGCGCTTCAGCAGCTCCCGTGCAATTACCGTCCGCTGAATCTCACTCGTCCCTTCACCAATCGTGCACAACTTCACATCCCGGTAAAACTTTTCCGCCGGATAGTCTTTGATGAATCCATACCCGCCATGAATCTGCACGCCCTCATCGCAAATCCTGCACGCCACCTCGCTCGCATACAGCTTCGCCATGCTCGATTCCAGCGTCACATTCTGTCCCGCGTCTTTCATCTGCGCCGCTCGCATCGTCAACAGCCACGCAGCATCGAGCTCCGTCGCCATCGTCGCCAGCTTGAACTGGATCGCCTGGAACTCACTGATCGCCTTCCCAAACTGCCGCCGCTGCTTCGCATACTTCATCGCCGCATCGAGCGCCCCGCGTGCAATCCCAAGGCTCAACGCCGCAATCGAAATCCGGCCGCCATCCAACACTCGCATCGCATCCTTGAACCCCTCACCCACCGTCCCGACCAGGTGATCGTCCGGCACAAAGCAGTCCTCAAAGATCAGCTCCGCCGTGTCACTCGCCCGCAGCCCCAGCTTGTTCTCTTTCTTGCCCGGCCGAAAACCCGTCGTACCCTTCTCAATCAAGAACCCCGAAATCCCCCCGCGCGTACCCTTCTCTTTATCCGTCACCGCCAGCACCAGCGCGCAATCCGCGTAGCTCGCATTGGTGATGAACGTCTTCGACCCGTTCAGCATCCACCCGCCATCCACCTTCACCGCAGTCGTCCGCATCCCGCCCGCATCCGACCCCGAACCCGGCTCCGTCAACCCCCACGCGCCCAGCCACTCCCCACTCGCCAGCTTCGAAACCCACTGCTTCTTCTGCTCCGCATTGCCTGCCAGCATGATGTGATTCGTGCAAAGCGAGTTATGCGAAGCCACAATGATCCCCACGCTCCCGTCCACCCGCGACAACTCCTCGATCGCCAACACGTACTCCACATACCCATAGCCCGACCCACCCAACTCCTCCGGAAAGATGACCCCCATCAACCCCATCGAGCCCATCTGCTTCACCACATCGCGCGGAAACGTGCTCGCCTCATCCCACTCCATCACGTGCGGCAAAACTTCCTTGGCGGCAAACGCCCGCACCTCTTTCCGTAACGCTTCCTGCTCTTCCGTTAGACCGAACATACGAATCTCCCCATTACCAAAACTAATGACGGCATAAGCATACTGAATGCTCATGACAAAACACAAGTGTCCCTTGACGCCGGGCCGGAGGTGCTACGCGCGATTTACCCGCTTCACGAAAATACTTGTTTTCTTGGGAACATTCCCTCCCCGCCAACGGTCTAAGCTAATGCCACTCAGGAGAAAACCCTTGCGCGTCCCCCTCACCCTGCTCGCCTTGCTCTCCACTGCCGCCGCCCAGACCACGCATCACCACGCTCCCGCCCCCGAGAAGAAACCGGACGAACTCCCCATCACCCGCGTCGCCCTCTACAAAAACGGCGTCGGCTTCTTCGAGCACGCGGGCCGCGTCACCGGCGACCAGTCCGTCACCATCGACTTCACCTCCGCCCAGCTTAACGACGTCCTCCAGTCCCTCACCGCCATCGACCTCGCCGGTGGCCGCATCTCCGGCGCAGGCTACAACTCCACCACACCCCTCGACCAGCAACTCAAAACCCTCCCCCTCGCCCTTACCGCCGACCCCACCGACGTCGACTTCTACAACGCCATCCGTGGCGCACGCGTCCAGGTCACCGCCCCCGGTGCCAGCATCACCGGCCGCCTCCTCTCCATCGACCTCCGCAACAACGCGCACACCAAATCCGACGAACCAAACAACACCGCCGAAGACCACCGCTTCGTCACCGTGATCTCCGACACCGGCCAGGTCCGCACCCTCGAACTCACCGCCGCCGTCTCCGTCACCCTCCTCGACACCGCCCTCCACACCGACGTCACCCGCTACCTCGAACTCCTCGCCAGCACCCGCAACCAGGGCCTGCGCCACCTGACGTTGCTTGACCGAGGTCCCGAAGGCCCAGCAGGAAAGGCCGCCCGCGAACTCCGCGTCTCCTACATCTCCGAAGTCCCCGTCTGGAAATCCACCTACCGCATCCTCTTCACCAACACCGCAGCCAACGCCACGACGGACGCCACCCTGCAGGGCTGGTCCGTCGTCGACAACACCACCGGTTCCGACTGGACCAACGTCCACCTCGACCTCATCGCCGGCGCACCCCAATCCTTCGTCCAGCCACTCTCAACCCCCTACTACACCCGCCGCCCCGAAATCCCACTCCCCGCCGAGGCGCAACTCGAGCCCCAGACCCACGATTCCGGGGATGACAATAAGAATGCGAGCGAGTCCACAGACGCGCCTTCGACGGCCATCGCATCAGCCAGCCAAAGCGTCACTGTCGAAGGGATGAACGGCATGGCTGGGGGGGCCGTGGCCGCGAAAGCCAAGCAGTACGATCGCCTTGATACATTCTCCGCAGGTCGCCTCGAAATCCGAGGGCGCGGGGTCGGAGGCGGCTATGCCGCTGGCTCGATCGGCGGCCCAATTCCCAACTACGCCCAGGCCGCCCAAGCCTCGATCACCCCACAAACCACCACCTCCGCCTTCGACGACTTCTTCGAATACTCCCTCACCGATCCCATCACCATCCGCAAAAACGAATCCGCTCTCGTCCCCATCCTCCAAACCAAGCTCCCCGTCGAGCGCGTCACCCTCTGGTCGCCTTCCGAACCAGTCGCCCTGCGCGCCCTCTGGATCACCAACGCGTCAAACCTCACTCTCGATCGCGGATCGTTCTCCATCGTCGAAAACGGCAGCTTCGGCGGCGAAGGCCTCCTCGACCCCATCCACCCCGGCGAAAAACGCCTGCTCTCCTACGCCGCAGACCAGGCCGTCCGCGTCACCACCAGCCAGAACACCGCCAACCGCCGCGTCGTCAAGATCACCATCGCCAAAGGCACCCTGATCGAAACCTCCATCGACACCTCGGACCTCACCTACGACATCCGTAACGCCGCCCCCGACGCCCGCACCGTGATCGTCGAGCAGCCCATCCGCGACGGCTGGACCCTCAAATCCGAACCCAAACCAGCTGAAACCACACCCACCGCCTACCGCTTCCGCGTAGCCGCCAAACCCGGCGAAACCGCCCACCTCAAAATCAGCGAGCGCCACAACAACTTCGACTACATCCGCCTCGTCGACCAGACCGAAGACCAGCTCCGCCTGCTCCTCGTCAACGCCAAAGCAACCCCGGCAGTCCTCGCCGCGCTGCAACCCGTCTTCGACGCCCACAACGCAGTCGTCACCCTCGACCAGCAAATCGCCGCCCGCACCAGCGAAGTCGCCGAGATCACCAAGGATCAGGACCGTCTCCGCGAAAACATGAAAGCTCTCAAAGGCACCGCCGAAGAGCGAACCCTGCTCCAGCGCTACACTGGCGAACTCAACCAGCAGGAGGACCGCCTGGCCGCCCTCCGCACCCAACTCGCCGACCTGCACAAACAGCGCGACGCCGCCGACGCCGACTTCCAACTCAAACTCAACGCGGTAGCTATCGACGAAACCGTCTAGAGTCTCACGCAGCATTGAAGCGGACGCAGTACCGCCCGCCCGGCGCCAGGGCGCACTTGCATCTGCCTCACTGCGCCGCCGGCGTAGTCCTCGGGTAATACCCCGTCCTCGTCCTCACATCCAACCGGCTAAAGCCCTTACCCTTAGCCTCCACATGCACCTGCCGGTATCCGCCCTTGCTTGGCGGATTCGTCGACCGATAGGCAATCGAGTACTGCGTCCGGATATCCTCCGCCACCTGCGCCGCGATTCCGTCCACTTCCTTCAGCGACTTCGGAAAGTAGGCGACCCCACCCGTCTGCTCCGAGATCTGCTCCAGCACCCGCTTTGCATGCCGCGACTCGCGCTTATCCGTATCGTCCCCAAACAGCAGTCCCACGCAGTAAATCACCGGCCCATCCAAATCCTGAATCCGGCGAATCGCCTGCTCCAGCGTCGCGCTTGACGCGTTGTCCTCGCCGTCGGTCACCACCACCAACACCTGCTTCGGATTCTTGGCGTTCTTCGAAAGATAGTCCGCACTTGCCACCAGCGCATCGTAAGCCGCCGTCCCACCCGAAGACTTGATATACGTCAGCCCTTGCTGCAGCTTGTCGATCGAAGTCGTAAAGTCCTGATCGATAAAAGCCTCGGAACTGAAGTCCACCAGAAACTCTTCATCCTTCGGATTCGAAAGCTTGACCAGGTCCAGCGAAGCCTTATCCACCGCGGCCCGCTTGTCATACATCGACCCCGAACTATCGATCAGCAGCCCAATCGACACCGGCAGATCCTCATGCCGAAAGCTCGTGATTGCCTGCGGAACGCCGTCTTCGTAGACCCGGAACGCATCCTTATCCAGCGTCTGCACCGACCGTCCGCTCCCGTCAATCACCGAAGCATTCAGCCGAACTTCATACGCGTCCTGCTGCAGCGTGTAACGCCCCTTCGCGTCCTTCGACACCTGCGCCGGACTCTGCGCCGTATCCCCAGGCTGAGGCAAGATCGGCTTCTCAACATCCGGCGTCGGAGCCGGGTCCCGATCGACGTTCGTCGGTAACGGCACGCGCGGGCTCGCTTCCTGCGCCTGCATCCCGCACGCGCCAACCCAAAGCAGCCCAAAGATCCCACAAATTAAAGCGTTACTGCGAAGCTGCATAGTACCCCTGGCGAAAATGAACCGTCAGCGCCGGCAATCCCGGAGGTGGCACCAAGCGCACCTTCAATTTACGCCAGTTGCCATCCTTCTTCATATCCGACGGACGATACCCGACAAGGTACTCATTTCTCAACTCCGCGCTGATCCGCGTCGCAATGTCCGTCATATCGCCCGCATCGTTCACCTTGAACATCCGCCCGCCCGTCGTCTCCGCGATATCCGACAGCAGCATCGGCCCAAGCTGCTCCTCGCTCGTCGGCGCATACTCATCAAAAATCCCAATCGCATAGATCTGCACATCGCTCTCGCGCACCACTTTGCGCAGCTCCCCCTCGGTATACCGGCTCCGGTTATCCCCGCCGTCCGAGATGATCAGCAGCGCCTTCCGCTCCCACTTTGCGTCCTTCAGCTTGTTCACCGCCAGATAAACCGCATCAATCAGCGCCGTCCGGTTCTCCGGATGCAGCATCACCATCCGTGCCTCGACATCATCCACGTCCGACGTATAGTCCACAATCACTGCCGGCTTATCGTTGAACGCCACCACAAAAAACTCGTCCTGCGGGTTCGAAGTTCGCAAGAACTCCGTCAGCGCCTTCCGCGCCCTCACAAACTTCGACTGCATCGACCCGCTCAGATCGAACACCACCCCAATCGTCACCGGCGCATCTTCCGTCGAAAACGTCTTGATCGTCTGCCCCATATTGTTGTCGAAGATCTGAAAGTTCGGTGCCTCCAGTCCCGTCACCAGACGATTCATCGGGTCCGTCACCGTCATCGGCACCAACACCAGATTCGCCTCCATCTTCAGCCGCGGCACATTCGACTTCGGCAGCTTCAAAGCCCCTGGAGCCTCAGCCTCGCCCGCCGGCTTCTCTGTCTTCACAGGCTGTGGCGTCGCCACCTGACCCAGCGGATTCTCCTGCGCCACCACAACCCCGCAAAGCCCCAGCAGCAGCCCCAATCCCCACAAGCCTCTTCTCAATGTCGACATAGCGTCCCCCGCCCCATATCTGTAGAACGCAGCTTACACCGCACAGGATGTCTTTGAATGCATCTCTTTCACCTCGAGTTCTTCCCGTCAAAATCCCACCCCAAAACGGGCCTCCGTTGTCCCGATACAATCACCCTATGGCCCGCATCTACCCCTTCCGCGCTCTCCGTTACGACACCAACAAAGTCCGCATGGAGGACGTCGTCACCCAGCCCTACGACAAGATCACCCCCGAGATGCAGCAGGCCTACTACGACCGCTCCAAATACAACTTGATTCGCGTCATCCTCGGCAAAAAAGAACCTGGCGACACCGACGCCTTCACCCCGCTTCCCGAAGGCGAAACCGCTCACAACGTCTACACCCGCGCCGCCGAATCCCTCACCTCCTGGCGCAAAAAAGGCATCCTCCACGAAGAAGCCCAGCCCGCCCTCTACGGCTATTCCCAGACCTACCAGGTCCCCGGCACCGAAGAATCCCGCACCCGCCGCGGCTTCATCGCCCTTGGCCACCTGTACGACTACGCCGACCACGTCGTCTACCGCCACGAGCAGACCTTCCCCAAGCACAAGTCCGACCGCCTCGCCCTCTTCAAGGCCACCCGCGCCTACTGCGAACAGATCTACATGCTCTACGCAGATCCAGCGTTCACAGCCGAATCCCTCATCTTCGGTTCGAAGGACGGCGACGCCGGCACCCCCGCCGACCTGGAAATCACCGACGAGTACCACGTCATCCACCGCGTCTGGAAGCTCACCGACCCCCACCTCATCAACCTCATCGTCACCGCCATGCAGGACAAAAAACTCATCATCGCCGACGGCCACCACCGCTACGAAACCTCCGTCACCTACATGCACGAACGCGCTGCCGAACTTGGGCTGAACCTCTCATCCAAAATGGAGCAAAGCGCAGGCGAGCCATCCGCCTTGAGCACCGCTGAAGACAATGAAGACGAGGAATCCCCCTCGAACCGAGCGGACGAACCCCACTCCCTCATCCCGCACCCGCCCTTCCCCGAAGCCGCCATGATGATGACCTTCGTCAACATGAACACCCCCGGCATCACCATCCTCCCCACCCACCGCGTTCTCTTCAACATCCCCACCGCCTACGACGACTTCCTCGACAACGCCGCTCCCTACTTCGAAGTCGAAGGACTCGAAACCGCCGATACCAAAGCCCTCGAAAGCACCCCCGGAGTCGCCTTCGTCGTCGCCCACCCCCACGGTTTCGACCTCTTCCGAGCCCGCCCCGAAGCCATCCGCGCCCGCCTCAAACACCTCCACCCCGAGATCACCGACCGCCAGGCACAGCTCGACGTCGTCCAACTCCACCGCATCGTCCTCGAAGACCTCCTGCACCTCACCCACGAATCCATCGCCAACCTCGAAAACATCCGTTATCTCCGCAGCGCCGAAGAAGCCGTCGCCCAGGTCCAGTCCGGCCAGGCCGATATCGCCTTCCTCATCAAGCCCGTCACCCTCGACCAGCTCCACGACATCTCCCTCTCCGGCGACGTCATGCCCCAGAAATCCACCGACTTCTACCCAAAACTCCTGAGCGGCCTCGCGATCTACGCTCTCGACTAAACCGATACGGAGACCCGACAGCACAAACCCCTAGGCCTTTCTAATGGCTGGCGGCTGGAAGCGACACCTGCAAGTACAATCACCCTCGTACCCGTGCTCACCCTCTCGACCTCAACCCGCGCCCTCCTGCTCCTGCTCGCCGCAGCGGCCTCCGCGCAAACGCCCACCTCCGCGCCTGTCCCACCGCCCCCGCGCAAAGCCAAGCCAAAGCCAAAATCCGCCCCACCCCCCTACAACCCCAACATCATCCTCCTTGACCCCGCCCACGGAGGTCAGGACAACGGCTCAAACCTTGGCCCCAAAGCCGGCAACGAGCTCGAAAAAGACCTCAACATCGCCTTCGCCAACCGCCTCAACACCCTCCTCACCGCCAAAGGCTTCACCGTCGTCCTCACCCACGCCGCATCGTCCGATGAAGTCACCGCCGACCAGCGCGTCGAGCTTACCAACCGAACCCGCGCCGTCGCCTGCCTCCTCCTGCACGCCACACCCTCCGGAAAAGGCATCCATCTCTTCGCCTCGTCCCTCACCGCCCCCTCCTATGCCGACGAGCGCGACAACACCACAATTGCTCCCTGGGATTCTGCCCAGGTGCCGTCCCTCCCCCGCTCCCTTCAGCTAGCCAACGAAATGGCGACCGCCCTGAACGGCCTCAAAGTCCCCCTCCTCGTCGGCCGAGCCTCCGTCAGTCCCATCGACTCCATGTCCTGCGCCGCCGTCGCCGTCGAAATCGCCCCCGCCGCCGACAAATCCAATGTGGCCGACGAAACCTACCAGCAGCACATCGCCGAATCCATCGTCACCGCCCTCACCTACTGGCGTCAGCACGCACAGGATCAGCTTAACGCCCAGCAAGCCGCCCAAAACGCAGCAGCAGCCCCGGCCAAGGGCGCGCCCAACACGCCCCCACCCACAACCACTCCTAAGCCCAAACCGAAACCAAAGCCCATCATCATCAACGCCCCCGACGAGGTCCCGCTGGCCCCCGACACCACCCCCGCGCCAAAACCCGTACCCGTACCGACCAGGCCAGCCGGACCGATCCCCGTCGCCCCACCTGCCGGCAAGGGCCCAGGAGCCCAGCCATGATCCCCCGCTACCAGCGCATCCTCTACTGGATCCTCGTCGGCGGCATCCTCTTCATGCTGCTCATGCTCATCTACGGCTGCGAGCGTAAGCACTCCCGCATTCTCGCCATGCGGGACGAATCCCGCATCGCCGCGCCCACCGATCTCCCCGACGAACAAGTCTCCGTCGCCCAGGCCAACGACGCCGACTCCTCGGTCATCCTCGACGACGTCACCATGCCGCTCCCCGCCGACTCTTCCCTTCGCGCCAAGCTCATTCTCGACCGCATGTTCACCGACTTCGCCGTCTCGGCCAGCACCCACCCCCTGCCCTCCGGCCCAGCCGTCACCGACGTCTTCCTGCTCCCCCTACCGCTCGTCAACCCAAGCCGCGACTCCAACGACTCCGACGCCGCCCAGCAATCCTCTCCATACGGCCACGCCCACCTACCCAACGCCCAGCTCGCCGTCGTCAACCTCACTAAGACCTTCGCCGACGCACACCCCTCCGGCATCGCCACCGAAGACCTTACCCTCCGCGCGATCATTGCCACCCTCCACGCCAACCTCCCCGACGTCGAACAGGTCCGCTTCCTCGTTGACGGCCAAACCCGTCCCACCCTCTCCGGCCACGCCGACCTCACCCGCCCTTACGCGGTCATCGACCCCATCCACTCCATCCATGTCCTCTCCGAGTTTGGCAACCCCATGTAGCGCAACGCCTGACTCCACCATGAAACTCCAAAGACACGAATGAGCCGCACAGCGGAAAATCGTTATTCATGAACACTCCAACAATCGCGGTCTTCGACTCCGGCTTCGGCGGTCTCACCATCCTCCGCGCTCTGCTTCCGCTCATCCCCGGAGCCCGCTTCCTCTACCTCGGAGATACCGCGCGCCTCCCTTACGGCGCTAAATCCCAGCAAACCATCGCCCGCTATGCCGTCTCCTCCGCCGCCTTCCTGCTCGCGCAAGGCGCAGACCTCTACGTCGTCGCCTGCAACACCGCCACCGCCCTCGCCCTCCCCGAACTCCGCGCCGCCCTCCCCATCCCCGTCATCGGCGTCATCGAACCCGGCGTCCAGGCCGCCCTCAGATTAGAAGACGCACTTGACTCCGACCAAATCCCGAAATCCGAGGACCTGCCCTCAGCCCCGCCCCAAATCCTCGTCCTGGCGACAACCGCAACCGTCCAATCCGGAGCCTACTCGCGCACCTGCACCGCCCACGGCCTGACCGCTTACGAAAAAGCCTGCCCGCTCCTCGTCCCCCTCGTCGAAGAAGGCTGGATCGACCACCCCGTAACCGCCGAAGTCCTGAAAATCTACCTCGCCGAAGCCCTCATCGAAGCCCCCACGGTCACAACCCTTGTCCTCGGCTGCACCCACTATCCGCTCCTGAAACCGCTCATCGAACGCACCCTCGCCGACCTCAATCACCCGCTCCAGATCGTCGACGCCGCCACCGCCACCGCGCAGGCCGCAGCCGCAGCTCTTCCCCACTCCGGCAACCCAGCCGACACCACCTGCACCTTTTACGCCACCGACTCCATCGAAAAGTTCCAGCGCCTTGGCACCGCCTTCCTGGGTCAACCTCTGCCGCACGTCGAGTTAGTCGACCTCGGCGGATAAACTATTGCTATGCCTTTTCTGCTCAAAACCGAACCCAACAAATACTCCTATGACGACCTCGTCCGCGACGGTCAGACACTTTGGGACGGCATCGCCAACAACCAGGCCCTCATGTATCTGCGCGAGATGAAAAAAGGCGAAAAACTCGTCATCTACCATTCCAACATCGGCAAAGCCGCCGTCGGTACCGCCAAAGTCCTCTCCGTCGACGCCACCGACCCCAGGAACCCCAAAGTCCTCATCAAAGCCGTCAAACGCCTCAAGTCCGAGAAGACCCTCGACCAGATCCGCGCCTCCAGCATCTTCAAAGACTCCATCCTCTTCCGCCAGTTCCGCCTCTCCGTCGTCCCCCTCACAGACGCCCAGTACGACTTCCTCACTACCTGAAGAAAGTGGGGGTCTGTTTTTTCGACGATGCTAAGTCCGGACTTAAGCATCCTGTTATGAATACTTTGCACACTTTGGCAGGGTAGGGAGTCAATCCCTCGATTTCTGCCAAACTGCTATCCTGATCAACGGAAACTCGAAGGAGCAACATGATCGATCTGAAGGGCAAAGTCGCCGTCGTCTTCGGCCTCGCCAACAAGCGCAGCATCGCCTGGGCCATCTGCCAGAAGCTCTCTGAAGCCGGCGCAACCCTCGCCATCTGCTACCAGTCCGAACGCCTCCAGCGCGACGCCGACGCCCTCGCCGCCGAACTCCCCAACGCCAAAACCTATCAGTGCGACGTAGCCTTCGACGACCAGATCGATGCCGTCTTCGCCAGGCTCTCCGCCGAATACGGCAAGCTCGACACGCTAATCCACGCCATCGGCTTCGCCCCCAACATCAAGAACTCGGTACTCAATACCCAGCGCGAAGACTTCCGCATCGCCCACGACATCAGCGTCTACTCCCTCATCGCCCTCGCCCGCGCCGCCGCCCCGCTCATGCCCGAAGGCGGCAACATCCTCACCCTCACCTACTACGGCGCGGACAAGGTCTTCCCCAACTACAACATCATGGGCGCAGCCAAAGCCGCTCTGGAAGCGACAGTCCGCTACCTTGCCGCCGACCTCGGTCCCTCTAAGATCCGCGTCAACGCCATCTCCGCCGGCCCCATTAAGACCCTAGCCGCCCGCGGCATCTCCGACTTCTCCACCATCCTCTCCAAAGTCGAGGAGCGTGCCCCCCTCCACCGCAACGTCGACGCCGTCGAAGTCGGCAACACCGCCCTTTTCCTCTCGAGCGACCTGGCCAGCGGCATCACCGGCGAGATCACGTTCGTCGACTGCGGCTACAACGTCACTGGCCTCTAACCTCAGCGCGTGAAGCGTGCGCAGCACCGCCAGTCCGGCGCCAGGACGCACTTGCACTTGTCTCAAAGAAAGAGCCTATGACCCTAGCTGAGCGCCTCACCCCCGAACTCACCCAGCAACTCGCCAGCACTCGCAAAGTCCTCGCCAACGTCCCCGACGGCAAGAACGACTACGCCCCGCACGAGAAGTCAATGCTCCTGAACCGCCTTGCCGGCCACACCGCCGAGTTGGCCGGCTTCGTCTACTTCATCCTCACTACCCCAGGCATCAATATGGGAACTCCTGAAGACCCGCGCAAAATCCTCCGCATGACGACCCGGGACGAGCTCCTTACCGAGTTCGACGCGCTCGCCGCCCGCGCGCTGGAGGCACTAAGAGCCACATCGGAGTCAGCTTGGGACGAGACCTTCACACTCTCGCGCCAAGGCGTCATGATGCGCGAAACTCCGCGCTACGAGGCCTACCGCACGATGTTTCTGGACCACATGATCCACCACCGCGCCCAGCTCGGCGTCTACCTGCGCCTGCTCGGCGAGCCGGTGCCGGCAACCTTCGGGCCCTCGGCAGACGAAAAAGCATAAAGTAAAGTGGCGCAAAGGTGCATCAGAAGAAAGAGACACTGAATACGCCTAAACTTTGCTGTAAATGAATGGATCTTATGGGGCTTGAACCTGCTGGCTTGGACTACAAAGAAGACTCACTGAACCCGTCCAATCGGCGCTGCACCATCGTTATCCCTTGCTATAACGAAGCGGAACGGTTGCCCCTCGCAACCTTCGAGTCCTTCTTCGCCCAAGGCAAGGATTTCTTCTTTCTCTTTGTCAACGACGGAAGCAAAGACGCCACGCTCAGCGTCCTGAACAAGTTGAAGGCGTCCCATCCCGATTTCGTCGATGTTCTCGATCAGCCACGAAACATGGGCAAAGCAGAAGCCGTGCGAGCCGGAATGTTACAGGCCATCGACCTCCACGAATCCCGCTTCGTAGGATTCTGGGACGCCGACCTCGCCACGCCGCTCGAAGAACTCCAACGCTTCGAAGATCTCCTCGATACCCTGCCGGGAACCGACGTCGTGCTGGGTTCACGCGTACGACTTCTTGGCAGATTCGTTGAACGGAAAGCAGTCCGTCACTACTCCGGTAGAATCTTCGCGACGTTGGCTTCTATGACCCTGGACCTCCCCATTTATGACACCCAGTGTGGCGCAAAGCTCTTCCGCGTCACCCCCGAGCTTCGCCAGATGGTCGCAACACCCTTCCACTCCCGCTGGACCTTCGATGTCGAGCTGCTCGCCCGCTTCCTGACCACGCACGCCGCCGAAGAGCGCTCAGGCGCCGGTCGCATCTACGAGCAGCCCCTCCTGAAGTGGACCGATGTCGGCGGCTCAAAGCTGAAAGTCCAGGACTCCTTCAAGGCCCTCGGCGACTTGGTCCACATCCGCCGCAGATACTTTCGCAGCTAGCGACCGCTTTCAGAGCGATCTCGCAGTGAGACCGCCGACGAGGCGGTGAAAGTTTGCGGCATCAGCGTTGATCTTTCTGATACGTTCAGATTCAGCGCGAAACCTCTCCCTCCACGATTGGCCTCGTGACCAGCTCTCCCCAAGCCATCCTTATAACGACTAGCAATCAGGAGCTCCCGATGCAGAGCCGCACGATTCTCGCCTTAGTCCTCGCCGTCGTCCCCTCGTTCCTCGTGGCCCAATCAACCCACTGCTCCGTCCAGCAGCCTGCCGTCTCCACCCCGGCTGACACCGCCTTTACCACCGGAGACTTCTCCGGTGCCGAAAACCTATACGCAGCGCAGATCCTGACTGCGCCAACGGCCCCTAATTACTCAGGCTTGGTCCATTCACAGCTGGAACAGAACAAGCTCACCGAAGCCACTGATTCCGCAGCCAAAGCCGCAGCCGCGCTACCCACGTCCGGCGACGCACTCGCGCTCAACGGCGAAGTCCTGCTGCGTAAGGGCCACATCCAACAGTCCTTTTCCGCGTTCACCCAAGCCCTCACGGTTGATCCATGCTCCGCTCAATCGCATCTCGGCGTCGCCCGCCTCGACCTACTCGTGGCGCGTCCCGCCACGGCTGCTAAGGAACTCGCGCAGGCACACGCGCTCGCGCCCGCCAATGCCGCAGTGACTGCCACCTGGGCTCACTCCGTGTCGGAAGCCCAAATCGAGCCAGCTCTCAAGAGTCTCCTGGCATCGAAACCCATCCTGTCGCCCACCGAATCTGATTCAGTCACCTATCAACTCGCTGCACTTGAGCAGCACAAGTCCTGCACCGCTGTTCCCTACACCAACGCCGACTTGACCATGTACCCGCTGATGATCAGCGGTACCCATCCCCGCAGCTGGGCCCTGAAAGCAAAGGTCAACGATATAGACCTGCCCTTCATGGAGATGGACACCACGGTCTCCGGCATCGTGCTCAACCCCAAGGACGCCAGGCGCGCAAACATTCATCCGCTTACCGTCGTCCCGTCCTCGCCGGATGCTTCGTGGATGGGGTACGCCGATAAGATTCGCATCGGCAACGTCGAGTATCACGATTGCCCTGTCAAAGTCGTCTCCGCCAAGTCGCTTGCCGATCTCAACAGCCTCATCGGCCTTGATTTCTTCCGCGACCACCTGGTCCACATCGACTATCTCACCATGTTGCTTTCTCTCAAGCCCCTCCCTGAAAATCCAGCCGCAGCGGCAGGAATGCTTTCTGATCGATTTATCGCGCCTGAAGAGAAAACATGGACGCCCGTCTACAAGGCCGGCCCAAATCTCCTTGTCTCCACAATCGTCAACAAGAAGGGTCCTTATCTCTTCGCGATCGACACCGGCTCGTGGCGAACTATCTTCTCGCAGTCCACGTCAGGCAGGGCCGTTGATTGCCTGCACGATTCAACGCTGATGTTGCGCGGTGTCTCGGGCCCGATTGTCAAAGTATTGCCTATGGACGGTACTGAAAATGAGTTCTCCAAGGTCTTTACCGCCGACGGCAAGCCGCTCAAAGTCTCTGCGCCTGAAGCGGTTGCGGACCTGCGTTATGCTGGAGTCGATTACATTACCGAAGTCCCTTATTGCTTCGACATCAGCTCCAAGAGTCAAGCCACGGGCCTCGAAGTCTCGGGTCTGATCGGCTTCGTCGACCTCAGCCCATTCTTCATCGACATCAACTACCGCGACGGACTCATCAATTTGAAGTTCGATCAGCTCCGCAGATACGATTCGCGCGAGCAACTGCGCAGCGAGTAATACCTCTCCGGCAGATCGATGTCCTGCGCTCGGATACGCGGGGCGTCGTTCGTTAGTGGGCAGGCACCCGGTAAATCACGCCATCCTTCATCACAAACTCGACCTTCGTCACCGCGGAAATATCCCTCAGCGGATCGCCCGCAACCGCGATCACATCCGCATAAAATCCAGCCTTCAGTTCGCCAATCTGCCCTTCCCATCCCAGCAGCTTCGCACCATTCAATAGGTCCGCCTTCAACACATCCGGCGCAGACATCCCATACTGCACCATCAACTCCAACTCCCGCGCTTGCGTGCCATGCGGAAACGGACCCACATCGCTCCCTACAGCCATCGGCACGCCGGCTGCGAGTTGCTTCCGAAACTCCCCTGCATGAAACGCCTGCTGTGCCCTCTCGCTTGCACCCTTCGCAGGGGTCGCCGCATGATCAGCAAAGTACTCGGCAATCGCGAATGTCGGCACAGCATAGATCTGCTTCACGCGCATCGCGGTCATCGTGGATGGGTTCAGCGAATACGCATGGTCGACTGACTCCACGCCAGCCGCAACCGCATAGCTCGTTCCCGGTTCACCGGTCGCATGCACCGCCACGCCGTGGCCCGGACCGCGACCGAATCGTTCCGCCTCCGCCACCGCGGCCTTCAACTCCCGCTCGGTGTATTGGTAGGGGGTCGTAAACTCACCATCGACTAGATGATCGGGCCCGGTCTCATAGATCTTCGTAAAATCCGCACCTTCCTTCCGCTGCTCGCGTATCACCTTGACGATCTCGTCCGCCGAATCTGCGTAGTCTGCATTGGAAAGCACATGCTGCGCGGGATTGAAATGGTTCGCATCCTCATGCCCGCCGCGGATATCGATCGCATTTCCGCTAATCCTCAAGCGTGGCCCGGGAAACAGCCCTGAGTTAATCGCATCGCGCACCGCAGTGTCCGCCGACCCTGCGCCCTCCGTTCCCATGTCACGCTCAGCGGTAAAGCCAGCCATCAGATCAGCCTTCGCAGCACTGATCGCGATCAATGTCCGCTTCGGAACCGACTCTTCAACTGTCTGTAGATCCTCCGACCCCGGGTGCAGAAACAGATGCACATGCGCATCAATCATCCCGGGCATCAAGGTCACATCGCCCAGGTCTTTCACCTCAGCGCCATTTGGCACGACGCCACCCACACTTACAATTCGGTCGCCATCCACTACCACCAGCCCAGGCGAAACCACGCGCCCCGCCCGCACATCGAGCATCCGCGCAGCCTTCAACACCACCTGCTTCGGAGCCGCCTGTCCCATCGCCGGCAAAGCCACCACCCACACCGCACAACCAACCCAAAGAGTCTTCATCGTGAAAGCAGCATAACTCAAGCGACTGCCATGCAACCCGGACAAGGGCCGTGCCGATGGTCCACAAGAGAAAGACTTCGCACAAACTCTCTAACGACGAGGGCGCTCCTGCAAACAGAATGGCAGAAGGCAAGGAAGACTCTTCAGGAAATGGCCTGTTCGGCGGACCTACCCAGCCTTCTCTGTCAACTCCGCCCACCGCACATACAGCGCATCCGCCTCTTCCTGCGCTTTTTCCATCTCATGCAGAGCCTTTGTCAGCGCCTCAGCATTGGTCGCGACATCCGGGTCGTCCAGCACATCCCGCGCCGCATTCAACCGATCTTCAGCCGCCTCAACCTTCGCCTCAATCTGCGCATACTCCCTGGCTTCAAGGTACGAAAGCTTCTTCTTACCCGAACTCTTCTCACCCGCCGCAGCCGGAGTGTCAGCCTTCTCTTCCCTCTTCCCTTTTCCCTCGTCCCTGCTCCACTTCTCCCACTGCCCATAGTCCCCGAACCGCTCAGCCGCGCCCTTGCCATCAAGTCCCAGCACGACCGTCGACACACGATCCAGCATGAACCGATCGTGCGTGACCAGCACCAGCGCACCCGTGTACTCAAGCAGGCTCTCTTCAAGAATCTCCAGCGTCTGGATATCCAGATCGTTCGTCGGCTCGTCCAGCAGCAGCAGATCCGCCGGCTCCAGCATCAGCTTTGCGATCAGCACGCGTGCCCGTTCGCCTCCACTCAGCCGTTCCACCGGCTGGTTGAGCTGTTCGCTCGTGAAGAGAAACTTCGCGGCGTAGGAAGCGACATGAACGACGCGCCCCTGGTAGACGACTGAGTCCGAATCCGGAGCCAGCGCGCGCCGCAGCGTCACCTCTTCATCCAGCTCACGCGTCTGCGAAAAATAAACCGTCTTCAGAAAAGAGGCCTTCTTGATCTCGCCGCTGACCGGCTGTACTTCATCCATCAGCATGCGCAGGATCGTCGTCTTTCCGGAACCATTTGGCCCCACCAACCCAACTCGAACACCATTCGTTATCAGGAAGGACAGATCCTCAACGATCGTCTTGGCCGTTGGACCGTCGCCCAGCACGCACTTCACGTGGTCGAACTCGACCAGCCGCTTCGTCTGCCGATCCGTAGCCGAAAAATCGATTCCCGCCGAAGCCGTTTGCGTCCGTTGGTTCACTTCCTTGAGCTGTCCGATCAAATCATTGGCCGAATCGATCCGCGCCTTTGACTTGGTCGTGCGCGCCTTCGGTCCGCGGCGCAGCCAGTCAGTCTCGATCTTCACCCGATTTTTCAACGCATCCTGCAACTTCGATTGCGCCTCAAGGTACTGTTCCTTCCCCTCCAGGAACTTCGTGTAGGCGCCCTTGACCCGCAGCAGCCCATCCGCATACACGCGGTTGAGCTCGACGATCTCCGTTGACACATTCTCCAGAAAATAACGGTCGTGACTCACCATCACGCAGGCAAACGGAGCGCTCGCCAGCGTCTCTTCAAGCCACGCAATGCCATTCAGGTCCAGATGGTTGGTGGGCTCGTCGAGCAGCAGCACATCCGGCCCGCTCACCATCGCCTCGGCGATCGCCAGGCGCTTGCGCCACCCTCCGCTCAGCGTCGCCGCTTCGGCATTTGTGTCCGGAAATCCAACCCGCCCACCCGTCTCGCGCAGGCGCCCTTCGCGCTCCGCCTCGGGCACGTTCCCGGCAATCAGCGCCGCCTCGAGCACCTCGCGAATCGTCAGCTTGGGCTTGAAGGTCGATTCCTGCCGCACATACCCGATGCGCGCCCGCTTGCGCGTGGAGACCTCGCCGGCATCCGGTTCTTCGTCGCCCGCCAAAACCTTCAGCAGTGTCGACTTACCGGCGCCGTTCGGCCCGATCAATCCAATACGATCCCCGTCCGAGATCACAAACGAGATCTCGTCAAACAGCGGCACAGCACCAAACCGCTTAGAAACACCCTGCGCGTTCAAAATAGGAGGCACAACCCAGTCTATCGTGCCTTATCCCTCGATCTTGACGAGCATGGAGCGCCGCCCGTGCGGTGTTGCCGTTGCCGCTACTTATGCGACCCGCCAGAAGCCGTCCCTGAGGACGAACTCGATGAGGAAGAGCTCGCCGTCGAAGCAGAGGACGACGAGACATGCGTCCCGCCCGACGAGCTGCTCACGCCGCCGCCGGACCCACCCCAGGAATGCGCGCCGCCTCCTCCCGATTCACTCCCTCTCGCCACCACCGGCCGGCTCTGCGCCCCGCCTCCGGTTGCTGCCGGCCGTATGCCGCCGCCGCCCGAAGCCGTGATAGGAGGCGCATTCCTCATGCCTCCTTCTGGCAGTGACTGTACAAACGACCCACGTGAAGCCACCTCGGCTGAAATCTTCCCGAGCTTCGCGAACGACGCTCTTGGCACGCCCATTCCTGCCGAATCCTGACGGAACTGAAACTTGTCTCCCACCTGATGAGATACCGGTATCCGCCCTCCGCCTACCACCACCAGCGAAACGACGCCCGTTGGCGGGTGAATCGGATGAATCCCACCGGGGCCCTTGATCGGGTTCAGGATCTTCGGGTTGCGCAGGCCAGCCCAGTCTCCTCCCGGCTGCCAGCCCCACTGCCCCCCGCAGTTCAGCCACGCACCGGAGTGATACGGCAGCCAGCCCCACGGATAGGGCGACACAAAGGAATAGCCCGCATCCGCATAGTTGGCCCACAGGCCACTCGCGAACGGATCCCATGCCGCCGAGGTAAAGTACGGGCGCCAAACTTGACCACAGCCATCTACGTTCGCGAATGCACCGTAGTAGTTCAGATCCTGCGCCCCGTAGGCATAGGGACTTACACCGTTCGCACGGAAGGAGTGGAACTCAGTCGACGCCTTATCCCAGTTGTCGTAGAGACCCGGCGTCCGGTCCCGTGCAAGGAGCGGTTCTGCCTGGCCGGGCGCATTGAACGCCAGCGAGTGGCCTTTTTCGACCAGCATCGTGCTGTGCTCGTCCTGCACCTGCACTTTGCCCTGAAACACATAGAGCTCTGATCCGCTTGGATAGACGTCGAGGCGAATGTGGCTCTCTGGCGGCAGTGTTACCCGTTCGCCGCCGACCTCCACGACAAAGTCGTTCCCCTTGGTCTTCGCGAGACTCACATAGAGCGTTCCGCGCTGCAGCTTCAGCCTGTTTATCGTCGAACCTGAGCTTGTTCGGCCTAACTGGCTGAAATCCATCTCGCTGTCCGGCGTAATCCTCGCCGAGCTGTTGTCCTCGAACTCGACCTCTGCCCACCCCTGGAGCGTCTTCAAACGCGCGCCCTGCACGATCGGCATATTCGTGATCGTCGGCTCGAATCCCTTGCCGATGTTCCGGTCAAGCTCGACTTTCTCGCGAATCTGGCTCAAGCGCACGATGCGCACCTGCGAGACGCTGACCGACGTGGTTGAGTCCTGCGCGGGCTCATCCACCGCACCCTGCGCGCCTGCTGCTGCGACCGCAAAGACCAACGCACCCAAACCACATCCCAAGGCAAGCCGCATAGAGAACCTCACTTCACGCTGAAGCCATCTTCGACGGATCCCGTCTAACACGAGGCTCAACGCCCAAAGTCTACGCTGCGGATGCGCGGGACGATATAGAAAAGACTCGCCACCTTTCGCGGCACGAATCCTGACTCATTTTCTGCGTTCGCAAAGCCCCCAAAGCCGTACCTCACCCCGGGTATATGGCCTATATGCAAATGATGGAAAACAAACGATCTCCATATAACGCGTTTTAGTGCGTTTGAGGTGGTTTTGGTGGAGGTCGCGTTGCACCATTCACAGGGCATGGACTTTCGCCGGAGGCCGGTTGGATGACGAATTAGTCCAGGTCAAACTCGCGGAACGGCCGCTCGTCGATCGGGCTTTCTTTCGCTTTCTTGAACGCCTCGGCAAACTTCTTGTTCAGGACATCTTCGGAGTTTTTTTGAGCGGCGACGCTCTGCGCGAAGACCGACTCCCGCCGTTCGTCGGCCTCTTTCAGCGCCTGCTTCGCCTGGCCAAAGTCCTCGAAGGTTTTCTTCCGGGGAGCCGACGTGTGCGCAATGATCGCCCGGGTCACCGGATCGATCTTCAACACCGCTCCGCAATCGGGGCACATCACTTCAAACGCTTCGTCACTCAATCCCATAAGCCCAACCTCACCCAAGCATTCTAGGCCACGGAGTGAAACCGCTGCACTGGTACACTCCTCCCCATGGAACGGCCCGCTCCCATCCACGTCTCCACCATTCTTATGTGCATCACCAACTTTGCTGGCCTTTTTCTAGTCAACTGGGGCCACCGCCATGCAGCGACACTTTTTGTCCTTTACTGCATTCTTATCGCGATAGGCTACGCCGTTTTGTATTTCTTCTGGCACGGACACAATTGGGCACGTTGGCTTGTTCTTGCCACCTCTGTTCTCTGTCTCTGGAACCTTTGGGAACTCCGAAAGCTGGGTCGAGTCACTTCTCAGAGAGTTCCGATCTACAACGGCCCCGTTCGCACCGGAATGGTGATAGCCGAAGGAATAATCGCCTTATATCTGCTCTACTACCTCAACACGAAACCTGCCAAAGCCTGGTTCGAGCACACCAAGCGGGCACTTACGCCTACAGCTTCGCCGTCGAAGGTTGCGTAGCGGGCTGCAGTTGAGCCTTCCTGTGCAGAATAGCCGCTGAGATCAGCGTGATCACGAGCCCCACCGGGAACGGCTCAATGAAGGTATAGAGCGCATTGACGAACGGGTTTTCATAGAGTCGCTGGGATTCCCGAATCGCTGCAACCTTCGCCTGGATCGCTGCCGCGGTTCCGGGCATCGATTGAACGTGCTGGATCTGCTTCGCGAAATAGTGATCCATGAAGCCGTGCATGAAGTTGAAGTAAAGAATCTCCCAGGTAAGCACATAGAAGACGCACGAGATGAGCGTGATGGAGATGCCAATCCCGAAGGCGCGCCAAAAGGTGATGGTGCCTCTGGCGAGGTTATCCCGGTAGGACCGCACCCCAAAGTAGACAAGCAAAAACGACAGCACGATAGTCGCGTAGCCAACAATGAGAGCTTTTTCGCCGTGCTCGGAGTCGCGAAGTATCGGTAAGCTGCCGCACATCAGCACTGAGGAGAGAAGGCCCGAGATAAGGCCGAAGGTAAGGATTGTCTTCTTCATGGAACTCCTTGGGATTGATCTGGAGACACTTTGCCGGTCACAGCCGGCCTTTGTCGTCATGCTTTCGTGTGATTTCGGGGGTTCTTAGGGAAATCATCCCTTCGAATGACAAATCTCATGGCAACAGGCCAAGCTCTTTGCCCATCTGCACCGCCTGGGTTCGCCGCCGAGCGCCGAGTTTGTCGAACGCCCGGCTGCAATGCGTCTTGACGGTATTCTCGCTGACGAAGAGCCGGTCGGCGATCTCGCGGTTGCTGAGGCCTTCGGCGATGAGGTTCAGGATCTCCAGTTCTCGCGGGGTGATGCCGAGAGCCTGAAGCTGACGCTGATTGATCTCAAAAGGAGCCAGCGTCCCGGCGGGCACGAGCATTTCACGCAGGACGATCGTCTCGCGCGGCCGGGTCAACTTGATGCCGAGCCAGATGCCAAATCCGGCGAAGATGACCGCAACCAGCGCCCCGTAGATCTCAAACGAGTGCTCGATCACCAGAAACTGGTACTCCGACCAGCGAAGTACAGCGATCAGGACACCGCCGACCAGGCCGAGGATGAGGACATGACGTTTCATGGGTGTTGGCTGGATTTTACTGCGTGACCACTTCGCAGGCTTCCGAAAGAGTTTTCTTGCAACCCCCGCCGCCCCGGTGTACTCTCATCCTCAGAATGAACATGAACACCATCCCGACCTCTGCCCAGCGATTTAGCTATCGTGGCTACTGGTGGCGCCCTGCGGCCGGTCGGACCCGTGTGCATCTCTTGAGCAGATAGACCCAAGAGCATTCACCCCATCCACCGAGCCGCGACCCCCAAAGGTCGCGGCTTTTGTTTGCACTCAACCCGAGAAACGGATGAAAAGCGAGAGAGCCATGCAAGCCGCCAAATCGATCGAACTCCAACCCGCCGCCCTTACTTTGCCGCCCGACCTCAAGCGCATCGTCCTCAATGGCTTTATGGGCGCCGGCAAGACTACTGTCGGCCGCCTGCTGGCCGAAGCGCTCGGCTGGGAGTTCCTCGACCTGGACATGCACCTGGAAGCCCGCGCCGGCGCCAGCATCTCCGACCTCTTCGCCAACCACGGTGAAACCCACTTCCGCCGGCTGGAATCCTCGGCGCTCGCCAATGCGCTTTCGCGGACGGGCTGCGTTCTTGCGCTCGGTGGAGGGACGCCCGAAGAGTTGACCAACCGCTTGCTGCTCGAACAAACACCCGGAACGCTCGTCATCTTCCTTGAAGCGCCTTTCGAGACACTGTTCGACCGCTGCATGCTGCAGAGCTTTACCACGCCGGATCATATCCGCCCTGTGCTGGCAAAACCGATCGAAGCCGAAGCCCGCTTCGCCACGCGCCTGCCGCTTTACCGCCGACTCGCACGCATCACCGTCCCTACGGGCGAACTAACCCCGGCGGGTGCGGCCGAAAGCATCATCACCCACCTGAACACGGTGAGTTGAACTACGCTGGGTGTTCCTGCGTCTCTCCCCTCGGATAGCGGAAGAATCGCGATCGGGCCACTTCTAGGAAGAAAAGTCGCATAACTGTCTGTGTTTGCAATCCAAACAGCATCCAACCCTCTGAATCCGCAATTAGAGGAGATTTACCTGTCCACGACACCCACGCCGCCGCTTTATAAGGCCGAGAACAGCGCGACGCTGCTCGATGCGCCGTTGTCTCCCGTCGCCGCTGAAAAGCGCGCCAACTCCCGATCAAACATCCTCTTCGCGGTCGCGGTTTTCCTGCTGCTCACCATCGCCTACAAGCTGCTCAAAGAGCTTGAAATCATCTATGTCAGCGCCCTGTTTGCTGTCGTGCTGATGCCGATCGTGACGAAGATCACGACATGGAAGATTCGCAGCTATGTCCCGTCGCGTGCGGTTGCCATCGTCGTCATGCTGCTGATCGTCGTCGGCTCGCTGACCCTCTTCTTTTTCATCGGTCTCCCCCCCGTCATCGACGACCTGCAAGGCTTTGCGCATGAACTCCCCGCGCGCGTCCCGGGTGTGGTGGCCAGCATCAAGCACATCCCCATGGCTGACAAGTTCGGCCTCGACCAGGTTGCCGCGAAGGCCGAGAACCTTGCTGGAGCGATCGGCAGCTACATCGTCAACGCCATCCCGCTGTGGCTTTCGCACATCTTCGACATCCTGACTGCCATCTTCCTCACCATCTACTTCATGCTGGAGGGCGAACACGCCTACTCGTTCTTCCTTTCACTCTTTCCGCCGGCGGAGAGCCGCCGCCTCGACATCACACTGAAGAAAGCCGAACTGAAGATGAGCAAATGGCTCTTCGGCCAGGGACTGCTGATGCTGATCCTCGGCATCTCGTCGACCGTCGTCTTCGGCATCCTGCACGTTCGTTACTTCTTCCTGCTCGGAGTCCTGATGGGCCTGCTCAACATTATTCCGATCGCCGGCGGCGTCATCACCATCTGCCTCGCGGCAACGGTCGCGGCGTTCGACTCGTGGGCCAAGATGGGCGGCGTCTTCGCCTTCTATGCTGTCTACGCGAACGTCGAAAACGCGTTCCTGACGCCTCGCATCATGAAATCCTCGGTCGACCTGATGGGTCTGACCGTGCTCATCGCCCTATTGCTGGGTACGGCGCTCGCAGGCATTGTCGGGGCCCTGGTCGCCGTACCGACCGCCGCCCTGATCGCCGTCCTTCTCGACGAGTACTTCGTCCAAAAAGAAACCGTCGCGCTGCTACCATAATCGAGTGTCCGAACCCTCCTTCGCCCAGCATCAGTCCCGCTCGCTCGTCGGCCCCGCACTCATCGCGCTCGCCTTCGCGGTCATCGTCTTCTTCACCGTGCGTCACTTTCTGCCGTCGAACGCAGTCAACCTGAGCGTCACGCACAACGAGATTCTGCCGGCCACGACGGTCTTCAAATCCGAGAGCATCGTCCTCGGGCCGCCGCAGACCCAGGAGACGCTGTTCGTCGTTCCGACGATCCATATCGAAAACACTCGCGACGTGCCCGTCTCGATCGACGACTACACCCTGGTCATCACCGACCCCACCGGCGCGCAACTCAGCGTCAAGGGCGCCCAGAAGACTGAGATTCCGAACATCGAAACATCATTCCCGAAGATCACTCCCCTCGCAGCAAATCCGTTGCTGCGCGAGACGAGCATCGACCCCGGCAAATCCGTTGACGGCACCGTGATCTTTACCTTCGACACGCCGAAATCTACCTGGGACACTCGCAAATCTGCGGTCATCACCGTCGACATCTACCACGGCCACCCCATCGAAGCCACCATCCCGTAGCTGACACTGCGAAGCGTGCAGCGAACGCAGATCGTGCGTTCGGCGTCCCTGATCCCTGGACCCTATAGTCTGTTCTTATGCGCCGCCGCTGGATCGCCGACACCGTCACTCCCGCCACCGGGCACCCAACGCACGCCGCCCTCACCGGAGATCAGGCGCTGCACCTCGCACGCGTCCTGCGCGCCGAACCCGGGCAAGTCTTCGACGTTGTGGCTGCCGGCTATCTGCATCGAGCGGAGATCATGTCTGTCTCTTCTGACCGAGTCGACTTCATCCTTCACGAGGAACTCGAATCCGACCAGGCGCTGCCGCTCCAACTTTACCTTGCCGTGTTCAAGTTCGATCACTTCGAGTGGGCCATTGAAAAAGCCACGGAACTCGGCGTCGCGAAGGTTACCCCGATCGTTGCGCGCCGCACCGAAAAGCACCTCGCACAGGCTGCTGCGAAACGCGTGGAACGGTGGCGGCGCATCGCGCACGAGGCCTCTCAGCAATCGCGCCGGACCTCTGCCCCAACGATTGCCGATCCAATCGCACTGAAGCCCGCGATCGAACGGGAGCAAGCCGCGACCCGGATCCTGCTGAGCGAAACCGAGCAGTCATTGTCCTTGTCGGATGCCCTGGGTGTCCCACGGCTCGCCTCTGAGGCATTAGAAGGTGGGATCACCCACGCAGTGGCGGTCGGCCCCGAAGGCGGCTGGACCCCAGAAGAGATGGCCCTATTCACCACCCACCAGTGGACCCACGTCACCTTGGGGCCGCGCATTCTTCGCGCGGAAACCGCCGCGATTGCGGCCATCGCCATCACGGGCACCTTTCTTGGCTAACCACAACTGAGGTTAGCTGAAGATATCCTTCACCTTGTCGAAGAGCCCACGCGAGTGCGGTGCATTTTCCACGACCATCGTCGCGCTGAGCTGCTTCATCAGTTCTTTCTGCTCCTTGGTCAGCTTCGTCGGCGTCGAGACGCGAATCTCCACGATCAGGTCGCCTTTGCCGCGCTCGTTCAGGTGCGGGACGCCTTTGCCTCGCAGCCGGAACTCCCTGCCGCTCTGCACGCCTTCGGGCACCTTGATCGTCTCAGGGCCCTCGAGCGTCTCGATCTGCAGCTCCGTCCCCAGCGCAGCCTGCGGAAACGACACCGGCATCACGCAGTGCAGGTCATCGCCGTCACGCTCAAAGAATTTATGCTTCTTCACGTTCAGCACCACGTAAAGATCACCTGCCGGACCACCGAACCGCCCAGCCTCGCCTTCACCAGAGTAGCGAATCCGCGTGTCCTGCTCTACGCCTGCCGGCACCTTCACCAGCAGCTTGTGTTCGCGCTCGACCGTCGTCTGGCCCGAGCAGGTCTTGCACGGATCGGTCACGATTGTTCCCGTTCCATTGCACTGCGCGCAGGTTCTCGCTACCGAAAAAAAGCCCTGCTGAAACCGCATCTGCCCGGAGCCCTTGCACTGCGGACACGTCGCCGCCTGCTTGCCCTTGGCCGCGCCCGTTCCCTTGCAGTCTTCGCACGTCTCCGCGCGCCGGATCGTAATTTCTTTCTCAACTCCGAAGACCGCCTGCTCAAACTCAAGCGTGAGGTCATAGCGCAGGTCGCGTCCACGTTGGGTGCGAGAGGCCCGGCGATTCCCGCCCATGTTGAACATCTCGCCGAAGATATCGCCGAAGATGTCTCCAACGTCGCCCTGGAAGCCACCCTGGAACGGATTCCCACCGGCCGGCCCGGCGCCGCCCTGAAACGCCGCATGGCCGTACCGGTCGTACGCCGCACGCTTCTCGCCGTCGCTGAGCACCGAATACGCCTCGGAGCACTCCTTGAACTTCGCCTCAGCCTCGGGATTATCCGGGTTGCGATCCGGGTGGTACTGCATCGCCAGCTTCCGATAGGCGGTCTTGATCTCGCCATCGCTCGCCGTCTTTGTCACCTGCAGCAGTTCGTAATAGTCAATCTTCGTCACGTTCGCCGTCGCCATCCTCTAATCCCGTCCTATCTTTCTTTGCGTCCTTCGCGTCCTATGCGCTGACGCCGTTGCCCGTTCTTAGTCCGAGATCTGCGCAGGATTACTGGCAATTCTCACCATCGCCGGCCTCAGCAGCTTCTCGCGAATCTTGTACCCGCGCCGAATCTCCTCCAACACCTGATGATCCGGAAACTCCGCCGTTTCGATGCTGCCCAAAGCCTCATGGACCTTTGGATCAAATTGCGTGCCAACCGATTCAACCGCGGTCACATTCAAGCCCTTCAGCGCATCTTCCATCTGCTTCAGGATTAACTCAACGCCGCCCCTTAGCTGTTCCAGCGAACCCTGCGCCTTCAACGCCAACTGAAAGTTATCCATCACGCTCAGGAATGGCTCAATCGTGCTGCCAACCGTGTATTCGCGGGCGTCGGCACGCTCCTTCTCCGCGCGCTTCCTTGCGTTGTCGAACTCCGCCTGCAGCCGCGCCAGCCGGTCTTTCAGCGCATCCCGCTCGCCGCGTACCTGCTCCAGCTCGATCGACTCGGGCGACACCTCGTGCCCGGCCTCCATCCCAGCCTCCACGCGCTCCACCCCGCCCTCAATCGGCTCCTGCTCCAACCCGTCCTTCACTTCGTCAACCATCTGCTCATCCCCTGTCTCGTTTACTGCATCACTACCATTGTGGCCGATACCGGCCCACCGCGTCATCTTCTCCCACCCGCTAGCCATCGTCTTCTACTCCCTGTTTCCTGTCCGTTGCCTCTCCAGCACCTGCGCGATATACCCCACCGCACTCATCGTCCGCTCATACTGCATCCGCTTCGGCCCGATCACCCCCACCGTCCCCAGCGTCTCGTTCCCCAGCCTCGCCCGAGCCGCAATCAGCACCAGCCCAGCCATCTCCGGCGCCTGCTCTTCCAGGTCGAACACCACCCTCACGCTCTCCTGTCGCGCATCGACATACGCGTTCAGCAACTCCACCAGCCTCTGCTTCGCCTCGAGCGCCCCCAGCATCTCGCGCAGCCGCTCCCGATCCTCAATCCCTCCCATCGGCTGTGACCCGACGAGATTGGCTACACCCTCCACCCACACGGTCTGAACGGTGACGGATGCCTCCGGCAGCGTCTTCACCCAAAGCTGCTCCACCGCGTTCATCATCCGGTGGTACTCACTGCGCTCCCGCTCCACCCGCGCCCGTAGCTCTGCCCTCACCCGCTCGATCTCCCACCCACGAAAGTTCTCATTGAGGAAATTCGCAGCCGTCTCCAACTCTCCCAGCGACAAGTCCCGATCGAGCGCCAGCACCCGGTCCCGCACCATCCCGCCCTTGGTAACGACAACCGCCAGCACCCTCGCCGGAGCCAGCCGCGAAAAATGCACGTGCTCTAACTGGTCTCCACCCGGCACCGCCGCAATCGCCACGCCCACGCCACTCGAAAGCGTAGCCAGCACGTGGCTCGTCCGCTCCAGCACCGCCTGCGTCCCCGCCACATCCGCAAACCGCGCGTCGATCTCGCTCTTCGAAACCAGCGAAAGCCGCTCCGCGCCTATCCCGTCCACAAACATCTTGAACGCCCGTGCCGTGGGCACCCGCCCCGCGGACGTATGCGGCTGTTCCAGCAGCCCTGCATCGGCCAGCGCGACCATCTCGTTCCGCACCGTCGCCGGGCTCGCGTTCGCCGACCCCAATCCAGCAGCGATCGTTCCCGACCCGACCGGCTCCCCCGTGGCGATGTAACGCTCCACCACCACCATCAGGATCGCCCGCTGCCGCGCCGTTACTTCAGCCATGGTTAAAGTCTACGCCGCACGTCAAGACCCTTGCCTCTCACGGCGAAGCCGTCCAAAACCGTGCGAAGCACTCGCCGCCCGCGACTGGGCCGCTCTCGCCCTCAAGAAATCTCGATCACATCCTCGTTCCCAACCTTCTCCGCCGCCGCAACCACCTTGTCCGCGACATCGTAAAACGCATTCCCGAGCACACTGTGCCGTCCGGCCAACGCCACCGGCATCCCGGTATCGCCACCCTTCCGCACACTCGGGTCCAAGTCTACGGAGCCCAGAAACTCCAGCCCAAACTGCGCCGCCGTCCGCTCCGTCCCGCCGGCCCCAAACACGTCCAGCATCGACCCATCCGGCATCTTCATCTGCGACATATTCTCGACCATCCCCAGTACCTCCACCTTCACCTGGTGGAACATCTCGAGCGCCTTCCGCGCGTCCTGCAACGCCACCTGCGACCCCGTCGAAACGACAATCGCCCCCGTCAACGGCACCGTCTGCACCAGCGAGATCACCACATCGCCCGTTCCCGGCGGCAGGTCGATGATCAGATAATCCAGCTCCCCCCACTCCACCTGCTGCAGAAACTGCCGGATAATCTGGTGCAGCATCGGCCCCCGCATCACCATCGGCTTATCACCGGGCGAGATCAGCCCCACCGAAATAAACCGCACGCCATGCGACAGGATCGGCTCGATCCGATTCTCGTTCACGACGTTCGGTTGCCGCGTGACGCCGAGCATCATGGGTACGTTCGGCCCGTAGATATCGGCGTCGACCAGCCCGACCTTGTAGCCCATCTTGCCCAGCGCCACGGACAGGTTCACCGCGACCGTGGTCTTCCCCACGCCACCCTTGCCCGACCCAACCGCCACCACATGCTGCACACCCGGCAGAGGCATAGGCCCCTGCGGTACTGCTTGTCCTGCCGCCATTACACTCTCCTCTGATCTTCTAAACGTGCCAATCCGCCGTCAACTCTTCCCGTATCCGCTTCTTCCGCAAAACCTCACCCGCCCGCATCTCCCTGCGCCGGCCGGCGTCTTCAAACCGCCGCTTCTCATGGTCCGTCTCTGTCTCCAACTGCGGCACGACGATGGGCGTTCCATCCCGATCCATCGCCACGAAGGTAATGTAAGCCGAGCTCACATGACGCAGCTTCCTCAGCTTCCAATCCTCTACCATCGCCTTCACGCCAACTTCCATCGACGTGCGAAACGCCCGGTTAACACTCGCCTTCAAGATCAGCAAATCCCCCACGTGCACCGGAGCCACGAAGTCCAGGTGATCCATACTTGCGGTTACGCAGATCGCCCGCGCATGACGGCTCGCCGCCATCGCGCCCACCAGGTCGATGTACTGCATCAGCCGCCCGCCGAACAGATTTCCCAACCCATTCGCATCCGCCGGAAAAATAATCTCCGACCGCTCCGACTGCGACTCGCTCACCTTCCGTGTCGTCACCAACTCACTCATTCCTCGAGTTTACTCGTCCTGCTAAACTAGCGTGGAGTCATCAGCGAGGATGCCGTGGCCACCTCAGTCGTAGTCCCCATCACCGAATATTTGAACACCAGCTACCGACCCGACCGTGAATTTATAGACGGCGAGGTTTTGGAGCGCAACGTGGGAAAGTGGGAACACTCTCGTATCCAGATTTGGCTTGGATGGTGGTTCCTCCAGCATGAGTCTGAATGGATGGTTACAGGCGCAACGGAGTGGCGAACCCGCGTCTCCGAAACTCGTATTCGCATCCCGGACCTTGTTCTCGTGCTTGCTGGACCACAACCGGATGTGATCACAGAAGCCCCCCTCCTCGTGGTTGAGATCCTCTCTCCCGACGATACTTACGCTGATACCGAACGACGTGCAAGCGACTACCGGCAGATGGGCGTGCAGGCCATGTGGATCATTGATCCCGCGACCCGCACTGGGCGCATGTGTCTTGGTAACGCATGGACGCAAGTCGGACGCCTTGAGGTGCCGGGAACACCGATCTTCGTGGACCTCGCCACGCTTTTCTCGGAGCTGGAGAAGGCCAGCCAGAGCCTTTGACGAAGATTGCTCAGACCGAGACGCATTAGAATCGGCCCATGGACAAGCTAGCCGCACTCACCGCAATCCTCGAACAAAACCCCGCCGACACCTTCGCCCGCTACGGCCTCGCCATGGAATACGTCGCCCAGTCCCGTATCCCCGAAGGCCTCGCCGAGTTCGACACGCTCATCGCCCAATCCCCCGACTACGTTCCTGCCTACCAGATGTCCGCGCAAACCCTCGCCGCGAACGGTGACCGCGAACTGGCGATCGCCCGCCTTCACACCGGCATCGCCACCGCCAACCGCACCGGGAACCAGCATGCCCTGGCCGAGATGGAAGCGCTCCGCGAAGACCTCACTGGCCGATAGCCTCGTTGGTTGGCACACACTTTCATGCGACCAACGGGATGACCTCGTGAAACCAATGGAAGCCTTGCGGCGACCGCCTCACAGGCGGTGGGAAGAATCTTTCAGCCTCGCTCAGGAGTCTATAGTTTAACCATGGCGAAACCCGCAGCTCTCCCTCAGACCCTCGGCGAACTCCGCACCTCCATCTATACCCCCGAGCGCGTCTCCCGCTCCGTCAAGGACGAGCTCCGCGACAACCTCATCACCCGCCTCCGCGAGACCGCAAAGACGAAGGAGACCTTGTTCCCCGGCATCGTCGGCTACGACGACACCGTCGTCCCCCAGATCGTCAACGCCGTCCTCTCGCGCCACAACTTCATCCTCCTCGGCCTGCGCGGCCAGGCGAAGTCCCGCATCCTCCGCGCCCTCACCACTCTGCTCGACCCACACTGCCCCTATGTCGCCGGCTCCGAGCTTCGCGACAACCCCTACGAACCGCTGAGCCGTTACTCGAAGAACCTGATCGCCGAACAAGGCGACGATACCCCGATCGCATGGCTCACCCCGATCGACCGTTACATCGAGAAACTGGCCACCCCCGATGTCACCGTGGCCGACCTCATCGGCGATGTCGACCCCATCAAAGCCGCCCGCTCTGGCCAGGAACTTGGCTCCGAGCTCACCATGCACTACGGCCTTCTGCCCCGCGCCAACCGCGGCATCTTCGCTATCAACGAGGTCCCCGACCTCGCCGGCAAGATCCAGGTCGCGCTCTTCAACATCATGCAGGAGGGCGACGTGCAGATTAAGGGCTACCCCGTCCGCCTCGAGCTCGACGTCGCCATCGTCTTCTCCGCCAACCCCGAGGACTACACCGCCCGCGGCAAAATCGTCACCCCCCTCAAAGACCGCATCGGCTCCGAGATCCGCACCCACTACCCCGAATCCATCGAAGAGGGCATCTCCATCACCGAGCAGGAAGCCTGGACCGCGCGCTCTTACGCTCCCGGTGCGGACACCATCCAGAGCATCGAAATCCCCCACTACATCCGCCAGATCGTCGAAGGCATCGCCTTCACCGCACGCGACGACAAAAAAGTCGATAAGCGCTCCGGTGTCTCGCAGCGCCTGCCCATATCCACGATGGAGCTTGTCGTCTCGAACGCTGAACGCCGCGCCCTCATCCATGGCGAATCGCTCGTCGTCCCACGCGTCGGCGACATCTACGCTGCGCTCCCTGGCATCACCGGCAAGATCGAGCTCGAGTACGAAGGCGAGATGCGCGGCGCCGACACCGTCGTCCGCGAGATCATCCGTCAGTCCGTCGCCGCCGCCTTCGACCAGCACTTCCCCGGCGTCAACACCCAGCAGATCGAGCAGTGGTTCAACCTAGGCGGCACCGTCCAGTTGAACGACGTCCAGCCCTCCGCCGCCTCACTCGCCGAGCTCAAACAGATCCAAGGCCTCTTCGACAAACTCGCGCCCTTCCATATCACCGCGAAGTCCCGACCCGAGCTCGCCGTCTCAGCCGCCGAGTTCCTGCTCGAAGGCATGACCGCCCACAAACGCATCTCGCGCTCCGAAGAACGCAGCTTCACCGCCGCCGAGAAGAAACAGCGCAACGTCGACGCCAGCGAGTTCGCCGACCGCATCCGCGACCGCGAATTCGGCAACGACCCGAAATCCCGCAGCCGTCGCGGGTTTAACTAGGTTCGCTGAAAAACTTTCATCTCCTTGAACTAACGAGAGCCCTACCGCTGCTTCTTTCACGCCACTGCGGGACGCCGTAACCGGAGCCGTTACGACTTCCAGCCGACACTCAATAAAACGGGGCCGACTTTTTTCAAGTCGACCCCGTTTCTTTGCAGGACTTTCTTTCTACTTCGCCCCGGACACTACCGCTTCGCGGACGTCCCGAACGTCACCGTCAACATCACGCTGCGTCCAGCCAGCACCTGCACGTTATCGGCTCCGCTAATCGCAGGCGTTCCCGTTGCGTTGAAGGGATCGGTATACGTCGTCCCGTTTGCCGAAAGCGTCTGCGTTGGAGAGCTGTTCGCCAGCGTGATCCCGTCGATATTGCTCTGGTTGAACAGGTTGTTCACGCTCAGCCGCAGCTTCGTATTGTTGAAGCGCCCACCGCTGCGAATCGTGTAGTTCACGAACACATTCGTAACACTGAACGGATTCACCGTGTACGCGTTGTGGTATCCATTCGGGCTATCGATGTAGAACGTGCCGACCCGCTTGTTCAGCAGCGCCACATCCCAGTTGTTGTGCTGATAAGTCACACCCTCCGTCTCGACATCCGACGGAGTCTGCTGCACGTCCAACCCGCCAGGAGCCGTCACCGAAAGCTGCGGCGTCGTTGCCGAGCAACCAGCCGAACCACTCAGGCAGTTCACATTCTGATTACCCGTATACGTCGCCTTATCGTAGCTCGCGTTCAGATATACCCCAAGCCCATGCGTCAGGTAGAGGTTCGTCTCGCCTTCAATGCCCTGCGTCACCGAAGGAGGTGTCGGAAAGAATACCGGCTCTCCACCACTCGCCGCGGTCGTCACCGACGAGTACCCGTTATCGAAATGGATATGGTAGTAATCCGCGTCGAACGTCACCTTCTTCAGTTTCAGCACCGTTCCAGCTTCATAGGTGCTGTTCTTCTGCTGCTTCGGCAACGTGGCAACTGCGATGGACGATCCCGTGGTTCCCTGGTTGAAGTCGAACACGCTCGACGGAGGCACAATGCTTCCTTGCGCAAACTGACCGAAGACCGACCAGTTGTTGCGTAGACGATAGTTCCCGCTGACCGAAGGCAAGGTCGCAAAATAGCTTCCGCCGTTGGTGATGAAGGCTGCAGGATTCGGCGTCGTACCTGTCGGCACCAGGGATCCAATCGTCTTACCGTCATCCGCGTACTGCTTCGTTCCCACGGTGTAGTAGGCAAACTTGACGCCACCCGTAACCGCCAGCTTGCTTGTGGCATGCCACTCATACTCGGCATTGGGCTGGTAAGAATCCGTGACGAACTTCTCCGCGAAGTTCGGCAGCGCCTGATCGGCCCAGTGATTCAAAGGATCGCTCGGATACTGGTGGCGATTGGTGTTGGCCCACTCGTACCACATGCCCGCGCGCAGAATGCCGAACTTCGAAACCTGGCTCAGTTGCGATGTCTCGCCATACTTGCGATAGCTGTTGTACTTGTCCACGCCGCAAGGCAGCGCCGTAATTCCTTTTTTCGTGACCTGCACATCGCAAGGCGCGACCGGAAGCCCGAGATACGTTCCAGCAGGCGAGTTCGCCGTCGCCGGGAAGCTGCTCTTCGGGTTCTCTGTGATCGTCGTCGCGTTCGAGTACTTCTCGGAGTTGTCGTAGTTATAGGTGTAGGGCTTGATATCGAGCACGAAGTTGTGCCCGAACTCTTTGTGCACTCCGACATACTCGAAGTCGGTCGGCACGTGATAGTAGTTGTACTGCGCATCCAGATAGAGCAGCGGATCCGTGTTGTTCGTATTCAGGAAGTTGATGCCGGCACCCGTGTACGGCAGCAGGATCGACGAACCGGAGATGTTGCAGGTGTAGGCATTCGTCGCAGACACACCGTACATCTGGCAACGCGTCGCCGAGAAGTTCGGCGTATTCGCATCGACCCAGATCACGCCTGAATAACCGGTGAGCACTGTCTTCGGCGAGATCTTGTATTCGAACTTGATGTCTCCGCCGTTCTGATTCTGATTGTTCTCCGTCTGCCAGCCATGCGACTGCAGGTGGTGGATATCGATCGTCGTATTGAGCTTCTTCCCCGGACCAAAGGTCCCCGAGTCATACTGAGCGTCATATAGGTAGGTGTTGAACGACCCACCTGAAAACGAAGCCCTTACGTTCTCGAGCGGCGAAAGTAACGGTGACTGCAGATGAATCGACCCACCAAACGGCGCAGGGCCAATCGTTGAAGCGGTGCCGGGGCTGCGATCGAAGTCGATTCCGCCCAGGAACATCGACGGGAAGAAGGCCCACGAGTGATGCGTCGGTGTATTCGTGTCGTAGAACGGAATCCCGTCGAAGTCGATGTCGTAATCGCCATCCGGGAAGCCGCGGAAGTAGGTCTTCGACTGGCCCAGGCCGACACCGTCGCTGCTGATGGTGAACGTCGAAGGAGCCAGGTTGACCGCCTCACCGTAGTCTGAGATCGGCGACGTAAAGTTGGCAATGAACGCCTGCGTAATCTCGGTCCGTGCCGAGGTCTCGCTCAAGAGGGCATCCATCGGCGCGAGCGCAGCCGCAATCGAACCCGTAGCATTCGCGTCCACTTCAATGCTGTCATTGTTTCCGCTTACCGAGAGCGTCAATCCCACCATGCCCGAGTGGTCCGCAGCCACATGGGTCTGCTGCGTCGCCAACGCAAATCCCGGCGCCTGAGCTTGTACGGTATAGGTGCCTGCCGGCAGTCCTTCCACGGCAAAGTGGCCTGAAGCATCGCTCACCGCAGATGAAGTCTTGCCATTCGCTTCGTTCTTGACGGTGATCGTAGCCTTGGCAATCAAGCCGCCCTTGGCGTCCGCGACCGTGCCTTCCAATGCCGCACCGTTCTGCCCGAAGAGCATTGCTCCCGAGAACGCAAACAAGCCCAAAGCAGCCAACAATTTCTTCCGTTGCGCAAAAAGCTGCGTGGCCTTCACCGTCACTTCAACAACACTCATGATTCATCCTCGTCCGCTGCGGGACTGTCCAAGAAAATTTCGTTAGAACGTTCTTAGTCTGCTTCGCTGCCACTCAGCACTTGATGAGAACGCAGTGAATGTTTGTTGAACAGAAGATGAACGGAGGATTTCGGTTCTGCAAATCCCGGCTACAGAATGGACGGGGATGCCTAAGAACGGCGGAGCAACAACCCTTTGACACAGCCAGACAAGTTGGGTAGCCTGAAAGAAGGCAGAATCGCCGCGCAGCGTGGGGCTTGCGCACTCTTTGCCCATCGCGTCCCCGTCGTCCAGAGGCCTAGGACACCGCCCTTTCACGGCGATGACACGGGTTCGAATCCCGTCGGGGACGCCAACATTACACCAATTCCGAAAAACCGGGACTCCCACGGGACGATGATAAGGTACGGCTTCTGCGCAAAGAAGTCGCGACTAAGGTGTTACGCTGTCTGAACTATGACCAACTGGGGAAGCGTCCCTGAGTGGCTGACCGCCGCCGTCGCCGTCATTTCTTTGAAGTACCTAATTGAGTATGCGCACTCGGCAGAGGAGCAGGTTGCCGTCACCTTTCGACAGGCAAAGGAGGCGCAGAGGCCAGTACTTGTTGTCACCTCGTTGGAGGTCTGGGATCGAGGGAAAACTCGCAAGTTCTACGTGGAGAATCAAGGCCTGGGAATCGCTCTTGGCGTTGAGTGGCAGGCCAACGGGTTTCCTCAACACCTTCTTCAAGGAAGCAGTAAATCGCGAGTACTCGGTCCAAAGTCCGGCTTCGAAGCTGAGTTTACTGCCCCTTTGGACACGAAACTCTTCTTTGTGTACCACTCAAACTTCGGTGAGAAACTGCTGACCGAAGTGCTAATCACCGATGATCTTTTCACGAATCGCTACTACCCAAACGAAGGTAGTCGCAGCGAGATCATCGCTTAGGCTAAGGGGTGACACCGCCATAGACCTACCCAGATTCCGAACATTCCACCGAAGTTGTAGGAACACGGCGCAATCTTGCTCGGGTTTTCATCGTCTGATGTAAAGAGAAAGACGAAGCACAGGCCCCCATGAACAATGCAGACGCCACCTCCGCCATACACGCCTTGAAGGTCTTAGCAAGAACACGCGAGTTGCTCGCCAGCGGAAGGCGCTGGAGAGCCAACAAAACCGCTTCGGGGCGGTTTGGTATTGCCTGCGATCCTTTGTCGCAGCGGGCTTATCACTTCAGCTTGGTGGGAGCGGCGGCGCGAGCCGCCTGGGAGATGCAGCACGAACACCTCGACCTGGAAGAGGGAGAGATTCGAATCGTCCATATTCTCCAAGCCATGTCTTCTGTTCCTTCCAGTCCATACTCCGGCGAGATGGGCTGGAGACATGTGGACTCCATCCTGACGGGTCTCGAAGCCGCTCTGAGGGAGTACCAGGAAAACGCTTGGGCGAGCACAGAGGCGCTACAAGCATGAGGGGAATACATTTTCTCATGCTCACTCGCCAGGGTGGTACCACTTACCCGACACTGCTTCATCCGACGGAGTATCATACGCGACATGGCATCCACGGTACCCGGCCTAGACAACGCTTTCGAGACTCTGCGCAGGCACGGCCACGTGATCGGAGAAACGATGGTCGATGCCGATGGAATCGTGAAGACACAGGTTGATACCAATTTTTTGACGCCTGCAGAGATTAAGGCACTTGCCGCGGCGCATCTTCCACCGGTTGAGGCTTAATAGCCGTCGGCTTCGTCTTATTTCAGCATGAGCCTGGAGAGGACGCCTGCGGAAATCTTCGCCTCAGCTTCGCCTAGACTTGAGATGTGCGAAAGCTTTCCCCCGTCGACGTGCTGACCATCATCATCCTCCGCCTAGAGAAGCGTGCAGACTGCCTGGAGGGCGTTCGAATGCCCTCCTATGAGGCGACGGCCTACGAGCTCCGCCGCTTCGCGGAGATGATGAAGAACGCGCGGGAGTACCTGCGGAGAGCGTGAGAGCATCGCTCATGCCCGAAGCGATCACTATCGTGGACATCCGGACCGAGGACGGCAACCAGGTCGTCATCGAGCTATGCGCGGCTATCAAGAAATTCAAGCTACGGTGTGCGCCGGTCTGTGCTATGCTTCCCTCAACTTGAAGGTGTGATGCAACGCGGAAGCAATGCATGACCTTTCTTGAGATCTACAGGCTGAATGCCTCGGGAGGAATCCCTTTATGTCACCGAACGAACTATCCGCACTTACGCCCATCGCAAAAAAACTCAACGAGAAATCAAACGAGATCAACGAGACACTAGCGTTGGTCAACAGCAAATTAGCTGCGATGAATGTCGGAGTCGAAGCATGGCTCGGACCGTGGGAAGAGAAGTCCTCTGCCTACCAGATCGGTTATGCCAAGGCCAGCGATACCGAAAAATGGCAATTGGCGACTCGCACCTGCGAGGCTCAAACGGACGATGATCGTTTCGGCGAGTGGATTGCTGTACCTGGAAGCTATGGTCCCGCGAGACCGGTCTTGCAGGCATCCAGGGATCTACGGATCGAGACGCTGGAAAGACTTCCAGAGATCATTGAGTATCTGGCATCGCTGGTGGACGCCAAACTGGAGATCATCGAACAGGCGAAGAAGATAGCCGCAGACCTCTAGCCATTAGGCCGCTGCGTTCCAGCGACCGACAACAATAATCAACGTCTCCGGCTTGGTGCTGATACACCCGGCCGGAGACTAACCCGACAAGTTCTAGGAGAACTTCATCATGGCTACTGAAAAGGCTAGCACTGCCGCATCTCACGCACCCAACAACGCCGGCGACACCGTCGCATTGGACCCACAGGCCTTTTTCAAGAAAGATCTCAATGCAACCGACGACATCGAACGCTGGAGCGATCGAATTGATTTCGGTTTGGCAATGGCGCTGGAAGAGCAGGACGACGGTGATGTCGAAGGTTATCTCGGATCTTATCTCCGTATCGCCATGATCGATTCGGCCCGGTACGCTCAACTGCGGGATGCCTTCCGGAAAGGCGATGCTCGGGACGATCACTGGACGCCGGCGGTCGAAGATACCTACGGTGAATGTGACCGCTCGCTACGCAACATGCTCAGCGTAGTCCTGCGCGCTGGGATGTTGGTGGAACGAGCGCGATCCGCTGGATGGAAAGAATTGGCTGCCGCCAGGCGGGCGGCGGCCGCGGTGCCGTCAGCAACTCCAGAGAGCAGCGTTTAGGTTGTGGGCCGGCCATCCTGTCATGGAGTGGCTGGACCGCTTTTGTTTGCCAACCCACAGCGCAACCTAACTAGCGCAATTCTTCAAGGAGACTTCAATGACTGTCACTAAGCGTACTAACGCCACCCCCGCGGCTGCACGTAAATCCACCCCCCGCACCTCATCCCGCAAACTCAAACTCGTTACCCCAGCAGCCAAAGCGCCGAACGCGGAGACACCCGCACCGGCCGCTGTGCCGAAGGGGGCTCAAGCCGAACCCAAGCCTGCCAATCCGTATACTCTTCGCCTCACTGGGAAAGAAATGCGCAGCGGCGTCTACGCGCTGCAGTGCGGAGACAAGTATCTCCCTGCCGACTTCGACCACAAGAACCTCACTGCAGACCTTGCGGAGGCTCACCGGGACGACAATTGGGCTACTCTCAAGAGCCTCGGGCGAAGGTTGAGCAGAGTTCTTTACCCCGGTGTCCTGCCAGCACCTTTCACTCCCACGAAGATGATCTTTACAAGGAATGGGCTGGTGACGACGACGAAGCCATTCGTCGACGATCCTTGGAGTGATGTAGAGCGCAGAAGGTGGAACGATTCACAGCTGCACAACATGGCGCTCGCCCAGGCTGCAGAATTTGAGGACCGGCACTTTCAAGAATTGTCGGAGCATTCGTTCAAATTGGTCGACTCGGCGATGTGGCCTCACCTCATGGTTGAGTACGAGGAAGACCTGAAGGCAGAACTAGCCGAAGATGATCCGGAGGCCAAGGGAGATGCCATGCGCTGGCTAGCCATTCGCATGTTTGTGGCCGGCAAGTTCTACGGTGCTCGCGAGGTGCAGGACAAGCGGGAGGATGAGGCGGAGGAGCTCAGAATGAAACGCGCGCGGCGCAAGGTTGATGAAAGACTCCGAAAGGCCGACGTGGAAGCCTTCAGACGAGCGATTAGAGACTAGGACTGACGCGACGGCGGGGCTTCGGCCCCGCCTCTCTCGCAACCGATCTAGGGGTCTCTGTCCCTACGCAAGATAGGTGATTGTAGGGCGGCAAATTCTCGATTCGATTAGCGTCCACAACTGGAGGAAAAAACGTGCCATCAAGCATAGATTCTGCTTTTAGATCGCTTACAGACCAGTTTTCAAATGTTGTTCTTTCGGCTGTCTCTGAGCAGATCAGAAGCGTCGTAGATGCCGAGTTTCAAAGAGTGCAGGCGCGCTCTCGGGCGGTACCTCAAGCGGTTGCATCCTCCGAAGGATTCAGACTGCTATACGACAAGAAGGCGGCCGCCCAGGCGCTCAGCGTCTCCGTGAGAACGATTGAGACGCTCTTGGCTCGCAAAGCTCTCCGGTACCAGCGATGTGGCAACCGAGTGCTGATTCCTGCCTCTGAGCTGCGTCGAATCACGAAGTTGAATCAGATGATGCCGAACAAAGACTGATATTGCGCGATCGTCTGCCGCATCGCGCCGGCCTCATTCCGCCGCGTCGCGGCACTTCACCGAGCAGCTTTAGTTTGGCTTCGCGCCCAGGGCCAAAGCGAGACTCACGAACTTGCTCTCTTTTTTCTTCGGTTCGCCCAACATCAGCTTCGTTCTGGCCTGAGGGTCCAAGCCGAGTCGACTCATAACGTTGACCAAAATACTGATCTTTGAAGCCTGCATGCCGAAATCGGTTCGAAACTCATGCAGCAGTCGCGCGGCGATCTCAACGGCGAAGCAGTCGGCAGAACCGACTACGCCAGCAGGGATCGCTTGTACGAGTCGGTGCCAAACCGCCTTTTGGGCCGCCTTGAAGTACTTCGGCGGGTCACCAACGGAACCGGTTGTTTCTGGTGCGTTCGCGCGGTCTGCAAATCGCGCTTTGTTGACTCGAATGGACCCTTCTAGTTCGGCTTGAGCATACGATTTGCGAGGTGTTGGCATATTTTTCCGATTTGGCGATGTGCAGAAGTGAAAATTTGACTAGTCAGTGGTCTGGCGATGTTTGCTCGTAGAAACGAGACCCCGCCCCTGGGGTAGGGGGACGCCACAAGCAGCCCCGCCGCCGTCGATGCTGTGGCGACAGCGAGCTCGCTGCATCGTGCGTACTGCACCGCCACGCACGTCGTCCTCGAGCGCGCTACGGTCATCCTGATGCGGTGCGAGCTGATGGGCAGCCAGTTTCATTGCCTACGCCTTTTGCTCGCCGTTGACTTGCCAGTTCTTCTGCTCGTCCCGCCAATCTGCCGGCGTTGAAGATTCGCGCATCGTGGATGATCTGGATAAAGTTTCGTCGTCCATGACCGCAGTTCGACGAAGATGAGTCAAATGCCGTCACCAGTGCCCGATATGCTGCGCTGGAAGCGAGACTGAGTATCTGTTCGAGCAGATTCCAGCGGGGCTGTCCTTCAATCCGCAGGTACTCCAACAGACTCATTTCTGCAGCACTCGGTTTCTCTTTACTCAAAACTGACGAGCGAGCGCGGTTCACTTCCTCCAAGAACTCCCTGGTGAGTTGAGGCATTGTTCGGCAGTTCGCCTGTTCTAGAGCGCGACGCGATTGCGCCGGGCTGACATACCCTCTGGATTCCATAGTTTGTTCCCTTCTGGCCTCATGTTCCGGTTACGGTTGACAAGCGAAACGACTAGAGGCCTGGCGCTTCAAACGAAACGCCAGGCCTCTAGTCGCGTGTCTACGGCTCGTTAGGTTGCGCTGTTCTGCAGCAGCGCAATGGGGTGCGTGCCGGCATCGACATAGTTCGAGTCCGCACGCTCGAAGCAGAGGAAGCCAACCTGGCCGTAGTCGGCGTAGCGCTCGGTCAGGCGGAGAACCATATACCCCTTGACGCGTCGGACCTTGAACTCCTTGTATGCGCCGAACGCCATCAGGTAATTGCTGGCACCCGGGTTGGGCATGTCGTTGTTGATGATGTACTGGTAGCCGTTGATTTTGTCCGGCGCGCCATCAGCGAAGGTTGCGGAGATGCCCGGCTGCCACAACGGACGACCAGTGGAGTCCTGCAGTTTCTTCACGAGCGTGAGCGTCGTGTCGGAGAGCATATATCGCGCTCCCTGACGGTACGACGGGTCCACTGCGGCTTCAAGGCTGTAGAAGCCTGTCACCGGCAGCGAGGCCGTGTTGCCGTTGGGCAGCGTGACCACATTGCCCGAAGCCGCGACTGCGGTCACCAAACCCGTCGGCTCAGTCCCTCCGCCAACTCCGACTGTGAACTTGTTATTTTGAATGCGAGCGATGCGGGTTCCGAGTTGCTGAGGAATCCACTCGTCGAAATCAAACGCCGAGTCCTGAAGGAGTTCGATCGGCACAAGCACCAGCTTTGAGCTGAACTTGTAAGCGCCGAACATAACCTGCCCGAAGGTCGGCACAGCCTGCGAGACCTGCGTGTTGGGTCCGACGATCTCGCCCATGTTGGTGGTGTCGTTCGAAGTCGGCCAGGGCAGCGGCGCACCGGTATCCGTCGTGACAACGTCGCAGAACTGATCGATACCGCCGAACCACTTCTTCGCCGTATCCAGATTGTCTTCGAAGCCCTGGGGAACGACGTAGCCGCCGGTTGACCCGGTGGACGGGGAGAGTGCAGCCTGCGCGTCGAAGCCTGTTCGCATCATCGACTGCTCGGCCGGATCCATTCCGCCCATGCCCACCCGAAGGTATTTGCCGAAAACCTTCGTGTACGGGTCTTTCTGCATCTTCGGGGCCCGGCTCCGCGGGTCGGAGTTGATGTTGTCGAGCGCGATAGGCTGCAACGCGTTCATGGTGAGTTCGTGAGCTTCATGCTTTTCGAACCGCTCGATGTCGCCAGTAAGCGCGATCATCTCCGCATCCATGCGGTCGAACTTATCGTTCTCTTCCGCGCTGAGTTTGCGGTTTGCCCTCTTGGCTTTGTCAACGATCGCGGTCATCTGTGCGTGCAGGCTCGCGCGGGTGTCATAGGTTTGCTTCAGGTTCATGATTGTGGCTCCAAATTTCGGGGTTGTGATGCTGCCAGTCCGGCGCCGTCCCCGACGGTGCCTCTTGGTCCACCCCCCACGCTCACGCCGCATCCGGCACACGTGTTGGGCGCAAACGAGCAGGGCGCCCCAATAGGCGCCCTGCAAGGATGTGCTGCTTCGAAACTGCACGGCATCCTGCCGCGCAGCTCAAACTTTTTGTCTCGCTGCGCGGTCAGGCCTGCGCTGGCGGAATGCGCTCACGGGTCAGTTCATGTCCACAAGGCGCGGAGCGGTTACGTCCTGCTTCGCCTCTCTCAAGTTGGCGCTGATGGCGGTGGCGGTGGCGGTCACGTTCTGGATGGCTTCGCCAAACCTGGCTATCTGACCAGTGAACTCTGCGAGGATGTCATCCGGTAAATGCCCCAGCGATCCGTGCATTTCCTGGCCGGCTCGCGCCAAGGCTTCATATTGTTTGGCGGCTTCCGAATACAGTTCGACGAGTTCTAGTTGGCGCTGCATCTTGCTCTGAAGTGACATGTCTTGGTCCTCCCTATGGTCGTTTTTAGTTGCGCGAAGTGGGCGGTAGACGGCCTCGACCTGCCGTGTAGTGCGAGATGGTGGACTTCGTGATGTGCGGCATGGCTTGCATAATGCCCTGGTGAACCAGCGCCATTGTTTGCGCAGCATCGGTTGAGCCGCGCGCGTCGATGTAATTGGTGATTGAGCCGCCGGCAGACCGCATGGCTTTGCCGTTCGGAGTGACGCTTGAGCCCTTTGGAAGGTTTAGCAGCTCCGGGCCCTGCTCGCCGATCCATGCCGGGCCGCCGCCGAAGTTGTCTACGCCGTTGGCGAAGCCGGGGATGAAGGGCAGCAGGCCAGAGACCATCTTGCCGATCATGCTGGTGGCTCCGCCAGATGCGCTTGGCGAGACACCAGCCGCGCTGAGAATCGAACTGCCAGCCGCGGCTTGAGCTTGCATGTTGACGATGCGCACATTGAGCGGATCGTTCTGAGCACCCGTCGGGGCCTTCGATTTGCCCAAATGGAACATGCTGAGAAGAGAACCTTCGCCCGCTTTCAGTGCTGACCCGGCAACGCTGCCAAACATGCTCCGACCCGCATCAGACCAAACGTTCCTCCGATCCCCGCGATTCTTGCTCATCAAATCCCGCATGATCGCGTTGTTTGCGTCGGCGGCGATGCTGTCGGTCAGTCCCTTGACCATGGCGGCGTAATCCTTAGAGCTGCGGACCGTTTCATCCAAGGCATCCGCGAAGCCGACCAGGCCCGACGTCGTGCGGCCATAGAGCCTGTCGTTATCTGCTTGAGCCTGGAGAGTCCGAACCCTTCCCGCCGTGTCAAGGTTTGCCTGCGACTGTTCGTTCGCCTTCATCAACTCCTTGTTCTTCGGATCGGCCGCCAACTGCGCAGCTGCGCTATCGGCGTTCGCCTGAAGGACCGAAATTTCTTGCGAATAGGCCTTCGTGTGGACGGCAGCCAAGGCAGCGGCGGCGGCTACTCTCGACATAGAGACGCCCATCGCGTCTTGGATTCTTGCCGCCTGCTCCTCTGCATCGTTCCTCGCTTTGACAAGTGCGAGCGCGTTCGAATCCGCATACCCCGCGTAAGCGTCGGAAGCGTCCTGGCGACGCTGCTTCTGAATGAACTCACCGCCACGATTGGCGATTTCACCGCCTTCGGCGTCTGTCGCTGAGGATTCGAGATCTCTACGCCGCTGTGCCCTGATTAGTTCTGCATTCTTCTCAGTCCGGGCAAGCAACGCGGAATCATACTTTTCATTCACCGAATCGGTCAGGTGCTTATTGCCTTTGAAGGCATTGAGTTTTGCGTTCCAAAACAGGATGTCGCTCTGCAAGTCTTTGCCGTGTAGCGCATCGAACCGTTTCAGTTCCTCTTCGTAACCGGCGAATCGCTCTTCAGCGGCCTTTTGTGCAGCGGCCTTCGCTTTCGCCGCGGCTTCTTTGGCGTCCTCTTGCTGCTTCGTCTGACCCGCGACTCGCGCTTGATCTGCTTCCGCCTGAACCTGTTTCCGCTGATTGAGGATGTTGGTCACAACGCCCTTGTCGATGTTCATGTTTGCCGAGTCGTCGGTGTGCTTCGCATCGGGGCCGGCGGCTATCGCCTGGCGCTTGGCGAGATCCGCTCGCGCTTCCGCTAGCTGGTCCGCCTGCACCTTGGCGAGCTTCGCATTGGCAGCCGCCGTCTGTGCCGGGGTCGTTGCGTTGGCCAGGTCGTAGGCCGCGTCGTCAGACTGCTCACCGAACTTCTTTGCGGCGCTCTCACGATCGCCCGTGCCTAATTTGCCGAACAGAACCGCCAACCCGGATAGGTGGTTCTTTGACAACAACTCGTTCAGCTTGGAGTTCGTGTTGATGATGCGGTCGGCGGCTTTGTCGGCCGCCAGGGCGAGCTCGTCGGCGGCGATCTTCGCGCCGTTATACGCGGGCTTATGTTCTAAGACGGCGAGATGGTCTCGCATTTTGTCCGTGCTGAGGATGACCTCGTCTGTCGCAGTTTTGGTCGCGAGGTTCAACGAAGCGAACCCCTGTTCAATGGCCTTCGGCATCGCCCGGACTTTCTCGGCTGCCTTGAACGATTCCTCCCCAACCTTCGCGATGGCGATGCCGACGGCGATAGCACCCACTGCAGGGAACGCCGCTTTCATCACACCTGAGAGAACCTTGCTCTGCGAAATCAAGCGCTCAATCGCGCGAATGTTGGAGCCAAGCGGATCCTCGAGCAGCCGGATTGAGGCACTTGCGGCCTGCATCGATGAAACGGTGCCATGGCCGGCGGCGATTGCCTTGCCCTTGAGGCCATCAACCTTTCGCCCCATCTCATCGATGGCGTCGGAGTAAGACTTGCCCTGAGCCGTAAATACAATCTGAACTTCGCCTGCAGTTGTCGACATTATTCCCCTCCGGTCTTGGCAGCTTCGCCGCTTGCAAAGTCTTGTTTCACGCTCTCAATGAACGCGTCTACCGCGGGCTCGAGCGCAGCTTCAAAGGCCGGGCGAACGATCGGGTGAGCTTCGACTCGCTTCACCACCGTTCCGCCGTTCTTCGCGCGATTGAGTCCTTTGCCGCGTGTCCCGACGGCTTGGCTTACGTTACGAACTTGGTTGTGTCCGAATTCCACGAGCCGCATGGCGTGTCGCGTGTACTTGCCGGGCCCAGTCACGAAGGTCGACGAAGTCTCCTCCGGCGCGGAGACGGCCTTGATCTTGATGTCAGCCTTCATCGCCCCAGGCGGGAGCGCGGTGGTCGATGGCAAGTCCGGCCGCTCGGGCGTTCTCTCCTCGATCGCGGCTTTGAAGACTTCTGATCCGGCCCTGAGGGCGCGGTTACGAATTCGCTTCGCCGCCGGGCCGGCCATCAGTGCGAGCTTCGCCTTGAGCTCCTCGAATCCCTTGCACTCGACATCAAAGCCCGGCATTGGTTGCCGTCTTCGCGGAGTCTTGAATGGCCTTCGAAATGATTTCGGCGAATGAGCCGCCAACCATCAGAGCGGCCGGGGGCGTGAGCAGCGCCATTGCTTCGTCGTAGCCGATCTCTGGCTGATAGCGGTACAAAGCGCAGACCCAGAGCGTGCGCGTCGTCGCCAGGTTCAGAGCAGCGAAGGAGTGCAAGACATTGAGCATGCGACCCTGCCGGTTGTAATACTCCTCGGCATTCGCCAGTTCAGAGAGGCTCGTTGTGAGGCGGTAGCGAGTACCGGACAGATCAACGAGCAGCTCGCCTGGGAGCAAGGTCTCGGTTGGGGTCGTTGATTCTTTGGGCAATGGTTCGAGGGAGTGAACTTCGACGTTCGAGGTGCGTTTTCGCATAGGACTTCCTTCCGCGCCGGCAGCGCTGGTGTGGTGGTGCGTTGAAAGTGACGGGGTAGATGGGTGGACGTAGCGAGCGGACGGGCTCGCTCCCGTGGTGTCGTTACTTTGTGCGCGCCGACGACGCCCGAGCTTCGCGGTAGGCCGCGAGCCATGCGCTCTCCACGTCCTTCGCAAGTCGCTGCCGAAACGAGCCAGTGTCTGATTCAGCCGGCGCGCTGACGGCGGGATGTCGATTGACGACCTCCAGGCCAGGTTGTCTACTGCCATAGCCCAGGCCACGTAGGGCAGCCTCGGTCACTTCGTCGAACGTTGGTGATGGAGTGTCTGGCTCCCACGTCCAATCCGACCGCGGGAGCGCGCGTCCGTCGCTGTCACGATCGCTCAGCACCTTGCCGTGGATCGGTTTCAACCAAAAGCCGTGCAGGCGCAACGCTTCGATGACGGGACGCAAGGCTGCTTTTGCCTCTTGTTCGGAAGGGTCAACGATTGCGTTGTCTAATCCACAACCTTTCCTGATCTCCGCTATGTCCACCCGAAAGGTCGACTTTTCAATCGCTTGCAAGAGCCCCTGATCGAAGACCTGCTCGCCAACTTCCTCGAGAGTCCTCATCCAGATTCCAAGGAGGAACTTAGTCGTGAACGTATCGAGGATCGGACCCGGCTTCGAGAGCATAGCCGCGTTGAAACGCTGGGACAGCCATGCCATCCTGCTCGCCCAGGAGTTCGGCGAGGGCGATGTCTGTTGTTCCGATGACGACTTCACCGCGTGTAGCGTGTTTTGCATTTTTGGCCCCTACCGGCGAGCGCCGAACTAGCCGCTCTTGAAATTCTTCCGCTGATGTGAATATTTGCTTCGTCCAGTCCAAGACGCCTTTTTGAACATGCCATTCACTTTGCGCCAGGTTGGTGACGGCCTGCATGAGATCACTCTCGGCCGCTTCAAGCTCGCCACGATGTGATTTGATCTGCTCGTTCAACCGGCTCATCGCCTTACTTCGACGGGCTGATGTGAGCGTGTATTGGGAAGGGCTGCGCTTCGTCATGCTGCAGTAGTATGTGAAAACTCGTTCAATGATCTCTGCCTTTGATTGCTCTATCGGCGACGTTTGAATTTCAGTCTTACCAACTTCGATAAGCGTTCCTTGTTCCTCGGTCCTAGGTACTAGGTCCAAGGTCCTAGGTACTAGGTCAGTCGCGAGGATTCTCGAGGATTCGCCGAATTCTGGGATCCTTGAAGGCGAGGGCTTGTCGATCTTCTGATGTTTCAACCATTTACATACTTGGAGGTAGGTGTTGCCATCGTGCTCATAGCGGCAAACCATCTCCTCTCTCACCAGCTCGCCCAACCACGCATCCATGAGGCCAAGAGCATCATCGTCAAACGGGTATAGAAGGCTCGCGAGGATTCGCGAGGGTCCGCGAGTTCGCCCCGAGTCGTCGCACAAGAGCCAAAGCTGTATGAAGAGAAGGCGCGCGTCTCGGGATAGTCGACCAACCGATTCAGAGAGAGGGAACTCAGGCTTGATTGTGCGAATTCTAGCCATTCGCTGCCTGCTTCGAACTCCACCCTTTTACGTCCAAGCGCGCCTTGATAGTTGCCCACCCATCAATTGCCGACAGCGCGTCCTTGTCGTGGCCGCTGTTCAACGCCTCGACGTAGCGCTCCGTCAGTTTCGACGTGGGTGAGGCGGATAGGCCGCGGGGTATGCTGGCGAAAGCCCTGGGAAGCTGAATCGCCCGCTTGTCACTACACCAGTTGGCTTCGCCATTTCGAACCATTTCGCGAGCTCGCGCCGCTGTCACGAAGCCCGACGTGCGCTTTCCATCAGCACTGAGTACCGCATACTGCTTTGCCATGATTGCCCCTTTCGTCAGACGAGCCCCCATGTGACGCACCACCGCCTAGGAGCTGCCCCGGGTTGTGCCGGCCCGGTCCGGATGTCTGCTCGTTCGAAACGCCTCGGTTGATTCTTCAACCCTTATGCAGCATTCGCCGCTGTGATGAGCCGTGGCCGTTCGCCCTGAGCGATGATTCGGTCAAGCTCGTCCAAGTCGAACATTAGGCGGGCACCAATCTTGAACGAAGAAACTTTTCCCTTTTTCGCCCAGTCACGCATTGTCCAGTGACTTATTCCGCCCATGTATTGAGCGGACTCAACAGCATCAGCCAGCCTGCGATTTTGCTTTTGCTTTTCCATCACTCTCTCCCTATGCAACCGTCTGCTTGAATTTGCTTGTGTTTCCAAGGTGATGTGCCTATATTCGAAGAACTATGAGAACTGCACAAGCCCCTTCTGCCAATTCCAGCAAAAATAAATATGGACCTCTCCTATCGGCGGACAAGCCTCTCGTTGTCATGCTGCCAATCAATCCCGAGCTCATGGTCATAAACGGTTGGAAGGCGACCCCAGCGGAAAAGGACGGAGACGGCAGCGTCGCGCTGACTCTCAGGAGAAAGCCGGGCGTAACCTACTATTCCGCTTTCCAAGTGCGGAGCGAGTTCTTGGAGATCGAGGGTCTCAACGGCGCCTGCCAGTTCTTTGAAAAGTACGGCCCGCTCTACAGTCCCGGCGTCAGCGAGCGTCAGTACTCAATGAAGCAAGTAATCAAGCTCAAAGAAGAGATTCGAAAGACCAGAGAACTCTCGCCTCGCGATTACTTCATTTCTAAAAGCAACGATTGGAACCATTTTTTCGAAACTTTCCCAATATCGGGCAGGCTGGTAATGCATCAGGTGCCGCGACTTTACGTCGAGTCAGAAAATGTGCTCGAAGCCCTGCGGAGTGCCACTTACCTAGACCAAATCGCGGGGGTCCGAGCTGCATCCTGCAAGCACTGCGGCCGCCAGTTCTCTTGGGGGCCGAAGGACAAGAAGAAAACTTTTTGCTCGCTCGAACATCAGCGCGCTCACAGCAAGGACAAGTGGAACCAAGTACACGGAAAGGGAAGATATGCCAAAGCAGCCAAGTAGGGACGGAGTTTTTCAACGTAAAGACACAGCCGGTTGGTACGCCAGCTATGTGGACTCAAGCGGCAAGCGGCGAAAGAAGCGGGTGATCGCGCACACCAGGGCGCAAGCCGTTGACGCTCTGAACGCATTGAAGACGCGGGCTCAGACAGAGCGGATCCTTGGAGTCAAACACGTGAGCGACATCACGACGGAGGACCTCTTGAAGCGGTACACGCGCTATCAGAAGTCGAGGCTCAGAGAGTCGACGTTCCTTCGTTTGGACAGCCTGCTTTCAAATCTCAGAGCTGGTTTACCGTCGCTCCTCAAAGAGATCAGTCGCGTCGCCGTCGCCGACTACATTGCTGCTCGAAGTGGGGTCGTCTCACCCTCATCAATCCAGAAGGAAATTGCGGCGTTGAAACACGCCCTGCGGCTCGCGGTTGAGTGGGAGTTGATCCATTCGAATCCGGCGGAGCGGGCAAAGCTTCCAAAGGTCTCCGAAGGCCGCACCCGCTACCTCACCCCAACAGAGCTACGCAGCGCGCTCGAGGCAGCACCCGAATGGATGAAAGCACCCATCGGCCTGGCCGCGTTCACTGGCATGCGTATGGGCGAGATCCTAAGCTTGCATTGGCGCGACGTGGACCTCGCGGGCCGCCGTCTGTTCCTTCGCGAGACGAAGAATGGAAGCATGAGGGTGATCGCCCTGAACGATCTCGCGCACGGAGTGATCGCTTCCCTTCCCGCCGGTCGTCCAGTTGACCTCTTACTGTCTGGTGTCGAAGGCAATCGCCTCAGCCAATACACCAAACGGCTCTTCAAGAGTCAGGGCATCCACGACGCGTCATTTCACTCCCTACGTCATACCGCGGCCAGTTGGCTTGCTATGTCGGGGGTGGACTTGTACGCCGTCGGCCAAGTCCTGGGGCACAAGACTCCGCGCATGACTCAGCGGTACGCGCACCTCTCGCCCAGCTACATGGCGAGCGCTGTCGGCAAGCTCGATCAGGCCTTCGCTGGTGTTCTCATGGCCGGAAATGACGGGACTCCCACGGGACTAAGCGGGATGCAAAGCCTTCCAAAGCCTTCCTAACCCTTCCTAGGGCAAAACAGACATAAACGTCTCATTCGGTAAGCGATATGCGCGTATATGCAAACCAATGCAAACGTATCCAAACGCTCTTGGCAGGACTTTCACGGCGATGACACGGGTTCGAATCCCGTCGGGGACGCCAAACCTTCAGAGCATGAAGAAACGTCTCGTAATACATCAAAAAATGATGAAGTTACGCCGGTTCCAAATTCTCCGTTCAGAAAAGTTAGGCCCTTAGGAAAAGTCACTTGCTGAAGCCGTTGACGCTGGTCCAGCGAAGACTCCAACCATAGGCGTGACGGACGAGTGACAATCTTCCCTGCAAAGGCCAGAACGCCTTCGAGGTCGAGGGACTCAGATTCTTGTTCGGCAAGCTCAACCCGAAGTTGATCGATCTTGGCATCAAGCCGAATCTGTTGCTCGTCATAGGTCGCCTTATCAATGCGTTCATCGAGCATGGCATCTACCAGCTTATCTTTCCGGGTCCTCTCCTCAGAAAGCCTCCGTTTGGTCTTCCTCACCTCTTCACTTGCATCACCTTGCCTTTGCTTCCAGACGTCCCGCACAGCGGCTGTGAATGCTTGGACGAGTGTCGTTTCAGGTGTCAAGCACTCCATCAGTCTTATGAAGGCTGCTTCAAGAACATCCGTTTTCACCGTGACCACTCGACACCCCTCCCGACGACAGTGGTAGTAGGCGTAATAGCGGTTGCGCCCCTTCGACCAGCTTCCCGTAAGTGGCGTGTCACACGCACCGCATCGCACGAACACTCGAAGCGGGAAGTCAGGGTGGTTGCGAAGATGGGCAACGACCGCAGCCTTCTTACCGTCCAGCACATCCTGAACCTTATCGAAGAGTCCCTGTTCTACCAGAGGATCAAAGTTCCCTGGCATCTTCAGACCCCATGTTGGGATCACCACCCAACCAGCGTAGAGAGGATTTCGCAGAATCTGCTGAAAGGTCTGGGCCGACAACAGCTTCCCTTTTGAGCTTTGCAAACCGAGTTGGCTCACAGTTTTTAGTATCTCGGCCTTTGACTTGAGGCCGGTGGCTGCGAGTTCAAACGCCTTCCTGATGAGTGGCGCTGACTTTGGGTCCAAGATGAGGTTGCGGCCAGTCTGAGCGCTGACGTTGATGTATCCAACGGGTGCCCTGAAAGGGAATCGACCAAGGCTCACCGCCTTCGTCATGCCGATCCTGGTGCGTTCCGACCTCTTGTCGTTATCGTACTGATTCAGGGCACCATGGATGTTCCGCATTAGCTTGCCAGTAGAGGAATCGTCGGTGTCTTCGCAGACTGAACGAAGCTCGACGCCAGACATTGCTAGCCTCTTGACCGTCTCAGTCTGATCTGCCATGTTGCGGGTGAACCGGCTAAGGTCATACACAACGACATAGGCGATCGTGCTGGTCTCTCTCGTGCAGAGGGCAAGCATAGTCTGGAACGCTTCCCGATCAGTGGTCTTGGCTGATTTGCCTTCGTCTCTGAAGATGCGAAGAACCGGCCACGCTCTCTCGGAGCAGTAACTCAACGACCGCTCTTCCTGCGTTGCAAGGCTAAGATTGTCCACCTGTTCCTCAGTGGATACCCGGCAATAGATGACTGCATCCTTACGAGCCGTTTTTGAGGTCCGGCTCTTCCTGGTGGTCATTTGCGGTCTTTCAAGCTGTCGGCTCGGGTGTACCAATAGTTCAACTTCGGACGCGGGGAAGCCGGGGCATCGGGTTGATGAGCGCCTGGCTCAGAGTCGGTGAGGTAGATGATCGCCTCCAAGTCGTCCTCCAACTCGGGCTCAAAGACCTGATCTGCATTCTTGTAGAGGTCGATAACGAGCCCTGCGAGGGCCTCCAGCTGGGTTTGCAGGTCTTCTAGGCGCGTCAGAGAGGGGTTTGCGTCGCCGGTTACTCTTGCGTAGTCTGTCACACCCGCTATCGTAGACGGTCCGGGCTTCACCAACCACCCGAATATTTTGGGTAGTGGGTCAGCTTGAAACATACTCCGGCAAGACTGGCCGCTTCCTAAAGTTCACCCAGAACATCAACGCGATCAGGATTATCCCTAAGAACATGGCCCCAAAGAACCAAGCTCCAAAGCTCCCGCCGCGCTTGCGGGCCGCCGCCCCCAAGCAGAACGGATAAACGACCTTCCACAGGATCAAAACTATAAGGGTCGGAAAGGCCATCTCAGCATCCTTGTAGTCACCCGCTCCCATGTAACCCAAAGTTGAATAGACGCAAATGGCAACCATAACGAAGACCAAGCAGAGGAGGCCGATCTTGGCACCTTTGCTACTTCGATTCCAGTCCCGCTGTATTTCAATCATTGGCCATGCTCTCAGTCCGCTACAGGCCGCGCAAGAGCAAAAGTAAAGCCCTCCGAAGAGGGCTGCACATTTAAACTAACTGACCCACTACCAAATCTTGGCATGGTTAGCACCGATTCCCTCTTCGACGTAGAATCGCCTTCCACTTTTTTCAACTGAGGATGTAATAATTTGGCCCGGTATACGGTCTCAACGAAAGCCCGGCTCCCGGAATTGACCCACCCCGGTCCCATGACTCGGACCTGAAGCAGCAGGTGCCCGAAATGCACCGGCGAGAAAACATGCAGGTTCGTTACAACCTCCGCAGTCGATGGCCGATGGCGGCGCGCAGGTACCGAGACGACCACTTCACCGGTCCACTAGACCTTTACTCTGTAGCGGGAGTTAGCGCAGCCAGCTTTTGGACCGTGGTTGGGGAGACCCCCATCTGAGCTGCGATCTTCCTCACGGACAGTCCCGCCGCCTTGAGTTTGGAGTATGCCTTCATCCTTGCCGGGCTGTCCTCGGTCCTGGGACGCCCCCCAAATCTGCCCTGCGCTCTTGCTCGTTCGAGACCCGCAACTGTTCGCTCACTGAGTCTCACACGTTCCTGTTTGGCGACTGCGGCTAGAATGCCGATTACCGCTTCCTTAAAGATTCCTGTCGAGTCAAGGTATTGCTCCGTAAACGAGCGGTAATCTACGCTGTAGCCGGTCAACCGTTCAAGATGGTTGAGCGTCGCAACAGTTCCTTCGCGGCTGAGCCGGTCAAGCGACCAAAAAAGTAGAATGTCGAATTGGCGCTGTGAGGCAGCAGTGAACATGCGTTGAAAGGCGTCACGGTCGCCTCGCTTGCCGCTGATCTGGTCAACATACTCCTGAACGACGACCCACCCCTGAGTCTCCGCAAAGGCGCGAAGCTGGATCAGCTGGTTCTGATAATCTTGCCCTTTGTCCTTCGTGCTCACCCTTGCGTACAGCACCACCCGTTTCGTTATCATATGCAATAGTACCAGATAACGAACGTTTTATGGCACAAGGCATTTCACCCGATTTCGGCACGCCAACTGGCGGTCTGAATGAGACCCTTTTTCTGGTACATAACAAGCATCCAAATGGGACGGTCGTAATGGAGCGTGCAATACCGCGACCCCCATCCAGGTGGGTCGGCTTAGAATAACGAGATGAGCACATCAGCAGAGATGCTTTTGGGACTGACCCTCGATGACGGCTGGATCGTTACCGAATTGCTTCCGCGTTCATTAGGTCAGACTGGCGGAACTTTTTCTTGCTCCTACAAAATAGAACACCCGGATGGTCGAAAGGCGTTCCTAAAAGCAATCGACTACGACATGGCCCTGACCAACTCAGATCCGGCGGGGAAGCTTAAAGAGCTCGTCGACGCATTCGTTTTCGAGCGCACAATCGTCGAACTCTGTGGCAATAGAAAACTATCACGTGTGATTCGGGCCCAAGGCAGCGGGACCAAAACGCCCCCCGGCAAGAACGTCGTGCAGTACCTCATTTTCGAGATGGCTGACGGAGATATTCGGAAGCAACTCAGCCAGATGCCCGCTTTCGATCTTGTTTGGAGGCTGAGGTGCCTTCACCATGTGTTTGTAGCAATTCAACAGCTTCACGGAAGTGAGATCGCCCACCAAGATGTGAAACCGTCGAATGTTCTAGGTTGCGGGCACGAAGGACACAAGATTGCTGATCTGGGACGATCATGGCATGCAAAGACTACATCGCCTTTCGACTCTTTCGGCTGTGCCGGTGATACCAACTACGCTCCCCCCGAGCTTCTCTATTCCGGCTGCACGCTAACGGAAGAGGAGCGCCGGCTCGGTGCGGACTTCTATGCGTTGGGAAGCATGGTGATCTTCATGTTTACCGGTCTTCGCATGACAGCAGCCCTTATGGGTGCCATGCCGATAGACCTGAGGTGGAACCGCACGCGCGAACCCTACGCGAACGTTTTGCCACAACTCCAGCACGCATTCGGTAGTGTCGTGTCCCAGCTAAGGATCGACATACAGAGTGACGAGCTTTTTTCTGAAATCAAGCTGATCGTAGAGCAGATGTGCAACCCTGACATATCGAAGCGGGGTGATAAAAAACATACCGCCAGCATTGGGACTCGCTTTGTCTTACAGCGGTTCATTTCTAGGCTAGACACACTTGCTACCCGTGCAGGATTCGGTAAGTTAGGTGCTATATGAGTTCGTTTGTAGGCGAGAAGGACAGAAAGATCATTCCGAGGTGGCGAGGTTTCGAAGGATCCGTTGAGACATCGATTGCCGGACACATTGAGCCTTCAGTAGATGTTTCGGCTTCGCTACAGAGCAACATTGATGATTGGGATAGAGAGCAAAGCCTCTGGACGGCCCTGGATGTCGTTGGCGGTGCCATTGTTGAGAATCGGCTAGACTTAGCGACCGGTGCGCTCGACCGTTTACGTAGCGATCCACGCACACCTCCAGCCGCGCTTGCCCTTGTTGCTCAGAATGAGCGAAATCTTACTCCTTCTGAAGAATCACAAATCTCCATACAAGACCGCTGTCGGGACCAAATTCGCGTAAGTCGCAGGCGCTTATCTGATTATCCGTTCGACCCTATTGAATGGATCGATCTAGCCAGAAGTTTTACTACGTTAGGTTCGTTAGACAAGGCTCAACGCTGCATTGCAACTGGTTTGGTGTTGGCACCTTCGGACGTGTTCGTTCTACGTGCGTCTTCGCGCTTCTACATTCAACAGCAGGACCCTGAAAGAGCTCAGCATATCTTGACGAAGGCTCCCAGAACGCTTAAGAATCCTTGGCTGCTCGCCTCGGAAATCGCGGCTGCGTCCTCAGCAGGTCGAGAATCCGCACTTCTGAAGGTCGCAACTCGTCTTGAGCAGGCCGACTTTCGAAATGAAGATTTGACGGAGCTTCGTGCGGCAATAGCGACCGCTGAGCTCGATGCAGGTAGCACCGTCAAAGGTAAGAAACTACTGCGGCGTTCCCTTCGGGGTGCAAACGAGAACTCTTTGGCGCAAGTTCAATGGATGGATCGTACTCGGCTTGGCAACATAATCGACACTTCCACGGCAAACGTTCCTGATGAGCACGAAGCCGCAGCATGGCGTTCCTTCTTTGAAGGAAAATGGGGCAACTCAGCTGAGAGGGCGCTTACGTGGTTCAAGGATCAGCCATTCTCCGTGAATGCAGGAATTTTCTGCTCTTACATTCTGTCCGGTCCTGCCGGATTACCAGGTCAGGCGCTTGAAGTCCTAAAAATTGCTTTGCAAGCAAATGAGAACAATCTTGTACTCCGAAATAATCTCGCTTACACACATATCCAACTTGGACAGCTGAAAGATGCCGAAGCTGCTCTGGCTTCGATCCAAAAGATTCCAAGTAGTCTCGACTACGCCCTAGTGCAGGCGACGACGGGACTCTTGGAGTTTCGTAAGGGTTCCTTGGAAAATGGTAGGGTTTCCTACGACTCTGCGATCAAAATCTTTTTAGAAGAAGGGGGAGATGAGCATGCGGGACGCGCAGCAACTTTTCTTGCTTTGGAGGAGGTGAGACTGCGAACTCCTGAGTCTCCCGCCGCCGTAAAGCTAGCTTTTGCACTCACAGAGAACCATAAGCGGATGGATATCACGGCTAAGCTGCAAGAGCTTAATACCGAGGTCGAGCATTGGCTACAGGAAAGCGGAAAAACCGTTATTAGATAGAGATTATCGGAGGCTGCATGCAAGGAGACGATTTGAAATCTCACAGGACGCCAACCTACTTCAAACGATAAGACCAACTGGCACCAAAACCATCGCTGAGACGAACCTGCTTGAAACCGAGTGCGGACCACTTCTCCCTCACGGCTGCATCTTTTTGCATGTTGTACACATAGGGACGATTGATGAACACGTATGTGAGACTGAGCGAATCGGCATTTGGACCTTGTGCCCTGACCACGTAATCTTCTCCAGCCTCTAACCGGTTAGTCTCGAAGTCTTTGGCGTACTCCAGCCGAGCAGTCTTCGCGTTCCTCGCTGTCGTAATTTCAAGTCCCCGATTAGCTTGACTGATGATGCCTAAAACTTTGGGCCGTTTGCGGTCAGCGTCTTGCAACTCTGAAATGTCGGCTAAAGCACCGTGAAAATCCTTCTTCGTCAGATCCTGCACCGCATCATCGATCAACTTCTTGGGTGCGTAGGGTAATGCGGTGGCATTAGCCTTCGCACTCACCGGCTCAGCACCGTTACTTCCCTTCGCGTTGCCCGATGCCGTGTGGCGAATTACCACAATCAGTGACAGGGTCAGTAAGACGAGGATGGTAAGAACAGCCCCTTTGCTGCTTTTGGGCTGTGCCCTCGATGCGAGGTAATCGAGAGTTTCTTGCGGTATGTTTCCGGTTTCAAATGCCATATGAACTCCAAAAGCTTCTAATCCGAGCCGTCAACTCAGCTACATCGATGACCAGGGCATTCGATCGCTTCGTCTTTGTCAGTTGCCAACCCAAGGAAGACAGCGCGGGAAAGCGAATGCAGAGATAACGCTAACGGAAACGGTTCCAGGCCCGACGATGTTGCTTATAAACAACATCATAACGCAGCCAAATGGCGAGCCTGAACGGGTGGCAAACGATATAACCGTCAGGCTCGGACGCCGTCTTCAAGAACTCAGGACCAAGCGCGGCTGGACGCAGGCATACCTCGCCGAAGTTTCAGGCCTTGGTCGCACACATATCTCGCAGCTGGAGAATGGTCGGCGGGAGGCCGGTCTGCGAGCGCTTGAGATGTTAGCGCAAAGTTTCGACGTGTCGGTTGGAAAATTGCTAGACGGCGTGTAATCTAACGCTGATCACAGGTTTCTAATGCTAAGGGGCGTCGGCCCAATCAACGAAATCCAGCTGGCCAATCAGAAGTCTCTAAGTTGCACGTGCCCAAAGCAGCCATCGCTGCGCCTTTAGCGCTAAGGTCGCTCGGAGTGATCTCAAGCACTACTTCTACGCGGCATTGCTCGACTCGATGATGATATTTCTCAAAAGTGTCATCTCCAAGTGGATATAATTCCTGAAGCTCTAAGCTCGACGCTTCCATCTGGATTGCATGAAGATACTTCAGGTCGACCGCTGTAATCGCCTCGTACTTCGCCTCATCTATAGCTTTCTTTGCTTCTAGTACAAGGTCATCTTGCTTCGAGGTCTTGTGATCTTTAGACAGAGTGAGGTCGATCCTATCGCATGCATCTTGCGCCTTCCAGAGCATCTTTCTAAACGATGGTGTAAGGACGGGTGGTCCTGACTCGGTTCCTCTGTTTGGAACTCCTGTGTTCGGGGTGGGGGCAGGTTTCGTTGACTGCGCGAGCAAGAGCTGCGTCGACATAGCCATACATAAAAATCCCTTTACGGCACCGAGTATCACAGTCATCTTTTTCATGTTGAGCTCTCTCAGACTCAGGCGAGTTGCGATAACACAATTGACAGACCAACGGCAGCAAGGCTTTGAGCACCGAATTCTCGAACCCATCGACGATGCACACTATGCGGTGCCGACATGTCACAGGACAGGAAAGGCTACAGCAATCAGGTTCCACTCTACCTAGGGATGTACTGTCCCGCGATGATTGTTCCGCTCGCGGTCGTGGAAATCGTGTTTCATAGGCATTGTGTCGTAGATAATTTAGCTTTATCTGAGCAGTCAAGGCGGCGGAAAGCCTCGCGGAGCCCATATAGCGCCAGGAGTCCACAAAGAATACGGTTCCAATTGCGAGTGCAATGGGACGCCAAAACTTTCAGCAAATGAAATCATCCCAGGTTGATTGGCTCATTTCACCATGAGACCTCGCTCGATGCGTTGTGTCGCCGATCAAGGTATGGGATGCTGTTAAGACAGCTCTCCCACAAGGCATCCGCAGGCACGCAGGTTTCATTGCGCCGAGCGTTTCCGCTTCATCGATCTGTTGCACTTTCCGCCTCAAGGTACGTCGGCATAAAGGAGCACTTTCCATGAAGGCATGCCTTCCGTTTTGCCTGGTATTTCTGGCGCTCCTCGGGGTTGTTGAGCTGCACGCACAGAGCATCACGCCCAACGAATCGCAAATCCTGCTTCAGGCGCCAAAGAAGATCGGCATGAACCTGAACGGCCCCACGTTCTACCAGGGGGGCGAGATTTACAAGAATCTTCTCTGGCGCAATCCGGGCTTCGAGCCTGATCTGTATCGCGACAAGTTCGTCGCCTTCGTCGCAGGTACCGCCTCAACGTTCCAATCGTCCGATGTCTACGACCCTGTCATCCAGGACTTCTGGGCCGGAGCTACCTTCAAGCTCTATCGCGGAACCCCGCGCATCCTCGCCTGCTCCGGAACCATCGCGGGCAACACGGTCTCCGCCAATAACCTGGGACCGGCGTATCAGTTCGCCACCGCCTGCGCGACAGCAGTGCAGGAAGGCGACGTCATCATCCTGCGGCAAGCTGTTCCCTGCACCTCAGAAGCGAGCTGGGAGGTAGGCGGAGCCGGTTGGTGGGGATTCGTCCAGAACGGCGGCAAGCTCATCTCGGAATGCGCCGCCCCTTACGATGGCTCGCAGTCGTTAAGGCTCGATGCCAGCGTCGCAGGCTCAACCGCGGGCGTCAATGGATATGTCGATTCGAACCCCACCGACGCCGGCATCCTGATCAACGGCCAGTACGCCATCTCGGGCATGTACAAAACCATCGGAAGCCCAACCCTGTCCGTGGGCGCGCACCGTTTCGCAAGCTCGGCCACGGGGAATCCCTTCAACTGCCCCACCCAGACCTTTGCCGCGTCCTCCGGATGGACCACGTTTACGCTCTCCTGCCCCGGAAGCGAAACCAAAGACGTCGCTCCCAACGCCATCGTCGTCGAGATCAGCAGCCAGGGTGGCATCGTGCTGCTCGATAATGTCTCATTTCAAAAGTCGGCCGGCACTGACCCGACGAACAAAACCGTCTTTCGTGACGAGGTTGTCACTGCCTTGAAAGCACACTGCGCGGGAGCCTCTCTCTCCCTCGTCCCCTGCGAACTCCGCGACTGGGCCGGCCAGAACGCCGACGAGATCGCCAACAGCATCAAGCCCATCTTCGAGCGACGCCCCACCATCGCCGGCACCGCATACGACATCCCGCCGAACGACTACAGCGCCAGCATGAGCGTCAGCTTCGAAGAGTTTCTCGAGCTCTGCGAAGCCATCGGCGCTGAGCCGTACTATGCGTTGCCCGAGACCACCGGACCGGACGACGCGCCGAACTGGATCGAATACCTCAACGGCTCCGCAGCAACCCCGTACGGTGCGAAGCGCGCAGCCAACGGACACTCCGCGAGTTGGCTCAGCACCTTTCCAACTGTCCACCTGCCCATGGGCAACGAGAACTGGAACGAAGGCGGCGGCGGCGATCGGCTGGGCTACCGCGCCGACGCTCCCGATTACTACTACGACTATTCGGTCGATGCGGCGGGCGTCTGGGCTGCGATGCGCGGCGGGGCCTCGTGGCCGACGGGAGGAGTCGGCATTGACCTGATTCTCGGCTTCCAGAACGGCAACGCCAACTACGGCGTCAACGAAGCGATGGAACGTGCCAACCCAGATAGCGGCGAACTCGCGCCCTATACGCAGGCGTACGTGGGCGACACCGACACACTCCCCGCGCTTTGGAATCCTCTGCTGTACGAGGTCGTCGCGAACACGACCAACTCGGCCGTCACCTTCTACCAGCAGGGCAGTGCAATCAAGTCTCATGGCAAGCTAAACGTCTACGAGTTCGACAATGGCACCAGCGCGGGTTCTTCGAGCCTGACGCAAAGCGTCCTTGACCGCTTCACCGACGCCGCCGGTTACGGCACCGCGACCGCGCTTCAGGGCCTGCAACACCTCACCTTTGGGGTCGTCGACCAGAACTTCTGGTCGCTCGATCAATACGCCTTCGGCATCCCGGGCCTCGGCCTGGTTCACAACTGGGGAGCCGTGATCGATATGGGTGGAGCTACCAACGCCGTCCGCCCACAGGAACTCGGCATGCGCATGGCCAACGCGGCCATCATCGGCCCCATGTACGCCTGCCCCGTCGCCAACCCGACCACCTACAACCTCGCCGCGAATCACAACGGCTCGGACAGCTCTGGCGAGCCCGCGACCAACAACATCGCGCAGCAATATGCCTTCTGCTTCCTGCAAGGCACCGCACGTTCGATGATCGTCATCAACACCGACGTCTCCGCGCCCCACGTTATCAGCTTTTCCGGCAAACAAGCTCCGAGCGGCAAAGTCACACTCACGCGCTACGCGCCCTCAAGCATCTCGCTGACCAACGAAGCCACTGCCGGCAACTCGACCGACCTCGCGCCGCAGAACGTCACCATCAACGCCCCCATCGCCGTCACCAACCCAATCAGCGATACGCTCCCACCCTACTCCATCACCCGGTACGACTGGACCACCACCGGCAGTGCCCTCACCGAGACGACAACCAGCCTCAACGCTTCAACCCTCAGCCCATCCGTCGGCGGCTCGCTCACCCTCCAGGCCACGGTCTCCTCACCGACCGCCACAGGAAACATCGCCCTCTACGACGGCGCGACTCTAGTCTCGACGCAATCTCTCACGGACGGCACGTCCTTCTTCAACATCCCCAGCATCACGCTCGGCATCCATGACTATTCCGTCGTATACGCCGGCAACAGCGTCTACGCCACGAGCACATCGCCCACCATCGCCGTGAACGCGCGGATCTTCAGCCAGATCACTTTGAGTCCATCGACGACGACGCCGATCGGCGGTTCGAAGTTCACGCTCACCGCGCAGATGGACCCTGCCGCCATCACCGGCACGCTCAACTTTTACGATGGCACAACGCTCATCGGCCCGGCAACACTCGCGGCCGGTCGGGCTACCTTCATCATCACCTCCATCAAGACTGGCCCACACTCCTACACTGCCGCATTCACGGGTAACTCGACTTACTCTGCTGCCACGTCGAACACCATCGCAGTGACCGCCTCGCTGACACCGACCACGGTCTATCTGGCACCCGGCTCTGTTACGCCGCCCATCGGATCGATCAACGTTCTCGTCGCTGCTGTGTCAAACTCATCCGCCACCGGCAGCCTTACTTTCAAGGACGGAACCACGACGCTTGGCGCTCTTCCGGTGTCCTCCGGTACCGCTCTTTACCTCGTGCCCGTCACCAACGCAACCGCCCATCGATATACCGCTGCCTACAGCGGAAGTTCAAGCTTTGCGGGCAGCACCTCCGCCTTGGTCACCGTCAACCCCGTCACAGCTGCTCCGTACCTCCAGACCGCCTTCCACGAAGATGCCACCGGCACCGCCTTGAACGGGACGAGTCCCGCAGTTGGTCCCGCCGCAAGCACCTGGTCCGACCCCAACGGCGACTGGCACTTCGCCGCCGGCGGCATTGTCTCCGACACCGCCGACCTCACCAATCCAACGCTCATCGACACCACGCACAGCGATTACGCCGCCATCTTCAACCTGCCCACCTACGGAGCGCATCTCTTCTTCCGCTACGTCGATCTGGGCAACACACTCTTCGTTGTCACTTATCAGGGTGAGATCGACCTCTACGCGACCGTCCAGGGCACGACCACGAAACTCACCACCATCTATCCGCAAACCACCTCCGGCGCACTTACCGTTGAGGTCGTTGGCAGCTATGCAGCCATCTCGGCCGGAGGCCAGACAGCGGCCGCCATCCTCCCGTCCGCTCTGCTCAAAGGCACAAGACTTGGCTTCTACCCCGGCTCAAGCGGCTTCGTGATCGCGGGCCTGAGCGTCATCCCTTAGCCTCAGCAGGTCCAACCCGCGAAATTTTGGGTAAACTCTCTCCAGACCATGCTCATCCCGCTCCCTGGCCCACCGTTCAAGTGAACTCTCCGCAAACACCTGCTCTCGAGACCACCTTCCGTGATCCTGCCGGAAGCGTCGTCCTCTCACCCGAAGGCGTTCTCCGCACCGTCGTTGAATCGCACGCAGCCGAAACCCTCGAGTTTCTTGCCTTGCCGCTGGCCGACACCCTCGTTGCGGAGGGACATCTCATTGCCAGCACGGTCGTTCCCACCGATGGCGAGGGCTTGCTCCTCTCCCACCCGCGCGTCCCCTTCATCTCCTACCCCTCTGAGTGGCCGCCCGCCCTCTGGGCCGCCGCTGCCAACCTCACCCTCGATCTCTGCACCCGACTCGTCGAGCAGGGCTGGATCCTCAAGGACGCCACGCCTCTCAACGTCCTTTTCACCGGCACGCAGCCCGTCTTTGTCGATATCCTCTCCATCCGCCGCACCGAACCCGCCAAACCGATCTGGTTTGCCTACGGACAGTTCGTCCGCACCTTTCTGCTTCCTTTGCTCGCGCACAAGCAGCTTGGCTGGCGCCTGCAAACCGCTCAAACCTGGCGCGACGGCATTGAGCCCGAAGAACTCTACTCCGCGCTCTCCTGGCCGAGCCGTCTCCTCTTCCCTGCGAGATCTTTCATCACGTTGCCGGTCGTCCTCGCCAAGATGATGAAAGGCGATCCGAACGCCCTTCAACAGAAGCCGTCGGCAAACCCCGAAGCCACTCGCGCAACCCTGCTCAAGCTCTTCTCCGGTCTGCGCGACGCGATCCGTCATACCGCACCCACGCCCCGGACCTCCACCTGGTCCGACTACGCGGAAACTGCTGGCCATTACTCCGGCGACGACCATGCCGAAAAGCGCAGCTTCGTTACCGAGACACTCACCGCCTGCGCCCCACGCTACGTCCTGGACGTAGGTTCAAACACCGGAGTCTACTCGCGCATCGCCGCATCCGCCGGGGCACAGGTCGTCGCCATCGACCAGGACACGCAAGCCCTCGATCTCCTGTACGCGCAGTCTCGAGCGCAGCCCGGCAAACCCGGGCACTCCATTCTTCCGCTGTGTGTCGATCTCTCGTTCCCCACCCCCGCTACCGGCTGGAACAACCGAGAATCCTTTTCGTTCCTCGAGCGCTGCGAAGACCACTTCGACACCGTCCTCATGCTCGCAGTCATCCATCATCTTTTGCTCTCGAGCCAGATCCCGCTCGACCGCATCGCGCAGCTTTGCGCCCGTATCACGACCCGCAACCTGATCCTGGAATGGGTTCCACCGACCGACCCGAAGTTCATTGAGGTCCTGCGCGGACGTGAAAGCCTCTACACCCACCTTACGGAAGCGGCCTTCCGCGCAGCGTTTGCCCCGCTCTTCGCCATTGAACGCGAGCTGACCTTACGCAACGGTCGCATCCTCTTCCATCTGATCAGGCGTTAGCATCAAGTCCAGTTTTCAGGAATCAGCCGTGGCGTCGTCAGGTCGATCGCAATCGTCAGGAAGATATCCGCCAGGCTCAGCGTCGGGAAGCTGGTCGTGCAGGTGCTGTACGTCCCGGACTGGTTGAAGTCCGAATAAAAGTAGTGGCTGTTCGTCGCCATGGCAGCCATCGACTGGCACGGCGTAATCAGCGGGTGACTCCCCGCCAGCGCGTCGGTCGAGCACCCCGTCACCGGCGACCCGTAAGCCACCGTGTAAACCTTCGTTCCGTCGCTGCGAAAGTTACTCGCCGCGTCGACTCCCTGGGAGCATTGCCCCAGATACGACGGGTACGTCCCATTCGCGTTCGTCGTGTTGATGACCGGAACACTCCATGCCGTTTGCGGCGCATTTGCATCGCCATCGCTCAACAGGATGATGACGTTGTCCGAACCTGGGTTCAGCGCCTGCTCTCCTAGCAAAGCGCCATGAGCCGCATACAGCGCACCAGCATAGTACGTTCCATAGACTCCAGCTTCGTTCGGCGTCAGCATGCCGCCGCACCCGCTCAGTCCAGAAGATGCCATGGAAATCTGTGCCGTTGGCAGCAGCGTCGTAGCGGCAGCCGAAACTTTGTAGTCGCTTTCAAATGGCGTGAGCTGGTAAGTCGGGTTCGTCCCCGTCGTCCCCGGCGCATACGTGGTTGCGTTATAGGCTGGGAGTCCGAACATCGTCGCCGTCGGAATATCGCCGTAGGGCGCCACCGTCTTCGTGTAGGTCGGATTCTGCGGCATCGTGAAATTGCCGACATTGAGCGGGATGGTGTTCTGCGGTCCCCAATATCCATTCGCGGCTGTAGGCGCCGGAACATTCGTCGTGCAGTTTGAATCCAGATAAGCCGTCCCCGCCGTCACCGACGGAAACTCGAACAAAGACACGCGCTGCACAGAGTCAATTACATTGCCTGGCGTGGCCGATGCCTTACACAAGCCCTCTGTTGCAGGACACGGCACAAGATTCTCCAGCAAGATCGAAAATCCGTTCAAGGCGCACGCCATCTGCGTCGCATTACTGCAATTGGTATCCACCTGGCCCATCGATAGCGTCGCATCCGTCACGACCGCGATATTGGTATAGCGCGGAGCTCCACCATGCGCCGCCGCCGTTGCCGTGGCGTTGATGGTGAAGTTCTTCCATCCCACGACCCCCGCGAAGAAGGTTTTCACGACAAGCTGCTGTTTCACCTGGATTGCGTTATACGGTACCGGCCCGACGCAAAACTGGTGCTGATTGGTCAACGTCTGCAGGCATTCGAGCACCGGCGTCGTTGCCGTGACGCCCGCAAGCTCTCCATTTGCATTCAGTCCCGTTCCCACTGAGTTGTACTGGTTCGCCACCGCGTAGACCTGCGACGGCGCATCCGCGGTCGTGATCATCGAAGCGCCGGCAAGCGCTTCGGCATCCGTAGCAGCCTGCAGTTTGCGCTGCAGGTACATCACATGTCCCACGTCGATCCCCAGCCCCGCAAAGCCCATAAGCACAACCATCATCACTGCCATCATGGGCAAGACCTGGCCGCGTTCTTCCCGGAAAAAGCGAAGCCGTCTCAGTCCCAGTCTCACTGAACGACCTCCGTGGTGCGAGCGGTCAACGTACAGGCTCCGGTCTTGAACTTGTTCACGCCGTACCACACCATGTTGCAGGGATAAGTCACGGTAACCACCAGCGGCGTCCCCTGGTAAAGCACCGCGCTCGAGCACGAAGTCGTATACGTGGAGTAGGACGTGGAGTTCGAATACACCTGCATGGAATAGCCAAGGTTGGCCTTGACCAGCGTCGGGGCGGCAGCCGCAATCGTCGTCACCGCAGCGGCGCACGGATCGGTCTGTGACCCGCGGCTTACCGCAAACTGACGCGCACCGGCACTGACTGCTTCCGTCAACTGCATGTACTGGTTCATGGCAATGCCAAACGTCATAATCCCCGTGACCACCAGCAGGATCAGCGGAAGGCAGAAGGCGAACTCGATCAGAGACTGCCCGGCATCCTCGCCCTGGCAAAAGCGCTCGAAAACCCAACCGAACTTGATCCGTGTCTCGGCCTGGATCTCTAGGAACGTCTTATCTCTCATCATTTCAACCATCTCCTGCTCCTCATCAAGCTTGCGTTGGGAGCAAATTTCTCAGCTAGTCAGGGGTCCCGACTCCCAGCCTATTGCGCCTTCAAACTATGTCGAATCACACGAAAGTAAATCCGGGTGCAACTTTCGTCGGACGTGGGCTTCCACTACTTCCCTTATCGGCCAAATTCCGCCCAAACCTATAAAATCGGAGGCGTGACTATCGAGTGCATCACCGACGCCCTGCATGACGCCCCGGCCGACCTCAAGCCCATCCGCCGCGCCCTCCTCTCCGTAACCGACAAGTCCGGCCTCGTCGACTTTGCCCGCACCCTCGCCTCGCACAACGTCGAGCTCGTCTCAACCGGAGGCACCGCCAAGGCACTGCGCGATGCAGGCCTCCAGGTCCGCGATATCTCCGACCTCACCGGCTTTCCCGAGATGCTTGACGGACGCGTCAAGACCCTTCACCCAAAGGTCCACGGCGGTATCCTGCACATCCGCTCGAACGAGTCGCACGTCGCCAGCGTCAACGAGCACGCCATCGAGCCGATCGACATGGTCGTCGTCAATCTCTACGCCTTCGAAAAGACCGCCCAGAAAGCCGGCGTCTCCCCTGCGGAGATCATCGAAAACATCGATATTGGCGGCCCATCGATGGTCCGTTCCGCCGCGAAGAACTTCGAAGACGTCGCCGTCGTCACCGCCGCATCCGACTACGCCAAACTCACCGAAGAGCTATCCGCCAACGACGGCCAACTCACCCGCGCCACCCGCTGGCAGCTCGCCAAACAAGCCTTTGCCACCACCGCAGCCTATGACGCCGCCATCGCGAGCACGCTCGAGACCATCAAGCCGCACGAGAACCCACACACCCCAGCAGCCTTCGACGCTGAGACACTCCCCGCGACGCTCCGCATCGTCGAAGCGCAATCCGCCATCCTCCGATATGGAGAGAACCCGCACCAGCTCGCGGCCCTCTACACGGATGGCTCAAAGACGGGCATCGCCGGAGCCCACCAGCTCCAAGGCAAGGAGCTCTCCTACAACAACCTTGTCGACCTCGACGCATGCTGGGAACTCGTCTCCGAGTTTAGCGAGCCCGCCGTCGTCATCATCAAGCACACCAACCCCTGCGGAGCGTCTACCGGTGCAACCGTTCTTGACGCGTACACCCGTGCCCTGGCGGCCGATCCCATCTCTGCCTTTGGCGGCGTCCTGGGCATCAACCGCGAGGTAGACGCCGCGGCGGCCGAGGAGATCGCGAAGCTGTTCGTGGAAGCGATCGTCGCCCCAGCTTTCTCGCCTCAAGCCTTGGAGCGGTTTGCAGCCAAGAAAAACCTCCGCCTCATCCAGATCACGCCCGCCCACACGAGCCGCGTCCTCAAGCAAATCTCCGGCGGACTGCTCATCCAGACCGCGGACACCCGCCACGTCACTGAAGCCGACCTGACCGTCGCCACCAAACGCGCGCCGACACCCGAAGAGATGCGCGCCCTGCTCTTCGCCTGGTCAATCTGCAAGCACGTCAAGTCGAACGCGATCGTCTACGCCCGCTTTTTCGAAGGCCACGGCCAGACGGTCGGCATCGGCGCCGGGCAAATGTCGCGCGTCGACTCCGCACGTTTCGGCGCCATGAAGGCCGTCCTGCCGCTCGCCGGTTCAGTCGCCGCCTCTGACGCCTTCTTTCCATTTCCAGACGGGCTTGAAGTCGTCGCGAATGCGGGGGCCACAGCCGTCATTCAGCCGGGAGGCTCCATGCGCGACAACGAGGTCATCGAAGCCGCAAACCGCTTGAACATTGCGATGGTCTTTACCGGAGTGAGACACTTCCGCCACGGCTAGGGGTCTAGTGCCACGGCGAAGCCGTCAGCATGCCATAGCGTGGAGCCTATGTAGCGTGAAGCCGTTGTACACTGCCAACCAAGGCAAGCGCATCCAATCGGCCTACCAGCCCGTCTAATTGTTGTCTGACCAAGGACTCTAATGACCCTGCGCTCTTCCGCACTCCTCACCGCTGCAGCCGCGCTTCTCGCCACCCACGCCGTCATGGCGCAGGTTCCTACCCCGCCGCCAGCCACTTCGACCCATGTCAAGCCCTTGCAGAACCGTTCCTTCGCGCCAGAGCCGCCGAAGTCCGGCGAGCCCGACCGCGCCGCAGCCTACTACCACGACGGCCTTGCGCACCTCTATGAAGAGCTCGCCATCAACAATGGCCGGCCCGACTACGCCTCGCAAGCCGTCGAAGAGTACAAGCTCGCTCTCAACGCCGACCCCAACTCCAAGTACCTGCAGGATGGCCTCGCCGACCTCTACTTCAAGATTGGTCGCATCCGCGAAGCCGTTACCGCGGCCCAGGATCAGGAGAAGAAAGACCCCAACGATCTCGCCGCTCACGTCCTTCTCGGCAAGGTCTACCTGCGTTCCTTGAACGATATGCAGGGCCCCCAAGCCGCGGAGATGCTCCAGCTTGCCATCGGCGAGTACGAAAAGCTCGCCCAGCTCAACCCGAAGGATGTTGAGACCCACCTGCTGCTCGGCCAGCTCTACGGCATCAACCACGACTCTGCCAAAGCCGAAGCCCAGTTCAAGCTCGCCCAGTCGCTCGACACCAACTCCGAGGAAGCGGTTCTCAACATGGCCCGCCTTTATGTCGAACAGGGGCAGCCCCAGCAGGCGGTTGACGCTCTCTCCGCCATCCCCGCCGACGACCGCAGCGGCCGCATCGACTTCGCCCTTGGCTCCTCCTACGATCAACTCAAAAAGTACAAAGAGGCCGCCGGCGCGTACCACGCCGCACTCGACGAAGAGCCGGATAATCCCGATACGCTGCACGCACTCGCCGCCGCCCTGTTGAACGATAACCAACTTCCGCAGGCGCTTGGCGTCTACCAGCAGCTGGTCAAGATCGACGCCAACGACTCGCAGTCGCAGATGAAGATCTCCGAAATCGAACGTCGTCAGGGCCACTACGACGCAGCACTCGACGCCCTCAACAAGGCGAAAGGCGCCTCCAGCAGCAGCGCCGACTCGCTCGAACTCCTCTTCCAGGAAGCCGTGCTTTACGATTCGCTCGGCAAGTTCGTTCAGGCTGAGCAGGTGCTCATTCAGGTCCTCGACGGCACCAAGCACCTCAACGGCGTCTACACCGACCCCGAAAAGTCTAACCGCGCCATCTTCCTTGACCGCCTCGCCGTCGTCTACAACGAGGAAAACAAGACGTCGGACGCAATCGGCGTCTACAAGCAGATGATCGCGCTCGGCCCCGACTACGTGATCCAGGGATCGCAAAAAGAGATCGACGCCTACCGCGCAGCGCACCAGTGGAAAGACGCCACGAACGTCGCCGCCGACCTCGCCAAACAATTCCCCAAGGATCACGCGGTCCAGCTCACGTACGCGATGCAGTTAGCGGACGCAGGCCAGGCAGACCAGGGCCTTGCCCTCGCCAATGCCCAGCTCAACGGCACGCCCGACGATCGCGAAACCTACTCCGATCTCGCTATCATCGACCTCCGCCTGCGCCGCTCGCCGGACGCTCTTGCTGCTCTCGATAAGGCAGATGCACTCGCGCAGACGCCCAGCGAACACTTCGGCACCTACTACCTCCGCGCAACCATCCTCGACCACGATAAGAATTACAGTGGCGCGGAGATCGAATATAAGAAGGCGCTCGCCCTCGCCCCCAACAACCAGGCGATCCTCAACGACTACGGCTACATGCTTGCCGACCAGGGAACCCGCCTGCCCGAAGCCCTCGCCATGGTGAAGAAGGCGGTCGAAATCGACCCGCAAAACGGCTCATACCTCGACTCCCTCGGATGGGTTTACTTCAAGCTCGGCCAGTACGGCCCCGCGGAGACGAACCTGCACCAGGCCATTGACCGGTCACCCGCCGACGCCAGCATTCACGACCATCTCGGCCAGGTCTACGAGAAAACCGGTCGCCTCAAACTCGCCGTCGACCAATGGGAACGTGCCATGACCGAATACGCCCACTCGCTCCCCGCCGACGCCGAACCCGCCGACATCGCCAAGGTCAAGCACGAGCTCGAAGACGCCCGCGTCAAGCTCGCCCGCGTGCAAGCGGCCCCCGCCAAGAAGTCCTGATTTGAGGGGATCGATAAAAATCTCCTGCTTTCGCATGCAATAAACTGAACGGAGATGCCTTCCGCCCTCAATCCGCTGGCCGTCGCCTTCACCGACGATCTCCTGACCACGCGCGACTTTCCCGCTCCTCCTCACCCGCACCGCTCACCGTTCCAGCGCGACCGCGAACGCATCGTCCAGGCGCGCGCCTTCCGACGCCTCGCCGGCAAGACCCAGGTCTTCACCTCCCGCGCCTCCGACCACTTTCGTTCGCGCCTCACCCACACCATCGAGGTCGCCCAGATCGCCCGTGAAGTCGCGGAAGCCCTCGGCCTCAACGAAGATCTCGCCGAAGCGCTTGCGTTGGTCCATGACATCGGCCATCCGCCCTTCGGCCACGCCGGTGAACGCGCCCTCGATACCTGCCTCCAGCGCCACGGTCTGCGCTTCGATCACAACCTCCACGCCCTGCGCATCGTCGAGCACTTCGAACAGCGCTACGCCGCCCACCGCGGCCTGAACCTCACCCTCGCCGTCCGCGAAGGCATCGTCAAGCACTCGCGCGACTACACCGCCGCGAAGAATCCCGAGCTTGCACCCTACTTCCTCGGTCAGTTTCCGCCTCTTGAGGCGCAGCTCATCGACTTGGCGGACGAGATCGCCTACCTGACCGCCGACCTCGACGATGGCGTTGAATCCGGCCTGCTTGAAGTCCCTCACATCGTCTCCAATGTTCAGGTCCTTTCTCGCTGCTACGCCAAAACCGCCGCCGAACATCCGGGAGTTGAAGAGAAATATCTCTTCAACGAGGCTCTACAGCTGATGCAGAACACCCTCACCAGCGACCTGATCGCGAACACCCGCGCGAACCTCGCCGCAGCCGGCATCACGACGCTGGCCCAACTGCGCGCTCATCCCGACCGGGTTGCTACGTTCTCGCCGGCCGTCGAAGCCGAACGCCTCCAGGAAAAGAAGTATCTCTACGACACCCTCTACACCTGTCCGGCCCTTGAGCTCGAGCACTCCAAGGCCGAAGAAGTCGTCACTGAGCTGTTCAACTTCTGGGCCGAGTTCCCGGACGAATTGCCGGAAAGCTACGCCGAAGAGATCGCCGCGGACGGCATCCCTCGCGTCGTCGCCGACTACATCGCGGGCATGACGGACGCTTATATCCTTCAGCATTATGCGGTCATCAAGCGTCGACCGCGCCTGAAGAGCAGGTAAGCATGCACAGACTCACCACCCAAGGCACTACATCAAGAGTCGTGCAACCTTGCCAGAAGAAATGCCTTACAGCTTCAGGCCGCCGGTCAGCGTCGTGACCCTGCCCACCTCGTGCGCCTCGCACCACTTTTTCAGTCCATTCGCGACGTTCTCAACCGCCCGCGGGTCCGCATAGCTCGCCGTCCCCACCTCCACCGCCGTCGCCCCTGCGAGCAGGAACTCCACCGCATCTTCCGCCCGTAGAATCCCGCCCATTCCCACCACGGGAATCCTCACCGCCTTGGAAGCCTCATAGACCATCCGCACCGCGATCGGCTTGATCGCCGGCCCGGACAAGCCGGCCGTCACATTCGCAATCCGGGGACGCCGCGTCTCCACATCGATCGCCATCGCCAGAAACGTGTTCACCAGTGAGAGCGCCTGCGCACCGGCATCCTCCGCCACCTTCGCCATCCGCGCAATCGACGTCACGTTCGGCGACAGCTTCACCATCAGCGGCCGTAACGACACCGCCTCGCACCGATGCACCAGCTCCTCCAGCAGCTTCGGGTCCGCGCCAAAGACCATTCCGCCATGCGCCGTATTCGGGCACGAAGCGTTCAGCTCGTACATCGCGATCCCCGGCGTGTCGTTCAATTGCTGAATCACCTCGATGCAATCCGGAATCGTAAACCCGAAGATATTCGCGACCACGACCGCGCCCTTCATGGTGCGCAGCTTCGGCATCTTCTGCTCGCAGAACGCCTTTACCCCCATGTTCTGCAGGCCGATCGCGTTCATCATTCCGGCAGAAGTCTCAATGATGCGCGGGGTTGGATTCCCCGCCATCGGCTCGCGCGACAGGCCTTTGGTAACGAACGCGCCGATCCGCTCGAACGACAGAATCTCTTCGAACTCGACCCCGTAGCCAAAGGTTCCGCTGGCGGCAATCACGGGCGAGGCCAGCTGCACCCCAGCCAGCATCACCCGCATATCCGGACCTTTGGCACCCTCACCCATGATCGAATTGTAGCCGTCACGACGAAGCCGTCCAAAACCCCACAACGTGGTCCCCGTCCGGCATCAGGACGCTGTTCCTTCTGCCTTTACTCCCCAGGCTTGAGAGCGAACGTCAAAACATGCCCGACCGCCGCACTCGGCCTGTTCACCCCGAGCAGACTCGCCAACGTTACCGCGATATCGACCGGTGCCACCGGTTGACGGTAGAGCCCCGGCACAAACGCAGCGCCAAAGAACCCCAGCGGCACATGCCGGTCGTAGCTCCAGGGCGAGAAATGCACCGTCTGAATCCCGTTCAACTGTTCCATCTGATACGCCTGCGGCACCATCATGACGTACCATCCAAATTTGTCGGTGTAGCTGTGCGCGATCAACTCCCCAAACTGCGTCGGCGGCAGCTTACCCGCTGCAAGCTCAACGCGTGACCGCAGAAACACTAGGTTGGCGTCGGTCGCGAGTCGCGCATCCGCTGACTTCCTCGGCGCTTCATCCGTCAGCTTGTTATTCGGCGGATCGATCGGTGCCCCGAGGCTCCTCACCACTCCAGGAGCAAGCTGTTCGAAAGCCTCCTCTGCCTGCTGCTCAGAGATCTTTCCGGCTTCAAACTCTTTTTCGTTCAGTTGAATATAGGGGAGCTCCTGCGTCGGCATCAGCAGCTTTCGATCCGCCGGCAGATTGAACTTCGCCTGGAGCGCGTTGTTCATCTTGCTGTCGAAAGCCTCCAGGTCCAGCGACGCCGAAGAGATTCCCAGCCTCGCCGCCTCGTACGGAATTGGCGCGATGCCATGGTCCGCAGTCAGGGCCACGATGACGTTTTGCAGGCCGATGCCCTTATCCAAAGCCGTGAAAAATCGGTCCAGGTCACGGTCGAGTCCCTGCACCATCTCCCGTTCAGCGTCACTGTCAGGTCCCATTTGGTGTCCGGAGATATCATTCGCCGAAAGTGAGATCGTCAGCACATCTGTCGTCTTACCCGCGCCCAGGTGCTCGTTGGCAATCAAGTCTTGTGCGAAATCCAGCTCATACGAATTCGCAGCCGGCATCCGGCCTACGAGCGAATAAAACTGCGTCGTGTCCGTCAGCCCCGCGTCCTTGATTGCCTGCCCGATGCGCGGCCCCTTGTTAAACGCCGTCACCCACGGCGGAAGCTGCGGCATGTAGTAGGTGCTGGTCACAAAGCGCCCCGTCGCCTGGTCGATCCAGTAGGCCGCATTCGCCGATTGGCCCGACGGCAAAATGGCCGCACGATCCTTCAACGAAATTCCGTACACCTTCGAAGCTCCCCCCGTCGCGAGCCGAACCTCGTCGCCAATCGTGGTCGCCTGCAGGTTGCGCGGGCTCGAACCGATCCGCGGTGCCGTCGGCAACTGCGTACCCGGAGGCGGTGCCGGCAAGTCATCGAACGTGCCCACCAGACCGTAGCGCTCATCCTCCACAGACGAAACGACCCGAGCGGTGTTCCGCGACATGTCCCACCACTCATTCGACCCGATCGAATGCCCATCCGTATACGCGCCCGTACCAATCGTCGCGTGACCCGGAGCGGTCTTCGTGTTTGCATAGTCAAACATGCAATCGTTGAAGTAAGCGCCGTGTTTCAGGAACAGGTTGAAGCCATTCGTAGCCTTCAGATCGTCGCGGTAGCGGTCGAGGTAATCGCCGCGAAACTGATCGATCACCAGGATAATCACCAGCTTTGGCGTTGCATGATACGCATCAGCCCTCGCCGACGGCATCCAGCCCACCACGCCAACCAACGCCGCCGCAACCAACTTCCGCCCAAAATCAATCATCATGCCAACAGCCTAAACCCTCCCCGTGTCCCGTTTGTAAAGCCTCTGCAAACCTCAGCGCCCTCTGCATCCCCGCCTCCTCGCCCACAGCGTTCGCTTGGCTCTCCTCCCTACGGCTAGAATGAGGAGGATGCTCGACCTGACCTTCGTTCGCAACCATCTCGATCAAGTCGAGACCAAACTTCGCGCCCGTGGCGCAGACCCCGCGATCCTCCTCGGCGACTTCCGCCAGATCGACCAGACCCGCCGCGAGGCCATTACCCGCGTCGAAACCCTCGCCGCCGACCGCAACCGCCTCACCGCCGAGATTCAGGCTGCCCGTAAGTCCGGCCAGGATGGCACCGCGCTCACCGAGCAGGTACGCACGCTGAAAGCCGATGCCGAAGCCCTGGAAACATCCGCCGCTGAAGCGGACGAACGCCTCCGCACCCTGATGCAGGCCGTGCCCAACCTCCCCGCCGACGACGTCCCCATCGGCGCCTCCGAGCACGACAACATCGTCACCAAAACCTGGGGCGCGATCCCGCACTTCGACTTCTCCCCAAAGCCCCATTACGACCTCGGCGAAGCTCTCGGCATCCTCGACTTCGAACGCGCCGCCAAGATCTCCGGCTCGCGCTTTACCGTCTACTTCGCGCAAGGCGCGCGCCTCGAACGCGCCCTCGCGCAGTTCATGCTCGACCTGCACACCAGGCAGCACGGCTACACCGAAGTGTTGCCGCCCGTGATGGTCAACTCGCGCTCGCTCTTCGGCACCAGCCAGCTCCCAAAGTTCGCCGAAGACCTCTTCCACTCCGACGACAAGCCCCTTCCGCAGGCCGGCGACTACCAGGATAACGACCACTGGCTGATCCCCACCGCCGAGGTTCCGGTCACCAATATCTTCCGCGATGAGACCCTCGACGAAGCCGACCTGCCTGTCAGCTTCTGCGCCTACACCTCCTGTTTTCGCTCTGAAGCCGGCTCTTACGGCAAGGACGTGCGCGGCCTCATCCGCCAGCACCAGTTTCAAAAAGTCGAGCTCGTAAAATTCGCCAGGCCCGAAGACTCTGAAGCCCAGCACGAGCAGCTCACCCGCAACGCAGAAACCGTGCTCGAGCAGCTCGAACTTCCTTACCGCCGCATGCTCCTCTGCACCGGCGATATGGGTTTCGGTGCGGCCAAAACCTTCGATCTCGAGGTATGGCTCCCAGGGCAGAACCTCTACCGCGAGATCTCCAGCTGCTCCAACTTCCACGCCTTCCAGGCCCGCCGCGCGAACATCAAGTTCCGCGCACCGGGCCAGAAGAAGTCCGAGTTCCTGCACACCCTCAACGGCTCCGGTCTCGCCATCGGCCGCTCCGTCGTCGCCATCCTCGAAAACTACCAGCAGGCCGATGGCACCGTCCGCATTCCCGACGTCCTCGTCCCCTACATGGACGGGCAAACCGTCATCGCCAGGCAATCCGGTCCGTGGATGCCGCGCGGAAAGGGCAAACAATAGTGCTCAAACTTCTCAAAAGTTATCTCTTCTGGACCTACCAGCGCGGCTCGCTGCACTACGACGTGATGGTCACCGCGATCCTCATCTTCATGTTCGTGACGCCGCACTTCATCGACTTCAAGGACCGGCCGGTCGAGACGGTCGCGCTGCATTCCAGTGAAGTCCTCGTCAAGGAGGCCGGGCACACCGACCAAAGCGCCCGCTTCCTCTACCAGATCCGCGCCGACGACATGGGCGGCGCGAAATCCGACACTGAGATTCAAGCGGCCATCCTCCGCGTCATCGAACCGATCTCGGGCGAGGTGTCGCTCGAACGCTGGGAGGCCCTGAAAGATTCGAGCGGCCGTGTCATCGCCTACAACGCCTGGGTGCTTCGCTAGCTTCTTAGCGGCCCGCATGAGCGTCTAACCCAACAGAGGTCACCATGTTCCGCATCGTCCCACTTGCAGCCGCGCTCCTGCTTACGACAGCCCCCGCACCACCCGATCTTCAGGCCACGCTTTCTAAGCTCGACGCCGCCAGCGCGCGTTTCACCAACGCTGAGGCTCATGTCCGGCGTGAAGCCTACAACGCACTCATCAAGGACACCGACACGCAGGAAGGTACGCTCTACGTCATCCGCACCAAAGACGGGAAGTCCCAGATGGGGATGCGCACCGAAGGCGCCGGTGCTCGCACGATCGAGTACAGGAACGGCGTGATTCGCGACTTTATCCCCTCCGCGAAGTGCTACAACACGGTCTCCAAGCCGGGAATTGATACCTATCTCTCGCTCGGATTTGGAGGCTCCGGCAAAGACCTCGCCGCAGCCTGGAACATCACCGACCTCGGGCCTGACGCTGCCATGAAAAGCGAAAAGCTCGACCTGGTTCCGAAAAATCCTGCCGTGAAGTCCAACGTGACCCACGTGACGATCTGGCTCGACCTCGACGAAGACGTGACCCGCAAACTGGTCTTCTACACCCCCACCGGCGACACCAACACGGCCACCTACTCCAACATCGTCTTGAATAAGAAGATCAATACGAAGCCTTACGACATCAGCGGCTCGCCTTGCCAGTAGGTTCCGCTGCGCAATTTCTCATGGAGTTTCGCGCCAACACCGAAGCCCCCAGCACAATCAACACCGGATAGAACTCCAACGTATAGCGTGGCTCCGAGTTATCCATATTCAGCAGGAGCAGAGCCCGCAACACGACCGTCCCAACCATCGCATAGACCACCGGCTTCCACGCCTGCCACATCGCCTTGCGGCGAAACCCAATCCAGGCCAGCGTCAGGTAAGCCAAATTGAGCAACGCGTACGCCCATGCAAACACGGTCGCCCGTTTGTGCGCCCGGTAGACCCACCAATCCAGCGGCACAGGCAGGTTATCCCCACGCGGCCGGAAAACCATATTCATCACGCGAGCCATCGGCAGCGCAAGGTAGTAGCGGATCGGGTCAGTCTTCACCCGTTCCTGCGCAAGCGCCGCGAACTTCGCATCCAGTTCCGGGGACGACGTTGTCGTCTCGTTGTAATCGGCGATCGCCGCCTCGGTCTGCGCGTATTGCTCGTTGGAATCGAAGGCGCGGTTTGGCAGGTCCGCGATCGAAATCTGTGCAGACTCGTAGTTCCAATACACCTGGTCGGTTGAGGCGAAATCGACAGCCCAGGTCCGATACCAGCGCTGGAAGCCATAAGGATTTTCTTCTCCCGGATCATTTGCATAACGGGGAGCAAGTGGCTGAAACACATGCATCGTGTGCAGATTCCTAAAACCCCACCCAACCAAAGGCGCAGCCACCACGACACAAACCATCAGCGGCCCCGTCAACCCGCGAAGCGTCCCAGATCCCACGAAACGGTTGCCGCCCGCAACTCGGGTGCTCTGGCTCTTGAAGATCATTCCGACAACAACACAAGCTGCCACCAACCCTTGCTCCGGCCGCAGCAGCACACCCCACGCCAGGCCGAACCCAATCACCCAGACCCAGCGGTCGATCCCGCTGCTCCAACGCACCAAGCCGTAGAACACCAGGGCCATGCAAAACAACGTCGGCGTCTCGGTCAGCGGAGCGGCGGCGTAGTTCGCCAGGAACGGACAGACCGCTCCCAGCCAGATTGCCGCAAGCCGTGCCCGCTCGCCGAACATCCGCCGCGCGACGCCACCCAGCAGCAGACACGTCCAGAGATCCAGCGCCACCTGTACCAGGATCACCGCGCCATACTTCGCCACGCCAAACACCGCAAACAGCGCCGCCAGAAAGAGGGGGTACCCGGGCAGCCGGATCAGTGTGGGCCGCACCACCCCTTCGCCGTTCGAAATGCCATACACCCCATGCTTCAGCAGGTTCTGGGCGATATCCCCATAAAGCAGCGTGTCCTCGGACACATTGGCATAAAACCGCACGAACCAAAGCCGCAGCGCCAGCCCCACCGCCAACGCGGCCCACAACTCCCATCTCCGCCACAACCTCATCGTCTCAGCATCATACCGTTACATCGACCTGCGTTGACGCCCACTCACCCACACCATACGATGCCCATAGGGCAGCACTTACGCACTACGCGGCCGGCATACCCCACTCATGAATAAACCGGTCTTCTACGATCCCCAAAGAAAACGCTGGAAGCGCCTCCGTCGCATCTTCGACGTGCTCGCGCTCTTTGGCCTTCTGGTCGGAACCCTCTTCATCGTCGGCCTCCTGCGTATGAAGCCGCTGCCGGAGTTGATCCTCGCCACCCAGACCCGCAACTACCGCGCCCTCGCGAACCCGCAGAAACCTGTTGCCAAACCGGGCAAAAAATCCCTGCTCAGCGCCCATCGCAAGACCGCGCTCGCGCCCTCCGACGTCGTGCTCAATACCGACGAAGGCCTGCGTGCCGCCGACTACGTCGACTGGGACGCAGCCAGCTACGCCTCGCTCAAAGAGCACATCAAGCAGATCGACCTCCTCTTCCCCGAGTGGCTGCACGTCATCACCCCCGACGGCAACATCCTCGCCTACTCCATCGACGACAACACCCCGTTCTCCGTCGTCGACAATCCCAACTCCTCGAAGCCCACCGTTCATAACGTCGACCAGGAAAACAAGGTCGCCCGCGTCATCGCGGACAACAAGGTCGACACCGAGGTCTTCCCGCTCGTCAACAACTTCGACCCGCTCCACAACGCCTTCTCAAACAACCTCGGCCCCTTCCTCGCAAACGACCAGGCCCGCGCCAACTTCATCCACCAGATCGACCGATTCCTGGCCGCCAGCAACGCCTACCGTGGCCTCACCGTCGACTTCGAGCAGGTCCCCGACGCGAACCAGCCGCAGTTCCAGGCGCTCATCGCGGCACTTTACAGCGATCTCCACCCCAAAAACCTGAAGCTCTACGTCAAGGTCCCCGTCGCCGATCCAGCCTTCAACCTCGGCTTCCTCGCCAGCAACTCCGACGGCCTTGTCCTGATGAACTACGACGAGCACCAGGGCCCCGATGAGCCCGGTCCCATCGCCAGCCAGGACTGGTTCATGGATAACCTCATGGCTGCCCTCAAAGTCGTCCCCAAGGAGAAACTCATCGTCTCCGTCGGGAGCTATGGCTACGACTGGACCTCCACCCTCCCCGCCGCGGCGCCGCCGCTCAAGCCCCACGCCAAAGCGTCGCCCGCAGCGCCTCCACTCAATCCCAACGTCGTCTCCATCGTCGCGCAGGACGCCTGGCAGGCCGCCTCGGACGCCGAAGCCACCATCGAGCTCGACCCCGACTCCCTCAACGCCCACTTCGCCTACGATGACGAAGACGCGCACCTCCGCCACCAGGTCTGGTTCCTCGACGCCTGCAGCGTTCTCAACGAGATGCGTGCCGCCCGCACCCTCGGCATTCAGACCTTCTCGCTCTGGCGCCTCGGCTCCGAAGATGGTTCGCTCTGGAAGATCTGGGACGCTCCCGTCCACAGCACGCCCGCCAAGGACCTCGCCTCCATCCCCCCGGGCTATGAGGTCGACACCGAAGGCTCAGGCGACATCCTCCGCGTCATCAAGCGCCCGCAGACCGGCTCTCGCACCCTCACGCTCGACGACGACGACCAGGTGCCGCTCAACTTCAAGATGGTCACCAAAGAGGTCATGACCTCCTACCCGGCCGCCTACACGCTCGAGCAGTACGGCTACCAGCCCAAAAAGGTCTCGCTCTCCTTCGACGACGGACCCGACCCCGAGTGGACCCCCAAGATCCTCGACGTCCTGAAGAAGTACGGCGTCAAAGGCACCTTCTTCGAGATCGGCGAAGTCGCTGAAGACAACGTCGGCATCATGAAGCGGGTCTACAACGAAGGCCACGAGATCGGCAACCACACCTTCACCCATCCCGACATCTCCGAAATCTCCACCGCCCAGGTCGACCTCCAGCTCGCCCTCACCGAGCAGCTCTTCGGCTCCAAACTCGGCGTCCACCCGCTCTTCTTCCGTCCGCCCTACTCCATCGACCAGGAGCCCGATACCAACGACCAGGCCGCTCCGGTCGACCACCTCCAATCCCGCGGCTACGTCACCGTCGGCAACAAGATCGACACCAACGACTGGGACGAACACCCCCGCAAGACCCCGCAGGAGATCACCGACTCCGTCCTCCAGCAGATCGCCGACATGGCGAACCGCCCCGACCGCACCGGCTCCATCATCCTCATGCACGACGGCGGCGGCGACCGCTCTGTCACCGTCGCCTCACTCCCGCTGCTGATCACCACCCTGCGCGCCCACGGCTACGAGTTCGTCCCCGTCTCCGAGCTCATCGGCAAAACCCGCGACGACGTCATGCCGCCACTCACCGCCGCGCAGCGCCGCCAGGCCATCGCAGATTCCATCACCTTCTTCTTCCTCGCCTTCTTCAACCACCTCGTCTTTTACATCTTCTATATCGGCGACGTGCTGATGTCCGCGCGCCTCATCATCATCGGGCTGTTCGCCATCATCGACCGCTTCCGCAAGCGCAAAAACTACGCCGGACCCGACTACCTGCCGCGCGTCGCCGTCTTGATCCCCGCCTACAATGAAGAAAAAGTCATCGCCCGCACCATCCGTTCCGTCATGATGTCGAACTATAAGAACCTGCGCATCGTGGTCATCGACGACGGATCCTCCGACAAGACCTACGAAGTCGCCCTCACGGCCTACCCCGAACAGATCGCCTCCGGCCGCCTCACCGTCCTCACCAAGCCCAACGGCGGCAAAGCCGACGCCCTCAACTTCGCCCTCGAAAACATCGACGAAGAGATTTATGTAGGAATCGACGCGGATGGTGTGATAGCTCACGACGCCGTCACCAATCTCGTCCCGCACTTCGCCAACCCGAAGATCGGAGCCGTCGCCGGAAACGCCAAGGTCGGCAACCGCGTCAACCTCTGGACCCGCTGGCAAGCTCTCGAATACATCACGAGCCAGAACTTCGAGCGCCGCGCCCTCGACCTCTTCGACGTCGTCATGGTCGTCCCCGGAGCCATCGGAGCCTGGCGCACCGCCGCGGTTCGCGCCGGAGGCGGCTACCACACCAACACCGTCGCCGAAGACGCCGACCTCACCATGAACCTCCTCGAACAAGGCTACGAAGTTATCTACGAAGACTCGTCCCTCGCCTTCACCGAGGCCCCCATCAACTCCGACGGCCTCAAACGCCAGCGCTTCCGCTGGTCCTTCGGCATCCTGCAAGCCATCTGGAAGCACCGCGGCGCCATCCGCAACCGGCGCGCCATGGGCCTCTTCGCCCTGCCCAACATCCTCATCTTCCAGATCCTCCTGCCGCTCGTCTCCCCCTTCATCGATCTCATGTTCGTCTTCGGCATCATCCACTACCTGATCGACAAACACTTCCACCCCGAAGCCGCCTCCACCGCAAGCCTGCTCAAGCTGCTCACCTTCTTCCTCGCCTTCCTGGTGATTGACTTCGCCGCCTCCGCCCTCGCCTTCGCGCTCGAACGCAAACACCCCGCCAGCAAAGGCGACGTATGGCTCCTCTTCCACATCTGGATCCAGCGCTTCACCTACCGCCAGGTCTTCTCGATCGTCCTCTTCAAAACCCTCAAGCGTGCCATCGACGGCAAACCCTTCGCATGGGACAAACTCGAACGCACCGCCACCATGAGCAAATCCACCGAAAAGCTAACGTCTTAGCATTTCGCTCGAACCTCTGAGCACAGGAAGCGTCCAACCCTTAGCCTTCTTCGAGGAACAATGGGATGAGACGCATCACGACTGCACTTCCTCTTGTATTCTTCGCCCTTTCGTGCCTGGCGCAATCGCCGGCAAGAGATGCTGAGACGCGACTCACGGACGCACCCGTCTTTGCAATGGGTGGGGTGGGAATGGCCGGGCGAATCTCACCGGGCGAGGTGGACTTTCGCATCGTTATGGCTCAGCCAAAAGACCACGCCCTGAAATCTCTTGAACATCTCTACACTTCGGGGAATGCCCAGGCGAAAATGTACGCACTCCTTGGCCTTCGAAGACTCTCTCCAGAGGAGTTCAGAGTTCGATACGCAACCATTCGAAGGTCTCAGGAGGAAGTCTCCACCATGAGCGGCTGCATCCGATCGGATCGGACGTTTCAGGACGTCGCGACGTCAATCAACAAGGGCGAGTATGACAGCGCTCGATAAGGTCACTCGATCACGTTAGAACCGTTGCCTTCCTCCGACCATCCGATAACCGCACACCTGTGCGACTTTGGCATTGCTTTTGTGTCTAACCAACCAGGAGTTCCAACATGAAGCCAAGGTCGAAAGTTCTCTCCATCCTTTCCCTGGCGACTCTGTTCAGCACCGCGCCGCTCGTCGCGCAGGACACGAACCTAGCCAGACCAGAATTGATCCAACCAGGCACCGTCAACTACGTCGAAGGCCACGCCGCCCTCGACGGACACGCCCTCCCCGCGCGTTCCATGCACACCATCGCCATGGACACCGGCCAAACCCTCTCCACCTCCGATGGCCGCGTCGAAGTCCTCCTCACACCGGGCGTCTTCCTGCGCGTCGATCACGACAGCACCATCCGCATGGTCTCGCCCACCCTCACCCAGACCGAGATCGCCGTCGACCGTGGCCGCGCCGACCTCGAAGTCGACGCCCTCTACCCCCAAAACGATCTCCTACTCGACACCGGCACCGACCAAACCAAGATCCTCAAGAACGGCCTTTACGAGTTCGACCGCACTGCCAACCAGCTCAAGGTCTTCGATGGCAAAGCCGCCGTTTCGCCCAGCCAGGATTCGAAGAAATGGATCGACGTCAAAGGCGGCCACGAACTCGCCCTCATCGGCAGCCCGGCCAAGTCGCAGTCCTTCGACAAAGATCACTCCGAAGACGACCTCTACCGCTTCTCGAACCTCCGCTCGAACTACCTGGGCCAGGCAAATGCCTCGCTCATGGCTGAGCACTATGCCGGTGCCCCCGGCTGGGCATGGGATTCAGGCTTCGACGGCTACACCTGGCTCCCCTACGGCGGATACCCGTTCAGCCCCTTCGGGTTCGGCTTCTACTCCCCCGGCTTCTTCTACGGCGGAGGCTTTGGCTACTACGGCGGTGGCTTCGGCGGATTCCGCGGCGGCTACGGCGGTGGGTTCCACGGCGGCTTCGGCGGCGGAGGCTTCCACGGCGGTGGCGGCGGACGTCGCTAGTCCCTCCGTTCCATAAGCCAAAAAGGCCCGCTCATACCCGAGTGGGCCTTTCTCGTCTTTGCGCTGCTTCGCATGCTGATCCGCTTTTTCCGGTTCTACCGGTAAGCCTCCCGCCGAGGCTTCACCGATAGCACTTCAATCCCACCCCGCACCTCATAAAATCGCACCCGGTAATCTCCCACCCGCAACCGGAACTCCGCAGGTTCAATCCCCTGCAGCCGCTCCACATCGCACTCGCCACCATCAAGCAGACGCGCTATCACATGCAGTATCCGCATAGCGGTCCCTTGGTCGATTGCCCGCAACTGTGCCTTGGCTCGTATGGACCAGAGGATGCTCCTCCCCACCTCAGCCTTTTGAACTCACTTCAAGCGGCTCACGCCCCATCCGCTCAAAGTCCGCAAGCGTCAGCCCAAACTCAGCAAGCAACTCCTCTTGCGAGATGCCTTCGCCACGCGCCAGTTCCGCCCTCGATTCTGCGGCCTCGCGAGCCTCCTCGTCACTCACCGCTTCATCGTCAAAGGGAGCGTTGGCAAGCGTCCGCGCCATCGGATCAAGCATTACTTCCAGCAGCCCCACAACCGCTGCAACTTGCTCGGGAGCGATGCGATCGATCATTGCATGTGCCTGTTCCTTCGTGCGTGCGTAGGACATTCAGCCTCCCTTCCCTGACTTGAGATAGAGTCTACCGCCGCGCATCCCGGAGGACAAAGCATTTACTCTTCTCGAATGCCCGAGGCCACCCTCACCCGCCCCTCCCGCCTCCTCTCGATCGACCTCCTGCGCGGCCTCACCATCGCTTTCATGATCCTCGTCAACGACCCCGGCTCCGATGACGCCTACGCCCCGCTGCATCACGCCTTCTGGAACGGCTTCACCCCTACCGACCTTGTCTTCCCCACCTTCCTCTTCCTCGTCGGCATCACCACCGTCTTCTCGCTCTCCTCACGAATCGACGCCGGCGTCCCGAAGTCCAAGCTTTTCCTCACCGTCCTCCGCCGAGCCGTCCTCCTTTACCTTGCCGGCATCTTCGTCACCACCTTCCCCTTTACCGATCTCGCCCACATGCGCTTCGTCGGCGTGCTGCACCGCATCGCCTTCTTCTATCTCATCGTCGGCTCGCTCGTCCTACTAAGCCGCCGTTGGCTCGACAAACTCCTGATCCTCGCCGCCTGTCTCATCGGCTACTGGGCGCTGCTCCGCTTCGTGCCCGTCCCCGGCTACGGCGTCCCCACGCACGACATCCCGCTGCTCGACCGCGACGGTAACCTCGCCGCATGGCTCGACCGCACGATGTTCTCCGCCAACCACCTCTACGAGCGCACCCGCGACCCCGAAGGCTTGCTTTCCACCATTCCCGCCGTCGGCACCGCGCTCCTCGGCGTCCTCGCAGGCCTCTGGCTCCGCACCCGCCACACCCTCACCGGGAAAATCACTGGCCTCGCCGCCGCAGGCTTCCTGAGCGCACTCTTAGGCCTGCTCTGGAACATCACCTTGCCCATCAACAAGAAGATGTGGACAAGCTCCTACGTCCTCTTCGCCGGCGGCCTCAGCCTGATGCTTCTCGCCGCTGCCATCGCCCTTATCGATATCCCGAGCGCCGTCGAATCCCACACCGCCCGCTCCCGCCGCGGCCGGTTTCTCGCGCCGCTCCTCGTCTTCGGCACGAACTCCATCGCCGCCTACGCCGTCTCCGAGATGCTGGCCACCCTCACCTACGTCATCACCATCCACAAGCAGAGCCTCCACAACATCTCGTGGCGCTGGTTCCGCGCACTGACCCCCAATGCACCGTTCGACTCGCTTCTCTTCTCCCTCGCCTATGTCGCTGTGTGCTGGCTCGCGATCTACCCCCTCTACCGCAGGAAGATCTTCCTGAAAATCTGAAGAGAGAGCCCCACTGAGCCTTTGTCATCGTCCGCGAAGGCCCAGGCAGCCTCACCGCGTGTGCTTTGCATCCCCTAAGATAGGGCTACGAGATCAGCCTCATTGGGCGCTCGCCGGAGTCTTCTTGACCACCTTCTTCTTGACCGCCGGCTTGCACGGCGCGGGAGCGGCGACCGCAAAAGGAGCCGGAGCGGCCGCGGCGCTCACCTTCTTCTTCAAGTCCGTCACCTGTTGCTCCTGGGCATCAGCCGCACTTTGAAGCCGCTCATTGACCTTCTTCCGCGCCGCATCGACGCTCACCAAAGCCTGCTCCAACCCCGAAGCCTGGTCCCCCGGGGCGCTCGCGTCCGCGACCACAACCACGCGCAAGACCACGTCATACAACGCCCCCAGATTCCGATAGAGCGGCAGCAGAGAGGTGACAGTCCCCTCGTTCGCCGCCGTCGTGAGCCCCGGTAACGTCCCATCTACATCCTTCTGAATCGACGCCAGGTTCCCCGCCGTCGCATCCTTCATCGCCTTCGACGTCTTCCAGTGGTCGACGGTCAGACCATGGGTTGCCGAGCCCAACATCTGCGCCGCAGGCGTCACATCCGCCGTGACCCCTTGCCCATAAGCCACGGATGCCATACCGACCAGCATCGCCACAACTGTCTTCAATCCAAGCCCATTCTTCATGCAGAAATATTAGTCCAACCCGGCTAGACTCGTCTCATGCCGTTCCCATCGCTAGCCGCGTCCGAGATCCCCATCCTCGAAACCCCGCGCCTGCGCCTGCGTCCGCACACAGCCTTCGACTTCCCCGCGTCCTGCCGCCTCTGGGCCGATCCCAACGTCATCCGCTATACCGTCGTCAAACCGTCCACGCCCGAAGAGGTGTGGTCGCGCATCCTCCGCTATCTTGGCCTCTGGTCGCTCCTGGGCTTCGGTTACTGGGTGATCGAAGAGAAAGCCACAGGCTCCTTCGTCGGCGAAGTGGGCCTCTGCGACTTCCACCGCGACATCGACCCGCCCCTCGGCGACGCCCCCGAAATCGGCTGGACCTTGCTGCCCGCCTTCCACGGCAAGGGCTATGCCACCGAAGCCGCAGAAGCCTGCATCCGCTGGGCCCGGACTTCGCATGAGAAGGCGACTCAGCTGGTCTGCATCATCCACTCCGACAACGTCGCATCCCTCAGGGTCGCCAGGAAGTGTGGCTTCACTGTCAGCCACGTTACGACCTATAAGGGCAGTCCCACCTTGATCCTGCATGCAGATCTCCTCGCCGCGCGCGAACTGCAGCCTCTCCCGTTATCCGGGAGTCACTGAAGCGTAAAATCACAGAGATGGCTACTCTTACTGCGCCCGCAACCCTTCCGCCCTTCGTCAACGAGCCGTTCCTCGACTTCACCCACCCTGACATCAAGCGGCAGATGGAGGCCGCCCTGACGCATGTCCAGTCCGAACTGGGCCGCGAATACGACATCGTCATCGGAGGCAAGCGCCTCAAGACCGGCGAGAAGTCGCACTCGATCAATCCCGCGCAGCCTTCGCAGATCATCGGCATCCACCAGCGTTCCGAGGCCGAGCATGCCGAACCCGCCGTCCAGGCAGCCCTCACCGCCTTCGAGTCCTGGTCGCGCACGCCCGTTGAGCACCGCGTCGACTTCATCCTGCGCGTCTCCGACATCGTCTCGCGGCGGAAGTTCGAGTACTGCGCATGGCTCACGTATGAGGTGGGCAAGAGCTGGCCCGAGGCGGACGCCGAAGTCGCCGAGTGTATCGACTTCCTCCAGTTTTACGCACGCGAGGCTCTCAAGCTCTCAGGTGCAACAACCCCCATCCAGCTTCCCGGCGAACGCAACCAGCTTGTCTACGTTCCGCTTGGCGTCGGAGCGGTCATCCCGCCCTTCAACTTCCCGTTTGCCATCATGGCTGGAATGACGGCCGCGGCCATTGTCACCGGAAACACAGTCGTCCTCAAACCCTCGGTCGACGCCCCGACCATCGCAGCTAAATTCTTCGAGATCCTGGAAGAAGCGGGTATTCCTGATGGAGTCGTGAACTTCTGCCCTGGCGAAGGTCCCGGTTTCGGCTCGACCGTTGTCGCTCACCCAAAGACGCGCTTCATTGCCTTTACTGGCTCTAAAAAGGTTGGGCTGCAAATTCACGAGTCCGCCGCGAAGACTCAGCCCGGACAAAAGTTCATCAAACGCACGATCCTAGAACTTGGCGGCAAGGATGCGATCATCGTGGACCGCGACGCCGACATCAACTCCGCCGTCGACGGCGTCGTCGCTGCAGCCTTTGGCTACAACGGCCAGAAGTGCTCTGCCTGTTCGCGCGCCATCGTCGATGCCGAGGTCTACGACGACTTCGTAGACCTCCTGAAAGAGAAGGTTTCGGTGATCAAGCAGGGCTCGCCCGCCGAAAACTTTTATGCTGGTCCCGTCATCTCGCCCGCCTCCTACAAGCGCGTGCTCGACTATATCGAGGTCGGCAGAACTGAGGCGCGACTGCTCCTTGGTGGCGAGCCTGTCGGAACCCCCGAAGGCGGCTACTATATCGCACCAACCGTCTTCGTAGACGTACCCGAGGACGCTCGCATCTCCCTCGAGGAGATCTTCGGCCCCGTTCTTTCCGTCATCAAGTCCAACAGCTTCGATCACGCCATGAAGATAGCCAACAACACCGAATACGGCCTGACCGGCGCCATCTACAGCTCGTCGCCCGACAAGCTTGACCGTGCCCGCGAGGAGTTCCAGGTCGGCAATCTCTATCTCAATCGCAAATGCACCGGAGCGATGGTTGGAGCGCATCCCTTTGGCGGATTCAATATGTCCGGAACCGACTCGAAAGCCGGAGGGCCCGACTACCTGCTCTTATTCACGCAAGGCAAGTCCATCGCTGAAAAGGTCAGCCACGTTTCAAAGCAAGCCGACGAAGAAGAAGCCCGCATGGGGCTCTAAGAGCGCAACAGGCAAGGGAGCAGAAGACCGGAGGAACTCCTCCCTTCCTGCTCCCTGCCTTCAGGCCGTTCGTCTTTCAAGCTCGGACCCGACCTTCGCTGCGGCTTCCGCCATAATCCGATGGTGCAGGGTAAACAGCGCCAGCTCCAGCCGATCGCTGACGCCGGTCTTGTCGTAGATACTGCGCAGGTAGTTCTTGATCACCTGCTCCTTGCAGTTCAGCTGCGTCGCAATGTCCTTGTTCTTACAGCCCTGCACGATCAACGCGACAATCTGCATCTCTTTCGGGGTCAGGCGGTCACGGACGCGTGTTCCAACCGCATCCGAGGCCTGCGCGGCCGGGGTCTGCGTAATCTGCACGCAGCGTTGCCCCCGAGCCACGCGTCGCACGCAGTCTGTCAGCTCCGCCGCCGTCACCGAACGTCCAATGATCCCGCTCAGCTCAGCCGCAGCCGGTTCCGGAATCTTTTCGTCCTTCTCCGCGATCAAGATTCCACGGCTCCCGCACTCTTTCAAAAGCGGCATGACGAGGCCCAGGTCAGCCTTTAGGCCCGTCGAAAACAGCACCGTCGACGCGCGAAAGCTTCGAATGCTCGACATCAGCCGCTCCAGCTCCGCCACCTGCGCAATAATCCGGATGTCTGCCTCAAGTGCCAGCACGCGCGCGGCACCAGCGCGGAAGATCGATTGGTTGTCAGCAAGAATAATTCGGTGCATCGGGGTGCTTCCTCCTCGAGACGAACCATTCGCCCGCACCTCACTCATCGGCGTTCCCATTCCCCTCTCTGAACGTGTCCGCAATTCATACACACCCTCAATGCACGATCTCTAGAATTCTGAACCGTCCGGCCTCTTCACTCATCCAATTTTGGTGAGGATTGCGTACCACCCTTCATCTCAACACAAGTTACGCTGTCGTGAGTCCCGCATCATCCAAGTTCACGACCCGGCTCTAATTTCGAAACCACGGTCGAGTTAAGAGAAAATTGCCCCATGCCGAAACCCGTTCTCCTCGCCGTCGATGATGATGTCAGTGTTCTGGAGACTGTCGTCCAGGATCTCCGCCGTAACTACGGCCAGAAGTACCGCATTCTCCGCGCCGCCTCAGGCCAGGCCGCCCTCGATGTCTCTCGCCAACTCAAAGAGCGCAACGATGTGATCGCCCTCTTCCTTTCGGACCAGCGCATGCCGGGCATGACCGGCGTCGACTTTCTTGAGCAGGCGATGACGTTCTATCCCGATGCCAAGCGCGTCCTCCTCACCGCCTACGCCGACACCGAAGCCGCCATCCGCGCCATCAACTCGGCCCGCATTCACTACTACCTCAATAAGCCGTGGGATCCGCCCGAAGAGAAGCTCTACCCGGTGCTCGACGACCTGCTCGCTGCCTGGAATGACGGCCACAAGCCTCCTTACGACGGCCTCCAACTGATCAGCGCGCGCTGGGGCGTCGGCGACCACACCATCCGGACGTTCCTTTCGCGCAACCTCATCCCATTCAAATGGCTCGACCCCGAAAAGAATCCCGAGTGTCTGCAGATTCTCTGCGACAAACAGATCGACGATGGCAAACTGCCCGTCGTGCTCTTTCCCGATGGTTCGTCGCTCATCCAACCCACCATCACGGACCTGGCTTCCAAACTCCCCAGCCTGAGCACCCGCGCCAAGCAGGAGAACTATGATGTCGTCGTCGTAGGCGCTGGTCCCGCGGGCCTTGCGGCAGCCGTCTACGGGGCATCCGAAGGTCTGCACACGCTGATCATCGACTCGCTTGCTCCCGGAGGACAGGCTGGCTCTTCGTCCAAGATCGAAAACTACCTCGGCTTCTCCCAGGGCATCAGCGGCGAGCGCCTCGCGCAGGAAGCGTTCATCCAGGCGAACCGTCTCGGTGCGGAATTCCTCACCCAGCGCGTCTGCTCGATCGGCACGGAAAACGGTTACCACCTCGTCAAGCTCGCCGATGGGCGCGAAGTCACCTGCCGCGTCTGCATCATCGCAACCGGTGTTGAGTACACCCGCCTCGAAATCCCGGGCGAAGAAGCATTCTCTGGTTCAGGGCTGTTTTACGGCGCTGCCCTCACCGAAGCCGCATCTTGTGCGAACGAAGACGTCTACATCGTCGGCGGTGCGAACTCCGCGGGTCAGGCTGCGATGTACTTCTCCCGCCACGCTCGCACGGTCCGCATGATGGTTCGCGGCGAAGGACTTGAAAAGTCGATGTCGAAGTACCTGATCGATCAGATCAGCGCGACCAGCAACATCATCGTAGAGACGCACACGTCGCTGCTCGAGCTTCACCCTCATGACCAGGATTCGACGCATCTCGGCTTCATCACGGTGGAGAGCCCCGATGGCATCGACAAACGCGAAGCCTCCAGCATCTTCGTCTTTATCGGTGCCTCACCGAAGACGGACTGGCTGCCCCCCGCCGTCGTTCGCGATCATCGCGGCTTCGTGCTGGCCGGACCCGACCTGAAGAGCCGCACAAAAGAGGGATGGAAACTCGACCGCGATCCCTATCTGCTTGAGACAAGCGTTCCGGGCCTGTTTGTGGCAGGCGATGTCCGCCAGGGTTCCGTCAAGCGCGCCGCCTCCGCCGTCGGCGAAGGCTCCATCGCCATTCAATTCGCACACCAGTACATTGCAGCCCTGTGAACGACACAACCAACATGACACCAATCGCTCAACCCGAAGCCGCACCCGAAGCCGCAACCAAAGCCGCCACGCTCAGCCCGAAGGTCATCGAGCAGCTTCTGCAGGTGCCGATTCTGGCGTCGCTCACGCCTGAGCGCCTTCATTGTCTTGACGGAGCCACGTCGCTCCACCTTGACCGCGACCAGATCCTGATCAAGCAAGGCGAGTTGGTGCGTCAGTTCTACATCACCCTGGAAGGCAGCCTGCGGCTCACCAACACAGGTCCGACCGGTATCGAACTTCCGGTCTACGAAGCCCACCAGGGTTGGGCCTTTGGCGAGGTACCGCTGCTCTCCAACATTCCCTCAGGAGCAACCGTTCAGGCTACCGAGGACTGCGAGATCCTCGTCCTCGATGAGGAGCAGTTCTGGCATCTTATGACCGAGTGCCCTGAAGTCCGCAAAGCGATTCTCGGCAACATGGCGATGCGCCTCGCAAAGTACCAAAGCACTACCTTTCACCAGGAAAAGATGGCAGTCCTGGGCACGATGGCTGCCGGCCTGATGCACGAACTCAACAACCCCGGCTCCGCCGCCCGCCGCGCCTCCTCACAACTCCGCGAAAACCTTCGCCGCCTTCACGAGCTCGGCGGCCGCTTCACAGGTGTCTCCTTCACTGAGGATCAGAAAGAGTGCCTCTACTCCCTGCAGGAGTATGCCCTCACCAACAAGCCGCCCGTCGCGCTCTCCTCGCTCGAGCAGGCGGATGCCGAAGAGGCTCTCTCGGAGTGGCTCAAATCTGCGGACATTCCGGACGCGTGGAAGTTGTCGCCGACTCTTGTCGCTGTAGGTCTCCGCGCCTCGGACCTGGAATGTGCCCGCGGCGAGTTTGAAACTCAGGTCTTCTCAGACGCCCTCAACTGGCTCGAAGCCCTCGTCTCCTCGCAGCAGCTTGTCGGAACCATCGAGGAGTCCATCACCCGCATCACAGAGCTCGTCTCGGCTGTGAAGAGCTACGCCTGGGAAGGCAAGGGCATGCAGGTCGCCATCGACGTCAAACAAAGCATCCACGCCACCATGGTCATCCTCGCCCACAAATTCCGGGAGAAGCAGGTTGTTCTCGAAAAGAACTTTGGAACCGGACTTCCGCTGCTGGCACCCACCTGCCAGGGCATCAATCAGGTGTGGACGAACCTCCTCGACAATGCCATCGACGCCGTGCCGCAAGGCGGTCGCATTCGCGTCAAGACCTGGGCCGAAACGAGCTCAACCACTCCACCGCGCGCTGAGATCTGCATCCTCATCGGCGACAATGGGCCCGGAATCCCAACCGAGTGCCAAGCCCAGATCTTCGATCCATTCTTCACCACCAAGCCGGTGGGCGTCGGGACCGGCCTCGGACTCGGCATCGTCTACCGCATCGTCGAGCAGTGCGGCGGCTCGATCCATTTCTCGTCCGTTCCCGAAAACACAGAGTTTCTGGTTCGGCTCCCGGCCCAGGGCTAGCATTACGGACGCATCTCCGGATCACTCGCCGTTGCAGGCATGGGATGACCGTCCAAGACGCAACCCTGCGCCGATTGGATTGCGGAACCATAAGATTTTTTGCGTTACCCCTTGAAGCAATCTGCTACTGTACAAAACAGGTGTGGTTTCATTGATAGCTTGGAAATTGCTTTGCAGCTGCCTAGGGGTTGGGAATGGTCAAATGCAACAGATGCGATTCAACCGACATCAGCCGGGCGCATAGACGCTTCTGGGAGCGAGTTCTTAGTCTCGTCGGGCTTTACCCGTTTCGCTGCGGGTTCTGCGAGCATCGCTTTTACCTTTTTCAGCGCGCCGTCAAGAAGATGAAGCGCGCAGCGTAAACTTGGGCAGCATCCCGTGGAAACTGATTGCTCTCGACGAAACGGTCGATGACTCCCCACCTCAAGGTACCGACCCATGTCGCTAACTCCCTTCCATATAGCCTTTCCCGTTGACGATCTGGAGGCTGCCCGTACCTTCTACGGCCAAACGCTCGGCTGTCCGGAAGGCCGCTCCAGCGCCGAATGGATCGACTTCGACCTCTTCGGACATCAGATCGTTGCCCACTTTAAGCCGCGCTCCGAGCGCTCCGATGCGCATCACAATGCCGTTGATGGCCATGCGGTTCCGGTGCCTCACTTCGGGGTGGTCCTGACCATGCAGAAGTGGGAATCACTTGCGGAACGTCTCCATGCTGCGGGCCAGAAGTTCGAGATCGAGCCTTACATCCGGTTCAAAGGTGAGGTCGGCGAGCAGGCGACGATGTTCTTCTACGATCCGGCGGGTAATGCGCTCGAATTCAAGGCGTTCGCCGATATGTCCCAGGTCTTCGCTAAGTAGCGGTCCGGGTGTGCCGATAACTCCTGCACGACTGCGATTCCTAACCGCAGACTTCAGGAGCTACTTCTGCCGCGATTCCTCACCAGCCGGGCGCTCGGCGCATGCGCGTGTCTCAGCATCTTCAGCTACGCGCACCTCGTTGCGGGCCAGGCTGCTCCCGCCGCCACAGGCCTTGGCTCCTTTCTGTCCTTCGGAACAGGTGCGTCGAGCTTTCAGCAGCAGGGGGAGCAGCACTACTCCGCCGGAGGCACAGCGTACATCGACGCCAACGTGTTCCCACGCATTGGGTTCGAGGCGGAGTTTCGGTATCTCGCGGCGCAGTCTGGCTCGACAACGGCACAACGTTCCAAACTGGTTGGGTTAAGGCTCACCGGACCACGCATTCAAAGTGCGCGCAACACCTTTCGTCCGTACCTGAAGCTGCTGACGGGAACCACTACCTTTGTACCTGGAGCTGGACTCGATGTTCACCTGGCCGAATCGCGTCTGACAATCCGGTTGGCTGACGTCGAGTGCCAATTTCCAACGGGCCGGCCTCGCGACGTTGGACTGACCACGGGCGTCGCCTTGGACCTGTTCGGCACGCGAAGCCGCCCAAGCGGTCGACACTTTTGAGGATGACTCCTCTAACCCTGCAAAGAAGTGCTAAAGATGCCGGTCGAAAAGACTTGAGTCTGGACTTCGCTCTCTTCTAACCCTGCACAAGTGCTAGTGCATGGACTGAATGCTGGAGCTAGATAGAGCCGGTGACGGAGGTCGAAATGCTGGTGAAGACGCTGGCGACCTTGCTCCCGAGGTTCTTCATCGATGCGACCGCGGCGAGGCCGACCAGGCACGCAACCAGCGCGTACTCGATCAAATCCTGACCCGACTCGTCCTCAAGCAAGTGCGTGCAGGCTAAGATGCCTGCCGATACGACGGTACGCCCGGGCAATTCAATTCGCATGGCTTCCAGCATCCCCCTTATGATCTCTATGAATCATCAGTGTTAGCTTCGTCGACAGGCGGGGTCAGGCCAATCCCCCGTTCGGGTAAGTGGGTCGCTACGCGCCTACTGGACGCTGCCCCGCGGTCGCAGTTTTTTAAGCTCATTGGCGCAGGCGATCGCGTTCAAGGCGCCGAGCTTGAGATTGTCGGCCGCGACCCAAAGCCAGAAGCGCCGCCCGGCCGTGAGTTCGCCTCCCAGCTTTGCGGCTCGTACCAGCACCATGATGTCCTCCTGGCCAGCTGCGCTGAGATTGCTCGGCGGATCGCTCTCTTCGGCGACCACGTCGATCCCTTCGCCTTCAAGGGCGCGCTCGATGTCTTCGACCCGTGCGTCCTGCTCCAGTTCCACCAGGACGGACGCCACGTATCCGTGGAAGACCGGCCCGTGGACCACCTGGATCTCGAGTGCGGCACTCTCTCCGCTCACGGCCGCGAAGTGCCGGACGATCCGCGCCGCCGTCTCGCCCAGATCCACCTTCGAGGCCTCGCCGAGCGATGGCAGAACATTGAATGCGACCTGGGCGTCGTACTGCTCCTTTGGCAGGTTCTGGAAGGACAGGAGGTTGACAGTCTGCTGATGGAGTTCGTCCATCGCCTCTCGTCCGTGCTCGGACGCCGGCTCGAAGATGGTCGCGGCGAGGTTTCGTAGCTTCGTCTTCGCCTGGAGGCGTTCGGCCACGAGCGCAAGCATGACCGACGCCGGAGTTGCGGCCACCACAGCGACGGTCGCAAAGTCCAGCGATTTGCCCGGAACCGCCTTGACGCCCATGGCCGCCTTGACGAACGGAGCGCGCACGGCGACTCCAGCTTCGCCTTCGAGCGCGTAAGTCATATCGACGATGCTGGCGCCGGCAAGCTTTGCCGCGGCCCAGTGCTTCCGGGTCGTCTCAGGATCGCCGGCGAAGAAGACAAAGTCCATCCGCTCAAAGGAAGCAGCCTCGATAGGCTGAATGACCGCGACCTCATCGCCCACGGCGGCGACCACGCCCGTCACCTCTTCGTCGTCGAGCAGCGTTACATCCGAAGCAGCCAGCAGCGACTCGCTGATTTCGTCTGCGAGTTCTTTACCTGAGAGCGATGACGCCCCCACAATTGCGATTCTGTACAAGCCTTCCGTCATGGATCAGTGCCTCAAACCGGCGCTCAAGCGCCTCTTCCGTCCTGCTTCATAGGCCAGCCGGGCGATGACGCCCGACACCAGATATCCCAGCGCAATCACAATCAGCGCAATCTCTGAAAACCGTACGATGACCGCGATGAGCAGCGCCAGCAATACGAAAAACTGAAACGGCTTCCGCTCGCCGGAGAGAATCTCCTTACCACTCCAGAATCGCCAACTGCTGACCATCAAAAACCCGGTGCCCGCGATCAAGAGCAGCCAGACAATCGAGACCCTGGGGTCTTCGATGGGGCTCCCGTTGAAGCAATGGATGACCGAAGCGATGACGCCTGCCCCCGCCGGTATCGGCATGCCGACGAAGTACTTCCTGCCCGGCCGCCCAGGGTTGCGCGGCTGCGGATTGATGCTGATATTGAAGCGCGCCAGTCGGCAAGCGCCACAAATGAGGAACAGGAAGCAAAGCACCACGCCGAGAGGAACGACCGCATCATGGATGCGCGGCATGAGCGTGGGCGAAAGCATGCGGAAACCCCACACCCACGCCAGGACCGCCGGAGCGACACCGAACGTGACGACGTCCGCGAGCGAGTCGAGTTCCTTGCCGAAATCGCTCTCGGTGCGCGTCAGGCGTGCGGCGAAGCCGTCGACTCCGTCGAAGACCACGGCAAATCCGATGGCGAGCGCGGCACGGTCGAAGGCATGCGGGTCGCCGCTGGCGCCTCGAACGCTTTCGGTGATCGCATAGAAGCCAGCGGCGATATTTCCCGCAGTAAACGTCGACGGCAGAATATACATGCCGCGGCTGGGACGACGCCGTGGGCCGATCTTCGCGGCTTCAAAACCGTCTGAACCTGCCTCCGGCATCAGTCCCGCCCGCCCACTTCCGCGTCGTTGGTGCCTTCTTCAAGCGATCCGAGAACAGTCGCACCACCCTTGACCCGCTGACCGACCTTCACCCGCAGCTGTGTCTCAGCCGGCATGAGGATATCGCAGCGCGAACCGAACTTGATCATGCCGATCCGCTCTCCACGCTGAACTTTGTCGCCTTCTTTGACGTTGCAGACGATGCGCCGTGCCAGCAGGCCGGCGATCTGTTTGAAGGCCACGGTCACGCCGTCTCCTTCGACGACGATCATCGTCTGCTCATTCGCAATCACCGATTCGGGATTCATCGCGTTCATGAACCCGCCCTTGCGGTATTCGACGACCGAAACCGTTCCGGCGATCGGCGAACGGTTCACGTGCACGCTGAAGACGTTCAGGAACACGCTGACCCGCAGGCGGTTGCCGAGCGTCGTTTCAACCCACTCCGCTTCGGTGATCTGCCCGTCAGCAGGCGAGACGATGAGCCCCGATCCAGCGGGAATGGCGCGCGTGGGATCGCGGAAAAACCAAAGGAAAAACGCCGCCAGCAGGCACGGAATGACCGCAAACCAGAAGATGCCCGTGAAGAACCAGACCAATCCTGCGACCGCCAGGAATCCCAGCCCGTACCAATATCCGTCTTTCACCATAAGGGTCGATTATACGTGGGTCTCCCGATGAACCCACCAGTTCAACGGCTCGATGAGAGATCGGTCAAGGCTTCCCTATGTGCCTAGTCTGCCCTTTGAATGACAGGCGCATCAGGCAAGCGTCCTCGTCTGGTGAGTGATAATAGCCGCGCCGAATGCCTACCCGGCAGAAGCCCAGGCGATAATACAACCGGATCGCGCCGGTGCTTCCTGACCTGACTTCCAGATCGACGGACTCCGCCCCGGCTTGACGGCACCATGCGAGCACTTGCTCGCACAGAGCGAGACCTACACCCAGGCGACGAGCGCCAGGATCAACGGCTATGCTTTCCAACTCCCCCTCGCCGGCCGCGGCCTTAGCCACCGCGAAGCCCACTAGGCGACCGTCCCGTTCCCCGACCAGGAAGCATCTGGGAACGCCGCTTCCTTTCAGAATGGAAGCGTACTCCGCCTCAGTCCAGTGAGGTGCGGTCTCGCACGCCCGTTCGATTTCGAGGATGCCCGGCAGGTCTGCTGAGGTCGCATGCCGGACTGCCGTCCTCATGCTTTTCCTGCCTGCAGCAGCTCGGCATCGGTCCGGCGCAGGTAGTTCGCGTCGATCGTCTCGATATCCGTCCAGTCACCTACAGCGGCGCGCTTGAGCACCATCGCCAACATGACTTCGGCCCCGGGTTCGGCGATCAAATCGACGCCGAGTCGTTCCGCGACCCGCTCCTCGCAGGTCACCGTCGGGCCGAGCGCTCGCGTTTGAGCGTCGGTCAGGAGTGCTTCGGAGATCCGTTGCCCCGCTCGATACACGCCGCAGTAATACTCTCCACGTCCGCCGTCCAGCACGGCAACGCCATCGTCGGCGGCAACCAGCTCGAGACGCGACATCGCGATCATCTTCAACGCGGCACCGTCGCACAGACCCTTGGCCGCCGCCAGCCCAACCCGTACGCCCGTAAAGGAGCCGGGGCCGACGACGACCCCGATACCGGCAAGGTCTGTCAGCTTCATGCTCATTCGCTCGAACAGTTTTCGCACCGCCGGCATCAGTGCTTCCGACGTTCCGCGCCCCGGAAGAGCTTCTTCCGCAAGGACTCCGGCGTCGCCAGCGAGCGCGGCAACGCCCTCGCCGCCGCAGGTGTTGATGAGCAGGAACGTCATTCGCCCACCAGTTCGACGAGCACGCCGCCAGTGCTCGCGGGATGGACGAAGAAGTAACGATGGCCGCCTGCCCCGACGCGGACCTGCTCGCTTGCGAGCCGCACACCTGCAGCCTGCATAGCGGCAAAACGCTCGTCGATCCGGTCGACCTTCACGGCGATGTGATGCAGGCCTTCGCCTCGTTTCGTGACGAAGCGCCCGATCGTCGAATCCGGGACCGTCGCTTCCAGCAGCTCGATGCGGCTGTCGCCGATCGGCAGCATGGCTGTCTTTACCTGCTCATGCGCGACGGTCTCTTCGTGGGTAACGTAAGTGCCCAGGCTCTCGTAAAAGCCTCGCGCGGCAGCAATGCTGCGCACCGCAATGCCCAGGTGATCGAGCTTCAACCCATCCAAGCGGGTAGCCCCACCTTGAGTCTTTCTCTCCGCGTGCGCACTCGCATAACGCTCCAGCGCTTCCATCAGTTCGGCAATTCCCTGCCCTGTATTCGCCACTGTTTTAACGACCGGCGGGACCCACGCGTGGTGCGCCATCGCGAGCGACTGCATGCCCTTGATCTCCGCCTCGACGCGATCGGCGCCGGGTAGGTCCGCTTTGTTCACGACGAAGATATCGGCGACCTCCATGACGCCGGCTTTCAGGCTTTGCACGTCGTCGCCCATGCCCGGAGTCAGGACCAGCACCGTCACGTCCGCCAGCGCGGTAACGGCGACTTCGTCCTGGCCGACGCCTACCGTCTCAATCACGATCGTGCCGAAGTTCGCGGCCTCCATGACGGTGCAGACACCATCGACTCCACGCGAAATGCCGCCAAGCTCCCCGCGCGAGGCCATGCTGCGGATGTAGACCCCGTCGTCGCCGGTGAAGCCGTTCATGCGGATGCGATCGCCGAGGAGCGCCCCCCCGGTATATGGGCTTGTGGGATCGACCGCGACGACTCCGACGCGTTCACCCTGGGCGCGCAGCAAGCGGACGATCTGGTCGGTGAGCGTGCTTTTACCAGCTCCGGGCGAGCCGGTGATCCCGATGCGGCGGGCCCGACGGCCAAGAGCGCGAGACGCTTTGACGATTTCCGTGGCGGCGGCGCTGCTGTCTTCGACCAGGGATACGGCGCGGGAGAGTGCTCTCACGTCTCCTGCTGCGACCCTCGTAACCAGACCTTGTCCATCCGTTGTCATCCGGAAATCATACGGGGATCGCTGCGTCTTCTGCGACACTGGGGCATCCAACGAGTTCGATGCAGACGACTTTCCTCCACAACGCGCGTCCGATTCGGCTCGACACGGCGATTCCGACGACACCGGGGCCGCATCCCGCCGTGATGCTGCTGCATGGCTCCGGCGGCAATACCGGGTTCTGGTTCGACCGCATCGAGCCGATCGTCACGCGGCTCAATCTGGCGGTCTTTGCGGTGCATTACTTCGATTCGACAGGCGATGCGTTCGCCCAGCCGTCGCAGCTTGCGGATGGTCTCCATGTTCCGCAGTGGCTCGCAACCGCTCGGGCGGCATTGGCACACATTGTGGAGAATCCGGTGGTTGATCCGGCGCGGATTGGGCTGCTGGGAATCTCGCTGGGGGCGTTCATGTCGCTTGCACTGGGGACGGAGAGCGGGGATACGATTCCGCGGATCAAGGCGATCGTGGACATCTCTGGCGGGCTGATTGAACCCTGGGCGACCCGTGCGACCGCGGCGTTTCCACCGACGCTGATCCTGCACGGCGATGCGGATACGGTCGTTCCCGTCGAAAATGCGCTCACACTCGCTGCGAGGCTGAGCCATCTCGACGTCCCGCACCAGTTGCGGACTCTACCGCATGAAGGCCATTGGTTCTCGGCTGGGGCGCAGATGCAGTTGCTGGGCGCAATCGCGGCGTTTCTGGGAAAACACTTATAGCGTTGCGATCCCGGCGAAGCCGCCCGGCACCGCACGAAGGGCCGTCCGCCCGGCGTGAGGACGCGGTTGCATTTATCTTGGGTAGAGCACCCATGTCCAAGTTCTTCGTTACCACCCCCATCTATTACGTCAACGCGCGTCCGCATATTGGCCACGCCTACACCACCATCGTTGCGGATGTCCTCGCCCGCCGCGCCCGCGCTCAGGGTACCCGCGCCCGGGGTGACGAAACGTTTTTCCTCACCGGCACGGACGAACACGGGCAGAAGATCGAGCGGTCGGCACAGGCTGCGGGGATTCCGCCGCAGCAGTTTACCGACCACGTTTCGCAGCAGTTTCGGTCCCTGTGGGATCGGATGGGGCTGACCTACGACAAGTACATTCGCACGACCGATGACGCGCACAAGCTTGGCGCGCAGAAGCTCTTTGCGACGCTCTATGAGCGCGGGTTTATCTATCTGGCGAGCTATACCGGAAGCTACTGCGTGTCGGATGAGGCGTTCGTCGATCTGCCCGCCGGAACGCCTTGTCCGGACTGCGGGAGGCCCCTCGAAACCGTCACCGAAGAAAACTTCTTCTTCAAGCTTTCGGAGTTTCAGGAGAAGCTGATCGAGCTGATCGAGTCGAACAAGCTCTTGATCACGCCGGACACTGCGCGGAATGAGGTGTTGAGCTTTATCCGCGGCGGTCTTCGCGATCTATCCATCTCGCGTTCGAGCTTTACATGGGGCATTCCGGTGCCTGAACCTGCGGCCTCGGCTGCCGCCCAGAAACACGTCATCTATGTCTGGCTCGACGCCCTCGCCAACTACATGACCGCCCTCGGCTACGGAGCCGAAGACGACTCCCTCTGGCAAAAATTCTGGCCCGCTGACCTCCACCTCGTCGGCAAAGAGATCACCCGATTCCACTGCGTCTACTGGCCCGCCTTCCTCATGGCCGCCGGCATCGCCACCCCCAAAGCCATCGCCGCCAACGGCTGGCTCCTCTTCGACAACGCCAAAATGTCCAAGTCCCGCGGCAACGTCGTCCGCACCGAAACCATCCTCGACGCCCTGGGCCCCCTCTGCCCGGCACCCCCAGCCATCAGCGCAATCGCCACGCCTTCAGACGCTCCGCAAACCGCCCAACGAGACGAAGCGAAAGACACGCTCTCACACCTACCGCAAACCGCTCAAGGGGACGCCGGGAAGGGCAAGCCTTCAGGCGTGCCGCAAACCACCCAAAATGAAAAGGGGGTGGGGCCTTCAGGCCCCACCCCTCACGACCAGGACCTCTTCGCCTCCGACATCCTCCGCTACTACCTCCTCCGCGAAATCCCCTTCGGCCAGGACGGCTCCTTCACCTTCGAAGCCCTCATCACCCGCTACAACGCCGACCTCGCCAACGGCTACGGCAATCTAGTCAGCCGCACGCTCAACATGGTTTTTCAGTACTTCGAAGGACATATCCCACCGAGATTTAGCGAAGTCGAAGAAGGTCTCTCTGAAAGCTCGCAGCTGAATGCGGACGTTGTCGGAGAACATTTCCTTCAATACGATTTGGCTCGTGCCACGCTCGCAATCTCGTCCATGGTTTCGCTCTGCGATGCCTACATCACATCGAGAGCACCTTGGAAGCTCGCTAAGCAAACCGAGCGGACGCAGGAGCTCGCAGGTGTCCTCTACACCGCCGCCGAATCCATCCGCATCATCACCGTCCTCCTCCACCCCGTCCTCCCTTACGCCACCGCGCGCGTCTGGGCCCAGCTCGGCCTCGACCCCGCCGACCTCATTTCGAACCACGAACAACAAACCGCTTGGGGCGGCCTCAAACCCGGCACCAAACTAGGCCCCCTCGGCCCCATCTTCCCCCGAGCAGACAAAGGACTCGCCCAAATCATGTCCGACATGGAATCCACCCCCCTCGCCGCCATCACCGAGCAGAACGACGCCGCCACCTCCGACTTCCCCGTCGAACCCATCGCCTCCGAACCACCCTCCCACGATCCCGCCGCCGGCCCCCGCACCTCCACCCTCCCCGAACCCAACCCCGGCTCCCAGGTCGCTGGCTCCCACGCCGCCACCACCGAGCGCCCCGGCACGCCATCCCACACCGAAGCCGCCTCCGGCATCTTTGCCCACCAACCCGCCGACTCCTCCCCCCAGATCACCATCGACGACTTCGCCAAAGTCGAGCTAAGAGTCGCGCAGGTCCTCGTCTGCGAACGCATCCCCAAAGCCGACAAACTCCTCCGCCTCGAAGTCGACCTCGGCTACGAGAAACGCCAGATCCTCTCCGGCATCGCCGAGTGGTACACCCCTGAAGAACTCATCGGACGCCGCATCGTCGTCATCACCAACCTCGCGCCCCGCAAGATGCGTGGCCTCGAATCCCACGGGATGCTGCTGGCGGCTTCGACCGAAGGCGGCAAACCGCACCTCGCGACCTTCGCGGACGCCGAGTCGCTACCGCTTGGCTCGCGGCTGAAATGATGTTTTCGTCCGACAGATTTGCACGACTGCTAATGCAGTCGACCTCCGAAGTCCGGACTTAAGTCACGTCCTATCTATATTTTCGGACTTTTTCGCAGGGTAGGGGAGAAAGACCACGAATGCTGATCGACTCGCACGCGCACCTCGACTTCTATGACGATCCCCTGCCGATTCTGGAGGCAGCACGCTCCGCTGGATTGTCAGCCATCCTGGCGATTGGCATTGGAGACGGACCGGCGACCATGCACCGCGCACTCGAGATCGCCGAGGCGCACACGTCGCCTGAACTGGAGCTTTTTGCGTCGGCGGGGATCCATCCGCAGGAAGCGCACCAGGCCACCAACGAAGCTTTGGCGAAACTCACCGACTTGGTCGCGAACCCGCGGGTGATAGCAATCGGGGAGATCGGGCTCGATTACTACCACCTTGAAAATCCCGGGATTGCGGTACAGCAGGCGGCCTTCGTCGCGCAGATGGAGATTGCGGCTGCGGCTGGCAAACCCATCTTGATTCATTGCCGGACTTCGGCTCTGGCCACGCCTCAGGCCAGGGAAAAGTACGGCTCGGCGGATGCATTCGCGGACCTGATTCAATTGATTGAGACCCATTGGGTGCCAACCGGGCTTCCAGGGGTGATGCACTGCTTCTCCGGATCGCCCGCCGAAGCAAAGCAGGCCCTCGCCGCAAACTTCTATCTTTCCTTTGCCGGGAATGTGACCTATCCGAAGGCGCTGGAGATTCAGCAGGCGGCGCGGGAGGTTCCGGAAAACCGCTTTCTGGTGGAAACAGATTGCCCGTTTCTTGCGCCAATCCCGTTGCGAGGACAGCAGAATCAGCCGGCAAATGTGATTCACACAGCGGCATTTGTGGCGGGGTTGCGAGCGGTTTCGCCGGAAGAAGTCGCCACGCAAACGACCGCCAATTTTCGCACCTTATTTGGGACGAAAGGCTGAACGCAGCGGTCGCCGAGGCATAGAAGCGGACGGACATTCCGCGCTTCGCTGCTTTTCAGGCACAATGGATAGCTGAAGAAACTTGAGGGATATATGGCAGCCGATAGCAGCTTTGACGTGGTAAGCAAGGTAGAGATTCAGGAAGTGAAGAACGCGATCGACCAGGCCAGCAAAGAGGTTGGCGCGCGGTTCGACCTGAAGAATTCGAAGTCGACGATTCAGTTGGAGAAGGAAGAGGCGATCCAGTTGGCCAGCTCGGATGAGTACTCGCTCAGTGCGGTCATCGAGATTCTTTCGCAGAAGCTGGTGAAGCGCGGGATCTCGCTGAAGAACCTTGAGTACGAGAAGATTGAGCAGGCCGCCGGTCAGTCGGTTCGGCAGAAGATCAAGCTCAAACAAGGCATTGCGAGCGAGAACGCCAAGAAGATTGTCGCGGCTATCAAGGATTCAAAGCTCAAGGCGCAGGCGAGCATTCAGGGCGAGACAGTCCGCGTAGTTTCGAAAGATAAGGACACCCTGCAGCAGATTATGGCGAAGCTGCGCGGCGGGGACTTCGGCGTTGAGCTGCAATTCACGAACTTTCGTTCCAATTGATGGATACTTCGCGACAAAAGAGGCAGAGAACCGGAACAGGCTTCTCTTGCCTCTTCCCATTTCCCTGCTTAATTACCGCTCGATCAAAGCGGACCGTTCGATAATCAGCACCTAAAAGCGCCCCTGATACTCTAAGCAAGAGTGAGCGCGATCTCCATTGCGACTGCGGGCGAGGTGATCGACCTCCTTCGTGACGACCTCTCCGCCATTGAGCTGGAGTTTACGCACCAGTCGGTGTCGCCGGTTGAGGTGGTGACCGACATTGCAACCTACCTGATTGCGGGGGGCGGCAAGCGCATTCGGCCCTTGCTGCTGCTGCTCTCCGCAAAGGCTCTCGGCTGCGAGACCGACTCGCGCATCCGTCTTGGCGCAGTCGTCGAGATGCTCCACACAGCAACCCTCGTTCACGACGACATCATCGATGAAGCCGACACGCGTCGCGGACGTCCTTCCTCGAACACCACCTGGGGAAACGCCAAGTGCGTCCTCGCTGGCGATTGGCTCTATATGCAGTCCTTTCGAACAGCCCTCGAGGAACGCAACTTCCGCGTCCTCGACCTGCTCATCTCGCTCACCCAGCAGATGGTCGAAGGCGAACTCCTCCAGATGGAGAAGCTCGGACACCTCATCAACGAGGAAGAGTACTTCGACCTCATCTACCGCAAGACAGCTTGCCTCTTCAAGGTCTCCATGCAGCTCGGAGCCGCAATTAGCGACACGCAACCCGTCGACTTCGACCAGCAGATGGGGGAATACGGACGCAATCTCGGTCTCGCCTTCCAGATCATCGACGACGTCCTCGACCTGACCGCAACCGAAGAGGTTCTCGGCAAGCCGGCAGCCTCCGACCTGCGCGAAGGCAAAGCAACGCTCGCCGTCATCCACGCCCTCGAGCGCGGAACCGGAGCCGATCGCGAGGCCATTCGCACCGTCCTCGCCGATCGGAGCTTCGCGCATGTCTCGCACGCGCAGATTCTTGAGATCCTGCGTCGCCACGGCTCCCTGGAATACGCCATGGACACAGCCTGCGCCTACGCCGAAGCCGCTCGCCTCTCCATCGCCGATCTCCCGAACACCGAAGCCAAGCGAGCCCTCCTTTGGGTTCCAGGCTTTGTGACCAGCCGGGATCGTTAGCCTGTCACGCAGCGGGACGCAAACCACTTCCCGTTCCATGCTCATCCGATGCCAGTCCCTACCTACCGCATCCTCGCCTCCTTCATCCCTGTCCAGGCGGCACTGATGGCCGCCTTTGTTCTTTTCGCCATCAAGCCAACGCGCCACCCAGTTCTGTCATCACCAAAAGCAGATCGCGTCGTTATTTCCAAATCTCAGCACACTCTGGCCCTCTACGCGCATGGCGCCGTGCTCCACACCTATCACGTGTCGCTCGGGCGTGATGCCGGTGCGAAGCACTTTGCGGGCGACCACAAAACTCCCGAGGGCCACTACACGGTCGACGCGAAAAACCCACACAGCCGATTCCACCTGGCGCTTCACCTCAGCTATCCCAATGCCTCTGACGTCAGCTTTGCGTCGAACCAACACCGCATGCCGGGAGCGGACGTAGAGATTCATGGGCTGCTCCCCTTCGTGGCTCTCGTCGGGAGTCTTCACAGAACGGTTGACTGGACGGACGGCTGCATCGCCGTGACCAACAATGAAATCGATGAGATTGATCGGCTAACGCCAATTGGAACGCCGGTAGAGATCAATCCCTGAACAGAACGCGGCACTTGCCCGTACGATCTCTTCTCGCGCCACATCCACTCCAGTTTCTTCCTTTCCCAAAGGATTCTTTTCCAAATCACCGTCATCTCACACGGGCAATCTGCGCTCCTTGCCGTCCTGTCTCCCTCAGCAAAAAAAAGCTCAGAACAAAGCCTTTACTTCGTCGCTAACATTTCCTTTGACAATCGTGCGCATAGGGGCTCATGATGGTGACGGGTACCTTTACCCTTGGAGTCAACTATGACGCGTACTATCGTGGCCATCCTTGCACTGTCGCCGGCAATGCTTTTTGCTCAGGCGCACGTGCCTGCTCAGCCCAGCTCTACGCCCGTGCTTCACGCCAGTCTCCTCCAACCCGCAGCCCTTGTCTCCGAGAAGTCGGAAAATGGCGCGGCCCCCGGCAGCCTTCGCATCTCCACCGGAGTAGTTGCGCCGAAGCTCGTTTCGTCGGTCAGCATCTCCTCAACCTCCGCGAATCATGTCGTCGCGATCGACCGCAAGGTTGTCGTCGAGATGACGGTTTCGGAGAGCGGCAAGCCCTGCGACCTGAAGGTCGTCGAGTCGGCCGATCCTGCGATGAACGATAACGTGATCGCTGCTGTCAGCCGTTTCCAGTACAAGCCGGGTACCCTTGACGGCACTCCTGCTGCCGTTCCGGTTCGCCTGGAGATCACCATTCCCCGCGGCACCGCATACTAAGTTTTTGCACTCGAGACGGCGCGGACTCTTTGCGGAGTTCGCGCCGTATTTTTTTGTTTCGTGCGATCTTGCTTGGCCAACCTGAAGCCGGGCACCATCCAGGATCGGTAAGCCTACTCGTCCATCTCGCCATCAACGTCTTCTTCTTCGACGTCCATGTCGGCTACCTGCACGCCGCCGCCTTGGCTTTCGACGAGGATCTGGATGCGGCCTTCAGCTTTTTCGAGTTCGAGCTTGCAGGCGTTCGACAAGTGGACGCCTTCTTCGAACAGGCGAACGGAGTCTTCGAGCGTCAACTCACCGCGTTCGAGGCGTTCGACGACCACTTCGAGCGCGGTCAGTTTGTCTTCAAACTTTGGCATGGCTTATCCCCTTGCGAATCCTAAAACCTGCGCGGCCGCCTTGTATTTGCCGAACGGCGCGCTGACCTGAACACCCTGCACGCGCCCGCGAACCTCGGCGAGCATCTCCTGCGCGATGGCGATGCCTTCGGCGCGCGCGGCCTCGGGTGAAGCGGCTGTGCCCATCCGGTCGAGAATGGTCTGCGGCACGCTGACCTTGAGATCGTCGCGCATGAAGAGAGCGTTCTTGAGACTGGTGAGCGGCCAGATACCGGCGATGATTGGGATGCGGAACCCCTCGATGCGATGGAGGAATTGCTCGAGGAGCCGCAGGTCGAAGACGGGCTGGGTGATACCGTATTCGCCGCCCGCTTCGACTTTGGCGGCAAAGCGTCGAACCTCGTTGTCGATGTCGGCGACGCCGGGGTTGGCGGCCACGCCGACGGTGAAACCGGCTGAGCCGCCGACTGAGCCACCACCAATATCGAGCCCGCGGTTCAGGTCGCGGACGATCTTCGTGAGGCCGATGGCGTCGACGTCGAAGACGGCCGTGGCCTCTGGGTAGTTGCCCATCTTGGGTGGGTCGCCGGTAAGGCACAGGATGTTTTTGAGGCCGATCGAGGCTGCGCCGAGCAGGTCGCTCTGGATGCTGAGCAGATTGCGGTCGCGACAGGTGTAGTGCAGGATCGTCTCAATGCCGACACGCTGCTGAATCTGCACACAGAGGCTTTGCGCGCTCATCCGGGCGCTCGCACGGGGCGAGTCGGGCACGTTGATGGCGTCGACGCCCAGCTTGTAAAGCTCTTCCGCGCCTTCGAGTTCTTTGCTGCAGTCGAAACCTTTCGGCGGAACGATTTCAACGAGCGTGCAGAACTCCCCGGCGGCGATCATGGCGCCGATCTTGGAGCGATCCTTGAAGGGGACCGGCTCGATCTTGCTGGGGGCTTCAGCCGCTGCGCCGGATTCGACCTCGTGCACTCCCGCGACTTGAGCTTCCAGCGCTCGCAGAGCCCCGCGCATGGCGCGCGTGTGCTGCGGAGTGGTGCCGCAGCAGCCGCCGACGAAGCGCGCACCCGCCTTGACGAATTTTTTGGCGAAGCTCGCCATGTATTCGGGCGAGGTGAGATAGAGGTGGCGGCCATCGACGACCTTCGGCATACCCGCGTTGGGCATCGCCGCCAACGGGAGCTTCGTGACGGCACGCATCCGTTCGATGGTGTTGAGGACGATCTGCGGGCCTTCGCTACAGTTGCAGCCGACGGCATCAGCCCCCCACGAATCCATCAGCCGCGCGGCGTCTTCGGCGGTGGTCCCGTCAAGGCAGTTGCCGTCGTTGTCGACAGTGACCATGGCAATGACAGGAAGGTCGGGAGCTTCGGATTTGGCGGCTCGGAGGGCCAGTTCGACTTCGTTCATCGCCATGACGGTTTCGATGACGAGGAGATCTGCGCCCACCCCGGGGCCACCTTCGGCGAGCGCTCTTACCTGTTCGGCGAAGGCTCCATAGGCTTCGTCTTCGCTGACTTTTGAGTCGCCGCCGACGCGGACGCCCAAGGGGCCAATGGCACCGGCCACGTAGGCTTCGCTGGCTTGCTTTTCGCGCATCTGGGTGACGGCTTCGCGCGCGAGGCGGATGCCGGCGCGGTTGAACTCGCGAGCTTTGGCTTCAAGTCCGTAGCGTTCGAGGCGGATGGCGTTCGCGCCGAACGTGTTCGTCTCGAGGAGGACAGCGCCGGCTTGCAGGTACTCCCGGTGAACCTCGCTGACGACGTCAGGCTGGGTGACGTTGAGCTCGTCATAGCAACGATTGATAAAAATTCCGCGCCCATAGAGCATGGATCCCATGGCACCGTCGCACAGGATGGTACCGGCGCTGCTGGTTTCGCTGAAGAGGCGCAGGACGGCCTCGTGCACTCGGTTCTCCAGCGCTGCGCTGTGGTCTAAACGCGACATAGTCCCATCCTATTCCACGCTCGAAGTAAGGTGGATGGATCAGGATCGAGAAGCGATGGCAGCCGGGCCGATGAGACAAGAAGTCGACCGGCGCCGAGAGTGCCTTCGCGGCTGATACCGCGCCCAATAGTAATTAAGCCTTTCGACAGCCCCCGAAACACGGCTTCACTTCGGCTAACTTTCGTGCGCCTGAGGCTCCAGGCTTCCACCCTTGAATGCCTTACCGGCAGAGAGAAGGGCAGCGTGACCAAACCTAACGACTGCCTGTCTCAACCGTCTTACAAACACGCCGCTTTGTTATACTCAGGACACCCAAGAAAGCCGCGCATTCTGTGCAGCCGCACTCGGTTTGGAGCCGTTCACGTTGATTACCCGCACTCTTTCCGCATCCTCCGCCAAACGCACCGCGGCTTTTGCTTCCCGCTTCACTCGCACCAGCGTCGTTCTCCTTGCTCTCGTCGCGACGGTTGCCACGGTTGGCCTCAGCGGATGCGGTCAGCGCCTTTATAAATTTCCGACGAACCGGTTTGGCAATCGTCCGATTCCACCGAGCCAGCTTGCCAATCGCGTGATGGTTTCGTTCACCACCGGCTCGTCCGGCGTTTTGCAGATTCTCGATGCACTGCGGGATATCCGCAGGAACGTGCAGAACACGATTCAGCAGTTCACCATCTCCGGCTACTCAGGCAACAATCCGACGACAATTCTCAATTACCCCGACGAATTGGAAGGGTACGTCTACTCGAACACCTCGTATACCGTGACCATCGTCAACTACGGGAAGGAAAGCGCGGGCAGCAACGCAGCGACCCTCGGTTCGCCTTCAAGCTCGGTCGCGACCTCATCGAACTTCACGCGCCTTGTCTCCGCCCAGGAAGAGACCGGGCAGTTGCTCATCGCCGATGCGACCAACGGTGGAACGTACCCATTGAACCTGCCGAATGTGTACAAGGTTGCGGTCAACCAGGGCGGAACGATCATCCTGGCGATGGTCCGTAACTCGAACAGTCTGTACCGCGTGGTCAAGCTGCCCTTGGGGGCGACCAATCCTCCGGGAGCGATCGACTGCCAGCCGACGATCCTGCCGGTCTATTGTGCCGTACCTGTTCCGGGCACGTACGACCGGCCAGTCGGAGCGTTGTTCTCGCTCGATGGGGCAACCGCTTACGTGCTGAGCTGCGGCCAGGAGTGCGGCGGCGGCACGAATGGTGGCGCGGGCGTCAGCTTGATTCCCCAGAGCGTCCTTCAAGTGAACATCATTCCAACGGCGCTTCCCTACCCTGCTGTCGTGACGAACACGGTCTCTATTCCGGGAGGTGTCACTGCGGGCCTGGTCAACGGGACGAGCCTTTATCTGGCCGGGCAACAACTTCAAAACGACGGCCTCTACACCGGCTTTATGACGACGCTGCCGCTTTCGACGCTGGTACCGCAGGCGCCGATTTCAATCGCCGACGGGTACCACTCAAAGCTGCTGTATGCGGATGACAACACCATCTGGATCGCCGCGCAGCAATGCGCGACCGGCGAACGGCAGAAGCTGTTTGCCTCGGGCAATACGACGCAGGCAGCGAACTATAACTGCCTCACACGCGTTGCGCTGCCCGCCAGCTCAGGTGCCGCGACCGCGACAATCGTCCCGGCGGTAAGCCAGGCCGGTGCCGGTTCTGCAGTGACTGTGCCCTATCCGAACGGCGACCAGAACCTGTATTACTACGGCTCGCTGACAGGTCTCTGCTGGGTACAGGGTCTGCACAAGGTCTACACCGCTTACGGCGGGCAGGTGCATGCGTTCAATACCGCCGATGGGTCGGAGATCAATAACTTCAACATCACGATCCAGGGAACGGCTCTCGATGTCGCCTACATCGATGCGACGGACGATACCTCGGACTAAGAGAAGAAGAGATTGTTGTAGCTCTCATTAGCCGTTGCTCGACCCACGCCCGCGGTCGAGTCGTTCTCAATCGACCTGAACTCCACGCGCAACGTACCGATCGCTACACTGTAGATCATGTCTTCCCATCCCGCTTCTCAAGCCACGCTTCCCTCAGTCGACATCCTTGCCATCGCGGCTCATCGCGATGACGTGGAACAGACCTGTGGCGGCACTTTGCTTGTGCAGCAGTCACTGGGCTTCACGACTGGGATTCTTGACCTGACGCAGGGTGAGTCCGGGACAAGGGGGTCGGCGGGTGAACGGGAGGCTGAGGCGAACGCGGCGGCGACGATTCTGAAGGTCACTCATCGTGAGGCGCTCGATCTGCCGGACGGATCGCTGCAGAACACGCTTGAGTCGCGCCTGAAGATGGCTGCGGTGATTCGGCGACTTCGACCGCGGGTTGTCATCCTGCCGTACTGGCAGGGGAGACATCCCGATCACTACACGTCGGCGACGCTGGGATACGAGGCCTGCTTTGCGGCTGGGCTTTCAAAGCTGGATCTGGCTGGCGCACCGCATCGTCCCTACAAAATTCTTTATGCCTCGTTATATGCCGATGTGCGCCCGACGTTCGTGGTCGACATCTCGGCGCACATCGAGACGCGGCTTCAGGCGCTCCTCGCCTATCGATCGCAGTATGGCGATCAGCTTCAAGGTGCGGGGTTCTTCGTCCCCGAGGCTGAGATTCGTGAGCGCATGTTCGCCACGGCGCGTCACTACGGCTTGCTGGCCGGGGTCCGATATGCCGAGCCGTTTGTCCAGAAGGAAGTTGCGTTGGTCCAAGACCTGATGCACCTTCCTGTCGCGTCCATCTAGTAAGGAAAGCGTCCGCAGGAGCAAGTATCGCCTTCTCAGCGCGATTCGATCCGGTCAACAATTCCCTCTCGCGTTGCGTCAGTCCATGCGTTCCCCGAGCGACACTTCTTCACGATCCGGCATCGGAATGAACGTTACCAAGGTTGTCTGAAGACCTGCCCTGCGGCGCGTGCAGCATTCAATCCAAAGTGACACTATCTCCGTTTCCTATTTCAGAACGTAAATTGCACGCCGACCCATCCGAACCAAAGACCAAAGGGGTACCAAACGTGATGAATCTCAGTGACCTGTACCAGAAGGGCGTCTCGCGGCGCAATTTCCTGGTAGGAGCCGGCGCAATCGGCGCAGCCTCCGTCCTCGAAGGCTGCTCCAACGACGGCACGATTACAACGGCTCCCACATCGGGCGTGACCGATAACGACATTCTCAACTTCGCGTTGAACCTCGAATATCTTGAGGCCGAATTCTTCCTGCATGCAGCGACCGGTTCCGGCCTTGCGAGTGCGGATGTCAGCGGCACAGGTACCGCGGGTTCTGTCACCGGCGGATCGCAGGTTGCCGGCCTCACGGCGCAGCAGCAGGACTATGTCAACGAGATCGCTTACACCGAACAGCAGCACGTCCGTTTCCTGCGTAGTGCACTCGGCAGCGCAGCCATTGCGCGGCCTGCGATCGACATCGTGAACTCATTCAACGCGCTGGCCAGTGCGGCGGGCATCGGCGCGTCGTTCAACCCCTACGCCAACTGGGATTCGTTCCTCGTCGGCTCTTTCGTCTTCGAAGACGTAGGCGTGACGGCATACTCGGGCGCGGCTCCGCTGATCAGCGCGGCAGGTATTGCTGCAGGCTTGCTCAACTACGCGGCTGGTATTCAGGCAGTAGAGGCCTACCACGCCGGGTCCGTCCGCACGTTCATCACGGCGCGTGCGATTGCAGGCGGCAGCAGCTATCCGTACCTCGGCTACGCGAACCAGGTTTCGACCTTGCGGGCAACGCTGGGCGGCGGTAACGAAACACCGTTGACCCTCCCGACCAGCACCTCGACGCCAAGCTCCATCGTCGCCGCGAACTCAAGCAATGCAGTCGGCTACGCTCGCACCACCGATCAGGTGCTGCACATCGTCTACGGCACCGCAGGCGGCGCAGGCGTCAAGAGCGGAGCGTTCTTCCCCGCAGGCTTGAACGGCACCATCTCCGTCACAGGCAGCTAGAGCTACTTCGCAGCCTGCCGAACATTGACCGAATCGTCATAACGCTTCAAAGCCCCAAGGGAAAAATCACATGGCTAACCAGGAAACAAAAGTAGTCGACAACATCATCGCCAGCCGCCGTTCGCTGTTGGTCGGTGGCGGAGCCGCATTGGCAGCACTCGCGCTTGCCAAGCCCGCTTCGGCCGCGGCATCAGTCACCTCCTACACGGATAATGACATTCTCAACTTCGCTTTGAACCTCGAGTACCTTGAGGCGAACTTCTACTATCTCGCCGCCTTCGGCACGACGATCGACAAGGCCAACGCCGCTTCGATGGCAGCGGGTGGACCGAGCGCTGGGATTCCCATCACGGGTACCGGCACGGCAGGCACCGTCACCGTCAAAGCGAACCCCAAGGTTCCGTTCAAAACGGTGACCGTTGGCTCCTACGCCACCGAGACAGCGATCGAGGAGGGCAAGCACGTTTTGTTCCTCCAGTCTGTGCTCGGTTCGTACGGCGTTGCTCAGCCTGCGATCGATCTTGAGAACTCCTTCAACACGCTGGCGAATGCAGCGGGTATCGCCCCGACGTTCGATCCGTTCGCCGCAGATGCCGACTTCCTGATCGGCGCTTACATCTTCGAGGACGTAGGTGTTTCGGCCTATCACGGCGCGGCTCCGCTCATCTCGACCACCTCAAGCGGTAAGACGATTCTGGCGGCTGCCGTTGGCATCCACGCGGTTGAGGCGTACCACGCTGGCTTGGTGCGCAATTCGATTCTTGCGCTCGATCCCACTGGTTCGCTCGGCTTGCTTGGCTACACGCAGAAGATCTCGGCGACACGCAGCACCCTTGCGCTGCAGGCTCCGCAGTCTCCCGCGAATCCGCTGGATCCGACTCCGGATGACTACGGCGTGTCCGACGGCGTGTTCACCGTTTCGCTTGCCGGTGGCGCGAACGTGCCCCGTACGAACGTTGTCGATGCCACTACGGATTATGTGCTTGGCTTCGCACGCAGCACCACGGAGGTTCTGAACATCGTCACTGGCGGCGGCGCAACGACGGCCGGCACTCCGGCAAAGGGCGTGTTCTTCCCGAGCGGCCTGAACGGACTGTTCGTCTAAACAGACTTCCAACCTGCAGGAGAGCCCCGGTGCAAAAAGCCGGGGCTTTTCTTTCTCTACAACCAGCAAAGCGATAGACCGGTGAAGTGGGCGACCGTCTGTCGTTAGGACGCATTCGCCTTTAGCTTTTCTCGAACGAACGAGACCAGCTCGTCACTCACATACTCCGCTTCACTTCCTGAAAACCGTTTCGCGCGATCGATCAGCCGCAGCGAGACTCCTTCCCAAACCGGCTCGTCTTCCCCTACCATCACCACCGCGTCGGCTCGATCGAGATAACGCTTGGCGGACTCTTTGAAGTCTTTCGTCTTCGGGTCGAGTACGCTGACGAACAGGTCCGGCCGCATGAAGCGCAGGATGCTGTTGGATTCGACGATGGCGTTCTCCGCCGCCGCAATCTCCTTGCGGACGCGTGGCATCGCCTCGGCCAGTTGACCTTGCCGGGTACGCACCCAGAGAGAGCGGATCGCGCCCGCCGCAAGGTAGCGCGAGGAATCGGTGCCGCTCGCCCGCTCGCGTTCTTCGGAGATGGCGATCGTATGATCGGCTGTCTCGCAGTCGCAGGGCTCGCCGTTGGCGGAGCAGACACCGTGGCCAAACTGCGTGATCTTGAACGCGGTCCAATGCATCTCGGGCATGGCGCGAATCAGCCCGGCAACGACGCTGGTCTTACCGATGTTTCGAGTATGTCCGCCGACTACGACGACTGCCATTGCGCTCCTCAGGGCCTGATCGATCAGCCGTTCACCCGCAAGCTTTCAGCTGAGATCAAGCTTATCGCTTGCGCAGCCTTGCGAGATCTCGCAGGTACTCTCGTACGGGCTGTGCGGGTGTCCCCCAGAAGACCTGGCCTTCGCCGTCGATGCGTTTGCCCGGCAGGACGCCGCCCTGGCCGCCAAGCATGACGCCCTTGCCGATGGTCACCCGTTCGCCTAGGCCGACCTGCCCGCCGAGCATCGCGCCATCTTCAATCACGCACGAGCCGGCCATGCCGACCTGTGCCGCGATGATGACGTCCTCGCCGAGGATGCAGTTGTGCGCAATGTGGACGAGGTTGTCGATCTTTGTCCCGCGACCGATGCGGGTCTCGCCCAGCGCGCCGCGGTCTACGGTGGAGTTGGCGCCGATCTCGACGTCGTCACCGATCCAAAGGGTGCCTCTTTGCGGAAAGCGGACGTAGCGTCCGTCCGGGCCTTTGACGTAGCCGAAGCCGGCTGAGCCAAGGACGACGCCGGATTGAAGGACACATCGGCTCCCGATTCGCGTGCCCGCGTGGATCGTCACGTTCGCCCCAATCTCGCAGCGCTCGCCAACGACGACCCCGGATTCAATAAGGGATCCTGCCCCGATAGACGTTTTCTCCCCGATCGTTGCGCCAACTTCCACGCGCGCGGTCTCATGCACGACGGCGGAGTTGAACTCATCGAACCATCGGCCGATCAGGGCGAAGGCGTACTTCGGGTTCTTCACCGCCAGCACCCGGTGATTCGCCACGATTGCGCTCACAAGCGGCACCAGCACCAACCCCGCTTTGCTCTCAAGCGCGCGCGCCACAGCGGATTCGTTTTCCGCAAAGACGATCGCATCCTCAGACGCGTCCGCAAAACCCGCGAGGCGGGTGAACGCTCGGTGATCTCCCGAGATCGCAACGCCCAGAACCTCTTGTAAATCTTTGATCGTGATGGACGCCATCAGTACACTCCCTGCTCGCCCGGAGGCCGTGTCTTCCATCTTCGATGCAGCCAGAGCCACTGCTCGGGATTGCGCCGCACGGCTGCCTCGATGGCCCCGGTGAAGGCAGCTGTATTCTTCAGGACATCCTGCTCTGCTTCGCCGCTGCGGATCAACTCCAGACACTCGCCGAAGCGCAGAATGTACTTCTTCCTGGACTCGTCCCACAGCAGGAAACCGGGCAGAACGGCTGCGTCCGTCTTCAAGGCGACCTTAGCGAGACCGCTTGCGGTGCAGGCTTCTACGCCGAAGAATGGAACAAACACTCCCTGCGGCGGCGTCATATTGGTGTCCATCAGGATGCCGACCGTTTCGCCGGCACGCATGGATGAGATGAGGCCGCGTGCGAAGTCATCTTTGTGGATGACGCGGTTGCCATGGAGGCAGCGGATGCGGTTCACAAAGGCGTCGACCAGCGGATTATCGAGGCGGCGAATGACAAGGCCCATTGGGTAGCCGACAAGGGAGTGGTAGAAGCTTGAAAGTTCCCATGCCCCCAGGTGCCCCGTGACCACCAGGACGCCCTTGCCCCGCTTGCGTGCCGCGAGGTAGTGCTGCAGGCCTTCATACTCGATAAACTCGCCGGCTCTCTCGGCCGAGTAGCCGCCCATCAGGCAGAACTCGGCAAGGAGGGTTCCAAGGTTGCGATACACGAGCCGGAGTGTCCGGTCGCGCTCCGCGTCAGTCCAGCCGGGATACGCAAGGCGGAGGTTCCGCAGGCCCACTTCCTTCAGCCGGCGAAATAATCCATAGGCGAGCGCACCAACCCCCGCGCCTACCTGTCGGGCAAGCGGTCGCGGAAGGACGCCCAGGCCGCGCACCAACACCCATACTGCCGCGAACTCGAGCCGTTCTCTTGCCGTAGCCTTCAAGTCTTCAGTCTATCGCCTGACGCAGAGCTGTCCTCGCGGGAAAGACCTTGAATTTGCGAGTTCAGTGTTGCGACTTGCTCCCCTAGGCGGCGGTGGCTTTTACGCGTTCGTTCAGCATCCCGATCGCCCGCAGGCTGCTGAGAGCGGCACCTTCCTGCCAGCCGACGAGGTAGCTGACATGGTCGCCCACGAAGTAGATCGGGCCGTCCGGCTGGAGCAGCGTCTCGTACCCGGGATTCGCGTACTTTCCCCCAATCGAGTGCCCGAGAGCGACCATCTCAGAGGACTCGTGCCCGTCCTGACCGGGACCGTAAGAGGCGATCCAGGACCCTTCGTTCCAGGGAATCTGTTCCCAACCGACGTAGAGCGGCTTCTCCAGCTCCTTGCCATGTCCGGGGTGCAGGCGTTCCACCGTGCGACGTGATGCAGCAAACTTTTCCTTCAACGGCATCCGGCCAAACGGCGTTCCCTTGGCTTCGTCATAGCCGGACACAAGAACGCCCCGGTCCGTCGAGAGCCCCCATGACGGCAGCCATACCGGGTTGCAGCCTTCGCTAACAAATTCGAGGCCGCCGTAAATGTTGTAGTCCTGCTCCCAGAAGCGGCGGCTCTCCCAGGCTACTTTGTAGAAGCCTGCATAGGTCGATTCCTCCACCACTTTGCGGAAGGGCGCGCTGAGGTCGGCCCTCACCTTCTTCAGTGTGCTCAGGGGCATCGCGCTGAAGCAGAAGTCCGCTTCAATCGTCTTCGCCGCACCATCCTGCGTGTAGCCTACCCGAACGCCTGTGGCCGTCTTGCGGATCTCCGTGACGGGCGCGCCGTACTGGATGACGCGGCCGAGCCGTTCTGCGAAAGCGTACGGAATGCAGTCCATGCCGCCGACCGGCTGCATCATCGTCGCCTGCCAGTCGTGGGCTTCTTCGTAGAGCAGGCCGTCCCAGAAGTTGCCAGTGAGCAGCGTGCTCATCGACATGGGCGTGCTGTAAACGCCAGCATCTTCTCCAGCTCCGGGGTCCACGCTGTAGCCGGCCCGTTCCGAGCCGACGTATCTCCCTGTCTTATCCAAAGGCCCATAGGTTCGCAGGAAGTCGAACATTCGGCTGGTGTCTTCTTTCGTCATCTCGCTGTCGAGCGCTCCCGAGCGAATGCACTTACCCAGCAACTCCGAGACCTGACCGCGCGTATCGTTCAACGCCTGCCGTTGGATGACGGCACGACCGCCGTTTACCTTATCGTTTTCAAGCAGGGCACTGCGCGATGAGTTCACTTCGACTTCAAGCCGGATTCCAAACTTGCGGCAGTAGCCAAGCATATTCTTATGCGTCGAAGGAAGTCGGGCCGGCCCGAAGTTTTGGTAGTGCTCTTTGTCGAACTCGCAGGTTTGAACTGCGCCATCGGTGAAGACCACCTTATCGCCGGCACGGACCGTCCAGTTGCGCCCGCCGGGCCGTTCGCGTGCCTCAAGAACCGTACAGTAATAGCCAAGCGCTCCAAGTTCATACGCCGCCACAAGCCCGGCGATGCCGCCGCCGAGAATGACCACCGACTTTCCCTTGCCGATGCCGGAGTCGGCCATGGCCGGGGACACCTCGGTCTCATGGGCCGTCAATCCCAATGCGCGCATGCTTAGGAAAGCCGCACTAAACCCACCAACCTGTCCCACGCGTGTGAGAAAGGCTCGTCTCGTATATGCCATGCCGCGCTGACCTCCTGCCAATCTACCAGTGGAATGGCCTAAGTCTAGCGCATGCATCTTTGCTCAAACGCAAACGGACGACCCGAAGGCCGCCCGTTTGCTCCACACCCCTGTGGCTTCTTACTTGCTGTTATCGCGAGACACAACGAAGTAGCGTGCAACCGTGCGGACAAAAGGACGGGCGTCCTCAGGAGTCGGCACGTTGCCATGCAGGACCTCACCGAAGGGAACGTTTGCGCCATACTCCGTGCGCGTGTCGTCTTCATTCTGCGAAAGGACCGTACCGTCGAGGTCGAGACCGGCAAACAGACCCTTCGAACGCGAGTAGGTCAGGAACTCAGCATTGAGTTTCCAGTCCGTACCAGCTTGCGCATTACGGCCCACCGGGCCGGCTGCAGCAGCGGCATCCGCGCCAAGCTTGAACTTGTTATGCAGCATATGCTCCAGGCCGTTCTGGTTCATCGCAACGAGAACGAGGTCGGTCGACTGACCACCAATCTGCCAGCCGAAGCTGCCACCGGTAAGCTGAACGAACGCCGGAGCGCTCCAGCCCTTGGGCGTGCGGCACGTCGCGACGCCTTGGCCGTACTGTGCGCCGACGACGAAGGCACCCTTCTTATACTTGGGGATGACCACAACACAGGATGCGCCTGCGAGAATGCTCTGCGGAATACCCTTATCCGGGGTCGCCATAATCTCGTCGATCACCGCACGCGCGTTTTCCATGCGCTCATCGAGCTTCGCCTTGTCGGCCTCGGCAAACGAGACCTGCGAAAAACCAACCGTCACAATCGCGGCCGTCAATACTGCTGCAATACGCTTCATCTGAAAATCCTCCAGCAAGTCGGCCCGTTTACAGTCTTGGGCACTTGCGTCCTTGCAGTGAGATGGACAGCATCCGGCTTAGGTTGCACTTCCCCGCAAATCGCACAAAAACTCTAAACTGCCGGCCCCGCACGCCAGCGCAAAAAAATCGGGACTGCAAACAGACGAAGGCGCTGGATCAACCCGATTGAGACCAGCTCCTCCCATAACGAAGAGCCCGTCTGAATCGAAGAAAATCCTGCCCGCGTGTTGCAGTCCCTCTCCCAGGTATGTTGCTGTCATCCACTCTCACCCGGCAACACCCCGGGCGCAACGGTACGGAGGGATATAGACCACACCCCTCTATCCCTAAATGAAACGTATTCCCGTTTAGGGGCGTCTTGTGGGCGACATTAGGCCCATTTTGACTCGCGAGCACGCATCCCCAGGGCGGTCCGATTGGCGACTCCCGCCTTGCGCATCAGCCGGCCGAGATGAGCTTTTACCGTCGCCTGCTCGACGCGCAGCGAATCGGCAATCTCGCGGTTGGATAAGCCGTGCATCAGCAGGCGAAGCACCTCCATCTCGCGCGTCGTCAGGTGAACTTCGGCGGGTGAGGCGGGAGGGGCGGTTGCGCGGTCGAGCAAGCGGGACAGTATCTTGCGCGGAGCCCAGACCGACCCGTCTCGCACGACGTCGACCGCCATGCGAAGCTCGGCTTCCGTCGCTTCATGACTCAGCACACCGCGTGCGCCCGCGGTGATCGCCTCTTCGATGAAGTCGACCTCGTTTCCGCCACCAAGCACAAGCAGCCGAATGCTCGGCCTCAGCTTGCGAAATCCCTCGAGCAGACTCGCCAGATGTTCGGTCGCGTTGGCATCGATCAAAACCATTTCGAGTTCGGTCATGTCGAGCGCGCGCGGGTGGGCGAGCAGCACCAGCTCCCATCCGCAGGGCTGCGTCAGGACGGCACGCAGACCAGCGATGCGCAGCTCGTCTGTCGCCACCAGCCCAATGCGAGGCAGGGTCGTTCCCTGCTCTGCCTCCATCTTGAAACCCCCATGCGACTTGATTTGAATATCGAAGTCCGGCCCGACTAAAGCTTCGGAAGCACGATCCCCTGCTGGTTCTGGTACTTGCCCTTGCGGTCCGCGTAGCTGACCTCGCACACCTCGTCCGACTGGAAGAAGAGGATCTGGCAGAGCCCTTCGTTGGCATAGATGCGGGCTGGCAAAGGCGTGGTGTTCGAGATCTCGAGCGTCACGTAGCCTTCCCATTCCGGCTCGAACGGAGTCACGTTGACGATGATGCCGCAGCGCGCGTAAGTGCTCTTGCCGACGCAGATCGTGAGGACGTCGCGAGGGATCTTGAAGTACTCGATCGACCGTGCGAGGGCGAAGGAGTTCGGCGGCACGATGATGGCATCCGCCTGCACCGAGACGAACGAACGCTCGTCAAACGCCTTGGGGTCGATAATGGCGCTATTGACGTTCGTGAAGATCTTGAACTCGTCCGAAACCCGCAGATCGTACCCGTAGGACGACAGCCCATAAGAGATACAACCGTCCTTCACCTGCTTTTCGCTGAACGGCGAGATCATGCCATGCTGCTCGGCTTGCTCGCGAATCCAGCGATCACTCTTGATCGACATGCCTTACGCCTCCACTGGTATTTCAACCATCCTAAATGCACAATCTGTGCCAAATCGGGCACCTGGGTTTGACATTCCACAGCCCGCTTTCTACCATCGCCTAGTATCCCCGGGCACGGGCAAGATAGCGCGTCCCGCAACCGCTCTTCAACAAAACGCTCCCCAGGAAGGCACCCCTTGATCAAACAGGACCTCATTCAGCGCGTGGTAGAACGGACCGGGCTCGTCCGTACCAAGGCCGAGGCAGCCGTCGACGCCATCTTCGAATCGATGAAGCAGTCGCTCGCCGAGGGCGATCGGATCGAGCTCCGCGGATTCGGAGTCTTTACCGTCAAGCCGCGCAAAACCGGCGTCGGTCGCAACCCGCGCACTGGAGCCGAAGTGACCATCGCTCCCGGCAAAGCCATCCGCTTCAAGCCCGGGAAAGAGCTGCACGTCCTCGATTAGGCAATACCCCCGTAGATTCACCTCGCCTCAATGCTGACGTAGCCGTTTCGAACCCCGCGAAACGACTTACATTCGAGTCATACCTCGCGCAGCCGAGGCGGTCGTGCCCCTGAGGCGTCGCCGCGTCCTGCCCCGTCCCGCGCGCACGCACCGACTCCTATGACATCGCCCAGCCTCATCTCGGAGCCAGCCGCAGCCTCACCCATAACCGCCGCGCCCGCCCGACCCCGGCTCTTCATGCCGATGTTCCTCTTCTTGATCACTCTGCTTTCGACGACCTCGGTCGGCATGCGGTACATGTACAACTTCCAGCTCGGGAGGCCTCCGCTCGCATCCGACGCCGATATTCTTCCGTTCGACTGGGTCTTTCGGCACTTCAACCTGATCGCCACCGGCTTGCCCTTCTCGCTCACGCTGATCGCGATCTTGCTGGCACATGAGTTCGGCCACTACTTCGCGTGCCGGGCTTTTCGGGTTCGCTGCTCGCTGCCGTACCTGTTGCCCGCACCGTCCTTGTCGGGTTCCTTCGGCGCTGTCATTCGCCTGCGGTCCAAGGTGCGGACCCGCGCTGCGTTAATCGTGATCGGAGCGATGGGGCCGATCTGTGGTTTCATCGTCGCTCTGGTCACGGTCAGCGTAGGCCTTCATCTCTCGCACTACGCGCCGGTACCGCTGATCCATCGCGTGCAGGCGCCGCTGCTCATCACGTTGGCTCACTCCCTGTTCAACCCCGGTCACTCAATCTTCCTGCTGATCCCGCACCCCATGCTGACCGCGAGCTGGATGGGCCTGCTGATCACTGCGCTCAACCTGATCCCGGCCGGGCAGCTCGATGGCGGTCACATCCTTTACGCGATCTCCCCGGTCGCGCATAAGTGGGTCCATCGTGGCGTGGTCGTCGGGCTCCTCGTCATCGGCGTCTTCTTCTGGGTCGGCTGGATCCTCTGGGGGATCATCCTGACGATGCCTGCCATGCGCCACCCGCAGGTTCCGGACGATGCCCCGGTCAAAGCCTGGCACTACGCGCTCATTCCAAGCTGCATCGTGATCCTGCTTCTCGCGGGAACCTTTCAGCCATTCCAGGGTTTCAGCGCAATGGACGTCGCACACAAACTTCGCACGCGTTCCTACTACCCTGTGCATACGCCGAAGCTTCGCTAGAAGCGGCTACATAAGCGAGACAGCGTCGACATCGACCACAATCCCGCGTCTTGGAACCCCGGCACCTTCGGCAAACGCCAGCATCCGGTGCAGCGCCTCATTGAGGGCCTTGCGCCGCTCGGCCTTCAGGATGAGGTGAAACCGCCAGATACGCTTCAGGCGCACGATCGGAGCGGCGGCTGGCCCGAGGACTTTGACCCCCGGAATCTTTTCGCGTTCAAACCAACGGCCAAGCTGCGTCGCCCATCCGGCAGCCGCCTCCATGCTGTCGGCCTGCAAGATGACGTTCGCCAGCACGGAGTAAGGCGGATAGTGCAGCGAGCGGCGGAACGACATCTCTTTCGCGACGAATCCCAGGTAGTCGTGCTGCGCTGTGAACTTCACCGCATAATGCTCGGGATGGTATGTCTGAACAAGCACGCGACCCGGGGTCTCGCCGCGCCCGGCGCGTCCCGAGACCTGCGTGAGCAACTGAAAGACTCGCTCCGCTGCGCGAAAGTCCGGCATGCCTAAGGCATGATCCGCGCCGACGACGCCGACCAGCGTCACACCGTGGATGTCATGCCCCTTGGCCATCATCTGGGTGCCGACGAGGAGGTTGATCTCGCCGGCATGCAGCCGAGTAAGCAGCCGCTCCATGTCGAAGCGCCCGCGCACCGTATCGCGATCCATGCGACCGATGCGTGCCTCGGGAAAGAGCTCACGCAGCTTTTCTTCGCCTTGCTGCGAGCCTGCGCCGAGGAAGTACAGGTGCTCGCTCGCGCACTTCGGACAAGTCTTCGGGACACTTCGCCGGAAGCCGCAGTAATGACATTCCAGCCGCGAACCCGGCTCCACGTTTCCGCCCGGATCATCCCCGGTGTCTTCGCCTTTGGCGCGGTGGTAAGTCATCGCGATCGCACAGTTCTCGCACTCGACCTTCTCACCACAGCTTCGGCAGATCACCACAAACGAGTACCCACGCCGATTGAGCAGCAGCAAAACCTGTTCGCCGCGATCGAGCGCCGCACGTGTCTCCTCGACAAGCCTGCGGGAGAAGATCTCTTCCTTCTTGACCGCGGCAAACTCCGCCCGCATGTCAACCAGTTCGACCGCGGGCAGCGGTCGGCCAGCCACGCGCGAGGACATCGTCACCAGCTCGTATCGCCCCTTTTCAGCATTCGCCCAGCTCTCCAGGCTCGGCGTCGCAGACCCCAGGACGACGACCGCGCCCTCAAGCTTCGCGCGCATCACAGCGACATCCCGACCGTGGTAGCGTGGGTTTTCTTCCTGCTTGTAGCTGCCATCATGCTCTTCGTCGACTATCGCCAGGCCAAGGTTCACCATCGGCGCGAACACCGCGCTGCGCGTGCCAACGACGACGCGGGCTTCACCTCGGCGGATGCGATGCCACTGCTCGGCTCGCTCATCGGGCGTAAGGCCTGAATGCAGCAGCGCGACTTCGCTGCCGAATGCGCCCACCATCTGCACCGCCATGGCCGGCGTCAGTCCGATCTCCGGAACCAGCAACAGGCAGCTCTTCCCCGCGTCGAGCGCGCGGCGCATCGCAGCAAAATACACCGCCGTCTTGCCCGAGCCGGTGACTCCGTACAGCAGCAGCGCGCGAAAACCACCCTTGGCCACGCCCGCCGAGATCGCCGCCGCGGCGTCCATCTGCTCCTCATTCAGCAGATGTTCATGCGCATGTTTTTTCGTCAGGGGATGAGCTGTTTCAGCCACCCCCGCAAAGCCAAACAGAAACTCTTCCTGTACCTCTTCAACCCGAACCAGGCCGCGCTTCACCAGCGTTCCAAGCGTCGAATCCGGTGTACCCAAACCCTTAATCTCGCGCACCTCGACCCGACCGCCACGAGCTTCCAGGTGCGCCATCACCTTCAGCTGGTTCTCATTCAATTCCGGCAGCCGGCGGCCTACGTGCGCGTCATTGGCAACTGGCTGCTCACCGGTCGCAACGGCAACTTTGATCATTCGCCGCGCGTCGCGCTCCTCCGTTAGGGCTTCCTTCGCCAGCCACTTCTTCTTCACCATTCCTTCGAGCAATGCGCGCCCGGCACCGGTCGCCGACCGCAGCGCACCTGCCTTTGCGGAATCGCCAGCTTCGAGATAGTTGAGCACCGCGTACTCGCGATTCTGTTCCTCTGGCGTCAGCCTTGAACGCCGCGAGGATCCTCGAGCAGCCCCTTCGTAGAGCACCTTGCGACCCTGCTCTGCGATCCGATAGACGAACTGGCGCTTCACCTCCGCGGCCAGCGGCAGCATCCCGCGAATCACCTCACCCAGCGGCGCACAGTAGTAGGCCGCAATCCAGCGCGCAAGCTCCATCTGCGCTTCGCTGAGCAGCGGGCCCAAATCCATCACGGTCTGAATGGGTTTAGCCTCAATATCTTCCGGCAAAGCATCGTCATGCACCCGCATGACGACGCCCATCAGTTTCTGCCCGGAAAACGGTACGATCACCCGCGCACCGACCGCCGGCACCACGCCATTCACCGCGTAGGTAAAGGTGCGGTCCAGCGGCACAGGCAACGCAACATCGCAATAAGCAGGCACTCCCCTAGGTTACTAGTCTCAACCTCATGCCGCTCGACACGCACTTACTGCTGCTCATCCGGCGTCAAAGCGCATCCTGTCAGCGTGACGAAAAGAATCCGCGGCGCTCGCCCTCTCCTCCAATGACTGGAAGCAAAGGGAGATCTCATGACTCTCACAGTGGTACTCTCCACCGTTCTGTTCCTCGGGGTGTGTCTCGGCGTCGCGCTATCGGCCAGCCGTCGTCGCAAGAAGCTTTTTCTCCAATCTCACAGCGTCACCGCCGACCAACTGCACGAGATCCTCTTCGCCAGCAGTGCCGCCGCCTCTGTCCAGGTGATCGACGTGCGGCAGCCACTGGACCTGCTCGCCTCGTCGCAGATCATTCCCGGCTCGCGCAGGATCCCACCCAAAGAAATCCTCGAAAACCCGGAGCTGTTCCCCAGGGATCAGGACACGATCGTCTACTGCACCTGCCCGTCCGATCAGACTGCCGGCAAGATCATGCAGCGCGCCGTCTCACTCGGCTTCGAGCGCGTCAAGGTTCTACATGGCGGCCTCGATGCCTGGAAAGAAAAGAGCTACCCGGTCGAGCCATATGAAAGCGTCTTCCATCTCGACACGCCGGCTTAGGTAACGGCGCTGAGGCGCAAGCGCAGGGCTTCGTTCACCACAGACTTACGGTATCCCTGTATTCTGACGAACGGAGTTCCCTCATGATCCTTGCTCTCCTGCTCGCCCTCGCGTTTCAAACTCAAGCCGCTCCAAGCGTCACGGATGAGCCGCTCACACCCCCCATCGTCCACTATCCGGTGGACGCCCGCAACGCCCGCATCCAGGGCACGGTCGTCCTGCGCGTCGAGGTCGACCCCACCGGTCGCGTCACCCATGTTGAAGCCCTCGAGGGCCCCGTTGCGCTCCGTCAGGCCGCAATCGACGCCTACACCACCGCCAACTACCATCCGCTGATGAAAAACGGTCGACCCACGCCTGCGGTCATCACAACTTCCGTAAAGTTCAACCTGAACGAGCTGCCCCCCGATACCGACCAGCTTCGCGACGCACAGTTTCAACCGCTGCAAGCTACCTGCGAACAGCAGGTCCAGAGCAAAGCTCCCGAAGCCCTCGACACCTGTCACCAGGCTCTCGACATGGCCAGCCACTTCTCTGCCGGGTTCGAACTGGAAGCGCACGCCACTGCCTTCAACGATGTCGTCCTGCTGCTGATCGCCGATGGCAAGAAGTCGACGCATCTTCCCGAAGCCGAAATCCTCGCGACCCAGGCCATCGATCTCACCTCGCAGGTCGCGAGCAACTCGCCACATCGGCCCGCAGTCGCCATCGCCTACATCACCCGCTGCGAGGTTCGGTCGCTCGCCGGGAACCTCTCTGGCGCGTCCAGCGACTGTGCCCAGGCGGAAGAGACTCTCACCACCGTCCTGCACGACTACCCCGAAAACGACCGCTCCGCCAACTACCGCGTCCAGCTGCGCGAAACGCTCCAACTGCACGCCATCATCGCCGAACGCGATCACCACCCACTCGACGCCCGCCGCCTCCGCAACCGCGCTGCTTCCATCTAACCTCAGCGTTCTCCTGTTACTTCGAACTCAGCGAACGATCCCGGATGCGACTGGCTCCAGTTCTTTGAGATGACGCGTAGTGGAATCGCCACCGAGTACAGAGCCGCTGCAATCAGGATGCTGCCGATTCCAAAAATCTCCAGCTTCAAATGCAATTTTGAGTCAGCAGGAAGGCTAAGAGCCCACCCTTGCAAGCTCGAAGCCAGCACGGTCCAGCAAGTCGCCACGAACGTCATCGCCCTGAAATACCGCTCAAACAACGGAATCCGATTCGGCTCCAACAACTCCTGAGTATCCGCGAACAAAGCTTTCATAGACCTCTCCTGTTTAGTCCTTCTTCCCCGCCTTCAACCCCATCTCCGCCATCACCATCTGCAGATCCTTCCAGGCCTCCCCCTTCTGCCGCGGATCGCGCAGCAGGAACGCCGGATGATAGGTGACTACAGCCTTCGAGCCGCGCACATTGTGCCACTTCCCTCGCAGGGACATCAGCGACTGCTTCACACCCAGCAGATACATCGCCGCAGTCGTACCCAGCGCCACGATCACCTCGGGCTGAACGATATCGATCTGCTGTGCCAGGAATGGCGTGCAGGTAGTCGCCTCGATCCACTCCGGGGCGCGATTTGCCGGTGGCCTGCACTTGACGATGTTGGCGATGTAAACCTGCTCGCGGCTCAAACCCATCGCGTTGATCATGTTGTTCAACAACTGGCCGCTCTTGCCCACGAAGGGAAGCCCCTGCTCGTCTTCATCTGCACCCGGACCTTCCCCAACGAACATCAGCCGCGCGTTCGGATCGCCATCCGCGAAGACAATCGTATGGCGGCCCGCATAAGCCAGCGGGCAACGCGTGCAATCGCCAATCTCCGCTGGGATCGCAGCCAGCGCTGCAGCCTTTTCGCCACGCCCCACGCGTACGGAAGCAGCCGGAATTCGATCGGTTAGCGATGCGATCTTGCCCATGTCATCCAGACTAACGGACTGGGCGACCGGTGCCGGCACCGTGACGACTGGCGTTGGCTCAACGACGCTTTCAACCGCCGCCACTTCCACAGCCTCAAACTCACGAGGCTCTCCGTTCCGGTAAAACTCGTAAATCCCCATATCCCGGAAGTACTCGAGATAGGCCCTTACCTGCTGCTCGTCCGCCATCTCTCTAGCTTACAGAGTCTCCAGCAGCGGGTGGTCGACGGTCGGCTCGACCAGCTTCTCCGGCAGCACGTAGGTGACGAAGCCCTGGCGAATCTCATCCTGGGCCACCCGGCATGCCTTCATCGACTTGGAGTTCGACAACGGTGGCGCTCCCCCTTGTAACTGCCTCGCGCGCCGCGCCGCGCCCTTTACCATGCTGTACTTATTGAAGAGAGCATTGTCGTTATTCATCGATCACCCCGGATGGAAGCTCCCGCAAGGTTACTCTGTGGATATTGCCTTGTCAGGTATACCCAAGACTCTACCGTAACCCGGCCCATAGGCCCACATAAATCTTTAGCTGCTGGCTACTCCGCGCTTCCGGCGCTCTGCCGTTCGAAGCTCTTCAGGGCTCCCACAAGCCTCGCGGAGCGTGCCACCGTCCTGCAGCTTTCAGCGAGTTCCTGATCCGCTTCCGCGTCGATGCGCTCAGTCAACACGATCGCCTTCAACTCGCTGACCGCGATGTCCAACACATCATTGACCAAGGCATATTTGTAATCCCCGATACGGTCGAGTTCCTTATACGCTTCCTTCAACCGCCGCTCGATCACGGCTTCGCTGGTCATGTGTTCCGCTTCGCTGCGATTCCGCAGGCGACGCTCCAGCACGGCGGGACTCGGCGGCAGGATAAAGATCGACACCGCCTCCGGCAGCTTGCTCATTACCTGCACGGCACCCTGCACATCGATATCGAGAAGCAGATCTTTCCCCGCTTTTTCAGCATGGTCGAGCGCCCTGCGAGCCGTCCCGTAGTAGTTGCCGAAGACCTCAGCCCACTCCAGAAACTCATCCCGGGCAATCATCTGCTCAAAGATCTCGCGCGAGGTGAAGCAATACTCGCGGCCTTCCTCTTCACTGCCTCGCGGCGCGCGCGTCGTGTACGACACGGAAAACTCGAGCCCTTCCACCAGCGAACGAAGCTGACTCACCAGCGTGGACTTACCGGACCCCGAAGGTGCAGAGATGATGAAGAGTATTCCAGCCATGGTGTCCCTAAAGTGTACTTGGTCCGGCCTCGTCTATTCGAGATTCTGTACCTGTTCCCTCGCGCGTTCCAGCTCGACCTTGATCTGCAACCCCACTTCGGTCAGTCGCAGGCCGTTGTCGCCGGAACTTGCACCTGTCTTCGACATTAGCGTGTTCGCCTCACGGTTCATCTCCTGCAGCAGAAAGTCCAGTTGGCGTCCCAGTTCACCGCCCCCATGCAGCAGCTCGCAGAAGCGCTCAACGTGCGTCTTCAGCCGCACCAGTTCTTCTTCAACATCGCTGCGAGTCGCAAGCAGCGCCGCCTCGGCCAGCAGCCGCTCTTCGCTGATGCCTTCGCCTTCGGCCAACAGCTTCAGTTTCCCTTTGAGCTTGGCAAACTCCGCCGCAGCTACGCCCACGCGCAGTTCACGAGCTTCAGCCGTCAGCGCTGTGAGCCGATCCATCCCGGCTTGGAGCTCGCTCGCCAAAGACTCACCTTCAACCATGCGCGCCGCATTGAAGCGTGCCAGCAGCTCAGCCATCGCGGCCATCACGGGAGCTTCCATCTCCGCCAGGTCGAGCGTTGCAGTTGCGCTCGACATCACGCCGGGCATCCTGAGAATGCCATTCAGATCCGGCTCCTGTGTAACGCCAAACCGCTCGGCGGCGCGGCGAAACGCCGCCACATGCGCCGAGACCAAAGCCTCGTTCCAATCCACAACAACCGCCTGCGTCTCCTTCTCAAGGAAGCAGGTCAGCTCGACATGCCCGCGCCGGACGGCACCCTTCACCGCCTTGCGAATCCCGGGCTCGAGTGCATCCAGGCCCATCGGCATACGCAGCGATAGATCGAGATGCCTATGATTCACCGACTTCACCGTCAACGCGATCGACCGCGCTCCCGCCTCCACACCCGACAGACTCGCGAACCCTGTCATTGACATCACTGCCATCTACGCCGTCCCTCCCACCTCAAGCTCCGCAATCGCCAGCGCCTCGACGGCAGGTTCGTCCCGGAACTGCAGATCATACAAGCGCCGATAGGTCCCTGATTGACGCATCAGCTCGTCATGCGTCCCAGTCTCGCTGATCTGGCCGGCTTCGAGAACGACGATTCGCGTCGCACGGCGCACGGTCGAGAGTCTGTGCGCGATCACGAACGACGTTCGACCTTCCATCAGATTCCCTAGCGCTGCTTGCACGAACGCTTCGCTCTCCGTGTCGAGCGCGCTCGTCGCTTCATCCAGAATCAGGATCGGCGCGTTCTTCAGAATCGCTCTCGCAATCGCCAGACGCTGACGCTCACCGCCGCTCAGACGCACACCCTTTTCCCCGATCTTCGTGTCGTACCCGTCAGGCATTCGCAAAATAAAGTCGTGCGCCAGGGCCATCTTCGCTGCTTCCACCACGCGTTCGAGAGGCACGTCGGGTTGGCCGTAAGCAATATTGTTGCGCACGGTATCGTTGAACAACACGGTCTCCTGCGTCACCTTGCCGATCTGCTTGCGAAGCGACGCAATCGTCACATCACGCAGGTCGTGTCCATCGATGGTAATGCTGCCGCTATCCACGTCAAAGAAGCGCGGGATCAGGTTCACCAGCGAGCTCTTCCCCGCGCCACTCGGGCCAACCAGCGCGATCACCTCACCGCGCTGCACCTCCAGCGACACGCTCTTCAACACCTGCCGGTGCTCGCCTTCGTCGTGATACCCGAACTCAATCTCGTTGAACGCAATCGTCTTCGTAAAGCCTTTGAGCGTCGTGGCTCTTCTCTTCTCGCGCACCTCATCCTGGGCGTCCATGAACTTGAAGATGTCCTCGCTCGCGCCCAGAGCCTGCTGAAAGCTGTTGTAGTAAAGCGCGAACTTTCGCACCGGATCGTAGAGCGTGAACGTCGCGATCAAAAACGTGATGAACGAACCTTCGGTCATCGCGTGGACCTTGATCCGCTCGCGGCCGATCGTCAGCAGAAGCGCAATGCCGATAGCCCCAATCGCATCCATCAGCGGGCTTGAAATCGCCTGCACCGTCACCGACTTCAGATTCGCCGTAAGCAAGCGCTTGGCCGCCTTGCGAAAGCGGTTCGCCTCCCACAACTCCATCCCGAACGCCTTAACAATGCCATTGCCGGTGATCGTCTCGTGCAGAATATTCTGAATCTCGGCGAGCTTATCCTGCCCTCGCCGCGTCGTCTGCCGAACCTTCCTGCCAATACGCCTTGCCGACGAGATTACAACGGGAAGGAACAGCAGCAGCACCCACGCGAGCTTCCCGCCGTTCCAGATCACCACGCAGACCAGCGCCAGGAAGGTAAACGTCTGCTGAAGAAAATCCCCCAGCACGGACGACATCGCCGTCTGCACCTTCTCGATATCGTTGATCAGTGTCGAAAGCAGTGTGCCCGTCGTGTGCTTCTGAAAAAATGCCGTCGACCTGCGCAGCACCGAATCGTACAGATCGTTACGCAGATCGGTGATCATCCCGAAGCCCGCGTAATTCACCAGGTAAGTCCCCAGAAAATCGCAGATCGACTTCACGATCGCCGACATAATCAGCCCGTAAGCGACCACGGTCCATGCATTATGAAAGTGCGACGGCACCAGGAAATGCAGGTCAATCGACCGGTGAATCCACCTCAGGTTGATCGTGAGCAGGTCCGTTACGGGAGCGTCCGGATGCAACCCGTTATCGAAGATCGGCTTGATGAGCATGACCCGGAACGCGGCCATCAAACCCACCATGGCCATCAGCAGCACGGAAGCCAGCGAATAGAGGACGTAAGGACGCAGATAGCCCAGCAACCGCCATATCCGCCTCAAGCTTCACACCCGTCTCGCCGTCCCGTCACCTTGCCATTCTACGACTCGCCAAAGCGTTTGAAAGGTCTGGCTATCGCTTCGCTTCGATCCCTTTCATCCCGGACAAGCTCTTTTCCACCCGGTCGCGGCACTACCTCGGCATATCCCGGTGCGCAGCCTTGGCTCGATATCCCACGCCTTCCAGCCGCTTCTTCATCTCTTCCGCGATGAACACGCTCCGATGCTGTCCACCAGTACACCCGAAGGCGACCGTCAGATAGCTCTTGCCTTCCTTGATGTAGTGCGGCAGCAGGAACTCCAGCATCTCGGTCGTCTTGTCCAGAAACTCCGCCGTCTGCGGGAAACCCTTCACATAAGCGGCCACCTTCGGATGCTTGCCGGTCAGCTCGCGAAACTCCGGAATAAAGTGGGGGTTCGGCAGAAATCGCACATCGAAGACCAGGTCGGCGTCCGTCGGCACGCCGTTTTTGAAGCCGAAGCTCATCGATGAAATCGTGAGATTCCGCTCCGCCGCATCATGTTCTTCAAACTGAGCGTTGATGTGTGCGCGCAGCTCATGCACGTTGAACTTCGTCGTATCCAGAACGATATCCGCGACATTCCGGATCGGGTCCAGCCGCTTTCGCTCGGCGCGAATCGACTCCACCACGGTCTCCTCGCGACCCATCGGATGAGGCCGGCGGGTCTCCGAGAAGCGCCGCACCAGCGAGTCGTCCGTCGCATCCAGAAACACCAGCCGCGTGTTCAAGACCTTGCGAACCTTCTTCACAATCGCCGGAAACCGCTCCAGCCGGATGCCTTCGCGTACATCGATCACCAGCGCCGCGCGATCGATCTCGGTCGACTGCCGCACCAGGTCGGCGAAACGAGGAATCAGCTCCAACGGCAGATTATCGACCGAGTAATACCCAAGATCCTCAAACGCCTTCAGCGCCGAAGCCTTCCCGGCGCCGCTCATCCCCGTCAGGATCACCAGTTCGCCGTCGCCCTTCACCGCTCCCGGCTTCCACGGAGCACCCAGGCTCCCACCCTGCATCTTCCCCTGCTTGACCGCCACCGTCTTCTTTGCCGCTGATACCTTCTTCGCCGCCCGCTTGCCTGACATGGAGAAATCCTAGCACCGGACGGTTAGCCCTACACCTTGCTGTCCTCGACGGCGTCAAAGTATCCCGGTTCGTGGCAGATCTGGTGCTGGCCCTTGCCGCGCTTCTTCGCCTCATACATGGCGCGATCCGCATCCTGCAACATCGCATCCGCATCCTCGTACCCGTTCGCCGCAAGAGCGATCCCAATGCTTGCTCCCACTCTCGCAGCGCCCGCCTCCAACGCGATCTCCACGCTGATCTCGGTCTGTAGTCGCAGAGCCACGCGATTCACCTCTGCGAGCGACCCGGTTTCATCCAGCAGCAAGGCAAACTCATCGCCGCCAAACCGTGCCACCGTGTCCTGCGGGCGGACACACCGCAGAATACGAGCCGCAACTTCCAGTAGGACTGCATCGCCCGCCGCATGACCCAGTTTGTCGTTCACTTTCTTAAACCCATCAAGATCGATAAAAAAGATCGCGAAGCCTCGGTCGGGCCGTCGCCGCAGCCGCGACAACATCAGCTCAGCCCGGTTCAGGAAGAGACCCCGATTCGCAAGCCCCGTCAGCCCGTCATGCAACGCCGAGTGCCGAAGGCGCGCCTCTTCTTCTTTCTCAACGTGAATGTCCCGGTAGGTGACGAACTGTCCGCCCGCCTCGCCGCCAAGCCGCAGCGGAGACACCATCACCAGCACGTCCAGGTTGTGCCCGGTGCGCGTCCGTCGCTGCGTCTCAAGAGTCGCGCGGCCCATCCGTCCAAGCTGGTGCTCAATCATCTCGGCCTCGTGCATACGCCCATCCGGCAGCACCAGGTCGTCCAGAAACTGCCCGACAGATTCCAGCTGAGAGTAGTCGAACATCTTCGAAAACTCGGCGTTGACATGCAGCACCCGGCCGCCATGCGTCACCACCGTCGCACCGGGCGTGGCATCCAGCACATCTTCCAGGAAGCTTCCTTCCGGGGCAGCTTCAACCTCTGCTTCCTGCGCCTGCTCCAGCAACAACAGCAGTGTCGCGCTTTCGCCACGAAAGTTGATCCGCTGCGCCGCGCCGCTCACCGGCATCGAAGGCCCGTGCGGCCTCAACAGACGGCAATCGAACCGGATTCGTTGGCCTTCCGCCGGCACCTCGAACGCTCCGTCGCTTCCGGAAAGAACCTGTTCCAGGGTCACAGGCGCAAGCGCGACGTGGGTCAAACCGCTCGCGCGCCGAGCCAACCCATTGCGCCAGATGACAAGGCCATCGCGCGCGATCAGCGCAAGGCAAGGCATCGCTTCAAGCATGCCGGAGCTGATGCCACAGCTCTCGTCCGCATTCAGCGTGAAACCGAAATGCGACTGCGCGGTATCTTCAGACACTCGCTCCAGTCGCACCTCGGCCCCGCCCGCAATCTCAACCGACTGCCGCATCGAAAGAATCCTCTCAACGTTCATCGGCAGCATGGCTGCTCAAAAGAGAGGAAACAACGAGGAGCGCGGGAGATCTTCATCTCTCGAACAAACATCAGGAAATGTAGAGTGCCATTCCAAAACAGCCAGATCGAGAAAGCTCTTTGCTCCCCACTCCGGACTCCCTGCCTTTAGCTTGCGACCGCCGCCACTGAAATCACCTCGATCAGCGGCTCCGAGGAGGCAGGCTTCGCATGCCGCTCTACCGTAATCTTGCGCTCCTTATGCCGGATCGCCTGCTGTTCGATCTTCTTCAGCGCATCGTGCAGTGCGGTAATCATCTCCGTGCTTTCGCACGTCGCCACCAGCGTCTCGGTGCACGTCTTCAACGTCACTTCGGCGATCTGCCGGTATTTATCCTCGGACAAAATGACATGAGCCGAAACCGCCCCGCCCAACATCTGGTCGATGCGCCTCAGCTCTGTCTCTGCAAGCCTTGTCAGCTTTGGCCCGATCGTCGTTTGACGGGCCGTGTACTCGATATTGATTCCGGTGTTTTCTACGTTCATCTATGGGCACCTCGGGAACTAAGATGCCCTTTACCTTACTCCCCGTTGGCACGTCATGCGAATCCCACCAACCGATAAATCAGAGGATAAAGTTTGCTACCGCACACGCCGCTGATGCGTCGAAGGAATCTGCAGATCCTCGCGATACTTCGCCACCGTCCGCCGGGTCACGTTGATTCCCTGCGCCTTGAGCTCTGCCGCCAGTTGATCGTCGGTCAACGGCTTCCGCGGATCTTCGTCTTCGATCAGCTTCTTCACCTTACGCTTCAAGAGCACGAGCGGAAGATCCCCACCCTCCGGCCCGTTCACACCTTCGGAGAAGAAGAAGCGCAGCTCGTAAACACCCTGCGCGGTGTGGACATACTTGTTCGCCACCGCGCGGCTCACCGTCGAAGGATGCACCCCAATCTCCTCCGCAACCTCCTTGATCATCATCGGCTTCAACGCCGACTCGCCCTTCTCCAGAAACTCGCCTTGCCGCCGGACGATCGACTCGCACGTCCGCACAATCGTATTCTTCCTCTGCTCGATATTCCGCAGCAGTTGAATCGCACTCTTGTACCGCTCCTTCACGTACTCACGAACTTCCTTCTCCGTCTGCTTCTGCTTCAACATCCGCCGATAGCCCTGGTTCAGCCGCAACGTCGGCATGTCGTCTTCGTTCATCAGCACGACGTACTCGCCCTCGCGCTTCACGAACGCCACATCCGGCTCAATCAAACGCGTCTCGCTCAGGTTGTAGCGCTGGCCCGGGCGAGGGTCGAGCGTGCGGATATATTCGACCGCGACTTGAACCTCATCCGCCGTACGCCCGCAGCTCTTGGTCAGCTCGCGCATATCCTTCTTCTGCAACAGCGCCAGGCAATTCGAAACAACATGCTTCGCCGTCTCAAAGACGTCGAACCCCTCCGCCCCTGCATCGCTCGACGCCACGACTCCAACACCCGCGCCCCGCCGCAGGACCATCGCAGCCTCACGCTTCTGCGCCGCAATCTGCAGCAGCAAGCATTCGCGCAGATCCCTCGCGCCCACTCCCACCGGGTCAAGCTGATGAATCATCTCGCGCGCCTGCACGATCGCTCTCAGGCTGCTCGCAAACTTCTCCCCACGCCCATCCACGTGAGGCATTCCCGAATCGGAGTCGTTCCCGTTCTGGTTGGCCGCAAGATCAAGCCCCTGCAATCCCGCCTCAAAGTACACCGAAGGAGGCACCGCGCGGCCCTTCCAGGCGCGCTCGAACGGGATCGGCTCAGGTCGGGCCGTCGCCTTGAACGCCGCAGCCAACGCCTCAGCCATCTCTTCATCGCCGGCTGTCAGGTAACCATTCGAATCCAGATTCCCGACGATCAACTCCGCCGCCGCCCGCACCTCGACCGTCAGGTTCAGCGAACCCAGCTGCCAAAGCAGGTGGTCGCTCAGCGTGCTCGGCTGCGAAAGAAAATGCTCGAACGAAGGCTTGTCGTACTCTTCAAAGTTTGACGCGGTCTTGTACCCCGGGTCGAGATAGTCCTGAAAGTAGCTGCCAAAATCGATCTCGTCGAACGGGTCTTTCTCCTCGCGTTTCGCATCGGCAGCGGCCTCTTCAGCCGATCGCTCACGATCCCCTTCAATCCCGGAACGCTCTTCAAGCGAGACGCCACCCTCTTCAAGTTCTTCGAGCACCGGGTTCTCGATCATCTCGGTGTTGATCATCTCCCGCAACTCAAGCTTGTTCAGCGCAAGCACACTGACCATCTGCACCAGGCCAGGCGTCAACACCTGTCGCTGCGAGACCTTCAGATTGAGTTTCGGTTGAAGTAACAAGTGCCCAGCCCTTCTTCACATTGCGATTCAGCCATCAGGAAACACGCTCCGGCAGTCCGGCGAATCCTCGGTCCCTGCCTGTGCGGAAACAGTAAAAATCGGCTCCCTTGTCGGCTTGAGCCTCAGTCTACACTCCTCAAAAACTTCCTGCACCCAGCGGAAAGCCCACGTCGCAACACCAATCAAAGTCGCATCACCATTCGACGTTTCAGGCATCCCGTTGTTTCAGCTTGACCACCGTCAAGCTAATCCATTGAGAATTTCTCACCCAGGTACACCCGCTTCACCTCTTCATCGCGGCCAAGTTCACCCGGGGTCCCCGTGCGGAAGATCTTGCCTTCGTTGATGATGTAAGCCCGGTCCGTCACGCTCAGCGTCTCGCGCACATTGTGGTCCGTAATCAACACGCCAATGCCCGAAGCCTTCAACTGAAAGATGATCTCCTGCAGGTCCAGCACCGCAATCGGATCGATCCCCGAAAACGGTTCGTCCAGCAGGATGAACGCCGGTTCGATCGCCAGGCATCGCCCAATCTCCACCCGTCGCCGCTCGCCGCCGCTCAGCGCAAAGCCGTTCGTCCGCCGCACATGACCGAGGTTCAACTGCTCGATCAGCCGCTCCGTCCGCGTCCTCCGCAGCACCGGCGTCAAGTCCTGCGCTTCCAGCACCGCCATAAAATTCTCTTCCACCGTCAGCTTGCGAAACACGCTCGGCTCCTGCGGCAGATAGCTGATCCCATGCTTCCGTGCCCGCAGATACATCGGCAGCCGCGTGATGTCCACCTCGTCCGCCATCACCCGCCCGGCATCCGGCCGCACCAGCCCGACAATCATGTAGAACGTCGTCGTCTTCCCCGCGCCGTTCGGTCCCAGCAAACCCACGACCTCGCCCTGTCTGATCTCGAGGCTTACTCCGCGCACCACCTCGCGCTCGCCGTACGACTTGCCCAGAGCCTCCGTCCGCAATACCCGCATCCTACTGCCTCATCCGTGTCTCCGAGCGCACACGCCCGAACGTCTTGCCGTTCTCGCTGCCCACCACCTCGACGCTATCATCCCCGGTCTTGAACCTCAACGCCACACCCGTCGTCGAACCCTGCGCCACATCGACCACCTTCGGCGGAACCGCCTTCGTTCCCGTCAATACAAAAACTCCGTCGCTCGCTGTGTAGACGAGCTTCTCGCCCGTCCCCTTGCGGCCCGGTTGATCGATCATCACCGCCCCAGTCGCGATCATATGGTCGATCTTGCCGCCCATGAAGGCATTTGCCCCATCCTTCACAGGCTGGTCCGCCTTGTCCGAAGTCAACCAGACCGTGGCCTCGTTCGACGTCAGCGTTCCATCCTGATCCACCGCCTTCACCCCACCCGTAAACTCCACCGTCCGCGCGCTGTCCGTGTAGACCATCTCCCGGCTCGTCACGCGCATGGGCCCGTTCGCCTTCTTCTTCGCATCGCTCGAAGCCCCAACCAGCACAGCTCGCACCGCCAGCGCATCCGATCCCGCATCCCCATGCGCCACCATTCTCTTGTCGTTGCGATAAAGATCGATCACCGGTGCCTCGACCTGCGAAGCGCCCTGCCACATCCGAGCCTTCGCGTTCGCATCGCCAAAGAACTCCGCCAGCCCCGTGCTCTTATGTTCCACCGCCCGCGCCGCCAGCACATGCACCGGCTCCTGCGCACTTCGCGAGCTCGATTCCGCCACATACGTCACCTTCACCGCACCATTCGCCGTCGCATCCCCGGTCCCGCGATCCACATCCACGCGATCCGCGAACAGCGCGCTTTGCTCATCCTGCACCTCAACTGCTCCCGTCATGTGCAGGACATTTCCATCCGCCTCAAACACCGAGTCCTCCGCACGCCCGTGCTCGACCTCGGTGACGCCCTTCTTGTTCAAAGCTTCATGCACCGTCACCACACCACCGCGCTGCTCCGCCCGGCTCAGTTCCGACCTGTTCTTCTCGCCGGGGGTAAAGTCCACCTTCAGCGTCTCCCCGGTGCTCGTGTCCTTTGAAATCACAGCCCCGGCAGGAGTCGTCGCAGTCCGCTCTACCCGGCTATGCCCCGTCCCATCGAGCCCCGCGAGCTCAGTCCCTTTTGCCCCCAACGCAAAGCGCCCGGAAAGCCGGTCAGCCTTCACATCCGTCGAACTCTTCCCCTTCGCCGTCTCATCCAAAAGCTTCAGCCGAGCCCCGTCCGGACCAAACGCCTGCGCCGAACGTACCACCGTCGGAGCCTTGCCCCCACCACCCAGTGCCACATCGACCGTAGCTGCATCCAGCGTCCGCAGGCTCGCCGGCCCTTGTTCCAGAAACGTCACCGAACCCGTCATCAGGGACCGCACCGGTCGTCCCAGCTCATCGAATGAGATCCGCGCATCCTCTGCATGACCCTGCGCCCGTTTCCCCGTTTCGTCACTCGCATACCGCACATTGCCGAACAGATGCGCCGCCCTGGCCTGCCCCTTCGGCCCAAGCTCCAGCTCCAGCCGGTTCGATACCACCGTCCCCCGCCGCTGCGAATCCGAAGTCAACGTGACATTCCCTTCAGCATCCACGCGCTCAGGAGTTCCGTCCTTCGACGTATGCACCACCGCATGCATCGCCGCCGCACTGGTGCTTCCGCGTTCCCCCGCCGAGACATACTTCGCCTGCTGTAGATCGACCAGATTCGTCTCCCGATCCATCTCCGCTCGCGCCGCCGTCAACACCACCGGCTTCTCGTTCCGCAGCCCGCTCATCCGAACCGCCGACCGCATCACCACCACGCCGTTCTTCGCGTCATACGAAGCGCCAACCGCGTTCCCCGCATAACCGCTGGTGCGAAACTCGACCGCACCATCCGACGTCGCCATCTGCTCCTTCTGGTCGAAGTCCAGACCGATCGTCTTCACATGCACCGTGCGCGACTCCTCATCGCCCTTGGCAACGGCACCCTGCGGGGGCACAAGGTCGATGTACACCTCACCTTGCGCGGTCATGCGCTGCGCCTTCTGGTCAAGCTCGAAGTCCTGCCCATGAATGCGGTCGGTCGCCTGCCCATCCGGCCCAAACAGCACGATCCCGACATCGTGAAACGCAATCTTCCCATCCTTCCGCTGCACCTCCTTGGACGCATGCAGCGTAAAGATCTTCCGCCCCTTCGACGACTGGCTATACGTAAACCCGTTCGTCTCCTGTTGAATGTCGACGCCCAGGCGCTGGGGCATTCCAGCCAGCCAGTTGTTCGCCCGGCGGTGCGCCACCCAGATGAAGCCGATCACAACCACCACCAGCAACGCACCGACGCTCGCCAGCACAATGCGAAGCGTGCGTGTTCCCGTCTGGCTTGTCTTCTTCGTCTTCGGACTCGTCGACGTGCTCGCCATCAGTCCGTCTCGTCTTCCATCGCACGCTCGCCTCGCGGCACAGCCCGAGGCACCAACCCCATCGATCGCTTCAAATGCTGCCGTGTCAAAATGCCGACCACTGCGTCCCCTTCAATCACCGGGACAATCTGGAGCGCGTTCGCGGCCCCATGCACGATCGCCTTATTCAAGGTCTCCATCACCGAATCATTCACCGACGCCGTCACAAACGATCGCGTCATGATCCCCTGCACATACCCGTTGCCGCTCGTCGCCAGCGCATCCAGAATGCTCTGACGCCCCACCGCCCCCACCATATTTCCTGCGCGGACCACCGGAAAATCATCCTGCAGGCTGTGCCGCGCCTCCATCATCGCGTCCTCGAGCGTCGCGCTCGCCGGCAGAATCGAGTACTCCGTCAGCATCACATCGCCCACTCGCGTCACATCCGTCTCACGCTCCGGCAGCAGACCCTGCCGCTCCACCTGCGCCCCCAGCAGCACGCCCAGGCCGGCCATCATCACCCACCAGTTCGCCGAAGCCATACCGTACACGATCAGCGCAATCGCAATAGCCCAACCCATGCGGACAAGCGTCTGCAATCTCCCCGGCAACACGCGCGGGCCAGCCGTTCCCGCGCCACGCACGGTCTCGCCCCGGGCCACGCGACCGCCATCCAACGGCCATGCCGGCAACAGGTTCAACGCCGCCAGCATCAGGTTCACCCACACCATCGTCCGCAACAGGTGCGCCGGTGAGACCCACGGCATCATCACCAGGTTAACCGTCGGCGAGATCGTCAGGATGAACCCAAGCAGCATCATCCCGAACAGGAAGTTCGTAATCGGGCCAACCAGCGCCATCCCGCGCTGCACCTTGCGCTCCGCCGCCCGAGCCTCCGCTTCAACCCCGGCATAGGTCATCAACCCGCCGGTCGGCAGCAGCAGGACGCTCTTCACGTCAAGATAAAACCACGCCGCAGCAATTGCCCGCGCAATCTCCCTCACCGCCACGGCAATCAGCAGCAATCCCCACAGGATGAACCCACGCATCGGCGGCCGATGCTCCGCCGCGGCCCACACCGTCGCAGGCAACAACAAAAACAGAAAAAACGAGTGCAGCCGCACCTCAACCCCAAAGATTCTGCCGATCCTGAACGACCACCCAGCCATATCCACGATTGTATGCCGCCCGCTCGTGCTGCCGTCCTGCAACACGTCCCATCATCCTGAGCGAATGGAAACGCCACCCTGCACCCGTCGACTAACCCCCGCGCCTGTCCCTCTCTCAACACCCAAGAACGTCCGTCTACCCATCGCAGACCGTCTCACCGTCCAAGGCGGGAAGCGTCCACCCACCAGCCCCATTTACCATCGACGGATGCGCGTCATCGCCGGAACGTACCGCTCGCGGCAACTCGTCTCACCACCCGGCACCAAAACCCGCCCCACCAGCGATCGCCTCCGCGAGACGCTCTTCAACATCCTCGGACCCCGCGTCCAGGGCTCCCGCTTCGCCGATCTCTTCGCCGGAACAGGTGCCGTCGGCATCGAAGCCATCTCCCGTGGAGCCGCGCACACTTTCTTCTCCGAAAACGCGCCGCCCGCCCTGAAGGCTCTCAAGACCAACCTCGCGAATCTCGCCATCACGCGTGGCTACACCCTCGAAGACCGCAGCACCACCGCCCTCCTCCAACGCGTCGCCAAACTGCCCGACCCGCTCGACCTCATCTTCCTCGACCCGCCCTACGACGCAGAAAATGAATACACCCAGACGCTGGGTTTTCTCGGCAGCCCGGCTAACGCCAAACTCCTCGCACCGGACGCGCTTGTGCTCGCCGAACACTCCACCAAAGACTTCCAACCCGCCGAACGCTACGGCCGCCTCACCCGCACCCGCACCTACAAACAAGGCGACACCACGGTGAGCTTCTACGCACTCAACGAGCCCTAGAAAAAACGCGAAGCGTCCAGAACCCCACGAAGTGGTCGCCGCCCGCGATCAGGGCGCACTGGCCCGTGGCCCTCTCCAACCCCCACCCGAGTGCTTCCCCGTCCCCAACTCCACCTCAAATTCCACTTCGACATCCTTCATCAAGTCCCACCCAAAACCTTTCAACACCCCACCCTCAATTCCCGTAACCCGCACCCCGTCCCAGGAAAGCCGCTCCGTCTCCCAGGCCTTCCCTTCGGAACCCCACGCCAAAACCGCCGTAAACCCGACAAACACCAGCAGCCCATACTCCTCGGCGGAGACCACTGAGACCACCGGCTTCATCGCCAGCAACTCCACGCTCTCAGGCGCAGCGACCTTTGCGAGATACGCATAGCCACCAGCCACGACGCAGATCTCTTCCGGTTCAGGGCAGCCAAAGACGCCACTCGGCATCGACGGATCCTTAAACCCCAGCGCGCACGTCAGCAGATACGCTCCACCAGCAGCAGGCTTCACCATCACCTGCACCGCCCCGCGAGCCAGCGCGTCCTCCTCGCCTTCAATCCGCATCGGCCAGACATAGCTCCGCGCCGGTGCAATCATCGGCGGCGCTTTCAGCACCTCAGCCGTCCAGCTCCGCTCAAATGCCATCGAACGCCTGCTCCATATCCGCGATCAGATCCCCCACATCCTCGCACCCAACGCTCAGCCGGATGAACCCCGGCGCGACCCCATCATGCCCCCAACGCCCGCGTCGCTCCGCCGTCGTCGTGACCCCACCAAAACTCGTAGCCTCGGTGATCAACCTCGACTTCGCAAGAAACGAAACAGCAGCGTCCTTACCCGCCAGGGTAAACGAGATCACCGGCCCAAACTCCCGCATCTGCGCCCTCGCCACCGCGTGCCCCGCATCCGTCTCCAGCCCCGGATACAAAACATCGGCCACCTCTCCGCGCCCCGCCAAAAACCGAGCCACGGTCAGCGCATTCGCACACATCCGCTCCAGTCGGAGCGGCAGCGTCGCCAGCGACCGCAGCGCGAGCCACGCCTCCATCGGCCCCACAATCGCGCCCGTCAGCGTGCGATGCCGATCGATCTTCGCCAGCAACTCATGGTCAAGCACCGCAACATGCCCCATCAGCACATCGCTATGCCCGCACATCGCCTTCGAATCCGAACACACGGACAGATCCACCCCAAGCTCCAGCGGCCTCTGCCCCAGCGGCGTGGCCGTCGTGTTGTCCACCGCAACCAACGCCCCGACTTCCCTCGCCGCCTTCACCACCGCCCGCAGATCCACCACCTCGAGCCCAGGATTCCCAGGCGTCTCCACCCACACCAGCCGCGCCCCGCGAATCGCCCCGACATCACTCAACTCCGAACCCGCAACCTCCCGCACGACGACCCTGGCCGGCACAAACATCTCTTCCAGCAGTTGCTTCGCGCCAAAGTAAACCCCACGCTGAAGCACCACCGTATCGCCCGCACCCAACACCGCCCCAAACGCCGCGCTCACCGCCGCCAGACCCGACGCAAACACCCTCACTCCCGCCGCCTCATGCCCCGCTTCGACCTCCAACTCCCCAATCGCCCGCTCCAGCGCGGTCCACGTCGGCTGGTGAGAACGCCCGTAGCTGTACCCATCCGCCTCCGGCTCGCCGGGCGTATGAAACGTCGAAACAAAGACCGGTCCCGCATGCAGCGGCTCCCCAGCCCGCACCGGCGTCAGACCCAGCCGCACCACTCTCGTCGCATCCTTCAATCCACCCTCCCTTACTAGGAATGCCAAACTCTAAACTCCTAACTGATCAACTCTCAACTCGCGAAGGTCCGCCTTCAGCCCCTACCTCAACGATGCTTCCGTCCCACCACACGTTAGACCAGATGCTCCCAACCACCACTCACCAACTCCCCACCCCCTACCAACCCAACCCCCTCACCCTCCACAACCGTCCCAACCCGCGTCAACGAAACTCCCGCCAATCTCTTCGGCACCGGAACCCCAGCTCCAACCGTAAACAGCAACTCATAATCCTCCCCGCCGTGCAGCGCCTGCTCCAGCGTAGCCACGCGCGCGACCGGAACCGCCTCCAGCTCCAACATCCCCCGCACCCCCGAAGCCTCGCACAGATGCCGCAAATCCGTAGAAATCCCATCACTCACATCCATACAAGCCGTCACGCACCCTAGCTTCCCCAGCGCCAAACCCAAAGCCACCCGAGCCACCGGAAACGACTGAGGCCGCCCATCCCCCTCCCACGTCACCTCAGCTTCCATCGCCTTCAACTCCGCCGCCGACCCACCCAGCCTCCCGCTCACATAGATCCCATCCCCCACCCCGGCCCCCGGCCGCAGCAACGCCTTCCCGCGCTTCACCGCTCCCACCACCATCACATCCGCAATCACCGCTTCGCCGACCGCCTCCCCCGTATCCCCGCCCGCCAACTCCACCCCAAACTCCGCTGCCAGCGCCTCAAACCCCGCCATAAACCCCGCAAACCAGGCTTCGTCGAACCCCCGTGGCAGACCCACCGATAAAAAAGCCGCCACCGGCCTCGCCCCCATCGCCGCCACATCCGACAACCCCCTCACCAGGCAGCGATGCCCCGCCGACTCCGCCGAATGCCAATCGTTCCGAAAATGCCGCCCCTCCAGGCAAAGATCCGTCGTCACCACCATCTCTTCGCCCGCCCTCACCTTCAGCACCGCGCAGTCATCGCCAATCCCCACGCGCACCGCGGCGTTCCGCGTCTTTACCCCCGCTTTGATCCGCCGGATCACCTCCAGTTCCCCCACCCACAACCTCCCAATCAGCTTCGAGCATACCCCTCAAGTCCCCCGCCTCACCTCAATTGGGGACCGCCAAAACCTTGCCTCACCGTATCAAACTTGTTACCCTAGGAGGGTTGCCCAAAGGGTTTACTATTTTCCTGAATGCGATTCACCAAGTCGCATTCGCGAAACAGCATCCGTACTCCCTGGTCGCGCCAATCTCGTCTATCCCGATGAACTGGCACACCGACCGACGGGCCACACAACTTTGCAGCGGGCCACGGTCGTAAGGGGATTTTTATTTTGAGTTCGAAAAAACGCTTCTACATCCTCTTCGTCTCGCGTGACTCCGACGGCTCTATCAATAAGGTGCCCGTCCCCCTGCACTACGCCTACATCTTCGTCGCTGCCGCAGCCATCGGCATGTTCACCATCATGGGACTCGCCGGTTCCTACTCGCGCATGCTCATCAAGACCGCGCGCTTCAACCAGCTGCGCACCGACCACCAGGCGCTCCAGAAAGACTACGCAACCCTCGAAACCCAGGCCCGCCAGAAAGATGTCCAGGCCGCCTCGCTCGGCTCCCTCGCCACTGAAGTCTCGGCCCTCTACGGCCTCACCGCCGGAAAGATCAGCAGCCTCCACGTCTCCGCCCCACACCCGAAGACGACCTCCGTTGTAGCCGCAGCCGGCTCCGCGCCGCTCAAAGACGCTGCCAGCCCCACCTTCTCAAACGATACCTACTACAAGTCCGTAGACGCCTTCTACGCCCTGCGCTCCTCCGCACTTGACGGCGACCTCACCCGCTCGCTCGCCACCCCCGTCGACCTTGGCCACATGACCAACCCGCTCATGCCCGGCCACGACCTCCGCAACCTCGGCGGCGACAACGATCGCAGCCCGCTCGACCTCGCCTCCGCCATGACCCCCACGCTCTGGCCCGTCACCGGACCCATCACCTCCTCGTTCGGCGAACGCGAAAATCCCTTCGACAACGGCTCCGACGAAGGCGAGTTCCACCCCGGCATCGATATCTCAGGACCGCTCGGCACCCCCATCCACGCTACCGCCGACGGCGTCGTCGAAGCCGCCGAGGTCGTCAACGGCTACGGCCGCGAAGTCAAAATCGATCACGGCCACGGCCTCGAAACCCTCTACGGTCACATGAGCGGCTTTGCCGTCACCGCCGGCCAGTCCGTCACGCGAGGCCAAATCATCGGCTATATCGGACACACCGGCCGCACCACCGGCAACCACGTTCACTACGAAGTCCGCATTCACAACACGCCGGTCAACCCGCACCGCTACCTCCGCACCACCCTCGCCGACTTCGGCTCCGCCGCGACCACCACCATCCCCGCCCTCTAAACAAATCACGACTTCCCCGCGCCCCTCGGGTCTAAGCTCACATCATGAGCCGACTCCTGCCCGCAACCCTAGCAGCCCTCGCCTTCGCCGTCCCCTCCCTCCACGCGCAAGCCATCTCCATCTACGGCACCTTCTCGGACATTCACGCCTCGAACGTCGCTAACGGCACCGACACCTCCACCAGCAGCTACTGGGCCCCCGGATTCGGCGGCGGCGTCACCTTCGGCGTCATCCCAATCGGCCCCATCCGCCTCGGCTTCGATCTCCGCGGCTCCTCTAAACCCGGAACCCCCGGCGTCGACACCGGCCTCGCCGGCATCAAGCTCGGCGTCAAAATCCCCTTCGTCGCCCTCAAACCCTACGTGCAGGCCTCCGGAGGCTACATCGCAACGAGCGCCAAGACCAGCACAAGCTCGGGGTCGCAAAAAGGCGTCGGCTACGAGATCCTCGCCGGAGCCGACATTCCCATCGCCCCCTTCTTCGACTTCCGCGCCCTCGAAATCGGAGCCGGCAAAGCCTATGGCATTCCCGACATCGGCGGCGGACCAAATCCCACACTCTTCTCCGTCAGCACCGGCCTCGTCTTCCGCTTCTAGCGCACGAACGCCAATCTGCACCTTAACCACCCCGCCACGCGTCCAACTGCGATAATCACGAAGCGGGGACACACTGCATGAAGCGCACACGCTACACCAAATTCACCGGCGACCTCTCCTCCTCCGTCGACCTCGACGACCTCATGCAGGCCTTGTCCGACTTCCTCCTCGACTCCGGCTTCCAGGACCCGCTCTCCCGCTTCCAATCCCTCGACGGCGAACAAACCCTCGAAAACCTCCGCGAAGCCATCCGCCAGGCCCTCGACTCCGGCGAGCTCTTCGACGACGAAACCCAGGAAAAATACGAGTCCCTCGACGAAGAACAAGTCGAAGACCTCATCGATCAGATCATCCAGAAGATGCAGGATCAGAACATGATCAACGCCGAAGAGCCCTCCGAAGGCCAGGGACAAGGCGGCGAAGGCGAGTCAGCCCGCTTCGAAGTCACTGATAAAGCCATGGACTTCCTCGGCTACAAGGCCCTCCGCGATCTCCTCGGCCCCCTCGGCAAATCCTCCCTCGGCCGCCACGACACCCGCCACGAATCCGCCGGCGTCGAGACCAACGGCTCCTCCAAACCCTACGAATTCGGCGACTCCCTCAACCTCGACATCACCGCCACCCTCTCGAACGTCTTCGCCCGCGAAGGCACCGACTTCAACCAGCACGCCGGCAAGCTCAACCTCGAATACGCCGACCTCCAGGTCCAGCAGGCCGACTATCAATCCTCCTGCGCCACTGTCGTCCTGCTCGACTGCTCCCACTCCATGATCCTCTACGGAGAAGACCGCTTCACCCCCGCCAAGCGCGTCGCCATGGCCCTCGCCCACCTCATCCGCACCCAGTACCCCGGCGACACCATCGACCTCGTCCTCTTCCACGACACCGCCGAGCACATCCCCATCGGCCAGCTCCCCCGCGTCAAAGTCGGCCCGCACTACACCAACACCCGCGAAGGCCTCCGCGTCGCCCAGCGCATCCTCGCCCGTTCTAACAAAGACATGCGCCAGATCGTCATGATCACCGACGGCAAGCCCTCCGCTTTGACCCTCCCTGACGGCCGCATCTACAAAAACGCCTTCGGCCTCGACCCCCTCGTCATCGAAGAAACTCTCAAAGAAGTCAGCCGCTGCAAACGCTCCAACATCATGATCAACACCTTCATGCTCGCGAGCGACTTCGCCCTCGTCCAGTTCGTCCAGCAGATGAGCGCCATGTGCCGCGGCAAAGCCTACTTCACCACCCCCGAAACCCTCGGCAACTACCTCCTCATGGACTTCATGAGCCGCCGCATGAAGACAATTCACTAGAAACAAAGCAAGTGCGTCCTCACGCCGGACAGGCGCCACTCCGTGGGGTGGAAGCACGCTTCGCGCGCGAAGCGCTTCCACCCCACGAAGTGGTCGCCGCCCGCGATCAGGGCGCACTTGTTTCGCCTTCTACTCCATCCGGCAGGGTATGCTTAGGACGTCATGGCTGCTCATCCTATCCCGGACCTTCTGACCCTTGACGAGTACCTGCGCTCCAGCTTCCATCCTGATCTCGAGTTCGTTGACGACCACGTCGAGGAGAAGCACAGGGGCACCATCCCCCACAGTCTTCTGCAAGCGGAGCTCGCCTTCTGGTTTCGCAGTCATCAAGTGGAATGGGCCATCCGCGTCCTCACGGAAGTCCGCACCCGCACCAGTCCGCAGCGCGTCCGCCTCCCCGATGTCGCGGTCGTCCGCGACGATAACGTCCTCCGCGAACAAATCCGCTCGACCGCCCCGCTCATCGTCATCGAAATCCTCTCCCCCGAAGACCGCTGGAACCGCATCATCCCGCGCTTGGACGAGTTCGTCGCCATGGGCGTCGAACACGTCTGGATCCTCGACCCCACCGACCGCGCCGCCTACACCTACACCAGTCACGGTGTGAAGCTGGTCCACGAAACCCGCCTCAACCTTCCCGATTCCCCCATCCACCTCGATCTCCCCCAGATCTTCTCGTCCCTCGACTAAGCAGCCGTTGTCTTTGCGCGCAGCGCGTGAAGCGTACGCAGTACCGCCCGTCCGGCGTCAGGACGTACTTGCCTTTAGTCTTAGTGCATGTCAAAACTCCGCATAGGCGTCCTCTCCACCGCCAAGATCGCCACCAAAAAAGTCATCCCCGCCCTCCAACTCTGCCAATTCGCCGAGGTCACCGCCATCGCCTCGCGCACCCTCGAATCCGCCCAAAAAGCCGCAACCGAACTCGCCATCCCCAAGGCCTACGGCACCTACGAAGAGCTCCTCGCCGACCCCGACATCGACGCCATCTACAACCCGCTCCCCAACGACCTGCACGTCCCCTGGACCATCAAAGCCGCGCAGGCCGGCAAGCACATCCTCTGCGAAAAACCCATCGCGCTCACCGCCGCAGAAGCCCGCACGTTGATCCCCATCCGCGATGCCGCCCACGTCAAGATCGCGGAAGCCTTCATGGTAAAGTCGGCACCGCAATGGCTCCGCACCGAACAACTCATCCGCGAAGGCAGGATCGGCCCCTTGCGTCTCGTCACCGGCACCTTCAGCTACTTCAACGACGACCCCAAAAACATCCGCAACCAGCCCGCCATGGGCGGCGGCGCGCTCATGGATATCGGCTGCTACCTCGTCTTCGCCGCGCGCCAGCTCTTCAGCGCCGCCGCCGGCCAGCCCACCGAACCCACCCGCGTCCTCGCCCTCATCGACCGCGACCCGAACACCCACGTCGATCGCCTCACCTCGTTCCTCATGGACTTCCCCACCGGCCAGGCCCTCTTCTCCTGCGGCACCCAGCTCGTCTCCAGCCAGCGCGTCCAGGCCTTCGGCACCACCGGCCGCATCGAGCTCGAAATCCCCTTCAACACCCCGCCCGACCGCCCCTCGCGCATCCAGGTCGATTCCACCGGCGACTTCCTCGGCACCGGCATCACCGTCGAAACCTTCCCCGCCGTCGACCAGTACACCCTCCAGGGCGACGCCTTCGCCCGCGCCATCCTCGACGACACCGAAGTCCCCGTCCCCCTCGAAGCCGCCATCGCCAACATGCGCGTCCTCGACGCCCTCACCCTCTCCGCCACCACCCACGCATGGCAGACTCCCTGAATCTCTCCAGAATCCTCGAAACCCCAGCAAACTCGCGTGTCAAGCCTGAAAACGCTTATCTCGAACAAAACATTGGGGATAAAGTTGACAGGTCACCCCTCACCAAACCCATATAATTAACTTAATGGGGTATGAAAAAACTTGGCGCAATGGGTCCTGCTAAGTCTCCTGTTTGCAGGACTTTGGCCGTAACCTCAATCGTTGCAGGACTTTACAGCAAGCAGGAAGGCTAACCCTCTTCGATTGAATACTTTATGCGGAAACGGGGGGGGAGGGGGGGTACTCATGGAACTGGAGCTCGAAGCGATTCGTACCTCTAACCGTTCAGCCAGCGTCCTACAGCTAGCATTGAATGCGAGGAAACGCACATGACTCCGCAAGAACAGCAGCTCCTGCAAGACCTCACCAACAAGATCAACCAGACCGTCCTCCAGGACAAAGACCCCGAAGCCGAGCAGTACCTCAACCAGACTCTCGGTCGCAATCCCGACGCCCTTTACATCCTCGCTCAGACCGTCCTCGTCCAGAACTACGCCCTCGACCAGGCGAAGCAGCAACTCCAGCAATCCCAGCAGCAGCAGCCAGCCAAACACACCAGCTTCCTCGGCAGCCTGCTCGGTACCGACCATGCAGCTCAGCCCACGCCGCCTCCACCACCTCCACCGCAGCAGTACCAGCAGTCCCAGCAGTCCCAGTACGCCCCAGTCCCCAACTACCCCCCGCAATACGCCCAGCCGCAATACGCTCAGCCGGGCTACGCTCCCCCAATGGGAATGGGAATGGGAGGAGGCAGTGGTTTCCTCGGCTCCGCGCTCCGCACCGCCGGTGGCGTCGCCGCAGGTGCCCTCGCCTTCGAAGGCATCGAGTCCCTCATGCATGGCTTCGGCGAGCACGCCGGATACGGCGGTGGCCAGGGGTTCGGTGGGATGGGTGGCGGACGCCCCGAAGAAGTCGTGAACAATTACTATGGCGACTCCGGAGGACGCGATGGCGTCTCCAACGACATCGAAGACCGTCGCAACGATAACTTCGCCGACTCCAGCAACTCGGGCGACTACACCACCAACGACCCCGACCTCTCCGACAGCAACGCCGACTACGGAACCGACGACTCCAGCAGCGGAGACAGCGGAGGCGGAGACTATGGCACCGACAACTAAATGGCCAACTAAATGGCCAACTAAATCGCTCAAAAACACAAACACAGAAGCCCTGGAGAACATCTCCAGGGCTTCTGCACTTTTCAGCCTAGTAAACCGTCCGAACCGAAGGCTCACGATCGTAAACGCGACCCTTCGCAGCAGCATCCAGATAAGCCTGATCCTCACCAGCAACCAGAACACCCGCATCCGGAACCACACCCGCAGCATCCAGCAGAGCCTGCGCTCCGCTCGTCGCTCCAATCACCTTCAGGTGAGCAAACGCATCGTGAACCCACGCAACAGCCGCAGCCTCGGTCGAGAGCAGCTTCGCCCCATCCTCCGACAACGCAACATACACTGCATCGAACAGCACCGACGGTCCACCGGCAAGCTGGAAGTCCGCCTCCAGCACCGACCCATCCGCTCCGGTCGCTCCACCAACCTTCGGTGCAACGATCTTCACATGACCTCCAGCCTTACCAACCGCAGTCTCGAGCGCCAGTACCCCCGCCGTGTCCGTTCCATCCGCCACCAGCACCCCCACCAGCTTCGTCTGCAAGCTCGATTTCATCTTCTTCACAATCGACAAAGCATCCGAAGCCGGAAGATCGGTTCTTACCGCAACCTTCGCTGGCACCGCCTTGATTGCCCCAGTCATTCCCAACCCATCCGCAACGCGCTTTGCGATCGCAGGATCAACGTTAGCAAGTTGACCGAGCATCCGCTCGCGCACTGCCTTCGTCTCCACCTTGCTGAGTTCGAAGATGAACGCCGAAACGATATGGTTCTGCTCTGGTTCTGTCTGCGACTTGAAGAACATCAGCGCCTGCGAGAAATGATCACCAAACGACTCCGCTCGCACCTTCAGCTTGTCCCCATTCTCCGTCGCCTTGAAGCTCGTGAAGCCAGCATGCGGATCTTGCCGCGGCGCATCCGCTTCCAGCGAAGAAGGCGAGTACGAAACACGCCCTTTCTGCGCGCGCATCGTCATGTGTCCGTCGCGCTGCATGTTCATGACGGGACACCTCGGCGCGTTCACCGGAATCTGCGCGTAATTGGGTCCACCCAGACGCGTAAGCTGCGTGTCGATGTACGACAGATTCCGCCCCTGCAGCAGCGGATCATTCGTAAAGTCAATTCCCGGCACCACGTTCGTCGTCTGGAACGCCACCTGCTCGGTCTCAGCAAAGTAGTTATCGACATTGCGATCCAGCACCAGTTTCCCGATGATCTTCAACGGCAGTATCTCCTCCGGAATAAGCTTGGTGGAGTCCAGCACATCGAAGTCGAACGTGTTCGCAAACTCTTCATCGAACAGTTGCACTCCAAGCTCCCACTCAGGAAAGTTCCCCTCGTCGATCGCATTCCAAAGATCGCGCCGATGGAAGTCCGGATCAGCGCCAGAGATCTTCAACGCCTCATCCCAGATCACCGAAGCCATTCCCAGCTTCGGCCGCCAGTGGAACTTCACGTAAGTGCTCTCGCCCGCGTCGTTGATCAGCCGAAACGTATGAACGCCGAAACCTTCCATCATCCGGAAGCTGCGAGGGATCGCCCGATCCGACATGATCCAGAACAGCATGTGCGTGGCCTCGGGCATCAGCGAAGCCCAGTCCCAGAAGGTGTCGTGCGCGCTCTGCGCCTGCGGAAACCCGCGGTCTGGCTCCTGTTTCACCGAGTGAATCAAGTCCGTGAACTTGATCGCATCCTGGATGAAGAACACCGGTATGTTGTTCCCGACAATGTCCCAGTTCCCTTCCGGCGTATACATCTTCACAGCGAATCCCCGGACGTCTCGAGCGACATCACTCGAGCCAGCGTTGCCGGCAACGGTCGAGAAGCGCACGAACACCGGTGTCTTCTCGCCCACGCGATTCAACACACCCGCTTTGCTGATCCCTTTCAGCGATTCGGTCAGTTCAAAGTACCCTTTAGCGCCATAGCCTCGCGCATGGACGACTCGCTCCGGAATCCGCTCATGATCGAAGTGCTGCGTCTTCTCGATCAACTGCCAGTCTTCGAGCAGCACCGGTCCCCGCTCGTTAGCCTTCAACGAGTTCTCATCATCCGCGACGACCTGTCCCTTCTGGTTCGTCATCTGCGGATGCGTTCCACCCGCCAATTGGTGCAGTTCCCCACCATTCCCAACCTGATGATAGTCATGTCCCTTTGCGGTCGACGTCGTGGCCTCGCCACCTTTCAGCCCATTCTCCTGATCTGCCATGGTTCTCCCTTGGTATGCGAAACCCGCTTCGCACGCCTTGGGATGCCGACTAGGTCTGTGGCGTTACTGTCGGTCTTTCCACACCCGATACAACCCCCACGCCGCCGCCGTGCAGTTGTCTTTGATCCGACCGTCCAGCAGCATGTCCTCGAACTCACGGACGCTCACCCGGTGCAAGGTCAGGTCGTGCTCCTCGGGATCGGGATCCGTCTCACCCGCCGTCAGCCCCTCGGCGAGGAACACGTGATGCTCCTGCCGCATTGCCCCGTAGGCGATCCAAAGCATGCCCAGGCTCGTCAACTTTGCGGCGGTCATGCCAGTCTCCTCGCGCAGTTCGCCGCGCGCCAGCTCCTCAGGATCGACCTTGGCCTGCTCCCACCCGCCTTGCGGAAATTCCTTAAATGTCCCCTGCACCGTGTAACGGAACTGCTCGATCAGGTAGAGGAATTCGCCCTCGGGATTAACTTCGAGCGGAATAACGATGCAAGCCGGATCTTTGTCCATGACCCCGTAAATCCCGCGTGCGCCGTTGGAGCGTTCGATCACATCTTCGCGCACCGTCGCCCACGGATTGCGATACACCTCGCGCGAGCTGATCGTCTTGATCGACATCATTCCTCCCAGTCGCGCAGCGCGTGCAGCCATCGCCCGTCCGGCGTAAGCACGAACCTGCACTTACTCAACCGGAGTCAGAAACTCCAGGCGGCTTCCACCATAGATCTTCACTGTCGCCTTCTGATAAGCATTCGCCGGAGCGGTCATGATGTTCGGCACAAACGTCTGCGGATTGCGGTCATACAGCGGGAACCAGCTCGGCTGCACCTCGACCATCATGCGGTGGCCCTTCAGAAACGTGTGATCCGCCCCATGCAGCGACCACTTGTACTCTTCCACTTTATTCGCTGGGATCGGCTCAGGCTTCTCGAAGCTCTCGCGATAGCGCCCGCGGAAGATCTCGTCGACGATCATCGTCTGCGTTCCGTCTGGAGAGATGTCGATCAGCTTGACGATCCAGTCGGCGTCAGTGCCTGTGGTGGAGGCGAACAGGTCGGCCTTCACATCGCCGGTCACAGTTACATCCTTATCGAGCACCGGCCCCTTGAACTCTGCCAGATCTTTGCGACCATCGACAAAGCGCTGATCCTCAACCAGCCACTGCCGCCATCTGGACCCTTCGCCATAGGTCGCCTGGATGGGACGATGACGATAAGGGATCGGATCGGCCGGGTCAGCCACATAAGTGCCCACTACCGCTGTTTTCAGAATTGCCTTGCAAGAATCTCCAAAACAATCCTCAAGGCCCAGACTCGGCGCAAGCGGCAAAACTATCGATCGGAATCCCTTGACCGGCGGCCAGACGTCATACCGTTCCCATTGATTTACGCCCGTCCGAAAGCTAGCCACGCCTTTCAGGTCGAACCCAGGTTTGCCCTTCAGGTAGTACTCAAAGAACGGAGCTTCAAACTGCGTCCGATACTCCTCTGCGGTCTTCACTCCGCCAAAGGTCACCTTGCCGAAGTCGCCGCCGAGCGAGTCGCCCGCGCCGCCCGCCCATCCGCCATGATTCCAGGGCCCAAGCACCATGAAGACCTCGTGCTTGCCATCATGCTGGTGCAGCGCCTCGTACTCCGCCTGCGTGCCCCACATATCTTCCTGATCCCACCAACCGCCCACCTCCAGCGTCGGAACCTCCACTTTCGTCAGCCGCTTTTCAACCGCCATATCCTGCCAGAACTTGGTGTAGCTCGGCTGGTCCAGGAACACCCGCGCCGTCGGGAGCTTCTCCATGCCCGCCTGCTTCGCGGCTCCCGCGAAGTCGACGTTGCGCAGGAAAAACTCGTAGGTATCTTCCTTGGTGGAAACCCGGACGTCCGTCTTCTGCCCTTCAAGCTCCTGCACATAGTCGAACCCGTAGGTCTCGCGAAACGCGCCGTTGTGGAAGAAGTCGTCGCCCATCCACACATCCGTCATCGGCGCCTGTGGCGAGATCGCCTTGACTGCCGGATGCGCGTCGATCCCAGCCATCATCGCCAGAAAGCCTGGGTACGAGATGCCCAGCACGCCGACTTTGCCGTCGTTGTTCGGGACATTCTTCAAAAGCCAGTCAATGGTGTCGCGCGTGTCCGTCGTCTCGTCGACGTCCGACTTCGTGGTGTGGGGCACGATCGCGCGATTCATCACGAACTGCCCTTCGGACTCGTACCGCCCCCGGATATCCGCGAAGACGAAGATGTACCCGCTATCGGAAAGCGGAGTCTTGCGCGCACTGAAGCGCTCCGCCGTGTAACCGTCGACGCCGTAGGGGGTGCGTTGCATCAGGAACGGCAACGCATCGCCGCTTGTCTCCGACCCTGTCGGACGCAAAATCACGACGTGCAGCTTCACTCCATCGCGAACCGGAATCATCGCCTCTGTCCGCGTATACTCGCGGCCCTGCGCAAAAACGGTTACAGCAAGCGAACCCATGACCACAAAGCAAAAAAGTGACTTCAGACAATCCCGCACGTTCGCCCCCATCAAGACAACATCGGTGTTATCGGTGTTTCTTCGGTGCTAAGCCATTTGGCCGGACCCAGACAAACTAGCCTTGCGCGACAGGTTCGACCGGGATCGGCGATGCATCGCACTTCCAACCTTCGCGCCCGTGGGTTCCGTCGCAGAACGGCCGCTTCGAACTCAAACCGCAGCGGCAAAGTGAGATCGCCGGCTTATCCGTCAGGTCCCAGGCATTCCCGTCCACATCGACGAGGGTGACTGGCCCTTCCACCCGAAAAGGCCCATTTGGCCGAACCGTAATCTTTACACCCTCACTGACAACCGTCTCATCCGCCACTGTTTTTCTCCTGAGCTTTCAAAGCCAGCATAGCAAACCAGCCGGTTACACTCTTCGCATGCGCACCTTCTCTGCACGCGAGACGCCCTGGCTGGTGGAACTCGACGGCATCGAACTGGCCCCGTTCTGGCGACGCGCCTTCGCGCTCGGCTTCGATACCGCGTTGATCGTTGTTATCCTGCTCGCCACGCTGTTCGCGGGTATGTGGGGCTATGCGAAGGTGCTCGAGCACCAGGGACGTCCGCTGCATACGCTCTCCGGCTCCCTGGGCGCGGATAAGTTCGAGATCAAATCAGACAACCCCGACTTCGACCGTCACTTCGACGACGAGCGCGTTCGCGTCATCACGGAACTCATCATTCCCGTGCTCTATTTCGGCATCCTCGCCTGGGCCGGTAAGGGGCGCACGCCGGGCAAACGCCTCTTCGGCATTCGCATCCTTTCGATCGTGCACCCGCACTTGACGTTCTGGCATTCGGTCGAACGCGCCCTGGGCTATGGAGCCGCCGCGCTCGAATTCGGCTTCGGCTTTGTGCAGTTTTTCATTCATCCGTACCGCCGCTGCGCGCAAGACAGGCTCGCCGAGACCATCGTGGTGACCGAACGCGGCTATAAAGCCTTACGCCTGCGCGAGACCAGCGCACCGTCTCACGATGGGGATTAGACCATCTCCTCATCGACATAGCACCAGCGCCAGCTGTCGCCCGGCTCGATGCTCTGCATGATCGGGTGCTTTGTCGCATGAAAGTGCTTCGTTGCGTGCTTGCCGACGCTCGAATCGCAGCAACCTACATGTCCGCACACCAGACACTCTCGCAGATGCACCCAACTCATCCCCTGCTCCAGGCATTCCACACAACCGCTGCCCGAACGCTTCACGCCCGGCACGAGCTGTTTCACATGATCGCAAGTCATCCTGACACCTCCGCTCCAAGCCTATCCCAGGGGCTTGGTGCGAAGCTCCAATCGCTCCCGAATCGCGCCCGCCAGTTCCACCACATGCCGCAGCTTGGGTTCGAGCGCGGGCGGCACAGAGGGTTCGCGCAGCGCAAGTTCACTTTGCAAGAGGAGACCGGTCAGGCTCGACTTCAGCTCGTTTTCGAGCTCGGATGCCACTGCCGCGCGTGCAATCTTCTGTTCGCCTTCGCGCCTGGCGAGCGCAGCTTTGACCTCTCGGCCCACCCTCGCCCCGCCGGAGACGCCGAAGTTGACCTGCAGCGGCACGGCAAATCCAGCATGCTCCCACACCTGGTCGGCCCACGCCGGGTTTCCCTCGGCTAAGCCCTCCTCAACCACCACCACGCCGAAGTCAGCTCGCTTCAACGCCGCCAGACCGTCCCTGCGGTTCACTGCAAGTTCCACGCGACTCCCCAACTCTCCTTCCAGAAACCGCGCGCAGTTTTCAACCCCTTCCATATTCGCGATCAGCAAGACATCTCTCGTCATCAGTCAGCCCTCTTGGACCTTCTCTAAGCATTCTTGCTTTGGCCCCTGAAATCCTAGAGCGTCTGCCTGTTCTCGATGCGCCTTCAATCGGCCGCGGTGCCTCGACAGACGGTTTACCACTGCTCTTCGATCCCGTATTCCTTCAGCTTCCGGTAGAGCGTCGTTTTGCCGATACCCAACAGCTTTGCCGCCAATAACTTGTCCCCGCGCAACTGTCGAATCGTTGCCAGAATGGCCTGCTTTTCCAACTCCGCGATCGGTTGAATTCGCTCCATCCCCCTCGCTCGCACCGACTCCTGGTCCATCCTCTCCTCGGCCTGCTCCGCAAGCAACTCGGTCACCGCCTGGAGTTGGGTTGGAAGGTCGCCCAACTGAATGACCACGCCGGAGCACATCGCCGACGCCCGGTCGAGCGAGTTTTCCAGCTCGCGCACGTTCCCTGGCCAGTCATACGCGATGAGCACCCGCAGCACGTCGTCGGAGAGCGCATGCATTACCCCCGTGTCCCGGCGGATCCGATCGAGAAAATACTGCGACAGCTCTGGGATATCCTCTTTTCTCTGGCGCAGCGGGGGAATCCGTAAGCTCACGACATTGAGGCGGAAATAAAGATCTCGCCGAAACTTCCCTTGCTCCACCATGGAGGCAAGGTCGACGTTCGTCGAGGCCAGCACCCTTCCCGAGATAGGCACCGTGTGGGTCGCACCGACCGGACGCACGACTTTTTCCTGTAGCGCGCGCAGCAGCTTCGCTTGAAGCTCCAAGGAAAGCTCGCCAATCTCATCCAGGAACACGGTTCCGCCATCTGCCGACGAAAGGAGACCATCGCGGGCCGAACCAGCGCGTCCCGGGACCGCGCCCTTGGCGTATCCAAAAAGCTCTCCTTCGAGCCGCTCAGCGTCCACCGCTCCACAGTCCACCGGCACAAAGGGCTTCGACGACGAGGGTCCGTTGAAGTGAATCGAGCGCGCCACCAACTCTTTACCGGTGCCCGTCTCGCCAAGAATCAGCATCGGGTGGGTCGAATGCGCCACCTTTGACAGGATCCGGTAGAGCTTTTCCATCTCTGGAGAATTTCCAATCAGTGGACCGCCGCCGCGCTGGCTGCGAAGTCGATCGCGGAGCGTCCGGCTCTCGACATTAAGCTGCGTCCGCCGCGAAGCGCGCTCGAGAATCGTCACCAACTCCTCGAGCGCAAACGGCTTGGTCATATAGTCTTCCGCTCCCATCCGCATTGCTTCCACGGCGTTCGCCACGGTACCCGTCGCCGTCATCACCACGACGGAAACCTCCGCGTGACGGCTCCGGATCTCTTCCAGCAGAGAGGCTCCGCCGTGAGGCTGCAGGCCCCCCGGGGACGGAACTTGAAGATCCATCAGGACGAGATCGACTTTCTGGTGGCGTACCACCGCCTGCGCGGAGCCCACGTCGGCGGCCTGCATGACCTCAAAACCCATGCGCTGCGCGATCTCCGCGCAGGCGCTCCGCACCCCTGCGTCGGCATCCACGACGAGTAAGTGCAGCCGGGCAGAATCCTCGGTCTGCGCCTCCCACGAGATTGCCTCGGGAAGCCCGCGCAAGGCGGAGCCGCCACCGGGCGGACGCGTTCCGCTTCCGCTGTTCCACTTTCCGGGCGAGACGATTCGTGGCGAGACGATTCCGGCTGAGACGATTCCGGGCGAGACGATTCCCCGCGATTTCCCGTTTTGGCTCAGACTCGCGTTGCCCGCTAGGGATCGACCATTTAATTGGTGCCCCGCGCCGTTGTTTCGCATGGAGTTCAATGTGTGCACCTCTGTTGACTGAACTCGGGAGGAACTCGGGAGGCAGCATCCGCGACCGTCCTCCCGGAAATCTCCCAATTTGAACTGCTTGGCCCCACGACCAATGTATGCTGGAGAGCAAAGTTTGGGACGGGAATAAAAAATCCTTCGTGGTTCATTCCCAAAATGGGACGGCAAATCTGCCGAAATAGGACCGAGCGGCGATAATCGAGCAGACAGCCCCACCTGTTATGTGGGGGAACTGTTCTGTCTTCGTTAGTTAGGTGGGGGACTCGGTCATGGGGACCCCCTTATAATCGCCGGATGCCCCTTTATCGCCCCGATTCACGCTCTGCCGACGCGCTTCGCCCGATCAAGATTACGACTGGATACGTCTCGACCCCGGAAGGCTCGGTGCTGATCGAGGCTGGGAACACTCGCGTCCTGTGCAATGCGACCATTGAGCAGGGAGTTCCGGGGTGGATGCGCAACTCCGGCAAGGGCTGGGTGACGGCGGAGTACGGGATGCTGCCGCGGGCCACGCTGACCCGCTCCCCGCGCGAGGCGGAGAAGGGTAAGATCGGCGGCCGCACGCACGAGATTCAGCGGCTTATCGGGCGGTCGCTTCGGGGAGTGGTGGACATGCGAGCGCTGGGCGAGCGGACGATCATTCTCGACTGCGACGTGCTTCAGGCGGATGGCGGGACACGGTGTGCGGCGATCACCGGAGCGTGTGTCGCGCTTGCGATTGCGCTCGGCAAACTCGTCTCAGCGGGAACCCTGAAGCAGAACCCGTTGAAGCAGATGATCGCGGCCGTTTCGGTCGGGATCGTTGATGGAAATACCTTATTGGACCTCTGCTATGAGGAGGACTCGCGTGCGACGGTCGACATGAACGTGGTGATGCTGGCTTCGGGTGGTCTGGTCGAGACGCAGGCGACGGCGGAGAAGGATTCTTATTCCCGCGCTGAGCTAACGGTGATGCTCGACCTGGCGGAATCGGGAATCCAGTCGCTGCTCAAAGTTCAGCAGGATGCGCTCGTATCCGCAGCGTAATTCTCCGATTCGAGGCTTTGTAGTCCTAGTCCCGGTGGCCCTGCCCTAAGTATGTAAAGTATTGAAACGATGTGGCTTAAGTCCGGACTTCGAGGTGTGAAAGGTCTAGATTGAGTTGCACTGTTTTTAGGTCAGTAACCTTTGTCGGTCGTAGGCTCCGTAAACTAGCTCAGAGGCTGCTGACGCGTCTGCGAACCGGACCCGTTTCTGAGTACGCAATACAGAGCGTCTACACAGATAGATGGACCGAAACGCGAGGCTCCACCAAGAAGCTCCACCAAAACGCGGAGGAGCACTTCTCTATGACTTGAAGTTCCGAGCACTGCAAGAGAAGGGACGGGTTTTTCGTGACGTGGGAACAGGAGAATGGGGCAGGCTAGCGTTTGAGCGGGCACGCCGCATCCGAAGGCGAGGATGTGGGGAGGCGCAGACGCAGCCCTGAAACCTATTCGCAAGAAACACACGGGACCCTGGAGTTAGACCATGGCAACATCACGTTTTGAGACCACGTTGAAGGCGCTGAAAGAAGGCGCGAAGAGCATGACGATCGACCATGCGACCAGCAATATTGAGGGCTGGGAAGAGTACCTTTCGAAGCACGATCACGAAGGGGTAAAGAAAGTTGTGACGGACCTCGGCAAGCTGAAGAAGCTGCTGCATGCCGACGAACTCGATGGTGCGGCCATCAAGGCGCTGGTGCAGAAGCTCGGCAAGGAGACGGTCGCGGTCGCCGGCAAGGAAGACACGGCGTCGGCCAAGCACATTCGCGAACTCGGCGAGGCGCTCGAGGGAGCAGCTTAGGCACGGTCGAACGGAGATGGGCGACCTAAGGGTCGCCCGTCTTCGCATTGGTCGGTGGCGTGGTTTCGGGCAAGATCACGAAATGCCTCGCAGCGAGCAGAATCATTCGCTGCAGGACCACTGTAGAGTATCGACATGTCCCGCCGGGTCTGGGTGCTGTTTGCGACCTTGCACCACGGGTACCTGGGCAGCCGGTAGAAAAACGATATAAGTCAATGGAGTAGAGGCGGACGCCTGGCCACGCGAAGGTGTTTCGCGATCAGGAGTTGATAGCGTGACGAAGCGGCGTTAGGGGACAAGTTCGGTTGCGGTGCTGGCGGCTAGCTGGTGGATCGCGAGCCAGGTGTTCGAGTAGGCATTGAGCGCGTCCGAGACGGAGCTGCGGGCGTCGCGGAGGGCATCGAGGTAGTCGATGAGCGCGATGCCGCCGTGCTCGAAGGCATACTGGGCGATGCTGAGGACGTCGGTGGATTCGTCCAGATAGTGGCTGGTGAAACGGTCTGCGAGCTTCTTGGATTGTGTGTAGCCCACCCATGCCTGCTCGACGTCGCTGACGACCTGGTTGCGGGCGGCGATCTCAGTGAAGCGGGTGGCGTCAGCCTGAAAGCGAGCGGTCTGCTTGTTGCCCTGATTCTTGTCGAAGATCCTCAGAGGAATGCTGACCGAGAAGCCAGCGGAGTTATAGTTCCCGCTTCGGTCGTACTCCCCTTCTAGTGTTGGATCAGTGGTGCCGTTGGCGATGGCCAAGCGGGCATTTGCTTCGGCGGCCTGCACGCCAAAGCGGGCGGCTGCGTAGTCAGGACGGCTGGCGAGCGCGACGGTAACGAGGTCGTCCTTCGTCTGGGTGACGACGGGCGGCACGACCTCGCCGGTGACGTCAAAGTCGGGCTTGGGGGCGTCGACGCCGATGAGTGTCTGGAGCTGCGCGCTGGCCTGTTGGAGCGAGATGATGTCGTTAGCTTCGTCGCTCTCGTAGTTACCGAGCTGGATGTCGAGACGCTCGAAGTCGAGTTTGCCGAGGTCGCCTGCTTTGAATCGGTCGTTGGCGATGTCGACTTCGTGGCGGAAGTCCTTGAGGCTTGCCGCGGAGAGCTGCGCGGCCTGTTTGGCGATGATCATTTTTGTGAACGCGGTCTTGACGCTGAGGATGGTCTGGCGGATCGTGTCTTCGAGCTGAGCCTGATTTTGAGCCGTGTTAGCGCGTGCATCTTCTAGGCGGAACCCACGTTTGTTGCCGCGTTCGAAGAGGCGCGAAACCTGGGCGCTGTAGCCGTAGGGATTGCCCTCCGAGCCATTGCCTGGCAAGGTGACGTTGGTGCCGTAGAGCGTGAAGGTGGGGTTGGCGCGAACGCCTGCTTGAAGCTCCTGCGCCTTGACGCTGCGCAGTGTTGCGGCCGCGGCAAGGAGGGTGGGATTTTTGGCCTTGGCCATTTCGACGACCTGCTGCATGGTGGGTGCGCCGGGCTGTGAGGGCGCGGCCTTACGTGGATCCGCTGCGGCTTGTGCGCCTGCGGCATATTGAGCTGCCGCAGTCTGTCCTGCTGCCTGTCCGGTGGCTGCAACGGAAGGTGCGCCAGCAGGTGCGGCGGGAGCTGCCGCGCCAGATCCGGGCCCGGCTGCAGCGCCGGCCTGCGCGCGCATGAATGGTCCGCAGGCAAGGCTGACCGCGACTAAAGCTGCAAAACGTTTTGTGCTCTGAATCATCAAGCTTCAAACCCCGCTTCCGGCGCCGGCAGCTTGTCGGTGCTGCGCGCCATCCACACGTACAAGGTGGGCAGCAGGAAGACGCTGAGAATCAGCGCTCCAAGCAGCCCGCCTACAATCACAATCGCAAACGGCCGCTGCGAGTCGGAACCAATCTCATGCGAGGTTGCGGCAGGCAACAATCCCAGCGTGGCCACGAGCATCGTCATCATGATGGGCCGCAGACGAATGACCGAGCCTTCGATTGCGGCATCGCGAACCGAGCGGCCGTTGGTGCGCATCTGGTTGATACATTCGAGCATGATGATGCCGGTCTGTACGGAGACACCGAAGAGCGCGAGGAAGCCGACGCCCGAACTGACGCTGAAGTGCGTGCCCGTAAACGCGAGCGCAAGCAGGCCGCCGACCGGTGCGATCGCAACTGTCAAAAGCACGAGCGTGGCCCACTTGAACGAGCCGAACATGCCATAGAGGATAACGAAGATGAGCAGCACGGTGAGTGGGCAGACGATGAGCAGGCGGCGCGAGCTTCGCTTCTGGCTCTCGTACTCTCCTGCCCAATCCATGCGATAGCCGGCGGGGAGTTTGACTTTCGCGTTGACCTTGTCGATGGCCTCCTGGACGGTTGCGCCAAGGTCGCGGTCGCGCACGCCATACTTGATGGCAACGTAGCGCTGGCCTTCTTCGCGGCCGATGGATTCGGCGCCATCTTTCACTTCGACTTTGGTCACCTGCGAGAGCGGTACGCGTTCGCCGGATGGTGCCAGCAGACGGATGTTGCCAATCTCATCCGGAGTCGTGCGGAACTGCGGGCTATAGCGAACCATGACGTCGTAGCGGGCTTCGCCGTCACGCACCTGCGTCACCGGAGCGCCGGCGATGGTGCCGCCGACAGCACCTTCGATCGCGGCTTGAATATCGGCGACGTTGATCCCATAGCGCGCTGCGGCGTCGCGGTCGACGACGTAGTTGAGGTTCGGCTGGCCAATCACATGGAAGAGGCCGAGATCGGCAACGCCCTTGATGCCGCTCATGACGTTGACGATCTCGTTGCCCTTTTCTTCGAGCGTGCGGAGATCAGTGCCGTAGAGCTTGACGGCGAGCTCGCCTTTGACGCCGCTGACGGCCTCTTCGACGTTGTCGGAGATGGGCTGCGAGAAGTTCCAGATAACGCCCGGGGTCTTTTCGAGTTCGCGATCCATCGCGGCGATCAGTTCTTCTTTGTCCCGATGGAACTCAGGGCGCCACTCTTTCTTGGGCTTCAGGTCGACGAAGTATTCGGTGTTGAAGAAGCCGGTGGTGTCGGTACCGTCATCGGGGCGTCCACTTTGTGAGACGACTTGTGTCACCTCGGGAAAGCTGGCGAGCAGCACGCGCGTATGGTCGGCGATGGTGCGGGATTCGGTGGGGCCGGTGCTGGGGGCAAGCGAACCGCGCACCCAGATGGCGCCTTCGTCGAGGTGCGGCAGGAACTCCGAACCGATGGCGCCGCTGAAGACAAGGTAACCAGTGAGCGCGAGCATCAATGCGCCGACGCCAAGCGGCACCGCCTTATGATCGATCGCCCAGCTTGCCGCGCCGTGATACCACTCGGTGATCCAGCGCATGACGGGGTTCTCCCACTCGCTTGCGCCGTTGCGGAAGACGAAACTGGCGAGCACGGGGGCAAGCACCATCGAAAAGATGAGAGAGCCGAGAAGCGCGAAGGCCACAGTCCATGCCATCGGTTTGAATAATCGGCCTTCGACCGCCTGCAAGGTGAAGATGGGCAGGTAGGACGTGATGATGATGGTGATCGCGTAGAAGACCGGCCGCTGGACTTCGTGCGCGGCTTCCTGGATCTGTTCGAGCGTGGACTTGTTGGGGTCGCGGGAGTGGCTGAGATGACGAACGATGTTTTCGATCATCACCACCGCGCCTTCCACGACCATGCCGAAGTCCAATGCGCCCAGGCTGAGCAGGTTCGCGGGGATGTGGCGGAGGTCAAGACAGATGGACGCGAAAAGCAGCGCGAACGGGATGGTGATGGCAACAATCAACGCGCCGCGTAAATTCCCCAGGAAGAGGAACAGAATGAGCGCGACAAGTATGATGCCTTCGACGAGGTTGTGCAGAACCGTGTGTGTCGTGAGTTCGAGCAGGTTGCTGCGGTCGAGGAATGGGACGACCGTAACACCCTTAGGCAGGACGTGCTCGTTCAATTCCTTTACCTTGGCGTGAATGCCGACGAGCACTTCGTCGGAGTTTTCGCCTTTCTGCAAAAGCAGGACGCCTTCGACGACGTCGTTATCGTCTTCGAGTCGCTTGCCATCCTTGGAGCGGATCGTCTTGCCGATCTGGCCGAGACGGATCTTGGGGCCCTGCGCGACCGTGGCTACATCGCTGACGCGAAGAGCTGTGCCATTGGCTGCTTTAAGGACGGTCTGCTCAATGTCGTGGACATCGGTGAAGAGGCCGACTTCCTGCACGTTGATCTGTTGCTGGCCCTGCTCGATGAAGCTGCCGCCGGCGTTGACGTTGTTGGCTGCGAGCTGCTGTTGAACCTGCTGCAGGGTCAGCCCGTAGGAGATGAGTTTTTCGGGATCGACCGTGACCTGAAACTCGCGCGTGACGCCGCCAAAACTCGAGACATCGACGACACCGGGTACGCTGCGGAAGGCTTTTTCAAGCTGCCAATCCTGGATGGACTTGAGAGCCATCGTGTCGTACTCGGGGTTGGTGCTTTTCAGCGTGTACCAGTAGATCTGGCCGACCGGGCTCCAGTCGGTGCCGATTTGCGGTTGAAGGCCTGACGGCAGCGTGACCTGGCTGAGACGCTCGAGAACCTTCTCGCGATTCCAGTCGTTTTCGCTCTGGTCGTCGAAGATCATGGTGAGGCTCGAAAGCCCGGCCAGAGTGGTCGAACGCAGGTGCTGCATGTGCGGGATGCCCGCCATGCCGATTTCGAGCGGCACCGTCACCTGCTGCTCAATATCTTCAGCTGAGCGGCCCGGCCACTGCGTGATGACCGTGACGTAGTTGTTCGCCACGTCGGGGTAAGCTTCGACCGGCAGATTGTGGAACGAGATGCCGCCCCATACAAAGAGCAGAATGGCGAGGACGACAACGATCAGGCGATTGCGCAGCGCAAAGTCTACGATTCCGTTGATCATGCAGGCACCGCCGTATCAGCGAGCCTTTTTTGGCGTGCGAACGTCATTGATTATCCGCCGTGTTCTGCAGATCCAGTGCGTTCGCCACCACCTGCTGTCCGGCCATTAGGCCGCCGTCGATCTGTACGACATCGCCAGGCAGCGTCTGGCCCTCCTTGACACTCACGCGACGGAACGTTCCATCCTGACCCGTGGGCACGAAGACGAAGGTTTCGTCGTGAAGATGCAGCAACGCCGTCGCAGGAACCGCAGCGGTTGTGGTCGCGCTGGAACCGATGATAGTCGCAGTCGCAAACATGCCGATGCGCAGCTTGCCTTGCGGGTTCTGGACCTGGATGCGGACCTTGGCGGTGCGAATGGAAGGATCCAACGTCGCTCCGATATCGCTGATGGTGCCGTCAAAGCTCTGTCCGGGGAAGGCGTTGATCTTGATGTCGACGTGCTGGCCAAGGTGGACAGTTGCAAGATCCTTTTCGTACACGTCGACGATCACCCAGACATGGGAGAGGTCGGCGATCGTCATCGATCCGGCGGCACCGGCGTAAGTGATTCCAGCCGCGCCAGCCGCCGTCGTGTTCTGCGAAACGACGACGCCGTTGGTGGGCGCGTAGACCTTTACGGTGTCACCGGGGTTGTTCTTATCGACGCCGAGGATGCGAAGCTGCTGCTCTGCGCCCTTGAGCGCGAATTTAGCGTCTTCCTCGCCGTTCTGGGCGGCCTGCAGCTGGCTTTGGGCGATGGCTCCCTTGTCATAGAGCAACGTGTCGCGGTCGAGCGTCACCTTTGCGAGATGCTCGTCGCTCACGGCCTTCAAATACGCGGCAAAGCCGGTCGCCACATCGGGGCTTTGGACCTCCATCACGAGCTGACCTTTTCTCACGTAGTCCCCAAGCCCGACGTGCAGCGCGACCACGCGGCCATTCGCAAGCGAAAGGACCGGCAGCTCGCGGCTTACATCAGGACTGACCGAGCCGGTCACCTCAAGCTGACTTACTACGGACTTCTGCGAGGCGAACACGAGCGGAAAGCGTGACCCTCCTTCGACGTGAACCTCATCCGGCTGTGTATGGATGACGGGTATGTTTTGCGGCGTCTCGCCTGCCGGGTTCGACGTCTTCTTGCAGCCCGTCACCAGGATGAGGCCAGCCAGCATCCATGCCGCCGCACCCAGGTTCATGCTCGTCCGTTCAACTCTCATTAGCAATCCGTCTACCATCCATCTTGTCTTGAACTCCTTCGAGCCTATCCCATCCCACCTAAAAATTCCGTAAAAGTCCGGCGAAGGGAGAGCCGAAAAGTCCCTGTTTGACTTGATCCGGACGGCTGAATGACCCTGCGCGGACTATCATCCTATTCAGACTATGGGGATTGCAGCTTTGACAGGCACTATCTTGTGATGAGCCAGACTATCTTTCGGACACAATGTGGTTTGCCCGTTGAATCAATGCCGTAACCCGCATCTCCCGCAGCGTGGAGACAGTCCAACCAAAGCGTATGTCACTTCGCACAATCCGCCTCAGCCGCACGCCGCTCCTCGCGCTCGCCGCGCTGTTGGTCGTGCTGATCGCGATGGCCGACTGGTTCGACCGCGATAACATCCCGCTGGGCTTTCTCTATCTCGTGCCGATGATCCTCGTCGGCCGCGTCCTTGGGCAGTGGCAGACTGTCAGTGCCGCCGCTCTTTGTACCTTGCTCGCCGAGCTCTTCGACCCCTTCGTGTGGAACCTGCGCACCGGCGTGCCGCGCGACACCATGTACTTCGCCGCATTTGTCACGATCGGCATCTTCGTCTACACCGCCAACCGCAACCGCACTACAACGCTGGCACAGATGCAGGAGATTGAACGCCTGAGCGAGGCACGTCACGAAGCCGAGCAACAGCTTCATGTACTGATCGAAAGCTCACCCGCCGCGATCCTCACCACCGACTCCGAAGGCCGCGTACTCACCGCCAACGAGGCCGCGCACCGCATGCTTTGCCTGCCTCCGGGCTCCTTGGCAGGACGTCAGATTCAACCGTTCTTCCCTGCCCTTTCGAGCATCTCGCGCGACGCGTACTCGACCCGCGTCTTCCGCGCCGTGATGCAGTCTCGCGGACGCCGTGACGACGGAGAAACGTTCATGGCTGAGATCTGCTTTTCGACCTACAGCACGAAGTCCGGCGCTCGCCTTGCAGCGATGATCCTTGACGCGTCCGAAGAGCTTCGCACCAACGAAGAAGCGAGCCTGCACCAGATGCTCTCGGGTTCGCGCATCGCTGTCGGTGCGGTATCGCACGAGATCCGCAACGTCTGCGGAGCGATCGGCGTCGTGCATCACAATCTCGCACGCAGCCAACTGTTAAAGGGCAGCGAAGACTTCGAGGCGCTGGGCAATCTGGTGCTTGCGCTTGAAAAAATTGCCTCTGTCGACCTGCTGCAATACCCGGATGCCCGCACTGAGGTCGACCTCGCCTCAGCGCTTGATGACCTGCGCATCGTTATCGCGCCGTCGCTACAGGAGCACGAGATTCAAAGCACCTGGACAATCGAACCCAACCTGCCGCCGGTGTGGGCCGACCGCACCAACCTCATGCAGATCTTGCTGAATCTCACGAACAATAGCCTGCGTGCGCTGACGAAAGTCGACGGTGGAGCGCCTTCGCTCGTCATTACAGCGATGTCCGCCGGCACCATGGTGATCGTGGAACTCACCGATAACGGTGGCGGGGTCGACCGTCCGGAAGAGCTCTTTCATCCGTTCCAGGCCGGCGCACAAGCTACCGGGCTCGGCCTGTATCTCTCGCGCGCCTTCGCTCGATCATTCGGCGGCGATCTCCGCTATGTCCCGCTCGCCGGACACGCGCGCTTCACCGTCGAATTACCCATCGCACCCAACGCAGGAGAGCCCGCATGACCGAACCCATTCGCATCCTGCTGATCGACGACCATACCTTGCTGCGCGAAAGCCTCGTCCGCTACCTCGAAGCCGAACCCACTTTGCAGGTCGCTGGAGACTGCGCGACGGTCGATGAGGCCCAGGTCATCCTCGATCAATTCGCCGTCGATGTGATCCTGCTCGACTACGACCTCGGCGAACACGTCGGCACCGAACTGCTGCCGTGGCTGCACACGGCGCATCCCGCGACGCGCGTTCTGATGCTGACTGCCGGCATGAGCCACGCCGCGATGGTAGGAGCGCTGCATGCCGGAGTCTGCGATGTAGTGTTGAAGCAAACCGGAACCCGCGGCCTGTTGGAAGCCATCGAACGCGCGGCCAGCGGAAAAAGCTGGTGGAGTCCGGGGACGCTGCTCGCCCTGAAACGCACGCGCACCGTTCCCAAAGCAGGCTCAACTACGCGCGAGTTGACGCCCCGCCAGCGCGTCGTGCTGCGCGGCATCCTAGATGGCCTCAGCAACAAGGAGATCGCGGGGCGCCTCGACGTTTCAGAAACGTCCATCAAGGCGAGCATCCAGGAGCTGTTCTCGAAGGCAGGCGTGCGCAGCCGCAGCCAACTGGTTCGCGTCACGCTCGAGCGCTTCGCTTCCACGTGGCTTCAGGACGAGGCATAGCCACGGGCGAACACCGCACAACGTTTTCGCTCTGGTAACGTGCGCTCTGTAGAATGAGCGTCTAAGGATTTCAAGGAGTTTGACGAACATGACGAAGCCCACCCCCGGAAAACTTGCAGGCCTGAAGGCCGTCTCCGACGCCCGCGGCGTCATCGCAGCCGCCGCCATGGATCAGCGCGGCTCGCTCCAGAAATCGCTCGCGAAAGAGCGCGGCGGCGTAGTCAACGCAGCCGACCTGTCTGAGTTCAAGACCCTTGTCACGGATGTTCTTACGCGCCATGCCTCGGCCATTCTGCTCGACCCGGAATTCGGCCTCGAAGCCTCGAAGAATCGGAACTCGGCCGGGCTGCTGCTCGCGTATGAGAAGACCGGCTACGACGCCGCAACGCCCGGCCGCCTGCCCGATCTGCTCGACGCCTGGAGCGTTCGCCGCCTGAAGGAAGCGGGCGCCGACTGCGTCAAGGTGCTGCTCTATTACACGCCCTTTGAGACGACTGAGATCAACGACCGCAAGCACGCCTTCATCGAGCGCATCGGCGACGAATGCATCGCGCACGATATCCCGTTTTTCCTCGAGTTCGTGGGCTACGATGCAAACGGCGGTGATGAAAAGTCGCTCGAATACGCGAAGAAGAAGCCGGACGTTGTCTCAGGCTCGATGGCCGAGTTCGGCAAGGCTCGCTATAACGTGGACGTGCTGAAGGTTGAAGTGCCGGTCGAGATGGCTTATGTCTCCGGCACGAAGTCCTACAAGGGCGAAGCCGCGTATACCCGCGAAGAGGCGCTTCAACACTTTCGCGACGCCGAGACGATGACGCACAAGCCGTTCATCTATCTTTCGGCCGGCGTATCCAACCCCGTGTTCATCGAGACGCTGGCACTGGCTGCGGAATCCGGCACAAAGTTTAACGGTGTCCTGTGCGGACGCGCGACGTGGAAGGAAGGCATCCCGATCTACGCGAAGCAAGGCGCGAAGGCCTTCCGCGAGTGGCTTGAAACGGTCGGCGTCGAAAATATCTCGAATGTGAACGAAGCCTTGAAGGCCGCCACTCCCTGGTACACCAAGTTCGGTGCCGCCAGCCTAGAAGAACTTGGCTGACCATCGCCCGAGGTGGACGCGTGGGGAATGAGCCCCACGAATCCGCTTCCAAACATTTTTCAACCCTTCGCGTGCCCCACGACCAGCGCTATTCACTGCGCTGATCGTGGGGATTCGTGCTTCTATCAGCCACTTCTGTGTCACGCCTTACACTTCGAGTCGCATCTCCGTAATCAACGAGTCGGCTTGAGAAACTCCCGGAACTCGCAAGCCCGCTGTGCCCACCGCTTGCGGGCTACTCCGCCACTGACCGCACGGTCGGCTACCTGGACACCGGCATGGTCGATCTCACCATCATTTTCGTGAGAGACGGCGTTCTCATCAGTTAGCCGTTCCAGCCGGTCAAAGCAACTCCGGCGCAAAAGCGACCATCGAGCCAAGGGACACTTATCACCCTGGGACTGGCATGGCCATCATCCGTATCATCCTTGGCCTCATCCAGGCCATCCTGAAGATCTTCGTCGAAGCGATCGTGAACTTCGGCGCGCTGCTTGGTGGCGTCCTCCTGGCGATCGCCGCCGCCGCTGGGATCATCTGGGTGCTGGTCCTTGTCGTCCTGGCGCTGGTGGGACGTCACAGGCGCAAGCGCGTCGGCTAGAGCGCTACTCCCACTCGATCGTGCCCGGCGGCTTCGAAGTAATGTCGTATACGACGCGATTGATGCCTCGGACCTCGCTGACAATGCGACTTGAAATCTTTCGCAACACCTCATACGGCAGCGGAGCCCAATCCGCCGTCATGCCATCTTCGCTTTCGACCGCACGAATCGCACAGGTGTTCGCGTAGGTGCGTTGGTCGCCCATGACGCCAACCGATTTGACCGGCAACAGGACGGCGAAGCTCTGCCAGACCTTCTTATAGAGTCCCGCCGCCTTGATCTCATCGACCACGATCTGGTCGGCTTCCTGGAGGATCGCGACGCGCTCGGCGGTTACTTCGCCAAGGATTCGCACGGCAAGCCCAGGCCCGGGAAATGGCTGGCGGTCGATAATTTCGTCCGGCATCCCAAGATCGCGGCCAATCCGCCGAACCTCATCCTTGAAAAGGTCGCGCAGCGGCTCGATCAGCTTGAGCTTCATATCCGCGGGAAGGCCGCCCACGTTATGGTGGCTCTTGATGGTCTGGGACGGCCCTTTGACGCTCGAGGACTCGATCACGTCGGGGTAGAGAGTGCCCTGCACCAGCCACGCAATCTCTTCGCCGACATGCTTTTCTGCTTCGAATATCTTTTTCGCTTCATCATCGAAAACCGAGATAAATTCGCCGCCAATCACCTTGCGCTTCGTCTCCGGGTCCGTTACGCCGGCCAGCTTATCAAGGAAGCGCGAAGACGCGTCGACCGCCACGACGTTGAGCCCAAGCTGCTCGCGCATGGTCTTCTGCACCTTGGCGAACTCGTCCTTGCGCAGCACTCCGTTATTGACGAAGATGCACGTGAGCTTATCGCCGATGGCCTTTGCGACCAGCACGGCAGCCACCGACGAATCGACGCCGCCGCTGAGCCCGCAGATCGCGTGACCGTCACCGACTTGTGCCTTTACACGCTCGACTGTCGACTGGATGAAGTGTTCGGGCGTCCAATCCGCCTCAGCCCCGCAGATACCGATGACAAAGTTGCGCAGCAGCTCCATGCCTTGCCGCGTATGCGCGACCTCGGGATGAAACTGTACTGCCCAAATACGCTTCTCCTCATTCGCAATGCCGGCCACCGCGTTCGCCGTCTCGGCGATGCGCTCGAAGCCTGGGGCCAGAAGCGCGGCATGATCGCCATGCGACATCCAGACGTCGATTTCACCTGGCAGGCCGGCGAAGAGCGGCGTCTCCTTGATGAGAGAGACCTCAGCATGGCCATACTCACGGCTGGCCGCGCTTTCAACTTTGCCGCCAAGGTGATGCGTGATGAATTGAAGTCCGTAGCAGATGCCGAGGACAGGCAGTCCCATGGCGAGCAGCGCGGGATCGGCGGCAGGCGCGTCCTCGTCGTACACCGAGCAGGGGCCGCCTGAAAGGATGATGCCCTTCGGAGAGAGCGCCCGCACCTGCTCGAGCGGCACCGTGCAAGGCAGCACGACGGAGAACACGTTGAATTCGCGGATACGACGCGCGATGAGCTGCGTGTACTGCGAGCCAAAGTCCAGAATGACGATCGTTGAAGTATCCACACGTCTAGTCTAAACGGCCCGGCAGGGGGTTAGTTTGGATCCTTCTGCCGAGTGTTCTGGACGCCGGTCACGATACCGATGCCGAGCAGGATGATCACGATACCGCCAATCCAGGCCTGCGGGATGTGCATGAGATGTGCAATGTAGGCCACTCCGATGATGACGACGACATACCCCAGCGCATAGACAGCAAAAGACATAAACCCTCCCAAGAAGTTTGTTCCACGAAAAGTTTGATGCAATCTCTTTGACCGAGCTGGAGATTATTTCGCTGCAGACGCCCGATCCCCTACGCCCCAAAGCGCGAGGTAGCCCACCAGCCGTGCCACGTGGAAGAAATCGGAGGCGATCAGGTAGACGATACCAACCCCCACCCACCACCATGCCAGAAATGCCTGCGTCTCAACCGTTTCGAACGGCAGAGGGCAGGCGGAGAAGACCATTGCGAGCACCAGCAGAGCGATCTTCACGATACCGAGTACGAGGTTGATCTCGGCCAGTCGGCCTCGCACACGGCCCAGGGCCAAGGCTGCCTGGAGGCTTGCAAATACGCCGAGATCGCGAACCATCGCGATGAGCGGCGCAATTTGGAGCACCCAGCTCACGAGAGACCATGCGGTAAACATCCCAAGCGAGATCACGATCACGAGACCGCAATACAGCACGAGATTCGGTTCATCCTTCGAACGAATAGGTTCGAGGATGGCGAAGCGCGAGCTCCACGCGACACACTGAAACCAGAGCCACAGAACGCCGCAGAGGATCGCTAGGCGGATCGTCTGCAAGCCCATGACGGTCCCGATCCGCGTCACCATGATGGCCGCAACACGATGCAGCACCAACGTGCGCCCGATGGATGACTGTACGACCCATCCCAGCAACAGTAACGGCACCAGCCAAACGGCAAAGTGTTTCACTCCGGGCGCGATAAGGGAAAAGGCGGTCGCGAACTTCTCGGCTGCGCCCAGCGGGTCGGCGCTCAGGGCCCCGACCGGATCGGCGAGCAGCACCTTGTCCAAGCCCAGGCGACTGGGCTCGAAGGTGCCTGCGGTCGCGGCTCTCACCACGACCAGGAGTTTGTACAGGATCAGTATGAGAGCAGGCGCGCCAAAGGACCATCGCCAGGCGACCTCGATGGCCGTGAGAGAAGGTCTGCGCCAGGTGCTCGAAAGCGTCCCCACAAACGACTGCGTCGCCCGGTCTGCCGCAACGCTTGTGAGTTCCTCAATCGAATCCACTACTTCACCACAACATTCACGAGCTTGCCCGGCACGACGACCACCTTGACGATCGCTTTGCCGGTAGTCCGTGAGGCGACTTTCTCGTCAACCATCGCAGCCGCCTTCACCGCATCCGAATCACTCTCCGCCGCAAGCTTGATGACGGTCACGAGTTTGCCGTTGACCTGCACGGGAATCTCAATTTCACTCTCCCGCGCGAGCTCCTCGTCCGCCTCGGGCCATGGCGTGCGGAAGACCGCGCCGGGCTGTCCCAGCTTCTCCCAGAGTTCAGCGACGAAAAAGGGCGCGAACGGTGCGAGCATCTGTACAAGGCCCTTTATGATCTCAGCCACGGTCGAATCAGAAACCTGCCCCGCATCGATCGCAGCTTCCTTGGCCGTGATCTCATTCACGAGAATCATGATGGACGAGATGGACGTGTTGAAGTGCCAGCGCCCGCTGAAGTCCTGCGTAATCTTCGCGAGCGTCTGATGATATTTCCGAAGCAGAAACTCGTCATCGGCGGTCTTCGCGCTCGCGCCGCCGGTAAAGCCGGCATATTTTGTGACAATCCGGAAGACCTTGCCCAGGAACCGCACAATGCCGGCAACACCCTCTTCCGACCATTCCAGGTCGCGGTCCGGCGGGCCGCCAAAGAGCGAATACATACGCGCCGCGTCCGCGCCATAGCGGTCGATCATGTCATCGGGACTGACGACATTGCCGCGCGACTTCGACATCTTCGCGCCGTCCTTGATCACCATTCCCTGCGTGAACAGACGGGCTGCCGGCTCATCGTTCGCGATCAGCCCAAGATCGCGCATCACCTTCGTCCAAAAGCGCGAGTAGATCAGGTGCAGAATCGCATGCTCGACGCCGCCGATGTACTGATCGATCGGAAACCAGTAGTTCGCCTTCTCGGAATCGAACGGAGCCTTATCATTCTGCGCATCCGTATAGCGGTAAAAGTACCAGCTTGAGTCGACGAACGTATCCATCGTGTCCGTTTCGCGCCGCGCCGGGCCGCCACACCGCGGACAGGTCGTGTTCACGAATGCCGGCACTTTGCCGAGCGGCGAGCCGCCCTCCTGCGTAATTTCTATCGACTCAGGCAGCAGAATCGGCAACGCAGCCTCGGGCACCGGAATCGGCGTGTCTTCGCCGCACGCCATGCAGTAAACCATCGGGATCGGCGTGCCCCAGTAACGTTGGCGGCTGACTCCCCAGTCCTTCAGGCGATACGTTATCGTCGGCGAGCCGAAGCCGCCCGCCTTCGCAAACGCAGCCATCCTCTGCTGCGCTTCGAGGCAAGCCTCGCCCGTCCACTCGCCGGAGTCGATCAGCACAGCGTCATCTTCCGCGCCATAAGGAAGCTCAGGCTCCGGCTCATCAACCGGCGCGACGACGCGCTTGATCCCCAAGCCATACTTCGTCGCAAACTCGAAGTCTCGCTCGTCATGCGCCGGCACGCTCATGATCGCGCCTGTCCCGTAGTCGGCAAGAATGTAGTTTGCAATCCAGATGGGCACCCGTTCGCCGTTGAACGGATTGACCGCAAAGTGGCCGGTCGCCACACCATGCTTCTCAATGCCGCCCACATCGCCGGCCTCGCGCGCCGCAACCTGCTGCGCGATCATCTCGTCGATCTGTCCGGCGAGCACGCTGTCCGTCGCCGCGAAAGCCTTGGCCACGGCATGCTCCGGAGCAACCTGTACCGATGTCGCGCCGAAGATCGTATCCACACGCGTCGTAAACACGCTGATCTTCGTGCCGTTGGTCGCACCCCCTGGTTCGTTGGCGACCATGAAGTCGACGATCGTTCCTTCGCTGCGACCGATCCAGTTGCGCTGCATGGTACGGACCTTGTCCGGCCATCCGTCCATGGTATCGAGGCCATCCAGCAACTCATCCGCATACTTCGTAATTCGCAGGAACCACTGCGTCAGATCGCGCTGCTCGACGATGGTCTCTTCATGCCGCCAGCACCGGCCACCGATCACCTGCTCATTCGCCAGCACGGTCGCGCACTGCGGGCACCAGTTCACCTTGCTCTTCTTCCGGTAGGCCAGTCCCTGCTCAAACATCTTGAGAAAGAACCACTGGTTCCAGCGGTAGTAGTCCGGCAGGCAGGTCGTCACTTCGGTCGACCAGTCAAACCCCATGCCGAGCCGCTGAAACTGCTTCTTCATCGACGCGATGTTCGACAATGTCCACTCGCGCGGCGGGATGTTGTTCTTGAGCGCGGCATTCTCAGCCGGAAGCCCAAACGCGTCCCATCCCATGGGGTGCAGGACGTTATACCCGCGCATCCACATGAAGCGTGCGAGCGCATCGCCGATGGCATAGTTGCGCACATGGCCGATGTGTAAGGCGCCGCTGGGATACGGCAGCATCTCCAGGCAATAAAATTTCGGCTTACCGCAGTCGTGCGGTTCAGCCGCATAAAGAGACGGGTCGGCATTCCAGCGCTCCTGCCACTTCGGCTCGATCGCCGCCGGTGAATAGCGCTCTGGTTGCTCGGTTTCGGGGGCCGGGGCCGCGCCATTGCTGCTCATTAAAATCTCATCAGGCATACCCCTCCATTGTAATCGGGCTGAGCCGGACCGCCCGCCCTACAACCAAAGTGCTACGTCCGCGCCCACCGCACCGCCGTAGACTGCCACAAGTAGACGTACCGGCCCTGTATCAAAATCCATCCTTATGCAGGCAGTCTTCTCCATCCCGGTTCAAAGCTCCGCTGCGCCCGCGCGCCGCATGCCCCGGCTCCCCGTGCTTGACGGCTGGCGTGGCATCTCCATCCTTTTTGTGCTGGCGGCCCACATGCTGCCGCTTGGTCCCAATCGTTGGCAGCTCAATGAATCCGCCGGCGTCACCGGCATGGCCATCTTCTTCTCACTCTCCGGCTTCCTCATCACCAGCACGCTCTTCTTCCATCCAAGCGTCCGCACCTTCGCGATCCGGCGGCTCTTCCGCATCGTGCCCGTCGCATGGCTGTTCCTCTTCATCGTTCTTCCATTCGTGCATGCAAGCCCCGCCATGTGGCGCGCGGACCTCTTGTTCTATACCAATCTGCCCCCGTACTACCTGCTCGACATCACCGGCCATCTCTGGAGCCTCTGCGTCGAAGTCCAGTTCTACCTTGCCATCGGACTCGCTTTCCTGCTGCTGCGCGGTCGCGCCCTCGCACTGCTGCCCTTCACCTGCCTCTCCGTAACGCTCGGCCGCATCCCGAACGGCCACATCCACGACATCGTCACCATCTACCGCGTGGATGAGATCCTCTCCGGCGCATCCCTCGCGTATCTCTTTCACAGCGACTTCTCGATCCGCCTTAGGCATCTGCTCACCCGGCTCAACCCATACGTCCCAATCACGCTGCTTCTGCTCAGCAGCCATCCTGCGCTGCCGTGGCTTAACTATCTTCGCCCCTACTTCGCCGCCATGGCGGTCGGCACGACGCTTTTCCACGAAGGAACCCGCTGGAATCGCTTCCTCGAATCGCGCCCGCTCGCCTACCTTGCGACCGTCTCCTATGCGCTCTACATCTGGCACCCACTCGCCACCCACGGCTGGTTTCAGGAAGGCAGCAAGCTGGCGAAGTACGCCAAACGGCCGCTTGGCATTGCCATGAGTTTTACGCTTGCCCACCTGTCGACCTTCCACTTCGAGCGGTACTTCATCGACCTCGGCAAGCGTCTCACGGTCCGCAAGAAGCGTCCCGTCTCCCACCCAATCGCGTTGCCTTTAGCCTCCTGACGATCGTGCTTCCGGTAGCCCGCGTGTGCTAGCGTTGCTATCGGAGAAACTCACGATGCGCGCTCGCTCCCTCTACCTTTGCCTGGTCTTCGCGACCCTCGTTGCCACCTCACTCCACGCCGATCCACCCAAGAAGAAAATTGCACAGGGCAAGCTCGTCGGCGTGCTCTCCAGCGACGGAAAAGTCGCTTCCTATAAGGGCATTCCTTATGCCGCGCCGCCGGTAGGAAACCTTCGTTGGGCCGCACCCCAACCTGCGCCCAAATTCAACGGCCTGTTCCAGGCCAAGGACTACGGCAACCACTGTGCACAGGCAAACTCCTTCGCCGACATGGTCTTCCACGACCCCGGTGCCAGTGAGGATTGTCTTACGCTCAACGTCTGGGCACCCGCCGACGCCAAACCAGGGGCCAAGCTTCCGGTGATGTTCTGGATTCACGGCGGCGGTTACTATGCCGGCGGCTCGTCTGAGGCCAGACAGGATGGTCAGTCGCTCGCCCGGCACGGCGTGATCGTGGTCACCATCAACTACCGGCTCGGCATCTTCGGCTTCTTTGTCCACCCTGAGCTCACCAAAGAGTCGCCGCACCATGCCTCCGGCGACCAGGGCCTGCTCGACCAGGTCCAGGCGCTTCAGTGGACGCATGACAATATCAAGGCGTTCGGCGGCGACCCTAGCAACATCACCATCTTCGGTGAGTCCGCCGGCTCCTTCTCGGTCAGCTCGCTGATGGCTTCGCCGCTTTCGAAAAACCTCATCGCCAAAGCCATCGGCGAATCCGGCGGAGCGATCCAGAACGCGGATACCCCCAACCAGACCCTCGCCGAGCGCGAAGCCGTCGACGGAGCAATCTCAACCTCGATCTTCAACACGTCGTCGCTTGCGGAATTGCGCAAGATTCCCACCGACAAGATTCTCTCCGGTCTCACCTCGGCCATGAGCCACCCGCACTTCGGCCCCGAGGTCGACGGCTACTATTTGCCGAAATCCGTGGCGCAGATCTACGCGGCAAGCGAACAGGCGCACGTTCCCCTCATCGCCGGCTGGAATGCGGACGAAATTCGCGCGGCGATCATCATGAATCCGAAGAAGCCAACCGTCGCCAGCTTCACCGAGTCTTCCCAGAAGGACTTCGGGGACGCCACTCCCGACTTCCTGAAGCTTTACACCGCGACTACCGACGCCGAAGCGACAGCCTCCGCCGGCGACCTCATCAGCGATCGCTTTATCGCCTATGGCACGTGGCGCTGGCTGGAAGCGCAGACGAAAACAGGCCAAGCACCCGTCTACCGCTATCTCTTCGCCGAACCGGCACCCATCGACAAATACCACACGGTACCCGTGGGCGCCTTTCACTCCGACGACATCGAATATGTCTTCGGCACGCTCGATTCACGCCCCGGCGCGACCTTCACCCTCGCCGACCGCACCCTCACCGATCAGGTCCAGCAGTACTGGACCAACTTCGCCAAGACCGGCAACCCGAACACTCCAAGTACTGGCCTGCCAAACTGGCCTGTTTACAAGCCAACCGACTATGAAGTACTCCGCCTCGACGGCACCCTTCAACCCACCGCCGCAGCCCCCGACAAACTCCGCGACCGCTACCTATTCCTCGATAGCCATCCCTTGAAGCCGGCGATGTAAGAAGCAAAGCAAGTGCGCCCTGATCGCGGGCGGCGACCACTTCGTGGGGTGGAAGCGCTTCGCGCGCGAAGCGTGCTTCCACCCCACGAAGTGGTGCCCGTCCGGCATGAGGACGTACTTGCTGTTGTCTCTAACCAGCCGACAGCGTTCTAAGGACGCTTACGTTGCGGGCTTCGTCGCCGGGGTTGTCGACCGGGGTTTCCGCGATGAACAGGGCGTTGCTGAACCTTGCGTCGTGCAACAAGCGCCGAAAAGCCTCGGCACCGATCGTGCCTTCGCCAATGTGCTCATGCCGGTCCAGCTTCGAGCCGCGCGCGGCCTTCGCGTCGTTGCAATGCCACACGCGCACCGCGTCAAAGCCAATGGTCTCTTCGACGAGTTTCATCGTCTCCGCATATCCTTCAGCCGAGACGATGTCATACCCCGCGACATGCGTGTGGCAGGTATCGAGGCAGACCGCCACCGGTGCACAAGGTTTCAAGCATTCAACGAGCTCCGCCACTTGCTCCAGCTTGCTGCCTAGCGAAAACTCGGCGCCTGCGGTGTTCTCAATCAGGATGCGAAACTCCGGCGCGTTCGAAAAACCCAGACCTTCGATCGCTCGTTCAATCGACTGCGCCGCCAGCCGCAATCCCTCCTCGCGCGTCAGTCCCTTCCAACTTCCCGGATGCAGCACCAGGTTCTCCGCCCCAAGCGCCAGGGCGCGTTCGACCTCGCCACGAAACGCATCCGTCGAGTTCGCGCGTACCGATTCCGTCTGGCTGCACAGGTTGATCAGGTAGCTGGCATGGATCGAAATCGGTCCCACGTCATGCTTCTCGCGAAGTTCCAGCATCTTTGCCGCATCCTCCGGCTTCACCGCGCCCGCCTTCCACTGCCTGGGGCTCGACGAGAAGATTTGAAACGTATTCGCCCCAGCATCCACCGCCCGATTCACCGCCGTCCAACACCCGCCTGCCGTCCCCAGATGCACGCCAATCCGCTTCTTTGCCATGCCTCAAGCCTACCGCAACGCATCGCGTAAAACCCTCCTGCTATGATCCTCCGCATGCCCAAGCCTCAGACGTTCGAGAGCCACACCTCCAGGGATCCTGTGTATCTGTTCGCGCTCGGACCGCTCCTCCTCATCAGCCTCATCAGCGCCATCGTCTACGCCTGCAAAGCGTGGCCGGTCGACCGTCCACTCTACTTTGCCTGGATATTGCTCACCGTCATCCTCTTTCTGATGGCAGCGAAGCTCCGCAGCTACTCGCTCAAGGTACAGGATCGCGTCATCCGCCTCGAAGAGCACCTGCGCTTGAAACGTCTTGCTCCAGGCATGGATGCCGATGCGTTTTCCGTCCGGCAGTTGATCGCGCTGCGCTTCGCCTCCGACGCTGAGCTGCCGTCGCTCGCCGCGAAAGCCCTTGCCGAAAACCTTGATCCCAAGGCCATCAAGGCAGCCATCGCAAGCTGGCGTCCGGATTACGCCCGCATCTAGGTACCGAAGAACGAACCAGCGGACCTACATCCTTCGCAACGAGCGACAATCATGCCGTGATTGCCCGCTTTAAGCACACTTGCGGGAAAAATTTTCGATCGCCGATACAACACAGGAATCGGAAACTGACTCTTTGGAGTTATGTCATTCCGATAAACAGGACGCTACGCTCATCCTGAACTCGGAGGTCCATCACACCATGAACCAACCGGCCCCGTTTCGCTCAAGTACCGCTGCCCGCCTCGCAGCCTTCGCCCTCACCATGTTGACCGCCGTCACCGTCGGCTGCAATGAAAGCCGCGATCAACCACTCCAGAATGACTTCGCTACCCTGCGGTCGATTCGCAACGGCAATGGTGCCGACTCCATCGGAGCTCTGGATGCCACCGCACCTCCCACGAATCTGAACGACTATCGCCACCCAACCCGCTATAAGATCAACGCCGCATACCACCCGCAAGCTCATTGAGCGTTTAGAAAACTGGAGTTCGCTCAGCGCACGTTCGGGGCCAGAGCACTGAAAAGGCAGCCCAAGGTCAGGCTTCAAGTCCAGACTTAAGCTGTCTTTTTTTAATAGTTTGCGTACTTTCAGGCAGGGCTGGGGAGTTCGAGCCCTTTTTAATACACGTCACGCTGGTAACGCTTGTCCTTTTTCATCTGCGCCAGATACTCCGCAGCTTGATCGAGCGTGCCGTCTGAGCCCTTCGCAATCGAATCCAGCAGCGCCAGCTCAACGTCCTTCGCCATGCGCGTCGCATCGCCGCAGACGTAGAAATAAGCTCCGCGCTCGAGCCACGCGAATAGCTCCGCCGCATGTTCCTGCATCCGGTCCTGCACATAGATCTTCTTCGCCTGGTCGCGTGAGAAGGCGGTGTCCAACCGGGTCAGCACGCCATCCTTGTGCATCGCAGTCAACTGCTCTTCATACAGAAAGTCCAGCGCCCGCCGCTGCTCCCCGAAGAAAAGCCAGTTGTCGCCTGCCTGTCCCGTCGCCATCCGCTCCTCTAGAAACGACCGAAACGGCGCGATTCCTGTTCCCGGCCCAACCATGATCACCGGGGCATTGGTATCTTCCGGCAGCCGGAATTGCGCGTTCGCATGCAGGAAGATCGGCATCGTCGAGCCCTCGGGAGACCGCTCGCCGAGGTGCCCGCTGCAAAGCCCCTGACGATCGCGTCCGTGCGACTCATACCGCACCACGCGGACCGTCGTCTGCACATTCTCCGGATGCATTGCCTGGCTGGACGAGATGGAGTACATGCGCGGCGTCAACCGGGCCAAGACCTGAAAGAGCTGCTGCGGCTGCGTAATCACTCTTGGAAAGTCGGTCGCCAAGTCCACGAACTCACGTCCCCAGCAATACTCCTCTGCGCGCGCCTTGCCTTCCGCGCCTGTCATCACCTTCAGCGCTTCGACGTCAGGGGCAAGTTTGGCTAACTGCGTCACGCTTCCACGCGTGAGCTTGCCGATCGCCAGTCGCGTGCGCAGCGCTTCATCCAGGTCGATCTCGACCTTGTAGTGATCCAGCACACGCTCCGAGCCGGTCCAACCCAGCGCTGCGAGCACTGCGTCAACAGCCTGCCGACGATTCTCAGGCAGGATTCCCACCGCGTCGCCGGGCGTGTAAACCATGCCGTCTTCCAGCGCGAGTTCCACGTGCCGCGTCTCCTTCTCCGATCCAGCTCCGGTCAACAGTTCATTAACCAGCACTTCGGAGTGGTAGGGGTTATTGCGGGTGTACTTCACCGCGTGCGCGTTGGCGGTCTGCGTCGTCTCGGTCAGGGTTTCGCTCATCCCCTTAGTTTACCAACCAACCCACGCGCAGCGTCCATTACCGGCGGAAGTGGCACCCGTCCAGCGCTAGGATGCACTTGCCTTTGCCTCTCTTATCCAATAAACAAGAGCCCCGACAATCAGCACACCTGCGGCCATCACCACTTCGCGTTGAAAGTGAGGCCGTCCGACCAAAATCCATCCAAAACCGATTAACGCCAACACTGGTGGCATCGGATACAACCAGAGCCGAAACGGCCTCGGTCGATCCGGCTGCGTCTTCCGCATCCACATCACGCCTACGTGCTGAGCAAGGAACTGCACCAGAATCCTCAGCACGACCAGGCCCGCAATGACCTCGCCGAGCGAGAAGAAACAGAACAACGCTGCCGCACCACCAAGCCACAACAGGGAGACATGCGGGAATCGTTTGGTGCGATGCAGGTTTCCCAGAGACGCGAAGAAGTTGCCGTCCCGCGCCGCCGCGAACGGGATCCGCGAGTAACCCAGAAGCAGCGAGAAGATACTGGCGAAGGCGGTCACCATCACCAGCGCTGCCGCAAGCTTGCCGAAAAGCACCCCGCGCTCGCCGCTGTAAGCTGTCTGCATGAAGAATGAGATCAACGCGTGCCGCGCGCCGAGGTCCGTCAGCGAGACGAGCGGACGCCAGGGAACGACACTCAGAACCGCGACGTTGAGTGCTAGATACAACGATCCGACCGCCCCAATCGAGATGAGGATCGCCAGCGGAATCGTCTTTGCTGCGTCCTTCACCTCGCCACCGAGGAACGCAACGTTGTAATAACCCCAGAAGTCATAGGTTGCTACGAGCATTGCCCCGGCCAGCCCTCCAAAGAAGGCCGGCGTCAAGCGAAATGCGTCTGAGGGAAGATCGAAAGCCATGGCAAGATGCCCATGGCATAGAGCGACAAAAAAAATCCATCCCAGAGTCCCAACCACAGCGATCCAAAGCGAGTAAGACACTACCTGCAAGCTCGCAAGATTGCGATAAAGCAGCGCCACCGCTAGGACTACCGCACCGATAGCTACCAGCGTTCCCGGTCCGGCAGAGAGTCTTCCGAAACTCCACCAACTCCCATGCAATCCTGGCACCACGTAAGCAGCGTACTGTGCCAACCCGATCGACCCGCTTGCCACGGAAAGCGGTGCGGACACCATCAGCTGAAAGACGAAAAGGAAGCTTAGAAACTTGCCGGCTCCGCCTGGAAACATGGCTCGCAAGAAGCGATACGAGCCGCCCGCCTCGGGCATCATCGCGCCAAGCTCGGCCCACACCAGCCCATCGCATACCGCCAGCAATGCACCAAGGATCCACCCAAGCATCGCCTGCGGACCGCCCATCGCTCCGAGCAGCAAAGGCAATGTTATGAACGGTCCTACGCCGATCATGTCCAGCATGTTCACCGCGACCGCCTGCTTCAGTCCCAGCGTCCGCCCGAGTTGGTCTCGTTCTTCGATACTCGCAGTCTACGTCGTCTTTCACCGCGGAGCAGTCGAACATCCCACGATGCGGTGCTGGCCTGGAGCTAGGACGCGCTCGCCCCTGGCTTTATGATCGAAATCAATGCGCAGACTTCTCGCACTTCTCGCCCTGGCTGCAATCCCCGCCGCTGCCCAGCAGATTGACGACCCCGCCAATCTCATGGGCGAGCGTGTCTCCGCACCGGCGCTTGCCGACACACTTCCTATCAACCACGGAAGTGCGGCGCTAGAGCAGCTTCTGCGAAAGCTCCGCACGCGCGCCTCCATGATGTTCATCGTCGCCCACCCCGACGACGAGGACAGCGGGCTGCTCACGCTCGAATCCCGCGGCATGGGCGCGCGCGTCGCCATGCTCACACTCACCCGCGGCGAGGGCGGCCAGAACCTCATGTCCGCCGACTTCAACGACGCGCTCGGCCTCATCCGCACCCAGGAACTACTCGCGGAAGACCGTTACACCGGCGTCGACCAGTTCTTCGGCACCGAGGTCGACTTCGGCTTCTCGAAGACCAAGGAAGAAGCCTTCAAGAAGTGGACCCACGACCGCGTCCTCTACGACGCCGTCCGCTCCGTTCGGCTGTATCGACCCCTCGTCCTCGCCAGCACATTCATCGGCGGCATCACCGACGGTCACGGCCAGCACCAGGTCTCCGGCGAGATCTGCCAGGAAGTCTTCCAGGCAGCCGCCGATCCCAAGGTCTTCCCCGAGATGGGCCTGCCGCCTTGGGCTCCGCTGCGCGTCTACGCCCGCGTCCCCTTCTCGCGCATCAACGAGCAGGGCATGTTCGACTACGCCACCGGCAAGTTCCAGCCGCCGCACTTCCACAACTACGTTACCGGCATGGACACGACCGCGCCGCCCGTCGCCACCGTCACCATTCACGAAGGCGACACGCCCGCGATCCCCGCGTTCCATGGCTTCAGCTATGTCCAGTGGGCGCGCCAGGGTCTCGCCCTGCAAAAAACCCAGATCGGCCCCGGCTTCCGCGTTCCCCCAGCGGGCCCCGTCGACGTCGGCTACACCCTCATGGGCTGCCGCTCAACGTCGGGAATTGGGTGCCCCATCCTTCCCGACGCTTCACCAGGGAAGGGTGGGGTATCGCGCGACGTCGCGACCGAGGAAGATCTTTTCACCGGCATCGACACCTCCCTGCCCTCCATCGCCGACCTCGCTCCTGCTGCACCTAAAACTCTCCGCGCCGAGCTCGTCTTGATCGACTCGAAGCTCGCCGAAGCGCAGAAAGTCTTCGACCCGAACCACCTCGAAACGGTCGCTGCACCCCTCTCCCAAGCTCTTTTAGTTCTCGACGCGCAGATCAAGGGCACACAAACCTCTCGCTTACCTGTAGATCAAAAGTTCAACCTCCTCCACGAACTCCGCATCAAGCGCGTCCAGCTCAACGACGCTCTCGTCCTAGCCGAAGGCCTAACCCTCACCGCGACCCTCGCAGACCAGCCGAACGGCCAGCCCCTTCTCACCACCCAGCATCACTTCGCCGTCGCTACCAGCTTGAGCAATCGCTCTTCCGAGCCCATAACCCTCGACACCCTCGGCATCGTCCCAACCGACTCGAAGAGCGGCTACCAACTCCCTCACACCCACAACAACATCCCGGTTGCCCCCGCCGCCACCCGATCCGACAAGGTCACGTCAGACTTCGAACCGGGCCTACCCGCCACGCGCCCTTATTTCTCCCGCAAAGACCGTGAACAGCCCTTCTACGACGTTTCTAACCCTGCTCTGAGGAACGCCCCCAGCACTCCCAACTCGCTCGTCGCCACTGCGCGCACACGTGGCACCGTCGAACTTGACCTCAACGCCACAGTCCAGCAGCCGACGACTAGCTCCAGCCCAGCCACCACCCTTCAAGCGGCGGCGGTCGTGCCACCCGTCTCCATCAAACTCACCACCTCAGCAGGAATAATCGCGCCGCGCGATCCTGAGTTCACTTTGCAGCTGATCGCTGGTCCGTTCAATCCGAAAGCTTTTACTCCTCCGGTGCTTAAGATACCGTCCGGATGGTCGAGGACTGCAACCCCGGGCGATCCTCTCCCGCCGCCGGGAGGCATCGTTGAACAAGTGTGGCACGTCACCCCGGGCTCCATCGACCCAAACAAAAGCTACACCCTCGTTGCGGAAGAATCAGAGCTGGGCCAGACGTACACCGAAGGCTACCGCTCCGTAGGCTACCCGGGCCTCACCTACACCAACTTCTACACCCCCGCCACCTTCAAAGCCGTCCCCGTCGACGTCACCACCGCCCCCAACCTCCACATCGCCTACCTCCCTGGCACCGGCGACGACGTCCCCGCCTTCCTCCCATCCCTCGGTGTCACGGCCGCCATTCTCACGCCAAGAGACCTCACACCCGCCAACCTCGCCCACTACGACGCCATCCTCCTCGGCGTCCGAGCTTACGCGGCCCACCCCGAACTCAAAGGCACCGGCTCCGAAGCACTCACCGCCTACGCCAAAGCCGGTGGCGTCGTCATCGTCCAATACAACTCCGGAGACTTCACCCCATCCTCCGCTCCCTTCCCCTACACGTTGCCCGGCGACTCCGCCCACAACGTCGTCGAGGAAGAGCAGCCCGTCCACATCCTGCAACCCGAAAATCCCTTGCTGACCTGGCCCAACCGCATCACCTCCGCCGACTTCGACCACTGGATCGAAGAGCGCGGACACGGCTTTGCCTCAGAATGGGCACCGCAGTACACCCCGCTCCTTGAAGCCCACGACGTCGACCAGGACCCGCAACGCGGCGGCCTGCTCGTCGCCACCGTTGGCAAGGGAGCCTACATCTACTGCGCCTTCGCACTCTATCGCCAACTGCCCGAAGGTGTCCCCGGTGCCTACCGCTTGATGGCCAACCTCCTCAGCTACGCCAAAAACCCAAGCCGCTAGTTCCTGCGCGAAGCGGTGAAGCGTGCGCAGCACCGCCGGCCCGGCGTAAGGGCGCACTTGCATCTAAGGAATCAAATGACTGGACAACGCGAAGCCCAACTCCTAACCTCCGTCAATCTCCTCCTCGACGCGCGCCGCACCGCGCAACCCATCGCCGATCTCCCGGCGGATGTCGCTCCCGCCACCTTGCAGGAATCCTTCTTCATTCAAGACCAGCTCATTCAGGCCTTCGGCCCTGTCGGCGGTTGGAAGGTCGGCCCACCCGCCGAAGACGGTGCCCTCATGTTTGCGCCCATGCCGAGCGCCTGGATGGCCCCCAACGCGGCGACGCTCTCCGCCGCGGCACACCGTTTCCGCGGCATCGAGGCGGAGGTCGCCTTTCTGCTCGGCGAAGACTTGCCTCCTCGCACAACCCCCTACACGCTCGACGAGATCAAGTCAGCGATCCAGTCCTGTCACCCAGCCATCGAGATCCTCGAGTCCGGCCTCACTGATCCAACAATCGCGCCGAAACTCTCGATGATCGCCGACCTCCAGATGCACGGCGGCTTCGTCTACGGCCCCGCGCACCCCGACTGGCAGTCGATCGATCTCGCAACCGAGACCGTCACGCTTGCCGTGGACGCTGCCATCCGGGTCGAGCACACCAGCACGCGCCCCGCCGACTTCTTCCTCGGGCTCGTCCTGCTGCTCGCCAATGAAGGCGCTCACCGCACCGGAGGTCTTCGCGCCGGCCAATTCATCACCACCGGCTCCTGGACTGGCGTTACGAACGCCATGGCCGGTCAAGCGGTCGACGCGCACTTTGGAACGCTGGGCCGCGTCACCCTCTCCTTCCAGTAATCAGCGTCACACCTTGTAACTCTTGGTACATCCCTGGTTATCCACAGCGAATCCAAGCTGGCAGAGGCAACATTATGGCGCGTCCTTACTGGTCCGGTCAGATCACGATTTCACTCGTCTCCTTCTCGGTAAAACTCTTCGTCGCGACCGAAGCAAAGAGCGACATTCGCTTCAACCAGATCTCCCGCTCCACCGGCGAGCGAGTCAAGTATCAGAAGGTCACCGCCTCCGCCGCCGAAGCCCAGCAGACGCAACAGGACTCCGGCGACACCGCGCCTACAGCACCCACGGTCGGCAAGGACGACATCGTCAAGGGATACGAGTATCAGAAGGGCCAGTACGTCATCATCGAACCCAGCGAGCTCGCCAACCTGCGCGTGCCTTCGAAACACTCCATGGAGATCACGCAGTTCGTCGAAGCCGAGCAGATCGATCCTGAGTACTTCGAGAAACCCTATTTCGTCGTTCCCGAAAACGATTCCCAAACCCAGGCCTTCGCCGTAGTCCGTCAGGCGCTGGTCGACACCAAGAAAATCGCTCTCTCCAAGATCGCCTTTGCCGGTCGCGAGCATATCGTCGCCCTCTCCGCCGCCGACGATGGCGGCATGATGGCTTACACCATGCGCTACGCCCAGGAACTTCGCGACCCGAAGGACTACTTCCGCGACATCAAGAAGGTCGAGGTCGATGAGGATTCTCTCGATCTGGCCAAGCAGCTCATCAAGAAGCGCTCCGGCAGCTTTGATCCATCGAAGTTCGTCGATGGCTACGAAGTGGCGGTGAAAGAACTTGTCCAAGCGAAGATCGAACACGCACCCATTCCACACGACGAAGCTCCGGCCCCGAAGCGCGGCAAGGTCATCTCGTTGATGGACGCTCTTCGCAAGTCCATCGGCAACGACGAAGCTCCGAAGGAAACAGCCGCTCCGAAGAAGCCCGCCGCCAAAGCTCCGGCAGCCAAAGGCATAGCCCTGGTCAAATCAGACGCTGCCCCGAAGACCACGGCAAAGCCCGCGAAAGCCGCAAAACGCAAATCCGCCTAACCTTTCTCCGCGCCCTTTACCTCTTCTCCTTCGCGTCCTCTGCAGTAAATTCGTTGCACGTTTCTGCCTTCGCCTATGCCACCCAGGAAGAAACCATCCGACGCCGTAGACGAGCAACTAGCCCGCTACCGCTCCATGCGCGACTTTTCGATCACCGCCGAGCCCTCGGGCAAGATCAAAACTAAAAAACTTGCAGCCCTCCCGTTCTGCATCCAGAAACACGCCGCCTCGCACCTCCACTACGACTTCCGCCTGGGCTGGAATGGCGTCCTCAAGTCCTGGGCCTGCGCGAAAGGACCCAGCTACAACGTGAAAGACCGACGCCTCGCCGTTCAGGTTGAGGATCATCCCATCGAGTACGGCGGCTTTGAAGGCATCATCCCCGCCGGCCAGTATGGCGGTGGGACGGTCATGCTCTGGGACCAGGGCACCTGGGAGCCCCAGCCCGAGTACCCCGACGTCGACGCCGGTCTTCGCGACGGACACCTCAAATTCCTGATGAACGGCACGAAAATGCACGGCAAATGGGCGCTTATCCGCATGGCCCCACGCCCGAAAGAGACCAAGCCCACCTGGCTGCTCATCAAGGAGCACGACACATTCGAGCGAACCCCCGACGCCCCGGCCATCACCGAGGCAGAGCCCAACTCTGTCATCACCAACCGCTCGCTCGAGCAGATCGCCGCCAACGAAGACCACGTCTGGAACTCCAAAGACACGCAGGCGAAGGGCTCGCAAGCCTGGTTTCGCAACGACCAGCCGGCTTCCAAGCTCGCTGCCGCGGCGAAAAAAACCCGCCCTCCTGAACGCGGCCAAGCACCCCGGTCTTCGTCGCCGCCTGCCAAATCCCTGAAACTCGACCTGTCCGCGCTTCCGAAAGAACTTCAGCCCACATTTCTGAAACCTCAGCTAGCCCTCGAAGCCGCGACACCGCCGGAAGGCGATCAGTGGATCCACGAGTTGAAACTTGACGGCTACCGCATTCAGGCGCGGAAATCCGGTGCAGACGTCCAGCTCCTCACGCGCTCCGGCCTTGACTGGACGCAGCGCGTTGCCGCTCTTGTCCCTGAGATCGCCAAGATTCCCATAAAAGACGTCACGCTCGACGGAGAGGTCGTTGTCTTTTCGCCCGAAGGCACCACCAACTTCGCCGACCTGCAGGCTGCCTTCCAGGAGGGCGCACGCAAACCCCTCACCTACGTCTGCTTCGACCTGCTCCACGTCGACGGACGCAATCCCCGCGCACTCCCCCTGCTTGAACGCAAGGATCTGCTTGGCAAGCTGCTCAAAGCGGCCGACCCTGACCTCCTGCAGATCTCAGAACACATCGTCTCGAATGGCGTCGCCATGTTCCACAAGGCCTGCGAACTGCATGCCGAGGGCATCGTCTCAAAGCGTGCCGACGCGCCCTACGCCGGTGGCCGCAGCGCCGCGTGGCTCAAATCCAAGTGCCTCCACGAGCAGGAGTTCGTCATCGGCGGCTACACCTTGCCGGGCAAAGGAAATGCCGGCGGACCGGGGCTGGGCGCGCTGCTGCTCGGCTACTACGACGACTCCCGCAGTCTCATCTACGCCGGACGCACCGGCACCGGTTTCTCCCACAAGTTCGCCGCCGAACTCCGCAAACGCCTCGAAGCCATCGCAACCAAATCCACAGCGTTCAAAACCCTCACCGCCGAAGCTCGGCGTGGCGCGCTCTGGGTCAAACCCACACTCGTCGCCCAAGTCCGCTTCGCAACCTGGACCGCCGATCAGCAGCTTCGCCAGGCCGCATTCCTCGGCCTGCGCGAAGACAAAGCCGCCGCTGAAGTTCGCCGCGAAACCGCCGCCCCGACACCCAAGAACGCCCGGACACCAAGAGCTCTGGCGTCCCATCTCGGCCAGGCTTCATCGGCTGAGGTGGGAAGAAAGAAGCCAGAGCCCGCACCCGAACGGCCACCCATCCGCCTCACCCACCCACAAAAAATCCTCGACAACGAAACCAACCTCACCAAGCAGCAGCTCGCGGACTTCTACTGGGCGGTCGCCGACCGCATGCTTCCCCACATCGCCGACCGCCCGCTCTCACTCGTCCGCTGCCCCGAAGGCTCTGAAAAGCCCTGCTTCTACCAGAAACATGTCAACCACATGCTGCCGCCGGGTGTCGGATCCATTGACGTCGCTGACAAAAAGGGAAAGGTCGAGCCGTACATCACGCTCAACAGCCGCGAAGCCCTCGCTGGCCTGGCGCAGATGGGCGTGCTCGAGATCCATCCGTGGGGTTCGCGCAACGAGACGCTGGAGCAGCCCGACCGCATCACCATCGACCTCGATCCGGACGAGTCGCTCCCCTGGTCGACCTTGACTGCGGCGGCGCTCGAGGTTCGGAAACGGCTCAAGGCGCTCAAGCTCGAGTCATGGGTGAAGACGACCGGAGGCAAAGGGCTGCATGTCGTCATCCCAGTCAAGCCCGAGCAGCAGTGGCCGGCAATCAAGGAGTGGGCCCATCAGTTCGTGCTTGCGATGGAGCGTGAAAATCCAAGGCTGTATCTGACGAAGATGACGAAGGCGGCACGCGTCGGAAAGATCTACCTGGACTACCTGCGTAACGAGCGGGGTGCGACTGCTGTGGCGCCGTATTCGCCGCGTGCGCGTAAGGGTGCTCCTGTATCTGTTCCCTTGGCCTGGTCAGAACTGAGGTCGGAGGCGCGTCCCAGCTTTACTGTTGCCAGCTTTGAGGATTGGGCTGTGCGCTTGAACAAAGATGTCTGGGCTGACTTGCTCAAAGCCAGGCAGTCGCTTGCGAGGAAAGCTTAGAGAGCAGGACGGATCGTAATTCCTCACGCTCCTATCTCCTCAACGCACTAAAATTCCTGGTTTTAACGTCGCAGTTTTGAGTTTGCACCCTCGGCTATAACGTCATCACCAGGCACTTCGCGGCTCCTCCAGCTTTAACGAACTCATCGAGGGGGACCGCGCAGACTTGAAAGCCGCGTGTCTCTAAGTCGGTGCGCAACGCTGGTGAGACCTGGTTCATCACTAACTCATCCGCGAGACAGACGACGTTGCAGCAAAAGTTTGTTGAGTCTGCCTCGGTGACAATGACGCGTTGTGAGGGCGAGTAGTGGGCGTCGATTGCCTCACGGGACGGGCCGTCAAAGGCCTCGGGGAAGTACATGATGTCTCCGTTTGGGAGAGGTGCGAAGCAGGTGTCGAGGTGATAAAAGCGCGGGTCTACCAAGCGGAGGGAAACGACCTCGACATCCCACCACTCTTCAAGAAGACGATGGCTTTTCAAGGCCGTTCGGAATCCCCAGCCTGCCCACAATCGGCTGCGATCGACGCTCCAGAGTGCGTCGCCTTCGCCTTCGAATGAGGTTCCGACGGGCATCTCACGGACGGTCAATCCGGCCTGTGCGAACCATGCGGCGAAGATAGCTGCTTCGTCCTGGCGCTCGGCGAACTGGAAGCGTGAGAGGGCGACCTCGTTGCCCAACTTCAATCCAGCGTTTGCCGTGAAGACCATGTCCGGCGAGCCAAAGACAGGTTCGACCAAGCGGAGGTCTGCGCGTTTGGACAGTGTGGTGTGGAGCGCTGTCCACTGCTCGCGGGCCCTGGCCTTCGAGGCGGCGTGGAGGTTCCCTTCCATCCACGGGTTGATGACGTAACTGACATCGTAGAAAGTTGGGGGACACATCAGCAGCTCAGTTTGCGGTTTCATCTCATCAGCTTCGCAGCTTTGGAAGCTGCGCCAGCTAGAAAGAAAATCCAATTCGGCGCATAACTATCCAGCGCTCAGACGGAGAGCTGCCACTGCCGAATTCGGTACGGCCCTACTCCTGGGATCGAAGCTCCGTGCTTCTACCGCCAGGCACCTGAATCAGAAACCTGCGCTGTTAGTGCTTGCCAGCATCTGGGCGCCCGGCTACTCGGTCGTACATATAAACGTCGCTAGTCGTACCGAGGGCTTCGTTGTAGAGGGCGACTTCGCCAGTGATCTGGTCAAGTTCGTTGGAGAAGTCGTGAATGGCGCGCAGCTTGTCGGCCGTCGCGGGGATTTCGAGCTTTGAGGTCTTCAGGAACTTCTGATAGCCCTTGTCGACGAGGCGGCTGATTTCGCCATTGAGAACCCAGCCGGGTTTGTGGAGGAGCATGACGGGTCCACCCTGACCGTCAGCGATCTCGGCTGCGACACCGTTTTTGCTGACGCGCATGGCGCCAGGCTTGCGATTTGCACCTTCTCCGCCTGCCGCTACATCAAACCGCTGGGTGCCGAGAGCAGCCAGCACATCGTTGAAACTCCGCTTGGACTTTTTCGCCATAATTTAGACTCAACCTAACTCTCGCACATCCAACGCTTCAGACTCAAACATGCCCGCGACCGCAACGACCATCCTCGGAACCTCACTGCTCGAACGGATCGGCAACACGCCGCTCGTTCGCCTCGATGAACTGACCGAAAATCTTCCGGGGATTCAGATTCTGGGCAAGGCCGAGTGGGCGAATCCCGGCGGCTCCGTGAAAGATCGTGCTGCTTCCTACATCGTCAGGGATGCGCTCGAGCGGAATCTCATTGGTTCTGAACAGTCGCTGCTGGATGCGACCTCCGGTAATACGGGGATTGCCTACGCGATGCTGGGCGCGGCGCTCCACTTTCCGGTGACGCTATGCATGCCTTCTAATGTTTCGCCCGAGCGGAAGAAGTATTTGGCGGCTTATGGGGCGCATATCGTTTGGACTGACCCTGCGCAGGGCTCAGACGGCGCGATTCGCAAGGCGCGTGAGCTTGCCACAGCTGACCCCGACAAGTATTTCTACGCCGATCAGTATGGGAACAATCAGAACTGGTTGGCGCATTACCACACGACCGCGCCGGAGATCTGGGCGCAAACGGAGCATCAAGTTACGCACTTTGTTGCGGGTTTGGGGACGTCGGGAACTTTTATGGGGACGACGCGTCGTCTTCGCGAGTTGAACCCCTCTGTGAAGTGCATCTCGATGCAGCCCGATTCGGCATTCAACGGGCTGGAAGGTCTGAAGCATATGGCGACTGCGATTGTGCCGCCGATCTACGATCCGGCACTTGCCGATGAGAATATTCCCATGGAGACCGAGAAGGCTTACGCGATGTGTCTGCGGCTGGCGCGGAGATCGGGGATGCTCGTTGGGGTTTCGGCCGGGGCTGCAGCGGCGACTGCCCTGCAGATTGCGGAGCAGGAATTTGCGGCAGGGCGCGAGGCGGTGATTGTGACGATTTTGTGTGATGCGGCTGAGAAGTACATGTCGGAGCGCTTCTGGACGGAAGCGCCGGAGAGTCGCTGACTATGTTGACGTTGACTCACGACGACTATCAGATGCTGCGCGCGCATGGCGAACGGACGTATCCGCATGAGTGCTGCGGAGTGCTGCTCGGGAAAGCTTCGGCTGACCGGAATGAAGTCCATAAGATCGTGGAAGCGGGGAATACGCGCACTGATTCGGCGCATAATCGCTACCACATTGATCCGGTGCAGTTGATCCGGATTCAGAAGCAGGCGCGTGCACTTTCCCTGGATATCGTGGGATTTTACCACTCGCATCCGGATCATCCGGCGCAATGGTCCACGACGGACTTTGCCGAGGCGCACTGGCTGGGCTGCTCGTATGTCATCACGCGCGTAGCGGAAGGCAAGGCGGATTTAACCAACTCATTCGCGTTGCGCGGGACGCGCGAAGAGGACAAGCGCTTTGACGATGAGCCAATAGAAATTATGATGAAGGCAGTTCAAGGTCAGCCTGAATGAAGACCAGCGCCCCAATCCGCTGTTGTTGTCCGTCCCGCTGTCGCCGCTAGCGATCTCGCGCGCCTCCGAATCTCCCCTCTATCATCCTATTTTCCTGCTCCGAAGGAGACCGCTCATGCTGATTCATATTCCCACTCCCCTCCGCGCCTACACCGGCCAGAAGGATTCCGTTTCGGTGATGGCAACAACTGTCGCTGCCTCGCTCGAGGCGCTTGTCGCGCAGTATCCAGATCTTCGGCCAAACCTCTTTACCAGCGACGGAAACCTCCGCTCTTTTGTGAATGTCTACCTGAACGAGGATGACATTCGGTATCTGCCGGAGAAGGAAAAGACTTCGGTGAAGGATTCGGATGAGCTAACGATTATTCCGAGCATCGCTGGCGGCCTCTAGCCTGAGATCAAAAGAATCACCCTTCCCTCATACAAAAAGATCGAAACCTTGAATTACAAGCCACTTAGGTCTGAGCTTAAAGAACGAATCGCATCAAGAGCTGTGTAAACATGAGGGATGATTCCGGGATGATTTCTTTGGTCTGAAGCTATCCAGTCCTCACCACCATCAAACGTTTTGAGGAACCGATGATTACAGCGACGCTCGCCGAAACGACCACTGAACTCCCGAAGCTCACGAATGAAGAAATCGCGCGGTACTCGCGCCATTTGATCCTGCCCGAGGTTGGATATGAGGGGCAACAGAAGCTGAAAGCTGCGAAGGTGCTGTGCGTTGGGACGGGCGGGCTCGGGGCTCCGCTGGCACTTTATCTGGCGGCGGCGGGTGTCGGGACGCTCGGATTAGTGGATTTCGATACGGTCGATGCGTCGAACCTGCAGCGGCAGGTGATTCACTCGACTGCCACCGTCGGGAAGCTGAAAGTGGACTCGGCCGAAATCATGCTAAAGGGGCTCAACCCGAACCTGAATGTCATCAAGTTCAACACAATGCTGACCTCGGCGAATGCGATGGAGATCTTCAAGGACTTCGACGTGATCGCGGATGGGACGGATAACTTCCAGACGCGGTACCTGGTAAACGATGCCTGCGTGCTGAGCGGGAACAAGCCGAACGCGTACGGTTCGATCTTTCGGTTCGAGGGGCAGGCGAGCGTGTTCGCTACCGAAGATGGGCCCTGCTACCGGTGCCTTTATCCGGAGCCGCCGCCGCCGGGGCTCGTGCCGAGTTGCGCTGAGGGCGGAGTGCTTGGGATTCTGCCGGGACTGGTCGGGATCATCCAGGCGACCGAGGTGATCAAGTTGATCCTGGGGATTGGCGAGACACTGGTCGGTAGGTTGTTGCTGGTCGATGCGTTGGGGATGAACTTTCGGACGCTCAAGCTACGGAAGAATCCAGATTGCCCGGTGTGCGGGACGCATCCGACGGTGAAGGAATTGATTGATTACGACCAGTTTTGCGGAATCCCGAAGCCGACGGAGACTGGGCCGCTGGAAGTGGCGAAAGATGCGAATGTAAGTGGAGCCGTGGTCGACGGGATTCCGCAGATTACGGTGCAGGAACTGAAGCGGAAGCGGGATGCGGGCGAGGACTTCTTCCTCCTGGATGTTCGTGAGCCGCATGAGTATCCGATTGCGAACCTGGGTGCGCCGCTGATTCCGGTTGGGTCGGTGGAGGCTCGGATCGCAGAGATTCCGGTGGCGAAAGATGCCGAGATTGTCGTGCATTGCCGGTCCGGGGCGAGAAGCCAGAAGGCTGCGGTGATCCTGAGGAATCACGGGTTCACGAATGTGCAGAATCTGGCGGGTGGGATTCTCGAGTGGGCGGACAAGGTCGATCCAACAATGGCGAAGTACTGAGACGAATTCTTGGATGGATCAGCGATCCGTTCGGGAGGGTGCTCTTCTCGGGCGCCAGCAACCCGGAACGAATTAATGGTGCATGGGGCAGCCGAGGGGAATGGTCTTGGCTCCGACTGCCGGGACGCCTGTCCCTGCTTTGCCAAGCGGAACTCCGGGGTCGAAGCCGAGCTTGAGGGCAGTGAGGCCACGCAGGCCGGTGTTGCCGCGCCACTCGGGCTTGGGGTCAATCAGTCTCAGATTCTTCAGGCGGGCTAGGATGGCGTTGAAGGCGATGGCACCTTCCATACGGGCGAGTGGGGCTCCGAAACAGTAGTGCGCGGCCCATCCGAAGGCGACGTGACGATTGTCGGTGCGGGTGAGGTCGAGCCTGTCTGGTTCGGGGAAGCGCTCAGGGTCGCGGTTGGCGGCGGCCATGACGGCCATGACGGCAGCGCCTTTTTTGATGGCTTTGCCGCCGAGGATGACATCGTCTTTAGCGATGCGGGCGGTATGCTGGCTGGGCGATTCGAAGCGCAGAAGCTCTTCGACCGCCGAGGCAATGATGTCGGGATGATCGCGGAGCTGTGCGAGGCAATCGGGGCGTTCGAGAAGTGTCAATAAACCGTTCCCGATGAGGTTGGTGGTGGTTTCCTGGCCGCCGACCATGGTGACGATGGTGCTGGCGATGACTTCTTCCTCGGTAAGGTGTCCGCCGTCGACTTCGGCTGCCATGAGAGCGCCGATGAGACCGGCCTGGGTGTCGGCGTGCTGTTCGCGCATCTTTTCGCGGACGTACTCCTGTAGATCTTCGAGGCTGCGAAGCACGTTTGCGACGCGGTCGGGGTTGTGCTGGAAGTTGCCGAGGAGTTCAGCGAAGTCGGCGGACCAACTCTTAAGCTGTTCGTGGTCACTTGCCGGGACGCCGAGCAGCTTGGCGGTCACGATGGCGGGAAAGGCGTTGGCGAAGTCGCTGATGACTTCCATGGAGCCGCGTTCGATGATGTCGTCGATTAGGCTGTGGGCGACGGCTTCGAGTTCGGAGCGCAGGCCTTCGACACGGCGTGGTGTGAAGGCGACGGAGCAGAGGGTGCGCAGGCGTGTGTGGCCGGGTGCATCGGCGAAAAGCATCTGCTTCACCATGATCTCGGCGAAGGGTTTCATCTCGGTGAGGCCTAGGGTGACGAGTTGCTCAGGAGTGGGGGTGCGGTCGGCCGAATACTTCGTCAGGACGGCGACCACCTCCTTGTAGCTGGTGACGACCCAGCTGTGCAGGTACGGATCCCAGTGGACGGGGTCATGCTCGCGCAGGCTCTTGTAGAGGGGGTAAGGGTCGGCAAGGACGGCCGGGTCCAGAAGCTGGAACAGGCTAAGGCTCGCGGCGCTCGGTGTCTTTTTTGCAGCAACCATCGTTAGAGTGCCGCCTCAGCCTCTGCGTCGCTCATCTCTTCAATCTGCGCAAGTATAAGTCCTTCCACCTTCTCCGCGAGCAAAGCTGCAGTGGGAGCCTCAAACAAGTCACGGAGGGTGAGCTCGATACCGTAGGCGGAACGGATACGAGTCACGAGCTGTGCGCCGAGCAGCGAGTGACCGCCGCTGAGGAAAAAATCGTCGTCGAGCCCGACTGAGTCGGAGCCGAGTAGGGCGTGCACGGTTGAGAGCACGGACGCTTCGAGCTCCGTCTCCGGCGCGCGCTTCAGCATCTCGTTGACCTCGCCGAGGGCGTTGTCTTCGGTTGCTTGAGGCAGCAGAGAGAGATCAAGTTTTCCGCTGGTGTTAAGCGGCATCGCCTTCAGCCGGACGAAAACCGCGGGAATCATGGCTGCGGAGAGGTATTGCGAGATGGTCTCCTGGAGAGTCCGGGAGGATGGGACGGCGTGCTCGTCCGGCAGCACGTAGGCGACGAGTTGCTTTTCGCCGTTACCGTCGAGGCGGGTGCCGATGCTCGAGAACATAACGCCACTGCACTGACCGAGCACTGCGTTGATCTCGTCGAGTTCCATGCGCTGGCCACGAATCTTCTCCTGAGTGTCGCGGCGACCGTGGAAGGCGAGCTGGCCATCGGCAAGTTCTGCGACCATATCTCCGGTGCGGTACATGCGGGCATTCGTTACGGCGCTGAAGGGATCGGCGACGAAGGCTTTGGCTGTCTGCCCCGGCAGGCCGCGATAGCCACGTCCCACACTTGCTCCGCCGACATAGAGCTCGCCGATCTGACCTTGGGCGACGGGCTTCAGCTCGGCGTCGAGTACATAGGCTGCGGCTCCTGCGATTGCGCGACCGATGGGTGGCGGCGTCGGTCCGCCCGGCTCGAGGATGCCGTAGGTCGAGACGACGGTGCATTCCGACGGGCCGTAGTTATTGACGACAAGGAAAGGTAGCCCGGCAATCGGCCCCTTGCGCAAAACGTCGCCGCCGGTAAGCAGGTAGCGCAGCAGGGTCGTGTCAGGCCACTCGCTCTGGATCAGCGGCTCGGCCAATGCGGTGGGGACGAAGCAATGGGTGATGTGTCCATCGTGCAGCCAACGAAGAAGGTGCGCGGGTGAGGAACGGATGAGTTCGTCCATTGGCCCGGGGAGCTGGACGCACGCGCCGGCAGCCAGGTAGGGCCAGACCTCCCATACAGCGGCGTCGAAACCGAGCCCCGCGATGTGACTTGCGCGATCTTCTGATGTGACCGCAAAGGCCTCGTGATGCCAATTGATGAGGTTCATCAGGTTGGCATGGGTGATCTCCACACCCTTGGGCGTGCCTGTCGAGCCGGACGTGTAGATCAGGTATGCAAGCGAATCTTCCGCGACTTCCATGTGCCGGGACGGGGTGGCATCCGCGATTGCCGCGGCATCTCGCACAGGACATACGCTGCGCAGGCCGCTTTCAAGGCGTCCGGCGACGTCAAAAGGTGCGATCAGCACATCCGCCAACGAGTCCTTCAATATAGCGCGGATCCGCTGGTCGGGCCATGCTGTATCCATCGGAAGGTACGCTCCGCCCGCGCGCATGACCGCCAAGGCCGCGATGATCTGATCGAACGAGCGCTCCAGCAGGATGGGAACGACGGATCCTGGGACAACGCCCACGATCTTCAGGTGCGCGGCAAGCTGGTCAGCCGCTCGGTCCAGTTCGCCGAAGCTCATGTGAGCTTCGCCACTGCTGAGCGCAACCGCTTCAGGGTTGACAAGGTTGTGCTGATGGATGCATGTCGACACGTTCTTCATGGGGCAGAGACCTCGTTCAAATCGTTCAGTGTTTCACGCTAACTTGAGGAGCCCATGTCGTCCGCGTGCTCTCAAAGGAGTACCAACAAGGTGGGACACGACCTATACAACTTTCGTTGCAATGAGGTCTTTTCACGGCGCTTCGGTAACGCGTTGCACTGTAAGTGATTGACTTATCGGCAACGCTGCTCCAAGCTGCATCTATTTTTTTCGCTTTTTGCGCGGTGATTTTTAGCAACTCTAGTTGAACGCCTGAACCAGTGTCGCAAGCCAACGGGTAGATCCCGGGTCCGCAAGGCCTAAACAACGTCTACTCCACCGCCGATAGTGACGTTAACAAGTAGGAAACGGGACCCTGCTCGGTAATTGCCTCAGGTCTTTCGGACTGAGATCGCCCTGGACAATCCGGTCGGAGGCTTTGTTTTCCTGGGGTCCAACGGTGCGCGGGGGACTCATGGGATCTTGCGGTGAAAGTTGATGAGACGTTCTCCGCGCACAGGCCTCCGTCCTCGCTGTAGTACTACAGGCGCAGCGGTTACGACATGCTCTTGCTTCAGCCGAAACAAAGTGACGCAAAAGCTCCACTGAATAACACGTAAGTGCAAGTGCAGAAAACGGTTGCCTTTCCTAATCTCAGTTCATCACCCCGGGCCTGCGAGTCCAAATTCAGAAAGTGCAACACACATAAAAGGAGAATTACCCAATGCAGAACTTCAAGCAGATCATGAACAACCTCATCAACGACGAGTCCGGCCAGGATCTCATCGAGTACGCTCTCGTTGCCGCTCTCGTCGGCCTCGGCGCAGTTGCTTCGATGAAGTCGATCGCCACCTCGATCAACTCTGCCTTCACGAGCATCTCCACCAGCCTGACCTCCGCGATCTAACTTCCTCCCGGCATCCGAACCTGGGCGCCAGAAGGAATGTTTTCACGGAACGTAGCGAACCGGACTGCTGAGCACTTCAAACACAATTCCTTGTTTGAAGTGCTCAGCCCTAACCCGAAACCAGCAAGGCTCCTCCGTTCTATCCCGATCCCTCCAAAAGGAAGTTCGCAATCATGCACTTTGAGAAGGAATTCGTGTATCCGGCTGCTGCTTCGATCTTCGCGCTGACTGGCGCGGCGTTCGACATCAAGAGCCGCCGCATCCCGAACTTCGTCACGGGGCCCGCGATCGTCGCCGGCCTGCTGTTGCACCTTGCGCTCGATGGATGGCATGGCCTCCTCGCTTCCTTTGCGGCCGGACTTGCCTGCGGCCTCATCTTCCTTATCTTCCACCTTGCCGGTGGCATGGGTGCGGGAGACGTCAAGCTGATTACAGCTGCCGGCTGCCTCATGGGACTTTCGAATTCGCCTTATCTGCTCATCCTTACGTCGCTTGCGGGCGGAGTGATGGGCATCGGCCTCGCGCTGATGCGTGGACAGTTGAAGTCAATTCTCTTCAATGTCAAAACGCTCGCGACGCACCATACGCACCAGGGCCTCACCCCACACCCGGATCTCAACGTCCGCAACGCCAGCAACCTGCGCCTTCCTTACGGATTAGCGATCGCCGCCGGCTGTTGCATCACGCTGTACTTACAAGGAACGCAACGGTGAACTTATGGTAGCCCGCCGGCTCATCATCGCTCTAGTCATCTCGCTTGCTGGTTCTGCGCTGTTTACTTCCTGGATGGTCAAGAAGTTCTCGCACTCCGGCCCAGCGACTGGTGGCGAACTTCATTACGTCGCAACTGCCCAAAATCTCCAGGCTGGCGACGTACTCTCTCCCACGACTTTGAAGCTTGTTGCGTGGCCGACTGCCACGCCGCTTGAAGGGGCCTTCGCAAAAGCGGACTCGCTCAACGGCCGCATCGTTCTCTTCCCGCTTGCCGCCGGCGAGCCGGTCCTCGAGCGCCAACTTGCAGCTGCGGGATCGAGCGCAGGCTTGTCGATGAAAATTCCCGACGGCATGCGCGCCATCTCGCTCAAGTCTGACCAGGTTGTCGGCGTTTCAGGCTTCCTGCTGCCGGGTACGCACGTAGACGTCCTTGTCACGTACCGGTCGCCGAACAGCCCTGACTCAATCACATCCACCGTGCTGCAGGATGCGCAGATTATCGCTACCGGCCAGAAGATGGAGCCGGATCCAGAAGGCAAAGCGACTACGACGGATGTCATCACGCTGCTTGCCAGTCCCGATGACGCGGCTCGTGTCGTCGAAGCCAGCTCGCAAGGTACCGTCCACTTCGTTCTTCGCAACGGCGCCGATCATGAACAGTTGAAGAGCCTACCGGTTCAACTCTCGCAACTTGGCTCTGTCGGACCCGCACTTCCGGTTCGTTCCACAGCCGTCAGCGTACCTCATAAGAGTCTTGTGAAGGGCCCCGAAACGGCAGCCATCACTGTAGCCCCCAAGCCCTACACCGTGCAGATGGTCTACGGCGAGAAGACGGAGACACCCCAGTGAACTTCCAGCGCAGAAACCCAAACGTCACAAAAAGTGCTTACTTCGTCTATGCTGGGATGATCCTTGCGATCATGTGTGAGCTGCCCAAACTATCGGCGCAGACCATCAGCCAGCCCACGCCAGCCGCTTCGCATAGCGACCTGTTCACCAAGCCCGCGGTGTTTGTGAAGCCCTCCGCGACGGACCATGCTCCGGTAGCTGTTGGCGGTGACTTCTCTAGCGCGCCTCCAGTGGAACAGCAACTGCACCTGGTGGTTGGGCGCTCGACCTTCGTCAACACCAAGCATCGCCTGACCCGCGTGTACGTGACGAGCCCTTCGGTTCTCGACACATATACCGCGTCGCCGAATCAGATTGTCGTCACGGCAAAGAAGGCGGGCACAAGCTCCCTGATCGTGTGGGACGAAGCTGGCGAGTCGCAGTCGTTCACGGTTACTTCAGATCTGAACATCCAGATGCTGCGCGATGCGATGAAGCAGGCGCTGCCCAACGATAACGTTCAGATCGTCGGCAACGAAGGCCGCATCGTTCTCAACGGCACCGTTGGCAGCGATAAGGTTTCCGACGAAGCGATGAAGATCGCGACCCAGTATTCGAAGGATGTCACCAATGCGCTCGTGGTCAATCCCGCGATCGTCAAGCAAGTGAACCTCAAAGTTCGCATCGTTGAAGTAGATCGCGCAAAGCTTAACGACCTTGCCTTCAATCTCTTCCGCTCAGTCGGCAACGTGGTGGGCGGCAGCACAACCGGTCAACAGTCCTCTACCATTACGGCTACGCCCGCGACCTCTTCAACACCTGCGGCGGTCTCCGTCACCAACCCCCTCAACTTCTTTATCTATAACTTCAGCAAAGGCATCGGCGCTACGATTCAAGACCTGCAGACGATGAACGTCCTGCAGATTCTTGCTGAGCCGAGCATCACTGCGATGAGCGGCGAAAAGGGCAGCTTCCTGGCGGGCGGTGAGTTTCCCTTCCCTGTGGTCCAGGGCGGCGCCGGCGGCCTCACCTCCATCACGATCCAGTTCAGGCCTTACGGCGTGAAGCTCGACTTCACTCCAACAGTCAACGCGGATGGGACGATCCAGTTGAAAGTCTCACCTGAGGTGAGTTCGCTCGACTATACGAACTCAGTACAGATAAGTGGCTACACGATCCCGGCTATCTCGACCCGCAAGGCGGACACGCAAGTTGTGCTACGCAGCGGCGAGACGTTCGCTATCTCCGGCCTGTTGGACAAGCGTGCGACCGACCAGTTCTCTTCGACACCTGGCATCGCAAACATCCCAATCCTGGGGCAACTGTTCAAGTCCAAGCAGATCAATCACTCGGCAACTGAACTGATGGTTATCGTGACCCCGACAGTTGTCGATCCGCTCACCGACACGAAGTTCCCTGAGGAGCCAATGCTTCCCGTGCCGATGATGGACTCGCACAAGTTCGACAAACAGTTCCCCGAAACCAAGAACAAAAAGTAAGGTACTAGAACCGTAACCAGAGGGTGTTGCTATGAGTCTTGAATCCGGAATCTTTAACGCGGCCGTCATCACTGTTTGTCTCGATCCCGACACGGCAGAACGAGCTGTCCAGGCTGTCGAAAAGATGCCATGGCTCGTCACCGTCTCGAACTTCGAGGCTTACATCTCGGCGGCCCGTCGGCCCTACATTGGGCCCCAGTTGAAGGCCGCGCACGGAATCATTGCCATCGTCGACTTCGACCATAAGCCAGAGGAGGCGGTCGAGAGCACCAAGTATCTGCAACAGTTGTTTCCCGGCAAGATCACAGTCATCGCTCTAGCACAAAGCCGCGAACCAGAGTTGCTGCTTCTCGCGATGCGTGGCGGCTGCACGGAGTTCCTGCATAAGCCGCTGAAGATGGATGCATTCGCCGAAGTGCTTCGCCGGCTGGAGCGTCAATGGACTGCACCTACCGGCCGCGTGGCACCGCTTGGCTCCGTGCTTTCGTTCTTCGGCGCCAAGGGCGGAGTGGGCACGACTACTCTCGCTGTGCATCTTGCGATGTATCTCACACAGGTTTGCCAGAAGCGCGTCCTGCTGATCGACAATCATGCCGAACTCGGCCACGTTTCGGTCTATCTCGGTCTCGATGGCAGCCGCTTTCACTTCAACGAAGTGGTTCGTAATGTCAGCCGTCTCGATAGCGAACTACTTCAGGGCTTCGTTGCAAAGCATTCCAGCGGACTCGAAGTTCTTTCATCCCCGGACGTTTGCGGCTCCATGAACAGCAACGATCCGGAAGCCGTCAGCAAGACGCTGGAGTTTCTGCGGATGGAATATGACTTCGTATTGCTGGATTGCGCCACTTCGCTCGACGAAAACGCACTGGCCGTCATCGATGTATCAACCCGTGTTTACCTGGTTGCGACGCCGGAGATCGGCGCCATTCGCGACCTCTCTCGCTACGTCGATAACTTGATGCAGATCGATTACACCACTGAGAAGATGCATGTCGTCATCAACCGCTTCTCATCTCGCTATGCCGTTTCGGTCGAGCAGATTGAAAAGGCGATTCGTCTGCCGATCGCGATTCGTCTGCCAAATAGCTATACCGAGCTGGTCCGTTCAGTAAATCTTGGCGAGCCGGTATCGGCCAAGAGCAAGTCGGACTTTTCCGCCCAGGTCATCAAGTGGGCGAACACGCTCGTTGGCTCGCAGAACGCTGTGGTTCATGCCGCACCGCAGCAAAAGAAGAGCAGCTTCGTCGCCATGTGGATGTAGTCTTCGCACCTTGATCTAAGCATCGCCTGGAAGGAACGCAATGAACGATTCGTCCGTAGTCGACATCAACTCGAGGATTCCGCCGATGGCGCCCCCCGCGCCACGTGCCTCACGCGGCGTGCCCGAGGCCTTGCAGCAGCAGATCAAGTCAGCGGTGCATAAGGAACTCATCAAGCGCCTCGATCTCGACAAGCTTGGTGACTTCGGCGAGACGCGCGCAGGCCAGATGCAGCTCTTCAGCATCATTCAGCAGCTGCTGAGCGAGCAAGGCATTCCGTTAAGCGGCACCGAACGTGACAAGCTTGCGCAGGAAGTCGTCGATGAAGTCTTCGGGCTGGGACCGCTTGAGCCGTTGCTGAAAGACGAAACGATCTCCGATATTCTCGTCAACACTTATAAACACGTTTACATTGAACGTCGCGGCAAACTCGAGAAGACCAGCATCACCTTCAACGATGAGCGCCACCTGATGCATACGATCGATAAGATCGTCTCCGCCGTTGGCCGGCGCATTGACGAGTCTTCTCCGATGGTCGACGCCCGGTTGCTTGACGGTTCGCGTGTCAACGTCATCATCCCGCCGCTGGCGGTCGATGGCGCGATTCTCTCCATCCGCCGTTTCGGTTCGAAGCCGCTACAGGCTGAGGATCTGATCCGCAATCAGATGTTGACCGAGCCTATGATGGAAGTCTTGCGCGGAGCCGTGAAGGCTCGCCTGAACATCATTGTCTCAGGAGGTACCGGCGCCGGTAAGACGACGCTGCTCAACTGCCTCTCGAGCTTCATCAGTCCTGATGAGCGCATTGTGACAATTGAAGACTCGGCCGAACTTCAGCTTCGGCAAGAGCACGTTGTGCGTCTGGAGACGCGGCCCCCGAACGTTGAAGGCGTCGGAGCCATCAAGCAGCGCGAGCTCGTCATCAACGCGCTCCGTATGCGTCCCGACCGCATCGTTCTCGGTGAGGTCCGCGGCGAAGAGACTCTGGATATGTTGCAGGCCATGAACACTGGTCACGATGGATCGATTACGACCATCCATAGCAATACGCCTCGCGATGCTCTCGCCCGTTTGGAGACCATGGCCATGATGGGCGAGGTTCGCCTCCCGCCACAGGCCATTCGTGCGCAGATTGCTGCGGCCGTGCATGTGATCGTACAGGTATCGCGTCAAGCAGACGGTACCCGTCGCGTAACACACATCACCGAGCTCACCGGTGCCTTCGAAGAAGTCATCAGCATGAACGATATCTTCCTCTTCGAGAAAAAGGGTATCGGCGCCAATGGCAAGGTACGTGGACGCTTTCACTCAACCGGCATCATGCCACGTTTTTCGGAGAAGCTGCTTGCCGCAGGCATCGCTCTTCCGCTCAGTCTTACGGGCCATTCTCTCGAGATCGGCTAAGGACACACTATGGCACTCATCATCGCAAGCTTCCTTCTCATGGTGACGCTGACTTTCAGCGTCGTCATGTTTTCGACGCGCCCGACTACAGAACAAAAGGCGCTCGATAAGAGGATCGGTCACATCAAGGTGGCGCCGGGCCAGGTTGGCGGCGACACCAGCGGCCTGCTGCTTGCTACACCCGACTCCGGCGCCTTCTCGTTCATTGATGATCTGATCGAGAAGTACAAGGTCTCCGAACAGCTTCGCTTACTCCTCCTGCAGTCCGATACGAACATGACGATCGGGAAACTGATCGGCGTATGCGGCGGAGTCGGCTTTGCTTTGCTTGCCGTCACCTACCTGTTCAAGTCCAACTTCCTGCTGGCTTTCCTGGTCGGTCTTCAAGGCTGTGCATGGCCGATCCTGTTCTTCAACTTCAAACGCAAGCGCAGGGTTGACGCTTTCAATGCCGGCCTCGCCGATAGCATCGACATGATGTCCCGCTCGCTTCGCGCCGGTCACTCTGTTGTGGCAGCCATTGGCATTGTCGCAGAGCAGGCTGTCGAGCCCGTGAAATTCGAATTCAACGAAGTCTTCAAGAAGCAGAATTACGGTCTGCCACTTCGCGACTGCCTGATGGAGTTGCTTGATCGCGTTCCCTCGCAAGACCTCCGCGTGCTCGTGACCGGCATGCTGGTGCAGAAGGAAACGGGCGGCAATCTCGCAGAGATTCTCGACCGTATCTGCTTCGTCATTCGCGAACGTCTGCGTATCAAGGGCGAGATTCGTACTCATACGGCGCAAGGCCGCTTGACAGGATGGATCCTCTGCCTGTTGCCGATCGTCATGCTCTTCGCGATCAACTGGATCAACCCCGGCTACTCCGACGTGCTCTTCGAGACGCCCACCGGCAATAAACTTCTGTATCTTGGCGTGGCGCTTCTCTTCACTGGCGGCTTCATCATCCGGAAGATCATCAACGGGATCGAGGTCTAACCGTGAACATTATTTTCTACGTCGGCATCGCCGTCCTGGCATTTTCGATCATTGGTCTGCTAGCCACGCCAATCATCCTGCGCCCGACTCCCGAGGCGGAGCGCATCCTCGATGTCGTTCAAAGCAACCGGCCTGATCAGCGTAAGGTAAAAAATAAAGAGCATGTCCAGGAAGGTTTGCTGAAAGCGGCACGTGAGCTTCGAGCACGCCTCGGCATGACCGAGAATACAAAACTCAAGGACAGGCTATTTACCGCCGGCCTGCGCGATCCGAAGGCCCCTGATATCTTCTTTGCTGTGCAGTGCGTGACCCCGTTGATCGGCGCGTTCGCGATGAGTTTCATGCCGAGCAATACGCTCTTCTGGATCTTCTCCGGGCTTGTGATCGGGTACATGGCGCCGGACTTCTGGCTGACTCGCCAGACTTCAAAACGTAAGAAGAAAGTTCGTCGCAGCATGCCCGACGCCATCGATCTTCTCGTCATCTGCGTTGACGCTGGCCTAGGGCTCGATCAGGCTCTGCTACGCATCGGCGAAGAGCTTGCGACAAGCCACAAAGAGATTAATGAGGAGTTTACGCAGGTTCACCTGGAGCAGCGCGCCGGCAAGATGCGGCTCGATGCCTGGCAAAGCCTCGCAGCTCGCACACAGATCGAAGAATTTGCCGCATTCGTCAGCATGCTGGTGCAATCCGATCGCTTCGGAACGCCGATCATCAAGGCACTCGGGCGATTCTCCGAGGAACTTCGGATGAAGCGGCGTCAACATGCCGAAGAAGCGGCCGCCAAAACTAAGATCAAGATCATCTTTCCGCTTGTCTTGTGCATCTTTCCCTGCATCTTTATCGTGCTTCTGGCGCCTGCTGTCCTGAGCATCGCGAGTGGTCTTAAAGGTGTAGGTAACTAGCACGGCTCTAACCCGAAGGTTGGATTCAACGGCAAAAAGGGCGATGCTACTCTCCAATCAGTCGATAAGGCCAGTGACACACAAAAGTTTACCGCAGGTACAAAATGCGGAGGCGCCTTAAGAAGCGCTGACAAAAGTTCAATAACGATTTTGGGAATACTTCCGGAAAGGAGGACTAAATCATGGATACCAGCGTTCTCGTTCGCGTAGCAGCCGGCGCCCTCGCAGTCATCATTCTGTCGGTTATCGTTTACCGTCGCAAGCAGACCAACTCGTAATTCAACCCGATCCAGAGGAGCATGACAGCATCATGCGTTTAGTCACAGTTACAAACACTAACCGCAACACGGTCATCGGAGATCAGGTCCGGATCGCGGACACCTCCTTCACTCGCCTCTTTGGATTGCTCGGCAAACGTGGTCTCGATACCGGACGGGGGCTTTGGATCAAGCCTTCGTCCGGTGTTCATACGATGGGCATGATGTTTCCCATCGATGTCATCGGCTTAGACAAAGAACTTCGCGTCACCCGTTTGTGGTCAAACCTTGTCCCCTACCGCGTCACCAGTGTCAGCACCAAAATCCGCAGCGTGATCGAACTCCCCGCCGGACGCATTGAAGAGTGTGGAACCCAGTTAGGCGACATCCTCCAAATCAACTGACTGCCAGACCGGGATTATCCTATTCATCAAGCCACTTAGGAGTCCTGTGAAAGTTCCTGCACAATCGCTTCCACTTCCCGGCTTCTCCTCCATGCTTCTGGCCCTGATCATGGGCTCGCTCTTTTTCTTCTGCATCCACCAACCCCTGATGGCCGATCCCGATATCGGCTGGCACCTTCGCGATGCGCAGCTCCTTTTTCAACAGCACGCTTTTCTTCGTAACGACGTTTACACCTTCTCGCTCAACGGGCACTCGTGGATCGATCCAGAGTGGCTCAGCGAGGTCTTTTTCTACGGAGCGTGGCGCACGTTCGGCATCCGCGGGATTGAAGTGCTCTCCATCGCGCTGCTTGAAACGCTGATGCTCGGTGTCTGCATGTTGGCTTGGCAGCGCACGCGGTCATTACGCCCCGCGATCTTCGTCGCTGCTCTGTTCATTGTCTTTGCCTCTGTCTCCATCGCACCGCGGACACAGCTCTTCGGGTGGATCTGCCTCGTCATCGAACTTGCAATCCTCAATCACTTTCGCCATGCGGGTGAAGACAAAAAGAATGTGCTTTGGGCTCTGCCCCTGCTCTTCGGGTTGTGGATCAACCTGCATGGGTCGTGGCCTATCGGATTTGTGCTGTTGATTGCCTTCTTCGCGTGCGGCCTTCGGTCGTTCCATCTCGGAGCGCTTGCGGCAATCAAATGGACACCCGAACAGCGGAGGCGCTTGCTTCTTTTCACCGCGCTCTCTATTCCCGCGTTGTTTCTGAACCCCTACGGATGGCATCTGGTGGTCTACCCGTTCATCATCGCCGGACAGCATAAGCTGACGCTCGCCACGGTACAGGAGTGGCAATCCCTCGACTTCCACGGAACACGCGGCCGTGTCGTCTTCTTGCTCATCGCCATACTCTTGGCCGCCCGGACTTTGAGAGCGCGTACCTGGGATTTTTACGACGCCACCACGCTCTTCATTGCGATACTTGCTGGCTTTACCTATTCGCGTTTCCTTCTGCTTGCCGGCATCGTTCTCTGTCCCATCCTTGCCGACGAACTGACTTTTCTGGGCCATGACAATCGAGCTAAGGACAAACGGCTGCTCAACTCAGCGATCGTCGCGCTCGTTCTTTACTTTGTCATCTCTCACGTTCCGACGCGGGACGAGCTAATAGGGCAGGAAGACCGTGGCTATCCCTCAAAGGCTGTGACGTACCTCTCCCAACACCCGCTCTCCGGTCCGCTCTTCAACGACTTCAATTGGGGGGGGTATCTCATCTGGAATCTGCCCACGCAGCCCATCTTTATTGACACGCGCGCTGATGTCTTCGAGCAGACGGGGCTGCTCCAGTCCTACATGGATCTGATCAATCTGAAGTTGCCAGTCGAGTCCTTCAAACAGACGAAGTTCCGTTACGTTCTTTTCCCAAAAGACTCACAGATCGTGGCAGCCCTCAGTCGCTCGCCCAACTGGACGATCGAATACCAGGACGACACGGCTGTGCTGCTGCACCGGCTTCGATAGAGCAAGGACGTCCTCGCGCCGGACGGCCTCGCTCACGATCAGGGTTTTGGTGCCGTTGATTCGCGCACCATCCGCGTTGCGGCGTAGCCAGCCAATAGCGTCAGCAGCGGATCGATGACGAGGCGGTAACGAAACTCCGCGTGGGTGATGTAGTACGGCACTGGAAAGAAGACGAGTGGCGTCGCGAGCAGGAGCAACAGCTTCCAACGCCGTTGGCGCATCAACATCCAAAGCCCGGTTAGCCCTAGCAGGGTTGTGGCCACTGCATGCACGGCGAAGATAGGCGACCCGTGCTCAGTGCCCGTTCCGGTCCAGAATCGGAAGAAGCGTCGCGCACTCAAGGCTACAAACGTCGCGGGATGCGCAAGAATATAACGTTTCCCCAACGCACTTTTCTCATCCGTGTAAGCAATCTCGCCCATGCGATTGTATTGGTTCAACTCGGCATGGTTAAAGGTCGGGAATAACGACTCATTGAGAAATCCAGTCGAACCAGGCTGGTTGCCCATCCAAAGCTCGAAGCCAACGGTAGTCCGCAACGGCACAAACGCCTGGAAGACGCGCGCATTGCGAATGGGCCATGCACAGAAGACCAGTACGAAGATAAAAGCGCCAAGAGCGACATCACGTGGCCTCAGACGCCGCCACGCGACGAGCACAATACCGCCGATGACAGCCGAAATGGTCAGAATCAACGCAGGGTTGACGAGTGCCATCGCGCCCGCATATGCGCCGAGAGTCAGCCACGCTGTCAGGTTCGGCTCATCCCGCACCCATAAGGCAAGCGACAGCAAACCAAGAATCAAGCAGCATGAAAAGGAGGTCTCCCAGAAGATCGTCGGCATGAAGAGCAGCGGCGGAGATACAGCCCACAGCACTCCTCCAATCACCGCTGCTCGTTCGTCGAATACCCTTCGCGCGAGATGCATCATCAAAGCAATCGTGCCGAGGTTGGCCGCGATGTGCAGGCCCATCATGATCAATGCCGAAGCGTTCGTATAGCTTCCAAAGATCCAGAACACCGCAGCAACCAGCATCGGGTAGACAGGCGCGATGAAGGCTGTCGGCCCGGTTGGTGGCCCGAACGGTGAGCTAAGTCCTTGCCCGTGCAGCAGCGACTGCGCAAGCAACGACATCTCCAAACCGTTCTTGAAGAGAAACGCAGCGCCATGCTGCCTGCAAAATCCCGCCACTACGAGAACTCGCAGTAGCAGCGCAATCCCCAGCACCCATGCGGAGTGTCTCGTGTATTGTCTCCTGCGTGCAGTGGGCTGAATCTCATCCATCTTCAAAGCGTAACGCGGGTGACTTCTTTGCGTGCGAGGGAGTTTCAAGCAAGCGTCAAGCTTGCAATCAGCAGCCGACCTTGCGGCGCGGCCCCTTCAACTTCAGCTTCTTGCCGACTGGGGCTACGTCAGCTTGTCCTGTAGCGGCGACCCACGGCTGACAGCCCGGGCACCAGTAGGTTGAGCGCGCTTGTTCGCCCTGCTTGCGCATCTCGACCACTGCGCCGCAGCGTCGGCATTCCTGGCCTTGTCGGCCGTAGACCCAGAGGCGCTCGTCACGGTTGGAGTTGCCGGTCGTGCGGCGGTTACCGAAGTAGGTTGAGATGCCATCGCCCGCCCCGTCAAGCACATTCACCTTCATCCACTTGCCGGCAACTTCGGCCATGACTTCCAGTTCCTTTGTCGTCAGGGTGGACATGGCGCGAAATGGGTTCACGCCTGCGGCAAACGCGACCTCGCTCTTGTACACATTGCCCAGGCCAGCCAGAACACGCTGGTTCAGCAACACCACGGCGATCTCTGCCCCAGGGTGGCTTTGACCGTAAGCCTGCAGGCTCGTGACGCCGCCTTCGACGGTGTACGCAGCGCCGAGAATGTCGATACCGAGCTTCGGGACCTGGGTGTAGCGTTCCAGCGAGCGCGCCGTGTGGAACTCGGCTACCGGGACATTGAACGCGACGGCTTGCCAGGCGGCGGTGCGGATGGCGGCGCGCATGCGGTCTTTGCCCATCCACCACTTTTCACCGGTCTTGTAGAGGTGCCAACTGCCGCTCATGAGCATATGCGTGAGGAGGATAAGGTCGCCGCTGAAGTGAACGAGGAGCCATTTGCCGCGGGCTTCGACACGCTCGATGATTCGGCCAGCGATAGGCGTGTCGTCGTTGACGCGGGCAAGCGGTGCGAGGCCGGTCTCGAAGCCGGTGCAGACTTTGCCGCCAAGCGCTCGCTGCATCGCGCGGGCACTTCGATAGATGGTGTCTCCCTCCGGCATTTTGACTCCCTTCGAGTGTCAGATGCGGCGAATCGAGGGTGAATTCTTTACCCCCGCCGGAAAGTATGCAAAGTATTCAAAACAGGTTGCTTAAGTCTGGACTTCGACGATCAATTGCTCTAGGAGTGGTGCAAGGGTGCGGGGCGGGATGGTTATCATTCGGCATGCTTCACATTCACTCCGTCCTGCCGGGAAGTCCCGCTGTCGACCACGCTCGGACCCTCTTCCATGCCTATCGCGAGTTTCTCGTGTCCGCTGCCAGTACGCATTGCTTCAATTTCTCGTTGTTTGCAGAGGAGATTGGAAGCCTGCCGGGGCCTTACTCGGGCCCAAATGGAGAGCTGCTCGTTGCAACCGTCGAGGAGCAACCTGCGGGCTGCATTGCGTATCGCCATGCCGCTCAAGAACCGGAGACTACATGTGAGATCAAACGCTTGTTTGTTCAGCCTGGGTTCCGGAGTCAAGGTCTCGCCCGCCGGCTGGTCACCGAGGCCTTAACACGGGCCTCGGCGCGTGAATACAGCCGGGCGATCCTCGATACGGACATTGCCAGCATAGCGGCGGCGCATGAACTCTATGTCGCTTTGGGCTTTACCCATTACAGCCAGCCCGGGAATCATCCGCCATCGCTGCGATTTCTGGAGCGTTCGCTGCCCTAAAGACTCTCTGATCGAGTCGCGAACGGAGCGGCGAGAGTCCATCACCGGCTGGAGCCGCGTCAACGTTTCAGGCTGCCTGCCCTCGCTCAGTGCCGGTGAACCGGTACGAAGCATACCGGCACCCATAGCTACCGCCGTAAAACCGCGCGTCGGTGTGCAGGGCACTCTCCATAAGGGAAACCTCGCGGCCTAAAGCCTACCTGCCTGTAGCTCCCACCCCCGCAGCTCCCGGCAAGGCCGGCAGTACCCGTCTCACGTTAAAGCCCATGGCGCCGGCGACGAAGCCAGCGTCGAGCCAAACGCGTGCGGACCAGTGTTCGGCGATGGCTATACCGTTGATGCTGGTCACCAGCATGCCGCCTTCGGTATGGGCGCGCTCGACCAGGAATTCGGCGAGGGCTTTAGCGGATTGGGTGCGGGCCGGCTCTTCTTCGGGGAGGAAGGCCTGCAGGTTGGGGTTGCCGCGCCGCAGGTAGGCGATGAGCGCGCCGTCGCAGAGGATGACGCGCGCGCCCACGCTGCGGGTGAGCGAAGATGAGGCGTCGCCGCCCGACGGCCACTTGAGCAGCGAGCCGTAAGGGTTGGCGGGGTCGGTGGCGGCGAGCAGGAGCATCTCGCTCTTATCGCCGTCGCGGCGAATGCGGAGCGAACGCAGCAGGTCTACTGCGGCGGGCATGGCGAACTGGGTTGCGCCGAGATCTGCGGCGAAGTAGCCGCGACGGACTTTGCCGCTTTCTTCAAGCGCTTTCATGACGTCGTAGATGGCGGAGAAGCCGCCGGGCAGGCCTTCAGCATGAGCTGTTTCGCGGAAGACGACGCCGTAACGTGCGAGCAGTTGTTGTGCAATGGCGAAGCTCCAATCGGTGCCTCTGGTCGCTGGACCGGGAGTTTCTTCCTGGAAGGCTGCGGCATTCAGCGACCAGCGGCCCTGTGCGCTTGGCGGGGTCGTACGGCGGGAACGAAAGCCGCTCTGCTGGTGAACACGGCGTGCGGGTTTGGCATTACGCGTGTTAGATGGGGTGCGGTCGGTGTAGGCTCGCAGGGCGTTCAGGCCATCGTTCGTGACTTGGCCGCGCCAGACGAGATTCCAGAGAGCTTCAAGGGTTTCGCCTGGATAGCCGCCGCCGGTACCGTCGTGCAGGTCCTGAAAGAAAGAGGCGCCGCGCCCGCGCAGGTAGTTGACGATCTTGTCTTCGCGTTCGGTTGTCGGAGTGCTTTCGAGCTTTTCCGCGGCTTTCACCGGCCATAGAAGTGGCAGATTTTCGGCGAGGTAGAGGGCGACGCGTCCGTCTTTCTCGCCGATGGGCTCGACGCCGCACCATACGACCTCGCCGGCAGCGATCAGCGTGTCGAGGTCCGATGCCTTATAGCCAAGGATGCGGGCGGGCAGGACTTCACTCTCAAGCATCGAGGCGGGAATCGGCGCGCCTTGCAGGTTTTCGACGACGTCGAGCAAAGCGTCGAGGCCACGACGGGGCTGGACGACCCCCTGCCAGCGAGTGAAGAGGCGGGCGAGCGTGGCTTGTTCCACGGGTTCGATCTCTTTGCGGAGGCGAGCCAACGATTTGCGGCGAATCGTTCGGAGAACCTCGTGGTCGCACCACTCGCGATGGGTGCCGCCGGGGCGGAAGCCTCCTTCGACGATGCGGCCGAGGCCTACGAGCCGATTCAGGACGGCTTCGGCGGATTCGGTCGCGATGCCGAACCGCTGGGCCACTTCTGAGGTTGTGAACGGCCCGTGGGTTCTGCCGAATCTGCGAACGAGGTCAAGTAAGGCATCGGGGACGACGGCTTGGAAGGCACTCGGGAGACCTGGCGGCAATGGCACACCGATGGCATCGCGGTAGCGGCCTGCATCTTCTACGGCAATCAAGCGCTTTTCGCCAGCGATTGAGACCTCAAGCAGGCGCAATGACTTGCGAAGGCGCTCTGCGGAGAGCGCGACGGTGGGAGATGTGGATCGAGCCAGAAGCTCTGCTTTTGTGAGGTCACCGAGCTTCAGGAGCAGGTCATGGACGCCATCCATGGTGCGTGCGCGGTAGGTTTCGGCGAGGCACTGGAGCTGCTCTTCGGTCTCTTCGATGGCACCAAGGTCGAGGAGTTCTCGGAGGTCGGCGTCGCCCATGAGTTCGCGAAGCTGGTCCTGATCGATGGAGAGTGCCTGGGCGCGACGCTCGGCGAGCGGGGCGTCACCGTCGTAGATGTAGTTGGCGACGTAGCTGAAAAGAAGCGCGGCGGCGAAGGGCGAAGGGGTGCGCGAATCGACGGTGTGGAGGCGGAGCGAACGGTTGCCGATGCCGCGCAGGATCTCCATGAGGGCTGGCATGTCGAAGACGTCACGCAGGCATTCGCGATACGCCTCCAGCAGAATGGGGAACTCGGCGTAACGGCTGGCCACGGCGAGGAGGTCGTAGGCACGTTTGCGCTGTTGCCACAGGGGTGTGCGTCCGTCAGCGCGGCGGCGTGGGAGCAGCAACGCTCGTGACGCGCTTTCGCGGAACTTGGCGGCGAAGAGTGCGGTCGAGCCGAGTTGGCGAAGGACGAGCTCGGCGGCTTCTTCGGGCTCGAGGAGCAGGTGGTCGATGGTGGGGGCCTCGTCTGACTCCGGAAAGCGCAGGACGAAGCCGTCTTCGGACCACATGGTCTCGACGTCGGGGCCACCGTTGGCGCGGATACGGGCGGTCGCCGCCATCGCCCAAGGCGCGTGCACCTTGCTGCCGAAGGGCGTAAGGCAGCACATGCGCCAGTCGCCGAGTTCGTCGCGCACACGCTCGATGACGATGTTGCGGTCGTCGGGGACTTGACCGCTGGCAAGTTCCTGGTCGGCGAGGTAGCGCATGACGTTTTCGGCTGCCTGCGGGTCGAGATCGTGCTCGCTGGTAAGCGTGCTCAGCGCGACGTTGCGGGGCATCTCGCGTAACGACCGCACCAGGCCGCCGATGCGGCGACCGAATTCCAGTGGGCGGCCGGCCTGGTCGCCGTGCCAGAAAGGCATCTTGCCGGGTTCGCCGGGCGCGGGCGAGACGAGGACGCGGTCTTGCGTGATCTCTTCGACGCGCCATGTGCTGGCTCCAAGGACAAAGGTGTCGCCGGTGCGAGATTCGAAGACCATCTCTTCGTCGAGCTCTCCGACGCGAATGGGCTTGCCACTGGCTGTGCCGGCGAGGAAGACGCCATAGAGACCACGGTCGGGGATGGTGCCGCCGTTGAGGATGGCGATCTTCTTCACGCCCTGGCGTGGGGTGAGCCAGTTCCGCGTGCGGTCCCAGGTGATGCGTGGGCGAAGCTCTGCGAATTCATCTGACGGATAACGCCCGGCCAGCATGTCGAGGACGCCGTCGAAGACCGTCTGGCTCAAGCTCGCGAATCCTGCCGCGCTGCGGACGACAGCCATCATTCCGGCGTAGGAGATTCCTGCACCTTCGTCTTCGAACTCGGTCTCCTCCTTCTTTGCTTTCTTATCTACCTTCGCGCCTGGAGGCTGGGCCACGATGGCGACCATCTGCTGCGCCAACACGTCGAGCGGGTTGCGCAGGAAGCGAGTCGACTCGACGTGGCCTTCGTGCATCGCCCGGGTGACGGCGGCGCAGGCGACGAGATCGGCGCGATACTTGGGGAAGATGATGCCGTTCGAGGGCATGCCGACCTGATGCCCCGCACGGCCGATGCGCTGCATCCCGCTGGCGACGCTTGGCGGGGCCTCGATCTGGATGACGAGGTCGATCGCTCCCATGTCGATGCCAAGCTCGAGTGAGGACGTGCAGACGAGTGCCTTGATGCGGCCGGCCTTGAGAAGTTCTTCGATCTCGGTGCGTTGCGCGGCGGCAAGGGAGCCGTGGTGGGCTCGAGCGATGGGTTCTCCGGCAAGATCGTTGAGGGCTCCCGCGAGTCGCTCGGCTACGCGACGTGCGTTGACGAAGATGAGGGTCGAGGTTCGTTCGCGGATAATCTCAAGCAGGCGTGGGTGAATGCTTTGCCAGATGGATGTGCGCTTGGGGCCCTGACTCGCCGGGCCGGAAGGGATGTCCTGAATCTCGCCGAGCTTGGCCATGTCCTCGACTGGGACTTCGACGCGGAGGTCCAGGACCTTACGCGCTCCGGCGTTGACGATGGTCACGGGCCGGTACCGGACGCCGCCTGCCTCGGCCGCGTCGGGTCCGGCGACCTCCATCAGAGAGGCGGGAACTTCGCCTTCGATACTCTGGGCCAGCAAAGGGGTTGCCTTCTCTTTCTTCCTCCCCTCTACCTCTTCCCTCGCTTCCGCTCCCCCGAGAAAACGCGCTACCTCCTCGAGCGGCCGCTGGGTCGCGGACAAGCCAATGCGTTGAATGCGTCTTCCAGGCGAGGTGGCTTGGACGAGGGCTTCCAGACGCTCGAGCGATAAGGCCATATGGGCACCGCGCTTGGTGGGAACGAGCGCGTGGATCTCGTCGACGATGACAGTTTCGACGCTTCGCAACTGTTCGCTGGCGGCACTGGTGAGCATGAGGTAGAGAGATTCGGGCGTGGTGATGAGGATGTCGCCGGGATGGCGGTTGAAGCGCGCACGCTCTTTGGCAGGTGTGTCGCCGGTGCGGACGCTGATCTCCGGCATGCGGACCGCCACGCCTTCGCGCTTGGCGAAGTTGGCGATGCCGGCCAGGGGTGAACGAAGGTTTCGCTCGACGTCTGCTGCAAGGGCTTTGAGTGGCGAGAGATAGAGGACGCGGCAGCCACGCTCGGCCTGGTCGACGGGAGTTCGCAGCATGAGCTTGTCGAGACACCAGAGGAAAGCTGTAAGCGTCTTGCCGGTGCCGGTGGGTGCGAGGATGAGGGTCGACTCGTCGCGTGCGATAGCGGGCCAGCCTTCGATCTGCGGAGCGGTGGGACCGTCGAAGACCGCGCGGAACCAGCTGGCGGTGATGGGGTGGAACAGATTCAGGGCCGCGTCCGCTGGAGTGATCTCCAACGCGGCATCGACCTTTTTTTTCCCTGACTTCACACCCGCCATCGCACCGGTCCGCGTCTCAGCATACCGGTAAGATGCTGCCAAGGCGAAGCCGGGTATCACGCGTGTTGACGCAGCGAAGCATCCCGCCTGTGAGCGTCGTTAGAGTCCTGGGACTGGCCGATAAAAGTACGAATCCGCCGCGAACTCAGCGACGAACTGGTCTGTCGAATCCTCGGCCTGCTCCGCATTGCCAAGCATGAGAAATCCCTTGGGATTCATCTGGCCGTAGACGTCGGAGAAGACACAGCTACGGTCCTGCTGCGGGAAGTAAAGCAGCACATTGCGGAGCATGACCAGGTCGAAGACCGGTAGCGGGGGCAACGGAGCGCAGAGGTTGGCGTAGCGAAAATCGCACATGGCTTTAATCTTCGGCGCGACCTCCCACTCTTCGCCGTCGCGGACAAAATACTTCACGAGCATCTTCGCGGGGAGTCCGCGATTAATCTCCATGCGGCGATAGCGACCGGCCCTGGCGTAATCCAATACGGTACGCGAGAGATCGGTCCCGATGATCTTCACATCCCAGGTGACAAGCTCAGGAAAGTGTTCGAGTAGCAGCATCGCGATCGAATAGGCTTCCTGGCCTGTCGAGCTTGCCGCACTCCAGATTCGAAGTTTTTTTGCCTCGGCGTTCTGTCGAATCAGCGCGGGGATTACGGTCGAGCGCATCGCTTCGAAGGGACGAACATCGCGGAAGAAACTTGTTTCGTTGATGGTCATCGCTTCGGCGACGGCGTGGTGCAGGCGGGCCGTGCGGTCGACGCGCAGGATACTGACCAGGCCTTCCAGATTCTCTGCGCCGGCGGTGCGGACAAGTGGGGTCAAGCGCGTCTCGAACAGCATGTTGCGCGATGGATCGATCAGGTTCGCGGACTGTTCGAGCACCAGCTTCCGCAGATACGCATAATCCGTATCAGAGCACGCCATACAGCACCTCCCTCTTCTTATCGGCGGCGCGCATCAGACAAATATCTCTTGGAGCACTATCCGGTTTCAGCCGGCCCACTCGCTCGATCAGTGCCGCGGCCAGGCCTTCGAGCGGGACGGTGGCATGCGCGATTCCCGCCCGCACCGTTCGGCCCGGCATCCCCCATACCGCAGACGTCACCTCGTCCTGTGCGAGCATGGTCCCGCCGGCGTTCTTCAAAGCCCGTGCGCCCTCCACTCCATCGGCGCCCATACCGGTCATCACGACTCCGAGCGCTGTTTCGCCGTACACGGCGGCGGCCGAACGAAAGAGGTAATCGGCGGAAGGTATGCAGCTATTCAGGGGTGGTCCCCGGTGAAGTCGAATCGCATTTGGCCGCCCCATGGCCCCCGGCACGATCTCCATGTGCTGGTCGCCTGGAGCCAGCCAGATTGTGCCGGCGGCAATGGCTTCGCCGCCACGCGCTTCGCGGACGGCCAGCCTGCACCTGCGCGACAGACGCTCTGCCAGCGCTCCGGTGAACAGGCGCGGCATGTGTTGAACAATCAAAACGGGTGCCGCGAAGTCCGCCGGCAACATGGGCAGCATCACTTCGAGAGCCGCAGGGCCTCCAGTCGAGACCGCGATTACGACCACCTCGGGAGGCCGACCCGCTTCAGCACTCACCGGATGAGCGACCGGCGAATGATGACGTGTCTGCCCGGTTCGCCTCCCCATTGCCGCAATCTTCGGCAACAACTGTCGCGTCCACAAGGTCATCGCGGCCAGCGGATCAACTTCACGACCGGGCTTCATCACGTAGTCAACAGCACCCATCGCAAGAGCATCGAGCGTCGCCCGCGCGCTACGCTCGGTATGGGTGCAGCACAAGATGACTGGAAGCTTCGATCCGCGCTCGCCCAGAATCTTCAAGACACCAAGCCCATCCAGCTTCGGCATCTCGAGATCGAGCAACAGCACATCCGGCTTCAGATCACTTGCCGCGGCCAGGGCTTCCATCCCATCCGTCGCCACACCGCACAGGTCCATCTGCGGCAGACGTGCATCGCCAAAGCGCGCATGCACGTCGAACATGATGCGCAGCGCCTCGCGCATCACCGCTGAATCATCCGCCGCAAGCACCCGCACCGGCCCTTCCTTCATGTTCCCTCTTTCTTGTTCGCGGCCGCTAGGCCGCCAGTGCAAACCCAAGCAACAATAGTTTTTCGCGCAGACTCTGGGGAGTGAACGGCTTCATCAGGAACTCATCCGCGCCGTATTCGAGGGCTTGCTCGATGAAGCAGTGGTCAGCTTCAGTGGTCACCATCATGACTTTCATCTGCGGGTCCAGATGCTCTTCGCGAATGTGCCGCACGCACTCCAGCCCGTTCATCACCGGCATGTTCACATCGACCAGCATCAGGTCGAAGATGGTCCCCGTTCGCAACACGCCCAGCGCCGCATTGCCGTCCTCGGCTTCGGTGCAGTCGGCTCCCATCTTCTGCAGGTGCTGTTTCAAGTATTCCCGGATAAACTTCGAATCATCCACGATCAGTGTTCGCATTCAGGCCGCTCCTCTTTCCTTTGGTAGATTGTTCGTTCCCGAAGTCACCAGCGGACGCGGAGCCAATCGTTTGGCAAGCCGGACCGGCTTCAACTCCTCTGAATCGAGTTGCACGAGTAGACCGCCTTGGGCACGATACGCCGCAAGACAGATCGCACGATAGACCTCCGAAAGCGCAGGCGGATTCGCGCGCAACAGATCCTCCGCAACGGGCACGACGCCGCCTACGCCATCCACCTGCAGGCCGAACTGCTCGGCGCTTCCCTCCCAGTTCAAATCGCCGTCGAGCACCAGGACGCAGCTTTCGCTTCCCTTCTTCGCGGGTTCCATCCCCAGCACCACCCGCAGGCTTACGGTCGTCAACACCTCGCCACGATAGGTGACCACACCGGCAATGTAAGGTGGTGATAAGGGCACGCGTTGTATCGGGCAATCGCCGATCACCTCACGCACCTTCCGAGTGTCTAACCCGAAGCGCTGGCCCGCGACCTCGACAGCGCACAGCATCAACTCTGCGCCGGTCATGCAACCTCCTGCATCGACTGACCGGCAAAAGCCTCGTGAACCACCGCCAGTCGCTCGTTTACCAGCGCCAACTTTTCGCCGTCATCGAAGCCTTCCAACATACGCGTGCCGCCTGGGACAACCGCGCCGCTGGCCACATCCAACACGCCCCGCACCACCAGGCCGACGCGATGATGACCGCCCCTGGCACGGGGCCGCTTGCAGATCAGTACGGTGAGCACAGTCGACCCCGACAATCCGCGCGACTCGGCCAGTACGCCGCTTACATCTTCGAGCAGCACGAGCGCACTGCCGTATTGCAGCATGGCGCGCCCGCTTGCATATTCAACGCGCACCAGCGCCACCTTCTCGATCCGCTCGACAGACTCAAGCGCGAGCGCAATCCGTTCGGGCTGGCGGCCCTGCAGGCGTCCGCCGAAGACCAGAAAGCGTGGCCTCGTCTTCGCTTCCGGCTGCTTGCGGCCAGCGTGCTGGGCCATGGGGCGCATGCCGCCTCGCAACGCGAGTGTACTCACATCAAGAATCATCGCCACCCCGCCATGTCCCAGTACGGTCGCTCCGGAGAACATGCCAATCTCGCGCAAACCGTTGGTCAGCGGCTTGACGACGATCTCCTCGGGAGCCACCAGTTCATCCACCGCCAGGCCGAAACGGCAGCCTTCGAACTCCAGTACGGCGAGGTAGAATCCGTGGTCAGCGCGCCGTCTCTCGTCAGCCTCCAACTCCAGCAGACGGTCGAGCCACACCATCGGCAGCAGGGTCTCGCGCAGTCGATACATCTCCGCCTCGCCAATCTTCTCGACAAGCTCAGACGCTTCCTTCCAGGGCACGTGTACAAGCTCCAGAAGCGCGCTCTGTGGCAGGCAAAAGCTCTGCCCGCCGCTTTCGACCACCAGCGCGGGGATGATCGCCAACGTGAGCGGGATCCGCAGCCTGAGCATGGTGCCCTTACCCAACGCGGACGTGATCTCGACTGATCCGCCGATGCGCTCGATGTTATTCTTCACCACGTCCATGCCGACGCCACGGCCCGAAAGATTCGTCACCGTCCGGGCAGTCGAGACCCCGGGAAGAAAAATGAGTTGCAGCTTCTCCGCGGGCGTCATCTTCGACGCAGCATCAGCCGTGACGAGGTTGGCCTGTGCCGCCTTCGCAAGAACCTTCTCGACGTTGATCCCTCCGCCATCGTCCGCCAGCTCAATCACCACGGCACCTTCGCGATGAAACGCCGTCACGCGAACCAATCCGAGGCGTGGCTTGCCGGCGGCTAACCGTTCCGTCGGAGACTCCACCCCATGATCGATTGCGTTACGCAATGCGTGGGTCAGGGGATCCTTGATCGCCTCCAGCAAAGACTTGTCGAGCGCTGTGTCCTGGCCTTCGAGTACCAGCCGCACCTCTTTGCCGCAGCTCAACGCGAGGTCGCGTACCAGACGTGGAAACTTTCCGAAGAGCTGTCCGACTGGCTGCATTCGCGCCTGCATCACCACGTCGCGCAAATCGATCGTTACAGCGTCGAGCCGCCGCGCAAGCTGCGGAAAACTCTCTTTGTCCACCTGGCTGCGCAGCATCTGGTTGCGCGTCAGCACAAGCTCGCCGACAAGGTTCATCATCCGATTGAGAATCTCGACTTCGATCCGGATGGTCTTCTCGCTGGCTCTCGCGGCGAAGGCGCTGACCGCAGCAACACCCGTCGCGGGCGGCGAAGGTTCATTCGAATTCGCGCATCCGCACAGGTCATTCAACATCCCAAGCAGACTCGAGTCCGCGTCGTCGCTGCATTCGCCTTCGTACCCCGTCCGCTCGATCAGGCGGACCAGGCCGCGAAGCGCATCCATCCCCTTCAACAGCCCGCTGACGACCTCGGTCGAGGCCTTCAGCCGCCCACTCCGCACCGCGCCGATGACGTTCTCGCCGGCATGCGCGAGCGTCTCCACACGCTTGAAGCCCAGGAAACCTGTCGTCCCCTTGATGGTGTGGAGTGCGCGAAAGACTTCTCCCACCAGTTCCATGTCCCCGGGCCGCGTTTCGAGCTCCGTGAGGCATCGATCCATCCGGTCGAGCCCCTCAAAGCTCTCGGCCAGAAACTCTTGTGTGAGTTTGTCCACGTCCCGTTTATCGGGCGGAGAAGTGAATCTCATTACTGGCTGACGGGCCAAGCTTTAACGCTCTTTGATCGCATCAATTACCCTCGAAGGCATGGCACTCGATCCGTCCACCATCTTCCAACTGCAGGCCCTTGCCGGGGCCGCCGCCCACCGTGCCTATGCTCCGTACAGCCGCTTCTATGTGGGAGCCGCGGTCCTGCTGGAATCTGGCGAAACGGTAACGGGATGCAATGTCGAAAACGCCAGCTACCGGTTGACGACGTGCGCCGAGCAGACGGCAATTGCGTCCGCTGTCGCACAGTTCGGGCCGGCGATCCGGCTAAGCGCGGTCGTGATCTGCAATCTCAACGAGACGGATTGCCAACCCTGCGGAGCCTGCCGCCAAACCATTGCGGAGTTTGCGCCCGGATCTTGCGTCATCTCTTATCCCGGTTCCACCGGGCTTATCACTTGCACCCTCGCCGACCTGCTCCCCGCCGCCTTCCAACTCGCGCAATCCTATGTGAACCCTTCAAAGCCCGAGCGGCCGGCCTGAGTCCCGCCCCATCCCCCAATCCGCCAAGCGGTATTGAAAATACACCGGCCCGAAGAGAAAGGTCATAAACCATCCAAGCTCGAATTGAAACGGCTGCTGCGCTAACTCCCATCGCATCGTAAAAACGGTCACCGTCCAGAGCAGCGTTTCCCAGCCCGGTTGAGACTCGTCTCCTGGATGGAATAGATGCCATGGTCCCTGCAAAAGTTCGGCGCTCGTCGTGCCGAGAATGCTCACAAGAAACACACTGGCAAGCGCTAGACCTACCCAGCGGCCGCTCGTGCGCCGCACCCAAACTGCCACGACAACGAGCCATACCGCTCCAAATATTCCAAACGTCAGAAAGCTCCCAAGCAACACCCATCCCCAATGAAGCCTGGACGGCTCTGTCGTCGAGTCCGCTTCAATTGAGCTCAAAGCATCTCCTTCGCTTCAACGAGCCACGGGATCAAATCGCCTTCGATCCTAATCGGTGAGCGCCTTCACAAACAAATAAGTAAACTCCACACCTTTGTAATAGGACTCGACGCCAAGCCGCTCATTCATCCCATGAGCCCGCACATCATCCTGATCGATCGCAAATCCATTCAATCCATAGCTCGGCATTCCCGCGGCTACCGTGTAGATCGAATCGCTCGCCCCGGGCTCCATTGTGGGAACAATCGGCAGCCCCGGCCAGAGCTCGTTGACCGTCTTCTCCAACGCTCCCTGCACCGTCTTGCTCACCGGCGGCGGTGGTGCCGACATGCGCTCATCCCCCTTACCCAGGACCATCCCCGCATCGGTCACGAATTCAACCTTCACTTCGGGATCGTTGAAGAGCTTGATCAACGTCTGGCGCGTCTCCTCGCCCGAGTGGCCGGGAAGAATGCGGCAGTTTACGTTCGCCTGCGCCTTCTGCGGCAACGCGTTGGGCGCATGTCCAGCCGAGAGCATCGTCGCCACGCATGTCGTGCGCATCGTTGAGTTCCAATCCGGGATCGCCGACAGCCGGCCAACAACTGCGGGATCCTCTGAGCCTCCGACCAGAGCCTTCATATCTTCCGAAAGCTGCCCCGTCTCGATCTTCGCCATCTGGCGGAACTCTTCACGCGTGACATTGTTCAGTTCCACTGGAAACGGCGTCCGTTCGAGCTTCGCCAATGCATCCGCAACATGATAGATCGCATTATCCGGGGTAGGCAGCGAGCTGTGGCCGCCCTTGTTGATCGCTGTCACATGGAAGTCCGCGTATGTCTTTTCGGTCGCTTCAACATCGAAGACCACTGGCTTGCCTTTCTCCGAAAAGACGCCGCCAGCATCGGGATTGATAACGAACTCCGCTTTCATCAGCTCCGGATGATGCTGAAGGAGCCAGTCCACTCCGTTCGACTTGCCTCCCTCTTCATCGGCTGTAAGCGCCAGGACCACGTCGCGATCCGGCACGTAGCCTTCACGCTTCATGCGCAGGAAGGCGTAGACCAGGCCGGCGTCGCCTTCCTTGATATCCTGCGTCCCGCGCCCGTAGAAGAAACCGTCCTTCTCGGTGAAGGTGAACGGCGGCGTGTCTGGTGTCCAGTCTGCTTTGTTTGCTTCAACCACGTCCAGATGGCAGATCATCAGGATCGGCTTCAACGTCGAGCCGGTTTTGCCGTGGAAGATGGCGACGAGATTCATCTTGCGATCGTTTGGGCCGAGTAGCTTGAGGTCAGCCGCAGGAAATCCCCCGGCAGCCAGACGATCGCGCATGGCTGTCGCTGCCGCGGTGACTGAGCCGACTGAATCCGTCGAGTTGATTTCGATGAGCTGCTTGAATAGATCGCGCGACAGACCGCGATCCGCCTCCGGCAACGCCTGCCCCGCCGCCGATCCAACGGTCAACCCTGCAACGAAACATGCTGCAATCGTTCCGATCCTGTTCATCATTACCTCGTGCCTCATATACTCGCATACAGACCCTTTGCAGACCGCCATCGCCCAACTCGACAACGTCGCCAAACTCTTCGGCACCCACGCCGCGCTTCGTCCGCTGTCCCTCACGCTTGAGGCTGGGAAGATTTATCTCGTCCTTGGCGAAAACGGTGCAGGCAAGTCGACGTTGCTGCGCATCCTGGCTGGCCTGACCGAACCTTCGCGTGGAACAGTCACTGTCTTCGGCCAGCGGCCCGACCAGTCGCGCGGACGCATCGCCTACATGGCGCACGCGTCGACTTTGTACGACGAGCTTTCGGCGCTTGAGAATTTGCAGTACTTCGCGACCCTGCACAAGATGGAAGGCGGCTGTGACTGCGTCGGTTCGCCCGAGATGGCTCTCCGAGCGGTGTCACTCGACCCGAAGCTGACGCGCCCCGTGTCCCAGTACTCACAAGGGATGAGGCAGCGTGCATCGCTGGCCCGGGCGTTGCAAACTGACCCTGAACTGCTGCTGCTCGATGAGCCATTCTCGAACCTTGACACCGGAAGCGCGCAGGCTATTGTCGACCTGCTGGCCGACTTCCGGACATGGCCCCACCCCAATTCAAAGACGGGGCGGACCATCGTCCTCACAACGCATCAGGCACATCTCGCCGAGCCCATAGCCGACGTCATTTTGACACTCACCAATGGCACCTTGGTCACTCAAACGCGAAGCAGTAAAGTCAACGAAGTGGCCGTCGCCCAGGATTAGGGCGCACTTGCTTATGAAGCTAACGCAAAAGACCAACGCCGCCCGCCTGCTCGACGCCATGGCGATCCCGTACGAGTTGCGCGCCTACCAAGTCGACCCCGACGATCTCTCCGCCGTAGGTGTTGCCGCCAAAATTGGTCTGCCAGTCGAGCAGGTCTTCAAGACGCTTCTCACCGAGAGCGCCGCCGGCGGCCATCTGTTCGCCATTGTCCCTGGAGACGCCGAGCTAGATCTCAAGAAACTCGCGCACATCGCGGGCCACAAGAAACTTGACCTCGCCTCACTCAAACAGGTCGAGCCGCTCACTGGGTATATCCGTGGAGGCGTCACCGTTCTCGCTGCGAAAAAGCCTTTCCCCGCATTCGCCGATGAGACTCTGGAGTTGCATGAGGTGATCAGCGTCTCGGCCGGGCAACGCGGTCTGCAACTTCTGCTCAAACCCGCTGACTATCTCCTCGCCACCAACGCCACGCTGGCCGATCTGACGAAAGCATGACCTTCCTCCGCCATACGTTCGCCCACCTCCGCAAAGATCTTCGCCTCGAATGGCGGTCGCGCGACGCGACTCTCTCGATGCTGTTCTTCTCGCTGCTCGTGGTGATCGTCTTCTCGTTCGCGTTTGAGCCCACCTCTGCCGTCTCCCGGCAGATCTCCGGCGGCATCCTCTGGATGGTCATCCTCTTCGCGGCCACGACCGCCTTGAATCAGTCGTGGCTCAGAGAGCAGCGCAACGGCGTCCTCGACGCGCACCGCCTCGCCCCGTCTTCCGCCGCAGCGCTCTTCCTCGGCAAGTCCCTCGCCAATTTCCTCTTCGTCACGGCGGTTGAGGTCATCCTTGCACCGCTCTTTGTCGTCTTCTACAACCTGCATGCGGTCGGCAATGCGTGGCTGCTGCTGCTCGTGCTGCCGCTTGGGACGTGGGCGCTGGTTGCGAATGGGACGTTCTTCGCCGCCCTCTCGCTGCGGACGCGCAACCGCGAGACCATGCTGCCGCTCATCTTGTTCCCGATCTCGATCCCCGCACTTCTGGCGATGGTGCAGGCAACTACCAACATCCTTACCGGCGATTACGAACCGAATCTCTGGCTGAAACTCCTCATCTCCTACGACATCGTCTTCACCACCGCCTGCCTGCTGCTCTTTCAAGTCACGCTAAACGCCGAATAATCGGTCAGCCCATAGCTAAGCGAGCCGATTGCTGAGAGATCGTTTTGCCGTCGCCCTCAATCTGTGACGTGTACCTTGCCGATCCGCCCGGATTGGCGTGTGTCCTGTCAAATCGATATTCGGCCCGGTAATCGCGGTCCATATAAACTATTGCTATGCCGCAATCCCCCCAAAGGGTCACGTCGCGCGTCATGCTCCCGATCGGAATCGCCTGGCTCTTCGCGTCCATCGCCGTGCTCGCCATCAGCTTTCGCGAGGCGCTCTTCATCGTTCCATCCGATGCCGAACAGGGCAACATCGGTCGCGTCCTTTATTGGCACGTCCCGCACTCCGCCTTGTCGCTCGTCTTCCCGTACATCAACCTGATCGCATCGCTCGTTTACCTCTATCTTCGTAAATCGAAGCCGACGGCTGCCCTGATCGCTGATGCGTGGGCCATCGCTGCAGCCGAGATCACAGTCGTCTACGGCACCATCTGCCTCGTTACAGGCTCGCTCTGGGGACGGGCAGTCTGGGGTATCTGGTGGGCGTGGGACGCGCGCATGACATCGATGTTATTGCTTTGGCTGCTCTACGTGGCCTACCTGATGACGCGCCGCCTCTCGGCCACTGGCCAGACCTCGACAGTCGCCGCCGTGCTGTCCGTCTTTGCAGCCATCGACGTGCCCATTGTCTATATGTCGATCCGCTGGTGGCGCACGCAGCACCCGGCTCCGGTGTTCTTCGGCGGCCCGGGTACCGGCCTGGACGCCAGCATGAAACCAGCGTTGAATTGGTCGTTTCTTGCCTTCGCCATGTGGGGAGTCTTCTTACTGGCCCTGCGCTTCGCGCTCGAACGCCGCCGGCAGCTTGCTGAATCCTCTGCCGTTGAATCAGCCCTGAACATCGCCTTGGGGCCCGAAACTCCACCACTTCGCACCCCGAAATTTCCGGAGCGCCGCAATGCGTTTTGACGGTTGGAACACGATTGAAGGGCGTCACCTCGTCTACGTCTACGGCTCGGTGATCATGATTCAGGGCGGTTACGTCCTCTACATCGCGACCCAATGGCTCAAACTGCGTCTCACACCGGCAGATGCGCAAAAAAAATCAACGAGACCGGTTTAGCCCACCGGCCTCGTTGTCCGAGGAGTCCTACGAATCTTGTCCGCATGCTTAGCCAAGCACGCATCATGTGGTAGGAGAGACGCCGGTAACCGCCCGCGAGGTTGTTCGCCCTTACAAATAAATTTTCGAACGGTCTAACTGACCGCCGCCCCCGACCAGACCCATTGCCCAATCCCTGCAACTCCCCTACCCTAAGCCTTGTGAAACAAGCACCCAAACTTCTCTTTCTGTTGCCGCTCGTCTTCACCGGGTGCCGCCATCCGGAGTTTCCCGGCTACCCTGCCAACTTCCGTCAGTTTGCCTACATCGCCAACGCCGGCGGCAATACCGTCACGATCCTCGACCTCGTCTACCTGCGCCCCGACCGGACGCTGCGTGTCGGTGAAAATCCCATCGCCATCGCGCTCAACCCACACAAACCCGAGGCCTACGTTCTCAACCGCCAGTCCGAATCCTCCGCCGGGTCGCTCTCCATCATCGACACCGACAAGAACGAAGTCGCCACCACGTTGCCGCTGCGCAAAGATCCTTCGTCCATCTCGCTTGATCGCACCGGCCGCACCGCGTACATCGCCAACGCCGGCTCCAGTTCTGTCACAGTGATCAACCTCGATACGCGTCAATCCACCACGCTCTTGACGCCACCCGACCCGACTTCCGCACTCGTCTCTGCCGACTCCCGAAGTCTTATCGTCACGCTCCCGGAATCAAACGCGGTTGCCGTCTTCTCCACGCCTGATAACGCGCCACCTACGCTCCGCAGTACCTATACCAACTGTCCGGGGGCAACCAGTCCGGTCATTCTTCCCGACTCGTCGAAAGCGTTCATCGCCTGCCCAAAATCCAACCAGGTTCTCGCGCTTTCTCTCGCCGCTGACCCGAAGACCTGGGCTGCCAGACAAAACGGTTCGCTCTTGGAAGACCACCCGGTCTCCCTGCTCGACGTAGGCCACAATCCCACTCACTTGACGCTCAAACCCGATGGCGGCGAGATCTTCGTCTCGAACGCCGACGCAGGTTCCATCTCCGAGATCTCTACTACGACCAATGAGGTGGGTTCTACGTTCGGCATCGGTGACCAGCCCGCCCACGGCATCGTCTCCGCCGACAACTCCGCGCTTTGGATCGCCAACGCCGGCGCGGATTCGCTTTCGCTCTACTCCATCTCTGATGGCAAACGACTCCCCAGCCTGCACGTTGGCGCCGGGCCCGACATCCTCGCGTTTTCAACCGACAAGGAACAGCGTCTGCTCCTCGCCGCCGACCGAAAATCAGGCGATATCGCCGTGATCCGCACCAACCTGCCCATCCCCACGCTCTTCACAATCCTGCCTGCGGGAGCCGACCCATCGGCGATCGCGATCCGCTCCAACGCGCCTGCGCCGTAGTTTACAGTTCGCTTGCTTCCGCCAGTTTCAGCGCGTAGCGTGTAGCGGAAAAGTGCGCTCCCCCCAGCAGGAGCAGTCCGGATAAAAACGCCCACATCATCAGTCCCACGGTCGTCGCGAACGGTCCATACACCGAACGAAAATCCAGGTGCGGCAGCGCGAGCACATACCCCAGCTTGGCGATCTCCCACGTGACCCCAACGACAACCGCCGTGGGCAACACCGCTGACGCCGGAATCTTCCGATGCGGCAGCACCCAGTAGATCAGGAAGAACACCAGCACACTCGCCACCACCGCGCATGCCGTCAGGACGCTGTGCCCAATCACGTTAAAGACGATGTTGTCGGTGTGCCCGAAGAAGACCCAGCCCATCACCTTGCGCTGCGCCGTCGTCAGCGCTACCGATGCCATCACGAGAACGCCGACCGCCATCGCCAGCCCCAGCGAAACGGCCTGGTTCGCCAGGTAATTTCGATTCTTCTTCACGCCCCACACGCCATTCAACGCCACCTCCAGCGGGAGGAAAACGCCCGTCGACGTTACCAGCAGCATGAAGACCGAAAAGATCTGCGTCCCTTGATGCGGGTGCGCAAGAATCGTCATGTTCCGCATCACAAAGTCCTGGCTGACCGGCAGCAGGCTCCGCATCAGGTCGCCCAGGACTGCCGTCATCGCCTCCGAGTGGAAGACGCGGTCCGATACCGTCAACATCAGCACGATGAACGGGAACAACGACAGGATCACATTCGCCGCAACGCTGAAGGCATAGGTGTGAACCTCCGTCCCAGTCATGTACAGCAGAAACGCACTGACCTGCGCCCACACCCCGTGCTTGCGAACCATGGGCTGTAGGTCTTCAACCGGAATTACTTCGTCGTTCCCGCTCGTCTCTGCCACACCAAAAGCCTATCAGCCATGGCAACGCACACAAATGAACAGAGGTAGGAACGATCAGCGACGAGCTCTTACGCCTCTACGTTGCAAATCATGCCTTACCGGAATCACTTATTCTACCCAGGGCCCAGGCTGCAGCCTCGCCTAGAAGCTCATCCGCACCCTTGCTCCATTCTTCCAGCTTCGGCCGGAACGATGCATCTCCACTATTACCCATCGCAACCGCCACGTTTCTTTGCACGCGTCTCCGCTTCGTCCGTTCCAACGGAGACCCTTTGAACTCCCTCTTGAACCCCGCATCATCCAGTTCCGCGAGCCACGCCAGCGTGGGATTGACCAACTCCTCACGCGTCCCCAAGCCATCTTTTACCGCGACCGGAGCCTTACGATTCCACGGGCAGACGTCCTGGCAGATATCGCACCCGAAGACCTGCCGCCCCATCCCTTCGCGTAGTTCCACAGGGATCTCGCCCTTCAGCTCGATCGTCAGGTACGAGATGCATCGCGCCGCATCCATCTGCCTGGGCGCCACCAGCGCATCCGTAGGGCAAGCCTCGATGCAACGGGTACAGCTGCCACATCGATCCGGCGCAACGCCAAACGCAGCCGCAGCCGGCATCTCCAGCGATGTCACAATTACGCCAAGCAAAAGCCACGACCCAAGCTCCTGGTTCAGCACACAGGTATTCTTGCCGACCCAACCCACGCCGGCGCGAGCCGCGAAGTCCCGCTCCAGTATCGGACCCGTATCGACCAGGCAGCGCGACTCACACGGAACCCGGTCCTTCAACTCAGCTTCGACTTCCTTCAGCCGCCGCATCAGGTCGGCGTGATAATCCACTGCCTCGCCTGCCTGGTTTCCATTCCAGGCATACCGGGCAATCCATCCACGGTCCGCCTCAGCGGGAACGATCGACTTCGGCCCATTGCCGTTGTAGTTGAACGCACACACAATTACCGACCGCACCCACGGCATCGCCACGCGCGCCGACCGTCGCAGCAACTCGCCTTGCTCATCCCGCCGCTTCAAGTACTCCATCTCTCCCGCACGACCCAACTGAACCCATTCACTGAAGCGCTCAGCCGTGAGCACGCCCTCAGCCTCGGTCGCATCCGGAGCGACCGCCACGCCGGCGAGATCAAACCCCTGCGCGAGCGCCCGTTCCTTCACCCACGCTACGAGCTCAGCATCCCAACACATCCTTCAAGCCTACCGCTTCCGCGAACGGAACAAAGCGACCTGTCGCCGAGAGGCCGCTTCACAGCGGCTCCGCAATAAGGCTCTCAGCGAAACGAACCGTACCGGCTTACCCTCCTGACTTCGCGTATCCTTCCCGAGAGCAAACCATGGCCGAAATCACCCGCCGAACCTTCTTCGCAGCCACCACCGGAGTAGCAGCGATCGCAATCACCCCGGCGTGGCTCCGCAGCCTCGCTCAATCCCCAGAAAATACTCATCGCCTCACGACCGGTTGGGACTTCTACCAAGGCTCCCTTGACGGACCGGCACAAGTCTGGAACTCCGCCGAACTCGTCACCTGGCAACAAGTTTCACTGCCGCACTGCGTCAACCACTCCGATGCCTGCGACCCCGACAACCCCGCCTACCGTGGCCCCGCCTGGTATCGCACGCAACTCAAGCGCGCCAACCCCCATCCCAGCGGCCGCACCCTCCTCCACTTCGCCGGAGCCGGCCAGACGACCGACGTCTACCTCGGCGACAGTCACCTCGCGCAACACATCGGCGGCTACGACGAGTGGCTCGTCGACATTACCGGCCACTCCTCGCCCCAACTCGCCATTCGCTGCGACAACTCCCGCGACCTTAGCCGCATGCCCTCCGACCTCAGCGACTTCACCCTCTACGGCGGCATCTACCGCTCGCTCACCCTTGTCTACGTCCCCGAAGTCTCCATCGCCTCCCTCCACATCCACCCCACACTCTCTGCCTCACGCGATGAAGCCACAATTACCGTCACAACCCGCCTACTCGGCACCTCACCTGCCACAACTACCATCAAGCTCGAACTCCTCGACGCTCATTCCAACCTGATAACGGAAATTCCCAATAAGTCCCTTACCCTCAAGCACCCGCTTCTGTGGTCCCCCAAAAACCCGCACCTCTACCAATGTCGAGCCACGATCACGACGCCCTCCGGCACCCACACCCTGACCGAATCCTTCGGCATCCGCAGCATCAACTTCCCGGAAAACGGTCTGTTCCAACTCAACGGTGAGCGCCTCTTCCTGCGCGGCACCCATCGCCACGAAGACCACGCTGACTTTGCCGCCGCGATGCCCGACGACCTCATCCGACAGGAACTCCGCCTCATCAAGTCGATGGGCGCGAACTTCATCCGCCTCGCCCACTACCAGCAATACTCCCTGGTCCTTGACCTCTGCGACGAACTCGGCCTCATCGTCTGGGAAGAGCTTCCCTGGTGCCGCGCCGGTGTCGGTTCAACGCAATTCCAGCAGCTCGGCAAAAACCTTCTCACCGTCATGATCGATGAGCACTTCAATCACCCCTCCATCGTCTTCTGGGGTCTCGGCAACGAAGACGATTGGCCCACGGAGTTCCCTCCTATCGACCAACCTGCCATCCGCGCCTACCTGCAGCAGCTCAATGACCTCGCCCACCAGCTCGACCCAACCCGCTTCACGGCCGCGCGTCGTATTGACTTCGCCCGGGATATCCCCGACGTCTACAGCCCGTCCATCTGGGCCGGCTGGTACGCAGGCCTCTACACCGAATATCAAGCCGCACTCGAAACCCAGCGCAAGGTCACCAAGCGTCTTCTGCACATCGAATGGGGCGCGGACAGCCACGCCAACCGCCACGCCGAAGACCCCGATCACGCCCTTGCCTCGCTCTCCGCCGGTCACGGCACCGAGGAACACGGCCTTGCCTATCTCCCCACGGGCGGTGAAGCCCGTGTCTCCCGCGACGGTGACTGGTCTGAAACCTACGCCTGCGATCTCTTCGACTGGCATCTCAAAACCCAGGAATCCCTCCCGTGGCTCGCCGGCTCCGCTCAGTGGATCTTCAAAGACTTCACGACACCGCTCCGCGTCGAAAATCCTATCCCCCGTGTCAACCAGAAAGGTCTCGTCGAGCGCGACCTCACGCCAAAGGAAGGCTTCTACGTCTTCCAGTCATACTGGGCTGAGATCCCGATGCTCCATCTCTACGGACATACCTGGCCGATCCGCTGGGGAAAGCCCGGCCAGCCCCGCCTCGTCCGCGTCTACTCCAACTGCCCCCGAGCCGAACTCTTCTTGAACGGTATCTCACTCGGCATTCGCCATCGCAATTCCCAGGCCTTTCCCTGCGCGGGTCTCCGCTGGCTTACCCCATTCCGCGAAGGCGAAAACCACCTCCGCGTCGTCGCCACGACGCACACCAACCAAACCCTCAACGACGAGCTCACCTTCGTCTACCAATCCACCCCGTGGACCAGACCCGCGCACTTCCAACTCTCCAAGGTCTCCGAAAAAGACAACATCATCACCTGCCGCGCTACCGTCCATGACACCGCCGGAGTTCTGTGCCTTGATGCCCGCACTCAGATCCGCTTTACCCTCGCCGGCGACGCGCAACTCAGAGACAACCAGGGAACCTGCACCGGCTCCCGCGTCGTCCAGCTCCAGAACGGCCGGGCTGAAATCTCCATCCGCAAGATACGCGGCCCCATCACCTTGGCCGTGTCCGCCGACGCTCTGCCCACCACCCTCCTCACCTTGCTGCCGAAATGACGCGTCCTCCACAACCCCATCTCGCCACTCCGGACCCGCCTGTTACATAAAGCCCACGTCAAAATGATTCGTCACGGTGCTCACGAGGGCGTAGACTTTGAGGCAATCGCAAGATGCCTTGCAACAGGCATCACCCTTCAATTCCCTTGGACGTAACGGAGCAACATGCCCCAATTGCGGAATGACTTAGCCACTGACTCAGTAATCGTAGCCACCCGGCAACTCATCTTCAGCCTCGCACGCGCCTTGGTCGATGACCCGGACTCCGTCACGGTCGCCTTCAACGAGCGAGACGGACTCGCCACCGTAATCCTTACCGTCGCGACCTCGGACCTCGGAAAAATGATCGGGAAACAAGGCCGCACCGCGCGCTCCCTGCGAACTATCCTCCAGGCCGCCAGCATGAAGCATGGCGTGCAGTTCTCGCTCGACATCCGATCGCTCCCGGTCTCCTCGCTCGACTCGGCCACCCCGAATCGCGCAGGCCCGATCTTCTAAATCTCCGCGTTCGTTGTTTTCTGCATCGATAATGTGTACGACTTTATGCGGCCAGGGCTTTGTACGACGGAGGCAGCGAGTGATCAAACTGAGAATCAAATTTCATTCGGAAACTGACGACCGCTTCATCATTACAACCGAACGCACGACGGCAGGCCGCGGAAGAGATCCGCTGCTCTCGAAGATCGTCTATGAGCACGAAGACGCGTTCCTCGAGCGAATCGTCTCCGCCGACCTCGACCCAACGACAACTCAAGACCTGGTCATCGCCGTATTGCTCTCCGTTGCGAGAGCGGAGAACGCCGGCCATTGGATCCCCGTCGTCATGACCTCCGAACAAAGCAGAATCCTCGGATTAAGCGCGTCGGAGCGTCCGCAATCGAACTTCAACGAAAGCCTTGCGCTCTCCGCGACATTTGAACAGAACCCACTCGATTTGCACGACTTCCTGATGAACGCGCCCACCCCATTCGCCGTGCTTTCCGGCCCCCGCCAAATCCTGAGCTTCATGAACGAGCCCTACGCAAGACTGCTTGGCCGCACGTCGGGCAGTCAGCTCCTCGGTTTGCCCGCGCGGGAAGCTCTTCCTGAACCCGGCTTCGAACTATGCCTGGGACTGCTTGAAAGGGCATACAAGACGGGAGAGCCCCAGGTACGCCGGGAGCTCCTGAACTCATTCCATCAGGAGGATACTGGCCTTTTGGTCGAGGCGTACTTCGATATCGTCTACCACCCGGTGCGCGACGCGGCCGGCAGCGTCGTGAACATCCTTGCTCAGGCGACCGATGTGACTGAGCGTGTTCTGGCTCGCCAGGTCAGCGAACACCGCGAGCAAAAGCTCTATCGCCTCTGGGCAGAGCTCGAAGCCATCTACTCCGTAGCCCCGGTAGGAATCGCCGTCATCGACGCGACAAACTTGAGGCTTCTGCGAATCAATCAGCTTCAGGCGGCCTTCCTTGGCGATTCCCGAGAGAACCTGGAAAACTCCCTGCCAAATGACCCCCCGACCGCATCCCCTGAGATCATGCGGCTTGTGAAGCTTGCCGCGACCGGCGAAACCCGAACCAATGTCCTCCTCGACCGCCTCTCCTCCCGCGCGGAGAGCGGCGGTCCTTACTCCGTCTCGGTGAGGCCGTCCTTGAATCCTGTTGGAGTCGTCGAGACCATCACCCTGACAACGCTTGACCTCGGAAACAGATACCTTGCAAACGACGCATTCCGAATGGCCGCCGTCCAGACTCAATAGCCTGACGATCGCTCATGCTGAGCGGAGCCAACCGCCGCTTCAGTTCCCTTGAGGCAGCACATGCATTTGCCTCAGCGCGAAGAACAGTTCGCTGTTGTTTGTCTCCGGCCCGCAACTTGTCGAATGACTCCGCACGACCCTCCCATCGGGACCGGCCCACTCCCCGGTCCTTCAGCCAGCGCCATAAATCGCTTCGTCGTTACCGGACGCCCCTTCGTGAACAGCGTGCGGCGCAGCCGCCTACCGCGAACTTCCGTGCTTCCAGAACACTCTAAAAAATCGTTACACGCATTCGAGTAAAATCGAAGCACAAAGTCAAAATAGAACGCAAGGACTTATGTTGGAGGCAGTGTGAACAAGGCGCAGCTATTTCTTCTTTCCATCGCGGTAGGAGCTTCCCCCCTGTCGGCTCAGACCGCAGCAGATCAACCCGCCGCCACCAAAGCAAGCTTGGACGGCCTATACAAATTTTCCCTTCTCGTGCCCGGCGATTACCCGTTCGCATTCTCCGCGACTCCCACCAGATCGTCCAGTGCGAACTTCTCTCTTCAGGCCGTAGGTGCAGCCCAGCCTCAAACGAGCGAACCCGTGACCGCTCCGACCGGCGCCGACCCGCTCACCTGGCATGGCATCACGCTCTACGGCGCGTACGACATCGGCGTCGGCTGGGTCAGCCACGGTCTGCCCGAGAACGGCTACAACTATGAAGGCGCATCGCTCGTTAACCGTAACGGCTACGAAAGCCGCTTCCTGATCGCCCCGAACAATCTGCAGCAGACGGGCTTCGGTGTTCGCGGCAAAATCGAGTTTCAGCCCGGTTGGTATGCCGTCTTCAACGCGTCCACCGGCATCAACCCAAACTCCGGACTGCTCGCCAACGCCTCCAGGACCGACATCGTCAACAACGGCCTCCCGCGAAAAAGCTACTCCTATGCGATCGACGGCGCACGCGCCGGCCAGCCCTTCAACGACGAATACTACGGAGGCGTCTCGAACGAGCACTATGGCACCATCACCTTCGGCCGCCAGCGCTCGCTCGGCACTGACATCATGCTCCAATACGATCCCGCCGGCGGCAGCTATCAGTTTTCCTACATTGGCTACAACGGCACCATGGCGGGCGGCGGCGACACGGAAGACAGCCGCTGGGACACCGCCGCGAAGTACAAGATCGAGTACGGCCACGTCCATCTCGCCGCCATGTACAAGTTCGCCGATGGCAATGGCGGCTGTTACCTGCCCTCAACCCCTGGGGCAGCCTTCACGGCATCTGACTGCACACCCGAGACGGCGCACAACAACGCCTACGCCGGCGATCTCGGCGCGACGCATAAAAAGTTCTCCGGAGACCTCGTCTATCAGCACTACAACCAGGCGATCAGCGTCCTAAACCCTCTACTCGGTGCCCAGAGCGCAGCGCCGAGCGCTTCCTACCAGAACACCGTCGACAGCGTGAACACGATTCAAATGACCGGCGGCAACCTCATCTCAACCGTCGGGACCCTCTACGGCATCGTCACCGATAACAACGCCATGCTCGGCACCGCGAAATTTACCGGTGAAAAGTTCAAGGTATACGGCGGCTTCGAGTACATCTGGCAGAACAATCCCCACAACAAACTAGGCGTCGGAGCCTCCGACCAGGGCGGCTACTTTCTCAGCGGCGTCGAGGACAACAATCTCGACACCGAGAAGATCCTCCGCATCTGGTGGACCGGCGTAAAGTACTCTGTCGACAAGAAGACCGATGTCACCTTCGCGTGGTACGAGCAGCTGCAGAATGACTTCCGTTCTCCGCAAACCTGCAACGCCACCGCGGGCTTTCGCGCATCGTGCCCCGGCGCTCTCAACGAAGGCTCGCTGAACGCGGACCATCATTTCACCAAGCGCTTCGACGCCTTCACCGGACTTACTTACTCCTTTGTCTATGGTGGCATGGCTATCGCCATCCCCCACGGACCCGGCGTACCGTACCTCCACAACAGCAACTTCGCCCCGGTCATCGGCGGCCGTTTCACGTTCTAACACCGACGAGCTGGGCTCTCACCCGAGAGCCCAACTCACTCGTACCGCAGAGCCTCAATGGGATCCAGTCGAGCCGCCTGCATCGCCGGGATCATTCCACTCACCAGCCCCACTACCGCTAGAATCACCACCGACACCACCACGCTCTGCCCCGAGATCATCAGCGTGATATCCGCTGCCTCCGCGTTGCTCGCCACGGCACTGTAAAACGGTATCCGCCCCACCGCCGCGCTCACCGCGTACGCCAAGGCAATCCCCAGCCCGCCGCCGAGCCCGGTAATCACCATCGCCTCACTCAAAAACTGCAGCAGGATATGCCGCCTCCGCGCGCCCAGTGCCTTCTCCACGCCGATCTCGCGCGTCCTCTGCTGCACGCTCACCAGCATGATGTTCATCAACCCGATCCCGGCAATGCCTAAGGTCAGAGTCCCGATAAACGCCAGCAAAATCGTCAAAGCCAGGGAGATCAGACGAAACTGCGAAAGCTGCTCCATGATGTTCGCCACATAGATCGCATTGTGGTCGCTCGCGCGGAAGTCATGCGCGCCGGCCATCGCCTTCCGTGCTGCCTGCTCCGTCGTCTCGTAGTTGCCGTTGTAGCTAAACCAGATACCGTCCAGATACTTCGTATCCTTGATGTCGCTCATCGTCGAAAACGGCACCAGGACGCCGCGATTGATATCGTCGTCACCCTCCTGCATCTTCGCCTTCTGCACTCCAATCACGTCGAAGCTCACACCGTTCAAATGCACCGTTTGCCCAATCGCGTATGCGCCGCTAAAGAGTTTCGTCTTCGCCTCGCTCCCCAGCACACACACGTGCGCCCGTGCCGTCACATCGCTCGCTGAGATCGCACGCCCCTCGGCGATGTCCATCTTCTGAATCGTCTGCAACTCCGGCATAATGCCGTCGACGTCCCAGCTGTATTGGTGCAAATCATTTGACACCGGCACATTCTTCGAAACGGTCGGCGACGTCTCAATCACGCCCGGCACCATCTCCTGGATGCGCTCCACGTCTTCCATCGTCAGTTGGACCTTCACACCCGCCTTGGTACCGCCCGCCTGCTCACTGGTCGTCCCTGGAAAGATCCCGATCTCATTCGTGCCAAACTGTGCGAAGATCATCTCCGCCGCATGCCCAAACCCCGCGCCATAAGCCAGCAGCAGCACCACAGTCGCAATCCCCCAGGCCATCCCCACAATCGTGATGGTCGTGCGCCGGCCGTTATGCCGCATCGCCTCGACTGCCTGCCCGAGAATGTCCTTCACCATCGCAAAACCCATCAGTCTTTCCTCAGTGCTTCTACAGGCTCCAGCATCGCAGCCTTCCTGGCCGGATACACTCCCGCCACCACGCCACAGAGCGTTAACGTCCCTACCGCCATCGCAGCCGACCACGGCACCAGCCGCGGCGGATCAAAGCCATTCAACCCACCCCCTACAATCGCGGTAATTCCAGTCATCAACCCCGCCGCGCCCGCAATCCCAATCACCCCACTCAACCCTGTCAGCGTCAGTCCTTCAATCATGAACTGGATCATGATGTTCCTATTCGTCGCGCCCAGGGCCTTCCGCAGCCCGATCTCTTTCGTGCGCTCACTCACCGTCACCAGCATGATGTTGACGATCCCGACCGCTCCCAGCGCCAGCGTCACAATGCCGACGCCACCCAGAAACACGTCCATTGCCGTGAAGATCACCCCGACCATCCGTTGCGACTTGATCGAGTCCCACTCGTCGAACGCGTCATGGTTCGTGCCATCAAACCCATGCCGCTGCCCGATGATTCGGTGTACCTCAGCCTTCGCCGACTCACTCATATCGTCCACCGTCGGCTGATACTGAATGGACGTCACCGCGTCCTCGGGAATGTTTTCGCCCTTTACCGGAAACATCTCGATCATCGTCGTCAGCGGAATGTAGACCTTCTGGTTCTCGCCGTTATCGTTGCCGCGCCCCGTCTTCTTCGCGACCCCAATCACCTCAAAGCGCGACTCATTGATCGTGATAAACGAGCCCACGGATCGCCGCTCTTCAAACAAAAGTTGATTGGTCTTCTGTCCCAGGACGACGACACGCCGGCGCATCCGAACATCTTCCTGATCGATAAAACGTCCCGCCGTCAGCGGCAGATGGCGGATCTCCGGATAGTTCACCTGCACCCCCATCGTCGGCCCGCTCGAACTCGAAAATTCACTCACCTCTTTCAAGTCGGCACGATTGATCAATGCCATCGCGTTCCTGACATGCGGTGCCTCGCTCTTCACCGCCGATAGGTCTTCCAGCGTCAAGTGGTAAGGATGCATCCCGCTATGCTGATTCCCCACCGCCGGAATCGTCCCCGCCCACATCATGATGAAATCCGTGCCCACCTCAGAAAGTGACCGCCGCTGCCCCGACCGAAACCCCTCACCCAATCCCACCAGCAACAGCAGCGAAGCCACGCCCCACGCAATACCAAACATCGTCAAAAAAGACCGCAGCCGATTCGACCAGATCGAAGCAAACACCTGCCGCAAGATATCGCTAAACGATTGCACCCTTCGTTATACGCACCACGCCCTCAAAGGTTCCCATCCCAGCCCTGAACGGATCAAGTCCAAACCCTGAACGCGCGACTTTACCGTTAGCCCTTAGCTCCCAGGCAGTCCGCTATCAGCAAATCGATCAAGCCTTCAGCAGAGCTCCGCTGCACCCATATTCTTCAAGAGCATCGGCAGGTCCGGATCAGCCTCCGCAACCCCAACACACCCAAGCTCGCCGAGCATCTCCTCGACCAGCTTCACGGTCGCAAGAGAGGTAGCCTTCGCCTTCAACACCCGCACGCTCGCCCCAGCCGAGAACTCCCCACGCACCATCACGCACCGATCCCCACGATACGTACAAGAAGCCAGGTCCGTAATGCTCAGTGCATCGCTTGGCGTACACATCACGGTCCGCGGAGGAGCCATCCGGTCGATCAAGCTCCAGATCTCGAGCTTCGACTCCAGCTCATCCGGTACAAAATCAACGACCACATCCGCATCGAAGACTGCATCTTCAACGCTCGAGACCAGCCGCACCGCCGAACCCAGTGATCCAAACTCATCAGCGGCTCGTCTCAGCTTATGATCCATCACATCTTCAAGCATCACGGCGAACCCCGCCCGGGCACAAGCCAGCGCGAACGCGCGGCCCTGCACCCCGGCCCCGATCACCGCAATCTTCATGTTTATTTCGCTGCGATGTGGTTGAGCACCGTCTCGTAATTCGGCTCGGAAACGCGAATATACTCTGCGATCCGCTGGCGTTCTTCCTCGGTCAACGAAGGAAGCGTCGTCATAATACGGCGAAGGGTTACAGAGATGTCGTCAACGTAGTTCATCGTGCGGATTGCTTCGCCGGAAAGTGGCATTCAAACTCCCAATCGTTGCTGCAAAGGTCTTTCGTCTAGTCTAAAGCAATTCCACCTTCCACAAACTCCCGCCAACCGCAGCGGAGTGAAGGATGACGAAATGAGCGGCGGGGCTTAGAGCTAAAACTTCGCCCCTAACTCCACCCGCTTCGAAGCCTCGTCCGTTGGCATGCCAGCCTCTTTCCCTTCAACCGGCGCCTCATACCCATCCCGATCCGTCATCTCCATCAGCTTTGCCATCTTGATCGCAAAGTCAGGGTGCAGCGCGTTCGGCGAGTAACGCCACGTCCAGTTCCCTTCGCCGGCAGATGGCGTGTTCATCCGGGCCTCCGCTCCGAGATGCAGGATATCCTGCATGGGAAACACCGAAATATTCGCCACCGACCGGGCCACAGCACGCATCATCGCCCACACAATCTCGCCATCATCGTCGACGGTCTGCAGATATGCCTGGGCATTCACCTTCTCCCACTCGCTCGCATCCATCTGCCACCATCCGAGCGTCGTGTTGTTGTCATGCGTGCCCGTATAGGCCACCGTATTCGGCACAAACCGATGCGGTAGGTACAGGTGGCTTCCGCGATCCGAAAATCCGAACTGGAGAATCCGCATCCCCGGCATTCCATAGAACTCGCGCAGCTCATCCACTTCCTTTGTGATCAGCCCCAGGTCCTCAGCCACAAACGGTAGATCGCCGAGCACCTCCTTCAACCGCTGAAACAGCTCATGCCCCGGCGCCTTGATCCATTGCCCGTTGATCGCCGTCTCTTCGTCCGCAGCAATCGACCAGAATGCCTCAAACCCGCGAAAATGGTCGAGGCGAATGACATCATAGAGCGCCAGCGAGCGGCGAATCCGCGCCACCCACCAATCGAATCCACGGTCCCGCAGCCGGTCCCACCGGTACAGCGGATTCCCCCACCTCTGACCCGTCGCTGAGAAATAATCCGGTGGCACGCCCGACACGCGAATCGGCCGCAACTCCTCATCCAGCTCAAACAGTTCCGGGTGCGTCCACACATCCGCTGAATCGTAGTTCACAAAGATTGCGACATCTCCGAGAATCTTGACGTTCCGCTCTTTGCAATACTCGCGCAACGTACACCATTGCTCGCTGAAGAAATACTGCACCGCCTGCTCGATCGCAAGCTCGCGACCTTTCTCGTTCATCAGCTTGGCAATCGCATCGCCCGTACGCCGGGCGTACTCCGCCGGCCACTGGTGCCAGCTCGCATAATCGTTCATCCGCCGGAGCACGGTGAACATCGCATAGTCGGTCAGCCACGACATATTCTCATTGCAGAACTTTTGAAACCGCAGCCTCTGCTCATCGCTCGCCCGATCCAAAAAATTCCCCGCCGCCTCTTCAATCAGCGGCAGCTTCTCCCGCACCGCCCGCCCGAAATCGCAAGGGCCCTCGCCATCCGCAAGCCCGTTCAACTCTTCCCATGGGATCCAACCCTGCTCCGCCAGCACCTCCAACGAGATCAGTAGGGGATTCCCCGCGAAAGCCGACAACGCCGAGTAAGGAGAGCTTCCATACCCCGTCGGACTCAGCGGCAGCACCTGCCAAACCCTCTGCTTTGCCGCCGCCAGGAAGTCGACAAACCCCCGCGCCGCCGGTCCAAAATCCCCAATCCCACCATGCGAAGGCAGAGACGTCACATGCAGCAGCACTCCCGAAACCCGTTCCTCAACCATCCCATCTCCTCGAACTCTCAATCCACTCAGATGCCGTTCTCCAGCCGCATGAAAGACGGACGCCCCATCTCAGACACTTTCACCGCCGAACGCGGAAGAACACGATCAGACTCGGAATCGTCCCACACCTTTCACAACTCTCGAGGCATTCTCAGACCGAAGTCCAGTCCCAACTCGTCTAGATCATTGTCTTTAGCCCAAAATGGCAGGGTACGGGGGGAAAACCTATGCGGTCTCCTCATCACGGTCATCCACGACCAGCATTTCAAGCGCCAACGGAGGTTCCAGCATGCAATCCATCTTCGCAATCGACTCCACCGCCTTCGCAATCGTCGAGTTCAAAGTTGGCTCGGTCGTCACGACAAATGGCAGCCGATTCTTCGGATATCCTCGCCGCTGCAACAGCGAATCGATGTTTGCCCCCACCGTCGAGAGCGCCCCAGAGATCGCCGAAACAATTCCCGGCTTGTCATCCACCACGAACCGCAGGTAGTGCGGAGCCACGGACTCTCCCGAAACCGTCTTCGGCGTCACCGGCAACCGCACTGCCCGCGCGTTCTGCGCAATCGCCACCAAATCCGAGACCACTGCCACAGCCGTCGCGTCGCCCCCGGCGCCATGCCCCGAGAACACAACATCCCCACCAAATCTCCCTGTCGAAACCACCATGTTCTGTGTGCCCTTGGACCACGCCATCGGCGACTCCAGCGGCACCAGCATTGGCGCAACCCGCGCATACATCGCGTCGCCATCCAGCATTTGGGCCTTCGAAACTTGCCGAATCGTGCAACCTAACTCCTTGGCATAGGCGAAGTCGATGGCGTCGATTGCGGCAATCGTCTGCGTCGGCACTGACTCCGGATCAAGCTCCGCGTGCATCGCCACCCGCGCCAGGATGCACAGCTTCGCCCGCGCATCGAACCCGCCGACATCGGCCGTCGGGTCGCTCTCCGCGTATCCCAACCGCTGGGCATCCGCCAACACCTCGGCGTACGAATCCCCGCGCTCCATGCGGCTCAGGATGTAGTTGCACGTTCCATTCAAAATCCCGCTCACCCGCGTGACCTGGTCGCCCGACAGCCCCTGCAACATTCCAGGAATCACCGGCACTCCCCCAGCAACCGCCGCCCCATGGAGTAACTGCACGCCGTGCTCCGCGGCCAGCATCGCCAGCTCCGGCCCACGATAAGCCACTAATTGCTTATTCGCCGTCACCACATGTTTGCCAGCCCGCAGCGCCCGCTCAATCCATGTCCCCGCAGGCTCCGCTCCCCCCACCAGCTCCACCACAACATCCACATCGGACGCCAGCACGTCCTCAAAGTCCTCGGTCCACACCATGCCGGCAGCATCTGTCCGCTTCCGCGCCACATCGCGGTTGTAGACGACAGTCAGCGTCAGCCCTGGCAGATATCCCGCCGCGAGCAGCTTCCCCACCGAAGCCCCGACCGTTCCAAAGCCAAGAATCGCTACCTTGGTCGCAGCCATCAGTACGCGACCCTTCCAGCGAACGAACGCCACGCGTTGAAGCTCTTCAAACCTTCACCTCGCATCATGTTCTCCGTCGGCATCTCGCGTTCGCCGAACGGCATCGCGACCTGCGCATAAAAGTGCGAGTCATCAAAGCCCGCATCGGCCGCATCCTGCGCTGTGCTCGCAAAATAAAGCGCGTCACAACGCGCCCACATAATCGCCGTCAGACACATCGGACAAGGCTCGCAGCTCGAATAGATCTCGCAGCCCTTCAGTTCATAAACCCCAAGCTCCGCGCAGGCTCGGCGGATCGCCGTGATTTCAGCATGAGCCGTCGGATCATTCGTGCCAGTCACCAGGTTGACGCCGCGTGAGACCACGTCCCCGTCCTTGACGATGACCGCGCCGAACGGCCCGCCAACGCCCGTGACGACGTTCTCGACCGCAAGCTCAATCGCCATCTCCATGAATCGCGCATCGCCGCGCAGGGCATCTTGCATCGTCTCGGTCCAGTTGCTGAAGATTCGGCTACCGCGCTGCCAGCCGGTCAAAGTCCATGATTTCCAGAAACAAGCTCGATTATGGCACAGCGTTATTACGTCTCTGGCCCAATCAAAACCGCGTACACTTGGCGTTCGGGCCCTGCGCGACTTGCTAAACTGAACCAGGCACGTTAACGACTCATGGCCATTCAATCCATCAATCCCGCGACCGGCGAAACCCTCCGCAGCTTCGAGCCACTCACAGCAGAGGCCCTCAAGATCAAGCTGGAGCTCGCCCAGAAAGCATTCACCGACTACTTCGACGTGCCGCTTGAACATCGCGCCCTCTGCATGCGCAAGCTCGCCGGCGTGCTCGACTACGAACAGGAAGAACTCGCCCAGCTCCTCACCCGCGAGATGGGTAAGACGATCGTCTCCGCCCGCTCCGAGATTGCCAAGTGCGCCGCCTGCTGCCGCTATTACGCCGAAAACGCCGCGCGTATCCTCTCTGAAGAGCCGATCCCGACCGAGAAGAACAACAGCTACGTTCGCTGGGATCCGCTTGGCGTCATCCTCGCCGTCATGCCGTGGAACTTCCCCTTCTGGCAGGTCTTCCGTTTCCTTGCGCCCGCGCTGATGGCCGGAAACGTCTGCCTGCTCAAGCACTCATCGAACGTTCCCCAATGCGCCATCGCCATCGAAGCCCTGGTCCGCCGTGCCGGCTTCCCTCGCGGCACATTCCAGACACTTCTCATCGAGTCGCGACAAGTGGAATCCGTGCTGTCAGATGAGCGGGTGGCCGCAGTCACCGTGACAGGCTCGGAAGCCGCGGGGCGCGCCGTAGCCGCTCAGGCAGGCTGGTTGATCAAGAAGTCCGTGCTCGAACTCGGTGGTTCCGACCCGTTTGTGGTGATGCCTTCGGCCGATCTCGAACTCGCCATCGAATCTGCCATCAAGTCACGCACGATCAATAACGGGCAATCCTGCATCGCGGCCAAACGCTTCATCATTCACGAAGACGTCTACGAAGAGTTTGAGACTCGTTTCGTCGCCGGGATGGAAGCACTCGTCATCGGCGACCCGACCAGGGAAACGACACAGATTGGACCTCTCGCCACCCCATCTGGCGTGACTGACCTGGAGGCGCAGGTTGAAGCCGCCAGGCAGGCGGGCGGAACCATTCTTTGTGGTGGCGAGCGGATGCTCGGAATCGGAAACTTCTTCGAACCCACGGTGATCGCAAACGTACCGCGTTCGTCAGCCGTCTTTCGCGATGAGTTCTTTGGGCCGGTCGCGATGATCTTCCGCGCGAAATCGGTGGAAGAGGCGATCGAGATCGCCAACGATTCGCCGTTCGGACTAGGGGCTTCGGTATGGTCGAAGGATGCGGACGAACAGAGGCTTTTGGTGTCCAAGATCGAGTGCGGACAAGTATTTGTCAACACAGTAGTTGCGAGCGACCCGCGACTGCCCTTTGGCGGCGTGAAACGCTCCGGGTATGGGCGAGAGCTTTCAGCGGCGGGCATGCGGGAGTTTCTGAACGCGAAAACCGTAGTCATTGCGGAAGAGATTCAGCAGACTGAGATTCCTTTTGAAATTGACACGGAAGTGGGCGAGCCAGCGCTCACGCGCGGACCGTTTGACTCCGGGCAGTTCCGCGACGCCTTCCGGACAGCACTCTCCGACGCCGAGGTTCAGGCTGAAAACGTCACCGATCCGTCCGTAAAAGGGCGCTCAAATAGCCGCATCTCGACCATAAAAGAGCCCAAATAGCGTCATTAAGGAGCTTCCCGAGTGCTACTTTCCGGAGTAGTACCCGTCGCGCGTCTGGATTCTAAGGTTCTTATCCTTCGGAACGATCAGGTCGACACGGTGATAGCCGTCCTCAAGGACAGTGGCATCCGGCGTATATCCCAGGCGGTACTGCGACCGTAGCTCCTCAGCGATCTGCGCGTAAATGTCAGTAACCTTCTCCTTGCCTTTGACCTCGAAGAACCGGCCGCCGGTTTCATCGGCCATCTTCTGCAAGATCTTCTTGCCGTCGACGCGGTTTTCCTGCGGTGCGCCACCGCCTCGACCGCCACCTCCGTTTCGGCCCCCGCCACCACCGCCTGGATAGCCGCCTCCACCACCCGGGAATCGTCCGCCGCCGCCCGGGAAGCCACCCCCTCCGCCTCTGTTGTTGTTGTCGTTGTCGTGGTGCTGCTCCTGGCCTTTGAAGTAGATCGCATAGATGATCGTGTCCGCCCGCTGCGCGGCTTCGATCGAGGTATTGAGCGTCTCCTTGGAATTGCGGTCGACGCCATCCGAAAGGATGATGAGCGCCTTGCGGCCTTGCTGCTTCTTCATTAACTCATCGGCACTCAGGAAGACCCCGTCATAAAGCGTCGTGCCTCCGCCGCGATGAGCGCGACCGGTCCCGCTTCCGTTTGAATCATCATCATCGGTCGGGTGGCTGTTTGGACTCTCGGTGCCGATCTGCTTGATGGCCGCTTGCAGCTTCGGCCGCGAACTGGTGAGATCCTGCAGCAACTCGACCTCTCGCGCGAACTGGACCACGAAGGCGCGGTCAGGCAAATGAGCGTCGGCGCCAGCAGGGCGATCGAGCATGCCGTCCAGGAAGGAACCGCTGGCATCCCGCTCTTCATCGAGTACGGTGCGCTGCGACTCGCTGGTGTCCACCAGCAGGCCCAGGGTAAGCGGCAGATTTTGGTCGCGGTCGAAGTAGCGAATGGTCTGCACGTGACCGTCGACCATCAACGAAAAGTCAGCTTTGGTCAGCGTCTGAACCAATGCGCCCTTTTTATCGCGCACGATGACCGGCAGGTTGACGAGGTTCGCACTGAGCGAAAGGGTTGTCGTCTGATCGGCAGGCTTCTTGTCGGACGGGGCAGCGGTCTGCTGGCCAAAAGCGGCAGCGGCAATCATGCAGCAAAAGAGGGTGAGCGTGAGACTTGCTTGACGCAGAATCATGCCGGGTTAGACGCAGTCTTCATCGCCGTTGTCTCATCTATGTCGTGATGCGGCGTTGCGATGAAGGCGGTCGCTTGCTCCTCGCAAATAGAACCCCACCCAATCGGCGATGAGACTGTCGATTGGCTGGGATACCCGGTTAGAAGTTGAAGGAAGCCTGGAACGAGATGCGCCGGATGGCCGACGAACTGGTGAACGGGCCAGCGTCGAGCGACGTGCTGTGACCGAAGCTGGGTGAGCTCAGCGTGCCAACAGGAGTGGCCAGGTCAGCCTCGTTGAAGAGATTCTGGGCTTGGAAGCCGAGTGCCAGGTTGTACTTCTTGCCGCTGCTCGCTCCGCCGGGACCGCCAAAGCCGGGCCCGCGGCCACCGCCACCGCCGCCGGGACCTCCGCGACCGCCACCAGGGCCTCCGCGACCGCCACCGGCACCATCCTGCGCAGCCGCAGGCCGTGTCGAGGGACCAAAGCCCCAGGTCTTCGTCGCACGCAGATTGAACGTTGCGGTCGCAGGCCCGGTACAGTAGTTGATCGGGACGATCGCCCCCGACCCCGGCGTTCCGGGGGTTGCGAAGTTTCCGCAGCCTGCGATGCTCTTGATGTACCCGTTCGTCACCGGGGTAGTTGCTCCAGCGGCGAAGACAGCGCGGCTATTGAACTGGTTATCGCCAAACTCATCGAGGCCCGACGTGATGTTGTACGGCGAACCTGAGTTCACGATCATCAACGGGCTGATCGAGATGAGGTGCGGCAACGTGAAGCTGCCGTAAAGAAAAAGCCGGTTTCGTGTGTCGAACGTAGCGCGTCCGTAATCGGACTTCAGATGATTTGGGATGGTCGCGAAGGAGTTGATGCCGCCCGTGTCGGAGTCCGCGAAGTTCAACGCGTAGAAGCCGCCAATGGAACTGTTATGGAAGCCGCGCACGTTGATGTTGACGATGAGCTGATTCTGGTTGAAGTCGCCTTCGGACTGGTATTGATACTGGAGCGGCTCGGTCGTCGAAGCCGTCGCGTAGTTCGGTACGTCGGAGTTGAACTGATGCGAACCGTGAATGTGCTGGTAGTTGACCGACGCGGTTGCGTTGGTAAACAACTGCTGGTCGACGCCGACGTTTTCCTGGATCGTGTACGGCGCGCGGAAGTTGCTGGAGATCGAGTTGATGGTCAGACGGCTCGCGCTCAGGTCGCAGCCATACGGCGTGCTGCCTGCGCCGGTAAAGGCTCCCATCGGGTTGTTTGGGCTGCATGCCTGAATGCTGCTCGTGGTCGCACTCGACGAAGAAAGCGTGAACTGGTTTTCATTGAGCCCATTGTTACGCTCAGCAGTCAGCTGATTCGCCAGTTGAAAGCGATCGTAGAAGTAACCGGCGCCAGCACGCAGAACGGTCTTCTTGCCCAGTCCATAAGCCGTCGACAGTCGAGGAGCGAAGTCCGCCTGGTCATGAATGTAGTTCTGTGTCTCATAGCGGAGGCCGTAGCTGAGCGTCCAGTTCGGCTTGATCTTCCAGTCGTCCTCGGCGTACAGGCCAAGATCAACCGTCTTGGTGGAAACGGTCGGATGAACGATCTGGGTGATGTCGAAGTCGGACAGATTGCCTGCCGCGGAAGTCGTCCCTCCGGTGCAGCCTCCTGCGCCCGCGTAATCGCAGATGCTGCTGTAGCTGAAGGTACCCGTATCACCTGCCGTTGAAGTATTGCTGTCGCTGGTGAAACGCATGCGCCCACCAAAGTGCATAAGGTGCTTGGTCAATGCGACGGAGGTATAGTTCTGTACCTCGATATGGTTCTGCGTATCGCTGCTGCCCCCACCGCCCGAGTTGGCAACGAAGGCGCCTTGGACATTGAGTTGCGCGATCGTCGAGAAGGGAGTCGAGGTCGACGTGGGTCGCTGATATTCGAAGCGAGTCTCGTTGATGATCTTGTCGGACACGATCTGCGAGTCGCTGACTTGCAGAGTGGTCTCTGCGCTGGTCGAGTCTTCACCGGCCGACAGTAAGTCCACGCCGCCGATCCCTTGGTTCTTCAGGTTGTTATGCTCATACTGAAAGCGAATCGTCATCGTGTTCTTCTCGCTCAGCGCAAGATCTACCCGAGGGTTGACGTCGAAACGAAGTTGCGGGACGAACTGTGAAAAGGAGTAACCGTTGCCGCCCTGCGTGGTAAAGACCGAGCAACCGGTCTGCCCCGGAAGACACGCCACGCCCGAGGTCTGACTGGTCGCATAGATCGCCGGCGGGTTGACGATGGAGTCACTCTGAATCTGGCGGATCGAGCTGCCGACGGTAAACGAAGCCGTCTTGCTCAACGGCCCGGAGAACTGCCCGAAGCTGAAGATGGTGTGATACCCGGGTTGCTCTGCGTTATTCGTGAACGGGCTTCCGGTGTTGAAGTCTTTCTCGTTGCCGTTGATCTGAGCGAACAGATGATATTTGTCGGTTCCGGGCTTGGTGAACACCTCGACGCGCCCAAACCCGGCCTTATCGTACTGCGCTGAAAAAGGATTCTGGTTGATGCGGATTTCGCGGATCGAAGACTTCGGCGGAAGCTGTCCGCCGGTAAAACCGTCGATGTAAATCTGTCCGCCGTTCGGACCAGCCGAAGGTCCGGCGAGTGCGGTCAGTTCACTCGAAAGCTCATCGGGATCATCCGACAAAGCATCGAGGTCTTTGCCCTTCAGGACGGTCGAGCTTGCATTCTGGTCCTGGTCGACCGAAACAGTGTTCTGGTTCGCCGTCACATTAACAACAGTCTGCTGATCTTGGATCGCAAGCTTCGCATTGATGGTCTGACTGGCGGGACCGATCTTGATAGCCTGCCGTACATAGCTGGCAAAGCCGGGCATGGTCACTGTAAGCGAGTACGTGCCTGCAGGCACACCGCGAAACGTGTAGCTGCCATCGGCGCCGGACTGGATGGTGTAGGCCTTGCCACCTGCGGCGGTCAAGGTGAGCGTCGCGCCGGGAATCTCGGCGTCGTCGGGATCGGCGATCTGGCCGGTCAACACAACGGCTCCGGTGTTGGCTTGAAGTGCGCCCGGGGCCGACTTGCCGGGAGTATCGGCCGGGACCTGGCTCGACGTCTGCGTGCTCGCTGCCTGCCCGCGCAGGAAGGACGTGCTGGTCGAACATCCAAGAACCATGAGGGTCAGCCCCATGGTGATGCCCTTACGCGAAGACTTCGACAAGATGGTGCGGCAAGACAGAGACATTCAAACTCCTGAGGTCAAGTTGAGAGAACCATCTTTCAAGCAGACGATTCAAAATCGAAATCGCTACAAAATTCTGTGGAGACGCTTCGAGTTTCTTAGCGGCCGCCGCCGCCAGCGCCCGCTCCTGCTGCACCTTCGCCTTCACCGCCACCGATATTCCACGGCGAGAGCGTAATGGGCTGCGATCCGCTCGGTGTCGCGGAAAGAATGCCTTCGACGCCGGAGAGCAAGGTGATGGCCGTCGGGTTGCCGGTCGAGCCTTCTGAAGCGACGATCATAACCGCCTGCCCGGTCTTGAGGTCAGACAAGCTTTGCGTCGGCAGGCGCGAGAGCATGGCAGAGAGATCCATACCAGCGCTGCGGGCGCGGGGCGCGCCTGCTACTGCAGCTGGAGGAGTGTTCGCACTTGCAGCGCCTGCGGGATGTCCCGCGGCCGCCCCACCTGTTCGTGCAGCGAAAGCAGCGGCAGCCTGCGCCGGCAACACCCGGAGATCCGACTTAGGCGTAATCAGCACGGTCACATTTTTCTTCGTCGTCAGATCCTTGAGCGTGAGCGATTGAGCAGCGGGATCGATCGCCGAGATGACACCCGAAAGATTTTCGAAGGAACCCGAGACGACAGCGTCGGCTGTCATGGAAAGCTTGTCCTCCGCGACCGTGCCTCGCGCACGCAGTTGGTCGCCCACGTGCACGTCGGCGAGGGAGCCAGGCTTGGTATCGGTGAAGGAGACAGAGTCCGACGCATACCGCTTGAAGTCGGTCGCCGGAACCGTCGTGATCTTGATCACCTTCGCGCCGGAGCCGACAGTGACCACTGGGCCATCCACCGACTTGACCAGCCCGCCCAGGCCGTTCCTCTGCCACTCGCGCTGTTCGGCCGCGTTCTTGGCAGCGATGTCGTTTGACTTCATCAGCACGATGCGCGAAGCGATGAGCGTGCCCGACGCGTCACCGGCTTTGCCGGTTGCGAGAATACGATCGCCGACAGAAACATCCTCAAACTTCGCGGGAGTCGCGGCTTGCAAACTCTTGCTACCAGGCGGGAGTTGCAGCACGGGCGCACCAGGGGAAACCGTCACGGTCACGTCGGCGCCCGACGCGGGAGTCAGCGTGATCGTGCTGCCGGAAACCGTTTTTACCGTCCCCAATTGGTTCACCGCCGCCTGGGCGACAAGCGCCGCGGGGGCAATCAACAGCGCAGCAAGCGCGATCCCGTGCCTGAATTTTTTGTTCAGCATGTCAAAAATCCTTTTTATGCCACCACTCTGAGATGCGCCGTCTGGCCAATGAGACGTGCCCCGGCAAACGTTTGCTTACACGGCATCACTTTGATACGCCTTTTGGTGCGCAAAAGTTTCCTGGTCTCGTTCCTTTTCAAGCATTTGGCGTCAATTTTCGACAGTTATTTGCCCGCGAGGAGTTCTTTGACGGCGCGTTCCAGTTGAGCGTCGGTTCCAGCTTCGCTTTCACCCAGTTCGCGGTCCACTTCAACGTCGACGGGGCGCGGATGCATCTCCATATCCTGGCCGCGGGTATCGCGGATGCGGATGACCGGAAGGCGCAGACTCGAACCGTCGATCAAGCCAGTGCCGCCGGTGAAGATGATCCAGCCCGCGGTTGGTTCGCCGACAACCTTGCCCACCTTCAACGTTCGGTAGCCTTCGGTGAAGTCCTCGGCATCCGAAAGCGAGCTTTCGTTAGTCACAAGCACCGTTGGCAGCCCAAGCGCACGTTGTCCGAGACCTTGACGGCTGGGAACAGTGGACATGCCGCGCGGCGTCATCTCCAGATAATTTTTGCGCGTAAAGACGTCGAGCGCGTAGCCGTTGATGTACCCGCCGTTGTTGTTGCGGATGTCGACGATCACGCCTTCTTTGGACTGGTTCTGGGCGTCGAGGTCGATATAAAGCTGCTGCAGCGAAGAGTCGCCCATATCGGGCAGATGAACGTAGCCGATCTTCCCGCCGGAGACCTTGTCGACAAGCGCACGGCGGCTCTCGACCCACTGGCGGTACAGTTGGCCCGTGGCCGTGCCCGTCGAGACGGGTCGAACGATCGCCGTACGGGGTTTGCCGGCCGTCTCAAGGCCGAGAGCGACACGCTCGCCGACGGTGTCTTCGAGCATCTCGTCCAGGTTCTTGCCGCCAATCGCTTCCCCGTTGATCGAGAAGAGCTTGTCGCCGGGCTTGATCGAGCCTTCGATCGCTGCGGGAGACAGCTCGATGACCTCGCGCACGTTCAGGCCGTCGCCAGCCTCATAGCGTTCGCGGTCGAAGCGCAGACCGAGCTTGCCGACCAAAACATGATCGCCACCGCCCCCACCGCCGATCCCCGAGTGCGAAGAGTTCAGTTCACCGATCAGGAGCGAGATGTCGCGACGTAACTCCGTCGCAGTCCGCGCGCCGTCGACATACGGCTGCCACTCATCGCGAAGCTTAGCCCAGTCTTTGCCGTGGAACTTCGGGTCGTAGAAGTGCTCGTTCAGCTCGCCCCAGGCCTCTTCGAAGACAACCTTCTTCTCCTGGTCGAAGTCCACCTGAAGCTTGGCCGAGACAGCGATCGGCTTCGGGGACTTCGCTTCAAGCGCGATAGAGCGGATGCCACCATTTTCGAGGTAGTAGAGTTCTTTCGAGTCCGAAGTGAAGACGTAGTCGCTCTTATAACCATTGGTCGTGGTGAGCTGTTTGGTGACTGCCGGCTCTTTCGCCAACTCGTCAAGCGGGTAGGTGTAGAGGTTCAACTGATTCGCCGATTCAGATTCAAAGACCAGCGTCTTGCCATCGGGCGAGATGACTGGAGTTCCCGCGCCAAGGCCAAGCGGCAGGATCGTGAGGCGATCGCGAATGCCTTCGAAGACGATCTTCACCGGTTCCGGCTTCTTCTTCGCGTCGTCCTTCTTCTCGTCTTTCTTTGAGTCCTTCGCGAGTACGTCTTCGGTGTGCTTCGTCGTGTCATTCTCGGTCGATGGCGCCTCCGGCTTCGTCTCCGGCGTGCCCGGCTGCTTACCCGGCTTGAAGAGATCGCGGAACTCGTCTTCCTTAAACTTCGGTACATGCGGCAGCAGATCGATGCGCGCCATCTTAGGGTCTTCGCTGCGCTGCGATGTGTCGAAGAGGATGAACTTGCCATCCGGCGACCATGCGATTCGTTCGTTCGCTGTCTCGCCGTTGGCGAGGAAGCTGATCGGATGGACTTCACCTCCCGCAGCCGCGATCACAGCAATGTTGCGAAAGCTGCGGCCGTCGACCGCCGTAAAAGCAATCCACTGGCTATCGGGAGACCATGCCAATGCTGCGCCCTCAAGCTGCGCCGTGGTCAGCACGCGATCCGTAGCCTTGGCATCTGGTGCGGCTTTGCTATCCGGCATGGTCAGCAGGTGCAAGGTCTTTTCATCTTGAACATAGGCGATACTCTTGCCATCCGGCGACCACTCGGCACGCGGCACGTCCCCAACAGCAGTGGTCAAGGCCTTGGCCTTCCCGAGTTCATCACCGCCTTTGAACTCGTAGATTTCGAGCGAATGCGACCCATCCATGTGCTCCGCGCTGTAAACGATCGACATGGAATCCGGGGACCACGTCGGGTTTCCCTCCGCAACCGAGCCCGGAAGCGCATGCAGACGGAGACCTTCACCACCATCCTTCGCAGACGCGGCAAACAGCGCGCCGTGGGCGATCACGGCAAGCTTCTTCCCATCTGGCGAAAGTGCCATACTGCGAAAGTTCGTCTCGTTCAGGTGGGCAACAGCGGGTGAATCGGAAGAGCCACGCAGCTCGATCGCCACCTTCTCCGCCTTGCCCGAACCAACATTGAGCTTCCAGATGGAGAAGCCACGCTCGAAGACAATCTCTTTGCCACCCGCGCCAATGGAAGGCCACAAGACGCGCCCTTCCTTGAAGTGCGTCACCTCCTTCGCACTCGCGGGCGTAGCGACAGGAGCCTCCCAGATATTTTCCGCGCCACTCGCATCGGACATGAAATAAAGCTTCGACCCGTCCGCCGACCACATCGGCCACGCATGCTTCGCATCCGCGGATAGCAGTTTGCGATACGCGCCGCTCTGCGCAACAGGTTTCAGCCACACTTCGCTCTCATCGATGTGCGAGTGACCATTACGCCACCACTGCGAACTCGAAATGCCCTTAGCCACCAGCGCAATCTCTTTGCCATCCGGCGACGGTGCCGACTCAAACTCATTCATGTACCGCTCACGCGAAACCTCGAGCGGTGTCCCACCCGCGGACTTCACCCGAAAGATATCGCCTTGCCCCGCAATGTCGTTAACCGACGACGTGAAATAGATCCACTGTCCATCCGCAGACCATCCATCGAGACGGTCCGCACCATCCGAATAGGTCAACCGCATCAACTCGCCCGAGGCCAGCGTGAGGATGTAGATGTTGCCGCCGCCCGTCCGCGTCGACACGAATGCCAGCTTCTTCCCATCCGGCGAGTACATCGGGCGAGACTCAGTCGCAGGATGCGTTACCAGGAGATGCGCTTCGCCACCGCCCGCAGGCACGGCCCAGATGTCGCCACCTGAGACAAACGCAATCTCGTGCCCATCGGGCGAAATCGCCGGATCGGACAACGAAGGCAGGCCTTGCGAATACAGGGCGGGCGAGACACTAAACGCACAGAGGGCGAGTGGGAGAAGAGAGCGGCGCATCCCAAAATCTTACAACGATGACGCGTTCGATCGATCTGCTAAAAGCTACCCTGCCTCCCAGCAGATCGATCGCGCCTTATTGTGTTTCCGCTGAAACGATCACAAACCCATCCGGAGGCACCGTCACGCACCCATCCGCCAGGCGCGTCGTCTCCGCCACACTCGCAAGCCTCAACTCATACTCTTTGCCGACTTTGAATTCACAAGCCTCATCGCCGAGGTTCGCAAAAATACTCACCAGATTCCGGTCTACTCGCAGCCACTTCTTCTCCTCGCTGAAATGAACCTTTAGGTGACCACGATCTCCGTCATTCAGTGACACGGAGTTGCGACGGATGTGAATCAACCGTGTCGTCCACTCCAGCATGTCCTGCTGCTTCGGATCGGTAATCTCCGACCAGTTCAGACGCGAACTTGTAAAGGTGGACATGTCTTCCGGGTTCGGAATTTGCGTTTCATCCCAGCCAAACGCCGCAAACTCTTTCCTTCGACCTTCGGAGACAAGTCTCGCCATCTCCGGATCCTCGTGATCTGCAAAGTAGAGAAAGGGCGTGGAAGCCGCAAATTCTTCGCCTTGAAACAGCATGGGGATGAACGGCGCCGTCATGACGATTCCCAGGGCCACCTTGGTTCTCGCCACACCAACGATGTGCTCCAACCGGTCGCCCGTCGCACGATTGCCCACTTGATCGTGATTCTGAATGAACCCGATGAAGTGATGCGCCGAGAGCGAATCCACCGGACGCCCGTGCTTGCGATTCCGATATTCGCTATAGATCCCGTCGTAGACGAACATGTCCTTCATCGACTTGGCCAGGCATTCAAACTCACCGAAATCGCTGTAGTAGCCTTTGCTCTTATCGTCTTCGACATGAAGCAAGGTGAACAGCGCGTGATGAAAGTCGTCGGTCCACTGCGCGTCCATCCCGTAGCCGTTCGCTTCAATGGGTCGCACAATGCAGGGGTTGTTTAAGTCCGACTCGGCGATCAGGACTAACCGCCGTCCAACCGTCGCTGATAGATTGTCGACATTCGCCGCCAGCTGCTCCAGAAAATGCACTGCCGAGCGATCGACCAGCTCATGAATCGCATCGAGCCGCAGCCCATCGACATGAAACTCACGCATCCACATCAACGCGTTATCGAAGAAAAACTTTCGAACTTCATCCGAACCACGATCTTCCAGGTTGACCGCATCGCCCCAGGGCGTCTTATGCTTGTCGGTCGCGTACGGCCCAAACTTCGACGTGTAATTCCCGACCGGCCCGAAGTGGTTATAAACCACGTCGAGAATCACCCCGATCCCTTGAATATGGCACGCGTTGACAAAGCGTTTGAACGCATCCGGCCCGCCATAGCAGGAGCTCGATGCGAACAAATCGACTCCGTCATACCCCCAGCCTCGGTTACCCGCAGCCTCCGCCACCGGCATCACTTCGACGTGCGTAATCCCGAGGTCATACAGGTACTTCAGCTTCTCGCCTGCCGCATCGAAGGTGCCTTCCGGCGTGAACGTTCCAATATGCAGCTCGTAAATCACCGCTCCCGAGAGCGGCGGCCCCTGCCATGTCGCATCATCCCAATGAAAAGCTGTCTGGTCATACACTCGCGAAGGACCATGCACCCCTTTGGGCTGCCATGTGCTGCGCGGATCAGGGTACGCGGTCCCGTCATCATCGAGCAGGAACGCATAATCTGTTCCCGGCCCTGCCCCATCGACTGTGACACTCCAATACCCCTTATCGTTCGGGCCGTTCATCGGGTAACTCTTTTCCCCGATCTTCACCGCGACGCTAGCCGGCGTCGGTGCCCACACTGTAAACGTATGCATTCTTGTTAGATCTCCTCGCGAACCAGTAGTGCAACCGGAAACGACCGCAAAATCTCGGCAACTTCCACCGTTCCGCTAGAGATGCTCTCACCCGTCAACCGGTTGCGCCATTTTCCCGCCGGCACCGCAATCGTCGTACCCTTCCAGTCCCCACCCAGCGCCAGGGAATGCCTCGGAACCACCGTCATCACGCGGTCACCACGCAGGAACGCCGCCACATGCTCCGCCTTTACGCCTTCCGCGCTTACCGGGGTATACGCGGCATCTGCGCCAAACCACTCCGGCTTCTCGCGCCGTAAACACAGGCTGCGATGGATCAAATGCATCTTCGGTAGCCCATCATCCATGCGGTCCATAACCTGTTCGAGTGTCAACGCGTGCAGCTCAGCAAGACGCTTCCGTCTTAGCTCGTAGTCCACCGGACGCCGGTTATCCGGATCAACCAACGAAAGATCCCACAGCTCCGAACCTTGATACAAATCGGGCACTCCTGGCACCGTCTGCTTCAACAACGTCTGTGCCAGGGAATTGATCCGGCCTGCCTGGAGGATGCGACCAACAAACGTCTCGAGTTCGCCTGTGAACTTCGCGTCGGCAAGCAGCGCGTCGATGAAGCCGTTCAACGCATCTTCAAAGTCCTTGTTATTCGCGGTCCAGGTTGTCTGCTGCTTCGCCTCGCGCGTCGCCTTTTGCATGTACTGTTTCGTACGCTCGGCATCGATCGGCCAAGCACCAATGAGGGTCTGGTACAGGAAATATTCGGTATTGCGATCCGGATAGTTCTTCTGTTTCTTCGTCTCATTCCGAGTTGCCCAGCCCTGAATCACATCCGCGAACTCGTGCGGAATTTCGCTCAGCACGGCCAGCCGCGCGCGTACGTCATCCGCGCGCTTGGTGTCATGCGTCGAAAGCGTCGTCATCGTGGTCGGATGCGTCGCCTGCATCTTCGCCTGATACGTGTGGAACTCCGCAATCGATGTCCCGTCGCTTCCCGGATTCCCGCCAACCTCGCACATCGCGGTCAGGCGGTTGTAACAATAGAACGCCGTGTCCTCGACCCCCTTCGCCATCACCGGCGAGGTGAACTGCTGGAAACGCAACACAAACTCCGTCTCCAGCCGGCCATTCGACTGTAGCGTCAACACCTGTTCGAAGAAGTCGAACAAGCCACCGTCAATATCGGCGCGCTTCGTCTTGGCGCATTGAATGGCCTTCGAGATGAAGTACTTGTCTTCGTCGCTGATCTCATTGCGTTGTGGGACCACATACGTTCTGTAGATCGAAAAACAAGCCGCAACCTCACGAATCGCACGGCGAATCTCGGCGCGCGTGTAGTCGCGCTGGTTGCGATGGGTCTCGCAGATATCGACAAAGAGCGACGCGAGGCGATTCACATCTGACCCCAGCGCCTCCTGCGACACGGCAATCTTTTTATCATGCGCAATCGGCGGAAACTCTGTCGGCTCATTCGTAAACTCGCCATATACGAGCGACAGTTCCGCCATGCCTTCAGGCTTGACGAGCAGACCCAGCGCAACATTCATGAAGTCGTAGCCGCTGGTGCCTTCAATCGGCCACTCTTCACGAAGGAACTCACCCGATGCCAAAATCTTCTCACCGATAATCCACGTCTCCGGCGAAGCCTCGCGTAAGCGCTTCATGTACTCCAGCGGGTCGCGAAGGCCATCCGGATGATCGACGCGTACACCATCCAAAACCCCGCGCCGCAGCCAGTCGAGGATCAACGCATGCGTCTCTTCGAAGACGTGCGGCCGCTCCATCCTCAGCCCAATCAACGTATTCACATCGAAGAAGCGACGATAGCCCAACTGCTGATCCGCCGTCTTCCAATAGGACAGGCGATAGTTCTGCGAATTGAGGAACTCATCCAGGGAATCATGGTCCGCATTCAACTCTCGCACCGCGCGGTCCATCGCCTCGCACACGCCTTGATCTTCCGTGCAGAGCCGTTCCAGCAGACCCTGGACGACGACCTTGTCGCGATGCCGCGCCAGCACCGTGCGGCGATCTTCATACGAAGGATTCGGCAGCCGCCCGAGCGAAGCAGCCGCAAAACTTAACCCATCGGAGTTCGCATAGACAGCGGCCTTACTCAGAATCTGCGGCAATGAAGTTGGAGCAACCGGCAACGTCTGCCCCGCTGCCTCAACCGAAAACTTTGCGCCCCTGCGCGTGACCTTGATGTCCCCCTTTTCAAGCACACGCCCGTACTGGTCTGCCAGGATCGGCACCAGTACCTTATCGCGCAGACGCTCTTCCTGTGGAGTCCAATCGATGTCGAAGAACGAAGCATATCTGCTCGCTGCACCGTTCTCCAGGACATCCCACCAGAAGCGATTTTGACTCCCGATCGCCATGTGATTCGGCACAATATCGAGAACCTGCCCCAACCCGTTCTCACCCAGCGTCTTCGAAAACTTCTCGTGTGCCGCACTCCCGCCTAACTCTTCGTTAACCCGCTGATGGTCGACTACATCGTATCCATGCATGCTGTCCGGAGCCGCCTGTAAATACGGCGAACTATAGACATGCGAAACCCCCAACGCCCACAGGTACGGCGCTATCGCCGAAGCGTCAGCGAACGTAAAACCTTTATGGAGCTGCAAACGATACGTCGAATTCGGCGTCTTGACCCTGCTCATGGCACACATTTCCTGTCTCTTGTTGTTGCCTAGTTAGGTGCCATCGCCTCGGTCGAGGTTGTAACGCGCCTAAAGGATGCGAACGCCTCGACGTCTTCTACTCCCTCCCCTCTGCCTTCTCAGGCTTCCACCCGCCTGCCAGAGTGTAGACCGCATGGGCCATCGTGATATGTGAGAAAGCCTGGGGAAAATTGCCGACCTGACGCCCCGCCTTTGCGTCCCATTCCTCCGCCAGCAAACCCACGTCGTTCCGAAGACTCAGCAGCTTGTCGAACAGTTTTTCTGCATCCGCTTGACGACCGATCAGGTACAGACTGATCACCATCCAGAAGCTGCACGCCAGGAACGAGCCCTCACCCGGCGGCAAGCCATCCGGGCTCGTCTTCGTGTCATACCGAGCAACAAAACCGTCCTTCATCAGCCGCTTCTCGATCGCCTCGACCGTTCCGACGATGCGTGGGTCATCCATCGGCAGAAAGCCCACCAGACCAAGCCGCAGACACGAAGCATCGAGCTCCTTCGATCCGTACGACTGCACGAACGAGTTCAACTTCTTGTTGAACCCCTTGTCGCACACTTCTTTATGGATAAGGTCGCGATTCTTCCTCCATCGCTTGATGTCCCCCCCGCCATCAAACTGTTCGTAGTGCTTGATGGCGCGGTCAAGCCCCACCCATGCCATCACCTTGGAATGCACAAAGTGCTTGCGCTCGCCACGTGTCTCCCATATCCCGTCGTCCGGTTCCTGCCACACCTTGCAGAGCTGGTCGATCAGGCGCGCCTGTAGGTCGCTTGCCGAAACCTTGATGTCATCCTCGGCCTTCGGCATGCGCGAAAGCGCCGCTGCTACTTCGCCATAGACATCCAGTTGGAATTGCTGAGAGGCTTCGTTGCCCACGCGCACTGGTTTCGAATTCTCATACCCTGGCAGCCAGTCCGCCTCCCACTCATTCAACTGACGTTCGCCGCAGATTCCGTAGATCGTCTGCAACTGATCGGGAGCCCCGGCAATTGCACGCAGCAGCCAGCGCCGCCACGCCTCAGCCTCTTCTTCGTAACCGGCATTCAGCAGCGTCAGCAAGGTGAAGGCCGTGTCGCGCAGCCAGCAGAACCGATAGTCCCAGTTACGCACCCCACCAAGCTGTTCCGGCAGTGACGTTGTCGCAGCCGCAACAATTCCGCCCGAAGGCTTATAGGTCATCGCCTTCAGTGTCATCAGCGACCGCTTGACGACCTCCGCATACTTACCCGTGTACTTATTTCGCGCATTCCACTCCGACCAGAACGCCACCGTGTCGTCGAACGCGCCGTGCGGCTCAACGGCTTTCGGATCTTCGATGGGCGCGTTGCCATCGTCGCCAATCGACGACGCATAGGTCAGCACAAAGCTCTGTTCCTCACCCGCCTTCAGGGTGAATTCGGCGACCGTCTCCATCCCTTCGCCCTGCAGCTTCACCGCGGTCCGCAGCACGACCATGTCCGGCCCGGAGATCGCCCGGAGTCCTCCATCGAACTTCGTGACCCACGGAATGGTCCGCCCATAGTCAAAGCGAATCGCAAGCTGCATCCGCAGCGCGACTTTACCTTTGGTGCATCGCACAATGCGCACAATGTCGGAGTGGTGGCCGCGTGGAGGCATAAAGTCCACCAGCACCGCCGTGCCGTGCTTCATCTCGAACGTCGTCTCCACCACCATGCTGTCTGGCAGATAGCGACGTCTCGTCCCACCCACCGTCGATCCCTTCTTCTTGCCCACCGGCGCGATCTTCCAGAACCCGTGCTCCGCTGTGCCGAGCAGTGCCGCAAAGCAGGCGCCTGAGGAGAACGTCGGCCAGCACAGCCAGTCGATCGACCCATTCAAGCCAACAAGGGCTGCCGTCTCACAGTCGCCAATCAGCGCATAATCCTCGATCCGCTGCGCATGCAGCGGCTTTGTCTCGTTCGTTTCTCGCTTGAACAAATCTCTTCTCCGAACCGCCAGCACAAGTCCTTCTTTTGAGCTGTTTCATGACAACTATGTTGACCAAATAACAATGCAGTAACCCTAGGTCAAAACCCTGCATCTCTGTATGCAGGAAGAGCGGTCATGCATCGTCATGAGATGTTGGATGCTGGATACACTCACAAACTGAACTCGGGCCCAGGGTTATGTTGAACGTTAGCGATTTTGAATGAATCCTTATAACGAAAGCTGGATTTGAATGAAGCCTTCCGAGGGCCGTAGTCGCGTTGTCATCGAAGAAATCACTCCGCAGGTCAACTGTGGACGATACCCCGCCTGCCGCATTCTCGGCGATCAAGTCACCATCACCGCAGCGGCCTTTGCCGATGGACACGACCTTATATCCGCTCGTCTCCTCTATCGTCACAAGTCCGAACGGCGCTGGCGGGCCGTCCCGATGGCAGAACTCGGCAACGATCTTTGGTCCGCATCCTTCACCGCATCAAAACTAGGCACTTGGAAGTTCACGGTCCAAACCTGGGTTGACCACTTCGAAACCTGGATCCGCGACCTGAAGAAACGCCTCGACGCCCAGCCCAGCGAAGCCCATCCAGACCTTCCCCCGCAGGATATTCCGCTAGCCTTACGGACCGGTGCCATCATCTTGGAACACGCCGCGCGCCGTGCCAAAGGCGCGGACGCCGCACAGTTGATCGAAGTCGTCGCCTCCCTTCGCTGGATGGCCGACCAGAATGCAGCCTTCTATGAGTACCCGTTATCCGAGGAGATTCGTACTCTCGTCGGCCGTTATCCCGATGTCGCGTTCGCCACGAAGGCTGACCCCGAACTCGAAGTCTGGGTCGATCGCGAACGCGCCCGCTACTCCACCTGGTACGAGCTTTTCCCGCGTTCTGCGTCGCCCATTCCCGGCCAGCACGGAACCTTCAAAGACGTCGAAGCGCAGCTTCCCGAAATCGCTGCCATGGGCTTTGACATCCTCTACATGCCGCCTATCCACCCCATCGGCACCGCATTCCGCAAAGGGAAGAACAACTCCACCACCGCCGAAGCCGGCGACGTCGGCAGCCCATGGGCCATCGGAGCCGCTGAAGGCGGTCACACCGCCATCCTGCCCGAACTCGGCACCCTTGCGGAATTCGACTCGCTCGTTGCCGCCGCCGCGACCCACAACATGGAGCTCGCGCTCGACATCGCCTTCCAGGTCTCGCCCGATCACCCGTGGGTGAAGCAGCACCCGCTCTGGTTCATCACCCGTGTCGATGGCACCATCCAGTACGCCGAAAATCCACCGAAGAAATACCAGGACATCTACCCGCTCAACTTTGAATCCGTCGAATGGCGTTCCCTCTGGGATGAACTCCGCAACGTCTTCCTTTTCTGGATCGCCCGCGGCGTCAAGGTCTTCCGCGTGGACAACCCTCACACCAAAGCGCTCCCGTTCTGGGAGTGGTGCATCACCCGCATCCGCGAAGAGCACCCCGACGTCATCTGGCTGGCTGAAGCCTTCACCCGCCCGCACGTCATGTACTCGCTGGCCAAGGCGGGGTTCACCCAGTCCTACACGTACTTCACCTGGCGCACCACCGCCGCGGAACTCACGACCTACCTCGAAGAGATCACTAAGCCACCCGTCAGCGACTTCTTCCAACCCAACTTCTGGCCCAACACCCCCGACATCCTGCACAAACAGCTGCAGGACGGAGGTCGTCCCGCGTTCATGCAGCGACTGATCCTCGCCGCAACCCTCACCGCCAACTACGGCATCTACGGCCCTGCCTACGAGCTGAGCGAAAATGACCCCATGCCGCCGTCACCCGGCAAAACTGAGTCGGAAGAGTACATCAATAGCGAAAAATACGAGATTCGTCAGCGCTCTCGCAACCAGCCCGGCTCGCTCGTCCCGCTCATCACCAACTTGAATCACATTCGCCGCGCCAATCCCGCGCTTCAGTCCAACCTGACGCTCGTCTTCCATCCAGTCGACAACCCCAGCCTGCTCTGCTACTCGAAGTCCGCTCCAGACCCACTCCACCTCGCCAGAAACGGCGGCGAAAACATCCTCCTCATCGTCATAAATCTCGACTTGGTCAACGAGCAAGCTGGCTGGGTCGACCTCAACCTCAAAACCCTCGGAATCCCCCACGATCAGAACTTTACCGTCGAGGACCTGCTGACCGGCGCCCGCTACACCTGGCATGACCGCAGCAACTACGTAGCCCTGCGCCCCGACGTTCAACCCGCCCATATCTTTCGCATCACCCGCATCGCCACCACGCCCTAAAAGATGCACGGTGTCCAGATTGGCATGAAGCGCTCGCCTCTTGCGATCGCGGCTCATTTGTCGTCGCGCTCGTCTTGCTTACTTTGAAAAGTGCATCATACCCACCAAGGGAGATTCACTCGATTGAAGAAGCTCGGCAGCGCCTCCGATCCACTCTGGTACAAAGACGCGGTCATCTACGAACTGCACGTTCGTGCCTTCGCCGACTCGAACAATGACGGCATCGGCGACTTCCCCGGTCTCATGTCGCGCCTCGATTACCTGCAGGACCTCGGCGTCACCTGCATCTGGCTTCTCCCCTTCATGCCCTCGCCCCTGCGTGACGACGGCTACGATATCGCTGACTACACCGACGTCAACCCGTCCTACGGCAACCTGAACGACTTCAAACAGTTTCTCGACGCCGCCCACAAGCGCAACATCCAGGTGATGATCGAACTGGTCATCAATCACACCAGCGACCAGCACCCATGGTTCAAGGCAGCGCGTCTCGCGCCTGCTGGCTCGCCTGAGCGCGAGATGTACGTCTGGTCCGACACCGACCAGAAGTACCAGGGCGTCCGCATTATCTTCACCGACACAGAAAAATCCAACTGGACCTGGGACGATCAGGCCAAGGCCTTCTACTGGCACCGCTTCTTCTCGCACCAGCCCGACCTCAACTTCGACAACCCTCGTGTCATGGAAGAAGTCCTCAAAGCCATGCGTTTCTGGCTCGACATGGGTGTCGACGCCCTGCGCCTCGATGCCATTCCTTATCTCATCGAGCGTGACGGGACTTCCTGCGAAAACGTCCCCGAAACCCACGTTCAGATCAAGGCCATTCGCGCTGTCATCGACGCCGAATACTCCAATCGAACCATCCTCGCCGAAGCCAACATGTGGCCCGCCGACGTCCGCCCCTACTTCGGCGACGGAGACGAATGCCACATGGCCTTTCACTTCCCCTTGATGCCGCGCATCTACATGGCGCTCCGTCAGGAAGATCGTCTGCCCATCACCGACATCATGGCGCAGACACCGGACATCCCCGAATCCTGCCAGTGGGGCCTCTTCCTGCGCAATCACGACGAACTCACCCTCGAGATGGTCACCGACGATGAGCGCGACTACATGAACCTCGCCTACGCTGCCGACGCGCGCATGCGCATCAACGTCGGCATCCGCCGCCGTCTCGCGCCCTTGGTCGACAACAACCGCCGCCGCATCGAGCTCTTGAACTCCCTGCTCCTCAGCTTCCCCGGCACACCCATCATGTACTACGGCGACGAGATCGGCATGGGCGACAACATCTATCTCGGCGACCGAAACGGCGTCCGCACACCCATGCAGTGGAACTCCGACCGCAACGCTGGCTTCTCCAAATGCGACCCCGCGCGGCTTTACTTTCCAGTCGTCATGGACCCTATCTACGGCTACCAGGTCGTCAACGTTGAAGCCCAGCTGAGCGACCAATCCTCGCTGCTTCACTGGACCCGTAACATGATCGCCCTGCGCAAGCTCTTCCAGGTCTTCGGCCGCGGAACCCTTCGCTTCCTGCACCCCGAGAACCGCAAAATCCTCGCTTATCTTCGGGATCTCGACCGGGGCGACGGTTCGCACGAAACCGTCCTCTGTGTCGCCAATCTGTCCCGCTTCGCCCAGCCCGTCTCACTCGATCTCTCCGAGTTCGCCGGAGCTCAGCCCGTCGAGATGCTCGGCTATGTCTCCTTCCCGCCCATCAACACCACGCCCTATGCGCTGACCGTCGCGCCCTACTCCTTCCTCTGGTTCGAGCTTCAACCCGCAGCCACCGCCGCGCAAAGCCCTGCCCCGGTCAACGCGAAAGATAAATCCGAGGAATTTGAGGAAGCCGCTCTCACCCTCCTTACGGACGGCTGGACCGCCCTCACCATCGGACCCGGTCTGGCACTTCTTGAAGCGAAAATCTCGGCATGGCTCGGCCGCCAGCGCTGGTTCGGAGCCAAGACCCGCCCCATCCAATCCATCCGCGTCGCCGACTTCGCAACGATCCCCAACGGCTCAACCATCCCCGGGCACGCCGCGGCTATCCCCGACGCAACAACCCTCGGTACAGCACTTTTCTTCATCGAAATCACCTACGCCGACGCCGCAACCGACTTCACTCCGGACCTCTATCAAATCCCGCTAGGCCTCTCATCCGGGCGCGACCTCGAAGCGATCAGCGCCGCTTCGCCCAACAGCATCATCGCAACAATCACCACACCCACCGGCCCTGCCATCCTCCACGACGCCACCGTCCGCGAGGACTTCCGGCAATCCCTCCTCAAGCTCATCGAAGAGTCGACAAGCGCTCCGCTCGGCAGCCGAAACGCCCCAACCGGCACGCTGACCGGCAACCCTTCGTCGGCGTTCGCCAGCGTCCGCGGCACCGACGCCATGCCCGCCCGCATCAGCTCGGCCGAACAGTCAAACACCAACGTTCTCTACGACGATCACATGATCCTCAAGCTCTTCCGCCGCGTCGAGCCCGGCCACAACCCCGATGTCGAAATCGGCCGCTTCCTCACTGAAGTCGCCCACTATCCGAGGATCGCCACGTTCCTCGGCGACATCACCTCAACACCAACACAGTTCTCCGCCGAAGGCCCGGCCACAACCACCGCCATGCTCCAGCAGCTCATCCCCAACGAGGGCGATGGCTGGCAGTGGACCCTCGACGAACTAGCCCGCTTCTATGAGACCGTCGCCGCCTGCCCGCCGCCATCCTCCGAGGGAATCCCCGCAACGCTTCTCGCTCCCGGCGAGCTCCCACCGGAGGCTCAGCAGCATGCGGGCCTCTACCTCGAAGCAGCCGCTCTGCTCGGCCGCCGCACTGCCGAGCTGCACCTGGCGCTCGCCACCCAGACCGACGATCCCGCCTTCCAGGCCGAGCCCTTCACCGCCGAAGATCTCTCGCTTGACGCCCACCGCATCGACTCTCAGATTCGTCGCACCCTCGACGCTCTGCGCAGCGGCATGGCGACCCTCACCGACCTCACCGCAGACGCCGCCGGCACGCTCCTCAGCCGCCGCATCGAGCTCTACGCGCGCGCTCACGCTATTACCGCGACAGCCCCCTCGGGACAAAGAATTCGCATCCACGGCGACTACCACCTGGGCCAGGTCCTCCGCACCCGGAACGACTTTGTCCTGCTCGACTTCGAAGGCGAACCTGCACGTTCGCTCGCGGAACGCCGCCGCAAGCAGTCGCCGCTCAAGGATGTCGCCGGCATGCTCCGCAGCTTCTCCTACGCCGCCTACTCCGGCCTCGACGCCGTCGTCCAGCGCCGCCCCGACCTCCAAAAGCAGCTCGAACCTTGGGCACGCCTTTGGGAGAATGCCGTCACCACCGCGTTCCTCAACGCATACAAACAGACCAGCGCCGCCAACCCTGAGCTGCTTCCCGAAGCCACGCAGGCACAAGCGTTGTTGAATGCCTATCTTTTAGAAAAAGCTCTTTACGAGCTACTCTACGAGTTGAACAACCGTCCCACCTGGGTCCGCATCCCGCTGACTGGAATCCTCAATCTTAGAGGGCACGCATAACGTCCGTGAACCTCTGTGCCATCCTCGTGCCTTCTGCGTTCCTCCTCTTTCCACTTCACCCGAGACTCCGATAAATGGCCACGACCAGCCTCACCCCCGACCTTCAGCAAAGTGACGAGCGAACCCCCACCGCCTCGCTCCTCATCTCGCTCGCCTCGCTGGAGCACGACGCCTTCAACAGTACCCTGACAAACATCGCTAGGGCCTTCCCGGGTCAGGACGTTCTGGTTGCCACCCCCGACGCCTCCAGCAGCCAGACGACTCCGCAAGGCATCCGAATCGCTGGCTACACCCCTTCCGCGCCGACACAGGGCTCTTGGACCCTCGCCGCCGCAGACTTCCTCAACACGCACGAGCTCGCCCAGAAACACGAAGCAAAGGCCATCCTGCAGCTCGGCTCCGAAGCCCAGTCCGTTCATCCCGAGACCTTGCGCAACCTCGCTCAGGCAATCCTCGAAGGAAATCTAGATCTGGCAGTCCCCCACTACGATCTGCCCGCCCGCTCCGGCCTCGTCAACGCCGCAATCCTCTATCCCACCACCCGTGCCCTCTTCGGCGCACGCCCGCGCTTCCCGCTGGCGCTGGACCTTGGCTTATCTCCACGTGCGTTAGAGCGGCTCGCCACTGCCGCCCAGCGCTTCACCGCCGCAAACCAGCCTGACGCCATCCTCTGGCCCGTCTCCGAGATCGCCACCGCCGGCTACTCGATCGACGAGGTCGAAGCTGGCTCTCGCAACGTCCCGCAACCCACCGGCCAGGACCTCAACTCCATCCTCGCCTCCGTCGCCGGCTCGCTTTTCGCCGATGTAGAGGCCAAGGCCGCCTACTGGCAGCGCGCCCGTGTGGCTCAGCCCTCGCGCATCCTCACGAACCCCGCCCCTGAGCCGCCTGCAAACCCGGAAGAGGCCACTGCCATGGTCGAGGCCTTCCGCCTCGCCTACGGCAACCTGCACGAAATCTGGTCCCTCGTCCTGCCGCCCCAGTCACTCCTCGGCCTTAAGCGCCTCTCGATCCTCCCCGCGACCAGCTTCGTCATGCCCGATTCCCTATGGGCTCGCATCGTCTATGACTTTCTCCTCGCCTATCGTCTCCGCACCATCAACCGCGGGCACCTCCTCGGCGCCTTGACCCCGCTCTACCTCGCCTGGGTCGCCTCCCACATCCTGCAAGCCGGCACTGAACGCCATATCGAGGCCGTTGCCGCTGCCTTCGAAGCCGACAAACCATACCTCGTCTCCCGCTGGCGCTGGCCAGACCGCTTCAACCCATAGGTTTTGCTCTTGTTTCCAGATAAGCCTCTGCACCACGAAGCGTGAACCGACCGCCAAAAGGAGTCCACCCGATGCACCTCGCGAACCTCATGCAACAGGCCCCGAATTACGCACCTGCAACCACGCCAAACGAGTCGACCCAGTACCAGACCTATACCTCCATGCAGCCCGTCTATCCAGCCGCCGACACCAGCATCCTTCACAATATGTCCGTCGCCCTGCAGGACTCCGTGAATCGCGTACTGTCGCTCCTCGTCTCCATCCTCCCCGGCCTGCTGGCCTTCATCCTTGCCATCGGCCTCATGGTGGCGCTTGGCGTCTTCCTCAGCTGGGCGATCCGGAAACTCCTCGTCGCCGCGAAGTTCGACGAGCGTGTCGTGCGCAACAACAGCAACGGCATCGCAGACTGGTCCCCCGCACATTCGCCCACCGCGCTCGCCGGGAGGATCGTCTTCTGGGGCTGCGTCGTCCTCGGACTCGTCATCGGCATCTTCTCGCTGGACGCCTCCTACTCCTCCACCGGTTCCGTTCTCAGCACCTCGCTGCTGCCTTACCTCACCCACGCCATCGGAGCCATCCTCATCCTGCTCGCCGGCAATCTAATCGCCCGCTTCCTCGCTCGCACCGTCCTCATCGGAGCCGTCAACAACCAGTTCCAGTACGCACGCTTCCTCTCGATCGGCGTCAAGTGGCTCGTCCTCGTCCTCACCGCCGCCATGGTGCTCGACCACCTGCAGATCGGAGGCAACGTCGTCGAACTCGCCTTCGGCATCCTCTTCGGCGGCATCGTTCTTACGCTCTCGCTCGCCATCGGACTCGGCTCCCGCGACCTCGTAAGCCGCTCGCTCGATCGGGTCGCGGATCGCCCCGTCGTCCCACCCACGAATCCTGTTGGAGAAAGCCTCAACCCTCTCGCGACATCCCCTGCCCCACGCACGCCAGCCGAGACGTTGCGGCATTTTTAGCGTCAGCTCAGTTCGAACGAACAAATAAATAAACGAGCTTGTAAAGTAACCAAGAAGATGGTTACTTTAGCCACTCATCATTGCCGATCATCGCAACACTCCAGACGTCGCGAAGGGTGACGGGCAAGACGCAAATCTCCGCCCGGAGTTCCTGCGACTTTCGTTTTACATGCATCCCCAATCCTGAAATACGGACTTAATTGGTTTCTTTTGAATAGTTTCGGAACACTGCAGCCGCAGAGTGAGAATCCCTGGAAAAGTCCACTTTGGAACGCGCCTACAACCATCGAGCCAGAACTTATCTAACCAACGTTCGCTCGGCCATCAGCATTAGTGTCATGTTACGACCCGTGACTTTGGGAGATGCTCGTAACTGTCAGGAAGGGACAACGAAGCCCACCGACAGAAAAGAGACTCACCCAAATGCATGACATTCTCGTAGCTGCCGCGTTCCTCATGATGGTTATCCTTCCCTGCATCGTCACCATGGGTTCCGGTGCAACGGAAGAGGACGGCGACGAGGCATAGGCCCCGTCGCAAACCCGCCAAAGGTTTCCTCACCCCGAACCCAAGGCTCGCCCACCTGGCAACTCAACCCACCTCGCAGTTCTCGTCACTACGTGTTTACCGCGCCATCTCAACATCGCGCAGCCATCAGATCGTTCCTCCCTACAACTCTCTTCGCCCTTCCAGCTGAGCCATCCAGCCACGCAAGGCATCGCCTGCAAAACTCTGCTAAACTCAAAGAGTCGAAACCGCGAGCCTGCAGGCCACCCCAAACGTCTGCACCACAGGGCAAGCGTGACCCACTCGACACCACCTAGCAACAACTTCGGGGCGTAGCGCAGTCTGGTAGCGCACCTGGTTCGGGACCAGGGGGTCGGAGGTTCGAATCCTCTCGCCCCGACCATTTCGTTTACTTCGCCCTGCGTAGCTCCAGTGGAAGAGTTGGGCCGATCAAGCCCCACACCCGCAGCACCTGGGGTGAAGGCGATCCATCTCCTCGCATCCTCTAGGCAGAGGCTCGTCGCTCAGCCAGTCAGTCGCGCCCTCGCCAGGAACTCCTGCACCTCAAACATCGTAGGCATCGACGTCTGTGCACCCACGCGCGTAACCGAGATCGCGGCCGCTGCGGCGGCAAACTCAGCGCTCTCGAATGCCGTCTTGCCCATCAACCGCCCCACGGCAAACGCTCCATTGAAGCAGTCGCCCGCGGCGGTCGTGTCGCGAACCTCCACCGCAAAGGAGCTCACCAACCCTCCTTGATGACCGTCTGGCGCAACGTAAGCTCCCCGGTCCCCAAGCTTCAAAACGACTCCCCTGATCCCCTGACTCCTGAGAGACAACACAACGGCGGCATGATTCTCCGGCGACCCGGCCATGTCATGCGTAAAGAAGTCAGCCTCGATCTTGTTCGGCGTAAACCAGTCCACTCTCCCTGGCAATTCTCTTGAAAGCAAGTGAGCCGGAGCGGGATCAAGCATCAGCGGCACCCCTTCGCGCTCGCAGATCATCGCAAGATGCTCCACCGTCTCGATCGGAATCTCCAACTGCGCAAGCACCACACCCGCCGATCGCAGTACATCAAGCTGCGCGTCAAGGTCCGACGGCCTCAATTGCCCATTCGCCCCGGCAGTGACCACGATGCAGTTCTCGCCGCTCTCGCCTACGACAATCAGGGCCACGCCCGAACTGCCCTCCGAAGTCGCTACACCCAACATATCCACGCCGGCGCCTTGCAAGTGCTGCTTCAATTGTGTGCCGAACGCATCATTCCCAACCCGGCCAATCATCGCAACGGGCCAACCCAGCCGCGCGACCGCAACAGCCTGGTTCGCTCCTTTGCCACCGGGATGCATCTGAAAATCCCTGCCGGCAATCGTCTCGCCTTCACGAGGAATGCGCTCCGCGTAAGCGACCAGATCCATATTGATGCTGCCTACCACCACCACTTTTTTCTGATCAGGCATACAAAGATGCTCTCCGAATTACACCAATAAAAGCAAAAAGAGGAGCGACCATCCGCTCCCCTCTTGCTACTTCCTGTTCCTCTTTTCTTGCTCCTATAAAGCTGCGCTCAACACCTCTTCGCGCACCTCTTCATCGTTCACCTCTTCAATCGCATTCTTCGGCAGAGCCACGGCCAGCACATCCTCGATCCGCCGTGCATAGTGGATGCGAATCCCAGCCGTCTGGTCCGGCGTCAGGTCTTCATCTACCTGCTGTTTGCAGTCGATCGGCATGATCACATCGCGAACTCCGGCACGCTTCGCCGCAAGGAACTTCTCCTTGATCCCGCCGACAGGCAGCACATCGCCGCTCAACGTGATTTCGCCCGTCATTGCCGTCAACGGATGCACCGGCTTGTCCGTCAGCAGGCTCACCAGCGCAGTCGCCATCGTCACACCGGCACTCGGACCATCCTTCGGAATCGCTCCCGCCGGCACGTGGATGTGAATGTCCACATCCTTTGTAAAATCCTCATCCAGACCAAGACTCAGCGCGTTCGAACGGACCCAGGTCATCGCTGCCTGCATCGACTCCTTCATCACATCGCCGATCTGCCCCGTGATGTTGAAGCCGCCCTTCCCCTTCATCTTGTTCGCCTCGATAAAGAGAATGTCACCGCCCGCCGGCGTCCATGCCAGCCCGACTACGACCCCCGCACGCTTCGTCCGCTCCGCAATCTCCGTGTCCACGCGAACCTTGATCCCGCCCAGGAACTCGTGAATTACCTCCGGCGTGATCGTCAGGGTCTCTGTGCGACCTTCGGCGATCTTGCGCGCGAGCTTCCGCACCACCGTCCCAATCTGCTGTTCAAGTTTGCGAACCCCAGCCTCACGCGTGTAATGCCGTGCGACCAGCGCCACGCTCTCGCGCGGGAAGTTGATCATCTCCGGGGGCACCCCGTTTTCCTTGATCTGCCGCGGCACAAGATACTTCTCCGCGATCGCAACCTTCTCTTCTTCCGTATAACCGGTCAGCTCGATAATCTCCATGCGATCGAGCAGCGGACCCGGAATCGTGTCTAGCTGATTCGCCGTGCAGATAAACAAAACCTTCGACAAATCAAACGGCTGATCGAGATAGTTGTCGCGGAACGTATTGTTCTGCTCCGGGTCCAGCGTCTCGAGCAGCGCACTCGCGGGATCACCCCTGAAGTCGCGCCCCAGCTTATCGATCTCATCCAGCATGAAGACCGGGTCCTTCACTTCAACCCGTTTCAGGTGTTGAATGATCTGCCCCGGCAGCGCCCCGATGTACGTCCGCCGATGCCCGCGAATCTCCGCCTCGTCATGCATACCGCCCAGCGAAATTCGCGAAAACTTCCGGTCCAGAGCCCGCGCAATCGATCGCCCAAGCGACGTCTTGCCCACGCCCGGAGGCCCGACAAAGCAAAGAATCGGCCCCTTCATATCCGGCTTCAAACGCCTCACGGAAAGATAATCCAAAATGCGATCTTTCACCTTGCGCAGCCCGTAGTGGTCCTCGTCGAGGAACTCCTTGGCCTTCAAAATGTCGACTTCGCCCGAACTCGTCTTTGCCCAGGGCAGCACCGCCAGCCACTCCACGTAGTTCCGCGTCAGCGAGTAGTCCGCCGCCGCCGGATTCATCCGGCTCAAACGCCCAAGTTCCTTCAGAGCATCCTTCTGGACCTCCTCCGGCATGCCCGCAGCTTCAATCTTCGCCTTCAACTCCGCAATATCCTTCGCAGTGTCGTCGAGGTCGCCAAGCTCCTTCTGGATCGCCTTCAACTGTTCGCGCAGGTAGTAATCGCGCTGCGACTGCTGCACCGAGTCCTGCACCTCAGTTTGAATCTTCGTCCGGCAACTGCTGTACCTCAAGCTCCTTCGCCAGGTGCTTGTTAATCCGCTCCAGCCGCGCAGTCACATCCGGTGTTTCCAGCAGTTCCTGCTTATCGGTTGTCGTCAAAAACGGCAGGGCTCGAAGCGATAAAATCCGCCAGACGGCCTGGTTCATCGATATTGATCGCGATCGTCTGCAGGTCATCGCTCAAAGTTGGCGATGACGTCACAATCGTCTGGAACTGGCTCACGACATTCCGCTGCAACGCCTCAATCTCTGGCGTTTTGCCTGGCTCAATCTCGTCGATGACCTCGTACTCCGCCGTCATAAACGGGTGCATCTGCCGGAACTCGCCCAGCTTCACCCGCTCGTTGCCTTCGGTGAACACAAACAGGCTCTGATTCGGCATCTTCACGACCTTATGCACCGTCGCCCGCGTCCCGACATGGTGAAGATCGCCGCCTTCCGGGGAATCCAGCCGCGCATCGCGCTGCGCCACCACCAGGATCGTCTTTTCATCCCCCAGCGACTGAATTAACTGGATCGAACTCTCCCGCCCAACCGTCAAGGGCAGCACCGCATGCGGAAACAAAACCGTGTCCCGCACCGGCAGCACGGGCACCGAACCGCGCCCAGCTTCAGCATTTCCTACTACTTCGCCGGACTTCGTAGTCCCGGTCGGCTTGATAACACTTACGAAATCGTTCGACATGTGAGTCTACCCCTATCAACTTTCCCTACATCTGATGCGTCAACTCTACGCCCGGATTCGCCCGCGGCACAACTAGCCGTCTCCTGCCTATCGACATCACACCTCAAACCCTTCAACCTGAGGGAGAAAGCTCAACAAGCGCGACACCAGATACGATGCCGATTCCCAAAATGTCCGACTGCTTCTCTTAGAGCCCGGCAGCCCGGTAGCGGCCCAACTCCCGTACCATCTCGCACCCTCGGCGCAGCCCGGCCAGCGCCGCCTCGAGTTGTTGGACTTGCGCAAATCGCACATCGACAAAAAAAACATACTCCCAGGGCTTCCCCGGCACCGGCCGCGACTCAATCTTCGTCAGGTTCAACTCCGCCGCCCGCAAAACCTCGAGCGCCTCAATCAAGCTTCCCGGTCGATGCGCCAGGCTGAACGCAAGGCTCGCCTTATCTGCCTCATCCGTCGCCTCCTCGCCGTCCTTGCGCAGCACATAGAACCTCGTATAGTTTTCGCGGTGATCTTCAATTCCAGCCACCAGGACCTCCGCCCCGTACTCAGTCGCCGCAAGCTTTGGAGCAATTCCCGCCGCGTCCTTCAACCCCGCAGCCATCAACTGCTTGACACTTCCCGCCGTATCGTAAAACGGCACCGCCTCAATCTCTGGGTGCTCTCGCAGCCAGCGCCGGCACTGCGACAAGGCAACCGGGTGCGACATCACCCGCTTCACCTCTTCGAGCTTTACCCCGGGCACCACAATCACATGATGCTGAATCTTCAGCATCACCTCTCCCACCACGCGCACCCCGCTCTCGAGCAGCAGATCGTAGTGCTCGAACACGCTTCCATGCAAGCTGTTCTCGATCGGCAACACCGCCATCGTCGCCGCACCGCTCGCCAGTCGCTCGAACACCTCAGCCGAAACCCCACACGGCACAATCTCCGCAAGCTCGCCGTCCAGCACGCGCAGCGCTGCCATATGGCTGTTCGATCCAAGCTCCCCTTGAATCGCAATCCGTTCGCTCAACCCACCCTCCTTGTCAAGCCCACTTCGTCGATTTCATCGCAAATTCCTGCAATCCTGCTTCATAAGGACAACCTCGCCCGTATACTCCGCAACCTAACACATGAAGGCCGCACGGCCCGGTAGCACAAGCCACGGTCGAAGGCATGGCCGGGCTCACTTACGGAGATCAACATGCTTTGGACTATCACCATTGTGCTCGTCATCCTTTGGCTGCTGGGCTTTGTCAGCGGCTACACGCTTGGCGGCTGGATACACATCCTCATCGTTCTCGCCGTTATCGTGCTCATCTTCAACCTGCTCTCAGGTCGTCGCGCACTTTAGTCCAGGCATCTTCCCGTCACTTTACACGCGAGGCGCTAAGACCCTCTTACGCCTCGCAGTACGAAGGAGAAACACCATGAACAACTCCAGCGTTTCCGGTTCGCTCGACGAAGCAAAAGGCAAAGTAAAACAGGCACTCGGCGAGACCTTCAATGATCAGTCCCTCGCTAACGAAGGGGCAGCCGATCAGGTCAAAGGCCACGCCAAGCAGGCGTGGGGCTCAGTGAAAGACACTGCCTCCGACCTCAAGAACTCCAACACCGCAACCGAAGAGCGTGCGCACGCCGAGAACACCGGCCACAGCCTGCGCGACACCATCACCAACGCGGCAGCGGACGCCAAAGAGAGCATCCAGCGCGGTCTCAACCATCTCGAGCACAAGGCCGACCGCTAGCACGAGCTTCCTCTCAACAATAAGAGGCCCGCTCGAATTGAGCGGGCCTTTTATCGTTCCAAGCATCCTTACGGTGACCCTGTCGTCTGTCATTAGCCCCTCAGCACTGCCCCGGCCACGAACAGAAAGAACACCACCGAAATCACTCCATTCAGCAGAAAGAACGCCGCATTCATTCGCCGTAAATCCCTCGGCGAAATGATCGAGTGCTCATACATCAGCAACGCCGCCACAACTGCCGTCCCCACATATCCAACCACACCCAGGCCGAACAATCGGTCCATCCAGAGGCAAAGTCCCACCACAGCCAGGTGCATCCCGCGCGCAATCCAGAACGCGCCGTCCAGGCCGAAGGCTGCGGGAATGCTGTTCAGTCCAACCTTCCGATCGTGCTCAAAGTCCTGGCACGCGTAGAGCACATCGAAGCCGCCCACCCACAACATCACCAGCGCCGTCAAAACCAGCATCCGCCTGTCGTACGACCCGCGCACAGCAATCCAGGCAGCACTCGGAGCAATCCCCAGCGCCAACCCCAGCACCAGGTGCGACCAGCGCGTCACCCGCTTCATGTAGCTATATCCAAGGATGACCACCAACGCGACAGGCGCCAGCTCCAGCGTCAACCGGTTCAGCATCCCTGCTATCCCCACGAACAATATGGCGCAAACGGCTGTGAAGACTGCGGCAAAACCCAGGCTTAGCTCACCTGCCGGGATTGCCCGCATCTTCGTCCTTGGATTTTCAGCATCGAGTTTCGCATCGACCAGGCGATTGAATGCCATCGCCGCGGATCGCGCCAGCATCATGCACAGCACAATCCACAGCACCTTGATGGCCGGAGGCCACCCACCCGCCGCCAGCACCGCCGCGCTCAAAGCAAACGGCAATGCAAACACCGAATGCTCCCACTTGATCATCTCAAGCGTCGTCGCCGTACTCTTCATCAAACCAGCCATACTTCTAGCCTACCGCGAAGCGCCACACCTCTACTCGCAAATGACGTGTCAGCCTGAGCGAAGCATCGCGCAGCCCCGCCGCGCGAGACGCGTAGTCGAAGGATCTGCGATTGCCACTCCTTACTCCCGAGCCCCCGCCACCTGTAAATCGTTCGTCACCTTGAAGACGCCACCAACCCCATTCGCACGAATCCCGGCCTGCTCTTTATCCGTAGCCGAATCGACCACGCCCACCAGCTTTACCTGCCCATTCAGCACCAGAATGCGGATCGGCTTGACCGGGTTGATCCCATACCGCGTAAACGTGCTGTACCCATAGATCGCCTGGTACACGTCCCGCCGCACCCGCCAGTCGTTCGGCGACAACGGAGCGACCTCAATCTTATCGACGAGTCCTTTCACCCCCGGCTGATCAGCCACGGTGCCTTCGACATCGCTCTTATCAACCGGGTCGGTCACAAATCCCATCAGCGTCACGACGCCATCCTGCACGCTCGGGTTGACGATCTCAAAAGCCGTCCGGTCCGGCTGCCGGTCATTCATGGCCAGCTTTTGCCCCAGCTTCTGCCCAAGCTCCTGGTCGCTCACCGTCGGCCCCGAAACTTGAATCTGGTCATTCACCTTCGCGAGTTCACCAGCCTTCACAAACTTCTCGAGCTTCCTGTCCACTTCCATCTTGTCCTGAAAGCTCGAAACGGTGCCCGTCAACGTAGCGACGCCGCCGGCAACATTCCCCGTGACGCCCCGCAGCCGCTTCCCGCTTAGCGCCTTCGTCACATCCGCCTGCGCCCGGGAATCATCCGGCGCCGACTGCGCCAAAACTGTACTTACACATCCTGCCAGCACGACCGCTGCAAACAACCTCTTCATCCCACTCATCCTGAACTCCTTAGGGCGCAAATGCAGCCACAAACCGTAGGACGCCAACCTCCATCCAAAGGCTACTTCCAAAATAGCCAGCAGTTTAGCAACCCTTCTTAGATTTCCTGCGCCCGTACAGCCCCATATAGGCCTAAGTCCCTTATAAAGTGATATTTGACATGTATAGTGCGAGGGTCCGCTACTTATAGCGCTTCCGAATCTTGTACACGATGCTGAAGACCCCCGACTCATCGCGCGTCGCCACCACGGAAGTATTCGGCGTCAGCGCATAAGCCACCTGGATCAGCTGCTCTGCCGAATAGTTCACATTCGTCGCAAACGTCAGCGTAATCTGCCGCGTCAACTGCTGCTGCACCGTGATCCGAGCCGAAGATCCACCCAGCGTCCCGACATAAGCCGGATCAATCTTCACCGAAGCCCCGCCAAACAGCTTTGAAACACGGCTACTTACCGTTGCATTCAGCGCGCCGCCCAGCAGCGAGCTCGTCGTCGGGTCAGTCCCCGCCGCCGTCTGCTGCTCCTGCGCAATCTGCGCCTCTTCCTGGGTCCGCCCAAGCGCCAGCAGCGAGAAGATGTCCGTCTCCGTCAGAGGTGGCTCCGACCGATACGTCGTCTTCGGATTCGACGCCGTCCCATGCAGGCCGATCGTAATGTCATAATTCTCCACCCGGGCCGTCGCATCCACATCAATCGTCGGGTCGATCCGAACCGGGTTCGAGAAGTAAACATCCCCGCGCTGCAACTCGTACTTGGTTCCCGCAAAGGTCGCACTGCCATCCGTGATCTGAATCCGTCCAAGCACGGTAGGATCGGCCACGGTCCCGCGCACCGTCAGATCGACCGTCCCCGCGATCTTCGCAAAGCTGTTCTGGAAGTCCAACTGCGGCGAGCTCGTTACATGCACGTCCATGCGAATCTTGTTCGTCGCCGCACTCGGATCAGGGGGCGCGCTGACGCCTCCGCTCGACGCAAACGCCGCAAAGTCTGCATCCGCCCCAATCCCAAACCGCGTCAGCAACACCGTCCCACTCAACAGCGCACCCTGGGGACCACCCTGTAAACGTAGATTCGCATTCGCCGTGCCACTCAACCCATACAGCCGCACGCGAACCACTTCTCCAGTTGCCGTCAGGTCCGCATAGAGCCCGTTCTTGTACGTCAGGAACCCTCCAAGCTTCAACTGTCCGCCACCGGTCGTCGCAACAAGGTTCTGCACAACCAGACGATTCTCGTTGAAGACCAGGGTTCCATTCAGATTGCTCAACCCGTTCGGAATGCCATCCATCGCGGCATTCACGTTCTGGAATTGCACGTTGCCGTTGAGCGCCGGACTCGATAACACACCACCCGCACCGATCGAAAAGGTAACCTTGCCGCTGGTAATCAGATCCGGATCGAGCGTATGCGCGATCGCGACATTGACGCTGCCCAGCGCCTTCACATCGAGCTTGCCGGCACCGACACTCGGCTGCCCCGTCTTCGGATCGGTCGCTCCAAACACTTGTGCCGTCCCGCTCGCGCGAAGGTCCGTCTCCGGCCCCGTAATATGAACCGCATCGAGTGTCGCCAGGCCATTCTTCAGCCCAATCGACAACGGCCCTTGCGACGCCAGCGTGATCCCCTGCGACGTCAGCGAGAAGTTGTCGAAGACCGCCTGCCCGGTCAGCGCCATCGGCGTCTTCGCCGGACCACTCACAGTCACCGTCCCCGAGATGTTCGAGGTCGCCTTCATTCCATCCGGCTGGAAGAGCGCAAGCGGTTTCGCTACATCCAGATGAGCCAACGTCAGCTTTGCCCGGGTCTGGAAGTCCCCGGTCAGGTCGGTTTGGCCGTCTGCCGCAACCTCCGTCCCCACCAGGGTGGACCGCAGGCTGTAGTACACCAGCGAGCCTTGGCTGTGCGCGTCGATCGTCGCCTCACCAATCGGCTTGCCTTGCACCACAACGTTCGCCAGCTTGACGTTCGCCTTGAGTCCGGGCTGCTCCACTGTACCCTTGGCATCGAGCAGCAGGCTGATGACACCGTCAGCATTGACGTTTGCCTTCTGGACCGTCGCAAACTTGGAAAGCTGGAGATTGTTGCCTTCGATATGAGCATGCAACTGCTTCGACCCATAGTCGTAGCCGCCATTGCCGCCGATCGACATGCCGTGGAGCTTCAGCGAAATCTGTGACGCTTCGATGTCCTTGCCCTGCACACTCAAGCTCAAGTTGACGGACTCATACGGCTCGCCGTAAGCCACGCCATTCACCAGCCCGATCGAGCCGGACCCAGCGAGGTTCCTAAGGGTTCCCGCTGCATGCGCGTCGACCGCAATCGTTCCGGTGACAGGGATCGCATTCTGTTGTCCTGCGATTGTCAGCAGGTCGACAAGATTCGCGTTGCCGAGCTGCACCTTGATATCGACCGCCGTACCGTCGTCCCATACATAGGTCGCAACACGCTTCTTATAAACAGTCCGCGGCTTGAACGATCCGGCGACATGCAGCACGGCCGATCCCTGCGTGATCGTGGAACTCGCGACCGCAAGCCCTTGCGGCGTGTACTCCGCGTCCGCTACCAGCGAGTCGATGTGTACGTCTGTTTGCGCGCTCGCTGGGTTGGCGGAAGCTGCTGGAGAAGCTGACACCAGCGACACCGTCTTCAACGAAGGAGTCGATGGCGCGACCGCCGGGGCGGTAACAAAGTTCCCCAGCTTCACCTCGAGATTATTCGCCTGAAGATGACCCTTCACATCCAGCTTGGCAATGGCCCCTCGCGCCGTACCGTGAAACTGCGCGGTCCCATGGAGGTCGATCGGAATTGCTTTCGATCCCGTCTTGCCGTTGCCGCTTAGCCCGAGCGTCTTCAGTAACTGGTCATACTCGCCCAGGTCCCGAACGCTTACATCGACGTTCAGCGCGGTCAGCGGATCACCCGCATTGACGCCGAGCACACCGTCTGCATTCAAGTTCGATTGCGGCGTGGTCAACGCAAGTTTTTGGACATTCACCACCTCACGCCTGCCGTCGTAGTGCCCAAGAATCTGGCCGCCTACCGGTATATCCCCGCCACGCCTCGACCCCACAGGCGCCAGCGAAAGATCCGCATCAACCACAACCGTATCGGAGATCTCCGCAACCGAACCGCCCCACTCCACCTTGACCGGCCCGTTGATCGACGTATCGAAGCCAAGATCACCGTAGCCCTTCGGAGCGGCGATCGCCATAATGGTTCGTAGGGGAATCTTGTCGACCGTCACCGTCAGGTAGGCATGCGAAGAGGCCGCGGATGCGGCAGGACCATTGACAGCCACGGTCGGCTGACCCGTCACCGCGATCGAAGTCTTGTTCGCAGTCGCCGCAGCGCCTTGTACGGTCGGCGAAGCCGTAGCCTTATCCGGTACCTCGCCAAGCCAGTTCTCGATCTTCAGCTGTCCCGTCGCGCTTCCGCCCGTCTCGAGCCTTCCCGTCAGCGCGGTGAACAACAACTCTGTCGGCGTCACCTTCAACTGTGCGCTCGCATTCACATCGCGAACGCGGACATACTGATCCACATAGGCAGCTTTGTTCGTCTTGATGCCACCCGTCAGCAGGTATCCCGCCGCGCAATCCGCATCAGGCGGTAGCGTCTTCGGAACATCCGCAGCGGCTTCCTTGCGATTCCGCAAACGCTGGAAGATCTTTGGCCGCTTCTGAGCCACCGCCGGTGCCACATAGCAGCTATGCCCCGCGAGACTGACATCCAGCGTACCCGCCTCGAGCCCATCCACGCCTGCAAGGTACTGCACCTGCTTCAACTCCAACTCGCCCGACAGCTTCGCCGACCATTGCGGATTCGCGAAGTCCTTGAGCGAAGCCGAGGCCTGCAGTTCAGAATGATCGCCGGAGTGAAACTCGAACGCCTTCAGGTCCGCCGAGTCCCGCCCCACTTCAACCTCGGTGTGCAGGCTCGACTTGACCTCAGGCTCAGTCGTCATCTTCGTACGCAAATCGCGAAGATCAATCGTGGCGCCGTACCGGTCCGTCTTCGAGAGGTAGTGAACATTCGCATCCAGATCCTGCGCCACGAGGTTGAATGGAATCGCACGATCGTTGACCAGCGCGACTCCCTGTACCAGCTCGACCTTGCTCGCCTTCAGATCCAGGAGCGTGTCGATCACCGGCTCGTTGCTCACTGTCGGATGAGCAGGAACCGGCTGGTTTGTCTTTCCGTTCTTATCGATGATCAGGTGAACATGAGGAGCCTCGACCCGCAAAAGATTCAGGCCGATATGCGAAGCAATGCCCGTACCCGTCGTGTGCTGAAAGAAGCTGATGATCTTCACTTCAACGAAGATCTTGTCCGCAGAAAGATATGGCGCTTCACCAGGCCCCTCGAGTCCATGAACCACCAGACCATCGGCTTCAATCGCAAGATGCCAAAGATTGAAAGCGATGTGTCCGAGATCGACTTTGCCGCCAGTCGACGTCTCGAGCACGCTGACGACTTCCTTACCCACGCGGTTCTGAAAGTCCGCGGTTGTCGAATACCACCAGAAGCCGAGCACCAGCACGACAAGCAGCAGCACCACAGAACCCGTGAACCAGGCCACGCCTCGTGCAATCTTTCCTGCGAGGCCGCGCCGCTTCGGCGCAGTCGCGGGCGAGGTCTTCATCTCTTCGGGTTTATCGAGTTCGCTCAAGGCTGCACCTCATCCGGACGCATCATGCGCACCGCTCCCTGGGCCTTCAGCTGCTTCAACCACTCCGAAAGCAAATCGCTTACCTTCTGCTCCAGCAACACTTCTTGAATGCGCTCCGAGATCGTCGCGAGGGCAGGCGGTGTCGCCTTCACCTTCGCATACTCGGGCAGCATTGTCTTTTCGTAGTAATCCTTGATCTGGGCAGGATCGACATCGATCCCAGCGCGGAAGCGCATCTCGATGAACTTCAGAATTTCCATCCGTTGCTGCCAGCGCGACGTGAGCGTGTCCACCGTAAAACCCTGATCATGCACGAACTTTTCCCACCCGGCATCCGTCTCGCAGTGGTACGCCTTGCAGGCCGGAAGATCCTTGCGCAGCGATTGCAACTGCGCCTTCGCCTCATCCATCGTCACGATCTGATCGGGCTGCAGCTTCGCCTGCTGCAGGATCAATGTCCTGTCGACCAGGCGTTCAATCGCACGATCCCGCGAAAACGTACCCGGTGTCGAAAACGGCTCGAACGCCTCGAATCGCTTCTCCTCGTCTACATCGCTCTCGAGAATCAAGTCGCCGTTGACGACACCAATCACTTGATCGACCAGTACACCACCCGCAGGCGTCACCGCAGGCTCAACCTTCGTCGGACTCGTCGTCGTCACCGTTCCATCCGAAGCAGCGGAGCCTGCCTTCTGCCTCGATTTGCGTGAACCAGCCGCGCCCGTATCATTCGGAACGGTCTTGGTCTGCGGAACAGGGACCGGAACGGCAGTAGGCTCCTGCGCCTGCGCCGTCGCGGCCCACAGGAACAGCCCCGCCAGTCCAATCGCCCATCCCGTCCTGATCGACCGCACACCCATCTCGTCCGAAGCCCTCACGTTAGAACGCCTGCCCGATGCTGAAGAAAAAGTTGAAGTGACTCGCCTGACCGACATACGGCGCAGCCGTTGAATTGCCTGTTGGAAATACCGGATAGACCGGCGGATTCAGGTTGTAGCTGAAGTCCACCCGGATAGGCCCAACCGCCGTGTGATAGCGCGCGCCTAATCCAATCGCGTGCGAAAAATAGTTGAAGTTACAGGTGCCCACCGAGCCCGTCAACACACGGCAGGATGCCTGATTCGGCTGGTGGAACCTGGCAATGCTTGGAAACATATCGCTCGGATGCTGAAACACGTTCCCCATATCGTGGAAAAGAACGAAGCTCAAACTGTTTCCTACAATCGGCAGCGTCTGGACCGGCAGCCTGAGCTCAAACGTGTTCACAAAGACCGCAGACCCACCCACCGGGAAGCCAGTCTGTAAGTCTCTCGGACCCGCCCCATTGATCGGAAAGCCACGATGCGAGGTAGCGCCACCGGCGTAGAGACGCTCTGGCAGCGGCACAGCATTGCAGCTTGCGTTCACATTCGCGAACGTAATGCCGCATGGCGGATTATCAAGATTGCCAGACGTGGGCAGGTTTGGATTCGTCCCCGTCGAACCGATCACCCCAATCCGCGTATTCCGCGCGAACACATACTTGCTCTTGCCGAACTGGTAGTACGTCGCGTTTGAAACATCCGTCCGGTTGAAGTTCACCTGCGACCCGAATTTCCCATTCGCGAAGAAGTCCTGCACGCTGGTGTAGGAGCCCTTCACCGCATCCAGTGGGCTCGGGCTCCTCGTGTCATGGAACCACGTGATCCCAGGGCCGCCAACACGCACCGGCTGCGACAACAGCGGAATCAGGTCGGCCGAGATCGCCAGACTATTCGGGTCAACCGCAACACGCCGATACTCGAAGTCATAGATGAACGTGTCCTTCTTGGTCGCCTTCTGCGTCAAGTGGATCGAACCCTGCAACGTCGAGGACGCAAACGTCGAGATATTCTGCACATTCGAATATCCACCGCCAATCTGACCCGACAAGTTCTTATGCCCGAAGAGATGCGGATTCTGGAACGTCACCGTGGCAACCTCTTCCAGCAGACCGTAGTCGCCATGGAAGGTAATCGAGTCATCCGACCCGCGCAGGTTGATCCGGCTCACGTCAATCGCCACTCGCGGACTCGCACCCGCCTTGCCCTGCTGCGCCGCGGTCGTGCCTACCTTCGTGCAATACATGCCGCAGCTCGGCACGCCCGTCTGCACTTCGAAACCGAAGCCATACGTCACATCCCAGCGTTTCGCCTCGGTAATCTGCACCAGCACGTTCTTTTCTTCGGCATCGCCAGTCGGATTTTGTACCGCTGCATTGACCTCATTGAACAGCGCAAGGTTGTACAGATTCCGCTGCGTCTCAAGGAGCGCGCTCTGGTCCAACGGCTCGTTCGCATGGACCTTCACCTGGTCGTCCACTACCTTCTGCCGCGTGTGATGAATCCCGCTCTCCAGCACCTTACCGACAAATACCTGTTCGCCTTCAACAACGTTGTAGCCGATATCCGTCTTTGTCGTATCAGCCGTCTCGACGTTCTGCGTTACTTCAATCCTGGCCTTATCGAAACCATTGCTCAGGTAGTAGCTCAGAACCGCATCGCGATCACCCGAAAGCGTCGTGAGCGAAAATGGCTGGCCCGGGGTCGCCTGGAGCATCCCCTTGATCGCCGCAAGCCGGCTGGCATCGGCGCCCGTAAGATTCACCACACCAAACGTTTGTTGTGGACCCTCGGCCACCTTGAAGGCCACGTTGATCCCAGCCACCTTCAGTGGCTTGCCGTTCTTGCCCGTCGTCACGGCGGTCACGGTCGAGGTCACCTTCACCGCGTTGAAACCGTTCCCCCGATAAATCCCTTCGATCGTCTTCTGGTCTGACGTCACCAGCTGGGCGCTGTACCGCCCGCTGCGCTGATACGCATTTCCTTTTTGCACCCGCAGACTGTCCCTCAACAGATCGGTCGTGAAGTACTTGTTCCCGGTGATCGTGACATCCGTCACCTTGTGCTTGTCGCCCTTGTCGACCGTGAACAACACCGTGTCGCCGCCACCACCCGGCTGCAACTGCTGCACCGAAACCTTCGCGTCGAAGTAGCCTTCCTGCTGCAGGTAATCCTTCATGTTGAACGTGCCTTCGTTCAACAGGTCCAGGTCCACGGTTCCCTCTTCGAATACAGGCACCAGCAGATGCAGGCGGCTCTTTGAAAATTTCGCTCCTTCGACCTTCACCTGGACCGGCGGTCCCTGGTCTACATGAAAGGTGTAGTTCAGCGTCTTGGTCGCCGGGTCATAGACTGACTTCTGCAAACTCACAGTGGCTTCCAGCCGGTTCTTCGCCTGGAAGTAACTCCGCAGATCGGAGAGCGTATTGCTCACCGTGTCGCGCGACACGCGCATCTTCTTCTTCAGCTTGCCCTTCTTGCGAAACTCCGCCTCGGTGATCCCCATCTCGGGGCCGCTCTTCCCTTCGAGCGTAACGGTACCGACCCGCGCCTGCGGACCCACCGCAATCGTGTAGGTGACATTTACCTGCTGGCCCGCGTCATCGCGCCCCGTCGTCACCGCGATCTTCGGCTCGTAGTATCCGTTCTGCGCCAACACCTGCTCCACCGAATCCGTCGCCGCCGGCACATCGGTATCGGCAAACGAGGTCCCGGGGTTCAAGTTCGTCCCATACTCCAGCAGCGACGCCAGCCGATCGTCCTTTACTCCGTCAATCTGCACCCGACCCACGTAGTACCGCGCCGTCCCCGCGAAGATCAGGGTCACTCCATCGCCTGTGCGTCGAACGCGCACGTCAATATCGCGATAGCGGCCTGTCGCAAACAGCCTCCGCGTCGTCTGCCGTACCTTCTCCGGCTCAAAAGGCTCGCCAACCTTCTGGCTCAACTCCTGTGTCAGCCGGTCCGTCTTTGCAAACTCGACACCAGCGTACTGAATCGACGCAACGTTCAAACCCGCATACTGTCCCAGGTTCGCGCTCAACGGAGCGACCGTCGGCTCAGGCTTTGCCGCCTCCAGGTTCTGTTCCGGAGTCGCCGCCGCAGACGTCGTGCCTGCCGCCTGCGGCACGGCAGTGGTCGTCGGAGCACCCTGCGCCCCCGACGCTCCCGCCGTCTGGGAGGTTGGTGTCGTTACCCCTGTCGTTTGACCCGCAGCGCCCGCGATCCCGAGCACAACCCACGCAGCGCCGAATGCCGCGCCCTTTACGGAAGGAACCCGCGTCGCCATCCGGACCTTCAACTCCGCCCCGGCAATTTTGACAATGTCACAAACCGCGTCCTTGGCGCCCCGCGCTGTACCAGACTCATGGCCCACTTGTCTTTGCCGCCAAAACACCACGCCTTGATTCCCTCTCCGCAAAACCACGAGGAACGCCGCATCATTCACAACCGGAAAGTACGAACGCAACAACTTCCTTTTGCATTTCCATGCTTCGATGCAGAAATGTCGCCAGCCGTTTGTCGCTGGCCACCGTAATGCCGATCCGAAGCGCCTGTCCCTATACTAAGCAAGTGGCCGGCTGGTTTCAGAACTCCGTCGCTACCTTTCCATGACGAACCTCATCCCCGACGCAGACCGCTACTCCCGTCAAATCCTCTTTCCTGGCATCGGACCAGAAGGCCAGCGTCTCCTCGCCGGGTCCCGCGTCGCCGTGATCGGCATCGGCGCCACCGGAGCCGCTACCGCCTCGCTCCTCGCACGCGCAGGCGTCGGTCACCTTACCCTGATCGACCGCGACATCGTCGAGCCCTCCAACCTCCAGCGCCAGATTCTCTTCGACGAAGCCGACGCTCTCGCTGCAACCCCCAAAGCCGAAGCCGCCCGCATCAAGATCGCCGCCTTCAACTCCTCCGTCCGCGTCGAAGCTCAAATTGCCGACCTCGTCCCGCAAAACATCCACACCCTCCTCACCGACGCCCACCTCCTCCTCGACTGCACCGACAACTTCGAAACCCGCTACCTCCTCAACGACTACGCCATCCAGCAATCCAAACCCTGGATCTACGCCGCTGCCATTGGCGCCCAGGCGGCCACCATGAACATCCTTCCGGCAGCCTTCACGCGTCAGTATTCTCTACTCCCTACCGCCTGCCTTTCTTGCCTCTTCCCGACCGCTCCCACCGGACCCATCGAAACCTGCGACATCTCCGGCATCCTCGGAGCCGCCGTCAACCTCGCCGCCTCGATTCAAACCGCCGAAGCCCTCAAACTCCTCACCCGCCAGCCTCACCTCATGCGCCGCAGCTTCCTTTCCATGGATCTCTGGACCAATCGTCGCTCCGAAATCTCCACAAGAACCCCCGACCCCGACTGCCCCGCTTGCCAGCAACGTCAGTTCCCCCACCTTGCCGGCACAGCCCGTCCGCACATCACCCTCTGCGGACGAAATTCCGTCCAAATCCACGAGCACCATCGCCTGCTTTCGCTTCCTGCGCTCCAACAGCGTCTCAGTACCCACGCCGACATCGACTCTCTCCGCGCCAATGCCATGCTTCTCCGCTTCCGCCGCGGTCCGCATCAGATCACCGTCTTCCCCGACGGTCGCGCCCTCATCCAGGGCACGACCGATCCCGCGATTGCCCGGTCTCTTTACGCCCGCTTCATCGGTGTCTAATCGATGAAAAGATTTTCAGCAAGATGAACAACCTGTCAGCCGGAGTCTCCCTCTAACACTCAAGTAATCTCCAGCTAAAGCCGCAGTGCGCCAATTTGCGTCTTTTGCGATACCCTTGAACTTGGCCCGAGCACGACCATGAAAACGGCACGGCATCCATGCCGGCCAGCTAGCCACAAACCACAGTCGAGCCAAAATGACCCTACAAGGCGCATCAATGACGCAGGAAAAAACGAATCCCGGCTTGTTCAAGCGGAACCCTCCCATCGCGGGAGAGGCTGAAGCGATCGAAGCCGCAAAAAACGGCGACCCCGACGCGTTCTCAAAGCTCTACGCACTTCACAAACGTCGCGTCTACACGCTCTGCCTGCGCATGCTCGGCAACGTCTCCGAGGCCGAAGACATGACGCAGGAAGCCTTCCTCCATCTCTTTCGCAAACTTGGCAGCTTCCGCGGCGAGTCGGCCTTCTCGACCTGGCTTCACCGCCTCACGGTAAACCTCGTGCTGATGCACTTGCGCAAAAAGGGTCTGAACCTTGTCTCGCTTGAAGAAACGATCAGCCCATCCGAGGAAGATGCACCAAAGCGCGACTTCGGCTCGCGCGATCCCATGCTCGCAGGCTCAGTGGATCGTGTCGCTCTCGAGCGCGCCGTCGCTTCGTTGCCTCCCGGCTACCGCATGGTATTCGTCCTTCACGACGTCGAAGGATTCGAGCACAATGAGATCGCTACCATGCTCGACTGCTCCACCGGCAACAGCAAATCGCAGCTTCACAAAGCCCGCCTGAAGCTCCGCGAGCTCCTCCGACTCCAGTCCCAAACTCCCCAGCCCACATCCCTGAAAGAGGCCTCGGCATGAATGAGAACGACAGCAAGCCAGGCGAACTGAACGGCGCAACTCCCGCAGCCTACGACGGCCAGCCCGATGACCTGCACGATCTTTTCGGCACCGCCACGCTGAACGACGAGGAAGATCCTCTCGCCGCCTTGCGCAACGACCCCAACTACTCCGCCCTGATCAACGAGCTCGAGTACATCGCGAAACAAGCTCGCCTGCTCTTCGAACCCGCGCAGGAAGCCCCCAGCGACGAAGTCTGGAAGAAGATCCAGGATCAGCTCGGCAAAGACGAACCGGAAGCATAGCAAGAGTCACGCACAAATGCCCGCCACCCGGAGACTCTGGGTTGGCGGGCATTCGACTTTAAGTGTTCCACGTGGAACATAGTTGTTAGAACAGGTAATGCTCATTTGTTCATTCAAAGCTGGAGGGGTCTCCGTAAGACGATCCTTTGCGGTACGCGAAACGCTCCAAGAATCATCCCAAGACTGCTCCAAGTCCGCTTCTAGATGCGAATGATTCCGTGCCCCAGGCACATCTTTCCCGCTTCCTCCACCAGCCGGTCAATCAGGCCTTCCCCACCCGCCGCCAGAAACCATACTCCTGCCAGCACCCGTTCCTGTGGATGTCCGTCCGGAAAGAGATGAGCCACCATCGCCGCAGCATGTTTCCCCAGACTGGCTTCCTTCTGAACCTCAAAGGTCGCCGCCATCCGTCGCAGCCGATTCATCTGGTACCGCATCTTGCTCGCCGACACCTGAGCCGACCGTCCCAGGCTCTCGTCCACAGACTCCAGATACCCCGTCAGCGCGCCCAACTCGGCATCCATCGCATTGCCGACCGCGGCCAGCTTCCGCTTGCCTTCGATCGGCATCGCGCGAGCACCGAGCCGCTGCGTCAGAGCCTCTACCGTCTTCGCCTCGAAGACGTCCGTGAGCGACACTTCGTCCTTCGCCATCACGGCACCAATTGCCGGCTCAATCAGCGTCGCCGAGAATCGTGGCAGCACCGCCGTCACGCGCCCCAGAATGCCTTCATATAAAACCGCACTCTGCGCAAAGTAAGCGATCTCCGCCGGTCCGCCAATGTAAGCCGCCGTCGGCAGAATCGTATCCTGAAACACCGGTCGAAGCAGCGCATTCGGACTGATCCGCTCCGGGGACGACTCCAGGATTTCCAGCAGTTCAGCCTGCGTATACAAAGCCGCGCCCGCCTTCCAGGCACCATCGGCTCCACGCTGCAAAGCCTCGCGCTTGCCAGTCTCAGCGTCGACCAGGAATAGCAGCGAATGCCCGGACTTCACCAGCACCTGCGCGTGATACCCCGCAGCCTCAAGTTCCTTCGTGCGGCCCAGCAGTCGCTCCTCAAATTCAGCCGCCCGCTCAATCGCCGCCCGCAGTGTCGAAGCTCCCAATCGATGAAACTCTCGCCCCGACGCATCCATCACGATCAAGCCGTGCGAGCTGAAGAGCTTCGCCATCAACCCGGCAAAAGCGCGGCCTAACGTCGTCCCCGGCACGTAAAACTCTTTCAATGTGTCCCAGACCGGCGCATACCCCAGCAGTACTCCTACCTGCTCCAACACCCGCACAACGCTATCGCCAAGCTGAATTCCACCGACCTCAGCCCCATGCGCCTTGATGCCTAACGTCAGCTTCTCGACCGACACCTTCGAGAGCAACGTCACCTGATCCACTTCCTCCAGATCATGGTCTTCCGTAGCCAGCCAGAACACCGGCACATGCTCGACACCCGTGGTCTCTGTTGCCTCAGCCGCCTTCGCAACGGCGGTAGCCGCCTTCAACAACGTCAGCAGCGGGCCGCCAAACAACCCCACCTGCTGCCCGGTGACCACCGCTTTTGCCCCTACCCTCAGCTTTTCAATGTTCTCAAACGTCTTTGAGCCCGCACTGAACTCCTCGCTCTGCGCCTTCAGGGCGTTAGCCAGTCCCGCCGCATCTCCCGTCCACGCCGTCGCCTTCATCCAGCTCGTCGCCAGAGGCTCCGCGCCATACCAGCCACGCACCGGCGCACCCGCGGCCGCATCCCCCATCGCCAGATAATCCGAATACAGCCGCGTCATATGCGGCAGCACGGACACGGGATAACACTCAGCGCTCATCAGCTTCATCCTCAAGAAATCGCGGCGGAACATCCCTTGGATGCCTGCCGCCACCTACCCGACGCAGAATGATACCGTAGCCCCATGCCAACCCCCGCCAAATCCAAAAAAGCGACCGTCCTCTCCTCCAAAGTCTCCTTCAAGGGAAAAGTCTTCACCGTCACGACTGACAAAGTCACCGAACCAAGCGGTCACACCGGCATCCGCGACGTCGTACGGCACAACGGCTCGGTCGTTATCCTGGCCGTCGACGCCTCTCAGAATCCCGCCGACCCCAGCATCCTCATCGAACGCCAGTATCGTCACGCTGCCGGCCGCTTCCTGCTCGAACTTCCCGCCGGCTCCATCGACCCAGGCGAAACCGCCCTCGCCGCCGGTAAACGTGAACTGATCGAAGAGACCGGCTACCGCGCCAGGCGTTGGTCGAAGCTCGTCACCTACTACGCCAGCCCCGGCTTCCTCGCTGAATCCATGAATATCTACCTCGCCGAAGACCTCAAGGCAGGCGAAGCGCACCCTGAGGGCGACGAGTCCATCGAACTTCTCCACATCCCCCTCTCCGAACTCCTGACTCAGATCAAAGCCGGGAAAATCCTCGATGGTAAGACCATGATCGGAACCCTCTTCTACGCGCAATCACTTTCCGCCAGATGAAATTTCCAAGTTGCTGAAAGTAAGGTTGAATGTCGGCGACCGAACATAAAGTTACTCCAGTTTCCGCTACAACTTTACGTGAGCAATATTGCTCTATATCAATGGAAGCACTTAGTCACATTTTGGAAGCAATCAAGCAGAAGGAGGCTTGAAATGGCGCAGTACACTGGGCAGGTCAAGTGGTTCAACAACGCAAAGGGCTTCGGCTTTCTCGGTCGCGACGGAGGACCCGATGTCTTCGTGCATTACAGTTCCATACAACTCGATGGTTATAAATCGCTCAAAGAAGGCGATGAAGTAGAGTTCGACATCATCCAGGGTACGCAGGGTCCCCAGGCAGACAAAGTAACCCGCGTCAAGTCGGCTCTGTAGGCGGCTTGCAGCGGTAAAAGCATCCACTGGGGTGTGTCGCTTGGAGTGCATCCCTTAAGGGCCAGGACCCTCCTCCAATTTTCGAGTCATACTAAGAGCGTCCTCTCCTCGGTGGACGCTCTTTGCTATGGACAACATCACTATCGCCCGACTCCTCGACGAAACCGCCGCACTGCTTGAGATCGACGCGGCCGATCCCTTTCGCATCCGCTCTTACCGCCGTGCCGCCGAAGCCGTCGAGCAGCAGACGACCCAGCTCGCAGCTCTGGCCACGCCGGACGCGGACCCCAAAGTTCTTCTCGCCATACCCGGCATCGGTAAAGGCATGGCCGCGAATATCCGCGACCTCGTCGCAACCGGCTCCATGCCCCTGCGCGACGAGCTCCTGACCAGGTACAAGCCCTCCATGCTCGAGCTCCTGCGCCTCCCTGGCATGGGTCCCAAGACCGTTGCCCTCGTCTACTCCGCGCTGCAAATCTCAAACATGGACGAGCTCGAAGCCGCCGCCAAGGCTGGCCACCTCAACACGTTGCCGCGCATGGGCGAAAAGTTCACCACCAAGCTCCTCAAAGGCATCGAGGACCACCGCAAAAACTCCTCGCGCTTCCGCATCGATAAGGCTCGTGAGCAGGCTCGGCGAATCTCCGAATTAATCCTCGCGTTTCCCGGAATCGACACCGTCACCCCCGCCGGCTCACTCCGCCGCGGCCGCGAAACCGTCGGCGACCTAGACCTCCTTGCCACCGGCCCGGCCTGCGAGCCCGATGTCGTCGAAGCCGCAGTCGAGCACGTCGCCACGTTGCCGCTCATCGACAACCTCATGGCTCGCGGAGTCAATAAGGTTACCTTCACCCTTCGCAACAATCTCCAGGTCGACGTCCGCCTGCTGCCGCGTAGATCCTACGGTGCGGCTCTCCAATACTTCACCGGCTCCAAGCATCACAACGTCGCACTCCGCCAGCGCGCCATCAAGCGCGGCTTGACGCTCTCCGAGTACGCACTCCTCCGTCTCGAAGACAACGTCATCATCGCCAGCGAGACCGAAGAGGCCATCTACAACGCACTCGACCTCGACTACATTCCCCCCGAACTCCGCGAAAACTGCGGCGAGCTTGAAGCCGCCGCCTCGCACACCCTCCCCCAACTCATCACGCTCGCCGACATCCACGGCGACGTCCACATGCACACCTCCGAGACCGACGGCACCTGCACCATTCGCGAGATGGCCGAAGCCGCCATCCTCCGCGGCCGCCGCTATATCGCCATCACTGACCACAGCAAAAATCTCGCCATGACGAACGGCATGAACGACGAGCGCGCCCTCGCCCACGCCGCCCGCGTCCGCAAGGTCAACGACGAGATGGAAGGCCGCATTCACCTCTTCACCGGCATCGAGGTCGACATCCTTGCCGAAGGCCAGCTCGACCTCGAAGACGAAACCCTCGCACAACTCGACATCGTCGTCGCCAGCGTCCACTCCCACATGACGCAACCCAACGAAGTCATGACTGCCCGCGTCCTCCGCGCCCTCGAAAACCCCAACGTCCGCATCCTCGGCCACCCCACCGGCCGCAAGCTCCTCGGTCGCGAGCCGTTCACCATCGACCTCGAAACCGTCTTCAAGCGTGCAGCCAAGCTCGGCGTCGCGGTGGAACACAACGCCGCACCCGCCCGCACCGACCTCTCCGACGCCAACATGCGCCTAGCCAAATCCCTCGGCTGCAAGATCATCATGAACACCGACGCCCACGCCACCGACGAACTCGACTACATAGAAGACGGCATCATCCAACTCCGCCGCGCCTGGCTCACCACCGCCGACGTCCTCAACACCGCACCCACTCCAGAGGCGTTCCTAACCGGCTTGCGACCCCGGCCGTAATTGCCGCTACCAACTGTATCTCGCTCTGTTCATCGCGCCGCTACCCCAAGCAATCAGTGGTCTGCAAAGCTTCCCCTTCAAGCCCGCTTCCGAATCGTCTCTGCCACGACCTCGCTGATTGCCTCATCCGTCAGCCCATGTTTCTTCAGGCTCTCTTGCAAAGAAACCACCTGTGGCTCATTCAGTAGCGCCTCATCTCGCCGCATGCCTTCTCCAACATACGACCGAAGCAGCGACTGATAACCACTGAACCCTAGCAGCGGTGCCATCTCCTTCAAATCACCGATCAAGTCTTCCGGAATCCGGATACTGATCGTTGTCATCGGACGGTCTTTCCGCACCCTTCCCCGAATTTTTTCACTGAGCGTCTTCATAATCTCTCTTCTTCCTGGGCTCAGCCAAACGCACCGAGATGACATGCACGTCCATACGTTATATATACGCCGCTCGCCTCCTTCGAGACAAAGTAAAATCCCGAATATGCCCCGTCTTTCCCTTTGCGTACTCCTCCTGGCAGCCCCGCTCCTGGCCCAGAACGCCAAGCCCACCCCGCCCCAGAACGCCGCATCCCCCATCCCGCCCACGCGCGCCGATGTCCTCCGCGGAGCCAACGGACCCTTCCGCGCCAACAATGACCTCCTCTACTACCACCTCGACATTAAGGTCGACCCCACCGACAAATCCATCGCCGGCAAGAACACCGTCCGCTTCCGCATGCTCTCCGACGCCACCCGCATCCAGCTCGACCTCACCGACCAACTCCAGATCGACAAGATCACGCAAGGGTCGACGACCCTGGAGTACACCCGCGACTCTGGCGCCATCTTCATCGACTTCCCCAACACCCTCCGCACCGGCCACGTCTACAACGTGGACGTCTTCTACTCCGGCCACCCCCTCGCCAAAGGCCGCTTCGGCGGCATGTCCTATGAGACCGACCCTGCTGGCCGCCCCTGGATCTTCACCGCCGACGAAGACGACGGAGCCTCCATCTGGTGGCCCTCGAAAGACCAGTGGCGCGATGAACCCCAGGACGGCATGGACATCTCCGTCGCTGTCCCCAACGGCCTCACCGACGTCTCCAACGGCCGCTTCGTCTCAAAAATTGAACTGAAGGGCAAAGACGCCGGCTTCACCCAATGGAACTGGCACGTCTCCTACCCCATCAACTCCTATGACGTCGCCCTCAACATCGGCGCGTACACCCACTTCTCCGATATCTACACCTCGAAGCTCTACCCACCCCTCACCCTCGACTACTACTGCCTCCCCGAAGACCTCGATAAAGCTAAAGCTCAGTTCCCCCAGTCGCGCGATATGCTCGACGCCTTCGAGCACTACTTCGGCGAATATCCCTTCGCCCGCGACGGCTACAAGCTCGTCGAAGTCCCGTACTCCGGCATGGAGCACCAGTCCGCCGTCGCCTACGGAAACGGCTTCAAAAACGGCTACTTCGGCGACTGGACCGGCGTCGGCATCTCGCCCAAATTCGACTTCATCATCATCCACGAGTCCGGCCACGAGTGGTTCGGCAACGCCGTCACCGCCGCCGATCGTTCCGACATGTGGATTCACGAAGGCTGGGACACTTACCTCGAAGCCCTCTTCGTCGAGTACAAGTGGAACCACGCCGATGCCCTCACCTACCTCAACGGCATCCCCGGCAACGACGCCCCGCCCGAAGCCAACGCGCCCCGCGCCCACCACTGGAACGGCGTCAAATCTCACGTCGCCCAGTTCGAACGTACGCCCATCATCACCGAGCGCGGCGTCAACCGCGACCCGCCGCAGGACATGTACTTCAAAGGCGCGCTCATGATCAACACCATGCGCTCCATCATCAACGACGACCCAAAATGGTTCGCCCTCATCAAGGCCTTCTACCAGGCCTTCAAGTACAAGGACTCCATGACTGAAGACGTCGTCGCCTGGTGGAACCAGCACTCCGGCCTCTACCTCACTCCGGTCTTCAACCAGTATTTGCGCCGCGTCGCCATCCCCACCCTCGAACTCAACTTCGATGAAGCCACCCACACCGTGCAGTACAAGTGGCAGGCCGACGAAGCCGGATTCGCTATGCCCGTCTTCGCCGGCGACCCCACCCACTGGCTAACCCTCCACCCCACCCTGCAGTGGCAGACCCTCAAAACCCCACTCACCAAGGATCAGTTCCAGGTCGCCACCGACCTCTTCTATATCAACGTAAGCAAAACCTGATTTTGAAAAAAGTGGCTGCCCCATTCATCGCATCTCCGTCTCACGCGATGGATGGGGTCAGCAACCGCTCGAGCAGTCCTCCAAAAGGAAGCACTTACTCGCGAACCACAAACACCTTCACGCTATTCTCTAACTCTCCCGCCATTCGCCCTAGGGCCTGCCCCAGACCATCCATCTTCCTCAGGTTCACCGCGTTCGCCGCAATCGCCATCCCGATCCCATTCATCTCATCCGTCACATGCTGTCGCAGCCCACCGTACATCTTCGACTGCGCGATCATCTCGTCTGCCTTCCGTGCGATCGCCGGTAACTGCTCCACAACTTCTTCCAGCCGAACCGCCGCCTGCTTGACCTGCCGCCCGCCCTGCTCGGCCTCGTTCCGGCACTCCTCCGCCATCGTCGACACGCGCTCCGTCTGGTCCCGCATCTCTTCCACCATCTCCTGCGCGCGACCCAAAGACGTATGGGTCCGCGTCGAAAGCTCACGAATCTCCTGGGCCACGACGCTGAATCCGCGGCCCGCATCCCCCGCGCCCGCCGCCTCGATCGTCGCGTTCAGTGCCAGCAGATCCGTCTGCTCAGCGATATCGCTCATCACCCGGATAATTTCACCAAGTCGCTGACTTTCTATCTCCAGTTTCTTCATCTCAACCGCAACACTCACCGCAATCTTCACCAGGCCTTCCATCGAGACCGCCGCTCGCCGCATCGTGTCGCGGCCTGATTCCACCACAACAACCGACCCACGCGCGGCGCCCCCTACCTCAGCACAATTGCGCAGAATCACCACGCCTTTCTCAGCTAATTCGGTCAGCACCTCCACCGCCCCTTCGCTCGCCACCTGCTGCTTCTGGCCCGCATTCAGGATCTTTGCCGCCGACTCCGCCAGCTCCGACGAGACGTCACTCATCCCCACTGCAACCGAAGCCGCCTGCCGGACAGCCCGATCCATCGCCAGCAGCAAACCTTCAAGCGTCTCCGACCGGACCCCTTCCTCGTTGGTCCGCAGATCGATCATTCCCGTCCTCGTCAGCCGTTCGCCGAGTTCCGCAATCGCCGAAGTCTCCAGCGCCTCTTGCCGAATCGCCCCGCCCAGGTACATCAGCACCCCGGCCTCGAGCGCGACGTACCCTGCATGCACCCACACCATCCCGCACCCATGTACCGCAGGAAATACATAAACCCGCCATCCCATCGCCTGCAGCGTGCATGCCAGCCAGTGATGCAACGTGATGACCAGGCTCGCTGCCGCCACGGGTCGCCAGTCCCGGTAATACAACAGAAACGACAGGAGAGCGAAAATGCAGAAATGCGCCTCGATCAAACCATGCGCCTCATGGATCAGCAACCCGCTGAACCCCATAAAGATCGCACCCATCGCGATCCGGGTGCCCACCAGGCCAGGACGCAGCCGCGCCAGCACCGTAGCCCCGACGGCAAGCGCAGTACCCACCCCCAGCGCTACCACCCACTGCCCATACAGGAACGCAAAGCACAGCGACAGCCCCCACAATCCCCAGCACACCGCCATCATCACGCGATCGCCGCGACCCCGAATCGCACGAAGCGCCCACTCTTCTCCGCGATCCTCAGTCCATTCCAGCCTCATCCTCTGCCTCTGTACGCCTATCGGACATTTCCTCACCATCTTTACGCCCGGCTCCAAGCCACGCCGCCTGCCAAACTGCTCTAAACTAGAGACGTGGCCGCCTCCATCAGCCCCGCAGCCCCAAGCCACGCCGCCCAGCACGCTTCGCTGACCGGCCACGCGCCTGCGCGCCAGTCCCTCATCTCCGCCTACGTCGTCCTCTTCAAGCCACGCGTCTCGCTTATGGTCCTGATCACCGCGGCCGCCGGCCTCTACCTCGGTCGCCTCCGCTCGGGCTTTGACCCTTTCGACCTCTCCAGCCTCTATGCGCTCGTCGGCATCGCCGTCGTCACCTGCGGCTCATCCGTCCTCAACCAGGCGCTTGAACGCAAATCCGACGCTCGCATGCAACGAACCGCGCAACGCCCCATGGTGACCGGCCGCATAGCCCTCCCACACGGTCTCATCCTCGGCTTCCTCTTCGTCTTCGGAGGGTCCTACTTCCTTCTCCTCGTCTCCAATCTCCTCACCGCGACGCTTACCCTTCTCACGGCCGTCTCCTACGTCGCCATCTACACCCCGCTCAAACGCATCACCTCGCTCAACACGTTCATCGGAGCCTTCCCCGGCGCACTCCCCCCGCTGATCGGCTGGACCGCAGCGCGCGGCCTCATCGAATGGCCCGCCGTCGCCCTCTTTGCCGTCCTCTTCGTGTGGCAGTTCCCCCACTTCATGGCCATCGGCTGGATGTACCGGGACGACTACCGCCACGGCGGCATCCGTGTCGCCGCCAGCCAGCAACCCATCACCTGGGCCGCCCGCTCTACTGTCTTCCAGGCCCTCTTTTACGCCGTCCTGATGATCCCCACCGCCCTTTGGACCACCTTTCTCGGGGTCACCGGCAAACCCTACGCCGTCATCGCGACCATCCTCTCGCTCGGCTATCTCTGGTATACCCTCCGCTTCGCCCGCATCCTCTCCAATCCCGCCGACCCCGCCACCCGCACGACCGCACGCAACCTCCTCAAAGCCAGCGTCATTTACCTTCCGCTCCTGCTAGCCGCCATGATCCTCAATGCCCAGGGCCGCGTCTTCTTCTAAGCTCCGACATATTCTTACGCACTCGTCACTGATAGCGAAGCAAGGCACCGCCTTACCTCGAAGGCCTTGCCTTGCCTCCCCAGCAAATCACAACCGCGGCGTTCCGTCTGCATTCTCATGTCTCGCTTCAAGACCCAGGAGCCTGTAGAGTCAAGCCGTTCACACAACCTTCAACCCACACACTCTAACCTTCTCTCTCCTAAGTCCTGCGCCTTGGCGTATGACTCTCCCGGAGAACTGGCTCCAGGGCCGTCGGCGCAAAAATTCCACCTGTCGGCTATCCCTTCAGCCACTAACCATCGCATCGCTGCTGCCGCGTCTATAGTCGAAGCAGCCATGCCAGTCGAAGCAGCCATGCCCACCCCTATCCTCAACCCGTTCTACGAAGCCCTCACGACCTCGCAGTCCTCCATCGCCGTCATCAACGGTCACGCGCGCCGCTATCCCGCCGACGTCATCCCCTTCGCCGCCCTCGAATCCCCCACCCACGAATCTCTCCACGCCCTCGCCCAACTCCTCGCTCCCAACGAGATCATCTACCTCACCGGCCTAATTGGCGACCCGCTCCCCCAAATTCCCGAAATAGAACACGCCCTCACTCTCCCCGGCTGGCAGCTCCACTACACCGCCCTCATCCCGCCCCCCGAACCCTCCACCATCCGCGAACTCACCGCCGAAGACGTTCCCGCCATGGTCGCCCTCACCGACGCCGCCTTCCCCGGCTACTTCCGCCCGCGCACCTACACCCTCGGCCGCTACTTCGGCATCCACGTCGACAATCAACTTGTCGCCATGGCCGGCGAGCGCATCTGTCTCCCCGAACTCCGCGAAATCTCCGCCATTTGCACCCATCCGGCTCACACCGGCAAGGGATACGCCGCACTTCTCACCCGCCACATCCTCCGCGTCCACGCCGAAAACGGCCTCCATAGCTTCCTCCACACCCTCGCCGCTAACACCCGCGCTCTCAGCCTCTACGAACGCCTCGGCTTCACCAGAACCACCGCCTTCACCTTCAACCAGCTCCGCCGGCGGCCTGCCCCTTAGCACAGCCGCCTCACACTTTAGTTCCATAGCACCCCAAAAACAGCATCCGTACCATTGTGGGAACGTCGCCAAGATTTCCAGGCCATAGGTCGCATGCAAAACGAAATACTGGACATCATCATCATCGGGGTCCTCGTCTCGCTCTTCGCTTCCACCTACCGGAAGCGACCGAGCCCCATCGTCCGCGCATGGACCCTCGGATGGATCCTGATTCTCATCCATTTCACCACCAATCTTTTCTCCCCCGCCAACGAGAACCTCCAGGCCATCCAGGGCGTGCTCAGCGTCTCCGCCCTCATCGCCTGCGCCATCGTCTTCCTGCTCGCTGCCGTCAATCAGATCGAACCCACCACCAACCGCACCCCCGACCTCTTCTTACCCTTCGCAGCCGGCGCCTCCGCCATCATCTTCCTCACCCTGCAGGGTGCCAACATCGCCTCACGAACTCCCTATCTTGCCCTCACCCTCGCCGGAGCCGCGGCCTGGCTCTGCTACACCGTCCGCCTCCGTCAAGCCGCGCTCTCCATCCGCGCGCTCCTGGCAATCTCCACCATCGCCCACACCGCATGGATCTTCTGGACCATCCTCCACAACCGGCAGGACGTCGGCGTCTCTGCCCTGCTCTCCCAGTTCTACCTGGCCGTGACCCTCATCCAGACTGGTGCCTTCCGCCGCTTCTCCGGCGGTCGTCTCACGGTCTCGGTCGGACTCCTCGCCTGGGCCGCCGTCTTCCCCGCAGCCGAGTTCTGCGACCATCTCGGTCTCATCTCTCGCATCTCCACCGAATTCTGGAATGTCCCCAAGTACTTCGTCGCCTTCGGCATGATGCTCATCCTTCTCGAAGAAGAGATCATCACCGCCAACAGCGCCAGCAAGGAATACCGCGTCCTCTTCGAATCGAACCCACACCCCATGTGGATCTTCGACCGCAACACTCAGGCCTTCGAACGCGTCAACGATGCCGCACTCCTGCAATACGGCTACCAGCGCGAGGACTTCCTCTCCATGACCCTCGCCGACCTCACCGCCTCCGGCCAGCCCGTCACCTCGGAATCCGCCGGCTTCATCCAGCAGCATCGCAAGAGCGACGGCACGCTCTGCAAAGTCGACATCGCCACCCACCGCATGCAAAGCGAAGGCCGCGACCTCGCCTTCTCACTGGTCCAGGACGTCACCGAGCGCCAGGAACTTCACCTCCAACTTTCTCGCCAGGCCCACTACGATACCCTCACCGGCCTCGCCAACCGCGCATGGCTCGAAAACAAGCTCCGCGAGACGCTCTCCCACTCCGCCCGCCACGGTCGCCGCTCCGCCCTCATCTGCCTCGACATCGATCGCTTCAAACAGATCAACGATACCTACGGGCACGGCGTCGGCGACCTCTGCCTTCAGGAAATTGCACGCCGCCTGCAGCAGCGCGCCCGCAGCATGGACATCGCCGCCCGCATCGGCGGCGAAGAGCTCGGCCTGCTCCTCCATGAGATCGCCGAACCCCATGACGCAGAAGAAGTCGCCGCCCTCATCCTCGCCGCCCTCCGCGTCCCCATCCAGGCCAACGGCTACATCATCGAACTCACCGGCAGCATCGGCATCGCCCTCTTCCCCGAAGACGGCGCCGACGCCACCACCCTTTGGAAGAACGCCGACTCTGCCATGTACCGCGCCAAGCGTGCCGGCGGCAACCAGTACCTCTGCATGTCGCCGGAGATCGGCCTCCTCACCACCGAAGCCAATGAAATGGAGAAGTGGATCCGTCGCGCCGTCTGTGGCCAGGGCCTGGAGATGCACTACCAGCCGCTCTACAACATCGACGGCCAGCTCGACAGCCTCGAAGCGCTCATCCGCTTCCGCCACCCCGAAAACGGCCTCATCTTTCCTGAGCGGTTCATCACCATCGCCGAAGAGAGCGGCCTTATCATCCCGCTCGGTAACTGGGTCCTCAACGAAGTCTGCCGTCAGTCCGCAGCATGGCAGCGCGAAGGCCTGCCGCCCATCCGTGTCGCCCTCAACATCTCGCCGCTCCAGATCACGCGCCCCGACTTCGCCGCCCATGTCCTCGACGCGCTCGAACGGCACAGCGTCCCAGCCCACATGCTTGGCCTCGAGATCACCGAAACCGCGATGATGCGGAACGTCGCCGAAGCCACCCGCCAGATCAAACTTCTCGCCGACCTCGGCGTCCTCTTTTCCATCGACGACTTTGGCACCGGCTACTCTTCCCTCGGCCAGCTCGACAACTTCGCCGTCCATACCCTGAAAATCGACCGAACCTTCGTCGCCCGCATCTGCCGCACCGACGGCACCTACTCCATCGTTGACGCCATCATCTCCATGGCCCACAGCCTCCGGCTCAACGTCGTCGCCGAGGGCGTCGAAACCGAGGAGCAGTGGAACTGCCTCCGCGATCTGCACTGCGACACCGTCCAGGGCTACCTGCTCTCAAAGCCACACCCGGCGCACGAGATCCCCAGCCTCCTCCTCGAAACCCACCCCCACCACTTCAAACGACGCGTAGTCGCGTAAATGTCTCCGCAAGTCCCCCCAATCTCTAAACTCGCGAACTCCAAACTCTAAACTCTCGAATTCCTCGTCTGAACGCCCAAAACTTGCTCTCACGTGAGACAAGGACCGGTGCCTCGCCCTGAATCTGCACGGCCTCAGCCGCTTCGCAGTGCATGGCCACAAGCCGGGCATAGCCGCCGAGAGACTCTCATCCGGCCTTTCCAGGCTCGCAGCCCAAAACCGCGGAGAATCTGCGAAACTAGAGCCTGACGCACATGCCGACCCAATCCGCCTCGAAACCCATCCCCGTCTTCCGAACCCCGCTCAGCGTCGTCGTCGCTATCATCGCCGTCAGCGTAACGGCCTCGCTCTTTCTCGTATGGCTCGTCTACTATCACCACGCAGCCGACGCAGCCGGCACGCGCCTCACCTTCCTGCCCGCTCTCAACGCCATCCTCAACGGCCTCTGCACCATCGCCTTGCTCTTCGGCATCACCTACATCAAGCAGGGCTTTATCGTGAAGCACCGGAACAGCATGTTCGCTGCCTTCTTCTTCTCCACGCTCTTCCTCTTCTCTTACATCGCCAACCATTACTTTCACGGCGACGTACTCTTCCCGAAGACGCACCCCACCGCCCGCTTCATCTATCTCTGGATCCTCCTCACCCCGCACATCCTCGCCTCCGTCATCGCCCTCCCGATGATCCTCATCACCTTCTTCTTCTCACTTACCGGACACTTCGTCATGCACCGCAAGATCGCTCGGTACACCTACCCCCTGTGGCTCTACGTCTCCATCTCGGGCGTCGTCGTCTACGCCATGTTGGCTCACTACCGCTAAGGCGCTCGCCTTCTCTTCCGCCTTGCCTCTTCCCTATACCCCGCCTTCTATGAAACCCGACACTCGCAAGCTTCTCACCACCGGCCTCTCCATCTTCTTCACCGGAGCCATCGCCGCCGCGCTTGCCCTTACCGTCTTCGGAGGCATCGGCCGCCAGGGCCCGCACACCAACTCCGGCTGGCTCGCCCTCATGCTCGCCATGGGCTGCCTCCCCACCGGCTTCCTCACCCTCCTCCTAGCCCTCGCCAAGCTCAACGGGGACCGCCGCCGCTAGGCCTTTTTCATCGCTGGTCCGTCAGCCCCCGGCCCCGCACTTCTGCTATCCTCAAACCTCTAAAACCTGAACGGAGTTCCACCCATGGCAAAAGGCGTCAACAAAGTCTTTCTTCTCGGCAACGTCGGCAAAGATCCCGAAATCCGCTCCACCGCCGGCGGCATGACCGTCGCCAGCTTCTCGCTCGCCACCGCCGACCGCGCCAAGGATGCCCAGGGTAACTGGGCCGACAAGACCGAGTGGCACAACATCGTCTGCTTCCAGCGCACCGCTGAAGTCGTTCGCGACTACGTCAAAAAGGGTTCGCAGATCCTCGTAGAAGGCAAGATTCAGACCCGCTCCTGGGACGACAAGGCCAGCGGCGAGAAAAAGTACAAGACCGAAATTCTCTGCAACGAGCTCACGCTCCTCGGCGGCAAATCCGGAGGCGATCAAGGGAACAGCGGCTCCTACAGCAAAGCCTCCAGCAGCTCCTCGGCTTCCTCCTACGCCCCCGCCACCACCCCCGACTACGGCGACAACGGCATCACCGACGACGATATCCCCTTCTAATCGGGAAGGCCCGTCACCCCGAGCGGAGCGAGCGGAACCTCTTCCCAAAGTCCTCGCTCCGCAGCCGGACACGCCCAACCAAAGCGGTCATCATCCTGAACGCGGTCAACGGATCTCTTCTTTCGAACTCCACCCGGAGCCCTCATGAGCCAGCCCTACCGCAAGCCCTCAGCAGCCTTCATCGGAGCATCCTGGACCGCACTCTTTGCGGGCGCGCTCACCTTCTGCATCGGCCTCTGGAACGCCACCATGGCGCTCTCCGAAAAGGGTTACTTTTTCACCCTCCTCATGTACGGCCTCTTCTCCGCTGTCTCCGTCCAAAAAAGCGTGCGCGATCGCCTCGACGGCATCCCCGTCACCAACATCTACTACGGTCTCAGCTGGATCTCCGTCGTCCTCAGCATCATCCTCACGACGATCGGCCTCTGGAACGCGACCATCACCCTCGCCGAAAAAGGCTTCTATGCGATGGCCTACCTGCTCAGCCTCTTCGCGGCCATCACCGTCCAGAAAAACACCCGTGACAACACCGAGCCCGGCAGCGTCGCCCCACCACCCATCGAGTAGCTCCTGCTTCTTGGCCGCCACCGGAAATCGGCTCTCTTCGTGGCCGACCACTGCTACCAGCTTCTGTCATCCTTTGCTTCTTGTACCCTAGGAAGATGATTGACGAAGCCACCTTCCGCCGCGTCTCCGACCAAGCCCTCGAATCCCTCAAGCAATCCCTGATCGACGCCGAAGAAGAAGGCAACTTCGAAACCGAAGAAAAGAATGGCGTCCTCAACGTCCTCTTCGAAGACGACTCCGCAAAGTTCGTCTTCACCCCCCAAACCCCTGTCCGCCAGATCTGGATCTCCGCCCGCTCCACCAGCTTCAAGCTTGAGTGGTCCGAGGACCTCAACGCCTTCGTCCTCCCCAAAACCGGCGAAGCCCTGAAACCCCTCACCCAGCGCCTTCTGCAAGAACACCTCGAAAACCCCTCCATTCACCTCAGTTGACAGCCGTCGGCGCCTTTTTCATAACGCCGTTGCCCTTGCTGTTGTCTTTGCCTTAAGAGTCCGTGCCTTCGTTCTTGCCGTTGCCATTAATCCGTCTCAATCCGCGAAATCCGCGTACGTACTTCACTCAAAACCAAACAAATTTCTCCCGAACCGCAAGGGCAAAGCTACAATCGCCATACTTGGCCGGTTTCCCGTCCAGGAACTCCACCCAATTGAGCGGTTTACCCCCAACAGGAAGCCAGTTCGAGATAGTTCTTCCCATGCCTCTTCTCTCAGTCGCGATCATCGTCAGGAACGAAGAGCGCAACCTCGCGCGCACTCTCGCCAGCGTCTCCTTCGCCGACGAACTCATCATCGTCGACACCGACTCCGTCGACCGCACCATCGAGATCGCCCAGTCCTTCGGTGCGAAGATCTTCAACCGCCCATGGCCCGGCTTCGCCGCGCAGAAAAACTTCGCCATCCAGCAATGCACCGGCGACTGGATCCTCTCGCTCGACGCCGATGAAGAGCTCTCGCCCGAACTCCGCACGCAGCTCCAGTTCCTGCTCCCCACCTACCCACCCATCGACGCTTACTTCATCAAACGCCGCAACCTCTTCCTCAACCGTTGGATCAAGCACGGCGGCTACTACCCCGACCCCAAACTGCGCCTCTTCCGCCGCTCCGCCGCCAACTTTACCCACGCGCCCCGTTTCGAAGACCGCCCCGTCCACGAGACCATCGCCTTCGACGGCGAGTCCTCCACCTTGGACTACGACCTCATCCATCACGCCTACCCGACCCTTGAGGGCTACCTTGAGCACATGGACCGCTACTCCACGCTCGGAGCCCAGCTCCTCGTCGCCCAGGGCCGCGTCAGCCGCGACGTCCTCTCCTTCTACTGGAACGTCTTCCTCGTCCCCATCCTCACCTTCCTTTGGAACTTCATCGTCCGCCTCGGCTTCCTCGACGGCCGCGAAGGCCTGCTGCTCCACCTCTATCACTCCGCCTACGTCAGTTGGAAGTACGCCAAAGCCTGGCGCACCGACAGCCGCCCATCTGTAGGTCCCGCTCTCACTTCCTGACCAACCACTCCTTCCGTTGCGACAAAAGATGTCGACCCGGAGCTTCTCGGAAGAAGCGGCCCACAGGTGCACCAAAAAGGAGTCAACTCTTGATAGTCAACTCCTTTCCTTGCAGGACTTTAGCCGTAAGTCGTTTCCCTGCAAGACTTTACCCTGTGCAAAACTCCTAAGTTGTTCATTCGAGAAGCCAAATTACCGATTCATTAACCCGGGGGGGTGGGGTAGGGAGCGTCCGTGCTAAAACAAACCATGCGCCTCCACCAACTGCTCGCGTTTTCCCTGCTGGCTCCGACGCTCCTCGCGCAAAAAGACTCGCCAAAACAACTCCCCGCAATCGCCTCCCTGACAACCGGAATGACTGCCATGCCAGGCTTGCTTCCCCTCTTCTGGGACAGCGCCGCGGGCAAGCTCTACCTGGAAATCCCCGCCTTCAACCAGGACCTCCTCTACACCCACTCTCTCCCGCACGGCACCGGCTCCAACGACCTCGGCCTCGACCGCGGCCAGATCTCCGAAGGCATCATCGTCCACTTCGAACGCTTCGGCCCCAAGGTTCTCCTCATCCAGCCCAACGAAGCCTTCCGTTCCTCCGCCACCGATCCCGCCGAACGCCTCTCCATCCATCAGTCCTTCCCGGAATCCGTTCTCGCCGGCTTCAAGGTCGAAGCCGCGGATCCCGCCGGCGCAGTCTTGGTCGACGCGACAGACTTCTTCCTCCGCGACGCCCACGGCGTAGCCGAAACCCTCACCGGCACGGACCAGGGCACCTACCGCCTCGACAGAGACCGCTCCGCCATCGCCCTCGACCATACAAGAGCCTTCCCACGAAACACTGAAGTCGAAGCCCTCCTCACCTTCGTCACCGACGCCCGTCCTAAAGGCGAGTACGTCCGCGACGTCACCCCCGACCCCCACGCCCTCACCGTCCGCGAGCACCAGTCCTTCATCGAGCTGCCTGGTCCCGGCTTCACTCCACGCCGCTTTGACCCGCGTGCCGGCTACTTCCCGACCTCCTACCGGGACTACAGCGCACCTTTAGGCGAGCCGCTCGACCAACAATTCATCATCCGCCACCGCCTCATCCAGAAAGACCCTGCCTGCACCCACGCCTGCGAACCGGTCGCACCCATCCAGTACTACGTCGACCGCGGCGCACCCGAACCCATCCGCACCGCTCTCCTCGAGGGCGCGCGCTGGTGGGACCAGGCCTTTCAGGCCGCCGGCTGGGCCAAAGGCACCTTCCGCGTCGACATCCTGCCCGCCGATGCCGACCCTATGGATGTCCGCTACAACATCATCCAGTGGGTCCACCGCTACACCCGCGGCTGGAGCTACGGCGCCGCCGTCACCGACCCGCGTACCGGCGAGATCATCAAAGGCAACGTCACCCTCGGCTCCCTCCGCGGCCGCCAGGATTATTTGATCGCTGAGGCTTTGCTTTCGCCGTACGACGAAGCGGGGCACTGGATCTTCTACGACCAAGTCGCGCTATCAGGGCCTACCGGCAGCACAGTTGATTGGGACGGAAGCGATAAGAGCCCGATGATGCAAATGGTCCTCGCTCGCATCCGCCAGCTAGCCGCCCACGAGACCGGCCACACCCTCGGCCTCTCCCACAACTTCGCCGCCTCCGCCTTCTCGCAATCCGCCAGCGTCATGGACTACCCGCACCCCTATGTCACGATCAACAAAGACGGCGTCCCCGACCTCTCCCACGCTTACGCAGTGAACATCGGCCAATGGGATAAGGTTGCGATCGACTATGGCTACCGCCAGTTTCCCGTCCGCTCCGATGAACACAATGAACTGAACAAAATCCTCGCCGAATCCGAAAAAACTGGCCTCCAATACATCACCGACGAAGACGCCCGCCCGTTCTCCGGCGCGCACCCCCACGCCCACCTCTGGGACAACGGCTCCGACCCAGCCGACGAACTCAATCGCGTCCTCCAGGTCCGCGCCGCAGCCTTGAAGCGCTTCGGCGAAAATGCCATCAAGCCCGGCACCCCGCTCGCGCAACTCGAAGACACTCTCGTCCCCCTCTATCTCTTCCATCGCTACCAGACCGAAGCCGCCATCAAAGAGATCGGCGGCCTCGACTATCGCTACTCGCTTCGCGGAGATGCGCAACCTCTCCCAAAAATTGTCAGCGCTGAAACACAGCAAAAGGCTTTGGCCGCTGTCCTTGAGACGCTTTCACCCGAGACCCTCACTTTGCCCGAATCGCTGCTCAAGCTCCTTCCGCCGCTCCCACCCGGTTCGTCGCGCACTCGCGAATCGTTCCCCTCCGAAACCGGTCTTACCTTCGACCCCATCGCTACCGCCGAGTCCGCCGCCGACCTCACCTTGAGTGTCCTCCTCAACCCCGCCCGCGCCAGCCGTCTCGTCCAGTACCACATGCGCGAATCCGCAGCGCCTTCGCTCCGCAGCATCCTTGAAGCCGTCTCCGCCGAAACCGCCCGCCGTCCCGACGGCGGCCACACCCTATCCTCCGAAGTCGCCCGCGCCGTCGAGTTCCGTGCCCTCGAAGCCATGCTCGCCCTCGCCGTCAATCCCGCCGCCTCCACCCAGGCACGCGCCATCGCCCGCTCCCAGCTGGACGACCTCAAAAACTCCTGGTCCGGCACGACCGCACCCACCGACACCGCCGAAGCCATCCACCGCTCCGCCCTCCTCAACCGCCTCTCCGAGTTCACCCATGACCCAACCAAATTCGTTCCCGCCAAACCCCTACCCACTCCGCCCGGCATGCCCATCGGCGACGACAGTGACGACTAAACCTGAACTTCACATTCCGCTCATTCGTCGGAGAATCTACAAACTTGGCGGCGCAGCCCTGCTTGTTCTCTTTGGCTCCATCGTGTTCGACACCCACCTTTTCACCTTGGCCTTCGCCTTGCGAAAAGCGACGCAGATCCAATTTGGGACGACGGAACTTCTCGTTGCTGGTGTAGCCGTGCTCCCAATGATCGCGATGCTGGTCTTGCTTCTGCTGATGATCAGGGCCGGTCTTGCCCTTCGCGCTTGGAAACAAGCCTGAACGTCCCATCCTGCGAAATCCCTTGTGTGTGCGAGATTCGGCTTCCATAATGGACAGAGATTCAAGGGGGTTCGATGGCTGCCTCAACTCAAACGATCCCTGAAACTCTGACAGTCGAGCAATACCTCAGCACGAGCTATCACCCCGACTGCGACTTCGTCGACGGGCAGCTTGAGGAGCGCAATATGGGTGATTCCGAGCATAGCGACATCCAGAGCGAAATAATCTTCAGGCTCCGCCTCCGCAAAGAGGAATGGGGAATCCGCGTCAACGGCGAGCTGCGCACACGTACATCAGAACGCCACTTCCGCGTCCCCGACGTCTGCGTAAGACTGCTCTCCGCGCCTCGCGAGCGGGTCATTACAACTCCGCCACTCATCGCCATCGAGATCCTCTCGCCCGACGACCGCATGAATCGCGTCATCGTGCGTCTCAACGATTACCTCACGATGGGCGTCCCCAACATCTGGGTCCTCGATCCCCTCGAGCGCGTGGCCTACACTTACACCCGCGATGGCCTGCGCCTCATCGAGGCGTCGCTCCTCACCGTCCCAAACTCCCCGGTCTATCTTGATCTGCCTGAAATTTTTGCCGCCCTCGACTAGCCGAGCGCCACTCAAAGGTGCCCACGCCAAAGCGCACGTCAAGAACCAAACTCCTTACCCCCTAAACAGAAAGTCCGGACCGAAGTCCGGACTTAAACCATCTTTTATCTGCACTTTACAGGCTTTATGGCAGGGGACGGGGGTCTAAGCTGGAGGAGCCGGAACCTGCTCTCCCGTAGCCGCACCATGATGCCGATGACGACGTCGCACAACATGCCTGTGCCGCCGACCGACATAACCCCCAGGCTTCCCGTAAGCCTGCCCAACCCGCCTCACCGAACTTGGCTCAAACGCGGTCGTCTTCGCATTCGAATACGCGGTGCCCGCCGGAACCAGCACATTCTCCACGTTCCGCCCGGACCCAACGCCGTATCGAACCTCGATTCGCGCCGGATCAATCCCCTTCTCGTCCGTCAGATACTGCCGAACGTTTAGGCTGCGCTCTGCTCCCTGCGTCCGGTCCTCGCCGCGACCGTAGTTGCCGACGATGACGATCTTCGCGTCGTTCTGCCGCTGCAGCGTCAGCGCGATGTCGTCCAGGCAAGCTTTTGCCTCGTTATCCACGCGCACCGGACGCCGACGATCCCGGTCGAACGTGACCCCGCACAGCGCCTGCGTATCCGCCAGCGGAGGAAGCAGCGCCGTCTGCGGATTCGTCACCGCAACAGACGTCCCGCCCGAAGCCGTCTTGCCAAGATCATCCACCACATTGCACGTCACATGGATCGTCGTCGGTGGCAGGCCCGCAGTCGACAAGGAGGCCCGATTCCCAACCGCCGTGATCGTCCCATAATCCGCCGCAAACGAGTAGCTCAGCGTCCTGTTCGAAGGACTCACGCCCTGCGCCGTTATAGCCGTCACGCTGCCCGTCTGCACCGAAGCCGGATTCGCTTGGCAGCTCACCGTTGGTGGCTCATACGGCTGAACCGTAAAGCTCGTGCCGCACTGCGCGCGCGCTCTACCCTGGGTCACAGTCCCCGTCACGGAGTAGGACCCCGGAGCCAAACCCGCAGTCGTGATCGAAGCCCCACCCTCCGACCCCGTCACCACACCTCCGGTCGAAGTAAACGCATACGAAGCCGGCCTCTTCTCCTTCAAATTCGTTGGACGAGCGCTCACCTGCACCGGATCACCCGGATAGATGGACGATGGCGACGCGCTGCAATCCATCATCAGCCCGCCACTTGGCGAGTGATCCATATCCCGCGCACCAAGCCTCAGCGTCAGGCCGCCCGAAACCTTCAACGCATTCACCCCGGCGAAGCCACCGTTCGTTCCGGCCGGCAGGATCAACGGACCGTAGCTTACCTGCGCAAACTGATAATCCGCCTGAACGGGCCGCACCGCGAACAAGCTGTGAAAGTACGGCAGGATGATGTCCACGCCGCCTCCGCCCGTGACTCCCCAGCCAAGCGTCAGTGGATTATTGTAAGGACCACTCAACCGCTCACCACCTCCCAGCGCATGCACAAACGGCACAAAACGCCCTATCGGATAACGGAAGATTGCTCCTCCCTCGAACGTATAAATCCTTTGTCCAGTCGGCGAACACGGCACCGCGTTGCAATTACCGGCACGATCAAGCGTTCTGCCAAGCGAGAAATATTCGCCCTCAGCCTGTACTCCCAAGTGTCGCGTGAAATAGAAGGCAACACTCGCCGTCGCGTTCGGATTGTAGAGAAGCGGGTACTGATGGTCGTAAATGTCCGAATGAAACGGATCCCAAGCCCCATACCCGCCGTAGATGTCGACCCTTGAATCGAATCGGTCTCCATCGCTTGCCGGACGTGCCTGTCCGGAAGCAGCCACGGCAATCATCATCGCAACACCAGCAACCGCGGCGCGCATCGTCTGGGGTGAGAAATAGGGCATCGAAGACTCCAAATAACAGTAGGACTTTTCTACTTATTTTCGACAGTCTAACCGTATGTCCAGCCAATGCAACTGAAAAAGCCTCACCCCGCTGAGTCTTTGAAAGACGTACCAGACATCACACTCGTATACTTACGCGGTATCGCCTTCGCCCTATGACGACCCGTCCAACCCCAATCCGTGTCCTCGTTGCAAAGCCCGGCCTCGACGGCCACGACCGCGGTGCTAAGATCATCGCCCGCGCTCTCCGCGATGCCGGCATGGAGGTCATCTACACCGGCCTGCGTCAGACCCCGGAGATGATCGTCTCCGCCGCCATCCAGGAAGACGTCGACTGCATCGGACTGTCCATCCTCTCCGGCGCGCACAATGCCATCGTCCCGCGCATCCACGCGCTCCTCGTTGCCCAGCACGCTGAAGACATCCTCCTCGTCCTCGGCGGCACCATTCCAGCCGAAGACGAGCCCTTGATGAAATCCTCCGGCGTCGCCGCCATCTTTGGCCCCGGCACCCCACTCGAAACCACCGTCACTTTTATCCGCGAGCACATCAAACCTCGCGGCATGCTGACCCGATAATGGCCGAAACCGTTCTTATTTCCGAAGCAGACGGCATTCGCACGCTGACGCTCAACCGGCCCGACCGCCGCAACGCCCTCACGCCGGAGATGCAATCCGAGTTGATCGCTGCGCTTGACGACGCCGCCAAGGCCACCACTATAAGTGTCCTCGTACTCACCGGTTCCGGCAACGCGTTCTGCGCAGGCCTCGACCTCACGGCGCTCCAGGCCATGCAGCACAAGACCGCACTCCAACTCTCCGAAGATGCCCACCGCATCTCGCACATGTTTCGCACGTTGTACGAAATGCCCATCCCCACCATCGCCCAGGTCAACGGACACGCCATCGCCGGCGGCACCGGCCTCGCCACTCTCTGCGACTTCACCTACGCCGTGCCTTCCACAAAGTTTGCCTATACCGAAGTCAAGATCGGCTTCGTCCCTGCGCTTGTCTCCGCTTATCTCATGCTCCAAGTGGGAGAAAAGCATGCACGCGACCTGCTTCTAACCGGCCGGCTCTTCACTGCGCAGGAGGCCCACGCCCTGGGTCTCGTTACCGAAGTCGTCGAGCCCGAAGAGCTTGCTGCACGCGTCCAATCGCTCGCTGAGACACTCATCGCCAATTCGCCAAGCTCGCTGCGTAGGACCAAACAGCTCCTCGCCGACCAGAACCGTCACTGGCTCGACACCGCCATTCGCCACTCCATGGAAGCCAACGCCCAAAGCCGCGAGACCCTTGACTTCAAGGAAGGGATCGCCGCTTTTCTAGAAAAACGGAAACCCATCTGGTCCTGAACCTGCCGCTCGCGTTACTCTTCCCACAAAACGAAGGAGGCAATCATGTACCTCGACACGTTTATGCCCGCCCCGCACCTCATTCCCATTTATCTCGATGGCCTGGACGGTCAGGAAGATGAGCTCGAGGACGTTCAGAAGGGCGACCTCGACCCGCCCACCAACGACGAAGGCTCTGGCAGCATCTTCGAGAAGAACGAGTCTGACCGCTCTCTCGAAAGCGAAGACGAGGACGAGCCAGAGGACGACGAAGTCAAACAGAAACGCCTGAATCCTTGACGCGCCCGCCTGATAAGTTGAAGGCATGACCTCAGAATCCCGAGTCCGCGTCCGCTACGCCGAAACCGACCAGATGGGCATCGTCTACCACGCCAACTACCTGGTCTGGTTCGAGGTCGGGCGTGCCGACCTGCTGCGCCAGATGGGCCTCGACTATAAGACGATGGAGACGGAAGAGAACTGCCACATCGCTGTTGTTGAGGCTATCGCACGCTATAAGGCGCCGGCACGCTACGACGACGAACTCATCGTCCGCACCCGCATCGCCCACGTCCGCCGATCGATCCTCGCCTTCGACTACGCCATCCACCGCGCGATAGACAACCTGCTCCTCTGCGAAGGCAGCACCACCCACTTGGTAGTAGGTCGCGACATGAAACGCGCCTCCATGCCGCCGCAGTTCGCTCAGGCCTTGCGCGAAGCGTCCCCACCCCGCGAGATGGCACCCGGTCGGCCTAAGGGCGCGCTTACATAATCTTCGTCCCATATCTCCTAGCAATCTCCGCGCTAGCCGCGACCAACCCATCCAGCGAAGTCAGTTTCGGCATCTCAGCCCCCAAGTCCTTCAGCACCTTAACCAACACTTCGGTCGGCAAGTTCCCCACCAATGCGTCCTGAGCAAACATGCACCCTCCCAGCCCGCCAATCGCTGCGTCGAATCTCCGGCAGCCAGCCCCGTAAGCCGACCGAATCAGAGCTTCCGCGCTATCCGGCGTCGCATGCAGATGAACCCCAACCTCCAAGTCGCCATGCACCGCCATCACATCGGATACGACATCCGCCACCAGCTTCGGCGTCGCCAGCCCCACCGTATCTGCAAGTGAGATCTGCGTCACGCCACAATCCACCAGCAGGTCGCACGCATCTACCACCTCGTCGATCGACCACGCATCGCCATAAGGATTGCCAAAAGCCATCGACACATACGCGACCACATCGCAGCCGCCCTTGTAGCCAATCGTCCCAACCGCCTCGAGCGCCTCAATCGACTCTTCCGGCGTCTGGTTCTGGTTCCTCTTCAAAAATGAAGGCGAGATCGAATACGGAAAGCCCAGCGTCGAAACGGCACTCGTCGCGACCGCCCGATCCGCGCCTTTTTCATTCACGACGATCCCGATGATCTCAACGTCATCCGGCGGGTCGAGATACTCCAGCACCAACTCCGCATCCGCCATTTGCGGCACTGCGACCTTCGACACAAAGCTCGCCGCATCGATATGACGAAACCCCGCAGCCACCAGCACCCGCAGGTAGTCCGCCTTCACCTCCGCCGGCATCAACGCAGGCAAAGCCTGCCATGCATCCCGCGGACACTCCACAATCTTGACCATGACCCTGACCTTCGCTTTCCTTGCTTACTGCGCGTCTTCTTGGCGTACTTTCCGCTAACGCTCTTTCCCGTTGTTAAGTCTGCACGATGCCCACATTGAACCGAGCCACTTCCGGATTCAGCGAGCAGGCCTCTAACGCCGTCATCAGCACCTCCCTGGTCTTCGCCGGATCGATAATGGCATCGATCCAAAGCCGTGCCGCTCCATACCGAGGATCAGCCGCCGCATCGTAGCCGGCTTTGATCTCCTCCCAGATCGCCTTCTTCTTCGCCTCATCGACTACGTCGCCCGACCGCTCCATCTGCTTCGCCTTCACTTCAGCAAGCGTGTTCGCAGCCGCCGCGCCGCCCATCACCGAGTAGCGCGCCGTCGGCCATGCAAAGAGGAAGCGCGGGTCATACGCCTTGCCGCACATCGCGTAGTGCCCGGCTCCAAAGCTGCCGCCCACAATCACCGAAATCTTCGGCACCACACTGGTCGAGACCGCCGAAACCATCTTCGCCCCCGCACGAATAATCCCCGACCACTCCGCGTCTTTGCCCACCATGAAGCCGTTGACGTCGTGCAGGAAGATCAGCGGAACAAGGCTCTGGTTGCAATCCATGATGAAGCGCGCCGCCTTCTGCGCGGCCTCGGTGTAGATCACACCGCCGACCTCGATGCGCTTGGTCCCCGCGAGTGGCCCCATTGCGACGGTCTGCATCTGGTTCTGCTTCTGATTCGCGACGATCCCCACCGCGTGTCCACCGATCCGGGCATACCCACATACCAGCGTCCGGCCAAAGTCTTCTTTGTACTCGTCGAACTCGCTGCGATCCACGATGCGCGCGATCAACTCGCGCATGTCGTACACATTGCTCGCGCCCGGCGCCGGATCGATCAACCCATACAACTCTTCCGCCGCATACAACGGCTTGTCCCGCTCAGCGTCGTACTCCGTGACCGAGTACGGCGCGGTACCGCGCGACCCTATCTTGCCAACCAGCGAACGCAGTCTCTTCAGACACGCCTCATCATCCGGCTCTTTGAAATCTACGGTCCCCGACACCTCCGCATGCATCGCGGCCCCGCCCAACTGCTCCGCAGGCGTCTTTTGCCCGATCGCCGCCTGCACCAGCGCGGGGCCAGCGAGAAAGAGGCCGGAGCCTTCCGTCATCAGGACCGTATCCGTCATCACCGGCAGATACGCGCCGCCTGCGACGCACATTCCCATGATCGCCGTCATCTGCGGCACGCCCAGGCTGCTCATCACGGCGTTGTTGCGGAAGACGCGACCGAAGTCATCCTGATCGGGAAAGACCTCTTCCTGCAGCGGCAGAAAGACACCGCTCGAATCCACCAGGTACAGCGTCGGGATGCGGTTCTCGAGCGCAATCGCCTGCGCCCGCAGGACCTTCTTAGCCGTCATCGGAAAGAACGCGCCTGCCTTCACCGTCGCATCGTTCGCGACGATCATGCATAGCCGTCCCTGCACGCGGCCGATCCCCGCGACCGCCCCGGCACTCGGAGCCCCGCCCCACTCCTCATACATGCCAAACGCCGCCCACAGCGCGACTTCCAACAGTTCCGTACCTTCGTCGAGCAGCAGTGCGATGCGTTCGCGAGCGGTCAATCTACCCTTGGCTTGTTGTGCCTCGGCAGCTTTTTTTCCGCCACCCTCGCGAATCTTCGCAGCCTGTCCCTCAACCTCAGCCAGTAGCGCCTTGGCCGCCTTCGTATTCGCCACAGCCTTCGCCGCCGAAGCATCCCATTTACTCACGATCTCGTTCCCGCTTGCCATGCCAACACGATACCTCTTTGCCGCGACTTGCCGCTTCGCCTCGTCTACCTATTGAGTTTCCCTTGAATCCGCACCCGCAAAGTGCCATCCTAAGTGCATGGCATCCTCGCCGATACAAATCTCGCTGCCCGAGTCCCTCACTCCTTACGTAGAAGCGCAGGTTGAGTCCGGCTTTTATGGCAATCCGGCAGAATATGTTCGCGATCTCATCCTCGATGACCGGGATCGTCGCCTTACGCGTCTGGAGGATCGTCTGCTGGAAGCGACCAAGGGCGAAGCCATCGAGCTCTCGGATGAAGATTGGGAGAGCGACGACCTGATCGAAATCCTGAGGTCCAAGCTTCCGGTAGCACGTTGACCGCTGCGCGCTCACGCGTAAAGCTAACCTCACTGGCAGCCCGTGACATCGTAGATCAGGCGGACCACTATCGCGAACGATCTGGTCCAACGCTCGCAAAGCGATGGCGAATTGCTGTGAGAGAGACGGTTGCATCCCTCACAACATTGCCGCATCGCGGAGATCCATGCCGGTTCCGCAATTCGTCCCTCAACAACATCCGTCGTATCGAGGTGCAAGGATTTGAGCGTACGTCCATCTTCTACCGCGTGAGCGATGCGGACGGCGTCATCCTGGTCCTGTCGATCATTCATGAAGCCAGAGACATTGAGTCTCTGCTCGCGCGGTCGTTCTGATGAAAAAGATCTATCCATGACCCTCCACCCCACCGACGCGCTCCTCCTCATCGATCTCCAGCCCGACTTCATGCCCGGCGGCGCGCTCGCCATTCCCGGTGGTGACGAGATCCTCCCGCTCATCAACTCCCTCGCCCGCAAGTTCGACCACGTTCTCCTCACCCAGGATTGGCACCCCGCGCGCCATATTTCCTTCGCCAACACGCACCCCGGCCAGCAGCCCTACGCACAAATCCAAGCCCCTTATGGCCCGCAAACCCTCTGGCCAGACCACTGCCTGCAGCACACTCCCGGCGCCGCCCTTCACCCCGCACTCGATATCCCGCACGCCGAACTCATCCTCCGCAAAGGCTTCCGGCGCGCGATCGACTCCTACTCCGCCTTTCTCGAAAATGATCATGTGACGCCGACTGGCCTTGCCGGCTACCTTCGCGAACGGGGTCTGAAACGCCTGCTGATCGCCGGCCTCGCCTACGACTTCTGCGTCCGCTTTTCTGCCGTCGACGGCAAAGCCCTGGGCTTCGAAACACTGGTTATCGAAGATGCCTGTCGCCCTGTCGCGCTCCCTCACTCGGTCGAAGAGACCAATGCTGACTTTGCTGCAAACGGGGTTTCGAGGGTCCTTTCCGCCTCCGTATCCCCCGGCATATAACTCATATGCAAATTATTCATTCCGAACGATTTACGAAATGCAGCTATACACCGTCATATAGGGTTCAAGAAGCGTGAATTTTTGAGCGGCACTTTCTTTCTGGCGTGGCTGGAGGAGGCAAAAGGGGGGACGAATGGATGATCCGGAGTGGGTTTCGACAACTGCGACCGTGACCACCTGCCGGTTCCAATCGCCGGGGTTGAGCACGCTTGCTTTCGGCTTTCAGACGACGAAACGGTTCCGGATCACGTTCGATTACTATGCGCACGGGAGGCTCTATTCGGACGAGTTTCAGTCGGATTTTGCCATTCCGCAGAACGAAACGGTCGAGATTTTGTACAACCCACTCGACCCGCAACAGAACAGCCGTACGAACCACCCATCTGCGCAGCCTGTAGGCAAGCCGCCACTCATTGCTATCGGTATCGCAGGTTCGGTCATCCTGTCGCTCCTATGGCTCGCGATTCTTCGGGGCTGTCGCTGAACCCGCTACAATTTCTCTTATGCCAACCACCGCCGAAGCCGTAGCCGAGTACTTCGCCGCTGTCCGCGCCATGGACGTCGACCGCTGGGTCAACAACTTTGCACCCAACGCCATCACCCACGACCCCGTGGGCACGCCGCCCGTAGCCGGGCACGAAGCCTTGCGCGGGTTTCTGACCCACATCCTGGGCAGCTTCCAATCCATATCCCTCACCGAAGACGCGGTCTACCTCAACGGCAGGTCAGCGGCGGCGCACTGGCATGGGCTCGCCGTCGCTCACTCCGGCAAAGAAGCGCCATTTTCCGGGATCGATGTGATTGACACGAACGACGAAGGCAAGATCACGCTCGTCCGTGCCTTCTGGGACCCTGCCCCGATCTTCGCTCTTCTCGCCCCCTGAACCCAACCGGCCGCGCTGAGAATCTAAAGCATCCGTGAGCACGCAACCCATCCACCCGGAAGCCCGCATCGGCCACGTCCACCTCAAAGTCGCCGACCTTCAGCGGGCGCTCGACTTCTATTGCGGGGTCCTCGGCCTCGAACTTACCCAGCGCATCGGCAACTCCGCCGCCTTCCTCGCCGTCGGCGGGTACCATCATCACATTGGGCTGAATACCTGGGAGAGCCTCGGCGGCAAGCCACCAGCGCCGGGCACGACCGGCCTCTACCACCTGGCGCTGCTTTATCCCACGCGGGCGTCTCTCGGCGACGCGCTTAAGCGCCTGATTGACAACAAAATTCCACTCGATGGAGCCTCCGACCACGGCGTCAGCGAAGCTCTCTACCTGCGGGACCCCGACCAGAATGGCGTCGAACTTTACTGGGATCGCCCCAAGCAAGAATGGCCCCGCCAGGTCGACGGCAAGGTAGCGATGGTTACCGGACCTCTCGACCTGCCATCCCTGCTGGCTGCTGCTGACGAGTCGCGTTAGGCTCCTGCCAGGCCCAACTCCACTGCCCGGGCCTGCATGGCTCGAAGACAGACCTCGACATGCTCCTCCAGGGGCGCGCCGAGCAGGTCAGCCCCCGCCGTCATATCTTCGCGCTTGACTGCACGCGCGAACGCCTTGTCCTTCATCTTCTTCAGTACGCCCTTCACCTCGACCTCCGCGATTGCCTTCGTCGGCTTCACCAGCGTGCAGGCGGTCAGAAAACCTGCAAGCTCATCACAGGCAAACAGTGTTCGATCCAGATGCGTCTCCGGCTTCACGCCCGAGTAGTCCGCATGCGCCAAGATGGCGTGCAAGATCTCCTCCGGCCAGCCGTGCTCGCGCAGGTAAGCGACCCCAACAAAAGGATGCTCTTCCGGGGTGGGATGGCGCTCATAGTCGAAGTCGTGCAGCAACCCCGCGCACGCATACGTGTCGACCAACTCCTCCGCAGCGTCACCTTCCAACCCAAGCCGGTCCGCCGCTTTTCGCCCGTACGCTTCGCAGCAGATGGAAACGCTCCGCCCGTGCTTCCGCAGGCTCTCACCCGCTGTCCAGGATTCCATCAACTCCAACGCCTCACCTCGTCGCCCCATCCGAACACCTCGCTTTAGCGCAATCTTACGCAAACCGACCCGTTACTACTTTGGTTCCACTTCGGGTTTTTCCGGTTTTCCTCGGGTTACGTCTGCAATCGCCCTTGACTGACCTGATTCCCCGGTGTCAGAGTAGGCACATCGCTGGTTATCCGTTATCGGACGCCAGTGCTGCGGTCCTTGCTCTGGTATCCGCTCCGCACAACACAATTTATGGCAACCATGATGGCTCCCTTGGGACCGACGGAAGTCCTTGCGAACGCGAACGCGTCTCACGAGCTGATCCCTTCAACCCAGCGCGAAGTTCTGCGCTGCAAGCACTGCAGCCTGGTTCAATTCCGCACCAGCTCAGTCTCCTGCCGGCGCTGCAAGAAGAGCGTCGAGGTCGAGAAGCCCGCGCCGGCACCAGCCCCGCTTGCTCTCGTTCCCCCACCCGCCGAACCGGCGCAGGGCATCCAGGTAGCCGCCGCGGTGCGCGATCTGCGCCACGTCCGCAACCTGAGCCAGCGCCAGCTTGCCGCTCGCATGAATGTGCCGCGCACTTATATCTCGAAGATCGAGAACGGTAAGGCGATGCCTACGCTCTCCTCGCTTGACCGCCTTGCCCGCGCGCTCGAAGTAGATATGTCGGCCCTGCTGCGCGACGCCAATACCCGTCACTCCAACGAGGCGTCCATGCTGATGACGGATCCGTTCCTCGCCGAGATCGCCGCGTATACCTCGAAGCTCGACTCGCTACAGCGTTCGATCTTCCTCAACCACGTAAGGGAGCTGGCCGCCGGACGCCGCCGCACCGCGTAAGCGGAAAGCGACGCGCAAGCGATCTCCGGGCCGCACTCCAACGAGTGCGGCCACCTCCTCACCTCGCGAAGCGTCATCTCCCTGCGAAGTGCCGCCCACCCGGCGTCAGGACGCTCGTGCCTTTCGCGTTTGCTCCTCCCACCAAGTATGCTTAGGGAGCACCTGCGAGGCCTATCGTTGCACCCAGTCAATCCCACATCCAAGCGTCCCAGCCGTCTCGGTGAACTTTCTCCCGAGGAGATGGCCGTTTACGCCCAGCTCGACCCCGCGCGCATTCCGCAGCACGTCGCCATCATCATGGACGGTAACGGCCGCTGGGCCGGCAAGCGCGCGCTGAAGCGTTTTCTCGGACACCAGCAGGGCGCGGAATCGGTCCAGTACGTCGTCGAGACCGCCTCGCGGATCGACCTTCCGTGGATCACGCTCTATGCCTTTTCGATCGAGAACAACCTGCGCCGGCCGAAGTCCGAGGTCAGCTTCCTGATGAAGCTGTTGAGCAACTACCTAACCGGCAACGTCAAACGCATGAACGACAACAACGTCCGCGTGCGCTATATTGGCCGCACCGAGGGGCTGCCGACCGAGATCCAGGACACAATGAAGTGGGCGTCCGAAGAGACGGCCAGGAACACCGGCACGACGTTGACGCTGGCGCTGAACTATGGGAGCCGCTCGGAGATCGTCGACTCCGCCCGTTCGCTCGTGCAGTCGCTCATCACCGAGGCGCATCAACGCGGCATCTCGCTCGAAGACCTGCTGCAAGTCGAAGGTGTGGACGCGCGCATTGACGAAGCGCAGATCAGTGCTAACCTCTACACCGCGCATATGCCCGACCCTGATTTGGTCATCCGGACCTCTGGCGAGCAGCGCATCTCGAACTTCCTTCTGTGGCAGATCGCATACGCGGAGATCTTCGTCACCGATCGCCTGTGGCCCGACTTCCGCGGCATCCACCTGCTCGAAGCCATCCACAACTTTCAGCAGCGCGAACGCCGGTTCGGTGGCCTGGGCGAAGGGACGGATGAACTGCTGGAAGGCAAGGAAGACGCGCTGGAATCGCCGGACATCATTGCGGCTGAATTTTCTAAGCGCTAAGAACGCCCTGCGCGGGCGGCGGTCACTTCGTGACCTTCACTTGCTGCGCGTAGTGCTCCCGTTGGTCGCCATATTGGTCGGACCGACCAGCGGGAGGACGCATGCGAAGCCATTGCAAGTCACGAAGTGACCGCACCGCGCGTAGCGGCCCGCTTGTATCCTAAAGGTTGAATGAAACGAATCCTCACCGCCGTCGTCCTCATCGCCGCAGTCTTCGCCATTCTGTTTCTCGGCCCGCTTTGGCTGCTCGCCATCGCCGCCGCTGTAGTCGCAGGCCTGGCCGCCTACGAATACCGCGCGCTCGCCCATGAGAAAGACGTCTACATCCCGCTTTGGTGGATCATCCTCGCGACCGCCGCAAGCTTCTTCTTCACCTGGCGACTGCCCGAGTTCGAACTCACCGTCATCACCCTCGCCACCTTCATCCTGCTCACCTGGTCCGGCTTCCGAGCCCCTTTGAACCGTGTCCTCGCGGACGCCGCCCTTGGCCTTTTCGCGCTGATCTATATCGTCTATCCGCTCTCGCTGCTTATCCTGATCAAGGCGCACGAGGACGGGACCGGCCTGCTCACGTTCCTGTTCGTGTGTGTGTGGTTCGGCGATATTGCTGCTTTGTATATTGGCAAGAATTTCGGTCGCCGCAAGCTGGCCCCGCGCCTTTCGCCCAACAAGACTATCGAAGGCTCCCTCGCTTCCGTGCTCGGGTCTGTGCTGTTCGGCATGGGCATGCATTACCTCGGAATCTACTTCGCCGGACGTGGCTACACGGCGCTTCACATCGCGATCCCGGCGTGGCAGATGGTGGTCATCGCCATTATCTTGAACATCGCCGCCCAACTTGGCGACCTGCTCGAATCGGCGATCAAACGCGGCGCCAACGTGAAAGACTCGGGCACGATGCTGCCCGGCCACGGTGGGATTCTGGATCGCATCGACGCGCTGCTCCTGGCCGCGCCGGTCCTTTGGTACATCCTGCTGCTACGCGACTGGCAGGGGTTATTTCGGTAACCATGCGAAGCGGTCGAGCGCAGGGAGTGCTGCCCGTCCGGCGCCAGGACGCTGTTGCGGTTATATCTGAGAAAATAGCTAAGTGAAACAGATCGCTATTTTAGGCAGCACCGGCTCGATCGGTACTTCGACCCTTTCCATTTGTGAGCAGTTTCCTGACCGATATATTCCTGTAGCGCTTGCCGCTGGGTCCAACCTTGAATCAGCTTATGAACAGGCCTTGCGCTGGCGACCACGTCTCATCTCGCTTGCCACCGAGGAACTTGCGGATGCGCTCAGGCTAAAGCTGAAAGCGGCGGGCGTCAGCGGGGTCGAAGTGCAATACGGAACACCTGGGACGGTCGCGGTCGCAACGCATGCCGACGTTTCGTTTGTGGTTTCGGCGATCGTGGGGGTGGCTGGGCTGGAGGCAACGTATGCCGCGGTGCAGGCGGGCAAGACGATCGGGTTGGCGAACAAGGAGTGCCTCGTTGCGGCGGGTGATTTGATCCTGACGGCGGCGCGTTCCAAGGGGGTCGCACTGCTTCCGATCGACTCCGAACACAACGCGGTACACCAATGCCTGCGGGGGGGAGCGCCGAACGAGGTTGCGCAGATCTGGCTGACCGCTTCCGGCGGCCCGTTTCGCAACACGCCCGCCGCGGACTTCGCGCACATCACCCCGGCGCAGGCGCTCAAGCATCCGACATGGGTGATGGGCCAGCGCATCACCATCGACTCCGCCACCATGATGAACAAGGGCTTCGAAGTCATCGAAGCCTGCCGCCTCTTTGATCTGCCGCCGGAGAAAGTCCGCGTCACCGTTCACCCTCAATCCACCGTTCACTCGCTGGTCGAGTTCGTGGACGGCTCTATCCTCGCGCAAATCTCGGTGACCGACATGCGCCTGCCGATTCTCTACGCGCTCGCGTACCCCGAACGCCCGGCGTCCAACCTGAAGTTTGACCTCGCGCAGCTCTCCCAGCTCGACTTCACCCCGCCCGATCTGGACCGGTTTCCCTGCCTGCGCTTGGCTTACGAGGCGGCTGCCGCTGCGCCGTCCGCCTGCATCGCACTCAACGCCGCCGACGAGATCGCCGTTGCCGCGTTCCTCGCCGGCAAAATCCCGTTTCTGGGCATACCGCGTACAATCGAAAGGGTCTTGGAGCTAACTCCCGGCGCCCGGCCCGAGTCTATCTCGCAGGTACTGGCGCTCGACCGCACGGCCCGCCAAACCGCGGCCGAGGTCATCTCCACCAATGAGTCATTGCTTCAAGCCAGGAGCTAGAGGCTAATAGCTAGTAGCTGTCTAACGAGGTATGCTTTTGTCGCTTTTCTCCGCCGCAAACCTGTCCGCCATCCCGGAACTCGGAATCGTCCTCGGCATCATGGTCCTCGTGCATGAGTTCGGCCACTTTGCGGCTGCCAAGCTCTGCAAGGTTCGCGTGGAAGCGTTCGCTATCGGCTTTGGCCGCAAGCTCTTCGGCTTCGTATCCGGCGGCACGAGCTATCAGATCAATCTGCTGCCGCTCGGCGGTTACGTCAAAATGGCCGGCGAACTCCCGGGCGAAGAGCGCCACTCCGACGACCCGGGCGAGTTCCAGAATCACCCCCGCTGGCAGCGCGTCATCATCACGCTTGCCGGGCCCATTGCCAACTTCATCCTGTCCATCGGCTTGATGACCGGCCTCTTCATGGCGCACCACGAGACGGACGACTACGTCACCCAGCCCGTCATCGCGGACTATGTCTCACCCGGCAGCGGCATCGCCAAAACAGGGATCGTTGCCGGCGATAAAGTGGTCCACATCGACTCCATCGAGAATCCCACCTGGTCGGACGTCGCCGAGCGCGCCGCCCTCGATGCCAACCAGAAGACGCCGTTCTCGTACCTTCACAACGGCAAGCGCGTCAACACCATGCTCGCGCTCGACTACAAGGGCCGCACCGGCGACTTCGACCCGGGCAAGGACCTTGGGCTGGTCCCCCTGAAGCAGACGACGCCCATCGGCGTCCTCAAGGTAGGCGATGGACTGCCCGCAGCCGCCGCCGGCCTCAAGGCCGGGGACAGCGTCGTCGCCATCGACAACATCCATCTCCATTCGGTCGACGCTCTCGTCGCTTACCTGACGGATGGCGCCGGCAAGCCCGTTGTCCTGACGGTGGACCGGCCCGCAGCCGATGGCAACCCGGCGCAGCAGCTGAAGCTCCCCATCACGCCCGTCTACGCCGACAATAAGGAAGGCAAGACCTGGCAGACCGGTTTTACCCCGACGCTTGCCCCCTCGCACGTCGACCACCTCTCACTCCCACAGGCCGTCGTCGCCTCCTGGGACTACAACGTGCAGAACTCGAAGCTGATCTTCGAAGTGCTCCAGCGTCTCCTCAGCCGGCGGCTCTCGGTCAAGTCGCTTTCGAGTCCCATCGGGATCGGCGTGATGGTGCATCAGGCGTTCAACGCGTCGGATGTCACCAACCCGCTTCCGATCATCGCCACCATGGCCATGATCTCGCTCAACCTCGGCATCTTCAACCTGCTGCCGATTCCGATCTTGGACGGCGGCATGATCGTCTTTCTCGCAATCGAATCGCTGATCCGCCGCGACCTCAACCCCCGCTTCAAGGAGCGAGTCTACCAGGTCGCCTTCGTCTGCATCATCCTGTTCGCGGCTGTCGTCATCTTCAACGACCTCACGAAGTTTCTGCCCCTCCACCCCAAGCCTTAGGGCGAGCGGGCAAAACAGCGCGTCATTCCGGGTAAACCCCCAATCATTGGGCGTTCTATCTCTGGCAGCCCCCTTTGCGAGAGACGGGAATTCCCCCCATCAAACGGCCGCCAAAAGCCGCTTCCGCTCCACATCTCGCAACTCCGTCACGATCTCCTCAGCCACCAAACGGCCCTTCTCCGTATCCTCAGCGCCAAAGCTGATCGCCCCAACCCGGGCATGGCCGCCACCACCGTAACGCCCACAGACTTCCGACAAATTGACCAACTGATCCGCCGGCAGTTTCGTCCACGGATTCGTCCCTACCGAGACCTTCGTCCGCGTCGCCGAGCGCGTCGTCGCGATGGTATACGTCGCCTCGGGGAAAAAATAATAAGGAATGAACTTGTTTACCGCCTCCGTGTCACGGTCGAGGATGACGAGCTCCACCACACCATCTTTCAACTCCGCGCGTTCGCGAATCAGCTTCTTCAACGCTTCGTGTTTCTCGAGTAACGGTGCCACACGATCCTTCACAAACGGCTGCGCTAAGACTTCCGCAAATGGCATGGCCGTGAGGAGCGGAATAATCCGCGGGATGAACTCCGGATCCGGCGCGTTCTCGATGACGAGCGCAATCTTCATCGCTGCCGGAACCATCTCAACTGCAGCCTTCGCGCTCGAAAAGCGCGCGCCGTCGATGATATTGGCCCAGTACAGGAGGTCCTCAAGACCCTTCGTGTCCCACCCAAACTTCTCGCGCCCGATATCCGCAATCAGACCCGTGCATGAGATGTAGCTCGGATCAAAGAACTGTCTCTTCGCCGCTTCGCCAAGCTGACCAGCCTGAAAGTGCTCGCGCATATCCGGAGTCAAAAAAGCGCTCTCGTGGTGATCGAACCACCAGGTAAGCTTCGGAGACATCGAGTATTTGAAGTCCACAATCGCGTTTTCGCCGGGACCGAAGATGTCGTCACTCATCGCGCCGCCGGGCTGATGGGCGAGCCCGCAGAACTCGTACTCGTCCGCTCCACCGACACATTCGCGGTGAAACTTGGTGAAAACGGCTGCGGAACAGGCCCCGTCGAAGCAGTTATTGTGGTGCAACACACGAAACGTCATTCCGATCTCCTCTTCTAGACTCGCACAAACGGGGGGAACCAACGTCACTCCACCGTCGTATTGCGATGTGCGAGACTCACATCTACCATCCCCAAGGCATAGATCGCGACAGGAGCACTATTGAGCGAGCTTGATCCCACGTCCGAAACGCAGCCCACTCCCATGTTGTCGGAGTTCGCAGACCCAGCCTTAGTTGCCTCCGAAACCGAGATGTTCGCCCCGCAAGCGCCTACCCTCCGTGCCTTCTTCATCGGCGACGACGGCCTCCGCGCCGGTTGGAGCGTCCTGCTCTTTCTCATCTTCTTCGGCGGCATCGCGTTTGCTTCGGTTTCGCTCCTCCAGCACTTCCATCACATGCCACCGCGCACCAGCGGATCAGCAGAACATCCCGTCGAGACTCCCTTCAAAACGTTCTTTCTTGGCGAAGGCTCGATCTTCCTCTTCCTAGCGTTAGCGGCGTTCCTGATGTCCCTGATCGAGCGCCGTCCATTCGGTCGCTACGGTCTCGCACTCAAACGCATGCCGTCCGATATCGTCATTGGCTTCGCGTGGGGACTTCTTTGCCTTTCCCTGCTCGTCGGAACCCTGCTGATGACTCACACCCTCGCGTTCGATGGAGTGCTGCTGCACGGTCTTCCTGCTGTGCTCTACGCGTTCAAGTGGCTCCTCGGATTCTTCATGGTCGGCATGGTTGAGGAGTTCCTCTTCCGCGGCTACCTGCAATACACCGTCTCCCGCGGCGTGGCCGGTATCGCCCGTGCGATGGACCCAGCGAATCGCCACACCTTTCAGTGGGGCTTCTGGATTGCCGCATCACTCTTCTCCGGCGTCTTCTTCATGCTCGGGCACATCGGCAATCCCGGCGAGACTTTCTGCGGCATCATCCAGGTTGGTCTTGCCGGAGCGGTCTTCGCGTTTTCGCTGTATCGCACCGGTTCACTGTGGTGGGCTATCGGATTCCACACTTCGTGGGATTGGGCACAGTCGTATCTCTACGGCGTGCGAGATTCGGGAACGATGGTTCAAGGCCACCTGCTGGCGGCTCATGCGATGGGTCGGCCACTCCTTTCAGGCGGCAACGACGGACCCGAAGGCAGCATCTTCGGCATCCCGATCTTCCTGCTGATCTTCGCCATCATCCACTTCACGTTACCGAAGCGCGACTACCCTCTGACGGCCGATCAGGCTCCGCCTACCACAAGCCTCGACATTTAGACTCGAAGCAGCCCATGAGTCTCAACGATCCGCAGGAATACGAGCCGCGACTTGCCACCCGGCGTACGATCAACGACCCCAACGAAGTCCCGTTTCACCCGCATCATCCGAGCGCCGTAGCGGCCGCGCTGCCAGTCGACAACCGCCCCGTTCGCCCAACGCCTCGTAAGCGCCGAGGCCGAGCACTCGGCATCACGGCTGCATGTTTGCTGATACTGATCGTCATCGCCGGGGCGTTCGGCTTCTTCTTCGCGCGCCATTGGGTCCGCTCCACGGTCAGCGAATCGCTACCCCAAATCGACGGGTCGCTCGCCGTCACCGGCCTTACCGCACCGGTCTCAGTCCAGCGCGACGCGCACGGCGTCCCCCACCTCCACGCGTCGACGCTTGACGACCTCGTCTTCGCCCAGGGCTTCGTCACGGCACAGGACCGCCTCTTCCAGATGGACACCCTACGCCGTCACGCAGCCGGCGAGCTCGCCGAGATTCTCGGCTCCGCACTTGTCCTCCACGACAAGCTGCAACGCACCCTTCAGATCCGCGCCTCCGCCGACCGCGCCCTTGCCGTCCTGCCGCCCGATCAGTTGCACCTGCTCGAGGTCTACGCCAGAGGCGTCAACGCCTCGATGGAGCAGCAAGCCAAACATCTTCCCATCGAGTTCCGCATCCTCCAATACAAGCCCGCGCCGTGGACCCCACGCGACTCGCTCCTCGTCTCCTTGACGATGTTTCAAGACCTCACCAACACTTATCCAGCCAAACTCGCGCGCGAAGCCATGACGGCGCAGCTGCCACCCGAGCTGCTTCAGGACCTCTACCCGACCGGCTCCTGGCGGGATCATCCCCCATCGCACCCACAACCGGATTTGACTGTGCCCGGCCCAGCCATCGAGCAGGTGCCATTGGATGAGTCGCAAGCGTCGCTGGCTCTCCCGGAGGCCGGGTGGAAGAAAACGGATGCGTGCGAGGCGTGCGTTCCGGGCTCAAACAACTGGGTCGTGGCAGGCGCGCACACGGCTTCCGGCAAGCCGCTGCTCTCGAACGATATGCACCTGACGACGAGCCTCCCGGGGATCTGGTACGAGTCCGATCTCGAAGCGCATATCGACGGCCAGCAGGAGTTGCATGTCGCAGGCGTCACCATCCCCGGTCTGCCGCTCATCGTCGTCGGACATAACGCCCATCTCGCGTGGGGCTTCACGAATCTCGGCGCGGATGTGCAGGACGTCTATATCGAAACCACCCGCGGCTCAGGCAGCTCAGAAGAGTTCCAAACCGCAGCCGGCGACTGGCTGCCTGTGATGCACATCGGCGAAACCATCAAGGTCAAGCATGGCCGCAACCTCACGCTGGATGTCCTCGCGACCAAGCACGGCGATGCCGTCACCCCCATCCTTACCCCGACCCTCAAAGGCGAGACCCGCCAACTCTCGCTACGCTGGACGTTGTATGACCCATCCGTTATTCAGGTCCCTGTGCTTGCTCTGGCAACTTCGCACGATTGGCCCAGCTTCCTGGCAGCGTTCTCTCAATTCGGCGGTCCCGCGCAGAACGTCGTCTACGCGGACGATCAGGGCCACATTGGGTATCATGCCGTCGGACGCGTTCCACTGCGTGGACCAGCCGCACCCATCCCAGCAAGCATCGCGGCCACGGCAAGCGATGAGATGCAAGCATCCAGCATCCAGACCGACCTTGGTGCGCTCGCACAAGCCAACACGCCAAAGCCCACCGGCGTGCAACTGAGTGGGCCTTTGAGCCCGGTCCCCTTGGTTCCAGCAACAGCGCACGAATGGTCCGGCTACATTCCGTTCGCCCAGATGCCGCAGGTTTATGATCCGCCTGGCGGCATCATCGCCACGGCGAACGCCAACGTAACTCCTCCGGATTATCCGTATCCCATCACGCTCAACTGGGCCGCGCCGTATCGCAACGAGCGCATCTGGCACCTGCTCGAACACCGCAACGGCCTCAAAGCTGCGGACATGCTCACCATCCAGACCGACATCTATTCGGACTTCGACCATGTGCTTGCACAGCGGCTGGCGTATGCGATCGACCACTCCGATGCTTTGCGGGCTAACACCTATAAGCCATCGCAGGCCGCACGACTCCATCAGGCAGCGGACCTGCTGCGCACCTGGAACGGTCGCGTCACGGTCGACTCCTCCGCCGCAGCGATCGTCGCCAATGTGCATGCCGGACTGTGGCCGATGCTGCTGAAGCCGCACCTGCAAGGACACGACCCGACGGAACTCTATGCCTGGTACTCGAAGGACTACGCACTGGAGCAACTGTTGCAGCACACACCGACGCGTTGGCTCCCGAAAGAGTTTAAGAGTTGGGACGACCTGTTGACGGCTGCGGTGGCAAAGGGCATCGACGATAACGCACCGAGCGACCTTACCAAATGGCGTTACGGCACAGGCCACACGCTGGATATCGAGCATCCCATCTTCGCGCAATCCGCCGCCTTGACCCGCCTGCTCGATAAACCCATCGGCACCGGCCCGCAACAGCAGTCCGGCGACGGAACCACCATCAAACAAGTCGGCCACACTTTTGGTCCGAGCGAACGTTTCACTGCAGACCTCGCGGACCTCGACGCCTCGACCTTGAACCTGGTGCTTGGCCAATCCGGCAATCCCGACAGCCCGTGGTTCATGGACCAGTTTCAGTCCTGGTATCACGGCACAACCTTCGCCCTCCCATTCTCCGGCCCAGCGGTGACGCAGGCGACGACGCACACGCTGACGCTCACGCCTCGCTAGCGTTGTCGTATAACGGACAACATGCCCCAGCGTCTCCATCGTCTGCTCATCCCGTTGGTCGCGCTGCTGGCTGTGCTGCCGATTCTTGTGCAGGGGCCGTCCTGCGGGCATGACTTCGACTTCCATGTGCTGTCGTGGCTCGAGGCGGCGACGCAGTTCGCTCACCTGCATTATCCGCACTGGGCGTACACCCCGGCTTACAACGCCGGTGAGCCACGCTTCATCTTCTACCCACCCATCTCGTGGTCGCTGGGTGCGGTCCTCGGGCTGGTGCTGCCGTGGAAGCTCGTCCCTGCAGCGTTCACATTCCTCGCGCTGACGGCCTCCGGGTTCACCGCGTACCGGCTCTGCTCGCGCTCTGCGAGCGCGAACGCGGCGACGCTGGCGGCCGTGTTGTACATCGTGAACCCGTACATGCTGTTCACGGCCTACGAACGCACAGCTTATGGGGAGTTGCTCGCCGCCGCGTGGCTGCCATTGTTGCTGCTTGCCGCGCTCGCACCGAGGGTAAGGATTTTGGCGATCGCAATTCCGATTGCGCTCCTGTGGCTGACCAACGCGCCGGCTGCCGTGATGGGTTGTTACGCGCTGGCTTTCTTGACGATCGTCCGGCTCGTGCAGTCTGAAACCAAAGACCGCATCAGGCTTGCGTCCACGATGACCGCCGCTACGCTGCTTGGGCTGACTCTCTCCGCCTTCTACCTGCTGCCTGCGGCGTATGAACGCAAGTTTGTCCTCTCCGAGATGGCGACGGTCGAAGGCATGCGCATCGCGGACAACACACTGTTCCACCACATGTCCCCCGTCACCGACGACACGCTCGCGCACGACGTCGTCCTGCACACGGCTTCGATCATCGCCATCACCATGCTCGCGGCGATTCTGGTCGCCTTCTTTGTCACCATCACGCGCCGAAAAAATGCTTCTCTTGCCGATTCCCTCTTGCCTCCTGCGTTCCTTACCCTGCTCATCGCCTTCCTGTTCTTACGCCCCGCATTGCCCATCTGGGCCCATACGCCTGAGTTGCGGTTCCTCCAGTTTCCCTGGCGGCTCACCGCGATTCTCAGCACCATCCTCGCGCTGTTCGCCGCAATGTCGTTCGACCGGCGCAAGCTCACGTTGTCAGTGACCCTGGGCCTCGGCGTCGTCTTCGCAGCAGTGCTGATCACACCGGACTGGCTCACCTTCAAGCAGCTCTGTGACGATGGGGATACGGTGGAGGCGCGGGCTGCGCTCTACCACTCGAACACAGGTGCGGAGCCCACAGATGAGTACACGCCCGCCGATGCGGACAACGACGTGTTGAAGCAGCCGGACCCACCCTACTGGCTCATCCCTGTAGCGGATGGCGAGGATCAAACAATCAACGCGCCGGCACCGGCGAGTTCGCAGCCGGGTCAGGCACCGACTCATCTCTCGTTGAAGGTCACGCAGCCGGAGTACCTGATCCTCAACCGCCGCCTCTTTCCGGATGAGCGCGTGACGCTCAACGGGCAAAGAGCTACACCACAGGTTCGCGAGGATGGACTGATCGCACTCGCTCTTCCTGTGGGGAACGACACCATCGACCTCAGCTTCCACCACACAGCGGATCAGACAGCTGGAATGGTGCTCTCCGGCCTTGCTCTTATGGTGGCCTTGGGCATCCAACGCAGAAACCGTATGCCCTCGAATCCGCTAAACTCCATCTGACGCACTACGAACGGAGAACTGAGAACCCAAGATGCCCAACACGCCCGGCCAACTCCCCGCACCAAACACCCTCGTCGACATCCCGCGCCTCATCACCGCGTATTACGCGTTGAAGCCCGATCCCAGCGTTCCCGCGCAGCGCGTCGCCTTCGGGACGAGCGGCCACCGCGGCTCGTCGCTGAACACCTCGTTCAACGACGCACACATCGCTGCCATCACGCAGGCCATCTGCGAGTACCGCCTGATCAACCGGATCGATGGGCCACTCTTCCTCGCGAAGGACACGCACGCGCTTTCTGACCCGGCGTTCGTCACCGCGCTTGAAGTCCTCGTCGCAAACGGCGTGACCGTGATGATTGACAGCTCGCTCGGTTATACGCCGACGCCTGCGCTTTCGCATGCGATCCTCAGCTACAACAAAGACCGCATCAGCGACGACCAGGCCGACGGCATCGTCATCACGCCTTCGCACAATCCCCCCGAGGATGGCGGATTCAAGTACAACCCGCCGAACGGCGGACCAGCCGACACCGTTGCAACGAAGTGGATAGAAAATCGCGCCAACGAGCTGATCCAACTCAAACTCTTCGAGGTCAAGCGCATCTCGTACGAACGCGCACTCGCCGCGCAGACGACGCATCGCCACGACTTCCTCACCGCCTACGTCGACGACCTCGCCAACGTCATCGACTTCGATCCACTGCAAAATTCCTCGCTCAAGCTTGCCGTCGACCCACTCGGCGGAGCGGGGGTCTACTACTGGCCGCGCATCATCGATCAGTACAACCTCTCGGTCGAGCTGCTCAACCCGCACGTCGATCCCACCTTCCGCTTCATGACCTGCGACTGGGATGGCAAGATTCGCATGGACTGCTCCTCGCCGTTTGCGATGGCTTCGATGATCGCCAGGAAGAACCTGTACGACGTCGCGTGGGCAGCCGACACCGACCATGACCGCCACGGCGTCGTGACGGCTTCGTCGGGGCTCTTGAACCCGAACCACTATCTTGCAGTAGCGATCCAGTACCTGTTCACGCACCGCCCTGAGTGGGGGTCGAACGTCGGCATCGGGAAGACGCTGGTTTCGAGCAGCATGATCGACCGCGTGGCCAAGGGGCTGGGGCGGCCGATGCTCGAAGTGCCGGTCGGCTTCAAGTGGTTCGTCGACGGGCTGATCGACGGGACGCTTGGCTTTGTGGGCGAAGAGAGCGCGGGTGCGTCGTTCCTACGCCGCAATGGGCAGGGTTGGACGACGGATAAGGACGGGCTCATCCTGGGGCTGCTGGCGGCAGAGATGACAGCCGTGACCGGGAAAGATCCGGGGCTGCTCTACGGGGAGCTGACCGCGAAATATGGCGCGCCGGTCTATCAACGGATCGACGCGGTCGCGACCAAGGAGCAGAAAGCGAAGCTCGGCAAGCTGTCGCCTTCGCAGGTGACGGCGACGACGCTTGCGGGCGATGCGATCACGAGCATCCTCACGGAGGCTCCGGGCAATCACGCCCCCATCGGCGGCCTGAAGGTCACCACCGAGGAAGGATGGTTCGCGGCGCGACCCTCCGGGACTGAAGACGTCTACAAGATCTACGCGGAGTCTTTCCAAGGCGAAGAGCACCTCAAGCACATTCAAACCGAAGCACAAACCCTGGTCACAGCCGCAATCGCTTAGAAGTTCTTAACCGCGGCACGTATATCTTCCAGCTCGCGTTGGCATAGCGGCTGAAGATCGCACATTTCGTCCGCTAATCGAACATACAGATTGACAGGCCCACATCCCTCAGCGAAGACTTAAGTCCCAAACGGAGCCCGTCCCTTATGAGTGCCAAAGCCGCAATCGCGATCGCCGCCCCGCCCACCTCGAACAAACATCTGATCCGCTGGGTCGAGAAGATGGCCGACCTCTGCCAGCCCTCGCGCGTCCATTGGATCGACGGTTCGGAGGCTGAGAACAAGTGGCTCTGCGACGGCCTGCTCGAGGCCGGCACGTTCACCAAGCTCTCCGAAGAGAAGTGGCCCGGCTGCTTCTACGCTCGTTCCTCGCCGAACGATGTAGCGCGGGTCGAAGACAGAACCTTTATCTGTTCGTTGTCCAAGGATAATGCCGGCCCTACAAACAATTGGGAAGACCCCTTCGTCATGCGCAAGAAGCTGAAAAGCCTCTTCAAAGGCTGCATGCGCGGACGCACCATGTACGTGATGCCGTTCTCGATGGGTCCTGTCGGCTCACCCATGTCACAAATCGGCGTGCAGCTCACCGACTCCGCATACGCCGTCGTCAACATGCGCATCATGGCGCGCATCGGCACCCCCGTGTATGCCGAGATCGACAAGGACTACAAGCGGGTCGTCCCGTGCCTTCACTCAGTCGGAGCCCCGCTCGCTTCCGGCCAGCAGGACGTTCCCTGGCCGTCCAACGACGACAAATACATCGTGCACTTCCCGGAGACGCGCGAGATCTGGTCCTACGGCTCCGGCTACGGCGGCAACGCGCTCCTCGGCAAAAAGTGCTTCGCCCTACGCATCGCCTCGAACATTGCGCGCGACGAAGGCTGGATGGCCGAGCACATGCTCATCGTTGGCGTCGAATCGCCCGCCGACGGCGAAGGCAAGACCGAAAAAACCTACGTCGCCGCAGCCTTCCCCTCGGCCTGCGGCAAGACCAACTTCGCCATGATGATCCCACCTGCAGGCTTCGACGGCTGGAAGGTCTGGACCGTTGGCGACGACATCGCCTGGATCAAACCCGACGCCACCGGTCAGCTTCGCGCCATCAATCCCGAGTCCGGCTTCTTCGGCGTTGCGCCCGGCACCAGCGCTAAGACCAATCCAAACGCCATGGCGACCCTGCGCGCCAACACCATCTTTACCAACGTCGCCCTCGTCACCGAGAACGGCGTTCCCAACGGCGACATCTGGTGGGAAGGCATGACCGACACCCCCCCTGCCGAAGCTCTCGACTGGCGCGGGAATCCGTGGACGCCCAACTCGCCCACACCCGCCGCGCACCCGAACGGCCGTTTTACCGCCCCCGCCTCGCAATGTCCGACCATCGATCCCTCCTGGGAAGACCCCAACGGCGTGCTCATCTCCGCCTTCATCTTCGGCGGCCGCCGGCCCACCACCATGCCGCTCGTCTTCCAGGCCTTCAACTGGTCCTCCGGCGTCTACGTCGGGGCGACAATGGGCTCTGAGACGACAGCAGCGGCCGGCGGAGCCATCGGCAAAGTACGTCGTGATCCCATGGCCATGCTGCCCTTCTGCGGCTACCACATGGGCGACTACTTCCGGCACTGGCTCCGCATGCAGCGCGATCTGACCAGCACCCCGCGCATCTTCCACGTCAACTGGTTCCGCAAGGACGAGCAGGGTAAGTTCCTATGGCCCGGATACTCGGAAAATATGCGTGTGTTGAAGTGGATCGTCGACCGGGTCCGCGGTCGTGTCCGCGGCAAGGAAACCGCTATCGGCTGGACCCCCAAGTACAACGACATCAACTGGAACGGCCTTGACTTCTCCTATGACCAGTTCGCCACCCTTCAGACTGTCGACCGCGCCGCCTGGAAGCATGAGGTGATGGGCCATGAAGAGCTCTTCCTCGCACTCCATGATCATCTCCCCGCCGAGATGATCTACGAACGCGAACTGCTCATCTGCCGCCTCTAACCCCAAACTGTGCGCTAAACTTTCAGGATCCGTTTCTATCTCACTTCGGGACTTCCAGATGCTCCTGCGCTTCGCTGCTGTTGCCCTCCTCGCGCTCCCCGCTGCTGCGTCCGCTCAGTCGGCGACCTTTGAACTCGTCGTCGACGGCAAGCCTTCCGGCAAGGACGTCTTCACGCTCTCGAAGGACAAGCACGGCTACAAGCTCTCCAGCCGCTTCGGTTACAACATTCATGCCCACGGGGCAGAGTTCCTGGACGAATTTAAGTTCAGCGATGCGTACGCCTACCTCGAAGGATCGATGACGGACAAGGGCGATGGGCAGGTCATCACCTCGTACGTTCCGAACAAAGCACACACCGAGATGAGCATCTCTCGCACCGTCAATGGGTCCCAGACCAGCGATTTTTTTGCCATGAAATCCGATTTCGTTCTGCTCCCCCCGTTCGATGCAGGCGCTGCCCAGGCACTTCTCCTCGCCGCGTCGCAGACCTCAGCGCCGATGGCCTTCAACGTCTACAGCCCGGTCGCCGGAGGGTCTGACGGGATATCCCGTGAAGGCGCCCCACCGCACCGCCCTTCCGTCGACGCAAAATGGTCCAAGGGACCTGACGTTGCCGGCACGATGGACGGTAAGCCCGTCACAACGAGCACCTATCTCCTGGCTACGCCCAACTTTCACTGGATCTTCTATGCCGACCCCGCCCGTACGCTCCTTCAGTGCGACCTTCCCGACGTAAAGATCAAATATGTTCATCAAGGATTTGTCCTCACCGAAGCTGCGCCGGCCATTACGGCCTTCGCCGCCCACTGAGTCCGCGACCCAACTTTTCCCGCATTTTCCTTGACGCACTGTGCCAAATTCGGTAGATTCTTCTTTAGGACAAGGCTCCTCGCGCTTGCGTTGAGTTGAGCCGGTCTTAACGAAGTCCACCCACTTCGTTGCTTTACCGGAATAGCCACGCATCAGCCCCCACCGCGCTGCGTGGCTTTCCCTTTTAAGATTCCCCGTCTCCACCACCGGCCTTTGGGACAATCTCCGAAACTGTCACAACCGTGTGTTCGACCTTCGACTCCGTAACTAGCCTTGGACCATGACCAAGCGCATCGCCCTTTCGGTCGTCTTTCTTTGCGTTGGCGTTCTCCTGCTTTCCGCGTGCGGCTTGCCGGAGCTCATCCCGCCCGCGCACCCATGGGTCTCTGCCAACAACTTCATCCTCCTTGTGGACCAACCCGGCGGCCCGCCGCGGCAGGTCGGGACCGGGAGCATCGCTGGCTATGCAGACCATGTGACCGCCGTTCTCGCCCTTCAGGAGCCGGCCTGCCTGGCTGGCGAGCCACTCGCTCTCACCGGTCGCATCGTCAGCGCCGATCATCCCATGCTCACGCTGTCTTCGAAGCCTGGAGAACGCCATGCAATCGAACTCACAGCGATCCTGCCATCCCAGCGCGCCGTCTACACCCTCCGGCTTCTGCCCTTCGACGCAACCCTCATCGTGAGAGACCCATGCGCGTCCGGCTTCGTCCTCAACCTGCTAGCTCGAAGGCCGCCCAATCGATAGCATTCACCACCCGTGTCCTTGCGCTTGAACCTTCTACTCTCCGGTCCCTAATTCCTATCCCCTGCCTTATACTTCCCCCAACCCATGCCCAACGTCGACATCCTCCTCAAACCCCGTGAAGCCGCCGCCGCCCTCGGCGTCAGCTACCCGACCATCAAGCAGTGGATCCTCGCCGGCACGCTCAAGACCATCAAGACTCCGGGTGGCCACCATCGCATTCCGCAGTCGGCTCTGAACCCGATGCTGCAGACCACGCCTGCCAAAGCAACCAAGGCTTCGCGCGAGCGTTTCCGACACACCAGCGGTCGCAACCAACTCATCGGGCAGATCCTCGAAGTCAAGATCTCCGGCCTGCTCGCCCAGGTCATCCTCGAGATCGGCGACCAGAGGATCACCTCGATCATCACTGCCGACGCCGCACGCGAGATGCAGCTGCGCAAAGGACAAACCGCCGCGGCCCTCATGAAGGCCACTGAAGTCATGATCGTCCGCGTATGACTCTTTGCGCTGCTAGTCCCGTCGAGCCGCTTCAAGCGGCAGAAACAAAGTGAACACGGTTCCTTTACCCACCTGACTTCTCACCCGAAGCGCGCCATGGTGGCGCTTGGCAATCTCATGGCTCACCCAAAGTCCAAGTCCGGTCCCGCCAAAACCTTTCGTCGTAAAAAACGGATCGAAGATTCTTTCCAGCGCTTCGGGCGGAATACCGCTCCCCGTATCCGCCACCGTAAAGACCACACCCGGCAGGCCTGTCTTCCAATCCCGCGTCAACCGGTTGCGCACCAGCAGCCTTCCCCCACCCGGAGACATCGCGTCAATCGCATTGCCCACCAGGTTGCCGAGCACCTGGCGAATCTCTCCATCGAAACACTGCACCTCGCATGTGCAGCGATTTCCGCGTTCCACCCGAACGTCTGAAGTGACCAGCCGCCCCTGGTAGATGGGCAACACACTATCGACCAGGTCCTCGCAAACAATCGGTATCGGATTGCTCGCCTGCTTGTTGAAGCGCAACGTCTGGTTCGCGATCACCGAAACCCGCTGCAGCTCCTGCTCCGCAGTCTTGAGATAGCTCTGCACCTCGTCCGCATTTTCGTTTCCCCTTGCGAGGTATAGCAGGTTCGTCACCGCTTCCAGCGGATTGTTGATCTCATGCGCGATCGATGCAGCCAGCCGTCCAACCGCTGCCAGCTTCTCCGTCCTGATTAGCGCCTCGGCGCTCTTCTTCTGGTTCGTCACATCCCGAAAGAAGACAACGATTCCATCCATCGAAGGCCGCACCTGGACGCGCACGATGATGTTGATTGGCTCGCCATAAGCCGCCTCAAACTCTCCCGGAATCCCCTCATCCATCGCCCGGTAATAGTGCTCGACATAAGGCGACCCCTCGAAGACCATGCCAGGAAACGCCTCCCACGCCACGCGTCCCAACACGTCTGTCACCGGATGCACCGTTGCCATCGCCTTCGCATTGGCATACGTAAAGCGCCAGTTGCGATCCACCATCATGACCGAATCCGTCGTCGCCTCCAGTATTCGGTTCAACTGCAAACCCTGCAGACGCATCTGCGTGCTTTGATCGCGTAGTTCTTCGACCGCCGTCTGCAATCTTTGCGTCTGGCGTAGCGCCGCCTCCTCAAGCGCAGCGGTCAACAGCCGCATCGTCGCCAACTCCGACCGCTGCTCTTCCTCTTCGTTCTTCGACCCTGCAACCTCGCCGCTGAAAACCGGTCCCCACGCAAACGGCAGCAGCGCCAGCTTGACCCCCAGCGAAATCGTTCGAAACAGATCCGCTGTCTGCCGAGGAATCCTTATCCGCGCGAACATGATCACCGCGAAGAGCTCGCCCGTTGGCAACAGCCCCCCGAACCCCAGCACCGACCGCACACCATGCGGCTGCACAAACTCCGCCTGAGCCGGAATCGTCGCGTCGCCCAGCGCCTCTTCCACATGGAAGACATTGAAGGCGTATTCATCCGCGTCGAGGATGATCTTCTCCGTGGGATACATGGCCGCTTCAACCTTCAGCCCCATCTGCCGCAGCAGCGCGGAGATCATCGGCGCGCGCTCCACCATCTCCACGCTCGTCAACGGAATGGCAGCATGCCCCCGTGAGCTGCGCCGATCGTTCCAAGCCGGTAGATCACCTGCCGTTGCCAGCAAGGTCAGTGCTGGCGTCTCCGGCTGTAGCGCAGCGCCCGTCGCCCCACTCGCAATCGCCGCCAAATCCTCCGGCAGCTTCCCGTATCGGTGCGTCTTGAAACACCTCACCAGCACCAGGTTTCGCTCGCCTGTCTCCTTGTCCGTCAGCATGCGGTAAAACGTGCGAACCACCTGATCCGCAGCCGCTTCCATGCTCGAGGCACCCACGCTCACATCACGCACGGCTCGGCCACATTCGATCATGTCGTTCAGGTCAAATGTCGCTAAATCATAGGTACACATCGGAAGTGCCAAGGCCGTGCACGTCCTTTTCAAGTTCCGCAGTTCAAAAGCTGCCGGTCATTTCACCTGCGCCGGTGACGAGGCAAAGTAAGTAGCCTCTGTAAGATGCGCGACAGTTGTCCAAATATGCTCACGCCTTCGGAAATTTGTTCGCACCGCTCCCCGACCGAGACTTGGCAGTCAACGAAGCTAAGTCGTCGCGTAAACTAACCGCACCGCATGCCGCTCTCCTCCCCCGATACCGCGCCATCCTCCGACTCCACGAAACCCGGTATCGGCTCCGGCTTCGCCCCGCTGAAGATTCCTCTTTTCCGCGACCGTTGGATCGCCTCCACCATCTCCTCCGTCGGCACCTGGATGCAGGACACCGCCGGCACCTGGCTGATGACCGTCCTCACCACCTCGCCGCTGCTCATCGCCCTGATGCAGACGGCGGCGTCCCTTCCCGTGCTCCTCCTCGGCCTGCTCGCCGGAGCCACCGCCGACATCTTCGACCGACGCAAGCTGCTCATCTTCTGGCAGGCCTGGATGCTCACCGCCGTCGCCCTTCTCACCGTCTTCACGTTTCTCGGACACATCTCCCCCTGGGCTCTGCTCGCCTTCACCTTCCTGCTCAACACCGGCTCCGCCATGAACAATCCCGCTTGGCAGGCCATCGTTCCCGAACTCGTCCCGCGCGACCTCATCCCCGATACCGTCTCCCTCAACGCTGCCTCCAACAACCTCGCCCGCGCCGTCGGCCCCGCGCTTGGCGGTCTGATGGTCGCCGCCTTCGCGTCCGCCCATCAAGGTGCCGGCTCCGTCTTCGCGCTCAACTCCGTGTCCTTCGCCGGAGTCATCTGGGTTCTCGTCAACTGGAAGCGCACCCCGCTCTTCAGATCCGCGCTTCCGACCGAACGCATCTCCGGTTCGATACGTGGGGGCCTGCGCTATGTTCGTCATTCGCCGCAGCTCCAGGCCTCGCTCATTCGCGCCTTCACCTATTGCTTCTTCGTCTCGTCCATCTGGGCGCTCCTCGCCGTCGTCGCCCGCCGCGACCTCCGCCAGGGCCCGCTTGGCTACGGCATCCTCAACGGCTCGCTCGGCCTAGGAGCCGTCATCGCCGCCACCCAGCTCCCACGCATCCGCGCCCGCGCCACAGCCACGCAGATCCTCTTGGTGTCCACGATTTACCAGGCCGGCGTCATGCTCGTCCTCGCCTACGTCCGCTCTCCTTGGATCATCATCCCCGTCCTCCTCGGCTCCGGCTCAACCTGGACCGCCACCATGTCCACCATCAACACCAGCGTTCAGCTCTCCGTCCCGCCCTGGGTCACCGCCCGCGCCCTTGGCACCTACCTCATGACTTTCCAGGGCGGCATGGCTCTCGGAGCCGTGCTCTGGGGCTCCCTCGCCGAACACTTCTCCACGCCCATCGCCTTCACCGTAGCCGCCTGTGGTCTCGCTGGAACCCTTCCTTTCGTCAACCGCTTCCAAATCCTGCAAGGCCCCACACCCGACTTCACCCCCTACCAGTACAAGCGGCCAGCCCCCGAACTCGTCGGCGTCGACCTCGACCACGCACCCGACCCCCACGAAGGTCCCGTCCGCATCTCCATCGAGTACCAGATCCCCCTCGACTGCTACCCCGAGTTCACCCACGCCATCCATGAACTGCGCGGCGTTCGTCTGCGAGACGGAGCCATTCGCTGGGGCATCTACCGCGAAGCCGCCGACCCAACCCACCTCAACGAAACCTTCATCATGGAATCCTGGATCGACTACCTCCGCTCCCGCGAGCGCACCACCGCCGACGATGTCGCCATCCGCGACCGCGTCATCGCCCTCCACCACGCCACCGACGCCGAAGGCAATCCCACCCCACCCCGCGTGACCCACCAGATCTACGCCCGCGAACTTACCTGACCGTCACTCGCGAAGCGATTTAGCGTGCGCAGCACCGCCTGTCCGGTGTTAGGACGCACTCACTTCAGCCCATCCACCCAATTTTCAACATCCTTCAAAACCTCCGCCTCATTCGACTTGAAGAGATAGTGGTTCGCGTTCGGAATCCGAATCACCTTCGCCGTCGGCACCATCCGCTCCCACGCCTTTGCCCGAGCCTCAGTGAACACCGCGTCACGCCGCGCCCGCGCAGCCTTCTCCTTGTCATCCCCTGGAGGCCCACCCATGTCATGCGGGTCCGCGAAGATCACGAGAGCCGGACATTTGATCTCCGTGTACTTCTGAGCGCCCGCCCGGATCGCCTCCGCGCTCACCCGCCGCCGATCTTTCTTATCCGGCATCGGCTGACTGGGCCCGTCCGGCATATCGGTCAATTCCTCATTCTGCTCCGCCAGGTCCTTCTCATAGTGCGGCAGATCCACCTTCAGCATCTCCGCAATCAGCGCCCGCTGCCCGCTGGGCGTTGGAGTCGTACTTAGTTCGTCGATCGCCTTCCGCAACGTCAGCCCATCGATCAAAAGGTCTCCGCGCGTCGCATCATATAGCGCGTACGAATACCCCGCATCGAGGTACACCAGCCCCGCCATCCTATTCGGAAACCTGCTGCCGATCGAACTCAGTTCCTCCCCGGCAATCGAATGCCCCACCAGCACCGGCTTCTGCAGCTTCAACGCGTCTAGAACCGCCACCACATCATCACCCAGGCGATCCGCTGCGTACGCGTCACCAACCGGCGCAGGCGTATCCGAAATACCATAACCGCGTCGCGTGATCCCGTACACGTGGAACTTGCCCGTCAGTTTTTCCGCAAAGCCGTCGAACACATGCGCGTTATTGCCTAACCCGGTCAGCAGCACCAGCGGACGCCCCGTTCCACCCCAGTCGAGCACCTCGAGCTTCACTCCCGGTTCCACCGTCACAAACTGAACCGTATGTTTCGAAGGATCGATCACCCAGGCCGTCTCTTTGGTGACTCGCACAAAATTCAGCGGCAGATCCCCACCCTGGGTAAACGTTCCGATGATCGAATTCCCGTCATCGCTCAGCGTCCCAACGTAGCTGGCATGAACCGCATTGAGCGCAAACTTGACCGTCGTGCCATCCTGAGTGATCGAATCGAGCGGAAACGGATCGGTCATCTGGTCAATACTGTAGAAGTTCGCCGCCAGCTTCCCATCCGGCCCCTTCGTCACCTTGATCACCGTCCGCAGCTTCGCGAGCCCCGGCGCCAGCGTCCCCTGCCAGTCGCCCACCACCGTCTGCGCCCATGCCGTGCCAAGCGCCATGCAGAACCCAAATACCAGCATCAGCTTCCTCATCGCCAGGCCCTCCGAGCCCTTCGAGACCGGTTCTCCGTCGAGCGTGCGAGGATCAAAGACTCCTAACCGCACCTACTTCGCCGCAACGACCAGGCTAAAATCCGCAGTCTCCACCGACCGTCCGTCGTCTCCCGTCACGGTCAACGTGTAGGTCCCGGCAGGGGTATACGGCGAATTCAGCCCCGGATATTTCCCGGAACATCCGCTCAATCCAAAGCACCCCACAAGGAACATAAGCATTACCACGGGCATGGTCTTCCGACGCCGCAGGAGAACCATCAACCCAGTCCCAAGCCCCACGAACCAAACCATACCGCCGTACCCGATCACCTGGTACTTCGAGGTCGTCTGGACCGTAACCCTCGCTGTCACCGCGTTCGTTCCGCTCAGCGTCACGCTTCCCGCGGAAGAGCAGGTCACGCCCGCAGGCAGTTGCCCGCAACCGAACTTGACGGTTCCCGTATAGCCAAACTCTGGCGTGATCATTACGCTCAACGTCGTACTCTCTCCAGCGAGCACGTTCGCCGAGGAGGGCGTCACCGACAACTGATAAAAATTTCCTACGCCTTCCAACGACACGACCGGGCTAATCCCCACGGTCAGGGTGCCGGACCGCAAGCCCCCCACCGTCGGGGTAAACGTCACGAAGATCGTACAGCTCCCATTCGCCGGCACCGAACCACCGCAGTTCGAGGTGGCCGCGTAATCCCCTGTTACCACCAGCGGCGGTAGAGGCACAGCTCCCGGAGCAACATTCATCACCTTCAACGACAGCGTCTTCGAAGCCTCTACGGGAATCGAGTAAAACTGTAGCTCGGTGGTTGAAAGCGATAGCGGAGCCACGCCGTTGCCCAGCAGGAATGCCGTTGCCGTCCCGCTTTGTCCCACTGCATTGACCTTCAGCAAGCCCGTCTGCTGCCCAACCGCAGTCGGCTTGAAGCGCACCCCGATCTGACAGCTTCCACCCCCCGCCACCGAAGCACAGTTACTCGACACCACGGCAAACTCCGCCGACGCGATGGACGGGGTCGCAGACGCCACGGTATTCGCTCCGTTGGTCCAGGTAAACGTCGTGGTCCCGGTCGCAAAGCCTACAGCCTCTGTGCCAAAGTCCGCTGAAGCTGGCGTCAGTGTCGAGTTCGAAACCGTCGTCGCAGGCTTCGTCAACTCAAACAAATTCCACTCCAGGGAATACTCCTGCGGCTGCTGATAGCGCAGAACACACTCGCTCGGAAAGGTTGCGCCGGTCGGATACTGCTGGTTCGGCGGAACCTCCATTAGAAAATCGTCATACACAACGCGCCCGCACGCATTCGCCGCGCCTACCGGAGTATGCGCTACGAACTGTTGCACCCCCGTCCCCATACCACCGCCCTGCAAAGCAGTCGTCAATGAGTACCACGACTGCGTCGGAGCATTGACCGATGGAACCTCGGGAAAGTCATCGTTCTCGTCCATCAGCCCATAGACAAAACCCGCATTCGCGAGTGGAAGCCACTCCGCAAACTGTGCACCCTCGTCGAATCCCGTATTGATCGGCGGGCTGCGATAGGAGTTTCCCTGGTCGGCCCAGCCTGGTCCATCCGTAAAGTTCGCGAACGCCGGCAGATATGGATTCCCGTTCAGATAGACCGATTGCAGGTGCGTCAGAAAAGCACGCCCACCGGCATTCACATAATTCGCAAAGTTGCTCAACTGATCCGGTGGCCGCGGCGGCTCCCCAGGGCCGTCGGCGTAGAAATTGGGTTCGCCTTGGTACAGGAATGGCCCCGGATTGTTGCCGGCCTGATAGCCCTCCGAATTCAAAATCACAAGGTCGTACTGGTTCAGCGTGGCTGCATCGCCCATCAGTGCCGTCTCACTTGGTGTCGACGTGTCAATCTGTGCGCCTGCCAGGCTTCCTCCGGCCCCGGCATCCCCAAGAAAAAGGTTGATCCGCCCGCCACCGCCAGGGTTGGTAAACTCCGAATCCTCCAGGCCGATGTCCCGCAACGTACACTCCATCTTGTCCGTCCGACCCGTCACCATCGCAATCTTCGGGATATCGCCTTCACTGTGGTTCTTTGGCAGGCGCGTCGAAAATGCAGTATCCGTGCAGGCCGTCACTGTCGGCACCGTAACCTGCCGACGCCACTTTCCGATCTGCACCACCAGCGGGATATTCGTCCCCACTGGAACGTTTTGTAACTGGAATGATCCATCCGCCGCCGTAAAAGTTTGTGTCACCGGCGAGCCCGAAGGTGGGGTGCCATCGGCGACGCACGTCACGCCTGCAGGGAACGGCTCGAGCGGCGCACCCGGCACAAACACCAGGACATTGGGCAGCGGCTCATTCCCATTCGGCGCATAGACAACCCCCGAAACCGTAGTCGTCCCTCCCGCCGGACAACTCTGGGCAGCCCCCCACGACCCTGCTCCCAAACACACACCGAATAGCCCCAAAACCTGGAAAAGGCGCACAGAAACCTCGGGAGTACGTTACATTACTCGCCGCGCCTCGTAAAACCGCATGCTGCCGAATTCTTGCAAGTCTTAGCGAGAAAAGCGATTAGCTTAAGCCGTCTCTTGCTCTCTGCTGACCCATAAAAAAGTAGCCACACGCGAAGCACTTGGGGCATACCCTGAACCCAGCATGATGTTCCTTGCCCTCGTCGGCATCATCACGGTCGTCTGCCTGGCCGCCTACCCGCCGTGGCGCAGGAAGTAGTCGCGGCTACTTCGTCCCGCCTACCTGCGTCTCGACCTCGCTCGCGTTTACCTTCGGCGCAAAGTAGTTCTTCTCAAGCAGCGCCCTGTAGAACTGTCCGGTCAACTCAGCAGCCTTCGGTCCAAATGTCGGACGTCCGCCTTCGAGGAAGATCACCGTCACAATGCGCCCGTTCGGGGTATCCGCAAATGATCCAAACCACCCGAACCGCGTCCCGTTATTCGAGCAGGTCCCCGTCTTCCCCATTACGGGAAACGCATTGAAATTCGCTCTCAGGCTGCGCGCCGTCCCATACTGCACCGCCGCCTGCATCCCGTCCTGCATCTCCGGAATCAGGTTCTTGATCTCCAGCGTTCGCTTCACCCGCGGCTGGAAGCTTTGCACGTCATCCACCGTCTGCGGATGCTGCAAATAGTAGAGCGTCCCGCCGTTGGCGATCGCACTTACAATCGCACCTAACTGCAGCGGCGTCATGCTCACGCTCTCGCCAAAGGAGCACATGCGCCCGACTCCGCCCAGCGAAGCCGGCAGCTCCTGGTCTGGATAAACGCCCAACTGCTCGCCGGGAATGTTGTATCCGGCCAGTTCGCCCAGTCCAAGCTGGTTGGCATAGTGCTTCACCCGCTCGAAACCAAGCGCACGCCCAAGCGTCTCGAAATAGAGATTGTTCGAGTGTGCCAGGGCCTCGGTCAACGTGAGGTGATACCCGCCACCCAGCGCGACCTCCGTATCCCGCTTGACGAGCCCTTCCTGCAATGCCGCAAGCGCTACCGTCAGCTTGATCGTCGAGCAGGGCTCCGCGCCATTGGAAAGCGCCAGCTTCTGATTCACGAGCGCGAGAATCCGCCCGGTCGCCGGATCGATCGCCATTGCTGTCCCGTTCATATTGCCAAGCGCCTCGACGGCCGCAGCCCGAACCACTGGATCCTCACCCGCCGTCACATCGCCCAGTTGAAGATTGTCCTGCTCGGTGAAGGAGCTCGCAGAAAACCGCTCACCAAAATACCGCGGTCTTACCGAAACCCTCACCAACCGCCCATGCCGGCGGATCAGATGCGTCGTCGCCGCAACTTCACGGACCGCGCCAGAACCGCGCCGTCCCCGTCCCTTTACTGCCACGCGCCGCGAAGCTCCACGCACCGTCGCCCGACCCGAACCCCGCACCGCCCGCCGGCCAACCGACCGTCCGGACGCACGTCCGACCGCACGCCTCGACACGGCATGGGCCGCAACCGCATGCACCCGGCTATGTGGACGTTCCGCCGACGCAGTGCCCGTCGCCAGCAGGGCGATCCCCAACAGGCCAGACATCATAAACAGAGCGGTGTACCGGCGAACGGTAGCGGCAAGCATCATGTGAAAATCCCCCAAGGTCGTGCGTCTAGAATCGTTCAGAGTCTGCAAATTTGTTACCCAGGTCCAAGCGATCTAACCGAATCCAGAAGCACGTTCAAGGCCCAAACCACGTACCCAACTCAACCAAACTCTAATGATAGGACGCCCCAAGCCTCGGCAGCGTCACTATTTCCGCCATTCTGCTAATTGCCGCGTCGCAAAAACGCCGGAATATCCAGTTCATCGGACTCCTGCGGCTCAACCGGAGCTGAAAAACGCATGACCGGTTCCGAAAACGTCGGGCTCTCCGGCTCGGGCTGGACCCGCGCGGGATAAACCCCGTCCGGCGAATCAAACCCCCGCGCCGAAGGCATCCGGCTATCCGTGGCAGGCAAAGGCGCCGGCACCCGTCCGGCTCGGAAAAAGTCGTCATCAAACACCGACCGTGGCACCGGCACGAGCTCCGGAGCCGACGGCATCGGTGGCGGAGCAGTCGGAGTCAAAGCCCAATCTTCGTCGCGTCGTCCGTAAGGAAACGGCCGCTCTGTTCCCTTGGGAGTCTCGGCAAGTGGTGTTTCCACCACCTCCGGCTCTGCCTGCTGTACTTCGATGGGCGTCGCCGAAATCGCCTCGGCACGAATCGGCTCCGCCTCGATCGGCGCAACCTCCTCGACGTGCGACTCCTCGATCGGCATCCTCGGCGTCGTCACCCGGGGCACAATTGGCACGTCCTGAATAGCCTGCCGCTGCACCGGTGCGTCGTAGCGCACCGTCGGCAACGTCGACTCCGCCAGCATGCGCTCGCGCCGCGGCTTCGACTGCTGATCCTTGAACCCGGTCGCGATGACCGTAATCTTCACCTCGTCGCCCATGCTCTCGTCCAGCACCGCGCCGAAGATGATGTTTGCGTCCTCATGCGCCGCGTTCTGGATGATCGTCGAAGCCTCATTCACCTCGTTCAGCTTCAAGCTTGACGACCCCGTGATATTGATCAAGATCCCGCGCGCTCCATCGATCGCGCCGGCTTCAAGCAGCGGCGAAGCCATGGCAGCCACCGCAGCATCCATCGCCCGGTTCGGACCGCCCCGTTGCGCCGTGCCCATCACCGCATAGCCCATCCCGGCCATCGTTGTCTTCACATCGGCAAAGTCGCGATTGATCACACCCGGAATCGTGATGATGTCCGAGATCCCCTGCACACCCTGCCGCAGCACATCGTCCGCAATCCGGAAACTCTCAAAGAAGCCAGCATCCTTAGCAACCGCGAGCAGCTTCTCATTCGGGATCACAATGACAGTATCGACCGCATCCAGCAGCTCCTGCATGCCGCGCTCGGCCTGCATCATGCGGCGCTTGCCTTCAAACGCAAACGGTCGTGTCACCACAGCGACTGTCAACGCGCCCATCTCGCTCGCCAGTGACGCAATCACCGGAGCGGCACCGGTCCCGGTGCCTCCACCGAGGCCGGCCGTGACAAACACCATGTCCGCGCCTTCGAGGGCCTCGATGATCTTGTCCGAATCTTCAAGCGCGGCACGCCGCCCGATATCAGGATTCGCTCCAGCGCCCAGCCCGCTCGTCAGTTTAACGCCAAGCTGCAGCTTCACCGCCGCGTTCGACACCTGCAGCGCCTGCACGTCGGTGTTCGCCGCGATGAACTCAACGCCTTCAACATGCGCCGCGATCATGCGATTGACCGCATTGTTGCCGCCGCCGCCGACCCCAATCACCTTGATCCGCGCACCACGCGGCATCGCATCGTCGTAATGAATTCGCAGATCGTTCTCAGGATTTTCAGACATGGGCAGATGCACCTCTCCAACAACAGTTCTCGCGTGTTAATCCTCTCATCAACAGCAATCTCGCACCACCCGCCATCTCCAAACCCGCATTATCTTCAAAGGTTCCGTTGCGACTCGGTTCCATGCGAGCCATCACGTTCGCGAAGGCAGACTATCCGTCTGTGGAGGAAGAACTCGCCTTAGGCTTGCCGAAATCCCATCGCTTAGACTCGAACCACATGTTCAACCGGGGCTATGCCTACACGACGGTTATCGGCATCAAAGATCGTGGACGGACCCTGCTCTCGCACCTCGCGAGCCTCTACCCGCACTCGACCGCAGAAGACTGGCAACACCATCTTGACCTCGGCGAAGTCACGGTGGATGGTGTCCTTGCCAACGGAAGCGAGTTGCTGCGTGCAGGTGAAACCCTTGTCTGGAATCGTCCGCCGTGGATCGAGCCGGATGCTCCCCAGGACTTTCAAGTCCTGTTTGAAGACGCGCATCTGTTGGCGGTCAATAAACCCAGCGGCCTGCCAACGCTTCCCGGTGGCGGCTTCCTTGAAAACACACTCCTGCGCCTGGTGCAACGGCGCACGCCCGACGCAAACCCGGCGCATCGCCTGGGACGGGCCACCAGCGGCATCGTTCTCTTCGCGAAGACCGCGCAGGCTGCCGCGAAACTCACCGCGGACTGGAACACAGCCAGAGTTCGAAAGATCTACCGGGCGCTCGCTCAAGGGGTTGCGCTGCTCGACGCCTACCAGATCGACACACCGATTGGCCTGGTGCCGCACCCGCGGATCGGTTCGGTCTGGGCCGCAAGCGCGGATGGCAAGCCGTCGAAGTCAGTCGCGAAAGTGGTCTCGCGGGTTGCCAATATGACGATGTTTGAGGTCAGCCTGCATTCGGGTAGGCCTCACCAGATCAGGATCCACCTGGCGTCTATCGGGCATCCCCTAGTGGGCGATCCTCTGTACGGTGCCACGGGCCAGCCGCTCGAAAAGATGCCTGGACTGCCGGGCGATGGAGGATATCTGCTGCACGCGCAATTCCTGAGGTTTTTGCATCCCCTCACCCGAGAGCCGATGCGAATCGAAGCGACGTTGCCCGCAGGATTTCTGCTGTAAGCAGATGCTAAGCAGACCACGCCTTCCCTCACGGCCTACTCGAAAAATTAACGAAACTGCCTTGCATAATCGCCGACCAATGTGGTCTTATATCCATATCAGACCACATCGGTCGCAGTTGCTTCGGCTCGTCCGTCGCCAGGAGTTTGTACGTGTCGTTTCGCCGAATTTGCCTCATGTTTGCCTTAGTTTCCGTCTGCTGGTTGAGAGCGGTCGATGCCCAGGAGCCACCCTACTTCGTCACCTACTCGGACGTCTTAGAGGAACCGGGAAATCTAGAACTCGCGAGCCAGAACCTCGGCGCGGCGCCCAAGAACACCAACCCCTTCTACTCGCAGACGATCGAGATGGAATACGGCGTGACCGCCTGGTACACCGCCGAGGTCTACCTGCAGGGACAGACCACGCAGAACGACTCAACCATCTTTACCGGCTTTCGGTTTGAGAATCGCTTCCGCCCGCTGCGCTCCCAGCACTGGATCAACCCGGTCTTCTACATCGAGTACGAAGACCACAGCCAGGCGGATAAAAGCTTTCTGGAGATTACAGATCACCAGGTGATCTCGGACCAGCAGATCACGAATGCGCTGCTACGTTCGAGCGTCGAGCGCGCGATGGAGGGCAAGCTGATCCTCTCGAGCACCTTCAACGGCTTCAACATCTCCGAGAACATCATCGCGGAGAAAAATCTGACCAACGAGCCGTGGGAGTTTGGCTATGCGATTGGTGGGAGCCACTCGCTGGCCTTCGCAGCGAGTTCGCGCGATTGCCGGTTCTGCCGCGAGCGATTCTCAGCTGGCGCCGAGTTATTCGGTGGGCTCGGCACGCGGTACGACTTCGGACTGAAGGGAACTTCGGCCTACCTCGGACCGACCCTCAGCTACGAAGCCGGGCGCAACATGACCATCCTGCTTGGGCCTGAGTTCGGGCTCAACGCCAACTCCGCCAACGTGCTCTATCGCGCGAAGGTTTCATATGAGTTCAACCAGGTTCGCGACATCTTCCGGAGATCCAAATGAACCGCTTCCCCGCAGCCCTCATGCTGCTCGCTACGGCTGTCGCACTGATGGGAGCGGCCGATGGATCCTGGCTGAAACGCGTCTCGGCGGTCGATCGCGCGCGTACGAATCCGTTGCCTGACCAGCATGCCGCAGCCGAAGCCGGCGGCCATGTCTACACACAGGAGTGCGCTCGATGCCACGGCGAGCAGGCTCAAGGCAAAGGCTCGCGGCCCACGCTGATCAGCCCGCGCATTGCTGGAGCCACCGACGGCGAACTCTATTGGATTCTCAAGAACGGAAACCCGTGGAAGGGAATGCCCGCGTGGAGTTCCATGCCCGATAACGAACGCTGGCAGCTCGTCTCCTACATGCGCAGCCTCAACACCGCGCCAGCCGTCACAGGACCAGCCCAATGAAGAATTTTCGCCAACGTTACGGCTTGGCCGCCATCGCCTCCTGCTCCGCACTGCTCTTTCTCGCAGCCTTTATCGCCGGTTGCGGCTCGTCCAGTTCCGCGCCGTCGCTTGGCGGCGAAGCGACCAAGGTCACACCGCCGTCCGATCCAATCGGTGAGCGGCTGTTCCTCGACACGCGCTTCTCGGAGTTTTTCGCCAGTCATATGACCGGCGTGAATAAGCCGCTGGCGGCCGGAGACCCCGTCGTCGCTACCGTGCCGACGCTCAACGGTCCCTTGCCGGGGCCTTTCGCCGGAAAGGCGATCAATTGCCGCTCCTGCCACTTCGTCACCGAGTTCCAGGGCGTCGCTGGCGGCGGCAACCGCACCTACGCCGACTTCATTGAACGCAGCTCGCTCCCGCTAGAGCAAAGTGGCTTCTCGACCACGCCGCGCAACTCCATGCAGATGGTCGGCACGTTTACCCCGCACAGCGGCCCGCAGTTCCTGCACTTCGACGGCGAATTTGCCACGGGCGAAGACCTCGTCGTCGGCACCATGACGGGCCGCAACTTTGGCTGGGCGCCCAGCGAATTCGACGCCGCCGTCGCCCAGGTCGCACTCGTCATCCGCCAGGACGACGGCTCCGACGACCTCGCACAAAACCGCACAGACGGGCTGTCTTACAGCACTCTCTTCAAGGGTGTCGACAAGCGCATCACCTCGGACATCCTGCTGCCCGCCTCGCAGCGCATCGACGTCACCACCGCGACCGACCTGCAAATCGTCAACGAAGTCGCCCTCTGCATCGCCCAATACTTCAAAGACCTCAAGTTTAAGCAGGACCAGTTCGATCGCTACGTCACTTCGCCGTACGATCTCTTCCTTAACGCGAATCACCTCTCCATGCAACCGCTCTCCGGCGAGACAAATCTCGCTTACAGCCAGCGCCTCTACAAGGAAGTGCTTGCGCTTTCGAACCCCGTCTACATCACACCCGCCGACGGCACGTACGCGTACCACCCGTTTGCCTTCCAGTTTGGCGCGCTGGAGCTGCAAGGCTTGAAGATCTTCCTCAAGTCTGCCGCTACCGGAGCGGGCAACGATCAGCACGCCGGCAACTGCGCCTCCTGCCACACCGCGCCCGACTTCACTGACTTCGCTTTCCACAACAACGGCGTCTCGCAGGAGGAATATGACGGCATCCACGGCGCTGGAGCGTTCATGGCGCTCTCCATCCCCGACCTCGCCGATCGCACCGCGAACTACAACGCCTATCTGCCGATCAACCCCACGCACCCAAACGCGACCGAGTCTTTCCGCCGTCCAGCCCTCGCGTCCAACCCGCAGTACACCGACCTTGGCCTCTGGAACATCTACATGAACGCCGACTATCCCAACCCGCAGGCGAACCTGAAGCTCTTCGTCTGCGCGGCTGGCAAGGATTGCAGCGTCGACCAGGGTCTCGCCTCAACCGTCGCTCAATTCAAGACACCTATCCTGCGCGACCTTGTCGACTCCGCCCCGTACTTCCACAACGGCAGCGCTCCGAAGTTCGAGGATGTATTGAACCACTACGTCCGCATGTCGGCCTTGGCGAAATCCGGCCAGATGCGCAACGCTCCATCGCAGTTTGCGAACATGAGCATCTCCACCGACGACATCGAGGCCCTCACCGCCTTCCTGATGTCCATCACCGAAGACTACGACGACGCTTAAATAAAAATGATCAATCAGCCGGGGGCAGCAGCCCTTGGCTGATAGGTCAAGCCTTGGCATGAGCTAGTAGCTGCCGGCCTAGAGTTATGGGTAAGAGCTACTCCTAGAAACTGCCCGCGAAGATCGACCGTAACTTCGCCTTTAGACCCTGCTCCTCGCCAGCCCGCCGAATCTGCGTACGATGCGTGTATAGCAGCATCCCAATCGCCGCCGCGAACTCCGGCTTGGCCAACTCCGGCGGCATGCGCGAAAGCGGCACCGGCGATCCAATCCTTGCCGGAACTCGCAGCAGCGACTCCGCGTTATCCAGCAGCCCTACAAGGTTCGCGCCGCCACCGGTGAGCACACATCCAGCTCCAAGCGCCTCGAGCACGCCGCCTTGCCGCAGATTATCCCGCAGCATCGTGAACAACTCACGAGCCCGCGGCTCCAGAATCTCCGCCAGAAACCTCTGCCGCACCAGGCGCGACTGTTGACCGCCCGACTGCCCCGAGAACAGTTCGCCCCGCCCGCCGATCTCGATCTCCGCCAGCGTCGGCACGCTCGTCACCACGCAGTTGCCGTAAAGCTTTTTCAGTTCTTCAGCCTCTTCCACCGACACATGCAGCCCTACAGCCAGATCATTCGTGAAGTGATCTCCGCCAATCGGCAGCACGGCCGTATGCGCGATCGAACCCTCGAAGAACACTGCAAGCTCCGTCGTGCTCGCGCCGATATCCACGAGGCAAACTCCAAGCTCGCGCTCATCCGCCGAAAGGACTGCTTCCGCCGAAGCGATGCCTTCAAACACCGTATCTTCGACTTCGAGCCCCGCACGATTCGCGCAGGTGATCACGCTTTGAGCGATGCCACCCGAACACGTCGAAAGGTGAAGATTGACCTCCAGCCGATTCCCCACCATCCCGATCGGATCATGGATCCCCGCCTGGTCATCCAGGATGAACTCCTGCGGCAACAGGTGCATCACCTCACGGTCCGGCGGCAGCGGCACGCTGCGCGCACGGTCGACACACGCCCGCACCTCCTCGCGCGTGATCTCCTTCATCCGGGAGCCCATCGAAATGCCGCCGCGCGAATTGATCCCCCGCACATGCGTCCCGCCAATCCCAATGACGGCCGATTCGATCACCGCCCTCGCAGTCCGCTCCGCCGTCAACGCCGCGCGATTGATCGCCTCGTACGCGGGTCCCAGTTCGGCGATCAAGCCTTTGCGCATCCCCTGCGAAGGCTCAACGCCATGCCCGCGATACCGCAGCACGCCATCGGCTACTTCCGCGACAAGCACGATCGACTTCTGGCTTCCGCAGTCCAGCACCGTAATCAGATTTTCCAGCTTCGCACTCATCTGGGCCCCCTGGCAGGCTTCACCGGCACTGCCTTCGCATGACTAAACACCAACGGCTTCGCCTTACCCTTCGCAGCCACCGGGACTTTTGCCTTCAAAACCGGCTTCTTCAAAAGCTTGGTCACCGCCGGATCAGGTGTGGCGCTTCCATCGCCCTCAGCCACGGGAACAGTCGCTCCCGGTGCCATCTCCAGCACTACCTCGCGCGGATACTGCATATCCGCGGACGCAAGCTTCGGATACTTTGCCTTCCAATCCGCCAGGTTCTGCTCGAACCGCTGATACCGCGCCAGGAAGTCATTCTTTCCGAAGTGAATCAGAACGCTCTCGCCCATCAGCAGCGCCTTCACGTCATCCGGGTCCGTCAGATCTACTTCGCTAAGCTTCTTGGAGATCTTCTCCGACCCTGAATCCAGTTCGTTCGTAAACTGCTCGTAAAGCTTCATGCGAGCGACGCGCACCGACACCGGATCCGTCGACTGAATGCCCGTCACCACGGGAAACGAATACTTCTGCAGCGCATCGGTATCCGGAGCCAGATCCAGCAGCACCCCATGCGCGTCTACCATCCCGATCTCGCTTCCCTGCCGGACAAACGCCACCGGCGTCCGCTCCACGATCGCCACGCGAACCCGGTTCGGCATCAACCGCATCACCGTTGCATGCTCTACCCAGGGCAGAGCCCCCAACTCAGCCCTCCGTCCCGCAAGCGGCACCGTCAGGACATTCCGATCGACATCTTCCCCAAAGACGCTCAGCAACTGCGCCCGCGTCAGGTGTTGATTGCCCGAGATCTCAATCGCCCTGCTCGAAGGAATTGTTAGCCGCGCATCATGCAAGAGCGACGTCTGCGCCGCATGCAGTCCATACCCGATCACGCCAAACCCGCTCAGCACCGTCACGCAGGCAGCCACTTTCCCGACGACGCTCCGCGGCACGCGACTCCTCAGCTTCAGCTTCCACACCGGAGCGCGCCGCGAGGGGATCGCCTCTTCGGCAAAGGGATCCGTATCCGCCGCGCGACGCCCGGGATTCTTCGTCCGCACCCCAAAGTCCTCACGCAGATCCGGAACCGGATCGCGCCGCAGACTTGGCGCGCCCGGCATCCGACGAACGCTATCCGCCCCGGCACTCATCGCGCGACCTCGCGCAGGCGCATCCAGCACGGCCATCCCATCCTTCACATTCTGTTTAGCTGATCGCAAGCCCGAGCAAAGACCGCGACAAATCGCCACCCTCACTATATCCCGGCAAAATCCTTCACCCATCCACCAACTTCAAGGGAGTTACCGACTCAGCAACATGCGCCCACGATCCCCCACGTACTACCGCGCCCGTCCACCGTTCTACGCAATCCTTACTGCCCGTTCTCAACTCGCGTCCGCACCTGCACCCCTAGCCACGCACAGATCTCAGTGCCTCGACCAGCACCGGAGCAATCCCGGAGACACTTCCCGCACCCAGCGTCATCACCACATCCCCCGCCTCCGCGACGCCCACCAGCCTTTCCACAGCTTCCGCTACCGACCCGGCAAACTCGACTCGCTTCCCGACCTCTCTTGAGGCAATCGCCTCAGCCAGTGCAGCTCCGGTCACCCCTTCAATCGGCTCCTCGCTCGCCGCATAGATATCCAGGACTTCCACCGTATCCGCATCGCCGAAAGCCCCGGCAAACTCCGCCATCAGATCTCGTGTTCGCGTATATCGGTGCGGCTGAAACACGACATGCACCCGCTTGTACCCGCAATCCCGGGCCGCCCGCAGCGTCGCCTTCAGTTCCGTCGGATGATGCCCGTAATCGTCAACCACCGTAATCCCGTCGACGTTTCCTTTGACCTGAAATCGCCGATCAACTCCCCGGAAGGTCGCCAGCCCAGCAGCAATATCTCCCGGCGCAACCCCCAGCTGCACGCCGACAGCGATCGCCGCCGTGGCATTCAAAACATTGTGCTTCCCCGGCACATGCAAGCAAAACGGCCCCAGCAGCAAGCCTTTGTAGTTCACCTCAAACGTCGCATGACAGTCCGGACGCGCAGGCAGCATCTCCAGCCGAAAATCCGCGTCGACACTCTCCCCATACGTATGAATCCGACGCCGCACCCGAGGCAAAATCCCCCGCAGCCGCAGGTTGTCGACACACGCCGTCGTCGCCCCATAGAACGGCAGGCTGTCCATAAACTCCACAAACGCGTCGTCCACATCTTCCATGCTGGAGTAGCAATCCATGTGCTCGCGATCGAGATTCGTCACCACCGCCAGCACCGGCGAAAGCTTCAAAAACGAACGATCCGACTCGTCGGCTTCCGCTACCAGGTACTGGCTCTTGCCCAGCCACGCATTCGTCCCCAAGGCATCCACGCGCCCACCGACCACCACCGTCGGATCGAGTCCGCCACCCGCCAGCACCGCCGCAATCATGCTCGTCGTCGTCGTCTTCCCGTGCATTCCCGCGACCGCGATCCCGTACTTCAGCCGCATCAACTCCGCCAGCATCTCCGCCCGCTGAATCACCGGCGTCTTGCGGCTCCGCGCTTCGACCACCTCAGGATTCGTCGGCGAAACCGCCGAACTCGCCACCACCACGTCGCAAGCCGCCGCATTCGCCGCCGTATGCCCTTCAAAGATTGTCGCGCCAAGCCCGGCCAGGCGATCCGTCGCCGCCGACCGCCGCAAGTCCGACCCCGAAACGGTGTACCCCATCGTCAGCAGAATCTCGGCGATCCCACTCATCCCGATGCCGCCAATTCCAATAAAATGCACCCGCTGCGACGGCGCAAACAGTATGTGTCCCGGAACAAACAAGCGAAGGCCCTCAACCCCCAACTCTACCAGCCGCGCCGCACCGAAATCTCCAAATCCGTGTCTAATACACTAGGAACCACGGAGCACTTATGAACACCTCGTACCCCCGCATCATCGACGGACAAGTCATCGCCGGACAGCGCGAAGCCACCGCCTCACTCCTCGCCAAAGTTCTCGCCATCACGTCGCTCGGCTTCCTCATCACCGCCGTCGGAGTCGCTACCGCACCCGCCTGGGGCTCGCTCCTCGGCATGATCGTCGTCTTCGCGCTCATCTTCGCCATCTCCTTCGCGCGCCGTCAGAACGCCACCCTCGCCCTCGGCCTCTTTCTCCTCCTCACCTACTTTATGGGCTGGGAGATCGGTCCCATCATCCAGCACTACATCCGCAGTTTCGGCCCCGGCCTGGTCTTCAACGCTGCCGTCACCACCGGACTCGGCATGGCCTGCATGGGGATCGTCGCCTACCTCTTCAACATCAACTACCGTGCCATCTCAGGAATCGGCATCGCCCTGCTGCTGGGTGTCTTCCTCCTCGGCCTCGTCAGGCTCTTCTTCCACTTCCTCTCGCCCGACACCTACTCGTGGATGATCCTTGGCGTCTTCACCCTCCTCACCATCGGTGACTTCGCCCGCATCCGCGCCGGCGGCGACGGCCAATCCGCTGTCTCGCTTTCGCTCTCCATCTATCTCGACGCGATCAACATCTTCCTCGCCGTCCTCCAACTGCTCGGCGGGCGCCGTCGCAACTAATCGCTGCGCGCCGATCTACCTCGAAAGCCCCATGTTCAGCATGGGGCTTTCGCTTTGGCGCCGGTGACTCGCATCCAACCCGTCAGATACCCTATGACGTACATGATCAATCACCCCAGAATCCTCGCCGTGGCTTGCCTTCTCGCCATGTGGCTCATGTCTTTGCTCGGCGTTTGGATTCGCGTCCGCCTGCGCATCTCCGAAGACTCTGACAAGGCCAACCTGGGCCTCGTCGTGTCCGCCACCCTGACGCTCCTCGGCCTCATCATCGGCTTCACCTTCTCGATGGCTTCCGTCCGCTATGACCAGCGGCGCCTGTTCGAGGAAAACGAAGCCAACGCCATCGGCACCGAGTACGTCCGCGCCGACCTGCTCCCCGCCGCCGCATCCGCACAGGTCAAACCCCTGCTGAAGCAATATCTCAACGCCCGCATCGCCTTCTACCAGGCTGACTACGGTCCCGAGGTCGCCCGCGCCAACCAGGCCGCCGCCACCCTTCAAACCCAGCTCTGGCAGAGCATTCTTCCGGCAGCAGCACAGTCCCCCACGCCCGTCACCGCGCTCGTCGTCTCCGGCATGAACGACGTCCTGAACACCCAGGGCTACGCCCAGTTCTCCTGGTGGAACCGAATCCCCGTCTCCGCCTGGGGACTGATGATCGTGATCGCCATCCTCTCAAACCTCCTCGTCGGCTACGCCACCCGCCGCTCGCGCTCCGGCAATCTCCTGCTGCTCGTCCTTCCGCTCATCGTCGCCGTGTCGTTCTTCTTAATCTCCGACCTGGACAGCCCTCGAGGAGGCGTCATCAAAGTCCCACCCGTCGACCTCACCAGTCTCGCCCAATCCCTCTCCAGCTAGCGCGCCCCCACGGGCCCGATAAGACCTCCTCGACGGCAGAGTCACCGCTGAGCTGCCTCCTTGGCCGTGCCACAACCTCCCTCGCCGATTCATCGCCAGCGCCCTGAACTCCGCCGCAACCGGCACAGAACCCGGGCGCTTCGACCCGGCTTATGCCGGCTCCTTACCCCCGGTATATGGCTTATATGCAAATATTACATTCCATTGGACTTATAGAAGGGGTTATATGGCGGTCATACGCCCGAATAGGGACAACTGGTTGCACCATTCATGGGCACAAGGTTTTATAAGGGAAAGTAGCAGAAACACTCGCCCTCTTGGCCGATCGTCTCTCTCCCAGCAGACAGAATCCTGTCTCTCTGGTGCGAACAGGTGGGATCAGCGGTTGCCGTTTCAGCGGTTCAGCTGTTGCGCCGTCCACACATCGCGGACCGAGCGTTCCAACTGAACGAGGAAAGAGAAGATCTCTCAGCAATCCAGAGGTCCGAGGTCATCGCTCTCATCGACAGCGCACAGTGTAGTCCGCCTTATCTCCTGTCCAACGACCTTTCTGATCATCCAATTGATAAGCCGACTGAGACATTTGTCACAACTCACCGCGAAGTCTACTCCGTATCATCCACCGAAATACAGCCGACCACTCCGTGCTATACATCTCCCATGCGCCTTGCCCTCCTAATCCTCCTCCTCACCACCCCCCTCTACGCCCAAAAAACCGTCCTAGCTACCCCCGAAACCGTGGTCTGGGGCAACTACAACGGAGCCGCCAAACCCGCGCTCACCATCGCCTCAGGCGACACCGTTACCATTCAGACGCTCTCGACCTGTGGGGCTCCGAAGCGGCTGGAGTCGCTTGGCATCACGCCCGCCGACATCCCCCAGTACACCCGCGACATCTACGACAAATTCCCCGCCGACCAGAAAGGTCCGGGCGGTCACATCCTCACCGGGCCAGTTGCGATCGAAGGGTCTGAGCCGGGAGATGTGCTCGAAGTCCGCATCCAGAAGATCCAGATCGACGTGCCGTGGGCCTGCAACTCCTTCGGCGCCGGCCGCGGCTTCCTTCCCGATGACTTCCCCTACTCCCGCACCAAAATCGTCCAGCTCGACCGCACCCGCATGCTCGCCCGCTTCGCCCCGGGGGTCGAGATCCCGCTGCACCCGTTCTTTGGGTCGATGGGTATCGCCACGCCCACCGGCAAATCCGATTCCGCCCCGCCATGGATGAACGCCGGCAACATGGACAATAAGGAACTCGTCGCCGGCACCACGCTCTTCATCCCCATCAACACCAAGGGCGCCAACTTCGAGGTGGGCGACGGCCACGCCGGCCAGGGCAACGGCGAAGTCGACATCACCGCCCTCGAAACCCAACTTACCGGCACCTTTCAGTTCGTGCTCCACAAGGGCTCGCTGGAAGATGCGAACCGCCTGCTCTGGCCTCGCGCCGAAAGTCCGACAGCGTATATCTCGATGGGCTTCCACGCCGACCTCACCCGCGCCACCGAGATGGCGATCCGCAACATGATCACCTTCCTCGCCGACCAAAATACTGATGCCCCTCACCTTAGCCGCGCCGACGCCTACTCGCTCATCTCGGTCGCCTGCGATGTCGACATCACCCAACTCGTCGACCTCCCACACGTCGGCGTCCACGTTCTCTGCCCGAAGAACCTGTTCACGCCAATCCCCAAGAAATAGGGCATGCCCCAGCAATGGTGCAACTTGAACCGGACTTCCGGCTGCTTGAGGTCGGGACTTAAGGCCCATCATTGATTACTTTGCATACTTTTGCATAGGGCCAGTGGGTCGAACCTCGAATCCCCCGCCTTCGGCGTCCTCGTCCCAGTTCAGAGTTCCAGGGTTTCCCTGAACTTCGCGCAACCAATCCTGCCAGATGGGGTCTAAACTACTGGGACCGGATTAGTTAACCAGCCGTTCCACCTCCTCCGACCGCGCAAACCGGGGCTCGACGAAGTACCCGGGTAAGCGAAGGTCTGGCGGCCAAGGCACACCTATGCAGCTCACGACCCTCACTAAAGCCCTGCTCGCCTCTGCCATTGCGGCCGCGCCGCTTGCTGCCCATGCGCAATACCAGCCTCAGCCGCAGCCCTACAATCCGCAGGACCCTCAGAATTACTCAGCTCCTGCGCAGCAGAACTACCAGCAGACATATCCCCAGCAGCAGCAGCCGCAGCAGTACGCGCCGCAGCAGCCTCAGCAATACCAGTACAACAACCCGGATCAGGACCAGCAGCAAGGGCAGCCCAACGACCAGGCCAACTACGACGCCGGTCAGGAGGCCATTGCACAGGCTCCTCCGCCGCTCCCGCAGTATGACCAGCCCGAAGCTCCCGGCGCAGGCTACATCTGGACGCCCGGCTACTGGGCGTACGGCCCCAGCGGCTACTACTGGGTCGCCGGCGCGTGGGTTGAGCCGCCGTACGAGAACGCCCTTTGGACCCCCGGCTACTGGGGCGATGGCGACGATGGCTACTACTTCTGGAACGCCGGTTACTGGGGTCCGACCGTAGGCTTCTACGGCGGCATCAACTACGGCTTTGGCTACTTCGGCACCGGCTTTTACGGCGGATACTGGAACGGCGGACGCTTCCTCTATAACTCTGCCTACTGGCATACCGGACGCTGGGGCGGATACAACCAGCGCATCAACGGCATCGGCGGCATCCACCCGGGTGGTCGCAGCTTCGTAACGGCCCACGACGCAATCGGCATGCGCGGAGGCAACACCTTCGGCACCCATGCCACGATCGGCGGCGCACGCGCCGGCTTCGGCGGTAGCGTCGCTTATAACCGCGGCGGCGGCCAGGGCTTCAATGGCGGAGCACGCGGCTTTAGCGGCGGCAATAACGTCCACGTTCAGCAGCCTGCCGGTGGCGGATACAACAACGGCTACCGCGCGGGCGGAGCTCCTGGGTACGCGGGCAACACCATGCACGCGCAGCAGCCGGTCAGCGGGTTCAACGGCGCGGGACGCACGCAGGGTCAGACGCCTTACCAGGGCAACAGCGGCTACCGCACGCAGCAGCCGCAGGGCGGTAACTACGGCGGAGCCTACCGTGGCGGCGCTCCGGCACAGCAGCAGCACTACGCGGCTCCAGCGCAGCAGCAGCATTCTGCGGCCCCGGCGCAGCAGCAACACTACTCGGCTCCGGCACAGCAGAGCCACGCGTCGGCTCCGAGCGGTGGCGGTTCGCACGGCGGTGGCGGCGGCGGCGGTTCGCATGGTGGTGGTGGCGGCGGTCACCGCTAAGCAGTCAGCAATTCAGCAAAGCCCCCGGGGATCGGGGGCTTTGCTGTTGGTAGGGCACGACATGAGTGAAGACTGACTCTCTAACGGTTGATCAATCCCAGGCAGATTTCGGCGATCTCCGCGGCGGCGTTGCTGTGCGCTAAGGTTCGCGCCGCTTCACCCATGGACAAGCGCAGTTGCGGGTCTTTCAGCAGATTTGAGACTTCGGCCAGGATTCGTTCCGGTGTGAGGTCTGCCTCGGTCACCAGCACGGCAGCCCCTGCCGCGACGAGCACGTCGGCGTTCTTCCTCTGGTGATCGTCGGCCGCGGCTGCAAACGGCACGAGCACGGAAGCGTGGCCGGCCGCGGCTAACTCGGCGACCGTGCTTGCTCCGCTGCGACAGAGGATCACGTCAGCGGCGGCGATCTCGGCTACCATGCCGTCGAGGTAAGGCTGGACGCGCAGCCGGTCTGAGACCACTCCGGCTACCTGATAGGCCGCCGCAGTGGATTCACCGTGTCGCCCGCCTGCCTGATGCACGATCTGTAGATCGGAAAACTCGCTCAGCAGCAAGCCGGCGATCTTCGGCATCACCTCATTCAAGATGCGTGCGCCCTGGCTTCCACCGAAGACGAGCAGGCGCAGCGGACCTTCCGTCTTCGGAGTGATCGCGAAGAACTCCGCGCGCACCGGGATCCCGGTGACGCGGGCGTTGCGGAAGTAGGCAACGGTCGGAGCGAAGTTGACCGCTGCGGCTGAGACGTATTTGCCCACCAGGCGATTCGCCAGGCCAGGCACGGCATTCGGCTCAAACGCTACCGTCGGCACGCGCAGGATCACGGCTGCACCCATCGCCGGACCGGACGCGTAGCCACCCACACCGATCACGACATCCGGCCGAAAGCTTCGGATCAGGCTCACGCAACGCAACAAACCCAATGGTAAGTCCGCGAGGGTGCGCAGGCGTGTCAGCAGGCTTACGTTCTTCAACTGGCCGACATGAATCAGCTCAAGCGCAAAGCCAGCTTCAGGCACCAGTCTCGTTTCAAGTCCACGGGCGGTGCCGACGAAACGCACCTCGGCTCCGTGCTGGTCGCGCAACTCCCGTGCAATCGCAAGTGCCGGGATGACGTGGCCTCCGGTTCCACCACCGGCAATGAGTACGCGCATCAGCAAGCTCCTAGCTTTTAGCTCCTAGCTTCCAGCTAAGGCTCCCTCTTCCAAAACTTTGCCCTGCACCGAACAAGTATCTGCTGGGAGCTGGGGCTGTAGTCAGTCAATCTGCCGCGTCACGTTGAGCAGCACTCCCATGCCTGCAAGGGTGAAGAAGATCGACGTGCCGCCGAAGGACACGAACGGCAACGTGATGCCTTTCGTTGGCAAGAGCGCGAGAGCAACGCTGATGTTGAAGAACGCCTGAATGAGGATCGCCGTCGTAAGCCCGAATGCGAGGAACCGTGCGAAGGGATCGGTCGAGAGGAACGCCGCGCGCAGGCCGCGGTAGCCGAAGAAGACGAACATCGCCAGCAGAAAGAGCGCTCCCAGAAGGCCAAGCTCTTCGCTGATATTGGCAAAGATGAAGTCGGTCCAGGCCTCGGGCAGGAAGTAAAGTTTTTGCCGTCCTTCCATCAGGCCAAGCCCACTGAAACCTCCGGTACCAACCGCGATGAGCGACTGCATAATGTGGAAGCCGGTGCCTCGCGGATCAGCCTCCGGGTTGAGAAATGCGATCATGCGAGCGCGTCGCCATGGCACGCGAAACAACATCCAGTACATGACCGGCGAAGCCGCCAGCATCGCCGCGCCAAGCCACTTCAACTCAAGCCCTGCCAGGTAGAGCATCAACATCGTCACAGCGGCGCATACCAGCGCGGTACCCAAATCCGGTTCTTTCAAAATGAGCGCGATGAAGACGAGTGGGGGAAGCGCCGCGCGCAGGACGGTTCCTTTCCAATCGTTCATCTTGTCGATACGTGTCTGGAGAAAGTAAGCCAGGAAGACGACGATCATCGGCTTTGCCAGCTCCGACGGTTGAAACGTGAAGAACGCACCGAACTTGAACCAGCGATGGGTGTTGTTCAGCGAGTGCATGGCAAACACGCCCACGAGAAGCAGCGTGGTCATCGCCATCGCAGGAAAGACAAAACGCGGCGAGTTATACAGCCGGTAGTCCACCTTCATCAGGGCCGTCAGCGCGCCCATGCCCAGAAGCGCATACATGCCCTGCTTCGCCACATAGTGGTAGGGCGATCCGGTCTCCGCCGCCGCCAGCACCGCGGACGCGGAAAACACCATCACCAAGCCAAAAAGTGTTAGAAGCAGTACCACCCCGAACAGCCATTTATCGACCCCGACCCGCTTCGCCATCCAACAACTCCCGTCATGACTAGCCCGGCAGCGCCATTACAAGCTCGCGAAAGACCTTGCCGCGATGCTCGTAGTTCTCAAACTGATCGAAGCTGGAGCAAGCCGGTGCCAGCAGCACCACATCGCCGGCCTTCGCCGCCGCACTCGCTTCTTCGATTGCCTTTGAAAGCGTACCCGCTCCCACCATCTTCACGACTCCCGCCAGCTCGCGCTCAATCTTTTCAGCCGCTGAACCAATGGTGTAAACAGCCGCGACGCGTTCGCGCAGTAACGGCGCCAAAAGCGTGTAGTCGGAGTCCTTATCCTTGCCTCCGAGAATCAAGTGAATCCCCCCGGGAAACGAAGCCACCGCCTTCATCGTCGCATCGACATTGGTCGCCTTCGAGTCGTTGTAGTACTCGACATCCGCTACGGTTTTCACCAGCTCCAGCCGATGTTCGACTGCGTGGAAGCCCGTAACGGTCCGGCGAATCGACTCGCTCGAAACGCCGGCAAGCTTCGCTGCGCAGACCGCCGCCAGCACGTTCTCGACGTTGTGCGCGCCCTTGAGCGGAATCTCCGCGACCGGGAGAACCGGCTCTGGCTTCCCGCCATCCTGCCCCAGGAAGAAGATGCTCTCGCCATAGACAAATGCGCCCTGCTTGATCTGGCGGACGCCGCTGAACCAGAAGATCTGCGCCTTGGTTTGGGCGGCGATCATCTGCGTGGCTTTGTCCTCGGCGTTGAGGATCAGGAAGTCGTCCGGCCCCTGCATGGCGGTGATACGAGCTTTTGCGGCCCGGTATCGCTCGAAGGTCTTGTGGCGATCAAGGTGGTCGGGCGTGATGTTGAGGATGAGCGCGATCTTCGGCTGAAACTTCACCGTCGTCTCCAGTTGGAAGCTCGAGACTTCGAGGACATCCCAGGTATCGGGGCGGCTTTCGGCGATGAGGTCGATGACGGGTAGCCCGATGTTTCCGCCGACCAGGGTTGGCCGGCCAGCGTCTTCGAAGATCTTGCCGATGAGCGTCGTCGTGGTGGTCTTACCGTTCGAGCCAGTGATGGCGACGACCTCGCCCTGGAGGAATCGGCTGGCAAGCTCGAGCTCGCCGATGACGGTGAGGCCAAGCTGCTGGGCTTGTTTGACCTCGGGAGTGTCGAGCGGCACGCCGGGAGAGACGACGATGAGATCCTGCCGACGAAAGGTGAGCAGGCCGTGACCACCAGCTTCAACCATGATGCCGGCCTCTAAAAGCGCGGGAATCTGATCGCCCAAAGCGGCCGCACTGCGCGTGTCACTGACTGTCACCCGGGCTCCGCGGTCGCGCAGAAACAGCGCCGCCGCCAGACCGCTCTTGCCTAATCCGACGACCAATACGCGTTTGTTCTTCAGTTCCATGCAATCCAGCCTAATGCATTGCCCTCACGGCGCTCTATCGTCGACGTTTGATATTGTGCTTGAAGCGGGAGGCTCCCTAATGACAAGGATGATCGAAGTAGAGATCGATGAAAGCGGCAGCATTCATCCAGTGGAACCCGCAACCGAACTTCCAAAAGGCGTCGCTTTTTTGACTTGGACTGCGCCGGACGACGCAAGCGGTTTGCTGCTCTCGGAAGCGAACGAACGCTTGACGTCGTGATCACAATCCTCCGCAAACGCGAGGAATCTACCTCAACTTCAAAGTAGTCAACGCCAGCAGAGCAAACACCAGCGCAAGGATCCAGAATCGTGCGATCACCTTACTTTCGCTCCAGCCCAATAGCTCAAAGTGATGGTGCAGCGGGGCCATTTTGAAGATCCTTTTACCGTTCCGCAGCTTGTAACTTCCCACCTGGAGCATCACGCTCACGGCCTCAAGAATGAAGACGCCGCCGATGAGTGGCAGGAGCAACTCCTGCTTGATGACGACAGCGACTGTCCCAATCGCCCCGCCCAGCGCCAGCGATCCAACATCGCCCATGAAGACCTCGGCGGGGTGGGCGTTGTACCAAAGAAAGCCGATGGAGCCGCCCACCATCGCGCCACAGAAGACGGTCAGCTCGCTGACCATCGGCATGCGCTGCATCTCCAGATAATCCGAGAAGACGACGTGGCCGCTGACATACGTGAGGACCGTAAGTGCGCCGGCCGCGATGATCGTGCAACCGATCGCGAGCCCATCCAGGCCGTCCGTTAGATTGACCGCGTTCGACGAACCGGCGATGACAATCATCACGAACACCACGAACGGCAGGTAGGCGAGCCAGTGCATATGCGGAATGTGGCCCATCCATTCCCATACCAGGTCCGGCCGGAAGCGCTTGAAGAACGGCACGACGAGCCGCGTCGAATAGCTCCCATGCTTTTCGACGATCAGCAGGAAGACCGCGACCGCACCGCTCGCCACAAACTGCATGGCAAGCTTCTGGCGGCTGGTGAGGCCGAGGTTGCGTTTGTGGACGGTCTTGAGATAGTCGTCGGCGAAGCCGATTGCGCCGAAGGCCAGCGTCGACAACATGACGAGCCAGACGAACGGGTTCGAAAGGTCGCTCCACAGTAACGTCGGCACCAGGATCGAAATACAGATCAGGATGCCTCCCATCGTCGGCGTGCCACCCTTCTTCTGGTGCGACTGTGGGCCCTCTTCGCGAATGTACTGGCCGATCTGAAACTCGCGCAGACGCTCGATGACGAAGGGGCCGATGAGCAGCCCGATCAGCAACGCGGTCAGGCTCGCGAACACGCAGCGAAACGTGTAGTAGCGAAAGATGCGGAACATCCGGAAGTAAGGGAAGAGCTTTTGGTACAGCAGCCAATAGAGCAAGTCGATCTCCGCGAAGATACCCAGCCCATATTAACAGGCGACGCCCTGAGGAGTTCAAGGCGAATGGCCCAACGCCGACTAAGTGGTCGCCGTTAGGATGCGGGCGTCTTCGCTCGTTAGATCCCTTCCTCGACCGCCTCGCATAGTGCATCCGCCGCCATGCCAAGCTCATATTCCATGTGCGGATCGTCTCCGGCTGCATCGGCGCGTTTCAGCAGTTCCCATCCCAGCGCGGTCAGCATCTCGGCCTCTTCACCCTTCGGCACGCCGACATCCTCCAACCGGTCGCGTAGATCGCGCAGCCGCTTTTGCATCTTCCCGCCAGCCGGTGCTGCAACATTCACGCGAAACTCGATCCGCGCGGAGTATAAGCCAGCCATCGCCAGGTGTTCGACAGCCTTCGCCAACGCGCCAGCCTGTTTAGCGATCTTTGCGGATTTGCCCGCGCGCTCGAATACCTCAACCGCCAGTTCCAGCAGCGCACGGAGATCGCCGCCCGAAGGTTTTTCCAACAATGAGATCACTGCCGCGGCCCGCTGCAGCTTGTGGAACGCCTTGCTCAGCCTGGCCGAGTCGCCCTCAGGCTTTTTCAATGAGAGCTCGGCAGACGAATCAACCACATGCTTCGCGGCCTTCTTACCGGCGTGCTTTTCGGCGTGTTTCTTTGCCGGATGCTTTTTCGCCGCGTGCTTTTCGATCGCGTGTTTCGCGCCCTTCTTCGCCGCCTTCTTTCCGGCCTTCTTTGCCGTCTTCTTCGCCGCGGCCTTGAGACCGACCCGCCGCTCCAACCCGCCACCATCGCCACGTACCATCACGATTGCCATACCTCTAGGATGCCACGTTCCCGCCCTGGGGATTCACACCCCCAAAACCTCTAAGGCACCCTCCAGTTTCACTCCGCGAGAAGCCTTCAGTAGCACGACATCTCCTCCCTTCAGCTCTCGCAACATCCACTCGCCAGCTTCCTTCGGCGTCTCAAAGAAAATCCCGCCAAACCCTTGAGCCAGTCCGCGAACCCCTACGACGAGATCGACACCCTTGTCCCGCATCCTTACGCCACATGCTTCATGGAGGGCGGGACCACCCGGCCCAAGTTCGAGCATCTCCCCCGCAATCACGACGTGGCGAGTTGCCGGCATCGCCATCAGGGCGTCCACCATCGCGTCCAGTGCTACCGGGTTTGAGTTGTAGCAGTCATTCACAATCCTCGCGCCGCGCCACTCAACGATCGCCCCGCGCTTCTCGGTCGCCCGCATCTCGCCCACCGCCGCAGCACAATCCTCGAGCGTCATGCCGCTCTTCAACCCCACTGCGACTGCTGCCAGAGCGTTGCGGACGTTGTGCCGCCCCAGCATGTGCAAAGCCACCGGAACACGCTCGTCGCCGTAGACCGCAACAAAGCGCACCCCGTCCGCCCCGGCCTCCGCAACCTCATCGGCACGAAGCTCCGCATCCGCCGCAAGCCCATACAAGATAGCCCGGTCGCCCAATCCCCGTCCCATGGCCGCGACACGCTGATCATCAGCGTTCAGAAACGCCAACCCATCCTGCGGCAGCCCATCCACCAGCTCTTTCTTCGCCTTGGCGATACCCTCGATGCCCTCCGCGAAAAACTCCAGATGCACTGCCGCGACATTCGAAACCACACCCCAGTTCGGCTCGGCAATCTTCGCGAGCGCTGCGATCTCCCCGGCGTGGTTCATCCCCATCTCGATGACCGCGACTTCATGCTGCGGTTCCAGCCGCAGCAATTGCAGCGGCACGCCGAAGTGATTGTTCAAGTTTCCCGCGGATTTGAGCACTTGAACCTTTGAAGCAAGGACCGTCGCCACCATCTCCTTCGTGGTCGTTTTGCCGGCTGATCCGGTCACGCCGATCACCCGCTTACCCCAGACACGCCTTACCTGGTGAGCCAGCGTCTGCATGGCGCGGAGCACGCAATCCTCGCTCTCCGGAACCCAGAGCAAGCGGCCCGGCTCCATGTCATCCGGAGCCATCCAATGGCGACTCACCACCGCCGCAATCGCGCCATTCTTCAGCGCGGCTTCCACATAATCGTGGCCGTCGACGCGCTCGCCCGTGACCGCAAAGAAGAGCTCGCCGACACCAATCGTCCGCGAGTCGATCGAGTAACCGACAGCCTCTGCGCTGGTATCGAAATCTCCATCCGCGTGAATCCAATCCGCGACCTGCCCCAACTTCAACTTCATCCAAACTCCTTGCCGATACGTGGTATCCGCGCAAACCGGTGCTATGCGTTTGCCCTTCTCTGGAGCGCCGCCGCAGCGATCTCTCCATCATCAAACGGTACCGTCCCGTCCTTCAAAATCTGAACCTTCTCATGTCCCTTTCCAGCGATGAGCACGATATCCCCGGACTGCGCACGCCCGATCGCAAGTGCGATCCCTTTCGCCCGATCCACCTCAACGACACACTCCGCAGCCGTTCCCTGTACGCCTGCATAAGCCTCCTGCAAGATTGCCGCCGGCTCTTCCGAACGCGGATTGTCGCTTGTCAAAACGACCAGGTCACTCCCTTCGCCGGCAGCCTTCCCCATCTTCGGCCGCTTCGTCCGATCTCGATCACCACCACACCCGAACACTGTGATCACGCGGCCTTCATGCGGCTTCACCAACTCCCGCCCCAGCGCAATCAGGTTCCGCAAAGCATCATCGGTATGCGCGTAATCGACGACCACGGTGAAACCAGCCTCGGCTGATCCCGGCACCACTTCAAAGCGTCCCGGCACCTGCTTCAACTCCTTAGCCGCAGCCGCAATCTCCTGATGTGACATTCCTCGTGTTAATGCCGCGCAGGAGGCTGCAAGCAGGTTATAGACATTCACCCGCCCCGTCAGCGGCGACTCAATCTCCGTCACGCCCTCCGGCGTCTCCCATCGATAGCGCGTGCTGCCCGCTTTCAACACAACATCAACTGCCCGGTAAGCCCCCGCATCGATCCCGTAAGACATCACCTTCGAAGACGTCTTCAAACCAGCCCCAAAGGCATCATCCACATTCACCACCGCAACCCGTGGCGGAGCAGCCCCAACCCCTGCAAACAATCTGGCCTTCGCCGCTCCGTAAGCCTCCATCGTCCCGTGATAATCCAGATGATCCTGCGTCAGATTTGTAAAGATCGCCACGTCCACATAAATGCCCCACACTCGCTCCTGCTCCAGCGCGTGGCTCGACATCTCCATCACCACCTCGGTACACCCCGCCGCCACGCCATCCGCGAAGATCTGCAACAAGTCCGAAGCCTCCGGCGTCGTATGCTCGCTCACCCTCACTTCGTCGCCGACATGCGTCTCGATCGTTCCGACCATTACGCACTTGCGGCGAACGCTCTTCAGCATCTGTTCCAGGAGATAGGCGGTCGTCGTCTTTCCGTTCGTCCCGGTTACAGCGGAAATCTTCAGCTTGCGTTCCGGATTTCCCAGAAGAATTGCGGCGATCGCGGCCAACGCCCGCCGCCCATTTGCGACCAGATAGAACGGCACCCCCGCCACCCGGTTCTCGTAAGCCTCGCGCGAGTCCGTCACCACCACACGTGCCCCACGCTCGATCGCCGCGCCGATATATTTGTTCCCGTCGGTCGTGCCTCCCGCCATGGCGACGAAGACATCTCCCGGCCGGACCTTCCGCGAGTCGTACTGAACTCCCATTACATCGGCCGTCGTGCTCGTCCGCTCGAGCGTCTCGACGCCACGCAAAGCTTCATAAACCCACATAACGAAAGTGTACTTGCCGTCCACCGTGCAACGGTCGGATACCCCATGAAGTGACGTTCATCCGGCGCGAGAACGTATTTGTTTTTATCTGGAAAACCGCACCACAACCTCGGTGCCCGCCGGAACCATCGTCCCCGCTGCAGGCGCCTGCTCGCGCGCCAACCCGCTCCCTACCGGTTGAACCCGCAGACCGGCCGCTCCAGCTTCTTCGACAGCCAGCCGCAGACCGGCCCCTTCAAACGCCGGTACCGCCACCTTGCGCCCCGAATCAACGACCACGCCACCATGAGAGCTGGTCCGCACCTCGGGCTTCGGCGTCAACGGAACATTCCCCGCAACCTCAGTGGGCAACATGGAAGTCGTCCCGCCATGCTTGTGAAAGTCCGCCAGGTCCGCCTCGGAGAGCCCGGCCACCACAGGCTTGGCTCCCGTAACAGCCCCGCCCTCTGCTCCAGGCTCCCGGCTCCCGGCTCCCGGCATTCTCAGCGGATCGTCCTTTGGCAGATCGTTCAGATCCGCAAACATCGCATTCAAATCCGCGCCGTTGTCCTCCGAAGCCCCATCAATCTCGGTCTCTGCATTCACCGAGGCCGATAGCATCTCAGTCTTCGTCTTCAGCGGCTGGTCATGCGGGACACCGAGATACTCCAGCACCTGCTGCGCGACCACGCGAAACACTGGAGCCGATACCGTCGAACCATACAAGCTGCCCTTGGTTGGCGTGTCGATCACGATCGCAATGGCGATCGCCGGATTGCTGACCGGAGCAATCCCCACCCAGCTCGCCACCAGCTTGGTATGCGAGTACGTCCGCGTCGCCGGGTCGATCTTTTGCGCGGTCCCTGTTTTACCGCCCGCGCTGTAACCATTCAGCGATGCGTCTTTGCCGGTTCCCTCAATGACGATCCCCTGCATCATCGCGCGCATCTTCGCCGCCGTCACTTCGCTAATCACGCGGTGTGCGCCCTCGGGAAGTTCCTTCGGCAACTCATTCTCCGGGTGAAAGGCCGTCGGCTTCAACCTTGGATCGCCCTTCATCTCGTCGGTCGATTGCAGCAGCACATGCGGCGGCATATAGACCCCGCCATTCGCAATCGCGGAGACCATCGTGACCAGTTGCACGGGCGTCACGCCCACTTCCTGGCCAATCGCAAGCGACATAAAGCTGGTCGCGCCCCACTTCTTCGGAGCCCGCAGCAGCCCGCGCGTCTCGCTCGGCAGCTCAATGCCGGTCCGCTCGCCGAAGCCAAAACCTTTCATGTAGCTGTAGAACTTGTCGTTCCCCAGCTTCATTGCCATCTTTGCAGCCCCCACGTCCGACGAGTGCTCCAGCGCCGCAAGCACCGTGACGCGACCCATATGGCCATCTGACTTGTCATCGTGAAAGGTGCGGCCATACATAGTCATCACGCCGCCCTGGCAGTCCACGATATCCGTCGGCTCCACGCCCGCGCCGTCCAGCGCAGCCGCGTACGTCACCAGCTTGAACGTCGACCCGGGCTCATAGACATCGCTGACCGCGAGGTTGGTCAGCACGCTCGCGTCCATGTGCTTCGAATCGTTCGGATTGAAACGCGGCGAGACTGCCAGCGCCAGAATCTGTCCTGTATGCGGGTCCTGCACCACGATCGTCCCGTGCGCGGCACCGACTTTGGCGATCTGCGCATCAAGCGCCTGCTCCGCGATGTACTGGATATGCGCGTCGATCGACAGCACAAGATTCTCGCCCGGCATCGGCTCGCTGACCGCGCTTCCCAGCACATGCCGCTTGGCGTCCACATTCGTCATCATGTGGCCCGGAACACCGTGCAGGTCTTCATCGAACTTGGCTTCAAGGCCGCCCAGCCCGGTGTCATCCGATCCCACGTACCCAAGCACCTGCGCCAGCAGCCCCTGGTTCGGATAAAAGCGTTTGAATTCCTTCTGAAAGTAGATGCCCTTCAAATTCAGCTCACGCACCCGCGTGGCTGTCTCCGGATCGACCCGCCGCGCCACCCACGCATAGTTATGCGAAGCATTGAACCGCGCCAGCATCTGGTGAGCCGTCGTAAAGTTTTCCGTCGGGTCGTTGTGGACAATCTCCGCCAAAATCGTCGCCGCCTCAGCCCGGTTCTCACCCAGCTCGCTCGGCACGGCAAAGATCGAATCCACCTGCACCGTCATCGCAAGCTCTTTCAGGTTGCGGTCGTACAGCAACCCTCGCCGCGGAGCGATCTCGAACCCACCCGTCTGCTGTTTATGCGCGATCTCTACCCAATGCTGGTGATGAAAGATCTGCAACAGCACCAGGCGCCCTGCAATCAAGATCGTCCAGACACAAAAGATGATCGCCACCGCGGTGAAGCGCTTCCGCTTGATGGGAGCGGTCGGTGTCTGACGGGGAACCGGGCGCGGCGTCTGTCGTGTATTCATCTCTCGTCCTTCACCGCCAAGCGGTCATTACCCCACGTATTGGCACCTAGCCGGCGTTAAGCCGCACCTGCATTCGTCTCTAGTTCAGCCCATGCGGCACATTGCCGACCGAAGCCATCACCGGCCCGCCACCGACGGTTCCATCCACACCGATCACCTGTCCCGGCTGAGGCGTATCCAGCCCAAGCTGCCTGGCGATCCGGTCAATCCGCTCCGGCGACGTAAGGTTTGCCTCGCTCAACCGAAGCTGGCGATTCTGCTCCTCCAGCTGAGCTACATGCGTCCGCTGCGTCTCCACGGTGTAACCCAGTTCGACCGCCGAAAAATGCTGCCAGACATACACCATCACCAGCACGAACAGGACGCTCATCACGGCCGAGAACATCCGCATCTCGCGCTTGCGCTCCGGGTCGTCTGCCTTGATGATGCGGCTGTTGTCCAGGTGCTTGGTGAAGAAGATCTCCGGTGTTGGCCCACGGCGCGCGCGGCCCTGCAGCTCCATCAACTCGCGATTGCGTTCCGCCAGCGACTCCGACCGCCCTTTCGCACTCCGTACCCGCATCCCACCAAGATCCATCGTCATCGCTGCCATGTCCAACCCCCAAAAAAATCAGTCTTCCTACGAATCTCTCAAACCTGAACTCTCGGCATTCGCTGTCCGTCAGTAGCGATCCGCTTGCCGACTACCATCTGCTAAAAACTCGCTCATCCAAACTTTCGCCTCAGCAATCCAGCCCAAACTCGCTCACAACCAACTTCAACCAAAGAACAACCTACTTACTACGGCAAGCCCGGGTTTCGGATGCTCGCAAGGGGTTAGTTTCATTCCCTCAGGCAGGCTTTCTACTCTCGGTTCCCTGGTCCCTGCTTCACTGCCGCCCTCAACTTTGCACTGCGCGCTCGCGGATTGCGCTTCATCTCCGCTTCGCTTGCCGTTACCGGCTTCTTCGTCAAAACCTCAAAGATTCCTTTGTCTTTCGACTCCTTGAACGAGTCCTTCACCAGCCGGTCTTCCAGCGAGTGAAAGCTGATCAAAACCACCCTGCCGCCCGGCTTCAACAGAGACCCCGCGCTTCGCAGCAGCGTTCGAATCTCTCCCAGCTCATCATTCACGTGAATTCGAAGCGCCTGGAAAGTCCTCGTCGCCGGATGAATCTTGTCGCCTTTTATGGAAGGGGCCGCGGCCGCGATCACTCCAGCCAGTTCCGCTGTCGTTGATATCGGCCGGGCCCTCACCATTGCTCTGGCGATTCGCCGCGATCTCCTTTCCTCTCCGAATTCGTAAATCAGATCGGCGAGTTGGTTTTCGTCCATCTGATTTACCACTTGCTCGGCCGTCACCCCGCCACGCGTATCCATCCGCATGTCTAAAGGGCCCTCAGACCGAAAACTGAATCCTCTGTGCGCCTCGTCCAGCTGCATCGAGCTCACCCCGAAGTCCGCCAGCAGCCCATCCAGCATCCCGCGACCATGGTTCGACCCAATCGCGCTGTATGCCTCAGAAAACGCCCTCGGCTCAAACTCAACCGTCGGCATCTCGCTGCCCAACTCCTCGGCGATCTCTGCCAGCCTCGCCTTCCCCTTGGCCATCGCCTCAGGATCCCGGTCGAAGCAGATCAGCCTTCCCGTCGGCCCCAGCCTCTTTGCAATCTCCGAAGAGTGGCCGCCGAGACCCAGCGTGGCGTCAGCAACGACCCCGCCCGGGCGCACATTCAAGTACTCCAAAACTTCATCTAAAAGAACTGGAATGTGCTGTCGCTTCGGCACATCCTCCCCCTGGGGGGTCAAATCGAAACCAATCTCGCCGGCCAACTACGCCTTGTGCTGCGACAACTTCAGGTTGTCCTCATCCGTCATCGCCATTGCTTCCATCTCCGCCGAATACGTCGCGTCGTTGATCAACATCAGGATCCCCGGAAACCCGTCCGACTTCGCCTTCAACATGCGGCCCGTGATGCTCACGTCCTCGTTCATCAACTTCGCCTTCTCACGCAGCCTGGGAGGAAGCAGCAACCGTCCCTGCCCATCCATATCCGCGTCCAAACCCCAAAAACTGGTCAACTGCTCAAACTTCCGGCGCGTCGGGTCGGTTTCGGGCAACTGCATCATCTCGCCCATCTTCCGGTCCCACTCCTCGATCGGATAAAGCTGGGCCCATTTCCCGTCCTCGCTGGTAATAAAGAACTTCTGCCCCTCGGGAAGCTCGCGTTTCACGTCAGCCGGCAGTTTTAGCCGGCCTTTCTCGTCAACGCGGGTCTTGATACTTCCTCGAAACATTGTTTTCTTACCAGCGAACCAAAGTCAGAAGCCTTCCGCTTTACCGCAAGGGGTACACTTTGTTCAGATTTCTTGAGGCCTGATCCCTAATGGTCCATTTTTGACCACTTCAGACCACATCCAGATAATCGCCTGCGAACCTTTGCATGTCCATAGAAATTTTTGGGTCGGAAGCCCTTGACGCAGGACGAAATGTGGAAAACTCATCCCCTTGTGTGACTTTCTCCACATACCCCCACAGGCAGTGTTATCCGAAAAGGTTCTCGGCATTCTGGTGACTTGATATGCGGCAAACCATCTGCTAAAGCAAACAAAAAGCGAAAACCGTAACTCCAGTAATCGCACGAATCAGTCAGTCAATCCACATGCCTCGAACGCAGCAGTTGGGTGACCCAAATCTCGCTCCAGGGGCATTAGGAAATCACGACATCCAATTTTAGGCCGTAGCCTTCTTCTTGCGCTCGAGGACCCAGAGGATATAGGCGAGAACTGCCAGATTGATCAGCAGCAACGCCAGCCGGATCCACGTCGGCCGCCGCACCAGCTCATAGAGCTCCCACGGCAAAAACATGACGGTCAGGCTAAGCGTTAGGTACTCCGCCCAGGCCTTCTCGAGCATCAGCCCAATGCCTTCAAGACTATGTAGCCCCGCGTAGCAGAAGGTGAACACCCCGAACTGCCGCAGTTTGTGCGCATCGACCAGTGTCACCTTCTCCAGAAGCAGCGAAGTAATGCGCCACTCCGGGTTGAACCGCAAGGCAGCCGCAAGGCGCAGCGCCGCCTCCCCCAGATCCTTGTGCACAAGATGGAACGCTCCAAACCCCACACAGATAAAGAGCAGCGAGTTCGCCAACTTGAAGGCCCCGATCAGCAGCAACCCGCCATTGCGCGACTTTCCCACGTCTGCGTCGCTCCTTACCATCTCGGGATGCCCTGCAAAGGTCCGTTCCTGCATCAGTCCCCTACCCCAGTTGACGGGCTGACCCGCCACTTGTCAACGACACCATCGGGGGAGCGTATCTAATTCCACACAACGCAGTTTCTTTCAGATGCCTCATCTTTCCTATCGGTTCGGTCGAAGAAATCTGCATCACAATACGCGGCGCACACAAATCCAGTCTCCCCGCAACCGCGTAACTGCTTACGGACGCCCGTATGCAGGGCGCATGCAGAGAACAAATAAGCTCCACGAAAAGGACAACTACTTCCATGAAACTCACGAAGACCATTCTTGCCGCCTCCGCGGCCGCTGTTCTCGCTCTCTCTTCGCTCTCCCTCTCGGCTCAGAAGACCGATCCGACCGTCGGCGGCGCAGCCATGTACCCCACCAAGAACATCGTTGAGAACGCCATCAACTCGCCCATCCACACCACCCTCGTCGCCGCCGTCAAGGCTGGTGGCCTGGTCGAGACGCTCGAAGGACCTGGTCCCTTCACCGTCTTCGCACCCACCAATGACGCGTTTGCCAAGCTCCCCGCCGGCACCGTCGACACACTCGTGAAGCCGGAGAACAAGGCTACCCTCGACAAGATCCTCACCTACCACGTCGTTCCCGGCAAGTATGACTCCAAGAAGATCGCCAAGATGATCAAGAAGGGCGGCGGCAAGGCCACCCTCAAGACCGTCCAGGGCGAAGACCTCACCTTCGGCATGTCCGGCGACTCCATCGTCATCACCGACGCCAAGGGCGGCACCTCCACCATCACCACCGCGGACGTTTATCAGTCGAACGGCATCATCCATGTCATCGACACCGTCCTCATGCCCTAATCGCACCAGAACAAAGCCCTCCCAATAAGACTTCGCCCGTCCGGTATCATCGGACGGGCGAAGTTGTTTCTGCACCGTATTCCCCGTCCACCAACATCTGAATGAGCCAGCCTCGAGCAAAGAGCTAGGAGCTGGAAGCTAGAACCCGCGATGCCTCACACCTTCCAATCCGAGCAGTGGCTTCCCTTCTCCGTCGAGCAGGTCTTCGCCTTCTTCTCCAACCCCGAAAACCTCCCGCGCCTCATGCCCAGATGGCAAAAAGCCCGCATTGAAGAGGCTACCTTCGCCCCCGCCCCTGACCGTCCCGCCTCAACCCTCGGCGTCCGCTTCGTTGGCGCCGTCGCCGGAGCCGGCACCAAAATGACCATCAGCTTCAAGCCCTTCCCCTTCGCTCCCTTCCGCATCCCATGGGACGCCGAGATCACCGAGTTCGTCTGGAACGACCACTTCTGCGACATCCAGCACCGCGGCCCCTTCGCCTCCTGGCATCACTGCCACTCGCTCCTCGCCGAAACCCGCACCGTCGACGGCATCCCCACCCCCGGCACCCTGCTCAAAGACGAAGTCCACTATGAACTCCCCCTCGGCCCCCTCGGCGAACTTGCCTCCAAACTCGTCATGCCCACCCAGTTCCGTAGCATCTTCAACTACCGGCACCAGCGCACCGCGGAACTGCTGCCGATGATGCTGGCGACTCGCACCACTTCCGTCGGTTCTCAGCGGCAGGAGTAAACTCATTCATACGAGGTGAGTCATGCCGACCGCACAAGCTGTGAGTTGGGAGATCAAGGTCTCCAAAGACACCGACGAATCCCTTCAGTCGTTCCTGCGGTCTCAGGGCCTTTCATTGAGCGACCTCTCACCAATTGTGGAAGAAGCCGTTCGCGACTACGTTTTCTTCAAAGTTGTTGATGAAGTTCACCAACAGAATCGTGGCCTCGATCCCGACGTCGTCCAATCTGCAGTAGACACCGCCCTTGAAGATGTCCGTGCGGAGCGTCGCGCCCAGTTACAACAAAGCCACTAGCCTGTGCGTGTCATCCTGGACACGAACATTTTGGTCTCCGCCCTGCTCACCCCTCACGGAGTTGCCGGACGCATTACGCAGCTATGGCGAAAGAGGCTCTTTAATCTGCTGACCGCCGAAGAGCAAATGAACGAACTGCGCCGGACCCTTCAAAAGGACAGAATCAATAAGCTCATTGTCCCTCATCTGTCCGGAGTTCTCCTTAACAATCTGCGCAGAAAGTGCGAGTTCGTTGACTCTTCACCCTGTCCCAATCGATCGCCCGATCCCGCTGACAACTATCTCCTCGCCATGGCGGAGTTCGGGCGTGCAGATTACCTCGTTACCGGCGACAAAGGACATCTCCTTGTCCTCGTTCGTCACACAGGAACCCGAATCATCAACGCAAAGAGCTTCGCTGACATGCTGTCGTAAGACTCCTACTTCGCCACCACAGCCTTAGCCAGCGTCTCCACCAGCGCTCGCAGCGGTGTCGCAGCCTTGATCATCGCGCCTTCCGCCGTCAATCCATATTTCGCCCGCAGCGACTCCACCTTGCCGTGTTCGATGAACGCATCCGACCAACCAACGCGCACCACCGGAGTCGTCAACTCCAAGTCGTTCAACGTCTCGAGCACCGCCGACCCAAATCCACCCGCCAGCACATGATCTTCCAAGGTGAAGATCAACCCGCACTCCCGCCCATACTGCTCGACACACTGACGGTCGATCGGCTTGGCAAACCGTGGATCGATCAATGCCGCGCTCAATCCCTGTGCTTCGAGCATGTCGCACAGCCGTTCGCCTTCCGCCATCATCGCGCCCAGAGCAAACACGGCGACATCGTGCCCCTCACGAAGCACCTCAGCCTTGCCAATCTCAACCGCAACCGGCGCAGCTTTGATTGCCACATTCGGCCCCGTGCCTCGCGGATACCGGATCGCCGAAGGCCCAACGTGCAGCATCGCCGTGTACATCATGTCGGCAAGCACATCTTCGTCGCGCGGCACCATGTGGACGATGTTCGGCACGCTGCGCAGATAGCTGATGTCGAACAGACCGTGATGCGTCGGCCCATCATCCCCGCTCAACCCACCGCGATCCATGCAGAACACCACGGAAAGATTCTGCAGGCACACATCGTGGACGATCTGGTCATAAGCCCTCTGCAAGAACGTCGAATAAATCGCGCAGAAGGGCTTGTACCCCTTCGTCGCCATCCCTGCCGCGAAGATCACCGCATGCTCCTCGGCAATCCCGACATCGAAGTACCGTGTCGGATGCTTCGGTCGAAACAGATCGAGTGCCGTCCCATTCGGCATCGCCGCCGTAATCGCCACCACCTTATCGTTCTCATCGGCCAGCTTCGAAAGCGTCTCCGCAAAGATCTCCGAATACGTCTTCTGTCCCGCAGGCTTCGTCTCGCCCGTCTCCGGATGGTACGGACCCAGCCCGTGAAACTTCTTCTGCCCTTCAAGCGCCGGCTGGAACCCGCGTCCCTTCTGCGTAATCGCATGAAGCACGACCGGTCTCTTCTGCTGCTTTAGAAACTTGAACGTTTCGATCAGCAGCGGCAGGTTATGCCCATCGATCGGCCCAAAATAGTTGAGCCCGAACTCTTCAAAGATCACGCCCCGCCCAACAAGCCCTTTGGCTGCCTCCTGGGCTTTACGAGCTACGTGCATCGCAGCCTTGCCGCCGAACTTCTCCACCAGGTCGGCAGCTTTGTCGTGCAGGCTGTTGTAGGTCGGGTTCGTCGCGATCTTGTGAAAGTACTCGGCGATCGCCCCAACGTTCTTGTCGATCGACCACTCGTTATCGTTCAAAACGATAATCAGCCGCTTGGTTTGCGAAGCGATATTGTTCAGCGCCTCAAAAGAGATTCCGTTGGTGAACGCCGCATCCCCCGCCAGCGCAACGATGTGTTCTTTGCCGCCCGACATATCGCGGCCAACCGCCATTCCCAGCGCCGCGCTCAACGCCGTCCCGGCGTGGCCCGCCCCATACGAATCATGCTCCGACTCCGTCCGCAGCATGAATCCGTTCAACCCTTCAGGCTGCCGAATCGTATGGAACTGCTTCTCGCGCCCGGTCAGAAGCTTATGGACATAGGCCTGATGGCTCACGTCGAAGATGAAGCTATCCACCGGCGTATCGAACACGTAATGCATGGCAATCGTCAGTTCGACGACGCCGAGGTTCGGCCCAATATGTCCACCCGTCTTGGCTACGCTTGAGATCAGCCGCTCGCGAATCTCCTCAGCCAGCATCGTCAACTCGGCCATCGAAAGCCGCTTCACATCCGCCGGCGAGTTGATCGATTCGAGTATTTTGCCCATGCCTCAGCCAAAAAGTGCCAATTCGAAGTATACGACGCGGATTTCTGCGAATCCGTCTCACCCGCTACACAAGACGACTACTCTGCCATGCCCTCAACAACCGTAACGCTTGGCAACTCACTCCCGAACACACCCTCCCATTTCGCCACCACCGCGCTCGCCAGACAGTTCCCCACCACGTTCACCATCGTCCGCGCCATATCCATCAACGCGTCGATGCCCAGAATGACGAAGATCGGTTCTGTCGGCAGATGAAACGTCGAAGCTGTCGCAAGTAGCACGACCAAAGTCGCCCTCGGAACTCCCGCCACGCCCTTGCTCGTCAGCACCAGCGTTCCCATCATGAGCAGCTGCTCGCGCCATCCCATATGCATCCCAGCCGCCTGCACGACGAAGATACTCGCGAGCGCCAGATACAGTGTCGACCCATCCAGATTGAAGCTGTACCCGGCCGGGATCACAAACGCCACCACGCGCCGCGGAACCCCGTAAGCCTCCATCGCCTCCATGGCTCTCGGCAGCGCCGCCTCGCTCGTACTGGTCGCAAATGCAATCGTCGCAGGCTCCGCTACGGCTTTCAGAAAACCCAGGACCGGCAGCCTTGCCAGCAACGCCACCGGCAGCATCACCAGCACGCCAAATGCAAGCAGCGCCCCATACAACGTCAACAGCAGCTTACCCAGATTCACCAGGACGCCCAGCCCCATGTGCCCCACGGTGAACGCCATCGCCGCCCCCACACCCACCGGCGCAAAGTACATCACGATGTTCGTAAACTTGAACATCACCTCGCTCAAGCTCTCGGTCAGCCGCAGCACCGGCCCACGCTTCTCCTCGCTCAAGCTTGCCAGTGCAATCCCGAAGAATACCGCAAAGACGGCGACCTGCAGAATCTGCCCCTCGGCAATCGACTTCGCAAGATTCTCCGGAAACACATGCAGCAGAAATTCATCCCAATGCGTGGGAGCCACCTTCGCCAGCGTATCCGCCGACCCCGCCGCGACCGGCAGCACCAGCCCCACACCCGCCTTCGACCAGTTGATCGCCAGCAGCCCAATCCCCAGCGCGATCGTCGTCAGCACCTCAAAGTAGGCGAGGCTCTTCACCCCCATGCGCCCCACCGACTTCAGATCCCCATGTCCCGCAATCCCCGTGATCAACGTCGCCATAATCAGCGGAGCCACAATCGTCTTGATCAGCCGCAGGAAGATATCGGAGAACACCCGCAACTGCACGGCAAAGCCCGGTAGATCGAACCCGATCTCGGCCCCCGCGACCATCGCCACGAAGATCCAGGGCGTCAACGTCCGTCGCTTCAACGCAAACGCGCTCAACACGCCAATCGCCGCCCACCGCAGCGACACCCCGACCATCAAGGCCCCGCCATACCTGGCAAACACTACGCCCGCCGCAAACAGCAGCGCAGCAATCCCCAATAATGTCCGTTCCGTCCCCTTACTCATGTGACGTGAAGCATACACGCCGAAGCCGTCCAGCACCCCACGAAGTGCGGCAGCCAGCGAGACGGCGCACTTGCCCTTGCTGTTCTAAAATCCACCCATGCTCGCCCGCACCTTCATCCTTGCCGCCATCCTCACGACAGCCGCCGCGGCCCAGCAAGTCCCCGGCACCCAGCCCGCCAACGGCTACCGCCTCATCAGCCCCGTCGTGCAGCCGACCATGTCCCCGGGCGTCGTCCATCTCATCGAGCTCGAAGCCAGGTTCGCCGACGACGTCGCGAAAAACGGCGGCAGAGCCTTCGCCACCTGGTTCGCCGAAGACGCCGTCACTCTCTCGAACGGCAAGCCCGCCGTCCTCGGTCGCGGAGCTATCGCCGCCCAGGCCAACTGGAACCCCAAAGACTATTCCCTCACCTGGTCCGCGCAAGGAGCGCAGATGTCCGCCCAGAACGACATGGGCTTCACCTGGGGAAGATACACCGGTCGCTCCACCGATGCTAAAGGCGCACCCATCGTCACCTCGGGTCGCTACATCACCGTGTGGCGTAAGCTCACGGACGGCTCCTGGAAGGTCGCGCTGGACGCCTCCGCCAACGACGGCTCCGACCCCGGAACCTGCTGCACGCTGCCCGGTCCCGCCGCGACACCGCCCGAGTAACTATGGCAGCCGGGTACGACCATTCTGCAAGTTGTACCCTCTTAGTAATCCCCCATGTAGACCCCCCGGTAACCACGCACCCTTTCCTAGCTTTTCCACGTCCAATCAGCCGTGTTCCGCCGCCCAAGAGACCTCCGCATCCCCCATAAGTTGCAGAGGGCTTCAACACCTTTATCCCCTACATTTGAAACAGAAAGAATGATAGGGATACTCCAACTCAAAGCGAAAAATGCGTCCGCGCGGCTCCATGCTCTCGACCAATATCAGCTCCCCGGCGCTGCCGACACCTTAGGTCTCGAAGACCTCACGCAACTCGCCGCCGACCTCTGTGGCACCCCCATCGCCGCCATTTCCCTCATCGGTCAGGACATCGTCAGCTTTCACGCGCGCGTTGGCCCCGGCCCGCGCACCATGCCTCGCGGCAACACCCCTTGTGAGCTTTGCATCCAGTCCGACCGCGTCCTTGAGATTCAGGATGCGCGTTACGACCCCGCCTTCCGCCCTGACGGCATCCTCGTCTCCGGCCGAGCGATGCGCTTCTACGCCGGCGCCCCGCTCATCACTTCCCAGGGAGTTACGCTCGGCTGCCTCATGGTCCAGTCTGGCGCACCCCAGTCGCTCACCTCCCGGCAAAAAGCTTCTCTCATGACCCTCGCCCGGCAGGTGATGACGCGCCTCGAACTCAACATCCGCGTGCGCACCACCGAGCACGAAGGCCGCGATCTCTACCGCGTCGAAACAGCTCTCTCCGTCGAACGAAACTTCGTCTCGACCGTGCTCGACACCGTCGGCGCGCTTGTCGCGGTCTACGATACCGCCGGCCGCATCGTCCGCTTCAACCGCACGTGCGAACAAGTCTCCGGTTTCGAGTTTTCCTCGCTCGTCGGTCGTACCGTCTGGGAGCATCTCATCCCGACTGCGGACGTGCCCGCCGCGATCGAGGAGTTCCAGCGCCTCCGCTCCGGCGACTTCCCCGCCAGCTTTGAAAACCACTGGCAGCATCGCGACGGCTCGCTCCGCCGCATCGCCTGGACCGCGACCGCCCTCGTCGACGAACAGGGCGAACCCAACTTCATCATCGCCACCGGCATTGACGTCACCGAGCAGCGCGCCGCCGAAGCGACTCTCCGCGAATCCGAGGCCCGCTACCGCCAGCTGGTCGAAGGCTCGCTCGGCATGGTCTTTACCCACGGCCTCGATGGCGCGATCTTCTCCGTCAACACCTACGGCGCTGAGTCCCTGGGCCGCACGGTCGGCGAGATGACCAACGCACCCCTCACCGCCTTCATGAAGCCTGAGTTCCGTCCCAGCTTCGACCAGTATCTCCATCACATCGCCATCAGTGGCGAAGCGCAGGGCCGCTTCCAACTCACCGCCAGCTCAGGCGACACCCGCACCATTGCGTACCGCAATAAGCTCATCCATCCCGTTGCCACACAGGCCAGCCGCGAGCCCTACGTCCTCGGCTTCGGCATCGACATCTCCGAACAGGTCCGAGCCGAGGAAAAACTCCGCGCCCTCATCCACCAATCCAACTCCATCCTCGAATCCGTCGGCGACGGCATCTACGGCATCGACCTGGACGGCCGGGTCACCGTCATCAACCCCGCCGCCGCGCAGATGCTCGGCTACAAACCCCACGAGCTGCTCGGCAGAAACTTCCACCAGCTCATCCACCACACCCACGCCGACGGCACTCCGTACCCCGAAGAAGACTGCGCCATCGAAGCCAGCATCCGCAATCTCGACACCGTCCGCGAAGCCGACGAAGTCTTCTGGCGCAAGGATGGCTCCAGCTTTCCGGTGGAATATGTCGCGCGCCCCCAGATTGAAGCCAAGCCCGATGGTGCACCCGGCACCCGCACCAAGGCCGTCGGCGTGGTTGTCGCCTTCCGCGATACGACCGACAGCCGCGCGCTCGACCGCATGAAGGACGAGTTCATCTCCACCGTCTCGCACGAGTTGCGCACGCCCCTCACCTCGCTCCGCGCGGCCCTCGGACTCGTTACCGGAGGAGCGCTCGAAAAGAAGCCCGAAAAGCAGAAGCAGATGCTCGAGATCGCCATCGGCAACACCGACCGGCTCATCCGCCTCGTCAACGACTTCCTCGACATCGAGCGCATCTCGTCCGGCAACGCCGAGCTTCACTCCGCCATGTGCTCCATGCGCCAGCTTTTCGAGCGCGCCGCGAGTCTCCAGCAAGCAGCCGCCGACAAGCGGAACCTCCGCTTCCACATCACGTCCAACGCCGTCGAAGTCTTCGGCGATCCCGACCGTATCCTCCAGGCGCTCACCAATCTCATCTCGAACGCCATCAAGTTCTCGCCGCCCAACGGCACCATCACGCTCTCCGCGCAGAAGGTCGACGACACCGAAGCCCGCATCGACGTACACGACGACGGTCGTGGCATACCGGCCGGTAAGCTCGACAGCATCTTCGAGCGCTTCCAGCAGGTCGACGCCTCGGACTCCCGCACCATGGGAGGCACTGGCCTCGGTCTTGCCATCTGCCGCTCCATCGTCACCCAGCACGGCGGCCTCATCTGGGCGACCAGCCCCCCAGGCCAAGGTGCCACCTTCCACTTCACCCTGCCCACCCGCCCCATCAGCCACCTCCGCTAGGGCACGTCGCCACCGCCCGTCAGTGTCGTCATCCTGAGCAAAGCCGAAGGAACTGCGGTTAGGACACCAGCAAGATCTCCGCCAGACCCGCTATCATCAACCTCGGAGCCAACCCATCATGCCGAAGCACGTCCTGCTCTTCCTTTCCCTCGCACTCCCCGCCTTCGCCGCTCCCACCCACCTCCGGACCAACGCCCTCCTCAACCCACTCGGCATTGACACCCCCAGCCCCACCTTCTCCTGGCAATCCGACGCTCGGACGCCCAACTGGACGCAGTCCGCGTACGAGATCGTCGTCACGAGCGAGAACAAGCCCGTCTGGGATTCAGGCCGCGTCAGCTCCTCAGAATCCGTCAACATCGCCTACGCCGGACCCGCCCTCGTCGCCCAGCATCGCTACACCTGGCACGTCATGACGTGGGACAGCAAGAACCTCAAGTCCTCCTCGCAGCCAGCCACCTTCGAAACTGGTCTTCTCTCCTCATCTGACTGGAAAGCCCAATGGATCACCCGCCCGAACAACGCCGCCGAAGCCGAACTCAAAGACATCCGCTGGATCTGGCTCGCCAAGGCCGACCCAACCAAGGTTCCTTCCGCCACACCCGCCCAGTTCCGCTACACCTTGCATCTCGATGCCGCTCCGCAAGCCGCCAGCCTGCACGTCCTCGTCCGCGGAGCTTTTACCGCTTCGGTGAACGGCCACCCTACCGGCCATCACGACGAATGGGGAGCCTTCGACCGCGAAGAGATCGCCCCGTGGCTGCACGCCGGCAACAACGAGATCCTGCTCGATGTGACCTCGCACCAGGCCGGCAAGCCCTCTGCGAGCGCGGTCGCTGCAGCCATCCACGTCACCCGGGCAGATGGCGTCCTGTCCCGCATCGTCACCAATGCCAAGTGGGAGTCACGCCCGAACGCAAAGTCTGCATGGGCGCCGGCTGCCGTTGCCGGCCCGCTCTCTGCCCCGTTCGACACCGGCACCGACCGCGAAACCGCCGTCCTCGGTCCCGCAATCATCACCGCAGAACCGTCCATCCTGAAGAAGGCTTTTACCCTTCCCACGACGGTCAAGTCCGCACGCCTCACCATCACTGCACTCGGAGCGTACCAGGCATCGCTGAATGGAAAGCCCATCGCTCCCGGCACCCTGCTCTCGCCCGGCTGGACTGACTTTTCGAAGCGCGTCCTCTACCAGACCTACGACGTCACCCCGCTGCTGACCCGCGGCCCGAACTCGCTTGATGTCCTGCTCGGCGGCGGCTGGTTTTCTTCGCCGATGACGTGGATCGGCTTCCGCTCGTACAACGGTCCTAACCTGCTGCGCGCACAACTTGACCTCACGCTCGCCAACGGCACGCACCAGACCATCGCCACCGACCCATCCTGGAAGACTGCGCCCGCGCCCATCACGTTCGCTGAGATCTACGGTGGCGAATCGTACGATGCACGTCTCACCGAGCCGAAAGACTGGGCTCACGCGGCAGTCGCTGAGCCTGCCAACTCCGGCCTCACGCTCACCGCCGAGCCTGACCTTCCTATCACCCACAGCCTCACGATCAAGCCCATTCATCTCGACCCGGCAAGCGCAGCCCATCCCGCCATCTTCGATATGGGCCAGAACATGGTCGGCAACATTCGCATCCATGTGCAAGGTCCGCGCGGGTCCGTCCTTCGGCTGCGCTATGCGGAACGGCTGAATCCCGACGGCTCGATCTACACCCAAAACCTCCGCAATGCCGACGCTACCGACACCTACACGCTCTCCGGCAAAGGCCCCGAAACCTGGACCCCCACGTTTACCTTCCATGGCTTCCGCTATGTCGAATTCACCGAGCTTTCGCCGGGCCGCATCTCCCCGCTGACTCTCGCCTCCATTGAAGGCCTTGTCCAGAACAGCCTTCCCACTACGCCCTCTGTCCGACTCACCAGCTCGAGCGATCTGCTCAACAAGATGAACGAACTCGGGGCGTGGGGCCAGCGCGGAAACTTCGTGTCGATCCCCACCGATTGCCCGCAGCGCGACGAACGTCTCGGCTGGATGGGCGATGCCGGGGCCTTCTGGCGGACGGGAACCTATAACTTCGACATCGATGCTTTCACGCGCAAGTTCATGCTTGACGTCACCGACGCGCAGACACCTGCCGGCGCTTTCACCGACGTCTCCCCCAACATCCTCGGCCCGAATCCCGGCGCACCTGGCTGGGGCGACGCCGGCATCTTCGTCCCCTACGCCGCGTGGCTTCAGTACGGCGACCTGACGACCGTCGAAAGGTCCTGGCCCGCCATGCAGCGGTGGATGGACTTCATCCTCGCCAACAACCCCGATCATCTGCGCAAAAAGGCTCTTGGCAATGATTATGCGGACTGGCTCGCACCCGACCCCCACACCCCCGGCGACCTGATCGGCACGGCCTACTGGGCCCTGGTCGCGCGCGAGATGGTCGAGATGGCTACCGCGCTCCACCACGCTGACGAAGCCGCTACGTACCAGCAGCTTTACGACGAGATCGCCACTGCCTATCGCAAGGCTTACGTCAAAGCGGATGGCTCGGTCGAAGGCAATACGCAGACCGGTTATCTTGCGACCCTTTTCACCGAGATCGCCCCGCCCGAACTCAAAGCCAACATGGTCGATCGCCTCGTCGCCGACATCACCGCGCATAAGACCCACCTAACGACAGGCTTTCTTGGCACCCCGTTTCTGCTGTCCGTTCTGGATGCCAACGGCCACACCGACCTGGCGTTCAAGCTGCTGCTTTCGGACACGTACCCTTCGTGGGGATACATGATTTCGAAGGGCGCCACGACCTGGTGGGAGCGCTGGAACGGGGATACGGGCGATCCGGGGATGAACTCGTATAACCATTACGCTTTTGGGTCCGTAATGGCCTGGGTCTATCGCCGGGCCGCTGGGATCGATACCGATGCTATGGGCCCTGGATTCCATCACCTGACGATCCAGCCGCACTTCGACCCCGCGCTGCCTGCGCTGCATACGGAGTACGACTCGGCGTATGGAACGGTGGTTTCGGACCTGAAAAACCACCGGTTCACGGTGACGATTCCGGCCAATACGACCGCTACCGTGATCCTTCCGGGCAAGACGGAGCAGATCGGCTCTGGAACGCACAGCTACCCGGCCCCGTAGCGTTTGTTCCACGTGGAACATTGAAAAACGCGGCGTGAAGTTTGCAAAGTGTTCCACGTGGAACAGGGGCGGATTGTTCCACGTGGAACAATGGGTTTTTGCAGGGTTTTGGCTGGTTTTGCGGGGTTTTGGCTGTCACTTGTCCCGTTTTGGGAATTTGCTGACCGGAGGTGCGGGTCGGACGGAGCGTTTTTCGTCGCGTTTCGACGGTTCTAATGCGCGATTTTGCCGCAAAAAGTGCTGCTAAAGGCGGCTTTTTGCAAGCCTAGGCAGCTAGGTATCAGACGCTCTAAGGCCAGGGTCGGCTGGAAGGGACTTTCGGCGCGATACCTGATGTAATGGAAGGTGAACGACATGCCCCCTGCGCCAATTCCAACGAACGACCCAGAACGCCTCGCCACCCTGCGCGAGTACGGCGTGCTTGATTCGCTCCGGGACCAGGCCTACGAAGACATCATTGCTCTCGCGACGTATATCTGTGGCACACCGATCTCGCTCATCTCGCTGATCGACGAGAGCCGGCAATGGTTCAAGGCTGAGGTCGGCATCGGCGCGTCCCAGACGTCGCGCGAAGAGAGCTTCTGCGCCTACACGATCGAAAATCCGCAGACCCTCGTCGTCGAAGACGCCCAGAACGATCCGCGCTTCGCCGACAATCCGCTGGTGACCGGCGATCCAAACATCCGCTTCTACGCCGGCGCTCCTCTTGTCGCGCCCAACGGCCACGTACTCGGAACCATCTGCGTCATCGATTCCAAGCCCCGCACGATCACGCCGGATCAGATAAAGGCCCTCGAAGCGCTTGCCCGGCAGGTCATGTCCCTGCTCAAAGCGCGGCTGCGCATCGTTGAGAACGAGGTCGCGGCAGCGGCGATCATGCAGAACGAAAAGCTGGCTGCGGTGGGACGGCTTGCCTCGAGCATGGCGCACGGGATCAACAACCCGCTGGAAGCCGTGACCAACCTGCTTTATCTTTCACGGCAGCAGTCTGTAGACCCGGAGGTGCGGGTATGGCTCGACCTTGCCGACCAGGAGTTGCGGCGCGTGGCCACGATCGCCAACCAGACGCTGCGGTTCCATAAGCAATCGACCAATCCGCAGGCGATTACCTGCGAGGAACTGATCGCCGCGACGCTCCTGGTCTTCGAGGCAAGGCTGCGTAACTGCGGCATCACGGTGGAGACGCGCAAGCGCGCGCACGACCCGATCGAGGTCTTCGAAGGCGACATTCGCCAGGTGCTGAGCAACCTTGTTTCGAATGCCATCGACGCGATGTCGATGGGCGGCAAGCTGTGGGTGCGGAGCCGCGAAGCGACGGACTGGCGCAGCAACCGCAGAGGCTTCGTGCTGACGCTCGCGGATAATGGCAGCGGCATGACTGCGGAGACGCAGGCTCGCATGTTTGAGGCATTCTTCTCGACGAAAGGCATCGGCGGCTCAGGGCTCGGCCTATGGATCAGCGCGGAGATTATGGCGCGGCACAAGGGGCGGATTGCGATTCGGACGAAGCAGGGCGCGGGGACGGTGGTCACGCTCTTCCTGCCGTTTGCGTAACAGTTGGCGGTTGTTGATTCCGCAAACGCTGCCGGGATTGCGGGTTGATGCATTCGAGAGTTTAGAGTGGAGAGTTTTCGAGTTAAGTCAGGGGACGGTCTACCGGCAGAAACAAGCTGAAGACAGTGCCGTGGCGGATGGGGTCTTCGCTGCTGCGCACGGAGAGTTTTCCCTTGTGGCGTTGAACGATTTCTGCTGAGATCCACAGGCCGAGGCCGGTACCGTTGAGGTCTTTGGTGGTGAAGAACGGCTCGAAGACGCGGGCCTTGGTTTTTTCGGACATGCCGTGGCCGGTGTCGGCTACGATGATGCGCACTCCCTGAACTCCGTCGGTGCGCGCGTCGTGCGAACGCAGGACGAGCTTGCCGCCGGTGCGCATGGCGTCGACTGCGTTGGCGATGAGGTTGCTGAGGACCTGCCGGATCTCATTTTCGAGGCACAGGATCGGGGTCGCGCTGGCCAGCTCTTCCCGATGGAGGATGCCCGAGTTCGCGAGTCTTCCCTGGTAGAGCTTCACGATGGGTTCCAGTAGCTGCGCCGCGGTAACGGTGGTGGGGCGAACCGACTGCCGATGGAAGCGCAGGGTCTGGGTGGCGATCTGCGAGACGCGTGCGACCTCCTGCTGGGTCAGGTCGAGGTACGTCTTCACCTCGGAGGGCAGGTCTTCGTTCAACTGGATGAGGTAGAGGAGGTTGGTGACGCTTTCGAGCGGGTTGTTGATCTCGTGCGAGATGGAACTGGCGAGCCGGCCAACGGCCGCGAGCTTCTCGCTTTGCATCAGTGCGTTCTCAGCCCGCTTCTGCGCTGTAATTTCGAGCGACGCTGCCGAGATGGCCTGCACGGAGCCATCGGCCGCGAAGACCGGCGAATAGTTCACCGTCCAGTACCGATGCTCGCCTGGATTGCTGATCAACTCGCCTTCGAGCGGAAAGTTGACGACCGGCACGCCGTCGCGGACGCCTTCGAAGAGCTCGCGCAACCCTTCGATCGGGGCCATTTCGGTCAGTGTGCGCCCGACGATCTGCTCAGGCTTCAAGCCGAAGAACGCCGCCTGCCGGTCGTTCAAGCGCAGGTAACGAAACTCTTCCGTGTCGAAGAGTGCGAGGCCAATGGGCGCGGTCTGGTACATGCTTTCGATCTCGGCGGACTGCCGTTCTGCTTCGGCTGTTTTGTGTCTCAGCTCGTCGGCGCGAGCTCGCTCGTCCGAGACATCGCGGAAAAAGATGATGATGCCGTCTTCGCCCGGGTATGCCTGGACCTGGAGCCAGCGATTCAGGGGCTCCGGATAGAACGCGAGAAACTCCCCGGCCGTGCGTTCTTCCATCGCCCTGCGGTAGACGCGCTCGTAGGGGGAGTCTTCGTAGACCGTCCTCGGGAAGGCATCGAAGAGGTTCCTGCCGAGGACATCGCCGAAGGGCGAGACCAGTTGCTTCGCGCGGCGATTCAGGAACGTGATGCGGTAGGTGCTGTCCAGCACGACGATTGCGTCGGTGGTCGCTTCGAAGACCTGTTCGAGCTGGCGCGCGGTTTCGTCGCGCTTCTCTTCTGCCTTTTTCAAGCGGGAGACATCGCGGTAGGTGACGGCGATGCCGGTAGGGATCGGCGTCGTGCGCAGGGAGATCCAGACATCGAAGGGCGCGTAGTACCACTCGTGGTCGAGCGTGATGCGCTCGTCCATCGTCCGGCGATAGGTGGTCTCTATCTGCGTTCCGAGGGTGGCCGGGTAGAGCTCCCAATGGGTTGGGCCGTTGAGATGCTGCGGTTCGATGCGGCTGATCTGCCGCGCGCTCTGGTTGGCGAAGGTGATGCGCCATTGACGATCCATGAAGAGGACGCCGTCGAAGAATCCGTCGATCAGGCAGGCGAGATCGGTCGACATCCCGGCTGAGATCGAGGATTCTGCCGTCGCGAGTTCAGGTCGGGGAGACGACATAGGACAAGCCATTCTAACGCTCAACAGGCGCGCCATACCTGCCATCGGCGCAAGGACTTCGTGGATTGGACACGATGCTTCGAGAGTTCTTGTAGAGTTTTGTTATGCGAATACTGGATGGTTCTGCCTGTTGCGGATTGCTGTTGGGTGCCTTGCTGGTGAACGGAGCGATGGTGGCGCAGCAGACCGGCATGAGCGGTATGGCGATGGGCGCGGCGAAGGATGGGATGGTGAAGGTGCCTGCTCCGGAGTCTTTGCCGGTGCCGATCCACATGACGGGAATCGGCAACTCGCACATCACGATCAAGGCGACGCCGGAGGCCCAGGTGTGGTTCGACCAGGGGCTTACCCTGCAGCATGACTTCTGGGACTACGAGGCGATCAAGGCGTTTGAGCAGGGGGTGCGGGTCGATCCGCAGTGTGCGATGTGCTACTGGGGGCTGGCGGAGGCAGAGGGATTTCGCCATGGGGGATCGAGCGTTTATGGCAAGAAGGCGCTGGCGAAGGCCATTGAGTTGAAGAAGCATGCGAGTGGTTCGGACAAACTTTACATCGAGGCGGCGGAGGCCGGGTCCAAGGATGGACCGGATGCTGAGAAGGCCGAGGTTGAGGTGCTGCGCAAGCTGGTGAAGAAATATCCGAAGGATACGCAGGCGAAGATCTTTCTCGCGAACGCGGTGGGCGATGGGTACGACGAGAAGGGCGAACCGAAGGCTGGAATGAAGGAGTCGATCGCGATCCTTGAAGGGGTGATGAAGGACGCGCCGAACGATTCGGCGGCGAACCATTACTGGATTCATGCGATGGAGCCGGGCAATCATCCGGAGCGCGCGGTTCCGAGCGCGGCCCTGCTGGCGAGCCTCGCCCCGACGAGCGGACACATGGTGCATATGCCGGGGCATATCTACTATCGCGTGGGCGACTACAAGGATGCGGATGTGTGGTTTGCGGCTTCCACCGCTGCGGATGAGAAGTATATGCGGGAGCAGCATGTAGGGCCGGATGATGATTGGAACTACGTCCACAACATGATGTACGGGATTGCGAACCTGATGGAGCAGGGACGTTTCGCGGAGGCGAATGCGCTTTCGGATCGGCTGGCCGGGGCTCGGGGGCAGTTGTCCGCGACGCTGTATGTCTGGAGTGCAAGGGACCAGATGGCGAGAGTGAGCCGGAGGCTTCCGGTGGCTTTGCGGCTGGGGGATTGGACGGGGGTGCTGGCGATGCTGGATGCGGCGTCGATTCCGGAGAATGAGAAGACGGCGAACCTGCGGTTTATGACGGCGGAGTTGCGGGAGTTCGCGACGGGGATGCTGGCACTCGACAAGGATGACCTGGCCGGGGCGAAGGCTGCTTCGGCGCGGTTCGATGCGGGGCTTTGGCGCGTGAAGCAGGACAAAGCCGACACCCCGGTCAAGAAAGACGAGACAAAGAAGGACGACGCGGCACCGATGGAAGAGGCAAATCCGGATGCGATGGAAGAGCCGCTGGTGCAGGGCTTGAGCGTGGCTTCGCTGGAGCTGCGAGCCGGGATCCTGGTGAGCGAGCAGAAGCTCGATGCCGCCAAGAAGCTGTACGTGCAGGCGGTGGGTGAGGAGAAGAAGCTTGGGTATCATGAGCCGCCGTTTTATATCCGGCCGGTGCATGAGACGGAGGCTGCCGCTCTGCTGAAGGCGAAGGATTTCGCCGGCGCGAAGACGGCTTATGAGGCGGCGCTGGTAGATCGGCCTGACTCGGGGTTTGAGCTGTACGGGATTGCGCGGGCGGATGAGCTGGCGGGGAATCGGGCAGGGGCTCGCAAGGAATACGAGGCATTTTTGAAGGAGTGGGCGGCGGCGGACCAGGGGTTGCCGCAGGTGGAGAAGGCGAAGGCGGCGGTGGGTGAAGCGGCGACTGCTGCTGCTTTCTAACGGTTGACACCAGCGCTGGCTTCCTTCTCTCAAAGACGATGGACGTTCAGCAGCAGAGAGAGTGAAGCGCTGTTTGGTCTGTCTTGAAGACTTATACTGGGGTTGAGGGACGACCGCACATGGCTGCATTAGTTGAAGCGATTCACATCAAGCGTAAGAGTGTTTTTGAGATGGAAAATGTTCCGTATGTCTGCCTGGATTCGGAGATTACGACGCCTACGGCGCGGGGCGGGCAGACGCTGGTTCGGCTGAAGGTGCGGAACCTGCTGACGAGTGCAGTGTTCGAGAAGACGTTCAAGGCGCAGGAGAAGTTCAAGGAGCCCGACCTGGTGCTGGTGCCGGCTTCGTATCTTTACAGCGATGGCGACGGCTCGCACTTTCTGGACCAGGAGACGTTCGAGACGCTGACGCTGGATGAGGACATGATGGGCGGGGCGCTGGACCTGTTGATCGAAGGAGCCATGCTGCAGCTGCATAAGTTCAATGGGAACCCGATCGGCTTGCAGTTGCCGATCTTTGTCGAGCTGGATGTGACGTATGCCGAGCAGGGCGGCAAGGGAGACTCATCGAGCGGAAGCGGCACGAAGATCGCTCGGCTGGAGACGGGTCTCGAGATCAAGGTGCCGCTCTTCATCAAGCAAGGCGAAAAGGTGAAGATCGCGACGGAGACGCGGGAGTTTGCAGGACGGGCTTAAGACCCGGTCGATTACGAACCGTCCATGGTGGGGCGGTTGTAAGCCTGGGCTTTTTCGTTGCGTTTGACGCGCAGGTTGTCGACGGCATACTCGATGTACCGCGGTTCGAGGCGAGTGGGACCGCCCATGAAGCGGCAGGTTCCGACGACCTGGTCGACGATGAACTTCGGCTGGAAGGCGGCGAGTTCGAGGCCTTTTTCCACCTGAATTTTATGCACGATGTACTCGAAGATCTCGTCGGTGACGACGATACCGTGGGGCTTGCAGACGGCGACGAAGATCTCGTGAAAGAGATGGACGCTGGGCGCGCCGATCTCGATCTTGTACGGCAGGCGGCGGAGAAAGGCCGGGTCCATCAGGTCTTCCGGCTCCAGGTTGGTGGAGAAGATGACAAGCTCGTCGAAGGGAATGGAGAAGCTTTTGCCGGTGTGCAGCTTGAGGTAGTCGACGCGGGATTCGAGGGGGACGATCCAGCGGTTGAGCAGCTTGGTGGGCGAGACGAGCTGGCGGCCGAAGTCGTCGATCACGAAGCAGCCGCCGAGGACTTTCATGTGCAGCGGCGCTTCGTAGAAGTGCGAGGTGGTGTCGTAGCGGAGGTCGAGCATCTCGAGCGAGAGCTCGCCGCCCGCGACGACGAACGGGCGCTTGCAGGGGATCCAGCGCGGGTCGTACTGCTCGCGACGCATGAGCGAGACGGTCGGTTCGGCTTCGATCGAATTGGGCTCGATGGCGACGTGAATGCTGGGGTCGTGCATGCCGATGATCTGGCCGTCGACAATGACCGCGTACGGGACGTAGATGACGTCATTGAAGACGCTGGCGAGGCGAAGGGCGACGGAAGTCTTGCCGTTTCCGGGCGGACCATACAGCAGCATCGCGCGGCCTGAGTTGAGCGCGGGGCCGCTTTGTTCGATGAGCGCGTCTTCAAACGAAAGGCCTCCCATCGAGGCACGAATCTGCGCGAAGCTGACGGTCTCGTTGGTGAGCTTCTGCAGGTTGACCTGGTCGTTGAACTCTTCGAGCGTCACCGGCGCGGGCCCGGTGTAGCGCGACTGCTGCATGGCGTCGATGGCGTGGCGGCGGCCTTCTTCGGTGAAGGCGTAGCTCATGTCGAGGAGGCTATCCGAGCTGCGCATGCCCTTGGTGTAGAGAAGCTTGCGCTCGACCGCCATCTTCACCAGGTCCATGACGATGTGCGATGGCAGCTTGATCGCTTCGATGTACTGGCGCACGGTTTCGAGGCGGCCTTTGTACATGAGCTTGAGCAGCAGGCTCAGCAGCTCATTGACGTCGATGCCCGTGGCCTGGATGCTGTCGGGCTCGGTGGGCATGCGATGCAGGAAGGCGTCGAGGCGCTTCTGGGTGAGCGCACCGGCGGTGACGAGGTGATCGCCGAGCCGACCGCCCACATCGTTCTGCTGCTGGATGGCTTCCGCGACCTGCTCAAGGCTGACGAGCTTCGCCTGGATGAGGAGATCGCCAAGCCGCATACGAGTCGCGATGATGTCCTCCTGAAACCTTCCCATTGTGGCATGACGGCTGCGATTCGGTGAGTGTTACCGGTGAGTCCTTGATCCGGTAAACAAAGCAAAAGGCGGAATCTGAGATGCTGCCCGCGCGAGTGTGGGCGTTGGGTTTAAGAGCGAATTCGGGAGTTTCGAGTTCAGAGTTTTAGAGTGAAAACCTGGGACTGGAGGTTGCTAAATGCCTAACTCCGTGCGGATTGCATTGGCAATACGATTGGCATGATGCGTCATCGCATCGTGATCTTCGGCTTCGATCATCACGCGTGCAAGTGCCTCCGTGCCGCTGTAGCGGATGACGACGCGGCCGGTGCCGGCGAGGGCTTGTTCGGCTGCGGCGATCGATTCAGCAACAGAAGGTATATCGGCCAGCGGCTTCTTTTCACGAACCTTGATGTTGACGATGACCTGCGGGAAGGTCTTGAGGTCGGAGGTCAGTTCGGCGAGGGACTTCCCTGCCCGGTGCAGGATATCAAGGACGAGCAACGCGGTCAGCAAGCCGTCTCCCGTCGTGGAGCGGCCGGAGAAGATGATGTGGCCCGACTGCTCGCCGCCGAGCGTTGCACCCGAGGCGAGCATCTGCTCCAGCACGTACTTATCGCCGACGGGCGCGCGGAGCATCGTGATGCCGGAGCGCGAGAGCGCCGCTTCAAGGCCCATGTTGGACATGGTGGTGGCGACGACCGTTGCGTTCGCAAGCGCGCCGCGGGCGTGGAGATCACGCGCCGCAAGCAGCAGGACGGCATCGCCGTTGACCACCTTGCCGGTCTCATCCGCGAAGAGCGCGCGGTCGGCGTCGCCATCGAAGGTGATGCCGAGGGAGGCCTTGTGCCTGACGACTTCAGCCGCGACCACTTCGGGATGCAGCGCTCCGCAGCCCGCGTTGATGTTGCGGCCGGTGGGCGAGGCGTGGGTGACGATGACGTTGCCGCCGAGGTCCGCGAAGAGCTGCGGCGCTACGGCCGAGGCGGCTCCGTTGGCGCAGTCGATGATGACGGTCTGATTATCGAGCGAAAGGCCGGGGACGGCGGCGAGGAGGAAGCGGATGTATTCGGCGCGGTCGGATTCGTTGATCGGAGGCGCGGTGAGCGTTGTACGTTCTGCGTGGTCCGTGGCGGCTGAGAGCTGGGCAAAGATCTCTTCTTCAATGGCAAGTTCCGTGGCGTCGGGAAGCTTGAAGCCGTCGGGCCCGAAGAGCTTGATGCCGTTGTCTTCCCATGGATTGTGCGAGGCGGAGATGACGATGCCGGCGGCGAAGTGATGCGTGTGCGCGAGGTGCGCGATCGCGGGCGTGGTGATGACTCCGGCGTTTTCAACCGTCGCTCCGCCCAGGGTGAGGCCGGCGGTCAGCGTAGCCGCGATCTGCTCGGAGGACTCGCGGGTGTCCATGCCGAGAAGGACGCGTGGGCTGGGCTGCGTCTTCTTGAGGGTGGTTGCGAGGGCTACGCCGATGGCGTGGACGGTGGCGGGGTCGAGCGGTGCCTGGCCAGCGACGGCGCGAATGCCGTCCGTGCCAAAGAGCTTTTTCATAAGGGACAGTATCTCAGGAGCGGTTGGGGTTGGACAAAGGACGGCTTACCACCGATGGCACCGATGGAACGGATCAAGGCGGATAGAACGGGCAACGACTTTTTTTGTAAGGACAGGCAACGGCTCTTTTTTTAAGAACAGGCAACGGCATTTGCTTGGGAACGGAATGGAGCGACACGGTCTCGCCCTGGTCTTTACGCTTTGCTTTTTGCGGGCAGGACGCGGGCGGTGATGGTGCCTTCGGCGAGGCGCGCGGTGATCTCGGAGCCGGCTGCGGCAGCGATGGGTGAGGTGAGGATGTGGCCCTCCTGGGAGTAGACGATGGCGTAGCCGCGGCTGAGGACGGCGAGTGGTGAAAGCGCGTCGAGGCGGAGGGTAGCTCGTTCGAGGCGGGTGCGGCGCTGCGTGGTGAGCTGCGTCGAGAGTGCCGCGAGGCGCGTTTTCGCAGTCTCTAAACGGCGGGCGATGTGATGCAGGCGGACGGTAGGGTCGTGGCGGCGCAGGCGCGTTTCGAGGGCGGCGAGCCGCGCCGCGTGGTGGCGCTGGAAGCGGGTGTTGGCGTAGTCGAGCCGGAAGCGCAGCTCGTCGACGCGCTGGGCGCGGCGGTTGATGCTGGTCTCGAGCCGCGCGAGAACCTGGCCGGCGGAGAGGCGGTCGAGCCGCTGGCGCGCGCGCATCAGGTGGAACTCGGCTGCCCGATGCACGCGTCTCTCCAGGGACATGACGCGCTCCTCGATGCGGTGCTGCGCGGCGGTGATGAGCTCGGCGGCGGCTGAGGGAGTGGGCGCGCGGAGATCGGCGACGTAGTCGGAGATGGTGTGGTCGATCTCGTGGCCGATGGCGGAGACGACGGGCAGATGTGAGGCGACGATCGCGCGGGCGAGGGCTTCGTCGTTGAAGCCGGCGAGGTCTTCGAGGGAGCCGCCACCGCGTGTGACGAGGATGAGGTCGACACGGTCGGGGTGCGCGTTGAACCAGCGGATGCCAGCAGCGACGGTCGACGGGCATTGCGTGCCTTGCATGACAGCGGGATAGATCAGGATGTTGAGGCGGGCGTGGCGGCGGCGAACGACGTGGATGATGTCGCGGATGGCTGCGCCGGAGGGCGAGGTAACGACGCCGATACACTGCGGGAACGGCGGCAGGGGCTTGCGCGGGCGATCGAAGAGACCTTCGCGGCGCAGGCGGTCACGCAGTTGTTCGAAGGCGAGTTGGAGGGCCCCGGTGCCGCGCGGGCGGAGCGATTCTGCAATGAGTTGAAGCTGGCCGCGAGTCTCGTAGACGGAGATGCGGCCGCGCACCTCGACGGCGAGACCGTCTTTCGGCTTGAACGCAAGAAGCTGCGCGTTGCGGCGGAAGAGCACGACGGGGAGCTGCGCGTCGCCGTCCTTGAGCGTGAAATATATGTGGCCGGAGGCGGCAGGGCGGCAGTTCGAGATCTCGCCTTCGACGTTGAGGATGCCGGTGTAGGCGGATTCGACGTGCGTGCGAAGCTCGGCGATCAGCGCGCGCACCGTGTAGAGGATGGGCTCGCGTGGTGCGGGCTTCGGCTTAGTCGTGGGGGCGGGGGCGGGCGGTTCTGGATTGAGATCGAAGGAGAGTTGCGGAACAGGGCTGTCGGCTTTGCGGGGTCGTGTGCGGGAGGCGCGCAGGCTGAGGAAGGACGGAGTCTGGTCGTCTGCGGGCATCTGCTTTTGATCGTAAACGAGGCGAGCGCTGAGACGCTCTGCAAGAAGCAGCTGACGGCTCTTAGCTAAGAGCCGAGTCCGGCTTGTCCTCAGCACGGAGTAGGGTCGAGGCTGCCTGCAGAAGGTGTGTGGGCTGGCAGGGCTTGGTCAGGATCGCGAACTGCCGTTGAAGCGCCTCCGCGGTCGCGCGAATCAGGTTCAAGCTGCGGTAGGCGCCGGTGAGCACGAGGATGGGACAACATGGGAGTTCCGTGGCGAGATCGCCCATGAGCGCAAGCCCGTCGCGCACGGGCATTTCGATGTCGCACACGATTAGGTCCGGTGGAGTCTGGCGGACCAACACGAGCGCTTCAGCAGCCGAACCGACGACCTTCGCGGTAAAGCCGCTTCGTTCAAAGATCAAGCCAAGAGTCTTCGCGACGACAGGTTCGTCGTCCACTATAAGCACGAGCATGCGTTCTCCAATCTAATAACGGGGGTCCCGGGGGAGGGGTTGGAGTGTTGCGAGCGTCTGTGTGTCGATTTTTCTGCGCAACAGAGGGGAATGGCTGAGAGGTCCAAGCCTGCGCATTGTGTCTGAGGGTGTAGACCCCGCGGTGGGGTTCAGGTTGCGGTCTGATTCGCATTTTTAGACTTTTTCTGCGGCAAGTGATTTTGTATCCTGGGCATCATGGCCGGTTGGGGTATCGCGCAGGTTTTCAGCAGGGGGAGTTCCCTGTAAGGTGGGGGCATGCGAGTTGCAGCACTCATCCTCGGGTTGATGGGCGTCTTTGGCGTGGCGCTCGATGCCTTGCAGACCATCATTTTGCCGCGTCGTCCGACGGGCCGGGTCCGGCTGACCTCTCTCTTTTATCGTTCCACGTGGAGCCCGCTGGTATTTTTCGCGGAACGGGTGCAGAACCACCGTCTGCGGGAGCGGATCTATGGCGGCTATGGGCCCGTCTCGTTGCTTTTGCTGCTCTTTATGTGGGCGACGTTGCTGGTCATGGGGTTTGCCGCCCTCTACTTCGCCCTGGGGACGCCGTTTGGGGATCAACTCAACCAGCACGGAAACTTCTGGGCGATGGTGCGGACCGACATCTATGTGAGCGGAACGACCCTGTTCACGCTGGGGCTGGGAGACGTCGTGCCACAGCACCATATCGCGCGGGCCATGGTCGTCATCGAATCCGGTACCGGGTTGGGCTTCGTCGCACTGGTCATCGGCTACCTGCCGGTGTTGTACCAGGCGTTCTCGCGCCGGGAGATTACGGTGGCGATGCTCGATGGGCGAGCGGGTTCTCCGCCGACCGCGACGGAACTCCTGCGACGCCACGGGCATGAAGGCGGCGACCGAGACTTATCGCGGCTGCTGGAGGAGTGGGAGCGCTGGTCGGCGGAGATCCTGGAGACGCATATCTCGTATCCAATTCTTTGCTACTACCGGTCGCAGCATGACAATCAAAGCTGGTTGTCGGGGCTGGTGGCTGTGCTTGACGCATGTGCACTGCTGATTACGACGGTCGAAGGGCCGGTCTCGCGGCAGGCTCAGTTGACCTTTGCGATGGGACGGCATGCCTTGCTGGACGTTGGGCACGTCTTTCACTTGGAAAAGGCGAATGAGACGTTGCCTCCCGAGTTGACGGCCGACCGGCTGCCCAAAGAGACGTTTTACCGCCTGTGTGATGCGATGGGCGATATGCACATGCGGCTGTGTGGCGATCCGGCGGCACAAAACCGGCTATCGGCGATTCGCACGCTGTACGAGCCGCACGCTCAGTCACTGGCTGATTTTTTGAAGTTGCCGCTCCCGCTTTGGGTTCCGGAGCCGAAGAACGACGCGTGGAAGAAAGTGGCGGACCTGAGGATGGGTGCCGGGTCCAAAGAGGAGACGCTCCTGGGGGCGATTACGCAGGTTAGCGGACACTCGACGGCCGCGCACCTGCATGATGAGGAGCACGGATTCTAGCCGCGCATGACTTTCCTGAGAGGACAGCTTACTCGCCGAGCGAAGCCGCACCCGGTGTCGGGGCGGGATTCAGCTTCTGCGCAGCGATGGCACCGGCAGGGCCTTTGGCGTCCTTATCCTTCAACTGCGCGTAGATCAGATGGGCTTTGTCGAGCTTGCCTTCGGCGGTATAAAGCTCGGCGAGCTGGATCTGCGCGAGACCGGCGGGGACGGAATCAGTCGGCTTGGCGGTGAGCTGGTTGTACACGTCGATTGCCTGCGCGTCGCGGTTTGTCTGGCGGTAGAGATCGGCAAGAGCGAGCTTGGCGAGGGAGGCAAGCTGCTTATCCCAGCCGCCGGCGACCTTGTTCAGAGTCGCCTCGGCCGATTGCGTCTGGCCCTCTTCCATGTAGGTGAGGCCTTCGAAGTAGAGCGCGTTCTTGCCATCGGCGGTCATGCCGTACCGGTCGGCGACAGACTTGAATGCGGGGTTGGCAGCCTTTGCCTTGTCGGAGATCGAAGCAAAGGTCTTGGTGCCGGGAGGGGTGGGCTGACCGGGAATCGCAATCTGCGTCTGGTAGATGGTCATCGCGTCGCCAAAAGCGGTGGCAGCAGCTTGCGAACGGCTGTGAAACAGGACGCCGATAAGGACGGCTAGAAGGATGACCGCGAGCAGGATCGACGTCGTAACGATGACGGATTTGCGGTTTTCGCTGGCCCATTCGAGGCCGCTGGCGGTGGTGGTGACGAAGTGATCCTGTTTGAGGGCTGCTTTGGTCTGCTGATCCACGGTGTGATTGTCTTCTTTCGGCGTGTGACGCTATTTTTTAGTTTACAGCAAAGGCGTCGCGACGCCGGATTTGCGCCGCTGCGCACGCATCACGCCGCGCATCGGGCGGTTGCTTTGTGCATCCAATTTTTTATTCAATCGCGAAGTGTAGAAGCGGTTCTTTTGGCGAGGCAAAGATGGATCATCGGCGTTGGCCCTGGATTGTTCTTCTGGTGATTCTGATCGCGGTCATCACCGTTCTGGTGATCGGCAAGGTGATGCTGCAAAGGGCGGGCCCTATCCTGAAAAGACGCGTCATCGAGACGCTGCAGGAGCGATTTCAGAGCCGGGTGGAGTTGGACGACCTTCAGGTTTCGGTGGCTGGTAGGCTGGCGGTGTCGGGCAACGGGTTGCGAATCTTTGCGCCGGATGATGTCGTGGCGGCGGGCGATACGAGGCCGGTGATCTCGGTGGATTCGTTTGATTTCTCTGCGGCGCTGGCGGCCCTGTTTTTGAAGCCGACCCGTGTGGATGTGGTGCATGTGCGTGGGCTTTCGATCAACATTCCACCCCGGCAGATGAGGGCGGCAGGGGTGACGCGGCGGTATCGGGAGAAGATCAAGATCACGGTGGGCGAGTTCGTTTGTGACGACTCGCGAGTGGTGATTGGGGCAAGTAATCCGGAGAAGGATCCGAAAGTATTTCTGCTGAAGCATATTGTGTTGCACGATGTGGGGCCGAACGCGCCGTGGCCCTACGATGCGACGCTGGTAAACGCGGTGCCGCGCGGGGATATTCATGCGGCCGGGACGTTTGGGCCCTGGAACGTTGAGGCCCCGGGGGAGTCGAGCATCACGGGCAAGTACACGTTCGACGAGGCCGATTTGCATAAATTCAAGGGGATCGGCGGAACGCTTTCGTCGGTGGGCGAGTTCGATGGGCGGCTCGACAAGATTGCCGTGCATGGGACGGCGGATGTTCCCAATTTTTCGCTCGACACGGCGAATCGTCCGATGAAGCTGCATACAACATTTGCGGCGATCGTGGATGGGACGAGTGGGGATACGTATCTGCAGCATGTCGAGGCGCAGCTTGGGTTTTCGAAGTTTACGTGTGCGGGTTCGGTGATCAACCAGAGGGGCGTGGGGCACACGATCGACCTGGATATCGACGTGCCGGCGGGGCGGATCGAAGACTTTCTGAACCTTGCGGTGAAGACGCAGCCGCCCGTGATTTCGGGCGTGATTACGACGCGGGAGAGGCTGCTGATTCATCCGGGCAAGGAGAGCGTGACGCACAAGATGAGCATGAACGGGACGTTCACGCTGGGGCGGCTTCACTTTGCGAATCCGCAGGTGCAGGAGAAGGTGGATATGCTGAGCGCGCGGGCGCAGGGCGATCCGGAGTTAGCGAACTCGGGGGCTCCGGAGGTGTCGTCACGGATTACTGGCGAGTTTGCGATGAACCACGGAGCCTTCAACTTTGAGCGGCTGGACTACACGATGCCGGGGGCAAGTGCAGCCATGACCGGGGTCTATACGCTCGATGGCAAGACGTTTGATTTTCACGGGAAGGTGCGGACGGACGCGAAGCTGTCGCAGATGGTGGCGAGCGGGTGGAAGAGCTGGATGCTGAAGGCGGTCGACCCGTTCTTCAGCAAGCATGGCGCGGGCGCGGAGATTCCGGTGAAGGTAAGCGGGACGGAGGGAGCTCCGAAGTTTGGGTTGGATTTTGGGCAGAAGGACTAAGTGCTCAGTGCTTGATGGGGTTTGTGGCGCGCGGGTCGACGGTAGTGTTATGGCCTTCGACGATCCACCGACGGCCGCCGCGCCGGACGAGGACGTAGGTGAGCATGCTGGTGCTTGGGGGCATGGCGCGGCCGCTTGTGGTGGTGAAGCCGTCGGCCTCGCCGCTGGCGGTGACGATGGCGACGTCGGGAGTGACGGCGCGGATTTCAAGCATGCTGAGGGGTGAGAGGTTTCGTGTGCGGAAGATGGTCTGATGGTAGGTCTCGTGCGCCTGGTAGACCTCGGCTTTGCCACGCCAGACCATGCCGACGACGTTGACCCACTGGACGTCGTCGGCCATGTCGGCGGTGTAAGCCTTCATGTCGTGGCGATTCCAGGTTTCGATCTGCGCGTTGATGATGGTGCGGATGGCAGCTTGATCGGACGGTGCGAGGGTGGGTGGGGCCTGGGCGATGAGGGAGCAGGCGAGGACGAGCGGGAGGGCGAGAAGGGTGAGGGCCAGTTTGCGCATGTCGTGACGGTACAGGAGAGTGGGGGTTGGGTCACGATGTTTTGCTGGGCTTTCTTCGTTGATCGTGCGGCGGTCAGGGACGGCGGATGTCCTTCGTTGGAGTTCCCGCGATGGTGCTGCGGGAACTCCGCTCAGGATGGGGTTTTGGGGTGAGTGGGTTTGCGGCACGCCTGAAGGCGTGCCCTTCCGGTTTTCAAACTCAGTGTCGTTTGAACGTCCAATTAGTGCTGACTGGTTTGGGGCCAGCCTTCTGGAAACTCATCACCTGGGTCGGGTTCGCGATCGGGTATGGCTTCGAGCGCGCGGGTCAGACCATCCGAGGTTGCACCGATCGCTCGGCGGCGAAAGAACTCGTGTGCGCCTTCGTCGGTATCCAGATGAGCAGCGACCGCTCGAGAGACCCACTCTTCGAGCGAGACACCAGCAATACGCGCTTGTACCTCAGCGGCACGAGCGATGGGGTCTGGCAACGTGACGGAACTCATGTGGGCCATTCCGGGAACCTCTCCAGAATGATAGCCCCGGGCGTCATGACTCGTATACCAAAACGTTGTTCGGCGACCTGAAAGTCTTTCACATTGTGAGTGATGATGGCGTTCGCATTACCGTTAGTTGCTGCTTCGAGCACCAGTTCATCGTCTGGATCCTGCAATTGCGGCTTCCATTGGAAGTCGATTCGCGTGGGTTCCATCAGGAACGCTAATCTGCGCAAAGCCAGGTCAAGCTGGGTGTCCGACAGACGATGGATGTTTCGCTGTTCGGAGCGACTTAGAACAGCTTCATATTCAAGGAACAGTGCAGGAGACACAATGGCTAAGAAGCGTTGATCGTTCAATAGTCTCAGTAGATGAGCACTCATGCCTTTTGAGCTTCTGAAGGCTGAGACGATCACGCAGGTGTCGAGGACTAGCCGCACCCAGGAAGCTTACTTGTCGATGAACGAGAAGTCTCTGAAATTACTGTGACCGTTACGGGCTGTCTAGTTGATTTGAAAGATGAGCGGGCGATGGTCGCTGTGTTCGCACCATTCCGCAAAGCTTCCGACCTCAAGCTTCGACTCACGCTCCAACCAAGCTGGAGGCACGAAGACGTAATCGATGTGGAAGTGTTCTTTCTCCTTTCGACGCATGTGAAAGGTGCGGTCCTTCTCTTCCCCCTGACGTTCGTTTCTAAGAACGTGATATGCGCTCACAAGGCCGAGTTCTTCCAGCCTCGCCACAAGATTTGCGTGCGGCTTGTCAGCGGGCCCATCCCATTGCGAATTGCTATTGAAGTCTCCGGCCACGACGGTGGGAAAATCAGCGAAATGCGAAACGTTTGCTTCGATCGCGTCTCGGACCAGATTGACGTATTTCGACGTGCCTGTCGACTCAGGGCACGACCAGACTGCAAGCAGGTTGAACTCTTCTGGTCCGTTGACGTGAAGCGGTATGACCCAGTTATGGGTTGGCTTAGCCAGCAGGGTCAGGTGCCAATGTGATTTTTTATAGAACACCGCAACGCCGATGCTCCCTGGCTTGCCAAACCAAAGAGACTCGTAGTCTGAATGGGCAGCTTTTGCGTGAGGCTCTGAGCACTCTTGCACGATTGCGATGTCGGGGTTCTGGTCAAAGAGCAGTTGGGACTTCTTGGCGAATCCTCGCGCACAGTTCCAAGTGATCAGCTTCATTTAATATCTCTCCAGTTGTCGCCTAATCCTACGTCGGCGACGATGGGGATGGAGAAGTGGGCTACGTTTTCCATCTCGTGTTTGACGAGGGATTGCATCTCTTCGGCTTCGGCGGGGAGGACGTCGAAGAGGAGTTCGTCGTGGACTTGCAGGGTCATGCGTGATTTGAGATTGCGTTTGGTGATCTCGCGGTCGAGGGCGATCATGGCGAGCTTGATGAGGTCGGCGGCGGTGCCCTGGAGCGGGGTGTTGACGGCGGTGCGTTCGGCGAAGCCGCGCATGTTGGGGTTGCGGGAGCCGATGTCGGGGATGGGGCGGATGCGGCCGAAGTGGGTGCGGACGGCCTGGTCACGACGAACGGTTTCGAGGGTTTCGTCGATGAAGCGGCGGACGCCCTGGTAGCGTTCGAAGTAGGTCTCGATGTAGGTCTTGGCGATCTTCTGATCGATGTTGAGCTGGGCGGCGAGGCCGAAGGGGCTGATGCCGTAGACGATGCCGAAGTTGACGGCCTTGGCGCGGGCGCGGGTCTCTTTGTCGAGGTCGGCGATGGGGATGCCAAACACCTCTGAAGCCGTGAGACTGTGGATGTCGATGTCGTTGCGGTAGGCGTTGAGCAGGAGGGGATCCTGCGAGAAGTGGGCCATGAGGCGCAGCTCGATCTGGCTGTAGTCGGCAGACATGAGGAGGTTGCCGGGGGCGGCGATGAAAGCGGCGCGGATCTCGCGGCCGATGGCGGTGCGGGTGGGGATATTTTGCAGGTTGGGGTTGGTGGATGAGAGGCGGCCAGTCGCGGTGCCGACCTGGTTGAAGGTGGTGTGGATGCGGCCGGCGGAATCGACGAGTTGGGGGAGCGCGTCGAGGTAGGTGCCTTTGAGTTTTTGCAGTTGGCGATGCTCGATGACGAGGGCCGCGATGGGGTGCGCTTCGGCGAGTTCTTCGAGAACATCCTGCGCGGTGGAGACGACTTTGCCCTTGCCGTACTTCATCGGCTTGGGTAGCCCCATTTTGTTGAAGAGGACTTCGCCGAGCTGCTTGGGGGAGTTGATGTTGAACTTCTCGCCGGAGTCGGCGTAGATGCGCTCGGCGAGGTTGTCGATCTCGACTGAGAGGCGCGAGGACATGGTGTTGAGGACGGCGGGATCGATGCGGACGCCAGTCTGTTCCATGCGCAGGAGGACGGGGACGAGAGGGAGATCGATGGTCTGGTAGACCTGCTGGAGCGGCGACGTCTTCGACGCGTCGCGCGTGACCGGCGTGGAGTAGATCATCTCGGGTGTCATGGCGCCGCCGAGGGTGGGCTCGTCTTTGGGGATGTGGTGTTTGAAGGTTCCGGCTTCGGCGAGTTGGGCAGCAAGCGCTTCGGCGAGTCGCACTATGGCGGCGGCGGCTTCGGGCAGGCGTTGCGGGTCTGCGGGGTTGAGCTTGGTGGGCTGGTGGATGAGGGCGCGGCTGGTGGTGCGCGCGGCGATATCGGGCAGCGTGTGCGAACCATGGGTGGGGTTGACGAGGTAGCTGAGCAGCATGACGTCGTCGCGAACGCCGGCGAGCTGGATGTGGTGGGGCTCGAGTGCGCGGAGGACGGCTTTGAGGTCGTGCACGTCTTTGGGGAGGGTGGGGTCTTCGAGAGCTTCGCGGATGCCGGGGGCATCGAGCGAGACCTGGATGGCGGAGGAGGGGGAGATGGAGAGGCCTAGGGTGCAGGCGGGGTCTTGTTGGGGGGTGATGAGTGTGGGGGCAGCGGCGGGTTCGGGAGTGCCGAAGAGGGACATGGTTTCGGCGGGTGGGGGTTCGGGGGCGTCTTCTTCGGACGGGTAGGCGGCGGTCTCTTCGGAGAGGGCGCGGGCGTCTTCGAGGATGGCGATTGCCAGGCCTTTCCCGTCCGCGCGAGCCGCGGTAAGAAGTGCGGCGATGTCCGCGGACGTGGGTTTCAGGTTGAAGGTGATGGGGGAGTTGTCAACGGCTGGGGCGAGTTCTTTGAGCAGCGTGGTGAACTCGAGTTCGGCGAAGAGGTCGCGGCAGGCGGCGTTGTCGACGGGCTGAGTGCGCATGGCTTCGAGCGAGTACTCGATGGGTACGCTGGTGTGGATGGTGACGAGTTCCTTCGAGAGGAGAATGTTGTCGCGGTTGTTCTGGAGGGATTCGCGATAGGTTTTTTTCTTGACTTCGTCGGCGTGGTCGAGCGCGGCTTCGACGGTGCCGAAGGTCTGGATGAGTTCGACGGAGCCCTTGTCGCCGATGCCGGGTGCGCCGGGGATGTTGTCGATGGCGTCGCCACGCAGAGCCATTACGTCGATGACGCGGGCGGGCGGGACGCCGAGGACTTCTTCCACCTTGGCCGCGTTGAGGATGAGGTTATCTTTCGTGGGGTTGAGGATGGAGACGTGCTCGTTGACGAGCTGCATCATGTCCTTGTCGGGGCTGACGACGTAGACGTGGTGACCCAGCGCGGAGAGCTGGCAGGAAAGCGTGCCGATGACATCGTCGGCTTCGAAGCCTTCGTTGTAGAGGATGGGGATGCGAAAGGCTTCGAGCGCGCGGCGGATGTAGGGCTGCTGCTGGATGAGGTCGGGTGGGGTCTCGGCGCGGTTGGCTTTGTAGCCACCGTATTCGATGGTCTCGAAGGCTTGCGTTTTGATGTTGAACTTTTGCACGTCCTTCAGTTGGGCGGCCATCTCGTTGCGATGGACGGGTGCGCCGACGTCGTAGACAGCCGCGAGGTATTGTGGCGAGAAATCCTTGCGCAGCTTGTTGATCATGTTGACGAAGACATACGTCGCAGCGGTGGGGATGCCGGTGCGCGTCGACATCGGACGCTGGCGCTGCATGGCGTGATACGCGCGAAAGATGAAAGCCATGGAATCAAGAAGGTAGACGGGCGGTTTCGGTTCGGCAGCCATGCCTAGATGGTACTCGGAAGGCACGAGCAAGTGCGTCCTCACGCCGGACGGGCGCCACTCCGTGGGGTGGAAGCGCTTCGCGCGCGAAGCGTGCTTCCACCCCACGGAGTGGTCGCTGCCCGCGATGAGGGCGCTTTTGCCGTTTGCCTTAGAGGATCAGCATGCAGTCGCCGTAGCTGAAGAAGCGGTAGCGTTCGTGGATGGCGTGGGCGTAGGCGGCGAGGGCTCGTTCTCTTCCCTGGTCGGTTGGGCCGAGGAAGGCGCTGACCAGCATCAGCAAGGTGGATTGGGGGAGGTGGAAGTTGGTGAGGAGGCCGGAGATGATGCGAAATTCGTGGCCGGGCTGGAGGAAGATGTGGGTGGAACCGGAGTGCGGCTGGAGGTTGTTGGTGGCGGCGCAGTGCTCGAGCGTGCGCGTGGTGGTGGTGCCGGCGGCGATGATGCGGCGGCGGTCGGCGAGGGCCTGGGTGATGGCGAGCGCGGTGGCGGCGGGGAGGGTGTAGTGCTCGGTGTGAAGGCGAATGTCGGCGAGGCGTTCAGCGCGGACGGGCTGGAAGGTGCCAAGGCCGACGTGGAGGGTGAGTGTTTCAATCTGGACGCCTCTTTCGCGGAGTTCTGAGATGATCTCAGGGGTGAAATGCAACCCGGCGGTGGGGGCAGCGGCGGAGCCTGGCTGCGCGGCGTAGACGGTCTGGTAGCGGGTTTTATCCTCGGCCTCGTCAGCGCGGTGGATGTAGGGAGGGAGCGGCATGTGGCCGATCGCGTCGAGGTGTTGGAGGAAGAGCGGGTCGTGGCGGAAGCGGAGGGTGCGTTCGCCGAAGTCGCCGACGGTGAGGACCTCGGCTTCGAGGAGTGGGGTGCCGGTGGCGTCGGGAAAGATGAGGGTCTCGCCGGGCTGAATTTTGCGGCTGGGCCGGACGAGCGCCGACCACTCGTGTGGGGCGAGTTGCTGGGTGAGCAGGACTTCGATCTGTCCGGTGGGCGCGGGGGAGTTGTGCTGGGTGGCGAGACCGCGGCGGTAAGCGTAGAGGCGCGCGGGGAGGACGCGTGAGTTGTTGAGGATGAGCAGGTCGCCGGCGCGGAGGTGGTCTGGGAGTTCAGAGAAATGCCCGTCACTGTATGCGCCGGTGGCGCGGTCGACGCGGAGCATGCGGCTGGAGCCGCGGATCGCGGGCGGGGTTTGGGCGATGAGCTCTTCGGGGAGATCGAAGTGGAAGTCGTGAACGCGCACTGCTTACAAGCTTAATGCGTCCTGACGCCGGGTTACTTCGTATTGTTCTCGAAAAGCGCGCCACTGCGTGGGCCTCACGCTTCGCTCGGCAGGGGGATGGTGGTGGATTTATCCAAAGAGTGCTGGATGGCTGATGGTAGGTCTTCTGTGTCGGTGGAGATGTGATGCGGGAAGGTTAGGAGGACCTTCGAGAATGGCTTTGGGATGAGGAAGCGGTCCCAGGTTTTCAGCTCCCACGCGTTGAGCGGGATGGCGTTGAAGGTGCCAACCCAAGGGGCGTTTACGAGCTGTGCGAGTTGTGCGGTGCCGGGTTTGGCGATCTGCGCGGGACCGCGCGGGCCGTCGGCGGTGATGGCGCAGCGATGGCCTGCTTGATAGGCTTCGACCATCTGACGGAGAGCTGCCGCTCCGCCACGCGAGCTGGAGCCGCGGATGGCTTTGAAGCCGAGGAGTTCGACAGTGCGCGCGATGATTTCGCCGTCGAAGCTTTGCGAGATGAGGATGGCGATGTTTTTGTTGCGGAAGCGGTGCGCGCACGCGAGCAGCGAGCGGTGCCAGAAGGCATAGATCGTGGGGCCGGGAATCTCGTCGCCAGGGATGTTGTTGGAGGTGTTGGGCGGGAAGACGTCTTCGTAGGTTAGCGTCGCGCCGAGAGCGAGGATGATGGCGGTGGCAAGCGGCGGGATGACCGCGAGGAGCACGCGTTGTTTGAAGGTGAACGGACGCACGGGTTCAAGTTTACTTGGTCGTTGGCATACGATGGTGCGATGAAGAAGCTTTGGGCTGCGATGTTGATGATGGCGTGGAGCGCGGTGGCGAGCGCCGCTCCGATGAAGGTTGCGATTGTGGGTCTGGTGCATGGGCATGTGGGGAGCTTTCTGGGTGGCGGAAACTTGAACCCGGCAGGGAGCGTGTTGAACCGGCCGGATGTTGAGCTGGTTGGGATTGTCGAGGCCGACCAGAAGCTGTTCGACGCCTATGCGGCTCGCTATCATCTGGCGGCATCGCTGCACTTCACGAGCATTGCCGCGATGGTGGCGAAGACGCATCCGCAGACGGCGCTGGTGTTCACCGCACCGGATCAGCACCGGCGCATTGTGGAGGAGTGCGCGGCGGCGGGCGTGAACGTGATGATGGAGAAGCCGCTCGCGTTTACCTATGCGGATGCGCTGGCAATCGAACGTGCCGCGAAGAAAGCGAAGATTCACGTGCTGGTCGACTTCGAGACCAACTGGTACACGAGCAGCGCGGAGGCGTACCGGCTGCTGAAGGCGGGTGCGCTGGGTCCAATGATGAAGGCTGTTTTTCGCGATGGGCATGAAGGGCCGAAGGAGATTGGGGTGCAGCCGGAGTTTCTTTCGTGGCTTACGGATCCGAAGCAGGATGGCGACGGCGCTCTGACGGATTTCGGATGCTATGGGCCCGACCTGATGACGTGGATGATGGACGGCGAGGCGCCGGTTTCGGTGACGGCCGTGACGAAGCGGTTCAAGCCGGGAGTTTATCCGGAGGTGAGCGATGAGGCGGACATCATTCTGAGTTACAAGAATGCCGTGGCGATCGTCGAAGGCTCGTGGAACTGGCCGTTTTCGGTGAAGCAGATGGATCTGTACGGGCGGACGGGCTATGCGAAGGCTCTGGATGGCGAGCAGGTTGAGGTTCGCGAGAAGGGCGACCGAACTGGGAAGGTGGAGCCCGGGCCTGCGCTTCAAGCGCCGTATGATGATCCGCTGCATGTGATGGAGGCGGTGATCAGCGGGCAGATTGAGGAAGGCGACAGCATGTCGTCATTGAAGACGAATGTGACGGTGGCGGAGATTCTGGATGCGGCGCGGCGGTCGGCTGAGACGGGCAAGACAGTGATGTTACCGCTTGCGCGGTAAGGCAACTGCAAGTGCGTCCTTGCGCCGGACTGGCGGTGCTGCGCATGCTTCACTCGCTTCGCGACAAGACCTTAGCTGTAGCGGAGCCAGCGGAGAATTTCCGGCAGATTTGGTTTCTTGCCGTACATGAGGATGCCGACGCGATAGATGCGGCTTGCCACCCACAGGATCGCGAGGATGGTGAGCGACATCAGGACGAAGCTGAGGACGATCTCCCACGTGGCGACGGTGGTGAGCGAGATCCGCAGGTTCATCAGCAGGGGGCTGCAGAACGGGATGAGCGAGACCACGCGCGCGATGGTGGAGTTGGGCGCGGAGGCGATGACGAAAAGCATCAGCATGCAGAAGGCGAGCGGCAGGACAAGAAACATGTTGAGCTGCTGAAGCTCCTGCTCGGAGTTTGTCATCGCTCCGAGCGCTGCGGCGACGGAGGAGTAGAGCAGGAAGCCGAAGAGGAAGTAGGCGACGAAGAAGAAGATCTGCGTGAGCGTAATGGGCACGTGGCCGGAGCCAAGCAGGCCTGCGGCGAGGTTCGTCGAGCCCAGGATGAAGGCGGCGATCATCCAGACGCCGATCTGAGTGAGGCCGACAGCGCCTACGCCGAGGATCTTTCCGGCAAGCATCTCGTCGGGCTTGATGGTGGCGAGCAGGACTTCGAAGACGCGGCTGGTTTTTTCTTCGATGATGGAACGCGCGGTGTTCATGCCATAGAGCATGATGACCATGTACATGAGCAGGAAGAGAGTGAGTGCGGCACCGTACGCGGCTTTGCTGTCGCCGGTCGCGCTGGTGTCAACGTCGACGGGTTCAAGCAGGTTGTCGACATCTTTGCTGGTGAGGCCGGAGCGTGCAAGGCCTTCGCGGGTGAGGACGTTCTGGATGGAGTTCGACAGAATGTTGACTGTGGTGGCGTCTCCGGCGGATCGGGCGATGTAAGCGTAGGTGGGACGACCGCCGGGGATGGCTGCGGGCGTGATCCAGAGGAAGCCTGTGATGCCGTTCTTGCTCTTGAGATCCTGCGCGAGCGCGTTGCGAGTGGCATTGGTCGGCGGATAGAGGTCTACCGTCATGCGGGAGTGCTTGCCGGTCTCGAGTTGATTCTTCAGGTCAGTCGCGAACTGGTGATTTTCCGGCCCGGCGACCAACGCAAGGTGGGCGTCATTCTTCGTTTTCGTGGCGAGGTAGCCGCTGGCGAAGACGAAGCCTCCCATAAGCACGGGGATGAGAATCGTCGCGAGCAGGAAGGCGCGGGTACGGATGCGCTCGAGGTACTCACGCTTGGCGATCAGCCAGATGTTGTGCAGGCTATGCATCGACGTTCTCTCCTACGGTCTCGATGAAGATCTCTTCGAGGGTTGGCTCGAGGACTTCGAAGCGGGTGATGGCGGTGCCGTTGGCGATCGCCTGCGCGAGAATGGACTGCGCGGCGTTGGGGTCCGAGAGGATGACCTCAGCGAGGCCCCCGTATTGCTTCGCGTCGGCGATGGCAGGATGCGCAAGGAAGCTGGCATCCCCTGAGAAGTGGACGTGAATGCGATTGGCGGGGTAGCGCGACTTGATCTGTCGCATGGCTCCGCTGAGGACGAGCTTGCCTTTGTAGATGATGGCGATGGAGTCGCAGAGCTTCTCGACCTGGTCCATGCGGTGCGTGCTGAAGAGGATGGCTTTGCCTTGCTTGCGCAGGTCGATGAGCGTGTCCATCAGCAGCGTGGCGTTGACGGGGTCCAAGCCTGAGAAGGGTTCGTCCATGATGATGAGATCGGGCTCGTGGAGGAGCGCGGCGATGAACTGGATCTTCTGCTGCATGCCCTTCGAGAGCTCTTCGGTCTTCTTGTCCATCACATCGGCAATCTGCATTCGCTCGCACCAGGTCTTGGCGCGTGTGGTCGCGACGGGGACGCTGAGGCCGTGAAGCTGGCCGAGAAAGATGAGTTGATCGAGCACCTTCATCTTCTTGTAGAGACCGCGCTCTTCGGGCAGGTAGCCAATGCGGGCGAGAGCCTTGCGGGTGAACGGCTGATCGAAGAGGCGGACCGTGCCGGAGTCTGGCCGCGTGATGCCGATCATCATGCGGATGGTGGAAGACTTGCCTGAGCCGTTGGGTCCGAGGAGACCGAACATGGTGCCCGGTTCGATGGTGAGGGAGAGCCCTTCTACGGCGACTTTGGTGTCGTAGGCCTTGCGGATGTTTTGCAGTTCAACGATGGGCATGGAGATGAGTCAAGTCTAGCAGGGGGCTTGGGTGGTAGCCCGACCGGCTTGATAGCATCATCCCGTGCCCCTTGAACTCTCCACGCCGATCAAGTATGTCAAGCGCGTGGGCGAGCGTGTGGCTGAGGCGCTGGCGAAGCGTGGCGTCGAGACGGTTGAGGATTTGTTGTATCACTTGCCCTTTCGCTATGAAGACCGGCTGAATCCCAGACCGATCGCGGAGATGAAGGCCGGTGAGATGGCTTCGCTGGTCGGCGATGTGCGTGGGTCGGCGCTGCTGCGGTTGAAGAGTGGCGCGGCCATGTTCGATTTGACGCTGGGGCTTGAAGCTCCCGGCGTGGAGCTTGCGGGGGGCGTGCCGCGGTTGGGGCAAAGCACCATCAAATGCGTGTGGTTCAACGGGAGCTACCTGCGAGATCGTTTTAAGCTCGGCCAACGCATCGCGGTGTATGGGAAGCTGGAGCCTTCGCGGAGCGGCGGCAGCGGCCGCTTCAAGATGGTGCAGCCAACGTTTGAGATGTTGCCTGAGCCGGGTGCGACGGGGGCCGACGCGGAGTTTGCGCAGCTCGAGATGGGACGGATTGTGCCGGTGTACGAAAGCCTTGGCGGGACGACGCCGTGGGGCGCGAAGCTGACGTCGAAGTGGACGCGACGCGTGATGTGGAGCGTTTTTGAAGAGCTGACGGAGACTGGCGTTGAGGCCGAAGAGACTCTGCCGAAACCACTTCGCGCGCGGCTCAACATGCCGGGACGCATGGAGGCGTTGCGAGCGCTGCACTTCCCTGCTGCTGGAACCCTGCTGGAGGAGTTGCAGGGTGCGCGAACGCCGGCTCATCGGCGGCTGATCTTCGAGGAGTTCTGGTACCTGGAGCTTGGACTCGAGCTGAAGCGGCGGCGGATGCGTGAGCGTGTCGGCACGGCCTTTGCTACGGGGACAGACGTTCGCGCGGCGATCAAACAGGTGCTTCCGTTTCATCCGACGACAGCGCAGAAGCGCGTGCTGGGCGAGATTGTCGCGGACATGAAAAAGCCGCAGCCGATGCGGCGTTTGCTGCAGGGTGACGTGGGGTCGGGAAAGACGATCGTGGCGATGCAGGCAGCGATCGTTGCGATGGAGAATGGATTCCAGGCGGCGTTGATGGCACCGACGGAGATTCTTGCGACGCAGCATTACCTGAGCGCGCGCAAGCTGCTGGCGGAGAAGGTGTCGCCGAAGACAGGTAAGCCATATCGTGTGACGCTGCTGACGGGGTCATTGGATGAAGAGCGGAAGCGCGAAGGGCGTGGAAGAATTTTTCGAGGGGAGGCGCAGCTTGCGATCGGGACGCATGCGCTGATTGAAGAAAAAGTGGAGTTTGCGAATCTTGGACTGGTCGTCGTGGATGAGCAACATCGGTTTGGGGTGCAGCAACGCTTCAAGCTGATGAAAAAGCCGAATGCCGCGGGCGTCGTGAGCGACCCGGATGTGCTGGTGATGACGGCGACGCCGATTCCGCGCACGCTTGCACTGACGGTGTACGGCGATATGGATGTGAGCGTGATCGATGAGCTTCCTCCCGGGCGCACGCCGATTGTGACGCGGCGGACAAGCGAGGAAAAGGCCGCCGAGGTTTGGGGATTTGTGCGCAAGCAGGTGGGGCTTGGGCGGCAAGCTTACCTTGTGTATCCGGTCATCGAAGGAGCGAAGGATGATCAGCCGGAACTAGACTTCGCGAAAGACGAGGGCCCAGCGCCTGAGGACGAGAGATTGAAAGGCAAGCGTGCCAATGGGTTATTTCCGAAGGCGAAGTTGAGGTCGGCGACGCAGATGTATGACGAGCTTCGCAAGGGACCGCTAGAAGGTTTGCGGCTTGGCTTGCTGCACGGGCGAATGAACGCCGACGACAAGGAAGTCGCGATGCGGCGGTTTCAACGTGGCGACACAGATGTATTGATTGCGACGACGGTGATTGAAGTCGGCGTGGATGTACCGAATGCGAGCGTGATGGTGATTGAGCATGCGGAGCGGTTTGGGTTGGCGCAGATGCATCAGTTGCGCGGGCGTGTGGGGCGTGGTGCCGCGAAGAGCTACTGCATCCTGATGACGGGCGCAAAGCCGAGCGAGGCTGCCGAGATGCGCCTCGATGCGATGGTGAGGACGCAGAATGGGTTTGAGCTTGCGGAGCTGGACCTGGCGCAGCGTGGGCCGGGTGAGTTCTTCGGGACGCGGCAGGCGGGGCTGCCGGAGTTTCGCGTTGCGGATCTGCTCAGGGATCGTGCTGTGCTGGAGCTTGCAAAGGCTGAAGCTGCGAAGTTTGTCGAGGGACCTGACCCGACACTTACGCCAGAAGAGATCGCCGCTGTCTGGGCTCGGTTGAAGCTCCAATGGCAGCGGCGCTATGGGTTGGTTGAAGCTTAGACGCTAGCTGGCGATGGAGTGCTTGAGCGGAACGTGCTCTTCCTGCTTGCCTTGCGCGTTCTGCACGAGCATGGGGTGCGAGGGCGCGTTGACCGGCGGCATGTGCTTCTTGGGGCCACGCTTGCGGGCGACGAGAACGCGGATCCGGTCGAGCAGCTCTGCCGGGCTGGCTGCTCCTTTGGGCAGGAAGGCGTCGGCGGCGAGTGCGCGGTCGTAGGTGGTGACGGTGCCACTGACGATCAGCGTCGGCAACATTGGGTGCATCTGCTTGGCGCGGCGGACAAGCTCGTTGCCATCCATGCCGGGCAAAAGCAGATCGGCGATCAGAAGATCGAGCGTGCCGGGGGTCGTGCGGTCGAGAATCTCGAGCGCTTCCTTGGAGGTTTGTGCGCTGATAACGCGGTAGCCACGGGTCTCGAGAAGGAAGGTTCGAACGGAGAGGATCTGCTCATTGTCGTCGACGCAGAGAATCACTTTTTTTGGACGCATGCTGTAGTTCTCGCTCTCTTTGACCCTGGCGCTGGTAGGCGCCGTGGGACGGTTGTGGCTTGCCGGGTTCACGGTGGGTTGACCGTGTTCCCTCGTGCAGGCGGTGATGCAGGTTGTAACCGCGGCGGCTCCGTTGCAGCGAGAGCGGCAGGGCTGTGTCCGAAAGCCGTTCTGCATCCAGCGAAGAAGACGAGGCACCCCCGTCCGCTTGGCGGGCCAGGATGCGGCCTTCCAGCAGTGCCCGGTCCGGGCTGCGAAAGCAGCGGAGACCGCGGTGTTCAAGAGACGCTCGGCTGCGGTTGTACAGGTTGCCACGCCAACCCTGAGTCCTTTGCGGACTGCGCCCGGAACGCGGTCTTCCCGCTGCTGCGATTCACAGGCTTTTTGGGTTGAGCCTAAGCGTTGCGAGGCAACGTATAAGCCCAACCTGACGTGCCTGCTGGGCAGTCAGTGGAGGTGCGCACGGGAGGGAGCGACTGCACGGGGCGGCCGAGCTTCTCTCGAGTCAAATTGTTAGAAAATGCCAGAAAAACTGCTATTTGTCTGGGGAGTTTCGTTCTGTCTTCCGCGCCCGGACGACTTGCTGACTCCTTCAACGCTCCCCAACATTACGAAGGGGGAACCGGCTTTGCAACCCCGGAAGAAAAGGCGAAAACACACGAGATTAGGGGGCACTCATCCACCGTTTTCCTGGGACCCGCGTGATTGTTGCAGTTTGATGACAAACCGTTGTGGGAAAGTGTGAACTCAAGGGAGGGAAAAGGCACCGGTTGCAACAGGAATGGTGCGTCCCCCCACGAACACTTCGCCTACGTTGCCGTTTGTCAAGGAGGCACGAACAAAGATGTGTGAAGGCCTTCGGATTTGAATGCCTTGTTTCAGTCTGGTCTCGCGGCCTGATGGAACTCTTCCGTGGCGGACCAGATAGGAGATGACGCAACCCGAAGCGGAACCGGTCGCCGGGTCTTCGCCGTTATAGAACTGCATGCGCGCGTGAAAGTCGGACTCGGGATCGTTGGGCGACGGTGCGAAGACGTAGAAGAACTTTGCATCCTGCGCATCGAGGTAGCGTTGTGCGGCCGCCTGGGCGACCTCCAGGCGCTCCAGGCTTTGCAGCGAGCGCAGAGGCACCATGCAGAAGGCAACGCCCGTGGAGACAGTCTGAATGGGCATGGAATCATCGATCTCTTCGCGCGGGACGTTGAGGATGCGGGCGACCTCGTCGAGGTCGTGGATGATCCCAAAGGTTGGGTCGTGTTGCTTCATGGTCCCGTACACGCCCTGCTCGCCTTCGGCCGGCGCGCGGAAGCGCACCGTGACAGCACCGCCTTTGAGGTCGAGCGTGATGGCCTCAGAGCCTCGCAGCGTGGGATGGTTCCAGTAGAGCCACGACGCTGTGCCCAGCGTTGGATGCCCGGCGAAGGGCAGTTCTTCCTGCGTGGTGAAGATGCGCACACGGATGCCGTGTTGCTGCTCGTGTGCGGGATCGTCCACGGGCAGGATGAAGGTGGTTTCAGCAAGGTTCGTCTCGCGGGCGAGAGCCTGCATCTCGTCGGTGGAGAGGCCGCGTGCGTCGGTGAAGATGGCGAGCATGTTGCCTTCGAGTGGGCGCTCGGCGAAGACGTCGACGATGGCATAGGGAAAGCTGCGGAGCGGGGCGAAAGTTGACATGGAACCTCAGTGAGTGAGAGAGTTTGAGAACCGCAAGTGGGGCAAACTGCTTCATGATGCTAGCCGAACCTAACTGATGGCTGGCGCGGTACGAAATCTGCCGGGTGCCGTTGACCGGCGAAGGCTTGAGACTTTGATGAAGAACACGATGCTCAACTCGATGCCCTGCTGCTTCCGCTGCTGTTGCTGTGGCCGCGTACGGGTGCGTGTTTGAGCGAATCGAAGTAAACAGCCTTCGAAAATCTCAGAACCCACCCGCTGCCACTGGCCGGGTGGGTTTTACTTTGCATGCGACCGAAGACCTTACCCCTGAATCCTAAGAGAGACCGGCACAAAGTTTGCTGACGAGGAATAAGAAGATCATGTCACTCCGCATCAACGATATCGCTCCCGATTTCACCGCCGAAACCACGCAAGGCACCATCCACTTCCATCAATGGATTCAGGATAGCTGGGTCGTCCTCTTCTCGCACCCGAAGGACTTTACGCCGGTCTGCACGACGGAACTCGGCGCAGTCGCTGCGCTTGAGCCGGAGTTTGAGAAGCGCGGCGTCAAGGCTATCGGCCTGAGCGTCGACCCGGTCACCAGCCACGAGAAGTGGTCGCAGGATATCCAGGATGTGGGCGGCTCAAAGGTGAACTACCCGATGATTGGCGACCCGGAGCTGAAGATCGCGAAGCTTTACGATATGCTGCCGGCCGATGCCGGCGAGACCTCGGAAGGCCGCACGCCGGCGAACAACGCTCCCGTGCGCACGGTGTTCATCATCGGGCCGGATAAGCGGATCAAGCTGACGCTTGCTTATCCGATGACGACTGGCCGCAACTTCGACGAGGTGATTCGCGTGCTCGACTCGATGCAGTTGACCGCGGCGCACAAGGTAGCGACTCCGGCAAACTGGAAGCAGGGCGATGACGTGATCATTACGGCAGCCGTTTCGAACGACGAAGCGGATAAGATCTTTCCAGGCTATAAAACGGTCAAGCCGTATCTGCGCACCACTTCGCAGCCGAGCTAAGGCCGTACAGTTTCCCGCTGCGCGTGAGGCTCGTATCAGGCGCGGCGGAGATGAGCACCGATGGCGAAGTGGCTAACGCGCTGGTCTGCAAAACCAGTATTCATGGGTTCAAATCCCATTCGGTGCTCCATAATCTTTTTGATCGATCATAAGAACAGCGCTCGCTCTTACGACAAATGAGCGCGGCAGACTAGGGCCGAATGCTGTTCTGCGCGACGTCGCTGGGCTGCGGTCTGTTCTTCAGGACGACCGCGTCAACGCTGCTCCAGAAGAATGCAGTGAGCGCGACAAGTAGCCCCAGTGCCGCGCCCAGGCAGAGCGCCTGCATGTTGCCCGGGTGAAGAACCCACTGTGCGGCACCGACCAACAACGCAGCACAGGTGCTGAGAAGGCGTGGAAGCCAGATCGGATTCAACCATTTGTCCTGAGTAAGCAGAGGCTTCACGTTTTTGTCTCGCGAGAAGAAATAAGTTCTGTGGCAATACCGTAGCATAAGCCGCACGCTTGCTGGAGTGGTATCACGCGGATCGAGAGCAGCGCGTAATGCGGAACTGCTTACTTTCGCTTCAGCGTTTCCAGCTCATCGAGCGTCTTCGGCCAGTCGCCACGCAGCAGCCTGGAGAGGCTGCGATCGGCGAGCAGCTTGCTGCCGGTCTGGCACTCGGGGCAGTAGTTGGTCTCGTTGTCTGCGTAGCGAATACGCTGGATGGGCTGGCCGCAGCGCGGGCAGGGCTTGCAGAAGCGGCCGTGGACAGCCATCTCTTCACGGAACGCCGTAACCTTTTCGGGGAAGGCCTGCATGGCCTCCGCGACAAACAGGTCGAGGAAGTGCGCGAGAGTGGACCGAGTGGCCTCATAGAGCCGCTGCCACTGGTCGTCCGACATCTTGCCCGTAAGTTGAATCGGGGAAAGCATGGCAGCATGAAGAATTTCGTCCGAGTAGGCATTGCCGATGCCGCTCACGAGGCGGGGATCGGTCAGGGCACGCTTGAGCGTTCGGTTCTCAACCGAAAGCGTTCCGCGAAACTCCGTAAGCGTGGCCGACATCACGTCAAGGCCGCCGGGATCGATCGCGGCGAGTTGCTCCTCGCCTCGCACCACATGAAGCGATGCACGACGCTTGGAGCCAGCCTCTGTCACCGTAAGCGTGCCGTGGTCGAAGTCGAAGGCTGCCAGGCTACGGCGCTTGATCAGCCTGGCATTCGGCTCTTTCCAATGCAGCCGTCCGGCGATCATGAGGTGGATGACCAGCCACAAGTCATCTTCCAAGCCGATCGCAATTCGCTTGCCGATACGCCGGAGTTCAAGGACCTCCCGGCCATCGGCGTCAGTAAGCGCAGGCTTCACGGTGCGCAGGAAGAAGATGCTTTCAAGACGAACTCGCAGCATGCGCTGGCCCACGATGCGGGTGCGCAATGCTGCGAGATAGGCTTCGATATCGGGAAGCTCCGGCATGGCCTTCTACGGTAGCAGGATCGCCCGCGACCTTGCTACGAGCGGCTGTAGGCTTGCTCTTCCCAGCGGAGTTGCTGGCGGAACTCGCGAAGTTTCGTGTCACCGTCGATGACGATCAACTCGACGCCGGCGATCTCCGCGAAGTCCTCCAGGTGCTCGAGCCGTAGAGCCTGGCTGAAGCCGGTGTGGTGCGCGCCGCCAGCGTAGATCCAGGCTGCTGCCGCGACTTTGAGGCTCGGTTTCGGCAGCCAGACGGCGCGAGCGACCGGCAAGTTCGGCAAGGGCTGTTCGGGCTGAATGACGTCGACCTCGTTCACGATGAGGCGGAAGCGATTGCCCATATCGACCAGCGACGCAACAATCGCAGGTCCATCCGGAGCGGTGAAGACGAGACGCACGGGGTCAGCTTTACCGCCGATGCCAAGCGGATGAATCTCAAGCGCAGGCTTGTCAGCGGCGATCGAAGGACAGATCTCCAGCATGTGCGAGCCGAGAATCCTGGGCGTGCCGCTGAAATCGTAGGTGTAGTCCTCCATGAAGGACGTGCCGCCGGAGAGCCCCTGTGCCATGACCTTCATGGTGCGGACGAGCGCCGCGGTCTTCCAGTCCCCTTCCCCGGCGAAACCAAAGCCCGCAGCCATCAGGCGTTGCACCGCGATACCGGGAAGCTGATCGAGGCCGTAGAGATCCTGGAACGTGTCGGTGAAGGCACCGAAGCCGCCTTCGGTCAGGAAAGCCGTGAGGCCAAGTTCGATCTTTGCCGCAACGGCAAGCGAAGCGGCCACATCATGCTTCGCGGCAATGGAATAGGCCTCGCGATATTCCGCAACGAGCTTCGCGACATCAGCATCCATGAACTGATTCATGCGCGCAACCAGATCGCCTACGCCGTATCCGTTGACGCTGTAGCCAAGCTGCGATTCCGCTGCAACCTTATCGCCATCCGTCACGGCGACATCGCGCATATTATCGCCGAAGCGAGCGACCTTGAGGTGCTGCGACTCATGCCATCCGGCGGCTGCGCGGGTCCAGGCAGCGATCTCCGAAAGTGTCTCCTCGTCCTTCCAAAAGCCAACGACGACCTTGCGGGCGAGTCGCAGACGCGCGGTGATGAAGCCGAACTCCCGATCGCCGTGAGCGGCCTGGTTCAGGTTCATGAAGTCCATGTCGATGGACGCCCACGGCAACTCGCGGTTGAACTGTGTGTGCAGATGAAGGAACGGCTTGGCCAGAGAGTTCAGCCCGGCAATCCACATTTTGGCCGGCGAAAACGTATGCATCCACAGAATCAGACCGATGCAGTTCTCAGCATTGTTTGCCTCGCGGCACAGCCCGCGAATCTCATCAGCCGTCGTCATGACCGGTTTGAAGATGATCTTGAAGGGGATGGTCGCTTCGGCGTCGAGCGACGCAGCGATCTTCGTCGAGTTCGCCGCGACTTGTCCGAGCGCTTCCGCGCCGTAGAGGTGTTGGCTTCCGGTTACAAACCAGACTTCCAGTTGCTCAATCTTGCTCATCGATCGTCCTTTTTTTCTATCTCGCTTGTCGCTCAGGCAGTCGATAGAAGCCTGGTGCGACCGCTTTCTGTTTCTCAAAGAGTAAACGCTTTCTCCACCGCCTAAAGCTACTAGTCCGCCTTCGCAATTGTCAATCACTGAAGTCTTCCGGCACGTAAGTCTCTTCATTCTTCAACGGACGCTATCGCTGCGCAGTCGGACTTTGAATCCTGAGCCGGGACGCAGCCCGCTTGTTCTCCTCATCGGCCAGCTCCGCGGCAACCGAAAGCTCTTTGCTGGATGCCTCTGCCTCGCCTAAGCGTGCCAGCGTCAGTCCAAGGTAATAGTGGCCCGGCTGGTACTCCGGGGCCGCCTGCGTCGCTTTCAAGAGCGACTCCTTCGCCAGTTCGTACTGCTTCAGCTTGAAGTGCGCGATACCCAACCCGACCAGCGCTCCCCCGTGCCGCGGATCTCGCTGCAGGACCGTGGTGTAGTCCTTCATCGCCGCATCGAAGTTGTTTTGCTGCAGTTCCAACTCTCCAAGCTCGTAGTAGCCTTCGCTCTGCATGGGTTGGAGCTGAATCGAGCGCATCAACTCCTCCCGCGCCTTCTCAAAGTTAAGCGTTTTGAGATAGATGCTCCCGAGCCCATAGTGGGCTGACGCGTCCGATGGACGTTGCTTGAGATACTCCTGCATCATCCGTTCGGCTGCATCAAGACGATCCAGGTTCAGATTCACCCGCCCCAACGCATAGAGCACATTAGCATCTACCGGCGGCAGCGAGTGAAGGTGCTCGAGCGTCACAATGGCATCCGTGTCCAGCCGCATCTCGTCTTCCTGTATCCCGAGGTCAAAGAGCACGCGCTTATCGTCAGGCTCAGCACGTTGTGCCCGGATCAGGTCGGCCAGGGCGTCGTCCATGCGACCCGCTGAACGCGCCTTGAGCGACAGCTGCTCGCTGGTCGTTGACATTCCTTCGAGCGCTTCGGGATTGTGCGGATTTGCAAGCAGCGCATGCTCATAGCGATCGCGCGCAGCTTCCAGGCGACCCTGCGCCTGCAGATGCTGCGCCTCGACGACATCGACATGAGCATCGACCGCAGGCGCACTTTGCAGGCGCGAGGCGATCAGCAGACAGAATGGGAGGATCACAACCATAGGCTTCGGTTCCAGCAAGATTCTAGAGCAAAAGAAAGAGGGTGAAGCAGATTCGCTTCACCCTCGCACTTCGTTCAGGAGACTCGGTTAGAAGTTGATCCGGCCCGAGACCTGCATGTTGCGCGGACCGTAGTCGACCGCACCCGGGATACCGAAGGCGAATGTGCCGGTCGAATCTCCTGGTGCCTGATCGGGGAATGCAAACCGGTGACGGTTGAAGATGTCGAACACTTCACCCTTCAACTGGAAGGCAACACGCTCGGTAATATGGAAGTCCTTCAGCAAGCTGACGTCTTCCGACTTATAGAGCGGTCCGGTGATGGCCTCGGTCTCACGTGGGATATTACCCAGTTGGAACGGAGCGAAGGAGCAGAAATTACCTGCTGCTGGGTTTCCGCAACCAGGCGAGTAAGGCCGCGCCTGACCGTTGTTACCTTCAGAGTTCTGGTCATAGAAGGCAGCCTGCGACAACGGGACGCCCGGATCGCCAGCGTAGTTCGCGTTCGGCACGCGATATGCCGGCTTGAACCATGACTCCCCGTTGAAGGCGTTCGGACCGTTCTTGTTCTTCCTGTAGGCGTCGCTTGCGAAGTCCTTACCGCCGTTCGAAGCAGGTCCCGCCTGGAAGTGAATGCAGTTCTGATAGTAGGGAATGCCGCTCGCGCAACCGAAGCCGACCGGCTGGCCGCTCTGATAGCGCTGAATGGCGCCCACCTGCCACCCGCCGACGATGAGGTCAAGCGCGTGGTTGCTGTTCAAGTACTTGCGTCCCTTACCGAAGGGGAACTGGTAGAGGTAGCTCAAGGAGAACTGCTGCGGAATGTTCTGTACGCTGACCGCCTTATCGGAGGCCAGGTTTCCCGAGTTACCGCCCTGCTGCAGTTCGTTCGCACCGACGTATACGCCGATCAGCGAATCCGCATCGGTCAGGTTCTTCGACCAGGTGTAGGAAGCCTGAAGGTTGAAGCCGTTGCGGAAGCGCCGCGCAAGCGACACCACCATGGCGTTGTAGGTGGAGTGACCGAGGTTCTCGAGGCAGCAATCGTCCGCAATGAAGTCGTACTGCGGGAACGGACGAAGCGCCTGGCCCAGGTTGCCCTCGAAGTTGGCATACGGAGCATTCACGCCACTATTGGAACCGCCGAGTGGGATGAAGTAAGCCGAGTTATTCAGCTTGTCGCCCAGCGCAAACTTATCCGGTGTGATGTTGTTGATATTCGTAAGGTCCACCGAGCGCAGGTTCTGCGCCGACTGACCGATATAACCGATCGTGAAGATGAGATCCTGCGCGATTTCATCCTGCAACTGAAGGCTCCAGTTGCTGGTCATCGACGGGCGACCCATCTTTGAGGTGATCACTTCGCCGCCGACCGAGTCGAAGCTTCCGGGCCCGTTCGGGGCCGTCAGTTGCGTCGGGTCGAGGCTCGGTGCATAGCTCACGTTCGGAAACCCAACCGTTGGGTTGGTGGGGTCAGCAGCCGAACTGCTGTCCAACCGGAACGCCGGGGTAAAGGCGCTGCCGGTCGTTGCCGTCTGACCTTGGAAGAAGTCACGGTTCTGGTTGTAACCGAACGAGGTCGAACCGCCAAAGTCGTTGTACTGAAGCGGTCCATAGATGATGGCGCCGCCTCCACGAATGACAGCCTTGTCGTTGGTATTCGGCAAGGTGTACGCAAATCCGATGCGGGGTGCGATGTCTTTCTTCCAGGTCGCGGCCCACGCAGCGTTGCAGTTGCAGTTGGTGCCGAACTCAAGTGCACCCGGCAGGCCACCCGCAGCCGCGTCGGGGAGCGTGAGGTCAAGAATCGACGTGCGATTCTGCGCCTCGTGGCGAGGAACATCGACATCGTAGCGAACGCCGAGGTTCACCGTCAGGTTCCGGTTGATTTTGATGTCGTCTTCAACGAAACCAGCGAGGTAGTGTGAGTTCCAACGCGGGCTGTCGTTGAAGACAGCCTGGCTGCCGTTGCCGACATCGCCCACCAGGAAGCTGGCGAACGGGTTTCCCGAACCGCAGCACGCGTTGCTCTGCGCGGCGGTCTGGTCACGATAGAAATTCAACGTGTCCTGGTTGTATTGAATCACCGAGTACTGCTGGAAGCGGATATCGGCACCGAACTTGAAGCTGTTCCGGCCCTTCTGCCAGCTCACGCTGTCCGCCGCGCGAATACCGTTGTCAACGTTGTCGCCGTTCTGCTGCTGGCCCAGGGTCGAAGGTGCATCCGGGCTCGGGAAGACAAGCACCGGGAAGAAGGCGGAGAAGTCGTTTGCTACGCCGACTGAGGCGGCCGTATCGGGCGAGTGGAGGCTCGGAGAAAGGTTGACGCTGTTCGTGCGGTTGTAGCCGAGGTTAAGGTGGTTGAGCAGGTTGGGCGTAAACGTATAGTCCCAGCCGGCGCGCGAGTAGTGCGTGGTGAACGTCTGCACGTATCCTGCCGAGTTGAACGGTTCAGGAAGAGCCGGCGCAGCGGTCAGCTTGAAGTTCTGACGAGTGCTGTACGACGCGAAGATCTTGCTCTTCTCCGACAGGTTCTGATCGATGCGGATCGTGTAGGTCGTGTTCACGTTCGGAGCGGAGGACGCATAGACATAGTTCCCCGAGTAGCCGAATTGATCGGTCGACAGAGGAGTCCGGTTCGGCAACGGCAGCCCTTGAATCAGCTTCATCGCGGCAGCACTCATCTGCGTAATCGTGTTGTTCGCATAGGGTGTGCGGCAATAGACGCCGGGACTGGATTGGCGGCCAGTGGTCGGGTCGAAGATCTGGTTGTAGAGCACCGGCTGGCCGGTGCAGGGGTTGACGAATACGTTGTACGGGATACCTGCGACAGGCGTACCACCCGGGACAGGCGAGGTAGCCGGTCCGAGAATGTCACTGAAGTTACCCGAGCGCTCCGCCGCGGTCGGCAAAGTCGAGGTGCTCACGCCGCCGAGGTGAAGCTGATACTTCTCATACGCGAAGAGGAAGAAGGTACGATCTTTGCCGTTGTAAATATGCGGAATGTGGACGGGACCACTGAATGTCCCACCGTAATCGTACTTGCTGTCCTGCGGGGTGCTGTACTGGCAATCGACTTCCGAAACGCCCTGGCATTGCTGCGCTTTGTAGCCGTTGTTGAACCAGTTGTTCGCGTCGAACACGCGATTCTTAATGATGGCGTAACCCGTTCCATGCAAGAGGTTGGTACCGGTTTTGGTCGAAAAGCTCTCGATACCGGAAGTCGTACGGCCAAACTCTGCCGACGGGGTGGACGTGGTGATCTTGAATTCCTGCAGCGCTTCAATCGAAGGCGAGGTCTCGTCGAACGACGAACCGTTTTCACTGCGCTGGATGCTGGCTCCATCGAGCAACACTTCGGCGCCGTAGGCCTGGCCGCCGCTGATCCTGGAAAAGAACACACCGTTGCCGGTATTGCCGCTGGTAGCGCTACCCGGTCCGGTTGTGCCCGGCAGCAGGAAGGCAAACGTTTCAGGCGAACGCAGACCGCCGATACCGGAAGCCAGCGAAAGCGGGAGGTCTTCAATCTGCTTGTTCGATACGGTGCCGCTGATGTCGGATGATTCTGTCTCGATGCGAAGACCGCTGGCGTCGACATTGATTGTTTCTGTCTGTGAGCCGACTTTCAGCGCTACGTTCAGCGAGGTCGCGCTATTGACTGTGACCTGGACGCCCGAGGCGGTCGCAGTCTCAAAACCTGTCGCCGTCGTGGTGACGTCGTAGGAACCAATTGGGAGGTCCGCGAAACGGTAGCTTCCCGACGAAGTCGATACAGATTGGCTCTTCGCCCCGGTCGCCATCTCGGTCGCCACGATCATGGCATTCGGAATGACTGCGCCTGTTGAGTCGGTCACGGTACCGGCCAGCGATCCACGCACCGACTGTGCAACACCCGGCACCACCAGCGCCAGCGCGACTGCAAGCACGAAACAAACGACTCGTATGATTTTTCCTACACTCTTCATTCAGCTCTCCTCAAAAATTGCTACGCCCTGCACGTTGAGAAATCGCTTTCTGGTTTCGTTGAGATCCGGCCAGACTGCATTTTCAACGGTGGAACAAACTGCATTGTGCCTACATTTCAAGACCGTTGGCGAAGTTCTTGCACCGCGCCAGGGTCGGGAAGCGTTTACTTAGAAAACCAAACAAATCGGTTCTTGGAAGCGACGGTGAGATTAGGACACCTGAACAAAGCTTGTCAAGCACAATTCTCGGGGAGGTACCCAACCCTCCTAACCGCCGCTTCAAATAAGCCTTTTACGAGCAATTTCGCTCAAGCAATTGGCTTCAGCGTCGGACTACTTCTCCGGCGTCGAGTGATAGCCGCTTAACGAGGAAGACAAGGCAAACTCAGCCTTGGACTTCTCCTCTTTCCCCTCCTGGCGGTAAACCTTTCCCAAAAGGAAGTGCAGCGAAGCCTTCCCCGGCTCCAGCGCTACCGCCGCTTCCAATTGGTGTTCAGCCTCCGGAAGCCGGTTTAACTCCTGGTCGAGATGTCCCAGTTCCTCATGAATCCGCTCATCGTTCGGGGCAATCGCGACTGCCTGGGTAAGCATTTTCTCCGCTTCATCCAGCTTGCCTTGGTGGACCAGAACGATACCGAGGTTCAAAAACGGCTGCTCGCTCGGGTGGGGATCGCCCGTTTGCCACTCGATGGCCTGCCGATACGCCGTTACGGCATCGTCGATACGGTCCAGCCCTTCGTACGATAGCCCCAGGTTGTTCTCCGCCTTCACCCCGCGTGGCAGGAGGAGCAAAGACCTCTGGAAACAAGCGACGGCATCCTGAAACCGCTGCTCCGTGAAGCGGATGCGTCCCATCCCATACCAGGCCTCGGCGTCCTTGTCGTTCATCTTCAACGCGGAATTCATCCAATGGTCGGCGCTCGCGGTATCGCCCAGCAGCACGTAATCCTTTGCGACATTCTGCAAATCCACCGCGCTCGGGTGTTCGATGGCCGCCGCCGCTGTGTATTCCTCGAGCGACCGTTTCGGGTTGTCGAGTCGCAAATACGTATACGCCAGCATTTCATGCGCCGCAGCCGACTTCGGCTCCGCACCTACAATCCCCAGCAGCAGACTCTCAGCCCGATGGAAGTCTCCGGCATCCACGAGCCTGTGCGCCTCTGCAACCGAACCATGGGGTGGTGGAGCGTTGAGAGCCTGCGCAACGCCTGTCCTCGCCAGCAGCAACAGCCAACCCAAACTCACGCTCTGACACAGTCTCATCACGATCCTCGGATTATAGAGGCCTGCCCAACGAGATGCGGTATTCTGGCTCCGCACCATGAAACCCGCTGGCATGCCGCTCAAACCATTTCGACAAAGCTGGATTCTCGCCCTTCTTTCCGCGCCATTGCTGGCACAGTCAGCCAAGCCCACCCCCGGCAACTTCGTCGACATCACGGCGCAAGCGAAAGTCCATTTCACCGGCGTAGCTTCGCACACCTCGAAGAAGTACCTTATCGAAACGATGGGCTCCGGCGTCGCGCTCTTCGACGCCGATGGTGACGGCCGACTCGACATCTTCCTGGTCAACGGCGCGACCCTCGCGGACCCGATGCAGAAGGACGCCATCCCGCAGAAGACCGGCCCCGCCGAATGGAACCGCCTCTTCCACCAGAAGCCCGACGGCACCTTCGAAGACGTAACCGAGAAAGCAGGCGTCAAAGGCACTGGCTACGACATGGGCGTCGCCGTCGGCGACTACGACAACGACGGCCACGAAGACCTCTATGTCACGGGCTATGGCGGCAACCACCTCTACCACAACAATGGCGACGGCACCTTCAAGGACGTTACCGCCGCCTCTGGAACTGGGGGCTCCGGCTGGTCCACCTCCGCGACCTGGGTCGACCTGGACAATGATGGCCTGCTGGACCTTGTCGTCCTCCGCTACATGAAGTGGGACTTTGCCGACATTTGGTGCGGCGAGCATGAAGAGGGCCATCGCGCCTACTGTCACCCCGACGTCTTCAAGCCGGAGTCGGCCCTTGTCTACCATAACGACGGCAATGGTCACTTCACCGAAGTGGCAGCGAAGATCGGCCTCGGCAAGCCCGGAAAAGGTCTCGGCCTCAGCATCGCCGACTACGACCATGACGGCAAGATCGACCTCGCCGTAGCGAACGACTCGATGCTTGAATACCTCTACCGCAACAAAGGCGACGGCACCTTCGAAGAGGTCGGGCTACCCGCTGAATTTGCAGTGGATGGCGATGGACGGACCTATGCCGGCATGGGCATCGACTTTAAGGACTACAACAACGACGGCCTGCCCGACCTCATCGTCACCAACCTCGCCAATCAGAAGTACGCACTCTATCGTAACTGCGGCGACGGCAGCTTTTCGTACGACACCTACGCGACCGGCATCGGCGGCATGACCCTGCTGCACTCCGGTTGGGGCGTTAAGTTCTTCGACTACGACAACGACGGCCGCAAGGATCTGCTCTTCATCCAGGGGCACGATCTCGACACCATCCAGCTCAACTTTCCGCAGCTTCGCTACAAAGAGCCCATCCTGCTTGCGAACAACACTGGCAAGGGCTTCGTGAATGTCTCAGCCGAATCCGGCGCAGTGTTTCAGCAGGCGTGGGTTGGCCGCGGCCTCGCCATCGGCGACCTCGATAATGACGGCCGTATCGACGCCGTCGTCTCCACAAACGGCGGCCCCGCGTACGTCCTGCGCAACGAGACCAAATCCGACAATCACTGGCTCACGCTCCTGCTCGTAGGACACAAGAGCAACCGCGACGGCATCGGTGCCGAGATCAAGCTCACCACCCCCGCGGGCTCGCAGTGGGAGACCGTCACCACCGGCGGCAGCTACCTCTCCTCCAGCGACAAGCGTGCGCACTTCGGCCTCGGCTCCTCAAAAGCCGCATCCGAGATCGAAATCCGCTGGCCTAGCGGCATTCTCCAGAAGCTCACCAACATCCGTGCCGACCAGATCCTCACCGTCGAGGAACCCGCGGCTCAAGCCACGAAATAAGAAATCCGAGCCAGTTTCTATCGCTCTGAGTTAGAATTCCCGAGTTGAAGTAAACGTTTTCATCAAAAATCTCAGCCCACCTCAGGAGAACCTCCATGCAGCACTCCAGGCTCGCCCTTTCGCTCTCCGCCTTGGCCATCACGCTCTGCCCTGCCCTTGTCGCGCAAAACAGCAAGGCACCCGCCGAGCTCAGGATCGACACCTCGAAGATCGTCTCGCCCGTCAGCCCTACGCTCTACGGCATGATGACCGAAGAGATCAACCACGCCTTCGACGGGGGCCTCTACGCCGAGCTGCTTTCGAATCGCACCTTCCATCCCATCTTCTACGGCATCGAGCATTGGGACATCGTTCGCAATGGAAACGCCAAAGCCGAACTCGTGCCCGACCGCACCACAGGCCCCAGCACCGCGCTCCCACGCAGCATCAAGATCACAGTGGCAGAGGCCTCCGCAGGCAGTGAAGCTGGCATCACCAACGGCGGCTACTGGGGCATCCCGCTGCACCCACACACCACCTACGAAGGTTCTTTCTACGCCAAGGTGGACGACGCCGGCATCGGTCCCGTGACCGCGCGCCTGATCAACGATAAGACCGGTGCCACCATCGCCGAAGCCAAGGTCAACGTGAAAGCCGGCCCATGGGCCAGGTACGAGTACACGCTGACGAGCGGGGCCATCGTCGCCTCCGAGACCAACCACTTCGAACTCACCGTCGCACACCCCGGCATCCTCAACCTGCAGCTCGTATCGTTGATGCCGCCTACCTACAAGAACACGCCCAACGGTAACCGCATCGATCTGATGGAGAAGATGGCCGGCCTGCACCCGACCTTCCTGCGCCTGCCCGGCGGCAACTACCTGGAAGGCGACCGCCTGGAGGATTGGTACAACTGGAAGCAGACCATCGGCCCCCTTGTCGATCGGCCAGGTCACATGGCTCCCTGGACCTATCGTTCTTCCGACGGCCTTGGCCTGCTTGAGTTTCTGGAGTGGTGCGAAGATCTGAAGATCGAGCCCGTGCTCGCGGTCTACGCCGGCTATGCGCTGCATGGGGACTACATCAAGCCCGGCAAAGACCTCGACGCATTTGTCCAGTCTGCCATCGATGAAGTGGAGTACGTCACCGGCGACACCAGCACCAAGTGGGGCGCAGAACGCGCGAAAGACGGCCATCCTGCCGCCTTCCCACTGCACTACATCGAGATCGGCAACGAAGACTGGTTCGACAAGTCCGGCAGCTACGACGCTCGCTTTGCGCAGTTTGCCAAGGCTCTTCGTAAGTCGTACCCGCAGTACAAGCTGATCGCCACCGCACCCACCACCAAGTCCGGTGCGGACGCTCAGCCCGACGTGCTCGACGACCACTACTACAAAAAGCCCGGCGAGATGATGGACTTCGTGCATCACTACGACGCGCAGTCCCGCACCACCGGTCCGAAGATCTTCGTCGGCGAGTGGGCTTCCATGTCCGGTTCGCCGACCCCTGACTTCGCCTCCGCCCTCGGCGATGCCGCCTTCATGACCGGCCTCGAGCGCAACAGCGACCTCATCGTGATGGCCAGCTATGCACCGCTGCTCGTCAACATCAACCCGGGCGGCATGCAGTGGTCACCCGACCTCATCGGCTACGACGCGCTCAAGAGCTACGCTTCGCCCAGCTACTACGCGCAGGCGCTCTTCGCCGGGCACCTCGGCGACGGTACGCCACAATCGTCGATCACCGGAGCAGGCGATCGCTTCTTCTATTCGGCGACCGTTGACTCGAAGATGCACGTCCTGCACCTCAAGCTGGTCAACGCCTCAAGCCTTCCCCAGGCCCTCACCCTGGACCTCGCAGGCGCATCCGGCACGGCAAGCGTCACGACGCTGCATGCCGGCTCCTACGAGGCCACCAACTCACTCACCGACCCTGATGTGATCACTCCGAAGAAGTCGACCGAGCATGTCACGTCGGGCCCCTGGCATCACACCCTGCCACCCCTCACCATCGAGGTCATCGACATCCCAACCAAGTAATTGCTTCTGGGCCCCATGATCACCGCAGGCTTCATCGCGATGATCGTGGGGATTCTCTTTTGCGGCACCATGTACGTGGCTAAGCGATCGCCGCAAGTCCGTGCTTGGCAGCCAAGGTCAGCAGCTTCGCGGCCGGCCCGCTCGGCTGCTTTTCGCCCCGCTCCCACTTGCTGACGACACCAGTCGTCACATTCAGAGTAGAAGGGAGCCCAGGCAGTTCGACTTGGAGAAGACTTCAAATGCGACCTACTGAACCACTGGCCAACCATCCGTCGTAAAGCTCAACCGGTTGATCCCCAGCGTGGGTGTACCGTTATTGCTCCCATCGTAGTAGTGGTAGACCAGCGTCGGGGTCGGCGTGCCATTCACCGTATCGGTGAACACGCTGCCGCCGCCCGGCCCAACGATGTTGCCATGCGTGCTCAAAATGATCGTCCCACCTGAGTTCTTCAGGTCCAGTCCCCCACGATCCACAAACGGCCCATTCGGATTGGTCGACCGCCCGACAATTGTGCGGTACGGACTCGTCGGGCTGCAGCACACGTTGATCGGCGCAAAATAGTAGTAGTATTGCGTTCCGTTGAATACCCACGGGTAGATGAACGAACCCTCCTCACCGCCGATACGCGACGAGATGATCGGATACGGCGTCGGGTTTGAGCTAAGCGGCAAACCCGTCGAAGGATCGAGCTGAAGGATATGAATGCCATCCGAGAACGACCCAAACGACATCCACCAGTTGCCGCTCGCATCCACGAACGGAGCCGGATCGATCGCATTCCACGTGGTCGTCGTCTTGAAGTCCCACGAGCTATTGTTCGGCGGAGCCGTCGTGCCATTCGTCCACGACGAAACCACGTAGCCCTTCTCCGTCCAAGGCCCATACGGAGTCGTGCTGGTCGCCACCGCGATCACCGCCTCGGCGCCCGTCGAAGGCTCATACGGAATGCAGTAGTACAGGTAATATGTCCCATTGCTGACGAGCATGCTGGGCGCCCACACATCGGTATCGGTATTGCCGATCCCTGTCGGCGGCGATTGCAAGCCAGTCCACGAAGCAAAGTCCGGCCCGATGATCGGGCAGTGCTGCGCATCGACGAGCCAGTCTGTCCCCTCGGCTGACGTACACGCACCCTTCGCCGTACTCGTCGTCGTCAACGTAAACGTCGTCAGATCGGTCGAGTAGGCAATCGTCTGGTGCGTCCCATACAGCCAGTATGTGCCGCTCGCATCCTTCAGCATGTACGGATCGTGTACGAAGATGCCCGACCCATTGACCGCACGCGGCGCAGGATAAACCGGAGTCGTGGTCGCGGTCACCGTCCACTCCTGGCAGGCGCAACCGGCGCCGGTCGTCGCCCGCGGCCCCTGATCGACGATCGTCGGGGACACCGTGGCGTCTTCCTGCAGGTAAAGCTTGCTGTTCACGTTCTCGATCAGGTAGTTGCCATCCTTCAACAAGAAATACTCCCACAGGTGGTCGTTGGTCCCGTTGTCGGCATATTGCAATGCCTGCGCGCCTGTCGCAGTCGATGCAGCAAAGATCCCCATTACCTGGTGCGTCAGCAAATTCTCCACGTTGTACTCCTGCTGCGTCGAACCCATCGGCATTGCATGCCACATCGTATCGGTGCCGGTCGAACTCTCGTCCACCAGCGACGCGGCCGCCATTTGGCTCTGCCCTGCAATGCCCAGTGTTCCGCCGCTCATCGCATTTTTCATGCTGAACTGGTAGCTATCCTGGATCGTACTCAACGTCCCAAGGTCGGGCGTCTGCACTGCAAGAGATACTGTAGCCGTCGCCGTCACGGATGCGTCCGCCACGCTCGTCGCGGTCACCGTCACACTTGCGGCCGCGGAGATCGACGACGGCGCCGTATACACTCCACCCGTCGAGATGTTACCGGTCGAAGGGCTGATGGACCAGGTCACCGCCGTGTTCGTCTCGTTGGTCACGGTAGCCGTAAACGTCTGCGTCGCGCTGGCGTTCAAGGTGACGGTCGCCGGACTCACGGAGACCGTCGGAGCCGCGGGGACCGTCAGTGAAACCGTGGCACTGCCCGAAGCGCTGGCATTGGCCTGGCTCGTTGCCGTCACCGTCACGCTCTGCGCCGTGCTCACCGTCGTTGGCGCCGTATACAAGCCTGCCGACGAGATCGAACCAACCGCCGGACTTACCGACCAGGTCACCGCAGTGTTCGATGTTCCCGAAACAGTCGCCACAAACGTCTGCATACCACCTGCGGCAAGCGATACGGACGCCGGCGTTACGGAGACCGTCGGCGGCGTCGAGCCACCACCCGAGTTTGAACTGCCCCCACAGCCCAGCAGTACAGCGGATACGGCAGCGAAAACTGAGAGACGAAGGGCGGTCAGGTTCATAGAAGGGTTCTCCTAAGTAACAACGAGGAAACGTTTACTGATCGAGCGTTACAGTTCTACTCAAAACCAAATACCCCTGTCAATCCTTATCGCAAACGTTTTCTCACCGCACCTCCGCAAACGCAGACACCTGTTTACCCTCCGGAATCACCCGATCTAAATCATTGACCGCCGAACCTCGAAAGGAATACGCTCTGCGATTAGTTCCGGGGCAAGTTCAGGTGCCACAAAGAAGAAGCCACTCGCGTTTCCATTGCGCCCACGCCAAGAGAGAACAGAAGAAACGCGTTCCCGCTGTCGATAATCATCCAGAGCCATATCGAGGGACAGGATGCTTTCCGCCGCAACAACACCGAATGTCGGAGACGATCGTTTTCGTCAGCTCGTCGAGTCCATCGATAACCACGCGATCTACATGCTCGACGTCGCCGGTCGCGTCGTCACCTGGAATCTCGGCGCGCAACAAAACAAGGGTTACTGCGCGCGAGAGGTGCTGGGCAAACACTTCCGGATGTTCTTCACTCCCGAAGACCTCGCGAGCGGCGTTCCTGCCCGCAACCTGTTGGAGACCCGCGAAACCGGGCGCTGTTCAGGCGAAGGTTGGCGTCTGCGCAAGAACGGCGAGCGGTTCTGGGCCTCTTTCACCATTACCTGCATCCGCGACGACACTGGCAGGCTCACCGGCTTCGCCAAGGTCACGCGCGACCTCACCGATAAGAAGTGCCAGGAGGACGCCATGCTCGCCCTCCAGCGCGAGTTGCGCGAAGAGCGCGATACGCTCCACGCCGCCAGTGAAAGTTCCATGGACGCCTTCTTCCTCTGCGAAGCTCTGCGCGATGCCGACGGCGAGATCGAAGATTTCCTCTTCACCTTGGCCAACCGCAAGGCTGAAACGCTTGTAGCGATCCCCCGCGACCGCCTCATTGGAGGGCGGATGTGCGAACTCTTTCCCAGCACCCGAGAGCAAGGACTCTTCGATCGGTACAAATCCGTCGTTTTGACGGGCGACCCAATGAACCACGAGTTCGCTGTGATGGACGAGAAGGTACTCAGCTCATGGATGCGGGTTCAGGCGGTCAAGCTGCGCGACGGCGTCGCCATCACGGCCTCAGACATCACTGAACGAAAACGCGATGAAGCGCACATCGTTCACATGGCGCAGCACGACCATCTCACCGGCCTTCCCAACCGCACGCTTCTCAACGACCGGCTCGACCAGGCGATCGCCGGCAGCAAACGGAACAGAACCAAAGCAGCAGTCTTATCCATCGACCTCGACGGCTTCAAGAAAGTCAACGACACCCTCGGCCATGCCGCAGGCGACGCTGTCCTTGTCACCTCTGCCGTCCGCCTCAAGGCCTCCATTCGCGCCACCGATACCGTCATCCGCATCGGAGGCGACGAGTTCGTCGTCATCATGCCGGACATCAGCGAGGACGCCAGCATCCTTCATTGCGCGGAAAAGATCATCGCTTCGTTGCAGCAGGCGATGGAGATTGACGGCCATGCCCTGCAGGTCAGTTGCAGCGTCGGCATCGCGGTCTACCCGGATTCTGCCCATACCGGTGCCGATCTGCTCACCCACTCGGACGCAGCCATGTATCTGGCCAAACGCAGTGGCAAGAACCAGCTCGCTGTCTACACGCTTGCAGCCCTGACCGATGACATGCTCGGCGTCGTGCAAGGCTCAGCCGAAGAAACCGCTCATCACTGAGCCCAGGCTAACGAGCCTCAGCTGCGATCAACCTCAGCTCCGGCAGCACATCCCCCAGCGGCCGAGCTTCGCTCGATCGCGTACCCAGTGCAAAATAAACATCCTTGTAGAGCTTGAACAGCCGCTCATACCGCGCCACCGCATTGGGCTCCGGCTGGTACGTCTTGAACTTGAGGCACATCGCGCGCTGCGCCGCTTCAATGGATGGAAAGACTCCCGCCGCCACCAGCGCAAACATCCCTGATCCCAGACTCGTCGGAATCCCATCCGGCACCAGCACCGGCTTGCCCAGCACATTCGCATACACCTGGTTCAGGACCACGTTGTTCTGCGGAATCCCGCCAGCGTTGATCACCCGCTCCACCGGAACCCCATGCTCCGCCATGCGCTCCAGGATGATCCGCGTATGAAACGCCGTTCCTTCAATCGCCGCGAAGAGCTCGTCCTTCGCCGTATGAATCAAATTCCAGCCAAGCGTCACGCCGCCCAGTTCCGGATTCACCAGTACCGTCCGGTCGCCGTTATCCCAGCTCAAACGCAGCAGCCCGGTCTGTCCTGGCTTGTACTCGTGCAAGCCTTGCGAAAGCGTCTTCACATCTGTGCCCGCGCGCTTCGCAATCGCCTCGAAGATATCCCCCGTCGCCGAAAGCCCTGCCTCAATTCCCGTATACGCCGGATCGACGCTCCCGGGCACCACACCGCATACGCCCGGAACCAACTCCGTCTTGCGCGCCATCGCGATGATGCAAGTCGACGTCCCCACGACGTTGACCACATCGCCTTCCTTGCATCCCGCGCCAATCGCATCCCAATGCGCGTCGAACGCCCCCACAGGAATCGGGATTCCGGCCTGCAAGCCCATCTGCTCCGCCCAGTGCGCGTTCAGCTTACCGGCAACCTTGTCGGAGGTCTCATACTTCCCATCAAGCTTCTCGCGAATGCCATCGAACAACGGGTCCAGCTTCGACAAAAACTCCTGTGCGGGCAGCCCGTCCCACTTAGGATTCCACATCCACTTATGCCCCATGGCACACACGCTGCGCGGCGCCAGCTTCGGGTCGGTGATCCCAATCAACGTCGCGGCCACCATGTCGCAATGCTCAAACGCCGACGCAAACTTATCCCGCTTGTCAGGATGATTCCGTAGCCAATACAACAGCTTCGCGAATCCCCACTCATGCGAATAGACGCCGCCACACCACTCGATCGCCTCGAGCTTCTCGCGATGCGCCAGCTCAGTGATCTGCTGCGCCTCCTGATGCGCCCGATGATCACACCACAGCATGTACTCATCGAGCGGCTTCATCTCCGCATCCACAAACACCACGCTCGAACCCGTCGTATCGAGCGCCAGCGCCACGACATCGTTCGCCGCGACTCCCGTCTGCGCCATCACCTCGCGCGTCGCCTTCGCAAGCGCCTGCATCTGTTCGTCGTGCGATTGCGTCGCGTAGTCCGGGTCTTCCCGCTTCCGATGTAACGCATACCCTGCTGAAGCCGTACCCAACCGCCCTTTTTCGCTATCCAGCAGCGTCACGCGCACGCTCAACGTTCCAAAATCAACCCCAGCCACAATCGCCATCGCGTCAGATCCTTCTCATCTTATTCAGTTGTAAACGTTTTCTAGACAAAGCGAACGGTATCGCTCTTTCCCGCGCCCTGTCAACCGATTTCCGTGAAGTAACAAAACCAAAACCACTCCGTCCTGCAATAATGGCATCCTGTGTGGTCCACGAACAAATCAGGAGCGCAACATCCATGAAACGTTCTCCCAAGGACGGCACCGCGCCGCGCATCGACATCCGCAGCGTCGCCCAGCATGCCCGCGTCTCCATCGCGACCGTCTCGCGCACCATCAATCACGTTCCCACCGTCGACGCCACGCTCGCAGCCCGCGTCTGGAAAGCCGTCGACGAACTCAACTACTTCCCGAACACCCAGGCCCGCGCCCTCGTCTCCGGAAAATCTAAACTCCTCGGCCTCATCGTCTCCGAAATTACCAACCCCTTCTTTCCCGAGCTCATCCAGGAGTTCGAACTCGCCGCCGTCGCCCACGGCTACGAGATCCTCATCGGCTCAACCAACTACGAACCCAAAACCATGGAGCTCTGCGCCCGCCGCATGCTCGAACGCAAGGTCGACGGCGTCGCCATCATGACCTTCGGCGTCGAAGAATTTCTCCTCGACCGCTTCACCGCGGAAGACATCCCCATGATCTTCATGGACGTCCCCTCCAAGCACCCTAAGCGCTCCACCCTCTCGGTCGACTACCGCGCCGGCATCAACGAAGGCGTCCAACATCTCGCGGTCCTCGGCCACCGCCGCATCGCCTTCATCTCCGGCCCGCTCAAGCTCTGGTCCGCGGAGATCCGCAGGAGTTCGTTCAGCGACTGCATGCGCCTCGCCGGCCTCTCCGTCAACGAAGACTGGCTCATCGAAGGCGACCACACGCTCGACGGCGGTCGCGACGCCATGCAGAAGATCCTCGCGCTCGACCACTGGCCCACCGCCGTCATGTGCTCCAACGACCTGACCGCCATTGGTGTCCAGCACGCGCTCTTCGAAGCCAGTCTCAAAGTTCCCGATGACTTCTCGCTCGTCGGCTTCGACGACGTCCACCTCGCCGAATACACCATCCCACCGCTTACCACGGTCCGCATGTCCTGCAAAGATCTCGCCCAGGCAGCGGTCGCCAGCCTCATCTCCAACATGCATCAGACCGAAGGCAAACCTCAGCACGACCGCACCAACATCCAGACACGTCTCATCGTCCGCCAAACCACCGGCCTGCCAAAAGACGCGTTGAGCGATCTCAATCCCAAATCCAAAAAGAAGAAATGATCGAACCGCAGCAAGGCGGCGATCCAATCGGATCATTGGCGCTACCGCACCTTGCCCACCCCACTCCCCTCTAGCACAGTAAAGATTCCATCCACTCCTGGCACCTTCACCGTCTCCACCGCCCCACTTGGCCAACGCACTTCTACCGATTCAATCGTCTTGGCCCCGCCCAGCCCAAAATGCACGCGAGGGTCCGAAGTCGAAGCAAAACTCCCGCCGCTCGTGATATCCGCCCGCTGCCGAAATCCATTGGCCTTCACATACACGGTCGCTCCCACGGCGTCGCGCGGACTTTTAGGGCCGCCCACCAGCTTCAATTCCAGCCAGTGATTCCCATCCTTACTCACGTTCCGCATCACCGACGGCGTCCCGTCCATGTTGTTGATGATCACGTCGATCTTTCCGTCGTTGAACAGATCCCCAAACGCCAACCCGCGCCCCACGCCAACCTTCGCAAGACTCGTCCCCTCGACCGCCGGCACCACTTCCAGCTTGCCTTTGTTGTTATGAAACAGCAGCGGCCGCTGCGCCCAGCTCGTCCCCCAGTTCATCTTGTCCACCCCCGGATACACATGCCCGTTCGCCTCGATCAGATCGAGCCACCCATCGTTGTCGTAGTCGATGAACGCGTCGCCCCACCCGAGAAATGGCACCGTCGCCTCCGCGATCCCCATCTGGTAGCTCACATCTGTGAAATTCCCACCGCCGTCATTCCGATAGAGCGGCTTGTAGTCGTCGGAAAACGTCGTATTGAATAGATCGACACGTCCATTGTGCGAAAGGTCTCCGGCCGCAATGCCCATCGACGCGGTCTCCCGCCCACTCTCATTCAACGCATAGCCCGAAGCAAAACTATCGTCCTCAAACCCACCCTTGCCATCGTTGATATACAGATAGTTCGGTGTCGAATCATCCGCCACGAGCAGGTCCACCTTGCCGTCGCCATTCACATCGATAAACAACGAAGCCAGTCCGTAGTACCCCGCCTTATCCTGGGTCCCCGTCTTTACGCTGACGTCCGTAAAGGTCCCGTCGCCGTTGTTATGGAACAGGTGGTCCGGCTCGCCCTTCAGTCCTCGCGGCCCGCACATCACCGGCTCGCCACGAAACTGGCAGGTCTGAAAGTTCACATTCTTCGAGCCCGATATCGGAGGGTCGTTGAAGTCATAGTGGACGTATCCCGGCACAAACAAATCCAATTTCCCATCGCCGTCATAATCGCCCCACGTCGCGCCCGCCGACCAGTTCCCCAATGCGACGCCGGCCTTCTCCGCCACGTCCGTAAACGTCCCGTCGTGGTTGTTGTGATACAGCCGGTTCTTCCCCATGTTCGACACGAACATATCCGGCCAGCCATCGTTGTCATAATCCGCGATCGCCACCCCAAACCCCCACCGATCGTTCGCCACACCCGCCTTCGCGGTCACATCGGTAAACGTCCCGTCATGGTTGTTATGGAACAGCGCAGCATGCGGCGGCGCCGTCTTCCCACTCATCGAGTCGTATGTCGCCCCGTTCACCAGGTAGACATCCATCCACCCGTCATTGTCGTAGTCCAGCAGTCCCACACCCGAGCCCACCGTCTCGATAATGAGCGACTTTGAAGGCGTCCCCACCAGGTGATGAAACTTCGCCAGCCCGGACTTCTCAGCGATATCCTCGAAGATCACCGGCCCAGTCTTCACAAAACCACCCGCCGTAATCGGCCGCCGCTCGGAGTCCAGAACCGCCGCCCTCGGAGAGCCGGTGTTCGCCCCACCCATCCCGCCCCCCGACTGCGCAACCGCACCAGCGCACCCACCCGCCAGCACCACTCCAAACCACCACTTACCGATCAATCTCACGCCCCATTATCACTCCACCAACGCAAACCCTGTCATTCAAAGCGGGGCTATGCAAAAGACTTGCCATCCTGAACGGAGACACGCGCAGCCTGATCGCTTCACAAGTCGTAACTCGTGAGCGAAGGGACGATGCTCTCAATCCGTGTCCGCACTTCGCCTCTACTTCCCATCTCCCTCCAACCGAGCCTCGGGCCAACCATCCTTCCACCCCAGCGTTGAAATCTGCAGCGCCGGGTGCCCATCCTTGGCGCTATACGCGTGGAAGACGATCAAATCCTCATCCTTCAAATGCAGCAGCGACTCCCCTCCCGGCCCAAGCCAGACCGCATTCGCACTCAGGAACGGAGAACCACCCCCCGCCTCCATCTCCTTGCTATCCTTGTCGAGATAGGGTCCCGTCACACTTTTCGACCGCCCTACCATCGTCCTGTAGGTCGATTTCGTCCCACGGCAGCAGAGATCCCAGCTCACAAACAAGTAGTAGTACCCGCCATGCCGAAAGATAAACGGAGCCTCAATCGCTTCTGTATCTGGCGGCAGATCCGGATTGCGCGGTCCCTCCGCCTTCGCACCACGCGAAGCAATCGCGTACTCCTTCGTGTCCGTCGTCGAAAGCATTCCTGTCTTCCGGTCAAGCTTCCGCATCTTGATCCCCGACCAGAAACTCCCCAGCGACAACCACGCCTGCCCCTTCTCATCCAGCACCAGGTTTGGATCGATCGCATTGAAGTCATCCTGAACAAACGACCGCAGCACCAGCCCCTTATCCACCCACTTATACTTCGGACTCGTCTGGTCGAGCGTCTCGTTCACCGCCAGCGCAATTCCTGACGTGTTCTTCCCGAACGCCGAAAACGCGTAGTACAGGTGATACATCCCGTCGAAATAGCTAATGTCCGGAGCCCAGAGTTCCTTCGTCGTCGGGCTCATCTCCTGGATCCATTGCGGAATCGACGGAAACACCTCGCCACACCGCTTCCACGCATGCAGATCATCGGAGCAGCGAATCGGAAACTGCGGCAGCATCCGCGTATCCGGTCGCACCGGCTTCGCCCCGGCATCGGTCGCCGAAGGCGGCGGCGGCACGCTCCCATCCGGTCGCGTCGGAAATGCTGCGCCGGTCGCGAAAACGTAGTATTTGCCGTGGTCCTCAGCAATCGACGGATCATGCGTGCCGTGAAACTGCCCGGTCAAGACCAGCGCTTCGGGCGCCTTCTGCGCTCCCGCAAAAGAAGCCCCCATCAAACCAAGAAACAGCAAGCCAACCATCTTCATGTTCGAATCTCCTGAAACTGCGAAACCGCCTCAATACACGACGTGTGGCGCAGCGGGCTTCGGGACGCACGGGCACACACTGGCCGCGAGAAAACCTTTTCCCAAAACACCCTACAACTCCCTAGCTCAACCGCGCAACTACCCAAAACCGAAAGGACCTGCCAGCAAGCAGCCATGAGCCACAACCTGACAGGTCTTCACCACGCAATCTGTGTCAAATCCGGACGGTCTGCGTAGGCGCTCCGGTCTTACTTCTTCCCTTTTACCGCAGCAGCAGCCACTTCGATCCCATCCTCCGGCATCGGGGGAACTGGCAGTAACGCCGCCGAAATCCCCATCTTCGTCCGCAGTTCGTTATCGATTCGCCCGAAGATATCGCGATTCGCCTTCAAGAAGTTCCTTACGTTTTCGCGACCCTGGCCAATCCGCTCGCCCTGGAAGCTGTACCACGCACCGCTCTTATCGACGATGTTGTGCAACACCGCCAGGTCCAGCGTATCGCCTTCGCGCGAGATTCCCTCGCCATACAAGATGTCGAACTCGGCGTCGCGGAACGGCGCTGCCACCTTGTTCTTGACGATCTTCACCTTGGTGCGCGACCCCACGATCACGTCGCCTTCTTTCACCGCGCCAATCCGCCGAATGTCGATACGCACCGACGAATAGAACTTCAACGCACGACCGCCGGTCGTCGTCTCAGGATTGCCAAACATCACGCCGATCTTGTCGCGGATCTGGTTGATGAAGATGAGCGAAGTCCTGCTCTTAGCCACAGTTCCGGTCAGTTTCCGCAGCGCCTGCGACATCAGCCGAGCCTGCAATCCCATGTGCGAATCGCCCATCTCGCCATCAAGCTCTGCCTTCGGCACCAACGCCGCGACCGAGTCCACCACCAGCACGTCAATCGCACCCGAACGCACCAGCGCCTCTACGATCTCCAACGCCTGCTCGCCGTAATCCGGCTGTGAAACCAGGAGATTATCGACATCCACCCCCAGCTTCTTCGCATACCCCGGGTCCAACGCATGCTCGGCATCCACAAACGCCGCCAGCCCGCCCGCCTTCTGCGCTTCGGCAATAATCTGCAGCGTGATCGTCGTCTTACCCGAAGACTCCGGTCCGAAGATCTCGATCACGCGTCCACGCGGCACGCCCCCCACTCCCAGCGCGGCGTCGAACGAGATCGATCCCGTTGAAATGACCGAAATGGGCACAATCGCCTCTTTCGATCCCAAACGCATGATCGAACCTTTGCCGAACTGCTTCTCTAACTGTGAAAGTGCCGCTTCTATCGCCTTACCGCGCTCGTCTGCCACGTTATTCTTCTCCAGGAATGCTGCTCCAGTAAGTCTCGATCCTATCAGCGAAACTCGAAGAAAAGCAAAACAAAAGCGAAACTGCTGTTAGTATCTCGACAGTTTCCTGACCCACAGTTCCAAAACGGCACGATACCCTTCTCTATGCAACGTTTCCGCTATCTCGACGCGCTCACCACAGCCTTCGTCGTCGTGCTTATCGTCTCAAATCTCGTAGCCCAGAAGATCATTCGCGTCGGCCCCATCTCGACCTCCGGTGCCATGATCCTCTTCCCAGTCACCTACATCTTCGGCGACATCTTCACCGAAATCTATGGCTACGCCGCCTCCCGTCGCGCCATCTGGCTCGGCTTCTTCGCCGTCGCGCTGCTCTATGGCATCTCCGCTCTCGTTATCGCGCTCCCGTCCGACCCCGAGTTCCACCAGCAGGCCGCCTTTGTCACCGTCTTCGGCTTCCTGCCACGCATCCTCTTCGCGTCGCTCATCGCCTTCTGGGCCGGCGAGTTCGCCAACTCCTACACTATGGCACGCCTCAAGCTCCTCACCCAGGGCCGTTACCTCTGGACCCGCACCGTCTCCTCCACCATCGTCGGCCAGGCCATCGACACCACCCTCGTCATCCTCATCACCTTCTCCGGCGTCTTCTCCCCGCACAAACTCTTCCAGATCATCTGGCAGGGGTACCTGCTCAAGGTCGCCTACGAAGTCCTCGCCACGCCCCTCACCTATCTCGTCGTCAACTGGCTCAAACGCGCCGAAGGTATCGACACCTTCGACACCAAAACCAACTTCAGCCCCTTCCGCTTCGCCGACCACGAACGCGCCAAATCCTAGCGCTTCAACAAATCCACTGGCACCCTCACATCCTCAATCCGAAACATCCCGGCCATCCCCGGATACTGCCGCTTCACCGCCTCATACATCTCCCACGCCACCCGCCGATAGCTGTAATGTCCCGCCACCCCACTCCGCAACTCCGAGATATACAGGGCCTCCGCAAAGTCCATCTTGAACATCGACCGGCACCGTGTGCCCAGCGGCAGACAATACTGCGCCGACTCGGCCCCCTCAGCCACACCACTGTCCTTCACCACCCGATAAGCCGCATACGCCGCACTCATCGCCGCGTCATACCCCCCCTGCAACCCCGCCTCCTCAAGCGTCGGCTGCCCCGGAGCATCCGGCGTCTCGTACCCGTGCTCATCCGTAAACTCCTGCAGCAGCTGCGTACACCGCCGGTGCCGATGCATATCCCGAAATCCGCCGATATCCATCAGCACGTCGAACTTCAGCTTCGCCCCCACATGGAACGCCCTCAGGAGCTCATCGTGCCGCCCGCGATGCGCTGCGCCCAGCGCAATCACCTCGCTGATCCGCGCTCCCGAAAGCCCCATCACCACCTCGCGGATCTGCCGATACGAATAGTGGCAGTTGGGATAAAGCAGCGACGTCGCCAGCTCCACCTCCATCGCCTCTTCCCCATCCAGCAAATCCACCACGGGAGCCGCCGCAATCGCCGCCCCCGCCATCAACTCGCCTGTCGCCGCCGTCAGCGCAGCCTTTGTCGCCCGCTGATACTCATTCGGCACCGCATACTTCACCAGCGTCGGAGCCGCCTTGACCGGTCGTAAAATCATCTGCTCCACCCGTGCATCCCGCGTCCCCGAGGCCGCCTCCAGCTCCTCCATTAACGCCTGCGCCGCATCATGCTTTACGTCCCACGCCGGCTCCGTCGCCGCCGCTTTCAGCTTCTCGCCCAGCGTCCGTATCTCCGCAAACTCGCTCGTCAGCAGCCGCGAAACCTGCGTCTCCAGCGTCCGCGCATTCACAATCTGCCCCAGCGACGTATTCGTCGCCAGCGGCAGCAGATACCGCGCCACATCGAACGCCCGGGCCTTCAACGTCCGCTCATACGCCTCCGGCTTCATCTCCTCCGGCTTCGCGATCACCCGCTTCAACGCCGCCAGCATCCCCTGGCTCACTGCGTCGTAGCTCGCAAAGAGTGCTTTGATCGCTGCCGTATAGCCTTCTTCAGCCGAACCCAGCGCCGGCGTATACCAGCCCGACTTGCGAAAGTCCTGGTACCGCGTCGAACGCTCCTGCCCGTCCCAGCGCTGCTCATCCACCAGGCAGATCGCCGCCAATAACGACAAGCGCTCAATCGCCATTGGAATATGCGCCAGATCCGCAATCGACCGATGCCCATACGCGAAGTAAAACGTATTCAAAAACTGTTCCGCCCGCTGCGCGCTGATCTCTTTCAACGACTCCTTCAACGTCAGCGACGAACGCGAGTACTTCGCCATCGCATAAGCCAGCACTTCGGGATCAGCCCCGTGGATCGCATACACATCCGTCTCGTTCGCCTGCGGCAAAACATCTTCTGTCATGGTCCAATCAGAATATAAGGTCATCGCAACGCGTCCTCTTGAAAACCAAGCGAAGCCAACAAAAGTCACGAAGTAAACGGCCCGCGCGCAGCGGGCCCGTGCGGCAGGACAACATGCCTTCAGATCCAAAGACTCTCCTCGCAAAAAACGACCACCGCCCCTGGCCCCTCCCCACCCGTCCGTGGCGGCTCCGCCAGCGCTGGAACGACCTCCTCTTCGCCCACTGGCCAATCCCCGCCAGCACCCTCAGCCCGCTGCTCCCCGCAGGCCTCGAACCCGACCTATACGACGGCCAGGCCTGGATCGGTGTCATCCCCTTCTGGATGGACCAGGTTCTCACCCGCTCCGTCGGCACCCACACCTTCGGCGTCCCCACCACCCATACCTTCCCCGAACTCAACCTCCGCACCTACGTTCGCTCGCGCCTCTCAGGCCGCGCCGGCGTCTTCTTCTTCTCGCTCGACTGCGCCAGCCCGCTCGCCGTCTTCGGCGCACGCACGCTCTTCCACCTGCCATACTTCCCCGCGAAAATGTCCCGCATCACCACCTCTTCCGAAGTCATCTACACCAGCCGCCGCCAGCTCACCCGCACCCCAATCCGCTACCAGGCCACGTACGCTCCCACTGGTCCGCCACTCCCACCTTCCCAACCTGGCTCCCTCGCCCACTTCCTCACCGAGCGCTACTGCCTCTTCACCACGTCATTCGGCCGCATCCTCGTGGGCGACATCTACCACCAACCCTGGCCGCTCCAACCCGCCGAAGCCGACATACGCCTGAACGAGATCGCCGCCACCCACGGCATCACCCTGCCCGACACCGCACCCATCCTTCACTTCTCCCGCCAACTCGAAGTCCTCCTCTGGTCCCTCCGTCCCGACTCCTCTTAGTTCGCCGTCGCCGCTCGCGCAATTCATCGTATGGTTAACGATGGCGGCGTCCCGTGGCCTTTCCCGGGACATCTTCCAAACGCCCAGGAGCCCCAAGCCTTGTCTTCCCCAGAATTCCGCGTCGCCCTCGTCACCGGAGCCTCCCAGGGCATCGGCCGCGCCATCGCTCTTCGCCTCGCCGCTGGGGGCTGCCACGTCGCGCTCGCCGCGCGCAATCTGGACAAGCTCACAGCCGTCGCCGCCGAAATCACCAATGCCGGAGGCACCGCACACCCCTTCGCCCTTGACGCCGCCAGCGAAGACTCCATCAAAACCTGCGTCAAAGAAGTCGCCGGCCACTTCGGCAAGCTTGAAATCCTCGTCAACAACGCCGGCATCACCCGCGATATGCTCGCGCTCGGCATGAAGCGTCACGACTGGGACGACGTCCTCACCACCAACCTCACCGGAGCCTTCTTGCTCTCGCAGGCCGCCATGCGCCCCATGCTCAAAGCCCGCTGGGGGCGCATCATCAACATTACCTCCGTCATCGGGCAGACCGGCCAGGCCGGACAAGCCAACTATGCCGCCTCCAAGGCCGGCCTTATCGGCCTTACCAAGTCCCTCGCCCGCGAGCTCGCCAACCGGTCGATCACGGTCAACGCCGTCGCCCCTGGCATGATCGCCACCGCGATGACCGACATCCTCACCGACGAGCAAAAGAAGGCGATGTCCGCCCAGATCCCGGTCGGCCGCCCAGGCACCGACAAAGAAATCGCCGCAGCCGTAGCCTTCCTCGCGTCGGAAGACGCCGCCTACATCACGGGCCACACGCTGGACGTAAACGGAGGCATGCACATGGCTTAGTGGCATAAAATGTGACGCATTTGGGACCGCGCAAAACTGCGTCGATCCAGCGTCAAGACGCCCGCGCTATTGTCTTTCTTACTAACAACTTCAGTGGTTCCACCACCGTGAACACCTCAAGTAGAACTTCAACGTTTCCCTCCCTGTACCTCTGTGGGTACGTGAAACGGTAACCATCCTCAGATTGCACTTGCCTGCGCTTCACAGGACAGTTACTTTACGGCTAATGAGTGATATGCAAATAGTTCTCCCTGCGCAGGTGCCTGTTCCCGTGAAGTCGATCTCCAATGCCATTGGTACGACCATCCGCGACTTCCGCCTCCAAAAAGGTATGTCCCAGGGCGACATCGAAAAACGTACCGGCCTCCTCCGCTGTTATCTCTCGCGCGTTGAGAATGGCCACACCGTCCCTTCGCTCGAAACCCTTCAAAAGATCGCCGGCGCACTCGACCTGCAGCTCTCCGAGTTCTTCGCCGAAGATCAGGTGGTTCGCGAGGTCTCGTCGCTGCACCTAAGCGAAGAGGAGATCAAGTTCCTGACCCAGGTCCAGCGCTACTCGGCGAACCTGTCGGACTCGGATCGCCGCTTGCTCCTCGCGATGGTGCGCAAATTCGCCTCAACGGCCATCTCCTAACCCAATTCCTGGCAAGCTGAAACAACAATGGGAGCCCGCGATGGCTCCCATTCTTTTGCCGTAAATACGAACCGTGCGAAGCACCGGCGCCCGGCGTCAGGGAGCGCTTACGCTTGCCTTTAGGAAGCCTTGAGATTCGCGATCAGGTACCCGACCAGCGACAGCACAAACGCTGCCACCAGAAACACCACGCGTTGCCGTGCCAGGTACTTCACACGTCCCGCGGTCATCCGCGGCACCAGCCCCGGCCCCAGTGCCAGCCCGCTCAAAAACCCACCCAGGTGCGCCGAGTTATCGATCCGTACAAAATTTCCCAGCGGCCCCCAGATCGTCGACAAGCCGATCACCAGGTTGATCCCCGCAAACTGAACCACGGACCGCCTCAGGCGTTGTAACTCCGTCCAGGGAATCGGCAGCTTGCGATTCGAAAGCAGCACAATCAGGATCCCGGCAATCCCAAAGACCGCTCCTGAAGCTCCAGCCCCCACCGCACCCTCCAGTCCCTGCGGCGACTGCGTCCAGATCGACCAGCCCACATCCCAGCCCACCGAAAGCAGATTCCCCGCGACACCCGTCAGGACATACACCGCCACCATCCCAAACGGCCCGATCAGCGGCTCACCCAGCAGCCCCAGGTTCCACAAACACCACATATTCGTCGCAATGTGGATCACCCCGATGTGCACGAACGTCGCCGTCAGCAGCCGCCACCACTCTCCCTGCAGCACGTTCAGCGGACTGTTCGCCCCGTAGTGCATCAACTGCTCCGGAGTCGGCGACTTCAACGACACGCCATGGAGCGTCATCCAAAGAAAAACCACGATATTCACCGTCAACAGAAAGTAAGTCCCCGGTGCCGACCGCGGATCCCACTCGCTAAACTCCCGCCGCGAACGTCCAGCCACCTGCGGCGCAGCCTTCTGCGCCTGCTCGACCGGCCGGGCTATCTCAAAATCGTCTTGGGTCGGAGAAGACATCAATCAGGCGTGGCGGCGTGCGATTCTCTGTCGAAGATCGGACGGCAACCGCTCCACCAGCACCCCACCAATAAACGCCGGCACGGGAGTCGCCACAGCCACCAGAATCCAAAGTACCGTCGAAATCACCAGGCCAGCCATATCAACCGCCTGCAGCGAAATCGTCACAGGCATCGACCGCAGCCGTGTGTGAACCTCCGGGAGATCCTTGAGCAGCTCGATCCGGTGCAACAGCACAGCAGTCAACAAAAAGCCAGCGATCATCAGCGACGTCACCGAGATCAGCAGCACGTCGATCAAACGCGCTTTATTCCGGCGATGACGGCAACCCGCGCACTCCACCAGATGACTTTCATAGTCCGTCCGCATCTCCGGCGAAATACTGGAGATGTCATACCGCCACCCAGAGAGAATCGCTCCCACAATCGGGTCGGTGCAGGCTTTGGAGCTATTGGACATAGGCTGTACCTCCGATTCTACCCTGTTTGGATGCGACAACCTGCAGAAAGTAACAGCCTCGTAACACGCTACAACTGAATCGCCCCCAGCGGCTCCGACTGCAGCGCCAGCAGCACCTTGTTCCCCAGTAACGTCATCCGATCCCCAATCGCCCGCTCCGCCGTAATCTTCGCCAGCTCCGGCGCATTGTTCGACTCCGACAGATGTCCCAGCACGATATACGCCGCGCCCCCGTCATAATCGCGTTGCAGAAACTCCGCCGTCGAATCGTTCGACAGATGCCCTACCCGCGACAGGACCCGCTGCTTCACGCTCCACGGATACGGCCCATCGCGCAGCATCTCCAAGTCATGGTTCGACTCGAGCAGCAGTACATCGATTCGCTTCAGCGCTGCCTTCACATTCGGCGGAATGTATCCCAGATCGGTCGCTACCGCCATGCGAATGCCATCCGCCTCAAAGACAAATCCGCACGGATCTGCCGCATCATGTGGAATCGTAAACGGCGAAATCTCCAGGTCGCCAATCGCAAACTGGTGCCCGGCCTTGAAGTACTCCACGGCCGGCAGGAACGCTGGATCCGCCTTCACCTTCTCGACCGAAGCCGCCGGTTCACACTCTTCCGCCTCGACCGGCAACTCCATCTCGCCTTCGCTCCGCGACCTCTGTCGCCCATCCTCCGTGCCCAGGGTGTTTGCCTCTTTAACACTCTCATACGTTGGCACCAAGGCCTGTGTCCGCGCCAGCTTCTCCGCCGCCACATGATCGAGCCACTTCGCGTACGTCATCGTCGTCCGCGGGGTCAACATACGGACCCACGCCCGATGCGTCGACTCGGTAAAGTACACCGGAATGCCCAACCGCCGCGCCAGAACCGCAAGTCCGGTCACGTGGTCGACATGCTCGTGCGTCACCAGAATCGCATCCAGCTCACCGGGATCCTCCCCGGCGATCGCCATCCTCCTGAGCAACTCGCGACAGCTCAACCCCGCATCCACCAGCACCCGCGTCCGACCGCTCGCGATCACCGTCGAATTCCCCTTCGACCCCGACGCCAGCACCGTCATCCGCATCCTCAAAGGATACGCCAAACCTTCGCTCTGCAAAACTCGTCAACCCTCCGAAGAGGAAGACAAACGCGTACACGGATCAGAAGGATAAAACAGGACAAATCGGGACAAAATCGACAGCTTTGCCAGAAGACAAAATTCTAGATTTGAATCCGCGCAATCCGCGTACGCACTCGCTCATTCCGGCAAAACTGCCGGATACTCCACGCCGGGAATCCCCGCTACCCTTGCAATCTCACTCAACAACAACGACTCCCCAGCCGTAGTCTTCGCCACGAAAGCCCCATCCTGCTCGCGTTCCACCTTCAGCAGAAACACATCCGGAGTCGGCGGCTCATCCACCACCATCACTACTTCCGCAAAAAACTGCTCGCCCGTCCCCAGCTCGATCGCCACCACATAATCCTGCGCACGCTTCAGCAGGTCCAGGTCCTCTGGTGTCACAGAATCGCGCCCTTCAACGGTGCCAGAAAGTTCACCGTCGACCGCATCACCACCTCGTCGTTCTGGTTGTACGCCAGCGTCCGCGTCCGCACGATCCCGTAGTTCGCCCGCGATCCCGACTGCCGCACGCCCAGCACTTCAATCTCGGTGTGAATCGAGTCCCCCGGCCGCACCGGCAGCGTCCATCGCATCTCTTCGACCCCCGCGCCGATCATTCCGCCAAACACCTTCAGCGACTCCACTCGCAACCGCATCACAATCGCCGCCGTCAGCCAACCCGAAGCCGCCAGCCCTTTAAAAAACGAAGCCTCACCGGCTGCTTCGTCCAGGTGAAACGGCTGTGGATCGTACCGCGAGCCAAACTCTTTGATCTCTTCTGCCGTTACTTTGGCGGCGCCGATCGATTGAAACTTCTGCCCGATATGAAAATCTTCAAAATACAACTCAGCCATCACATAATCCTCACCCATCATCATATCCGCGCGAAGCGCAAACACTCCACGAAGTGGTCGCCGCCCGCGACGAGGGCGCTTTTGCCTCTAGTACTGATAAAACCCTCTACCCGACTTCCGCCCCAGCCACCCCGCGTCCACCATCCTCACCAGCAGTGGGCATGGCCGATACTTCGGATCGCCCAACCCATCCACCAGCACCCGCATAATATCCACGCACACATCCAGCCCGATAAAATCCGCCAGCGTCAGCGGCCCCATCGGATGAGCCATCCCTTCCCGGAAGATGGTGTCTACTGCTTCCGGAGTCGCCACACCCTCCATCACCGCAAAGCAGGCCTCGTTGATCAGCGGCATCAGCACCCGGTTCGACACGAATCCCGCCGCATCGTTCACCTCCACCGGAATCTTCCCGATCGCCTCCGATAACCCGCGCACGCTCTCGTACGTCGCATCCGAAGTCTGCAGCCCGCGAATCACCTCCACCAGCTTCATCACCGGAACCGGATTGAAGAAGTGCATCCCAATCACCTGCTCCGGCCGCTTCGTTAGCGCCGCCAGCCTGGTGATCGAGATCGAACTCGTATTCGAAGCGAGAATCGCATCCCCGGGCAAAATCTCGTCGAGCTTCCGAAACAGCTCCGCCTTCACCGCGAACCGTTCGGTCGCCGCCTCGATTGCCAACCCTGCGCCGCCTAGATCCCCCAGCTCCGTCGTCAACGTGATCCGCCCGGCCGCCGCCGCCGCATCCTCCGCCGTCAGCTTCCCTTTGCTCACCTCTCGCTCCAGGTTCTTCCGAATTGTTCCCAACCCTTTCTCCAACGCCGCCTGCGCCACATCCGCAATCAGCACCGCATGTCCCGCTTTGGCGAACACATGCGCAATCCCATTCCCCATCGTCCCCGCACCCACTACGGCTACCTGCATCCGCAAACCTCGCTTTCTCACACCACTCAGAAATTTACACCAAATGCCTGTTCGATATGGCACACTGGCAGTGGGCATACAGTATGGGATCGACGCGAGCACACATCGTTCTACCGGAAGCGCTGATTGCCGAGATCGACGCAGCCGTCGGTCCGCGCGGACGCAGCGCTTTCCTCGTCGAAACCGCGCAGGCTGAACTCCGCCGCCGCCGCCTGCTCAGTTTCCTGCGCAGTGATGAACCCGCGTGGAGCGAGAAGGCCCACCCCGAACTCAAAGGTGGCTCCACCGCATGGGTCGGCAAGCTCCGTAAAGAGAGCGATCAGCGCCTGCAGGCCGCCATAAGCCCCAGGGCGCGCAAGTGATTCTGCTGCTCGACACCAGCGTCCTCATCGACGTCCTGCAAGCCCGCCAAAGTCGTCGTGCGTTCCTCGCTAACCTCGTCGACGCCGGCCACACCCTCGCTACCGCTGCCATCAACATCGGTGAGGTATACGCCGGGCTCCGCTCCGGCGAAGAAGCCGCCACCGAGGCCTTCCTGGACAGCCTCGAATGCTATCCGCTGACCAGACCCATCGCGCAACACGCCGGACGACTGAAAGGCACCCACGCCGCTCGAGGCAAAACCCTCACCCTTACCGGCATGATCGTCGCCGCCACCGCCCTGGAACACGGCCTCACCCTGCTCACGGACAACCGCAAAGACTTCCCTATCCCTACCCTGAAGCTCCTGCCACTCCCCTAAGCATTACGGAAGCTGCAACAACAGCACCGTAATATTGTCTCCGCCGCCCGCGTCGTTCGCCTCGCCAATCAGCGTCTGGCATACGCTCTCGAGATTCGGCTTCCCGTCCGCCGCCTTCGACACCGCCCGAAACAATACCTGCCCCACATCCGCGTCCGACAACTCCCGCGTCAACCCGTCGGAGGCGAGCAGATAAATATCGCCAGCCTTAGGCTCCAGATGCGTCACCTCCGGCTCAACCACCGGCTGCGACCCCACGGCCCGCGTGATGATATTCCGCATCGGATGCACCGCTGCCTCATCCGCCGTCATCTCCCCAAGCTGCACCTGCTCCTCCACCAGCGAGTGGTCGCGCGTCAGCGCCGCTAACACCCCATCCCGCCACAGATAGCAACGCGAATCCCCTACGTGCGCCAGCGTCAGCGAAGGATGTTCCGGAGCATCCGCCGGCACCTCCAGCAGCAGTCCTACCAGTGTGGTTCCCATTCCGTGTAGTTGGATCGACCGCCGCGAATGCGCGTACACCGCCGTGTTCGCCGCCCGCACCGCCTCATCCAGCCGCACATCCGGCGTCGCCGTCCGCGGAGTTCCTTTCGTCTTCGCCGGGGCCAGCGCCTTCAGGAAAGTATTCGCAGCGACCTTACTGGCAATCTCCCCCGCGGCGGCTCCGCCCATCCCATCGCACACCACAAAGATTCCGTGCTCAGGCGCAGCGCAGCAGCAATCCTCGTTGCCCTTGCGTACACGTCCCGGGTTCGACAACATGGCAAAGCGGAAAGGATAGAAATCCATCGTTTGTTTTCGGAAGCGCTGCCGGAAACGATACACGCTATCGACCATCCGGCGAAACAGTGACATAAGCTCAGTGTACGAGGAACGCACGCAAAATGAATCGCATCATCCAGGGGGAGAACCTCGCTGTACTCCAGTCCCTCCCCTCAGCCTCAGCCGAGCTCATCTACGTCGACCCTCCCTTCAATACCGGACGCCGGCAAACCCGCCCCCGCCTCAAGACCATCCGCGACCAGGCAGGCGACCGCACCGGCTTCGGAGGAGCACGCTACCGCACAGAAATCTCCGCCGACTCCCTCACCGGCTACGCCGACGCTTTCGACGATTTCCTCGGCTTTATCAGCCCCCGACTCCAGGAAGCCCACCGCATCCTCACCCCCACCGGCTCCCTCGTCTTCCATATCGACCCACGCGAAGTCCACTACTGCAAGGTCCTCCTCGACCAGATCTTCACTCGCCCTTGCTTCCAGAACGAGATCATCTGGGCCTACGACTACGGCGCACGCGCCACCAAACGCTGGCCCGCCAAACACGACAACCTCCTCTGGTACACCAGACACCCTGCAGACTACACCTTCAACCTCTCGGCCACCGACCGCATCCCCTACATGGCCCCCACCCTCGTTGGCCCCGAAAAAGCCGCTCGCGGCAAAACTCCCACCGATGTCTGGTGGCACACCATCGTCTCCCCCACCGGCAAAGAAAAAACCGGCTACCCCACCCAAAAGCCGCTCGGCATCCTCGAACGAATCATCCGTGTCCACTCCAACCCCGACGACCGCGTCCTCGATTTCTTCGCCGGCTCCGGCACCACCGGCCTCGCCGCCCTGCGCAACAATCGCCAATTCCTCCTCATCGACCAGAACCCCGAAGCCATCGCCGTCATGCAGAAACGCTTGAAGCTCACCGCAGAGGCTTTCGCCCCAGAAATCTCGTCATCCTAGAGCCTGCGTCATCCTGAGCGAAGCGAAGGACTCCTGCGTCTGCTCTTCCCGCACCGCCCATGCATCGTCCCACAACCAGGCCCGAGGTACACGACGGCTTCTGCGCCCGGGGCAACCAGTCTGACAACACCTTCTTTTCTCGCAACCAACCATTTCGCACCCCTATAGCTCATAATCGATGGCGATATCTCTCGCCAACTTCAAGGGGCCCCTCTCCATGCGCTTCTCTGCAACACTTCTTTCTCTCGCCTTGTCTTCGGCTTTCGTGTCCGCCACCCTCGCCTCAGCCCAAACCGGCTTCTCCACCCAAACCTACCCCGCCGTCCTTCCCGCCAACAGCGACAACACCCGCCTTCTCGCCGCCGACCTCAACGGCGACGGTCGCCCCGACCTCTTTACTTACGGCTCCCGCAGCGGCGCCTCCACCGCCTCCGGCAACGTCTTTCTCAACAACGGCTCCGGCGGATTCCTCGCCCCCGTCGCCCTACCCGGCACCGGTCTCCTCTCGGCAGCCGCCATCGGCGACATGAACGGCGACGGCTACCCCGACATCGTTGGCTGCATGAACCTCAACGTGGGCACCCAGGAACAGCAGATCAGCATCACCGTCTACCTCAACAACGGCTCCGGCACCTTCAAAGCCCTCCCCGCCATCACCGATCAGGGCCAGTGCAACGCCATGACCCTCGGCGACATCAACCGCGACGGCAAGCCCGACATCATCACCGTCGGCTACCTGCCTGGCCAGTACAATCCCAGCGGCCAGTTCTTCCCCGGCTATACCTCGAGCCTGAACACCTTCCAAAATAATGGCGACGGCACGGTCGGCACCTACGGGGGCACCGTCGGCAGTGAGTTCGACGACTCCGCCAGCGGCAGCCAATACTCCAACTGCGGACCCATTGGCATCGCTGGCGCTGACTTCCTTCAGGACGGTAACTTCGACCTCGTCGTCACGACCAGCTGCCTGCCCCTCAACTCCGCCGGCACCGCCGTCACCTCACCCACCAACTACGCCGGAACCGTCTTCTTCCTGCCGCCGTCCTCAGACCAGTTCGGCAACTACTCCTACAGCACCTTCACCCACGTCCTCTCGACTCCAGAAATCTACTCGAACGCCAAAGTCGCAGACCTCAACGGCGACGGCAAACCCGACGCGGTCTTCGACGGCGCATCGACCGCCACCACTGGCGATCTGATTGAACTTCTCAACACCGGCAACGGCACCTTCGCCTCCAGCAAACTGCAGACCGCCTCCATCTTCTACGGAGCCGGTATCGCCGATTTCAACGGCGACGGGTATCCCGACATCGCCTCCAGCTACACTACCGCTTCCGGCAACACCTACCCGCCTTCCATTGAGATCCTCAACGGCTCGAAGACAGGCACCTTTACCGACTCGCAATCCTTCTCGACCGGTGCCTCCACCACCCTCGCCGGAGACATCACTACCGCAGACTTCAACGGCGACGGCAAGCCCGACTTCGCCACCCTCGTCTACAGCTCCAGCGCGAAGACCACCTCGCTCAACATCTACACCAACACCCAGGCCGGCAGCGGCGAACCCTGCACCGCGCCCACCGCCGCCAATACCAACACCATCTGCACCCCTACGCCGGGCCAGACCCTCAACTCACCCATCACCGTTACCGCCGCCTCTAACGTCTCCGGCTTCACGCTCAACCGCCTCTACCTCGATAACAACTCTGTCTATCAGGTGGCTTCGCAGACCGTCAGCACCTCCATCACCGCGGCTGTTGGAACCCACAACCTCGTCCTGGTCAGCTACAACAGCGCCGGCAAAGCCGTCACTTCGTCTGTCAACTTCACTGTCGGCGCTGTGGGTCCCACCGGAGGCTGCCTTCCCACCTCGGCCGGCCTCATGATCTGCTCGCCGACCTCGCTCTCCACCGAAGGCTCGCCCGTCTATTTCTCCGCTGGAGCCATCGCCAAGGCCGGCAACCTCACCGCCATCCGTGCCTACATCGATTACAACGAGCTCTTCACCAGCTTCAACCCCTCCCCAACCAAAACCTACGACTTCACCCAGGAGTTCGCCGTCCCTGTCGGCCAGCACCTCCTCGTCATGGTCGGCTACGACAGCACCGGCGGCTCTGTGACCAACTCGCTCAACTTCACCGTCACCGGAACGTGCACCGCACCCACCGGCGGCACCAGCATTAAAATCTGCTCGCCCGGTAGCCTCGAAGGCACGCAAAACTCGCCCTTCGCCGTCACCGCCGGGGCCTACACCGCAACCGGCTACATCGCTGCCATCCGCGTCTACATCGACAACGTCGCCGTAGCCACCTACAACAATCCCGGCACCACCAAGGCCTTCTCAGTCAACCAGTCGGTCTCCACCACCTCCGGCTCCCACAACCTCGTCGTCGTCGCCTACCCCAGCACCGGCGGCGCCGTCACCTCATCCGAAACTATCTCGGTCTTCTAAGACGAAACCGTTGGGAGACCTAGGGGCTGCCAAACCGGGCTGCCCCTAGGCTCGTTCGCCGATGTCACCAGTAATTCATCTCCGCTCCGCGCAACCTTTATCTGTGCGCAAAGCCTCCTAATTCCTGGCATCGTTCCTCGCCAATCTCAAGGGGCCCCACGTCATGCGCATCTCTGCACTCCTCCTCCCTCTCGCCTTGGTTTCGACCACCGTCTCAATCGCCCAAACCGGACTCTCCACCAAGACCTATCCGGCAATCCTCCCCGCCACCAGCGACAACACTCTTCTTATCAGCGCAGACCTCAACGGCGACGGCCGCCCCGACCTCTTCTCCTACGGCTCCCGCGGCGGAGCCTCCACCGTCCCCGGAAATGTCTTCATCAACAACGGCTCCGGAGGATTCCTCGCTCCCGTTGCGCTCGCCGGCTCCAGCCTGCTCTCAGCCGCAGCCATCGCCGATATGAACGGCGACGGCTACCCCGACATCGTCGGCTGCACCAACACCGCACAGACCACTCAGAACCCGACCGTCAAACTCACGGTTTATCTCAACAGCGGCACCGGCACCTTCAAAGCGCTTCCCGCGGTCACCGGCCAGGGCGAATGCGACGCCATGACCATCGGTGACTTCGCTCACACCGGCCATTCCGGCGTCATCACCGTGGGCTACCAGGCTGGACAGTACAACCCTAGCGGCCAGTTCTTCCCGGGCGGTGATAACGGCTACAACGTCTTCAGCAACTCCGGCGACGGAACTCTGACCCAGTCCGCTGGTGGCTACGGCACTCCCTTCGACGACCCCTCGAGCGGCAGCCAGTACACGAATTGCGAACCCGTTGGCGTCGTCGGAGGAGACTTTCTCGGCGCAGGCAACTTCGACCTACTCGTCACCACGACCTGCAAACCCCTCAACTCCGCTGGGACCGCGGTCACATCCCCCACGAACTACGCCGGCACCGTCTTCATTCTTCCCGGAACCAACAACCAGGGTCAGGGATATAACTACCAGGTCTACACCCACGTTCTCTCAGAGCCCGAGGTCTACACCAACGGCAAAGTCGCCGACCTTAACGGGGACGGCAAGCCAGACGCAGTCTTCGATGGCGCATCGACCGCCACCACCGGCGATCTGATCGAGCTTCTCAACACCGGCAACGGAGCCTTTACCTCCAGCAAGCTGCAGACCGCCTCCATCTTCTACGGAGCCAGCGTTGGAGACTTCAACGGCGACGGATACCCCGATATCGCATCCAGCTACACCACCGCATCGGGCAGCGCCTTCCCCCCGTCGATCTCAATCTTGAACGGCTCTAAAACTGGCACGTTCACTCAGTCGCAAACCTTCTCCACTGGCACTACCGCGAACCTCGGCGGAGATGTCGCCGCAGCCGACTTCAACGGCGATGGAAAATCCGACTTCGCCAACCTTGTCTACAGCACCAGCGCCAAGATAACCTCGTTGGACGTCTACACCAACACCCAGTCCGGAAACGCCGCCTGCGCCGCGCCGACCACCGCCAACACGAACCTCATCTGCACGCCAACCTCGGGCGAAACGCTCAACTCGCCGGTTACGGTCACCGCGGCCTCGAACGTCAGCGGCTTCACCCTCAACCGCCTCTACCTCGATAACACCTCTGTATACCAGGTGGCTTCGCAGACCGTCAGCACCTCCATTACCGCAGCCGCCGGCTCCCACAACCTCGTTCTCGTTAGCTACAACAGCGCGGGTCAGGCCTTCACCAAGTCCGTGACCTTCACCGTCGGAAATCCGACCAGCGGTAACTGCATCCCCGAGAACGCAGGTGTCAGCATCTGCGCCCCGGCACCCGGCACCACCGACAGCTCCCCCGTAACCTTCACTGCCGGAGCCACCGCCAAGTCCGGCTACCTCACCGCAATCCGGATCTACATCGATGGCAACACGCCCTACACCAGCTACAACTCTGCGAACTCCAAAACCTACTCGTTCACCGAAGCCCTCGGAGTTGCAGGCGGAACTCACAACCTGGTGATGGTCGCCTATGACAGCGCCGGCAACAGCCTGACCGCTTCAGAGACCTTCACCGTCCCCCCAACTGCTTGTGCCGCGTCGCCAGGGACCGTCGACGTGTGCTCGCCTTCCGGCAGCGCACCCGTTACCTCGCCCTTCACCGTCCAGGCCAACGCCAACGCTGGATCGGGGGCCTTCATCACTGCGATGCGCATCTATGTCGACAACGTTGCGGTCGCTCTCGTCAACAACCCCCAGCAAACCCAGTCGTTCACCATCAACCAGTCGGTCAGCGCATCGTCCGGAACACACTCGATCGCGGTAGTCGCCTACGAGAACAACGGGGCGTCCACAAGCTCGTACTTCCACATCACGGTGCAATAACCCGCCCTGCCCACGCTCCCAAACAGAGGGCCGCCCAACGAGGGCGGCCCTTTTCACTTCGTCCAGCAGAATTGCACGACCCTTGATGCAGCCGATCTAACAAGTCCAGACCTAAGTTGCCTCGAATCTATACTTTCGGACTTCTTAGCGGGGTACCGGGGTCAAGTCATGTATTCTTCGGATCGACCGCCTTGAACCCCGTCGTCTGGTACCGCGTAGACACCTTCCCATCCGACACGTTGACCACTGTAAAACCCTCCGGAGTCCCCCAACGCGTCCCCTGCCACCAGTTCCCACACACCGCGCCCGACGTAAGATAGGACACCCCACGCCACTCCACCCGCTCATTCACATGGGTATGCCCCTGCAACACCGCCAACACATTGTGCCCCTCAAACAGCTTGATCGCCTCCGGCCCATTCGCAACCAGTTGGATCGGCCTCTTGGGGTCGGAATCCGCGTAATACGGCACCGCCGTCACCAAAGGCATATGCGTCGTCACGATGATCGGCCTACTCGCGCCCTGTAGTGCAAGATCATTCCCCAGCCACACAAGCTCCTCATCGCCGATCTGCCCGATGTACCCGCGCTCCGGCGTAATGCCGATCGAATCCAGCACGATAAAGTGCACGCCCTTGTGGTCGAACGAGTAATAGGTCGGCCCAAACCGCTCGCTGAACATCTTCTTCCCGTACTCCGGGTCTGTGGTCTCCACACCGCTCGCGGTAAACACCCCAAAGCAGTCATGGTTCCCCACCGTATGGTGAACCTTCAGCCCAAGATCCTGCTCCGTCTTGTCGTACAGGTCGAACAGCGCCGTAGCCCGCGCCTTGTTCACCCCCAGCGAGTCATACACGTGATCTCCGCCCTGGATCACAAAGTCCCCGGAGATCGCACGCGCCTGCTTCATCGCCATATCGGTCCCATGCGCCGCGTCAAGTTCCGGCATGATGTGCGTGTCCGTCAGAAACAGGAACTGGAACGACTCGTCCTTCGCCACCGCCCTCATCGTCGAAGGCAGCGCTGCCGTAGCCGCAGCCGCCCCGATCATGCCAAGAAAACTCCGCCGGTTGCTTGTTGGGTTCATCATCCGACACATGATAACGCCGTCCCCGCCCAAGTAGAATGAACGCATGCGGAACCTCGTCATGCGTCTCCTGATCTGCGCCCTTACCCTTGCCGGCCTCACCGTCAGCGTGCTCGCCCTGCGCGTCCACAATATGGACCCCGCGCTCGCTCCGCCCTGTGCCGTCGACGGCAACTGGGACTGCGGAGCCGTCAACCACTCGCGCTTCTCCACCTTCCCGCCGCGCCTCTTCGACGAAGACCCCGCCAGTAAGAAGCTCCACATTCCCGTCGCCACGCTCGGCATCGCCGGCTACGCCCTCATGTTCGTTCTCGCCGCCTTTGGCCGCTGGTGGCTTCTACTCCAGGTGTCGGAGATCGGCTTCGCCTGCGCCGCCCTGCTCACCTACCTTGAAGCATTCGTCATCCAGAAGTGGTGCATCTACTGCGTCTGGTCGCAAAGCATCGTCACGGCCATCGTCCTGGCGACCTTCCTCGCGCTCTTCCTGCACAAACGCGCCAATCCGATGCGTCGAGCGTAAACTTGACCCATGGGCATTAGCCGCGAACAAGCGCTGGACTGCTTCGCCAGCGACGATCTGATCGGCATCGGCATGGAAGCGGATGCTGTCCGCCGCCGTCTTCACCCCGAAGGAGTCGTCAGCTACGCCATCGACCGCCGCCTCGACTTCTCCAGCCCGAACCTGTTCGCGCAGGTCGAGGAGACGCTGGATCAGGGTGGCACCGGCATCGTCCTCCACGGGGCCGATGGGAAACCCGTCGCGCAGATTGTCGAACTCTTCCGAACGCTCAAGCAGCGCTTCCCCGCGCTCCGCCTGCACTCCCTCTCTGCCCCGGAAATCCTCTCCATCGCCACGATCTCAAACCTGACGCTGGCCGAAACCCTTCAAAGACTCAAGGAAGCCGGCCTGGACTCTATCCCCGGCGACGGCGCAGATACCCTCGGGACCGATCGCTGGATTGAAGTCCACCGCGCCGCGCATCAAGCCGGAATCCCCACCACCGCCGCCATGACCTTCGGTGCCGGCGAACCGATGGAAGTCCGCGTCGCTTTCCTCGAGGCCGTCCACACCCTTCAGCAGGAGACCAACGGCTTCCAGGCCTTCACCTTGGCCACCCACGCCACCGGCCGCGATCTCGACGACACCACCGCCGTCGAGTACCTCAAGACTCTCGCCATCTGCCGCATGCTGCTCGACAACATCCCCCACATCCAGACCAACTGGGAGCAGCAAGGCCTCAAGGTTCTCCAGATGGGCCTGCGCTTCGGCGGCAACGATGTCGGCTCAACCCTCGGCACCCATACCCAGGCCTCCGAAGAAGAACTCCGCCGCATCATCCGCGACGCGGGCTTCCGCCCGGCTCAACGCGATACGCTTTACCAAGCCCTCTTCCTGAACTAATCTTGTCCATGTGGAGGAACCCTCGATGAACACTCAACCCGAAGCCGAACTCTGGTCTAACGAAACCATCGCCGAGTTCCACCTCAACAACGCGCTGAACGAAGACGGCTACCGCTGGGCGATCCAGCAAGTACTGTCGATGGGAATCGACCCCACCAAGCTCAACCCGACAAATCTCGATCATTCAGAGACTTGGCAGCGGCCCGAGCTTTACACGACGCAGGCGTTGGCGAAGCATAAATCGTGAGCGCAGACCTGCGGGTGTTTGTAGATTCCAATATTCTCTTCTCCGCAGCACTGACCGGAACCAACCAGTTCGAGGCCATATGGTCGCTCCCGAATGTCGAAATCCTCACGTCACAGTATTCCATCGCGGAAGTCAGCCGAAACCTCGCAACGGCAGACCAGCGCGCCCGGCTGTGGCACCTGATCTATCGCAGCCATCTCGTGCCAGATGGTGATCAAATTGTCCTCGACGTCGCGGTGACTTTACCAACGAAGGATCAGCCAATCCTTCGAGCCGCAATCGAGGGCCGCGCACATATCCTGATCACGGGTGACACTCGACACTTCGGCCAATATGCCGATACCACGGTCCAGGGAGTGCTGATCGAACGTCCGCCGAGATTTCGTGCACGATTCCCCGATTACTTTGCGAAGGAGGCGGAGACCCAATGACCATCGCCCTTCTATCCACTCTGCTCGCCCCCCGCGGCATCGGCCACTATTGGAAGACCCACTACGCCGACAAAACCTTCGAGCACCTCTACCGCCTCACCACCTTCGACTACTTCCTGCTCACGCCGTATTTCATCGTCATGATCATCCTGGCGTTCTATGGCATCCATCGCTATCAGCTGGTTTGGCTCTACTATCGCAATCGCAAAAACGCTGCGAAGTGGTCTGAATCCCCAGCGCGTTTCCCGGAAGGCGAACTCCCCTTCGTCACCATCCAGCTCCCCATCTTCAACGAGCAGTTCGTCATCCATCGGCTCATCGACGCCTGCTGCAAGCTTGACTACCCCCGCGACCGCTTCGAAATCCAGCTCCTCGATGACTCCACCGACGAAACCGTCGACGTCGCTCGCGGCATCGTTGAACAATACGCCGCCGGCTTCAACGGTCTTCCCCCGCAGCCCATCTACTACGTCCACCGCGAAAATCGTTACGGCTTCAAAGCCGGGGCGCTCGACGCCGGCCTCAACTCTGCCCGCGGCGAGTTCGTCGCCATCTTCGACGCCGACTTCGTCCCACCGCGCGACTGGGTCATGAAAGTCATCCACCACTTCGCCGAACCTAGCATCGGCATGGTCCAGACCCGCTGGACCCACCTTAACCGCAACTACTCTTTCCTCACCCAGGTCGAAGCCATCCTCCTCGACGGGCATTTCGTCCTGGAACACGGGGGCCGCAGCCGCGCCGACGTCTTCTTCAACTTCAACGGCACCGCCGGTATGTGGCGACGCAAGGTCATCGGCGAAGCCGGCGGCTGGCAGCACGACACCCTCACCGAAGACACCGACCTCAGCTACCGCGCGCAGCTCATCGGCTGGAAGTTTAAATACCTTCAGGACGTGGAATGCCCCGCCGAGCTTCCCATCGAGATGACCGCCTTCAAAACCCAGCAGGCCCGCTGGGCGAAAGGCCTCATCCAGACCGGCAAGAAAATTCTTCCGCGTATCCTCAAGTCGGACGCCCCCTGGCACACCAAGCTGGAAGCCTGGTACCACCTCACCGCCAACCTCAGCTACCCGCTGATGATCGTCCTCTCGACGCTCCTCATGCCCGCCATGATCATTCGCAGCTACCAAGGCTGGGTCCAGATGATGCTCATCGACTTCCCGCTCTTCATGGCGAGCACCATGTCCGTCTCCAGCTTCTACCTTGTCTCACAAAAAGAGCTCTACCCCCGCCGCTGGTACCGCACCTTCATCTATCTTCCTTGCTTAATGGCTCTCGGCGTCGGCCTCTCCGTCACCAACACCAAGGCCGTCCTCGAAGCCCTCTTCGGCATCAAGAGCGCTTTCGCCCGCACCCCCAAATACTCCGTCAAGAAGAAAGGTGAAAAGAGCCAGGCACAAAAATATCGCAAACGCCTCGGTTTCATTCCCTGGATCGAGCTAGCCATCGGCTGCTACTTCGCCTTCACCGTCTGGTACGCCGTCACCAGCGAGAACTACTTCACCGTGCCATTCCTGCTGCTCTTCGTCTTCGGCTACTGGTACACCGGTCTGCTGAGCCTCCTCCAAGGCCGCTTCGAACGAGGCAATAACCCTCAATCGGAACCACACGAAAAACCTTATCCCGTCGGAGTCTAGCCAACAGCTCTCAGATGGCGTAAGCGATGTCATCGAGGAGAAGGTGAACTCATGGCCGCTGTGGTCATCCGAGATATCCCTGAAGAGACTCACCGAGCCCTGAAACTTTGTGCCAGGAACAAAGGGCGCAGTATTGAGGCCGAGATTCGATCAATCCTGCAACAGATAATTGACCCGGCGGGACGAACTCGCATCGGCTCCGAGCTTAGGGCGTTTGGTCGCAAATATGGGGCCTCGAACTGAACATCGAACGGACAAGACACCGGCGGCAGGCGTTGATTTCGAGTGAAAGTCCATTGATCATTTTGGACACGAACGTCGTATCCGAAGTTCTCAAACCGACTTCAAATATTGGACTGCTTTATTGGTTGGACCGTCAGACAGCCGAGACGCTCTCTCTCACATCAATTAGCTTGGCGGAGCTTCTATCAGGCGTAGCTCGGCTTCCCAACGGCAAACAAAAAGCCCGGCATCGCAGCCGGGCTTTCCTATCTCGACCAATCGACAGCTAGAAGCGAACACCAACCTTGATCGGCACATACGTCGTCCGGTTGCTGTTCGCCGGGAAGAAGTCTGTACCAGGATAAAGGCTGCCCGGAGCCGTCGGCGTCCCGTACGGCGGGGTGTTTGAGTTTGCAACCGTCAAACCCTGGCGTTGCGAGTTCTGCACGTAGACGTAACGCGCCTCGATGAAGAACTTCTCATCTGCAAAACGCGAAAACTTATACGTCAAGCCAAACCCGCCGTTGTATCCCGGAGCGTTCGACGTGTAATGGTCTACGTTCGCATTCGCCTCATACGTGTAGCAACCATAGTAAGGATCGCAATACTCTCCCTGCTCTGGAGCCGTGAAATTGGTCACCTTGTGATAGAACCCAACGCCGCCCACGATGTACGCCCCATACTTATCGCCTTGCAGGAAGGTATAAGTCGGGTTCAAGGTAAACGACCAGACATGGGCATTTCCATCGAGTCCCGTAATGCCCGCGTTGTAGAAGGTGTTGTAAATCGTCGCCTGGTTATCCAAAGTCGACTTGCCGAGTCCGAAGTGGTCGTAGTCGAACTTCGCCAGCACCGCAAAGTGCTTGTTGAACTGACGGCCACCGCCGCCGCCAACCGCCCAGCTCGTGTTGTAGTACTTGAACGTGTTGCCGATCGGCAGCGTCATCATGCCGCCAATCTCGAACGTGTACTTGTTGGTCCCGTCCGCGTTATGCATGTGGTCGCTATAACGAGGGCTTCCATACCGGCGGCGCGGCGGAGGCTGCAAACCTGTACCCAAAAGGTTCAAGCTGCCCGGATCGGTCGCCAAAGCCGAATCTGCATCGCTCGAAGACGAGCTGTAGCCAACGCCAGCGAGCGAAGCCAGGTCCATCGGACGAGTATTCACAGAAGCGAAGATCGAAGGGTCCGGAGGTCCGCTCGGCACGGGGACTGCCTGCTGCGCCTGCGCGCCCACAAAGGACGCACATGCGAGAACTGCGAAAGCTGAAGCGTTTCTGGCGATAACGGAGGGGAGAAAGTGATTCGATGACATTGGTGGTGTACTCCTGGAGTCTGGTTCTTCTGACGTTGAACCCGTAGAAAAGTCTCTTGTTGCGGTTGGACGCCAAAACCCGCGCCCGTGTCTACAAGTACGCGATTACCGCACCATTGGATGAGTCCCGTATCCCTGCCGTCCCCGCCCCCTACGACAAGCGTCATCCCGGACGAAGCGCGAAATCTCACGTCTCGCCGGGGCGGCCCAAAAACCGAAGGCGCCTCTATACCCCAGAGACGCCCCCGACAAACACCTTCATTCCAAACCGGTAAACAGAGAAGCCATCCAAGACGGCACGAAGTGCCAAAGCGCTCAATGAATGTCGAACTGCTCCGGGTGCAGGCTTGGGTCTGACTTCACCAGAATCGTCTTCCCGCACATCTCTTCCATCTCCTGCAGCCAGTGCGTGCTCGGCGCCTTCAACTGCTTCACGACCTCAGGATGCACCCGCAGCATCACATCGCCGCGGTCCAGGTGCTTCGACATCTTCTTCATCTCGACGTAGATATCGTTGCACACGGTCACGGGGGACTTCACCATCCCGGTTCCCTGGCAAACCCCGCACGTTGTAGAAAGCGTCCGCTCGAGCGACTGCTTCACACGTTTCCGCGTGATCGCCACCAACCCGAAATCGTTGAACTGCAAAACCTTCGAAGGTGCGCGATCGGACTTGAGTTCTTCTTCCAAGGCAGCCATCACCTTATTGCGGTTCTTCCGCTCATCCATATCGATAAAGTCGATGATGATGATGCCGCCCAGATCCCGCAGCCGAATCTGCCGGACAATCTCCGGGATCGCGTCGAGATTCGTCTTCACGATCGTGTCTTCCAGCCGCGCCGTCTTCCCGACAAACTTGCCCGTGTTGATGTCGATCGCAACCAGAGCCTCTGTCTGGTTGATGACAATCGATCCACCTGACTTCAGCCATACCTTCGACCGCAGCGCCTTATTGATCTCCTCGGTGATGCCGAACTGCTCAAACAGCGGCGTCTCTTTGGTATAGAGCTTCACCCGCCGGATCAGCGACGGCTGGAACCGCTGCAGGAAGCGCAGCACCCGTTCATACTCAGTCTCTGAATCGACCCAGATCGCCGAGAAGTTATCCGTCACCTGGTCGCGCAACACGCGCTCGATCAGGTTCAGATCGTGATAGATCAACGCCGGCGACTTCGAGGACTCCGAACGCGTCTTGATGTCTGCCCACAGGTTCAGCAGGAATCGCAGATCCGACCGCAGCTCCTCTTCGCTCGCGCCCGCCGCAGCGGTCCGAACGATGAACCCGCCCGACGCATCGCCACGCTCGGAAAGCAGAATCTCTTTCAGCCGGCGGCGCTCGCCATCGGACTCGATCTTGCGGGAAACACCCGTGTGCGAGACCGTCGGCATGAATACCAGGAACCGCCCCGGCAGCGCGATGTGCGACGTGATGCGCGCGCCCTTCTTGGCGATCGGCTCCTTCGCAATCTGCACCAGAATCTCCTGCCCCGGCTTTAGCAGATCCGAAATCGCCGGCAGGTTCGTCGACTGCATCGACTGCCGGCCCCGTCCGCCATCCCGCCGACCCCGATCGCCGCCACCAGAGCTCCGCTCCGAGCCACCACGGTCCGAGCCGCCACGCTCCCGATCACCCGAACCCGGCCGCCGATTACGATCCCGCCCGCGTCCTTCGCGACGGCCACGATCATTCCCGCGACCTTCACGGCGAGGCTCGCGATTGCCGTCCGCGCCCTGCGGCGTCCCTTCGGTCTGAGCCTCCGGCACAATCGCCGCGCCTTCGCCAAAGTCTTCGCCCACCTGCATCTCTTCATCGTCGGCAAGATCGTCCGGCCCGTTCTCGTCTTCCTCTTCCATCTCTTCCGAGTTGTAATCCTGGTCTTCTTCCAGGAAGTCCTCTTCGAAGTCGCCGTCCTCGTCCTCATCCAGCTCATCGTGCGCCGGCTCCGGACGCGTAATCTGGTCGATCGACATCTCGCGAATCATCGTCCCCAGGTCAGCCGCACCTTCGAGCGTCTCGTGCTCCTGCTGCTCGAAATCAGCCGCGGTATGCGCATGCATCTGCGGAACGATGCTGTCCTCATCGTCATCCAGCATCTCCTCTTCGAGCACGCCTGAACCCGGCTCAAAATGAGGCTGCTGCGACGCAACCGGAAGCGTCTCGACCACAGCACCTTCATGCTCAATCGGCGAATCCGGCTCCGCCTCGTCCTGCGCCGGAAGCTCGTGAAGGCTGCTCGCGGCAGGCTCGGAGTGCATATTGCCCATATCCGAGATCGAGGTCATCTCATGCGTCTCGATCGGCTCATGCTGATAGTCCGCCGGAGTCTCCACTGCGGCCACATACTCAGTCTCAGGCGCTTCGTGCTCATCAAACACAGGCTCGTCAACCACAGGCTCTTCGACCACCGGAGCCGATTGACGAAACTCGCTCGGCGCTACCGGATCGACCCGGTAGGAAGCCGAGGCCTCTTCAGGCTCGTACTCGGCGTGCTCCGCCTCAACCGCCTGAGTCTCGGTCATCGCCGGAGCCTCGAGCAGCACCGGCTCCTCAACCACTTCCTGCTGCACCGGCATAGGCGGTGGCGGCACAAACGTCGAATCGATCGGCGTCTCCACGTGGCTCTCAGGCACAACCTCTGGCTCGTTCAAGTGCGTCGGCTCGGTAGGCTGCACCGGCTCCGCAACCGGCTCATGCGCCACGGGAGCAGCTTCAAACGCAGGCCGCGCCTCCCGAGGACCGCGATCTCCTCTGCCACCCCGCTCATCCCTGCCGCCACGTCCACGATCCCGATCGCCGCGACCCCGTCCGCCCTCGCGAGAACCCTCACGCGGAGCATCATTCCGAAGCGCCGGAGACGCAGTTCGCGGACGCAGCGTCTCACCCGGAAGCACAAACCCACCATCCCAACCCTCTGCGACAAACTCGCTCACCGCTGGAGCGGCGCTCACGTCCGGCACAGCCGCAACCGGAGTAGCGTCGCCCCGATACTTACCCAGCGACTCACCCGGCAGGATCACCGGCTCACTCGGCGCTTCCACCTCCGGCTCAACCCCGTAACGCGGCTCCTTGTCGACCTTGTATAAATCCGTCGAAGGCGCAAAGCCGCGAGGCACCCGCGGCGCAGCCTGCTGACCCCGTTCACCGCGCCCGCCACGATCCCGGTTTCCTCGGCCCCCACGATCTCCTCGTCCGCCCCGATCGCTCCGCTCCGGACGCCCGGCGCTCCGAGCCTCAAACGAAGCCTGCTCCGTAGCGGTCGGCAGTGTGGCCTCCGCTGCTTTCAGATCGAAGCGCTCCTCGGACTCGGACTCCCCGGCCTCATCCGCCCCGTAGATATCCGGGGTCTCGGTTGTCCCATACGCGTCCGTGCCATACGCGTCATAGACCGGCCCAGTCGTCGAAACCCTCGGCTGCTCCGCTACCGGGGCCACCCCCTCAGCACCGGGCCCACGATTCCCACGCCGTCCCCGGCGGCCTCGCCACCGGCGGCTGCCATCGGCTCCCGGCAAGCCTTCGCCTACTTCTTCATGGCTGTCCGGAATCGCAATGTTCCCGGCGATCGGCTCATTCGAGACCGCGGCCGGACGCACCGCCTCCGGACGCACCTCACGATTCCCGCCACGTCCTCCACGATTGCGTCCACCGCGCCGGCCGCGTTCCCCACGGTCAGCACGCTCGCCTTCAATCACCGGACGCCCCGGCTCTAACCCCGAAACCGCCTGCGTAAACAGATCGGAGTCCGTCGGCTCGGCCAACCGTGGCTGTTCGCCGCGATCCCGTCCGCCACGTTCTCCACGATCCCGTCCGCCGCGATCTCCATTACCGAGCGGCCTCCCGGAATCTCCGGCATTCGCGTTCGCCTCGAAGTCGGCCGAGTCCCCAGCCTCCTCCATAAAGTCCGTAATGTAGAGGAAGGCGTCGCGCTCGAGCCCAATATCGACGAAGGAAGACTGCATGCCCGGAAGCACGCGCGTCACCTTGCCGTTGTAGATCGACCCGGCAAGGGTATATTCGTTTTCGCGCTCGTAGTAAATCTCGGCGAGGGCGTCATTTTCAACGATGGCAAGCCGCGTCTCGTGCGGCGTAGAGGAGATATAAATTTCTTTCGACATGCTGTCTGCTCTTTCTGCCTCGGCTGATTCTCAGCTCGAAGGCGGGCAGGCACGGCGAAAGTTCGGGGACATCACCCAGCGATTCTCCGCTAGACGACACCCACCGCAGAGACGGACGAGCTACGGGATGCGGAAGCAGAAAAACATGGAATACCGAACTCTGTGGCGAAGCGCGGATACACTTCGGCCCGGGCATTGAGGCCTCTCTTCAAGCGACGAGATGAGTCAAAATGGGGGGCAAAACAGAACATTTCGGTGCCACTTGGGAGCGCTTCAGACCTCAAAACAGCGCGAAAGGTGACCGAAACAACCTCTGATTGAGGCGGGGCCGTTTGCCTTTCGGATCTGTTCATTCCCTTGCCTGTCCGGCCAACGGAGTCGAACTCAAGCCTGGCCGGCCTTATCTGTAGATTTCTGGAAACCTGTAAACTGCTCAATCTAAAACTCTTGCCGCCCGATTGCGCCGTGCGCCGAATCGAAACGGGGTGGTGCGCCAAACGGCATCTGGCCGTCCAGCTCTGCGTACATTGTAACCGACAATTCACCCAACCCGTCAGTTCACAAAACGCCGCATGCGAACATTCATCACAATCCCCAGCGCCAAAAAGGTAAACAACACACTAGAACCCCCATAACTCAACAGAGGCAAAGGGATTCCCGTTACCGGCATCAGTCCCACCACCATCCCGACATTCACCGCAATCTGAAAGATCAGCACCGCCACGATCCCCATAATGATCAGCGTTCCCGGCGGATCCTTCGAAGTCTGCGCGTTCTGGATCAGCCGCATCAGGATAAAAAAGTAAAGCAGCAACACGACCACTGCCCCGATGAACCCATGCTCCTCACTTAGCGCCGCGAAGATAAAGTCGGTGTAAGGAATCGGCAGAAAATCTCCCTGCGTCTGCGTCCCCTGGTTCGTCCCCTTACCCCACAACCCACCCGACCCGACGGCGATCTTCGATTGCCGAATCTGGTATCCCGACCCCTTCGGATCGTTATCCGGATTGATGAAACTCGTCAGCCTCGCTACTTGATATGGCTTCAGCACCTTGCCCGATTTCAGCACGCCCCCAGCCAGCAACCCAAACGCCAGCAGCAAAATCCCCGTCTGCTTCCACGTAATCCCGCCCAGGAACAGGCCCACCAGCAAGATCGGCACGTACGTCAGCGACGTCCCGAAGTCCGACTGCAGCTTGAACACGATCAGCAGCGGCACCCCGACGATCAGGAAAGCCTTCCCGATATCTCCCCACGTGAGCGGACGCCCCGCGCGCGTCCAGAAGAAACGCGCAATCACCAGGATCAGCACCAGCTTCATCCACTCCGAAGGCTGAAAGTGAATCCCCCCCGGGAACTTGATCCACCGCCGCGCTCCAAGCACGGTCGTCCCTACAAACCGGACCGCAATTAGAAGCGCCAGAAAAATCCCATACAGCCAGGTGCACAGGTCGATCATCCGGTGATAGTCCACCAGAGACATCAAGAACATCAGTCCAAGGCCAATCACCAGAAACTCAATCTGCTTGTGGTCGAACCCGTGAAACTTGGTCATCGCCGTCGCCGACTTGATCTCAAGCACGCTGAAAACCGACAGCACACCCAGCAACCCGAGCAGCGTCCAGTCGAAATCGCGAAAAGAAGAAAAACGTTGCATTCGTCGTTAGAAAAGGTCGGTCGATACCAGTATCAACGATAGTCTTTCGGATGGGTGAGCCTGGCTTGATGCGGGGACGAAGGCCTTAGCTCAGCGCCACCAGGAATTGAAGACAACGGTCAACCTGTGCCGCTGAAACACAGCCCTCAAACCTTCCTGAGCACTACTGGCCCGGAGCCGCCGCCACCGGAACGACCGCCGCAGGAGCCTGCTCAGGCTTGGCCGCCGGCGCAGGCTCATCCGCCAGCTTCAAATTCCCGCTCGCCTTCCGCTGCTTCGTCACGAACGCATTGATAATCTGCGAAGCCAGCTTCGCCGAGTTGTTCCCCCAGTACCCATGTTCCCAAAGGACCGCAACGGCTATATCCGGGTTTCGCCGTGGTGTCATCCCTACGAACCACGCGTTCGGCAACGTGCTTTTGTTCTTGCTGCCCTTCTGCCGTCCGCTCACGACATCCGCCGTCCCCGTTTTCCCGGCAAAGTCGATGCCCTCCAGGTGCGCCGCATACGCCGTCCCAATAGGGCTCGACGTTACATTCGCCATCGCGTCCGTGATCAACTGCCAGTTGCTTGTGGCCAGCGGAATCGTCTTATCGCCCGACCCCGGAAACGAATCCCGCACCGCACTTTGCATCTCCGGCGGAACCTGTCCCGGCAGCAAGATGTGCGGCCACCGCAGCACGCCGCCGTTGGCAATCCCGCTCAGAGCCCGTACCAGTTGGATCGGGCTTGCCGTCACCGCGCCTTGCCCAATCCCCACGGAGATCGTCTCGCCCGCAAACCACTTCTCGTGATAATTCTTCATCTTCCAGGTCGTCGAGGGCATGATTCCGGAGACCTCATCCGGAAGATCCACACCCGTCTTCTCGCCGATACCCAGCGCGTGCCCGTACTCCGCAATCTTGTCGATGCCCAGCCGATTGGCCAGCGTGTAATAGAACGTATCGCAGCTGTAAGGAATCGCGTTATAGATATTGACCGCTCCATGGTGCCGGTCACATCCATAGTGATGCCCGTAAAACGTCGCTCCGCCTTCGCAATCCACCTTCAGATCCTGCGCGATACCCTCCTGCAACCCCGCAACCGACATGATGATCTTGAACGTGCTCCCCGGGGCCAGCTGCGCCTGAATCGCCTTATTCAGCAGCGGATGGTCCGGATTATCCAGGATCGACTGCCAGTAGGTATGCGTCAGGTGCAAAAACTGGTTCGGGTCGAACGTCGGCCGCGACGCCATCGCCAGAATCTCGCCAGTATGCGGGTCGATCGCCACAATCGCGCCGTTCTTGCCTTCGAGCGCCTGCTCCGCCACCCGCTGCAAGTCCAGGTCGAGCGACAGGTGCAGATCCTTGCCCGGCACCGCGAGCTCCTGCCCCAGCATGCCCACTTCCTTGCCATGCGAGTTGACGATCACATCTCGCGACCCGTTCGTCCCGCGCAGCAATGCGTCGTACGTCTCCTCCACACCCGACTTCCCCACCACATCGCCCGGCTCATAGGCCGCATAGCGTGGGTCGTTCTCGAGCATCTGCTCCGACACCTCGCCCACGTACCCTACAACGTGCGCTGCAAATCCGTCCGGAGGATACAGCCGACGCTGAGCCTCCAGCAGCTCCAGCTCCGGCAGCTCATTGCGGTGAGCTTCCACAAACGCCGCCTCATCCGGCGTAATGTCTTCTTTCAACGGAATCCGCTGATACCGGGCAGCCGTTCCATACCGTTTCAGCGCCGCCTGAATCTGCTCCACCGGCAGATGCAAACCCATCGCAATCAGCGGCAGCTCCGTTGCCTCATCCTTGATCTGATCGCGGAGCAGCCAGCATGTCGTCGAAGGGTAGTTGTCGACCAGCAAGCGCCCTTCGCGATCGAAGATCCGTCCTCGCGGCGCCAGCACCGGCACCTTCTTAATCCGATTCGCCTCCGCCTGCGACCGGTACGTATCCGCCCCCAGCACCTGCAGATTCCAGAGGCCAAGCGTCAAAATCAGCAATACGCCCACGATCACATACTGCGTCGCAGCCAGCTTCCCCGGCGACAACTTCTCTTCGCGACCAACCGACGAACTAGGCGTACCAGGGTTCATATCAAATCATTCCGTTCGGGTGCCCCGACAGACAGCTTCACCATCCGAGAGAGGAAGTAACATTGGACCCATTTTAGACGCACCAAAACTTCGAAATATTACTGACCCAAAATCGCCACGCCACCGATCCCCTGGCTCGCCGCAATCTTCGCCTGCCACTCCGCCGGCCCGGTCTTATGCACGCTCGTGCCCTTCGCGTCGACAGCCACCGTCACTGGCATATCCACCACCTCAAACTCATAGATCGCTTCCATTCCCAGGTCTTCAAACGCCAGCACCCGCGAGTGCTTGATCGCCTTCGACACCAGGTATGCCGCTCCGCCTACCGCCATCAGGTACACCGCATGGTTGTCGCGAATCGCATCGATCGCCGCGTCTCCACGCTCCGCCTTGCCAATCATCCCCAGCAGCCCAGTCTCTTCGAGCATCTGCCGCGTAAACTTGTCCATCCTCGTTGCCGTAGTCGGTCCCGCCGGACCCACCGCCTCATCCCGCACCGCGTCCACCGGTCCCACGTAGTAGATGAACTTGTTCGTAAAATCGACCGGCAACGTCTCGCCGCGGTTCAACATATCCGACATCCGTTTATGCGCCGCGTCCCGCCCCGTCAGCAGCTTTCCGCTGAGCAGCACCACCTCACCCGGCTGCCAGGTCTGGACCTCCCGGTGTGTCACCGTATCCAGGTTGACGCGCCGCGCCGTATGCACGTCATACGTCAGCTTTGGCCACTTCTCGAGCGCCGGCGGGTCGATGTAAACCGGCCCCTGTCCCTCGAGCACAAAGTGCGCATGCCGCGTCGCCGCGCAGTTCGGAATCATCGCCACCGGCAAATTCGCCGCATGGGTCGGCCACTCCAGAATCTTGATGTCGAGCACCGTCGTCAGCCCGCCCAGCCCCTGCGCGCCGATCCCCAACGCATTCACCCGGTCGTACAAGTCGATCCGGAGCTGCTCGAGATTCGTCTTCGGCCCTCGCTCCTTCAACTCCTGCATATCGATCGGATCCATCAGCGACTGCTTCGCCAGCAGCATCGCCTTCTCCGCCGTACCGCCAATCCCGATCCCCAGCATCCCCGGAGGACACCACCCCGCACCCATCGTCGGCACCGTCTTGACCACCCAATCCACCACCGAGTCCGACGGATTCAACATCACAAACTTCGACTTCGCCTCGCTCCCGCCACCCTTCGCCGCCACCGTCACATCCAGCTTCGACCCCGGAACCAGCGATACCTCCACCACGCACGGCGTGTTGTCCACCGTATTCTTTCGCGAAAACGCGGGGTCGCGCAGGATCGATCCACGCAGCTTGTTATCTGGATCAAGCCACGCCTGGCGGACGCCCTCATCGCACATCTCCTGCAACGACATCTTCGGCTCGCCACCCGCTTCATCCGTCAGCTGCACGGAGAGTCCGAGCTTGATGAAGATCGTAACGATCCCGGTGTCCTGGCAGATCGGTCGATGCCCCTCGGCGCACATCCGCGAGTTGATCAGGATCTGTGCCATCGCATCCTTTGCTGCGTGACTCTGCTCCATCTCGTAGGCGCGAGCCAGATTCGTGATGTAGTCCTCGGGGTGGTAAAAGCTGATGTACTGGAGAGCGGCGCGCACGCTCTCAATTAAGTCGGATTGCGGAATAGTGGTCATAGCCTTCGATCATTCTAGGCGCGAAGCGGCGACGTGTGCACAGCACCACCCGTCTAGCGCCAGGACCCATTTGCTGTTACCAGGTGAACTCCAGTAGAGAAACTGCCTGACGCGGTAAAGTCACCTTGAGTGTCACAACGCCCGCCATGACCGGCGCGTCAGGCTGGGTGATGGCGGCAAGTCGCGAGGCTGCCTCGAGTCGTTGGACCTGCTCCGCCGTAGGCGCCTGCGGGCTTCCCATCTGCAGCCACGCCGTATAAGCATTCGCATGATCCTGATCCATCCGAAACTCCGTCACCTTCACCCGCTTCGCCGGAATCCCCGCGACCTTCAGCCCCACCTCGGCGGTCGGTCCCGGAATATCCTCATCGTGGTAGTGGAACAGGAGGACATCCACCTTCCGCCCCGCCCTCGTAGCCACCCCATTGACATCCGGAGCGCCCACGACCGACCGCTTCTCCACCTCATCCTCGCTCACAGCCGCCGAGCTGGTCAGCGCCAGGGACTCCCCACCCAGCCGCGCAAACATCCGAAACACGCTCATCACCGGCTTGTCGATCCCATTCGTCGCCAACTCCCGAAACCCCGCAAACCACGGCTGATCCTCGAACTCGAACGCCCACGTCACGGCCGCCTCTAAATTCACACCGCGCGTCCGCGCCAACTGCGCCGACCGAACCAGCATCTCCGCCACGCTTACCCCGTACAGCGGCCCGTTGCGGTACCCGTTCTGCGGCCCTTTGCAGGCCGCACAACCCTCCGGGTCACTTTCGGAGAGGATGATGGGCGTCTGACGATATTCCGGGAATTCCGCCACAATCTCCATCCCCAGGTCCGTCGCACCCATCTGCGGAGCAAGATTCATCCGCACATGAGCGGGAACATCCCCGCTCGCCGCCACGAACTTCGGCGACCCCTTCGGATGAAACGAAATGAAATCCAGCGGAACTCCCGGCTTCCCGGTATCCGCGTTCACCCCATGCGCGCAATGCTCCAGAAAATCATGGAAGAACGGATTGTTCTTCGCCCGGTCCTCATGGGGATAGGGCCCCGTCGCTCCCGGCCCACCCACCTTCGCACCCGGCAGCACCTGACGTACGGCCCCGGTCGTCACGTCGTATAGCTTTTCGTAATCGGCCAGCGAGCCATGAAAGTAGCCGATATCCGGCTCATTCCAGACCTCCCAAAGCCACGTATCCACCTTCGCTCCATACCGCTCATGCAGGTGAGTCACCCAGGCGACGATCAGCGCACGCCACTTCGCATAATCCTTCGGCGGATAGCTCCAACCCGTATAAATGTCGTCGCCACCCTTCACAAACGCATGCCGATACGGCTCCGGATGTGGCGACAATGCCTCCGGCATAAACCCGATCTCGACCATCGGCCTTACCCCTGTTGCCGCAAAGTTATCGAAGATCCGATCCGTGATCGTCCAGTCATACACCGGCTTCCCATCCGCCCCCTCGCGGTACACCCCCGTCGACCCCCACTTCAACGAAGCCGACCCGTCCCCGCTCGTCAGCAGGTTATGCGGACGAAAGTAAACCGGCGTCGCATTCCCAATCTGGGCCAGCTCCCGCAGCAGCTTCGCGCCATTCGGCGCGTAGGTATAGTTCGGCTCATCCGCCCCGAAGAAGTTCCAATCCGGCTTGTACGCCCCCACGGGCTTGCTCGCATCCACCCGCACCTGCACCGGCATCTGCGCTGTCGCACTCGCCAAGAAAAGCCCTACCGCCAACCACCCGATTCGCATTGCCAAACCCTCCAGCTTCAAGAAAAGGTTTTCTGCACCGCCCCGCCATCATACCCAATCAAATCGGTTTGGACTGCCGAACCCTCTCAAACGCAAAGAACCTGCATCCTATGGCCTGAAAGACGTTCGAGAAGTCGGGGCCCTTATGTACGACCGCACCAAACTTTCCATCGCCGACGAAGCGCCCTGGCAGGCGCTGCTCGATTCCGCCGCCGAAGGCATCTGGGGCGTGGACCTCGACGGTCGCTGCACCTTCATCAATAAGGCGGCCGCACGCATGCTCGGATTCACCCCCGACGAGCTCGTCGGCGAGACCATGCACGAGATGATCCACCACCATCACCCGGACGGTCGCCCCTATCCCCGCGAAGATTGCCCCGCCTGGAGCGACTTCATCAGCCAGGCGCCCTTCTCCAACCAGCCCGACCACCTCTTCCGCAAGGACGGCACGCTCTTCTGGGCCGAAATCTCCTCGCAGCCCATCCTCAAAGACGGCATCTCCAGCGGAGCCGTCATCTCCTTCCGTGACGTCACCAACGCCCGACTCACCGAAGAGGCACTCCGCCGTAGCGAGAAACTGGCCGCAGTCGGTCAGCTCGCCAGTTCGATCGCGCACGAGATCAACAACCCCCTTGAAGCCGTCATCAACCTTCTCTACCTCGTCCGCAACTCCGACTCCATCGAAGATATGCGCACCTACGCCGCACTCGCCGAGCAGGAGATCGCCCGCGTCTCTGACATCACTCTCCAGACACTGCGCTTCCACCGCCAGCAGTCCACTCCTTCGGCGGTCGACCTCCACGAAACCATACCCGCCGTGCTTCGTCTCTACTCCTCGCGCTTCAGCTCGCGCAACGTCGAAGTCAAACTCCGTCTCCGCGATACGCCTCCCGCAATGCTCCTCGAAGGTGACATGCGACAGGTCCTGAACAATCTCATTCGCAACGCATACGACGCCATGCCGCGCGGCGGCGATCTCCACATCCGCCTGCGCCCGGCCCGCTGCGTCCTCACCGACCGCGAAGGCATCCGTCTCTCCGTCGCCGATACCGGCACCGGCTTCCTGCCGAAGATGCGCAAACACCTCTTCGAGCCCTTCCATACCAGCAAAGAGATCACCGGCACCGGCCTCGGCCTCTGGATCTCAAAAGGCATCATCGATAAGCACGAAGGCCGCATTCACATGCGCACCAAGCTCCACAACCCCGAAACGAACGCACCCCACGGCACCCTTTTCAGTATGTGGCTCCCGCTAGGCCGACCCGCCGCCGCCTAGCCCGCTTCCCTGGAAGCAACTATCGCGACGCGTCAGTATGCGTCCTGAAGAGTCTTGCGACTCTGAGCGAAGTTCAAGCATCGACGTTCGCCTACCCGCGCCGGTTCAGCACATTCGAATTAGCCTGATCCACCGAAGTCAGCAGGATCTCGTGCACATTCACGTGCGCCGGACGACTCGCAGCCCACACAATCGCCTCCGCCACATCCCCCGGCTGCAACGGAGTGATGTTCTGATACACCTTCGCCGCCCGTTCCTTATCGCCGTGAAAGCGCACCTCTGAAAAGTCCGTTTCCACCATCCCCGGATCGACCGTCGTCACCCGCACGGGTGTCCCCATCAGATCCAGCTTCAATCCCTCGCTGATCGCGCGTTCGGCTGCTTTACTCGCGCAATAGACCGCCCCATTCGCATACGTCTGATGCCCCGCCGTCGACCCCAGGCTGATCACATGTCCACGCCCCCGCGCCACCATTCCCGGCGCCACCGCCCGCGTCACATAGAGCAATCCCTTCACGTTCGTGTCGAGCATCTCCTCCCAGTTCTCCGGATCATCCTCGTACACCTTCGCCAGCCCGCGGCTCAGCCCGGCGTTATTCACGAGCACATCGATCGCCTTCCACGCGTCCGGAAGATTTTCCAGCGTCTCTTCCACTGCCGCACGATCCCGGACGTCCAGCTTGAACGCAAAGACATCCTCAGCCCCGCCGAGTGATTGCGCCAACGCAGTCAGCTTCTCCAACCGCCGCCCACAGATCAGAAGCTTCGCTCCCTCAGCCGCAAACGCCTTCGCCGTAGCCTGCCCGATTCCCGAGCCAGCCCCCGTCACAAACACAATCCGCCCAGTCATTGATCCCATAAGCCATTGTGATGCAGCCCGCCGCCCGGAAGCAAAGAGCCGCCGAACACTTTCACCGATACGCAACGCCGCGCAATAAAAAGACCCCACAATCCTCGAACGGAGGATCGTGGGGTCTCATTGCCGACCAGCGTTAGTTGGTTGCCGGTGCTGTCTGCTGCTCCACGCCAATGGCATCGCCCGAAACCACCATGTTCACGCGACGATTCTGAGCGCGCCCGGCAGCCGTGCCATTATCCGCAACCGGATCGCTCTTGCCGTAGCCTGCCGCCGTAATGTTTGCCTGCGGAACACCCTGGGCTACGAGGAAGTTCATCACCGCGTTGGCGCGATTCTCCGAGAGCTTCTGGTTCAGCTCATCCGAACCCACGATATCCGTGTAGCCCTCCACCTGAACCTTCAGCCCCGGATACGCCTCGAGAATACCCGCGACCTTGGCAAGCGAGATCTGCGTATTCGGCTTCAACGTGTACTTACCTGTGTCGAAGAGCACATCCGACATGTTGACGATCAGACCACGCGCACTCTCACTGGTCGCCAGCACCGAGTTCAACTGCGAGCGCAACTTCTCACGCACCTGGTTCGCGTCGGCAACCTGCTGGTTCGCCTCCGCAGCCTTGGCGCGAGCCTCGGCAGCTTGCGCCTCAGCCAGCTTCCGCTCAGCATCCGCAGCCTCCTGCGCCGCCTTCGCCTGCTCTGCCGCGATCTGCGCCTGCTGAGCCTGTGCCGCGGACTGAGCAGCCTGGGCCTGCGATGCAGCCGCCTCCTGCTGTGCATTCTGCTTCGCAATCTCCGCATTCCGCTGACGCTCGGCCGACTGCTTCCGCAACGTATCGACACGCGCATCTTCAGCCTTCTCGACGGCCTCTCGCGCGTATGTAATCTCCATCTTTTCGTTGCGGTGTTTGTTCTGATCCATGTCCGCGGCGTTGGTCAGATCCTGATTCGCCGCGGCATAAATCTCCGGCGAGTACTTTTCGGCTCCCGTGGCCTGCGCAATCCGCAGCGCGTTATAAGCCTCGTAAAGCTCCAGCGGCGAACGCTCGTCGCGCGTTATCGGGTGCGAGATGCTGTGCGAGCCATCCGTCGCCTCCTGGTACACGCCACGCGGCAGAAGGTTCGCATGCGCCTGAACCTTCTCGAGTACGCCACTGGTCGAATCCGTGAACACGTTCTTCAACACCACCACATCGGATGGCGTCGAAACCGCGTAGTAAGGCTCCGCCGTCACGATCAAGCCAAACGACTGCAGCGGCACGGACACCGAAATGTTGTTCTTCGTCCCTGCGGGCAGCACCTCGCCCAGCCGCGCCGGAGCGCCGTCCGGGCTGATCGCCCAAAGCACATACGTCAGAAACTCCGGCCCAAAGCCGTTCGCCGGCGTCAAGCCTTTGAAGTTCGCATCCACAGTAATCTTGCCGCGCTCGCTCTTCACGGTCGCCTTGCCCTCGGCATTCGGCAACAGGTTCGTTCCCACAAAGCGAATGTCCGTCGAGCCACTCCGATGAAAGTAATTCACTGCATCAATGTCGCGCTGGACAGCCTTCACCTTGTAGAAGAAGACGTCGCCGTTCTGCGTCACCACGGCCTCTGCCTGTGGCTGGTCACCAACACTGGTGGGGTTCGCCTCCTGCGCAAACGCGGACGAAGCAAGAAGTGCGCCGGAGGCAAGGCCAACGGCAAGCGTGCGAGTAAAAAAGCTGGACGTGCGAGGAAAGCTGCTGCGTGACATGTTCATATCTCCTAAGGCAAACCTGATGAGGACACCGGACTGCTCTGTGCCAAAGATTCAAGCGAGCAGCGCAGCGCGAAAATGACTACCTGCTAGTACAGATGCCCCACAGACCCCTCGGGTAGTCCCCCACAATGTGAAAAGAAATGCAGATTACAGGCAACTTGCCGCCGCAAAGGACAAAAAAACGGACCATCCTCATCGGATGATCCGCTTCCACTTCAACTGATAAAACTTAGGCGTGACCCGCATGCGCACCCGACGTCCGATGCACGAAATGATACGGAGGCCACGGACCCGACAACTGCATCCGACACTCTTTCAACTCCTGCGTTGCCGACGAATACTTGTTCTGATACCGCTCTACCGTCTTGTGATCGATCAAGTGGGCAATATCCAGCAGCATCTTGCCCGACTCCATACGCTTGCACGTCACCTCTTCCGCGATCGGCAGGAACATGCGGTGCATCTGGATCGAAAGCGCCCGTGCCTTCGACTGGCGCTCCCGCTGCCGGCTCGCGCTCTCACGCAGGCTCGTCAGATATTGTTGCCCCACCGTCATATCGCGCGCCGAAGTCCCCGGGCACGTATCGTCCACCAGCACCTTCAAATGCATCTCCGCCTTGCCGCGCAGGCGCTCGACATTGGCGAGAAAATGCCGCTGGTTAGAACGTACCGAACGCCGCAGCGCATCGTCATCGTGGAAGGTTGTCGCGAAACGAAAGGGCAGGACGGTCGAAAGTTTGAAGCAGTCCGAGATCACCCGTGCGTGGTCCTTGGCCGCCTGCTGGTCAAACCGTTCCGCGTCGTCCGTCGCATGCTCGGAGACAATCACGGCCAGGTCGCCGGCAGGAAAGAGAAAGGTCTGGTTACCGAAGAGTCCAGAAACCCCATTCAAGGGCATTGGCCGACGGTGGCGGGCAAGTTCAGGGAAAGACTGACGTTCGGCGATGCAGTACGCATACCACGACATAGATGTTTCGCTCCAATGCACGCTGATGGGTCTCGTCGCCCAATCATGCGTTGGTTCCTGCTCGGTTTTGCTCGGAAAGGCCTCTGCCACTTTGGAACCTCCCCGAAAAAACGGGAAAGTATCGAGTGCGAAACGGATACTATGCCTAACGAAAGACGATTGGCAATACTTACTTTGCACCGCTGCTGAAGCACCTTCCCGGGTCTTTTTCCGGGCAGCTCAAAGCATAAGAATGACTCCGCTTTTTGCTCGCCGAGCGCACTGATGAGACTTCAACTATAGAAATAACCTCATTAGAATGAGTCGGCTCAAGCCCACAATCTCAACCCAAACAGCTTCGCCTCTCAGCGCAAAGATGGTGTTGAAACAGGCATCGCCAACTCCCCTGGAGCACCCGACTCCAGGATCTTCATCACCGGATCAGGCAGAGGCTGATCCGCATTCTTTACCAGCAGCGCCACGTCCCACATCTGCGGAGTCGAGTGGATGTGTTGAAACGCGGGCATCCCGGTCAGACGGATCCCGTTCTTTACCTTCCAGTACGTCTCGCCGGGCTCGTCATCCGATACCCCCACAACATTGCCATGCGCGTGCTTTTTGAACAACTGCGGCGCACTCGGGTACATGGAGTTGGCAAACGGAGAATCGTGCCCCGGCGTCCCATGGCAGCTCGCACAGCTCGTCGCATAGACCTTCGCGCCCGCCTCGTAGACATCCTCGCTCGTACCGAACGGCGGCTGTTCCATCTCCTTGTCGATCCGCGCTCCCAACGGCACGTGAACGATCTGTGCCTCCATCGGAAACGGCTTATCGGTCACCGCGACCGGAGGCTTTCCATATTTCAAATAGGCCCAGCCACCGACGCCAACCGCCACGAAGGCAAACAAAATCCCGAGCACGAACGCACCAAAACCGCCGCCCGAACGTCTTTCAGAAGTCCTCGACGATGCATAGTTTCCACGCGCCATATGCTGTTCCTTTGCAAGCGATTCAATCGCTCCAGTTAGGCCAGGGATGCCCGAATCCATCGCGGATGTTCTAATGGAGAGTGCGGCCGGCTCTCTCTTCGGGGGAAAGTCACCCAACCGTACCAGAAAGCACAGGCAGGCAGGAGTGAACACGTTGATTCATCGTTCGGAAAGTTCGTTGCACCGCTGCAACACAATTGAGACCAGCACCCAAGTTTTGATGGAAAAAGCAGCACAGAAGCAGTTTGGCACCCGCCGCATCATGCTCTTCGGAGCGCTTCTCGCACTCGCAGCCATCCCCGCATCCGCCCAGCAGAACGCGCACCGCAACCGCCGCGAAAGCAGCGCCAACCGCAAAGCGCGCATCGAGCGCACCATCGAAGAGACCTACGGCCATCGCTGGGAAGCCGGCGCCGGCGGCGGCTACCTTCGCTTCCGCAGCGGGCAGGCGCAGCAGCAGGATAACCAGGTCGCCTTCTGGGCTTCGACCATGTACTCGCTCAATCCCAAATTCGGCGTCATCGGCGAAGTCCGCGGCTCCTACGGCAAAGCCAAGCTAACCAACCCTCTGCCCTCCGGCAACTTCCTCGGGTACAGCCCGCAGATCTCGCAGTACGACTTCATGGCCGGCCCAAGCTACCACTTTGTCAAGAAAGAGAAGTTCGCCGTCACCGGCTTCGCCGAAGGCGGCCTCGGGCTTGGCAAATTCGCCGGAGACTCCAAGGGCCTCTCGGCAGCCGACATCGGCGTATGGACCGGCGACTACGCCGCAGCCTTCACCGCAGGCGTCAACCTCGACTACAACGTCTATCCCAACTTCGCCTTCCGTGTGACCCCAACCTACCTCGGCACCACCTACGGCGGCACCCTCCAGAACAACAAGGGCATCAATGCCGGCGTCATCTACCGGTTCGGCCGGATCAAGTAACCGCTGGCATCACCAAGAAGCGAAGGCGCGACAACTGTCGCGCCTTTCCTTTGCCTTATTTCAACATCTCTACTCAATAGCAGCGTACTTTCCGCTCACGCTGTTGCCTATTCTTCCCGGCACGAACTCTTACAGATGCACCGTCCACCCCAACTCCGACAACTTCTCTTCAATCTCCAGCAAAGCCGCCGATAAAGCCGACCGCCGATGCGCACTCGACGTCCTCTCCGAGAGGATCCGTTCCCGCTGCAGCTCCAGCGCCTGCCGTTGCCGTTTGCGCTCAGCATCCGCGGCGATATTTCCCTTCATCGCCACCACGCTCGCTCGTTGACTTGCCGCTAACTCGGACGGCGTCTCCGCCTGTGCCGCTTCCTGCGAGGCTTGCTGTGATTCCACCGATTTGCTCTCCCATCCACGCGACATAGCTTCATTCTAGCCCTCGCAGCCAGCTCTAGCGCCCATTCCCTATAATTGTTCCGCACCGCAAGAGGACTTACTGCCGTGATCGTAGAAGTAACCGGGCTCAAGAAAGTCTTCGCCGGCAAGCAAAGCGTCACCGCCGTGGACGGCATCGACCTCAACGTCGAAGCCGGCGAAATCTACGGACTCCTCGGCCCCAACGGTGCGGGCAAGACCACGACCATCAGCATCTGCACCACGCGCACCTTGCCCACCGCTGGCAAGGTCCTCATAGCGGGCGTCGACGTCGTCGCCCACCCCGCAGTCGCCCGCCGTTCGATCGGCGTTGTCCCGCAGTACAACACGCTCGACCGCTCCTGCACGGTCGCCGAAAACATCATCTTCCACTGCCTCTACTTCGGCATGTCGCGCCCCGAGGCCAAAGCCCGCACCGCCGCCCTGCTCGACCAGTTCCACCTCACCGAGCGCGCCGGCGCCTATCCAACGCAGCTCTCCGGCGGACTCGCCCAGCGCGTTCAGATCGCTCGCGCCATCGCGCACCGGCCCAAGGTCCTCTTTCTGGATGAACCCTCGGCCGGTCTCGACCCTCAGACCCGCCTCGCCATGTGGGAGGCCGTCACCGCACTCCGTCATGAAGGCATCACCGTCGTCCTCACGACCCACTACATGGAAGAAGCAGACGAGCTCTGCGATCGCGTCGCCATCATCGACCACGGCAAGATCCTCGTCGAAGACACCCCCGCCGCGCTCAAAAGCTCCGTCGGTGCTGAGAAGGTTTATCAGCTCCACCTCAGAGACCAGGCCGGCTGCGACCAGCTTCGTCAAAAACTCTTGCAAACCCCCGGTGTCACGCATGCCGAGACAACCATGGACGGCCTCCGCGTCTTTAGCCAGGGCGGCGACGGCATCCTCTCCGACGTCGTCTCCGCTGCCAACCCCTACGGCCTCCGTGATCTCACCATCACCGAAACCAGCCTCGAAACCGTCTTCATCAAACTCACCGGCCGCGACCTGCGCGAATAAGAAAACTCCGTCATCCTGAGCGCAGCCAGGGACCCCTGTCTTTGCTTTCGCTCACATTGCACCGTCCTCAGGAAATCAACCATGCCCGCGATCATCCAAGCCCGAACAACCAACATCGCCCTCTACACCCGGGCCTTCCTCGGCCTGCTCCTCCGCGACCTCTATGTCCTCCGCCGCGAACTCCTCCCCTTCGCCATCCGCGTCGCCATGAATCCGCTTCTCTTCCTCTTTGTCTTCACCTTCGTCATGCCTCACATGAACGGCGGCCAGTCGAATAATCCCATGGCTCAGGGCGGAGGAGTCAACTTCTCAACCGTCCTGCTTCCCGGCCTTATGGCCGTAGCAATCATGTTCTCCGGCATCGCCGCTGTCGCTTTGCCGCTCGCGCAGGAGTTCGGCATCACCCGCGAGATTGACGACCGCGTCATGTGCCCGCTCCCTGTCGCCGCCGTCGCCGCCGAAAAGATCCTCTTCTCTGCCATGCAAAGCATCGTCGCCGCGGCCATCGTCTTCCCGCTCGCCATCTACATCCCGTCGACCCCCGCCCAGTGGCACGTCAACTCCTGGCCGTTCTTCGCTCTCATCCTCATCCTCGCCAGCCTCCTCTCCGGGGCACTCGGTCTCACCATCGGCACCTCCGTCAAACCGCAGCAGATTGGCCTCATCTTCGGCGTGGTCGTCATGCCGATCACCTTCCTCGGCTGCGTTTACTACCCCTGGGCCAAGCTGGATAAAATCCCGTGGCTGCAAAACGGTGTCCTCATCAACCCCATCGTCTACATGAGCGAAGGCCTCCGCTCCGCGCTCACGCCCAACGTCGAGCACATGCGACCCATCTTCATCGTCGCCATGCTCCTCTTCTTCCTCACCCTTCTCACCTGGATCGGCATGCGCGGCTTCCTCCGCCGCGTCATCAGCTAGCCGCGGTTGCTATCAGAGCTCCTCGCCCTCAGCGGAAAGAGCTTGCCTTGACCCTCAGAAGCTAAACTCCGTCCGCAAGGAGACCGTCCGATTCGCCGCCGCATTATTTGAAAAGCCCGGATTCAGCGAAATCGACTGACCGAACAACGGCGAGCTCAACACCCCCACCGGCTGCCCCCGATTCACCAGGTTGAGAACGTTCTCAGCCTCCACATAAAATCCCAGCGAGTACTTCGGATCACCCTTCGGCCCACCCAGCTTCTCCGGCGGCGCCTTCGGCCCAAAGCCGAAACTCTTTCCTCCATTCAAGCTCAACATCCGGAAGCTTGGCGAACTCCCATAATTGATCGGGATAATCGTCTGCCCGGGCATCGGGGCCGTATCGAAGGTCCCGTACTTCGTCTTCACCACCGAAGCTCGCGTTAGATCCGTCGCAAACGCCGGCCGATCGTTGTACTGCGCGTCCCCGTTCAAATCCGTGCCCGTCGTGATGTTGAACGGCGCACTCGAGTTCGCCACAAAGAAAGGGTTCAAGCTGAACTTCCACGGCAGCACGACGTTACCCCCCAGGAATATCCGTGACCGCGGGATTGCCGAACGCCCATAATCTTCGCGAAGGTCATACTGGTTCGACGCAAAACCTCCCCCCGTATCGCTCCGCCGGTTCTGATACATCGCAAATGTCCACAACCCGAACCGCTTCGTCAGATTCAGAGACGCACTCCCATGCAGCAATGCCGCCTTTGAAATTCCACCCGACTCGAACTGATAGACATCCTGCGTCCCACCCAGCGGCCTCACCCCGCTGCCCGGAACGGTCGGATCATACGTCCCAGGCAAAGGCGCATTGATATTCCGCGAGTAGAACTCGTGCATCCCTCGTGTCCACAGATACCCCACCGACACATGCCCGATCTTCCCCAGCGACCGATCCGCCGAAACCCCAAAGTTCCGGTTGTACGAGGACTGCAGATGCGGGTTCACCCCGTACACCGTCGGAGCCACCGACGACGTAGGAGCCACACAAAGCTGCAGCGGCGATCCCGCCACCGGGCAGATCGCCGGATTCGCCACCACATACGTCCGTTGCGAGATCCCATTCTGCCGCACCGCCGTCAACAGGTTTCCCGCCGCAAAGCGGTCATAGAACAATCCGGACCCACCCCGCAGCGTCACCACCGGCGGCTTCTTATCCTTCTGCCCGATCGCCCATGCGAACCCTGCCCGCGGAGCCCAGTCCCCATGATCCGGAATCGCGGACTGGCTCTCAAATCGCAACCCATAGTTCACCGTAAAATTCTTCCCGGCCTTCCATTCATCCTCCGCGTACACCCCTACATCGCCCGTCAGGATCGTCGCATTCGAGGTACCTTCGGTCACGCTGTACTGCGTCGGCGTCGACGCCTCATAAGCCGCCAGCGTCGGAAACAGATACTGCCCGTTATAGTTTGCCGTCGAATCGTTCGCGTCGCGCAGCAGCCGGTATCGCCCGCCCACACGAACGAAGTGCTTTCCCCTCGCAAGCGACACATACTCCTGAAACTCGTACGAATCCTGATTGTCCCTGAGCGCCCCCGCAGCGCTTCCTCCCCCGTTGAACGATCCCTCAACCACTACCGTCGGCGCCCCACTCACCGGAGTCTGCTGCAGCCGGGTCCGCACATACTGAAATCGCGTCTCGCTCACAATCTTCGGCGTCACCACCTGCGTATCGCTCAGTTGCAGCGTCTGCGTCGTCGTGCCGCTGCTGTAGCCTTCGCTCGGCAACACCAGCAGCCCAACCCCGGTATTGGCCGAAGTCCCCCGGCTAAACTCGTAACGTCCCGTGAACGTGTTATTCGTCGAAAGCTGCCGGTCGATCCGTATGTTGAACTCGGTCTGCCGGAACGGGTTTGGCACCGCCTCCGACAACTTTCCCAGACCCGTCGGGTCGACTGCATTCACCACCGCATTATTCTGCGCATCGAACCGGTCCACACCCGCAAAGAACGACGACTTCTTCCCCAGGGGCCCATTCAAATTTCCAACCACATAGTAGAGGTAGTAAGGCGGCTCTGCCCCCGTGTAGGGGTTCCGCGCATTGAACGGAGCATCATTCCCGCTTGCTTCCAAGTCCCCATGCAACTCCGCCCCGCCCGGCTTGGTGAAGATCTCGATCCGTCCCAGCCCATATCCCGGATACTCCGCCGAATAAGGATTCTGGTTGATCCGCACCTCGCGGATCGAATTTTTCGGCGGAAACTTTCCCCCGTTAAATCCATCGATATAGACATCCGGCGAATGCACGCCGTCGCTCCCCGCCATCGCCAGCAACTGCTGCTGCAGCGTTGAGTCGTCGTCCGCAAGCTCCGCTAACTCGCGCTTCCCCAGCACAATCGCGCTTCCGTTATCCGCGGCACTCGTACTCGCATCGTTCTCCGACGGCACATCCACCTGCTCCGACTTCACCTCGATCACCAGCTTCAAGCTCAAGTCCACATGACCGCCCGCTACCACCACGACATCTCCGCGATCCAGCGTCTCGAATCCCTTCGCCGAAACACTCACGTCATAGGTGCCAGCAGCCACAACAACCGAAAAATGCCCGCTGCTGTCGGATGTCGTCTGCGTCCCCAGCCCCACCCCCCGAACCTGCACCACCGCACGCGCCACCCGCGCCCCCGAAGGGTCCGTTACCGTCCCCGCGATTTCGCCTTTCGCGGCAGCCTGCCCCCAAACGAGCGTCCCACCCACACAACACAGCATGATCAAGAGACACACCGCCGCCAGCCTTCGCATGAAAGGTTCCCCAAGTCTTCTTGTTTTGTCTGAATCCCTCGCAGTTGGACTTGCGACCCGCAAAGAAGAAAGGTCGCTGCGAAACTTTATTTAGAACATCTCGTCTCAGCGCGATGGCAACCACCCTCACGCAATCTCAGCCGCTGCCGATACCGATAACGTGGGCCAAGAACCTTCCCACACTCGGAGAAGCATTGCGCGCCGTCATCCCCCTCATCTCGTCCCTGCTCCTGGCTCTCCCCGCCTGCGCCCAAAGCCTCGACGACCTCAACATTCAGATCCATGGCTTCGCCGTCCAAGGCTTCCTCTACACCACCAGCAACAACATCTTCTCCACTAACTCCAGCGACGGCAGCCCCGCCTGGACTGAAGACGTCCTCAACATCAGCGCACAGCCCATCCCCAAACTCAGCGTCGCCGTGCAAGGCCGCTACTTCCTCCTGGGCAGCATGGCGAACGGCATCAACATCGACTACGCCGCCGCCGACTATAAGGTCAACGACCGCTTCGGCGTGCGCTTCGGCAAAGTCAAAACCCCTTCCGGCCTCTACAACGAAACCCAGGACGTCAGCCCCTCCTACCTCTGGGCGCTTCTTCCGCAAAGCATCTATCTCATCGGCAGCCGCAACTCGCAGCTCGCTCACTACGGAGCCGTCACCTACGGCACCCTCGACTGCGGCTCCCGGCTCGGCAAGCTCGAGTACCGCGCCTGGGCCGGAGCCCGCGTCATCGGCGGCGATGACTCCTACTTCCAAGACCTGCGCGAAGCCAGCGTCGAAGTCCCAAGTGGCACCAGCGGAACTGTCTCAGGCATCGCGCTCCACTGGCTTACCCCACTCCGCGGGCTCACCCTCGGCGCATCCGACTCCGAGAATCAATCCACCACTGCCCGCGTCATCTACGACCCCAACGGTGCCCTTGGGACCCTCACCACCACCAACAACCAACCCGACTTCTTCGCACGCTTCGAACGCAAGCGCGTCCTGATCGCCGCCGAGTACGACCACGCTCACACCGGCCTTACCTTCAAATTCCCCAGCTTCCCCAGCGAGTCCTATCCGTTCGACGTCAAGCCATGGTTCGTGATGGCAAGCTATCGGCTCACCCACAAACTCAACCTCGGTGCTTATCGCAGCTACACACTCGACCGGGACAAGCCCCAGGGCAACGGCCGTTTCGTGCGCGACTGGACCATCTCATCCCGCTACGACTTCAACGGCTACCTCTACGCCAAGGCCGAGGAACACTTCATCACCGGCACCCTCGTCGAGTTCGATCAGGACCACAATCCCTCAGGCCTCAAGCCCTCTACCCAACTTACCGTCCTGAAGATCGGCGTCAGCTTCTAGTCCCACCCTCGAGACCGCCCAGTGAAACCCATCGCCCGCACTCTCGCCTGCCTCGCTTGTGCTCTGATCGCTCCTTCGATCCGAGCGCAGGCTCACGGGCAGATCATCGTCATCGCCAACCCCACCCTGCGAGCCGTCACCGCCTCCAAATCCGAAATCCGCGAAGTCTTCACTGGTGCCACCAGCACCCTCAAAGGCGGCTCCCGCGTCACGCCCGTCCTTCTCAAATCAAGCAGTGTCACCGACGAGTTCCTCGCCCAGTATCTCGACGAAGCCGACGCCACCTTCCGCACCCGCTGGCGCACCCTTGTCTTCTCCGGCCAATCCACCATGCCGCGCTCAGTCGATACCGAAGCCGCCGTCGTCACCTACGTCGCCCACAACCCTGGAGCCATCGGCTACATCACCCGCACCACACCACACGAAGGCGTGAAAGTTCTCGTCCAGCGCTGACACACCGACGACCTGATCCAAACGAGCTGACACAAGATCGGCAAATGTGCGCTCTGTCGGTGCTAAGCGGTTGCTTCAGACATGCTGCACCAGCAGCTTCGACCGCAGCGAATCCGCAATCAGCTTCCCGTGAAACCTTCCGTTCTCAATGAAGATCTCATTCGTTCGCTCCCCTGCCACAATCACCCCAGCCAGATAAATCCCCGCCACATTCGACTCCAGCGAACCCGGATCACACTTCGGGCACCGATCGTTCTCCTCATCCAGATGCACCCCCAGCCGCTCGATAAACCCAAAATCCGGGTGATATCCCGTCAGCGCAAACACAAAATCATTCGCAATCGTGACCTCGCCCTCGGGTGTCTTGAGCGTGACGGAATCCTCGCCAATCGACTCCACCGTGCTCGAAAGATAGGCCGTCACTTCCCCGTTCTTGATCCGATTCTCGATATCCGGCTTGATCCAGTACTTGATATGCCGATGCAGCGCCGCCGCCCGGTGCACCAGCGTCACATGCGCCCCATGCCGCCAGAGATCCAGCGCCGCAATCGCCGCCGAATTCTTCCCGCCAATGACCAGCACCTTCAACCCAAAAAATGGGTGCGGCTCGTTGTAATAGTGGCGGACCTTCGACAGCTCCTCACCCGGAATCCCCAGGTAATTCGGCAGATCGTAGTACCCCGTCGCCACAATCAACTTCCGCGCCTGCAACGCAACCTTGCGCGAAAACCGATCCGTCGTGTGGACCGTAAACTCCCCGTCCGCACCCTCCACTGAATCGACAGTATGGTACTGCAACACGTTCAGCTCATAGTGCTCCGCTACCTTGCGGTAGTACTCCAGCGCCTCATTCCGATTTGGCTTCTGGTTCGGACTGGAAAACGGCATCGACCCAATCTCCAGCAACTCCGGCGTCGTAAAAAAAGTCATGTTCGATGGATAGTGAAACAGTGAATTACAAAGGCAGCCCTTGTCCACGATGACCACCGAAAACCCCGCCCGCTGCGCATCGATCGCACACGCCAACCCTGTCGGCCCCGCGCCGATCACCAGAACATCGTAGAGAGTCTCACTCATATCGCTATTGTATGGATGCGACAGAGCCTCTTAAGTTCCAGAGACAACCAAAGCATTCTTGAACGCAAAAAGCCGCCATCGCTGGCGGCTTTTTCATTTGTACGTCGAAGGGCTTACTCCCCGTCTGGGCTCACCAGCTTATGAGCGATCGCAAACAGCGCCAGCTCAAGTCTCGTCGAAACCCCGGTCTTATCGAAGATATTCGAAAGATGCCGCTTCACCGTCTCCTCCGAAATCCCGAACTGCTTCGCAATGTCCTTATTGCTACAGCCTTCAACAATGCATTGCACTACTTCCAGCTCACGCGGCGTCAAGCCATACGTCTTGCGCTCCGGAACCTGCGCCGCCTGCTGCATCAACTCATGCAGCGCCTTCAACAGGTTCACGACACGCTCGCCGCCAATCCAGTAATCGCCCGAAAGCACCGCACGCAGCGACTGCGCCAAGTCCCCGGCGACCGAGTCCTTCAATACAATTCCACGAGCGCCAATCTGCAGCGCCTCAATGACCTGCTGCGTCGAGATCGTGCTCGTCAGCAAAATGATCTTCACTCGCGGCGAACGCGACATGATCGCGCGCATCGCTTCGAGTCCCGGCAGACGCGGCATCTGCAGGTCGAGCAGCAGGATATCCGGATCCTGCTCGAGCGTCTGCGTAATCGCGTCATCGCCGTCTTCAGCTTCGCCAACCACCTCGAAGCCAGGCTCGCTCATCAACATGTTCTTTACGCCGAAGCGTACAACAGGGTGATCATCCGCAACGACAATGCGAATCGATCCGGGAGAGGGAATAGTAGCGGTTCTAGGGGTCAGACTCATGCGGGCTTGGTCTCCAAAGACAAATCAAACGGAAGGGTTAGAGGTTGGAAACGCTTTCAACTCTATTTGCTCGCGCTTTACCGTCCAGCATACGCTCCAGCCGTTCCGATGCTGTCACGAATCGATCCAGCATCACGCCCGGAGGTGCCGGGGTTGGTCCTTCGTTATCGTCGACAGCAAGTCCATCACGCTCCATCTGCGAAGCAATGGATGCCAGTTCCAATGCGCCAACCATGCCACATCCACCTTTGATGGCGTGTGCGGCCCTGCGGTAACTTTGGTCATCTCCAACAGTAATAGCATGTCGCATCCACTCTGATCGCTTCTGCGCGTCATCCAGACACATCTTGTAGAGCCCCTGCACCTGGTCCGGAGTCATGCTCCGTGAAAAATTCGCATAGACCGTTTCGTTCAGAACCACGGTCTCCACGACAGGCTCCATCGCCTCTGCTGCCTTCACCCGCTCGCAGGCTGCGATCAAATCCTTCGCCGAGAACGGCTTCAGCAGGAACCCATCGAACGCCGCCAGGCTCTCCGCCGCCGGCTTCGTGCCACTCATCGCGAGCACCATGGTGCCCGGCCCGCAAGCCTCCCGCAGACGCGCAGCCAGCGGCGCACCCGTCAACCCGGGCATCTGCATGTCGGTCAAAATCGCATACGGCATCGTTTCCACGGAGTCTGCCCCTAGATACGCAAGCGCCGCCTCGCCGGATTCAAACAGCTGCGGCGCAAACCCCGCGTGGCTCATCATCATCCCCAGCACCTCGCGGCTCAGCTCATCGTCATCGATCAGCACCAGCGCTCGGTTTGCCCCTCGAAACGTGTCCATTGCCTCACACGTTACCAGTTACTCAACCCGACAGGAAGTGAATGCCAAGGCACCTCTCAAAGCGATACAGTAACCTGCATGGACGACAGTGCGCCGGCCACTCCTCCCGAAGACCAATCCGTAGCCCGCCTCACCGCCCGCGTCGCACAACTCGAGCAGCAAGTCGCTGCCCTCAATGCACTCTGGGCCACACCAGATTGCCCGGAACCGCACCTCTCGCAGCCATCGCCATCCGCTCCGCCCCAAGCCTCGCCCGAACCTCCGCCGCTACCCTCCCCCTTTGAGCCAATCCAGAATTCCGGCCCATTTTCCCGTCAGCCCAACATCTTCGCCGCGACATCATCCCCCAAATCCCTCGAAGACCGCCTCGGCTCCCAGCTCTTCAACCTCATCGGCATCGTCGCGCTCCTCTTCGGCTCCGCCTGGGCTCTCAAGCTAGCCATTGAAAATGGTTGGATCGGCGTCACCGGCCGCGTCCTCATCGGCCTCGCTGCCGGAGCCGGCCTCATCCTCTGGTCCGAGCTCTTCCGCCGCAAGGGTCTCAAAGCCTTTTCCTACTCGCTCAAAGCTGTCGGAACCGGCGTCCTCTACCTCTCGCTCTGGGCCGCCTTCCAGCTCTACCACCTGGTTCCCGCCCCCGCCGCCCTCGGCGCCATGATCCTCGTTACCCTGTGGAACGCGTACATGGCCTACGCGCAGGACGCCGAGCTCCTCGCCGCCTATGCGCTCATCGGCGGCCTCCTCACCCCGCTTCTGCTCTCCACCGGCGGAGACCACGAAACCTTCCTCTTCACGTACCTCGCCGTCATCGACGCCGCCGTCGTCACCCTCCTCCGCACCAAACCCTGGCAGCGCCTCCTCATCCCCACCTTCGTCGCCACTGTCGCCTACTTCATCGGCTACTACGCCCGCTTCTTCCACACCAATTACCCCCGCAACATCGCCTGGAACCCCCAATCCACCGAAACCGCCCTCTTCGCGATCCTCTTCGCCGCCTTCTTCGCGCTCGTAACCCTCCGCCTCTGGACGCACGAAACCTCTACACCCGACGAAAAGACGAACATCGTCACCCCCGTTCTGCTTCCCCTCGCCAATGCCGCCTTCCTCTCGTTGGCCCTCTACTCCGTCTTCGAAGACTCCGGCCTCCACACCGCGCTCGCCTGGCTCATGGTCGCCCTCGCCGCCACCTACCTCGGCCTCATGCGCCTCCAGCGCGCCACCCTCTCGACTGCCATCCACCTCGCCATCGCCATCGTCTTCCTCACCATCGCGATCCCCCTCAAAGCGTCCGGCCACACCCTCACCACCGCCTGGCTCATCGAAGGACTCGTCCTCTTCTGGGCCAGCACGCGCTTCCAGGCTGAAAACAACGCCTCCTCAAAAGTTCTCGCCATCCTCTCCGCCGGAGGCTACGCCCTCGGCTTCGTCTCCGTCCTCTTCCATTGGACATGGCACTGGTCCGACTCCACCCCGCCCCCCTTCTTCAACGCCAATCTCGGCTCCGCCCTGGTCGCCGTCGCCACCCTCGCCGGAGCCACCTGGCTCTCACTCCCCACCCTTGAAACCCTCGAAAAACCCGCCTTCCGCGACAATCTCCCCGTCATCGTCGCCACCCTCTCCGCCATCGACCTCCTCGCGATCCTCTTTACCCTCCGCGAACTCATCCCCGGCGACACCAACCCCAGACTCCACCACGCCTTCGCCAATGCAGACTTCGCCACCGCCCTCGTCGGCCTTGCCCTCGTCGCCGCCACCTCCTGGAGCTTATGGCGCATCTATAGTCCCGACCCAGCACACCACGATCTCTTCCGACTAGTCGCCGCCGCCGACCTCATCCTCTTCAACCTCATCGCCATCCTCATCATCGAGCACGAAATCGGAGCCCTCTGGTCCGCGCAGCAGGCCGATCTCCAGCGGTCCCTCGCCATCTCCGGTTTCCTCATGGCCTACGGAGCAGCTCTCCTTGCCATCGGCTTCTGGCGTCGCAACGCCTTCGTACGCTGGCAAGCCCTGATCCTCATCCTCTTCACTATCGCCAAAGTCTTCCTCTTCGACATCTCCGGCCTCTCCGCCGGCTACCGCGTCGCCAGCTTCCTCGCCCTCGGAGCCCTGCTCCTCACCGTCAGCTTCGCCTACCAGAAAGACTGGCTGGCCCTCAAACAACCGCAAAACGGAGACCCCCAGTGACCCTCCGTGTCCCTCTGCGCAATCTCCACGCCCTGCGGGTTCGTCGGCTGCTTTTGCCTTTCGTTGCAATCACCCTCTACGCCCAGGCCCCAACTCCCCCGCCAACCCCATCCTCCTTCCACTACACCCGCCAGATCCTCACTACCCCCGGCCCCGAACCAGACGCATGCGCCGTCCTCGACGCCTCCGTCTTCGCCCACGCCAACCCCCTCGAAGATCTCCGCCTCTACACGCCAACCCGCCAGGAAATCCCTTACACCATCACCTTCTCCGGCACCGCGCCCACCGACGATCAGGCCCGCATCCTCAACCTCGGCCTGAAATCGCCGGCCCACCTCTCCTTCGACCTCGAGATGCCCTCCCGCGCCTACTCCTCGCTCGCCCTCACCCTCAACGCACAGGACTACCTGGCCTCGGCAAAGATCACCGGCCTCAAGTCCCTCACCGACAAATCCCCCACCTACCTCGGGGACTTCTCGCTGTTCGACCTCACTGCCCAGCGACTCGGCCACAACTCCAGCCTCCAGTTCGCCGAATCCACCTTCCCCTACCTCCACCTCGAACTCACCTTCACCCCCGCCCCCGGCAAGCCGTCCCTCGCCATCACCCCCGCCATCGTCACCGTCGTCGAAATCCCCCCCAGCCGCCTCGCCCAGACCCTCTACACCCCCATCGCCGAAACCACGACCATCACCCAGCGCCCCCGCGAATCCGTCGCCACCTTCACCGTCCCCGCCCGCGTCCCCGTCGAACGCATCTCCTTCAACCTGGACCCCGCCGACCCCACCAACTTCAGCCGCACCGTCACCATCTCCTCGAAAGAAAACATCACCAAGGAAGGCGAGCCCGGCACCGAACAGCTCTCGGGCCAGATCTCCCGCCTGCGCCTCACCGAAGCCGGCCAGCAAATCCGCGATGAGTCCCTCTCGATCCCCGCCATCCTCGCCTCGAACGAGCAAGCCCCCGCCACGGTTGAAGTCGCCATCCAGAACGGCGACGACCAGCCCATCCACCTCCGCTCCGTCACCTTGGAAATGCGCCAGCGCAAACTTTGCTACCCCGTCCAGCCTGATCCTGTCACCCTGATGTACGGAGCCCCCGCCGTCGCCGCACCTCTCTATGACTTTGGCCGCCTCTTCAACGTCTCAGGACCCATTCGGCCCGCCACCCTCACCCCCGAGCAGTTCAACCCCACCTACCTCCCCCCGACCCCACGCGCCATCCCCTTCACCGAGCGCTATCCCCAACTCCTCTGGATCGCCCTCCTCACCACCATCACCCTCCTCGCCGTCATCGCCTTCCGCAGCGCCAGACGCATTGGCTAACGAACCCCACCTTCATGCGTGACTCATTGCAGACAGCTTTCATCGTCTGAGTTGAGGAGTGCACATCCTTTCACTGTCGAGTCATGACCCCTTGTATCTCTTCCACAAGAGCCGCGCTCACCGGCTCTCTAAACGAGTAGGACTCCACCCATCGTTCTCGCCTTTGGGGCCGACCTCGCCGAATCTGCAACGAAGCGACTTCAAGCTTGCGGACTGACACCGTTCGGGAACCCGTGAGCGCCGCTTTTGACGCACGATGATCACTTCATCTTCACCTGAAACAAGGCAATCGAATGCTCAGACAGCACCGCTAGTTGATCGCCTGAAGGCGAAAGCGCGAACGACTGCTCGGCGACATCTACGTCCTTGACTTCAGTCGAAAAAAGTTGCTTGCCATCCTTCGCGCGATAGACGCTGACCTCTTCCTTTTCTAAGTCGTTCTTGTGGAACTTTTCGCCTCTCAGCTGCGATTTCACCGTATGCACCACCCGCACCGCGAACTCTACCTCATTGCTGCTATTCGCCGCCTGCTAAATCTCCTGCGACGATCCGCGGCCCACGAGTAGCGCATGTCCATCCTGCCGCAGCATGCGGTACCAGTTTTGACTATGCTGCGCATCGCAGCCCACCACGAAGACCATCGACGCCAGCGGCACCTCCACATTCGGCTTACAGGCAGAAGTCGTCGTCGCGATCTTCCGCGTCGTCTGATTCCACTCTCGCTCACTCACCAGCCAGCGATTCAGGCCGGCTGAGTTCACCCGCACCTCGCCCGTATCCGAAAGCACCGGTGCCGGTAACCGCGAGCTCTGCCGCGTCTGGAGGAGCGGCGTAAACTCTCCATCCACCAATTGCACGTCGACGTCCTCTTCCGGTTCTATCGTCATCGCGCTCTTCAACTGCGTATAAGCCTCGAGCGTGTAACGCTCATGCAATGTTCCCACCGCAATGTAATAAGCCGAGGGCGATACCGAAACAAAAGCCAGCTCACCCGGCACCGCCAGTTCCCGAATCGGTTTCAAATTTGCCCCCAACATCTGCAGTCGGTGACCCACATGCACCAGGATCACTCCTGGACTCGCTGACCAGATGAACTGTCCTTCCCCTTGCACCTGCCAATCCGCAATCCTCTTGACCTTCAGCGTCTTCGCATCCAGCAGCACGGCTCGTACCGTCCTCATCGACTCCGTACGAAAGCCCGAAGACGCCGTCCGGTGCCGTAGATGATGCGGATCGAAGGTGTAAAGCAAGCTATTCGCATCCAGATAGGTAATCGTCGACTCGAACTCAAAGCCTCTGTAGCTCCCGTGGTCATGCGCCCGCGATCCCAGGCCTTCCGTTGAGAGCACCAGCGCAGCCTTTGTCGCCGCAGCCACCGACACTGCGTTACAGCCTTCGCTGCAGATCTCTGTCTCATCCAGCTCCGGCTTTGGAGGTGGAACTGGCTTGATGGAAACCGTCGCAACCGACTCCGGCGCCAAAGCCTTCGGTGCCACCGGGGCCTCGTGCCCGACTTCCTTCGCAATCACCGCTGGCGGCGGCATCAACACGAACTGCGTCCCCTGTTCCAGCCGCAAATTGCCCTTCATCGCCGCCACCACCGACGCGCCATTTGGCCCAGTGCCAACGCTCAGCGTCACTTGCTTCATCCCGCGAACGTCCCCCGCGTCAATCCGCGACGGATCGTGAAAGGTATGGTTCGTCACCGAAACATCGTTCGAAAGACTCATCGGCTGCGGCTGCGGCGGTGTTTTACCGCCAAGCGTTATAGGAGCCTTCGGTGAGAACTGCTGCATCATGCCGCCGCTATCCGCCATCGCCAACCCTTCGTCCGGCGGCGGCGCGGCAACGATCGCGTAAAGTTGAAGCGTGACCTCTGACACCCGTCCATCGCAGTCGGCGTGATCGAACGCTATCGTGACGACAGAACCTTTGTTCTGCTTCGACTTCGGAACGACATTCGTAATATGCCCGGTGACGGTCGCACCCTTACGCACCCGGCAACTCCGGTCATGCCACTCGACCGCCGTCTTCGCCAGCACCGCCTGTCCACGGACCAGCTTGCCTGCGTCCATCGTCTGTAGCAATTCCACCTGCAACGGAAGCACGGGGCTGAGCGAACGCTCACGATCAGCCGAAGTCCTTTGCGCGAAGGTAACGCCCGCGAAACCAAGCAGAATAAGAGCTGACACGAACAGGCGGCACATTGGGCCCTCTTCCATTGATATGCCGCGAGAATTCAACGCGAGAATACCTCACTGAACAATACGACAAATCTTCACCAAAGCGTTCTGGCAGTCCACGATCAAGTAAGCGTCGAGCGAACGAGAGACGGAAGACTATCTGGGGTTGTGTCACCCGCTCCCGGACTTGTCATCCTGAATGAAGTCGAAGGATCTGCATTCACCGGTTGCCCCGAGTGTCGAATTTGAGACAAGGGCAATTCTCGCTGGCATTCATCCCCTGAACGACAAACTCAGCTCTATCCACATTAACCGTTGCCTGCTCTTACCGCATCGCCGTGTCCACTTCCTTGTAAAACTCCGGCGACTTCAACAACTCACGCGGCTTCGACCCATCAGCTGGCCCAACCAGCCCATCGTTGTACATCATGTCGATCAGATGAGCTGCCCGCCCATACCCAATCCGCAGCCGGCGCTGGAGCAGCGACGTGCTCGCCTTGCCAAACTCGAAGACCAGCCGAACTGCATCGTCGAACAGCTCATCGTTCGCCTCGGACCCCGGCTCACCGCCCTGGTCCGGATCGCCCTTCTCATCCTTCGGCCCTTCCAGGAACCCTTGAACGTACTCGGCCTCGCCCTGCGCCCGCCAGAAAGCCGTTACCGCGGAGATCTCCTTCTCCGTCACAAACGGCGCATGAACACGGCTCAAACGGCTCGTACCCGGCGGCAGATACAACATATCTCCACGCCCCAGCAAGCTCTCCGCGCCATTCGAATCGATGATCGTGCGCGAGTCCACCTTCGTCGCCAGCCGGAAGCTCATACGAGTCGGAACGTTGGCCTTGATCAACCCGGTAATCACGTCCACCGACGGCCGCTGTGTCGCCAGAATGAGGTGTATCCCCACAGCGCGGGCCATCTGCGCCAGACGCGTAATCGACTCTTCCACATTCGACCGATCGAGCATCATCAGGTCCGCAAGCTCGTCGATGATGATGATGATGTACGGCAATGGCTCCTGGTTCACATCCTCGAACAGGTACTCGCTGCCATGGTCGAACAGTTTATTGAACTGGTCGATGTTCCGCACATGGTTCGCGGCCAGCAGCTTCAAACGCCGTTCCATCTCTTTCACCGCGTTCCGCAAGGCATTCGCGGCCAGTTTGGCTTCGGTAATGATCGGCGTAAACAGGTGCGGAATCCCCTCATACATCCCCAGCTCAACCCGCTTCGGGTCGACCAGGATCATGCGCACCTGCTCCGGCGTGCTCTTGAACAGGACCGACATGATCATCGCGTTGATCGCGACCGACTTACCCGAACCAGTCGAACCCGCAATCAGCACATGCGGCATGCTCGCCAGATCCGCCGTCACAATCCGTCCGTTGATGTCCTTGCCCAGAGCGATCGCAAGCTTAGACTTCGACTGCGCAAAGCTCTCGCACTCCACGACATCCCGCAGCCAGATCGTCTCGCGATCATGGTTGGGTACCTGGATTCCAACCGTCGACTTCCCTGGCATCCGCTCGATCAGGATCGACTCGGCGGCCATCGCCAGGCAAAGATCGTCCGCCAGCCCCGTCACCCGCGAGTACTTCACCCCCGCATCGGGCCGGAACTCGAACGTCGTCACCACGGGTCCCGGGTTGATCTGCGTCACCTGCCCGTCCACCCCAAACTCACCGCACTTCTCAACCAGAGTCCGAGCCTCTTCACGCAGAGCATCTTCCCGCACGACAGCCTGCTCCTCAGACCGGTATAGCAACGAGGAAGACGGCAACTTATACCCGCGAACCGACTTCGCCGTAATGGCTACGGCCTTCACATCGGAGTCCGCACGCTTGCCGAAAGAGATGCCGCTTGGCAGAGGAGCCGGCGGCAGCGGAACAGCCACAGCAGCCACCGGGCGAGGCGTCGAAACTGGCCTCTGTGGCTCCGGAGCACGTTTGGAAACAAAGGAAAACGGTTCTTCCTCTTCGATCAACCGCGTCTGCTTCGCTGGAGCAGGCCAATCGAGCTCATCCGGCTGCGGCGGCAGAGGCGCGGCAGCAGCCGCAAGCGCCTGCGCGTACGGTGCAGCCGCTGCGGACGCAACCCCAATCGAAGTCGAAGGCGCATCCAGATTCATCCGCGGCATGTTCTGCCACATCGAACCAGCGGGAGCCGGAACCGGCTCTTCCTCGGCTTCGAGCGCCTCGACAGGCTGCTTCCGCCGAGCCCACCAGCCGAACAGACCGCTCAACAACGTATTGCCCGATTCGTGCTCATGCCGAGCCTCCGTGCGCTCCCGCTCCCGCCGAGCCGCCTGTTCCAACCGCTCACGCCGAGCGCCGTATACCTCGCCGGATTCGTCCAGCATCTCCGCCGGCACATTCCGTCGGGAACCCTGCCTCCAGGCAAGCCAGCGCTCGCGCATGCCAGCGATAAAGCCGAACCGCACCGCAGCCCATTCGCGCGCGGTGTTGAACGTGAAAGTGGTCGCCAGATACAGCGAAAGCGCCACCATCAGCGCCACGACGATCGAAGCTCCCGGAAGATTGAGGATCTGTACCAGTGCGTCAGCCACCAACTGTCCGCTAAGCCCTGCAATCGGGAGCGCTCCACGCCAAAGCAGATGTCCGGGCAGCAAAGCGACCGCCGCCGGAGCAAACACAACCCAAAGCCCGAGCGCCACAACCTTGGCCCACGGTGAACCCGCCCGAATCGACCGCATCCAGCACACGCCCAGGCGAACCAGCAGTAAGGGCAGGAAGAAACAGGCGACGCCGAGAATCTGCAGCATCGCATCGGCAAAGTAGGCACCGACCAGGCCGGTCCAGTTATGAGCAGGCCGCGCAATCCCGGCGATCTTGACGCCCTCGCCGCCAACAGTATTGAAAGACGGGTCCGCAGGAGTGTAGGAGGCCAGTGCAAGCAGAAGCAGCCCAGCCGTTACGAGCACAATCAGCCCGAGAATCTCGTTCAGACGACGGTTGCGGGTAGGGCTCAGCGCCAGGCGGAGAGTCTTCATCGTTGGATCCTCACTTCTCAGGGACGGGAACGCGGCCGACCCTTCTCGGCCCGAAACTCGCCAAAGTCGATTACAGCAGAGTGCCCTCTGTTGAATGGCAATCTCGACCAACGGGGAATCAGGATGCAAACCCTCGGAGGAGAGTGGCATCTAGTACCTCATGCATGCCGGACGGTGCAAACTGTTCCGGCCTGGGTGGTTTCTGGCAGGGGAGCGGGATTTTCGCGATTTCTCTTGCTTGCTTCCGGGCGGAGGAGAATCGCGGTCAGCCTGGAAGACCCTGCACCAGACCCGCCCGCAGAAAACCCCAAGCGGAAAGTCGCTTGAAATTTGCACTACAAGGGACACGATATGTCGATCGATTCGAACAAAAATGCGGAATTTGAAAAGGTAGTCAAGGAAGTCATCAACGTGCTCCAGGACGGGCAGAAGGGCTTCGCCGACATCGGCGAGCACCTCAAGGACGACACGCTCAAGCGCTACTTCCTGGCGGAATCGCTCAAGCGCGCCAACTTCCGCGCAGAACTCGAAAATGAGCTTCACCGTCACGGCGTCAAGGATGTGCATGAAGAAGGTACCGTTGCCGGCTCACTTCACCGCACCTGGGGCGATCTGAAAGGCAAGATCTTCGGCGCGGACGATCACAGCCTCCTGGCTTCAGCCGAGCAGGGCGAGGATCAGGCCAAAAAAGTCTACAAGGATGCTCTCGAGCAGGAGCTGCCGCTCCCCCTGCACCAGCTCCTCTCCGAGCAGAACGCCCACATCATGAACTCGCACGACTACGTGAAAGCTCATCGCGACGCGCTCGCCACCAAGTAACTCGTGCGTCTAAACGAATAAGAACGCAGCGAACATCCGGCGGCTCGGAGACTACTCCGGCCGCCTTTTTTTATGAGGCGAGCCGATGGTGGGACGAGTTCTGCTGGCGGGAGTCTTCATCCTGGCTGGGCTGCTTCACTTCGTCATCACGCCGGTGTACGTCAGCATCATGCCGGATTATCTGCCTGCGCATAAGACGCTGGTGCTTGTAAGCGGCGCGTTTGAGATCCTCGGCGGGTTGGGATTGCTCTTCGGCTTCTCGCAGCGTCTCGCCGCGTGGGGCTTGGTGGCGCTTCTCCTCGCCGTGATGCCCGCGAATGTAAACATGGCGCTACATCCGGAGCAATGGCCGAAGATTCCACTCTGGGCATTATGGGCGAGGCTCCCATTGCAGATCCCTCTGATCGTCTGGGCCTGGTGGTATGCCCGAGGGTAGAGCGCGGCAAGAGTTGCCTAGGTGAGATGAGTGGGCTGGGCGGGCAAAGGCTTTTTGTTGCGAGACAGGACGGACGTGCGGCGCGTGCGGGCGCGTTCGCTGGCGTGGTCGATCTGCTTCCAGAAGCCGAGGAAGTAATCGGCGGCGGAGATGATCGAGACGATCGTCATCCAGTAGATGGCAGTGAGCGCGATGAAGCGGACGGCGACGACGAAGCCGCCGTGGAAGTGCGGGAACCAGAGCCAGTAGTCCCAGCGGTGCGCCAGGATTGCCGCCACGACTGACACGATCTGGATGACGGTCTTGAGTTTTCCGATCTCGCTGGCGTCGATGGTGAAGCCTTCCGACGCGGCGATCGAGCGCAAGCCGGAGACAAGGAACTCCCGGCCGATGATGAGGACGGCGATCCAGGCAGGAACGATGCGCGGATTGTAAGCGACCAGGATGATATAAGCCGCGGCGATCATGAGCTTGTCGGCGAGCGGGTCGAGCAGCATTCCGAGGGTGGTGATCTGCTTTCGTTTCCGGGCAAGATAGCCGTCGAGGCCATCCGTAATACTGGCGAGGATAAAAAGACTCGAAGCGGCCAGCTCCTGCTCTCCATTATTGCCGTGGAAGGGCGAGTGCGGCGAGAGGAACCAGATGAGCAGCGGAACGCTCGCGATGCGGCTCAACGTGATGGAGTTGGGAAGGTTCATCGGCGTGTTGGTGCAGACACGCCTATTCTCCCACAGGAGCCGTTTCGGTGGCTCCGCGGGCGAACGGCTTACCTGTAATGACGCCGATTCTTGGGGTCACGTGGTAGAGTTTGCGTGTCTGCTACAAAACCTCTTTATTCGCCGGTGTGGTTCCCATGCGGTCTCTTCGTCGTTCCCGTTTTGGTTGTTTATCCACGGTGATGTTTGTCGCGGTGGCGTTTTGTTGCGCGGGACGCGGGATGGGACAGAGCTTTGCGGCTCCCGTGGTATTGCCGACGCCGGATCGAACCGGGCAGCCTTCGTCGCCTGTTCAGTTGTTAGCTGGGGACCTCCAGGGGCTCGGGCGGAGCGATTTTTTTTATACGACCCTCACTCCGAATACGAGCCTCGCCGGGCTGGAGCTGCTAAATGACGGCAAAGGGAATTTTTCAGCTGCTACCCAAAACAGCGTGGGCTTCGCCGATGGGTCTGTCGGTCAAATTGCGCTGGGGGACTACGACGGCGATGGGCTGATAGATTATGGGTTTATTGTCTCGACCCAAGGGGTTGCCGGAACCGGGACGCTGGCGGTGTATTACGGGGCTGGCGGCGGTGCCTTCAACCTTCAGGAGACGGTGGGATTCACGTTTCCGACCCTAGGAAGATTGGCTCCAACATTCACTTCGTTGCAGACGATTCGGTTTGCGAAGGACGGAGTGCCGGGACTGGTCGCGGTCGATTCGAGCAATGGGTTTCTTTATGTCTTTGTAAATAGTGGGAAGCACGTCGCGGCGGCAAGCAGCTTCACTCTGCTAACGCAGTATGCAATTCCGGAGGCTGATGGGGGTGGGCCGATCACGGTGGCGGATCTGAATGGCGACGGGACGTTGGACGTCGTAGTGAATGGGCAGGCGGAGAAATCGGTCTCGGTGTATTTGGGAAACGGAGACGGGACGTTCCAGGCTCCGCTGCGGTTCACGACCACGGGTGGTGTGATCAGCCTGCTGCTGGCGGATGTGAATAATGACGGCAAGCTCGACCTGATCGCGGAGGAGACGAGCGGGCAGATTGAGGTGTTCGCGGGAAATGGCGATGGGACGTTCGGGTCGTCGAGCATTGGGGGAACGACGTCGGCGGATAGCTCAAAGGGAGATGGCGGCCAGCTGATTGCAGCCGTGGATTTGAACGGGGATAAAATCCTGGACCTGCTGACCTACACCCCGAGCGGCGTTTCGGTCGAGCTGGGGACGAAGAGCGGAGCGTATACGCTCGCGGGAATCTACGCGACGGGAACGGTATCGCGCACGAGCTTTGCGATCGGAGATTTTAACGGTGATGGGTTGCTGGACGTTGCGGTCAATGCGCCGGCCGGAATTGTGGTGCTGGATGGGGTGAGGGCATTGGCGACCCCGGGGACCGTCTCGGCGACGCCGGCACCGGCGGCGTTCGAAGGGGCTTACTCGCTGGTGGCGAAGATGAATGGCGGGCAGACCTCGGGGACGGTCAACTTTACGCTGGACGGAAACGCGGCGGGATCGGCGCCGGTGGTGAACGGCTTGGCGACGCTGGCGGTGGCGGCTGATCCTGCGAGCGCAAATGGGAAGCCCTTGCTGCCGGGCACGCATGCGCTCGGCGGCACATACTTTGCCTCGGCGAGTGCGCTGGCGGCAGAGCTGATGGGTGGGACGCTGGTAGTGAGTTTGGCGCCATCGACAGTGACGTTGACGCCGGCTCCGCCAACCGTGACGCTGGGGCCGACCTATTTCTATGGGCAGGGGGTGAACGGGTATGTTCACTTCAACGTGGTTGATCCTTCGAACTACGCGGCGACGGGAACTTGGACTCAGTTGAGCAATGGGGTGGCAGTGCCGGGCTGTGTGGGCCTTTCGGCGGCGAACGCTTCGTCGTACTGTCCATATGGGTATCCGACCCTGCTGGATGCCGGCAACTACGTCTTCACTGAGGCTTATAACGGCGGCCCCGCGAATGGGGACCCGGTGAATGCCTCGAGTGTGTCGGCTCCGTATGGATTTACGGTGATGCCGGATGTGACGACGGTGGCGGGCCTGACTTCTTCGATGAATCCGGCGGGGGTGGGAACACCGGTGACGTTCACGGCGACGCTGACGGGAAATGCAGCGGTACCGCAGGGGATGGTCGAGTTTCTCGATGGTGGCGGGATGATTGGGATGGGCGCGCTCGACGCGAGTGGCGTGGCTACGCTGACGACTTCGACGTTGGCTTTGGGGACGCATCCGATCTCCGTGAAGTACGCGGCGACGCTGGACTTTGAGGCGGCGGCTTCGGGCATACTGGACCAGAAGATTGTGCCGGTGGTGTCGAACCTGGCGAGCGCGACGGTGTTGCAGTCGAGTTTGAACCCTTCGGCAAAGGGGCAGACGGTGACGTTTACCGCGACGGTGAGTGTGCCGGGACCGTTCGTGAACCTGGTGAACTCGGGTACAGTTTCGTTTCTGGATGGGACGGCTGTGATTGGATCGGGAACGATCCACGCGACGGGGCGTGCAGTGTTTTCGACGGCGGCTTTGGCGGTAGGGTCGCATCCGATTACGGCCACCTATGCGGGGCTCGTGGGGACGACACAGACTACTTTGCCGAGTGTCTCGTCAGTGCTGACGCAGGTGGTCGGGATGACGCTGCCAGTTGAGCCCGAAGGTTTCGTGCTGACAGTGACCCCAAACCCGGTGCAGGTGAGGCCAGGGCAGACGGTCTATCTGACCGTGAAGGTGAGGGCGGTTTCCGGCTTTGCGGAGCCGGTTACGCTGAGCTGCGGAAAGCTGCCGTATGAGACAAAGTGTACGTTTGCCGAGGGCACGATTCCGATCGGCGGGGGCGAGACGACGCTGGCGTTTGCTACGACTGCTCCGCATGCCTGCGGGAGTAATAAGGGATACGACGGGACACCTGTGGCCTGTGCTCTGCCCGCCCCAGCGATGACGGGGCGCGGAATGGTGGGAGGGGTTCTGTTCGGTGGTGTTGTGATGCTGTTAGGTTTCAGGCGCAGGCGGATGGTGCGGGTCTTCGGGGCCGTCTTGCTGCTGATGGGGTCTAATGGGCTGAATGGTTGCGGAGGGAATTGTACGAATCTTGGGACAGAGCCTGGTGGGTATACGGTGCAGGTGACTGGGACAGCAATTCCCTTTAAGGTGGCAACGGATGCTCCGCAGGTGGAGACAGTAAATCTGCCGGTGACGGTGGGCTTTCCGTAGAGGCTACAGCGGGCGGCGACCCTCTGTTGGAGTGATCGCCGCTTAGTGTGATTGCCTGCTAGGCGTACATCCCGCGTTGCTTGGTGGTGTAGGCGACGCGGTCGATCGCCAGCATGTAGGCGGCGATGCGGTTGTTCACCTTGTGGGATTCGGCGTAGGCGGTGACGTCCTTGAACGACTCGGACATGATGACGTCGAGGCGCTGGTTGACTTCAAGCTCGGTCCAGAAGTAGCCCATGCGGTCCTGCACCCATTCAAAGTAGCTGGCGGTGACGCCGCCGGCGTTGGCGAGGATATCGGGGATGACGAAGACTCCGTTGGCCTCAAGGATATCGTCGGCGACCGTGGTGGTGGGGCCGTTGGCACCTTCGCAAAGAATCTTGCAGCGGAGCTTCGCGGCGTTCTGGCTGGTGATGACATTTTCGGTCGCGGCGGGGATGAGGATCTCGCACTCGCGGGTGAGGAGTTCGGCTTTGTCTACGGGTTCTGCTTTCGCGAATCCAGCGATGGTGCCGGCCTTGGCACGGTGTTCGATAAGCGCGGGGATGTCGATGCCGTCGGCGTTGTGGAGGGCTCCGTCATATTCGGCGATGCCGATGATGGTGTAGCCCTTCTTGTAAAGCAGGAGCGCGGCGTTCGAGCCGACGTTGCCGAAGCCTTGAATGATGACGCGGGTGCCTTCGATCGTCATGCCGAGGTACTTCAAAGCTTCGTCGCACATAACGGACACACCACGACCCGTCGCCTCGCGACGCCCTCTGGATCCGCCGAGGTTGACGGGCTTGCCGGTGACGACCGCATTGACGGTCTGCCGCATATGCATGGAGTAGGTATCCATGATCCATGCCATGGTTTGTTCATTGGTGTTGACGTCGGGGGCGGGAATGTCCTTTTCGGGCCCGATGAACTCGACGAGTTCGGCAGTAAAGCGGCGGGTCATGCGCTCGAGTTCGCCCTGGGACATGTGTTTGGGATCGCAGATGACGCCGCCTTTGGCTCCGCCGAAGGGGATGTTGACGACGGCGCACTTCCAGGTCATCCAGGATGCGAGAGCGCGGACTTCATCTAAAGAAACGTCGGGGGCGTAGCGAATGCCACCTTTGGCAGGGCCGCGGGCCATGGAGTGTTGAACGCGATAGCCGGTAAAGACCTCGATGCTGCCGTCGTCCATCTGGACGGGGATGTGGACGATGATCTCGCGGGTGGGATAGCGAAGAACCTTCCAGATGCCGGGGTCAAGGTTGAGCTTGCTTGCGGCGAGATCGAAGCGGGCGGCCTGTGCTTCCCAGGGGTTCTTCTCGTGCTCAAGGGCGGTCTCTTGTTCCAGCGTAAGGACCGGTGTGTTGCTGTTCATTACGATGTCTCGATTCTGTGTTGCTGGTACGCGTGGTATCAGGGATTCTCCGGCCATCGGGTTACGCTCCTGTCAACGTCACAGTCATTTGACGTGAACAGGGAGGGAAAGCTCCAGCTATCTTCGACCAGGCCGGTCGGTGGTCGAGCCTTGGAGACTATAGGCTCCTGCTAGGACGCTCGGCAACGTTGACAAGGTGCCACTTTTGAGTCATCTGGTTGGGCCTGGCGTGAGACAGGTAGGATAACTATCGACCATGAAGCAGCGACACGAGAGTACCCCGACAGCGAAGGATTTTTCGAAGCTTGCCAAGACGCATACCCTGGTGCCAGTCTTCCGCACCGTGACGGCTGACCTGGAGACGCCGGTCTCGGCGTTTTTGCGGATGGCGGATCAGGAGCCTGAGGCGTTTCTGCTGGAGAGCGTCGAAGGCGGCGAGCATGTGGGGCGGTACACGTTTATTGGAATCGCACCCTATAAGAAGATGGTAGCGCGCGGGCGTTCGCTGGAAACGTTTGAAGGGCGGAGGTCGAGGACATTTGAAGGCGATGTGTTTGAGGAGTTGAAGCGCGCGCTGGGCGGCCATACTCCGGCTCGATTGGCGGGTTTGCCACCGTTTACCGCCGGGGCAGTGGGGTTCTTCTCGTATGACGTGGTGCGGCTCATCGAGAAGCTGCCAGCGACGGCGAAGGACGAGCTCGAGGTTCCGGATGCGTGCCTGATGTTCTTCGATCAGGTGATGGCATTCGACCATGTGAAGAAAGAGATCTTGCTGATCGCCACTGCGGACCTGACGCGCGGCGGAGGCTATGCCCAGTGCGAACGACGGCTGGACAAGATGGAGAAGCGTCTGGCGGCGGCGCTGCCGAAATCCGCGGTGCTGCGCAAGCTGCCGAAGGGCAAGCTGAAGATGACCGCGCGCACGTCGAAGTCTGCGTTCCTCAAGAGTGTCGCGAAGGCTAAGGAGTACATCGCGAGCGGCGATGTATTCCAATGCGTCCTGTCGCAGCGGTTCGACTGCGAGCCGGGAGTTCCGGCGTTCGATGTCTACCGGTCGCTGCGGATCGTGAACCCTTCGCCCTATATGTACTTTCTGCGGTTTGGCGAGGGCGGCCAGCACATCGTGGGGTCTTCCCCGGAACTGCTCGTCCGGGTGCATGGGCGCAAGGTAGAGTATCGGCCGATTGCCGGGACGCGCAAACGAAGCGCGGATGAGGTGGAGGACCGTGCGCTCGAGGCCGACCTGCGAGCCGATGAAAAGGAAGTCGCCGAACACATTATGCTGGTCGACTTGGGCCGCAACGACGTCGGCCGGGTAAGCGAGTTCGGCAGTGTGCGGGTGAAGGATCTAATGTTCGTCGAGCGCTACAGCCACGTGATGCATCTGGTGTCGTCGATCGAAGGCATGCTGAAGCCGGGGTTGGAGGCGATCGACGCGTTCAAGGCGTGCTTCCCTGCCGGCACGCTGAGTGGCGCGCCAAAGATCCGGGCAATGGAAATAATCGAGGAGCTCGAGCCCGCTCGGCGAGGCGTTTATGGCGGAAGCGTCTTCTATGCCGACTTCAGCGGAAACCTGGATAGCTGCATTGCGATCCGGACGCTGTATATGAATGGTAAGCAAGGTCACATACAGGCGGGCGCGGGGATCGTGGCTGACTCGGTGCCGGAGATGGAGTTTGAAGAGTGTGGCAATAAAGCAAGGGCAGTCGTGCGGGCGATTGAGCGGGCTCGCGGGGCCTAGAAGAAGGTGCGCCCTAGTCGCGAGCGGCGGCAACTTGTGGAGTACTGAGCCGCTTCGCGGTGTGGGCGACTACTCTTCCTCCTGATGCAGAGCCCAGAGCGTCGCTCCGACGATCTGGGCCGCCCCGATGGCGCGAGTCAGGTTCGGCCGGTCATGCAGTTCGCGCATGAGTTTGCGCCACGGACGTGGCCCGGCATGCCAGGCCATGGCGTCGCGCTGCGGGTGAACGAGCGCCATGACGCCATCGCCGATCAAAGCCATGGCGGCGAAGTGTTTCCATCGTTTCGGGGTTAGGAACATTTGCTTACCTCTGGTGCGTTAGAGGCAGGGTGCGGGCTGGATGTTGCCGCGGGCGTAAAATCGCGACATGGTTTTCGTGCTGGATAACTACGACTCCTTTACCTACAACCTGGTGCAGTACATGGGCGAGCTGGGCGCGGAGATGGTCATTCGGCGCAACGACGAAGTCTCGCCCGCAGAGGTGCAGGCGATGAATCCTGACCGGATTCTCATCTCGCCGGGACCGTGTACGCCGCAGGAGGCGGGCATCTCGATCGACTTGCTGAAGCACTTTGCGCAGAGCCAGAAGGCCGGGGGCAGGCGAGTGCCGATCCTGGGTGTATGCCTAGGGCATCAGGCGATTGGCGCGGCGTTCGGCGGCACGGTGCTTCGTGCGGCAAAGTTGATGCATGGCAAGACGAGCGAAGTTGAGCATGATGGGCGGACGATCTTTGAGGGGATTCCGAGCGCGATGACGTGTACGCGGTATCACTCGCTGATCGTTGCGGAAGGGGGTTTGCCGGAGGAGTTGGAGGTTTCCGCGAAAACGGCGGAGGCGGGCACGGGTATGACGACGATCATGGCGCTGCGGCATCGCGAGCTACCGATTGAAGGCGTTCAGTTTCATCCGGAGAGCGTGCTGACGGCAAATGGGCGAACGTTGATCGAGAACTTCTTGAAGATGTAGGGGTGGGGATGCGAACGGTTCTTGGCTTGAGTGCGGCGGTGTTGCTGGCAGGTGCGACGCAGGGGTACGCGCAGAAAGTGATTGGGTCGGTGTCGACCGCGGATGCGACCGTTTCGAACAGCGGTTCGGGTGTAGTAGAAGCGAATGCTGGTCGGGCAGTTTTGCGTGGCAATGGGACGGTTACGGCGAAGGATCATACCGCTGTCGTGGCGTTGGAGCGTGGCGGCGAGGTGCATGTCTGTCAGCGGAGTGGGCTGCATGTTTCGGAAGCACCGGAAGATGCCCTGTTGTTTGGGTTAGATCGTGGAGCGTTGGAGATCAGGACCAAGGCGAAGGCCGGCGATGTCGTAATGACCCCGGATCTTCGTTTCACGATGGCAGAAGCGGGACCGCTGGAGTTGCAGATGCGGGTGTCGATGAATGGGGACACGTGTGTCGAGAACCGCGGGCGTAAGGCACCGACGCTGAAGATTACAGATGCCTTTGGCGAGGCGAACTATGAGCTGAAGCGCGGGCAGCATGTGACGTTTGAGCATGGGAGCTTGCGGGAGGTCGTCGATAAGGAGACGGTGCCTTGCGGGTGTCCCCCGGATCAGAAGGATGAGCAGAAGCGCGTGTCGTTGGCCGAGGCGGCGATTGCGGGTGGCGCGGCTGCGGGCAAGCCGGTGACTCCAGAGCTGGCGGCTGCGGCACATCCATTTCCAGAGGCTGAGAGCGCAGGGCTTACTGCTCCGACCGCTCCTGCTGCGGAGCCTGCAGGGGTGACGCACGTGCAGGTGGCGACGACGTTGGCCTATGATCCAACAGCCCCGAAGCCAATTGAAGCGAACGAGTCTGCTCCTGCTGCCGCGCCTGTGCAGGACCCGGTAACGGAGCCAACTCCAGAGAAGAAGCCGGGCGGCGGGCCTTTCGGGGCGGTAGGAAGATTCTTCAAGCGGCTGTTTGCTCGTTAGGCTGCGCCACCCGCCGATGGCGACTGGGATACAATCGTAGGCTGTAGGCAGGCTGGATTTGCGCAGGATTTGCGTCTGCGAATGCACCTAGAGCCACAAATTTTGTTTCAGGAAACAGAGGTTTCACGATGTCGATTCCTGCCACGCAGATGCGTCCGGGCATGATTATCAAGTTTAAAGATGACCTTCACCTCGTGTTCTCAGTGGAGCACCGGACGCCCGGCAACCTGCGCGCCTTTATCCAGGCGAAGTTGAAGAACGTACGCACGGGCGCAGCCTTTACGGAGCGGTTTCGTTCGCCTGACCCGATCGAGCGCGTCTACGTCGACGAGATCAAGATGGAGTATCTGTACAACGACGGCGACGAGTACTACTTCATGGACGATAAGTTCGAGCAGACGATGCTGACGCGCGACACGCTGGGCGATGCGGTCGACTACCTGACGCCGAATCTTTCGATCAGCGTGAGCTTTCATGATGGGAAGGCGGTCGGTATCGAACTGCCTACGGTGGTCGAGATGACGGTGCTGGAGACGGAGCCGGGCATCAAGTCGGCAACAGCCTCGAGCGTCACCAAGCCGGCGAAGACGGAAACAGGGCTGGTCGTCCAGGTGCCGCCCTTCATCAATGAAGGCGAGAAGATTCGTGTGGATACGGCGGAAGGCGCCTACATGAGCCGGGCTTAGCTGGGATCGGAACGGCGAAAGGGCTGCGCGATGGTTTGCGCAGCCCTTTCATCTTGTCCGGAACTAGAAGCGGTACCAAACTCCTGCTGACGGCTCAGAGGTGGCGACCCAGCGGCGGGACGAAAGATCAGGCTGGTAGAAGTTGGTGTTGCGGTACACGAGCTCGCGGCCTTGCAGGCGAAAACCAAGGTGGGGGTTGCGGGTGGGGACATCGAGACCAGCTTCAAGCAGACCCGTGCCACGCCACTGATTCTGGCCGGCGCCATTGGGAATGAAGTCGATGTATCCACCACCGACTGCGACGAACGGCTGCAAGTGGCGAAAGTGCGGGTGAAAGAGATAGGCGCTGGTTGCCTCATGGGTGTTGTTCTTGACGCGTGCGGTGTATCCAGGCCCGGTGTAGTACTGCGTGTATCGATTCCACGCATAGTTGAACTCAAGACCGGCCCACGCTACGGGGTGTGTGCGGACCGTAAACATGGCGCCGAGCGAGTCCTGCGTGTACTGGCTCACGTCAGACGAGTTGCCTGCGGGCAGTGGCGTGGTGAACTGGCCGATGGCTCCACCGCCGATATCCGTGTTGTGAAGCTTGAGGTACTGGGCCTGGGCTGATACAGCGGCGAACGCGAGGGCGCAGGCGCCTGCAAGGATGCGGATGCAACGATTCATGAATGGGTCTCCAAAGATGTTGGGAGGCGGCGTGCCTGCGCCATAAGTCTTGCTTCTGGGCGTGCTTCTGCCGAGTCCTCTGCATTTCCTGTTGCAGTAGCGTCCTGTTTGGAAGCCACCGTCAGCGGTTCGTACTCGCTTGAATTTCCAGTAAGGACGCGGCGTTTATAAGCGAGGTTGTATCGCGAAAAGGTTGCCCCATATGCCACCAACAAGCGTCTTCCGCTGATTTGCATGCACTCTTGCACGGTGCGACACTGGAAAGGTGTCCGCCGAGTTGGTCGTCAAACATTTTCTGGTTAGGGGTCGCGTGCAAGGCGTGGGCTTTCGTTGGTTTGTGCATCGGGAAGCAGCAGAGATCGGCCTCAGAGGCTGGGTGAAAAACACTGAGGATGGCCACGTGGAAGTGGTAGCGGCGGGCGATGAAGAGCAGATGCGGGAATTAGAAACCGCGCTACACCAAGGCTCGCGTGGCAGCCGCGTCGATGGGGTCGTCGAGCATCTGCTGGATGACAGTGAAGCCGAAAAATTGAAAGAGTTTGAGATTGAAGGAGCCTGGTAAACGCATGACAATGAACGCACCGCACTTTGACCCAACGAAGATCAGCTGTGAGCCGCTGAAAGAGCTGATCCGGACAGTACCGGATTTTCCCAAGCCGGGGATTTTGTTTTATGACATCACGACCCTGCTGAAGGATAGGACCGGCATGGCGCAATTGATCGACGCCTTTGCCGCGTATTACATCGGCAAGGAGATCGACCTGGTGCTCGGGATCGAGGCGCGCGGGTTCATCTTCGGACCGGCGCTGGCGTACCGGTTGAATGCGGGCTTTGTGCCTGTGCGCAAGCCGAAGAAGCTGCCGGCCCCGACGGCGAAGGTGAACTATGACTTGGAGTACGGCACGGATTCGCTCGAGATTCATCTGGATGCCATTGAACCGGGACAGCGAGTGATCATCGTCGACGATCTGCTGGCGACTGGCGGGACGATGGAGGCGACCGTTAAACTGGTTCGGCAGCTTGGCGGCGACATCGTCGGACTTGGGTTTGCGATCGAGCTGGACTTTCTGAAAGGTCGCAGCAAGTTCCAGGAGTATGACGTACATAGCTTGTTGCACTATGACGAGTAGAGTTCCGCGGCAAATCTCGAGTAACCGGATCCCATGCAAAGCCTCACATTCAACGGATTTCTCGGCAACGGTTTCGTAGCCTTATGTGTTTGTGCGTTCGCGGGCTTTCGCGAGCGCACAAAAGACGGACGACCTTACGGCTCGCTTGCATGATGCTGTCAGTCAGAGTTCGATCGATACAGCCGGAATGTCTCCGTGGCACCTGAAGCTGGATGTGCAGCTTTACGATGAGAAGGGAGTTCCCACGGAAAAGGGAACGATCGAGGAGTGGTGGGCAGGGGCGGACCTGAAGCATGTGATCTACACCATGCCGTCGTTTACAGAGTCTTATGTTCAGAAAGACGGGAAGCTCTTTTTGAGTGGAGGAGGCGCGGCGCCGGTGATCTTGATGACCTACTGGAGCAGGTCGTGCATCCTATGCCGCACGAGCATGAGATTGATGAGAGCAAGCCGGAGTTCCGCAAAGAGAAGTTCGGCAATGTGCAGCTAGACTGCATCATGCTCGACCAGCGCTTAGAAGGCGTGAGCGCTCCTCCGCTAGGGCTATTTCCGACGTTCTGTCTCGATCCAGGTAAGGATAGTTTTCGGATGTCAACAGAGCTCGGCTCGATCATCTTTGTTCGGAACCAGATCGGGACTTTTCAGAAGCATGTCATTGCCATTGATGTTTCAGGCAGTTCGGCGGGTGTCCAGGTTGGATCGGCGCACGTTAGTACGCTCTCTACGACGGGCGTCTCCGATGCGGACTTTGTTCCAGGGCCGGAGTTGCAGCCGGCGTCCAACCAGACTGCGCGCATCGCTGGGGGCGTAGTAGCAGGCAATATTCTCACGAAGGTTCAACCAGTCTACCCACAGAAAGCAAAACTGGACCATGTGTCAGGAAGAGTCGTCCTGCATGCGATCATTGGCAGGGATGGCCGCGTTCAAGCACTGCATCTTATCTCGACGCCCGACTCGGATTTAGCCATTGCGGCGATCACGGCCGTTCGCAAGTGGACTTACAAACCATACCTCTTGAATGGACTACCCACCGAAGTCGATACGACTATCACGGTTAACTTCAGCTTCAGGCCAGGTTAGAGCATCCAAGCAGCTATCAGCTCCAGAGGAGAACACCATGCTTCAGTCGAAAGGTTATGCTGCGCAGTCTACAACATCCGGGCTTGCGCCTTTCAGTTTCGAGCGGCGCGATCCGAAGCCGGATGACGTTGTGGTCGAAATCTTATACTCGGGAATCTGTCACTCAGATATCCACCAGGTGCGCGATGAGTGGGGCGGCTCGATGTACCCGATGGTGCCTGGGCACGAAATTGTTGGGCGCGTCGCGAAAGTGGGCAAGGATGTGACGCGCTTTAAGGAGGGCGACCTAGCGGGCGTCGGCGTGATGGTCGATTCATGCCGGGTATGCGACAACTGCAAATCGCAGGAGGAGCCCTACTGCGAGAAAGGATTCGTGGGGACGTATAACGCGAAGGGCTACGATGGTGTGCTGGTCCATGGCGGCTATGCGAATAACATCGTGGTGAACGAGCGGTACGTTCATACCATCTCGAAGAAGCTGGAGCCAAAGCTTGCTGCGGTAGCTCCACTACTGTGCGCAGGGATTACGACCTATAGCCCGCTGAAGCACTGGAAGGTTGGTCCGGGACAAAAGGTTGGGATCGTCGGCCTTGGGGGGCTCGGCCATATGGGCTTGAAATTCGCGCATTCGTTTGGCGCGGAGGTGACGCTGTTCACCACCTCTGCCGGCAAGGAAGCCGACGCGCGCAGGCTCGGCGCTCATCATGTCGTCATCTCAAAAGATGCGGAGGCGATGAAGAAAGAGAAGAGCAAGTATGACTTCATCCTGGATTGCGTCTCGGCTCCGCACGATCTGAACGAGTATCTTGGGCTGCTCCGCTTAAACGGGACGCTGTGTCAGGTTGGTCTGCCTGATAAGCCGCTGCCGGTGAGTGCGTTTGCGATGGTAACGAACCGGCGAAGCATGTCGGGATCGATGATCGGAGGCATGCCTGAGACGCAGGAGATGCTCGATTACTGCGCGGAGCATGACATCGTTTCGGATATCGAACTCATCGGCTTCGAGAAGGTGAATGAAGCCTATGACCGTGTCGTTGCAGCTGATGTTAAGTATCGCTTCGTAATCGATCTGGCGACGCTATAAGGCAGCTAGGAGCCGTTAGTCGCGAGCTATCAGGAAGAGCAACGACGCCTTTTCCTATGAGCCAGAGGCTAACGGCTAGTGGCTCGTCTCACGCGAAGAGGATCATCTGCGGCGAGTCAATCGGGATCGTTTGCACGGGGCCGCTGAGGCGGTTTGTGTTTTCGTCGCGAGCGAAGACAGTGATCGTGGCAGAATCCTGATTGCCGCAAAGCAGCCACTTGCCCGTAGGGTCGAGCGTGAACTGCCGCGGAGCCTTGCCACCGCACGAGATGCGCTGCAGAAACTTCGGCGCACCGGTGATGCTATCGAGGTTGAAGACAACCAGCGAGTTCTCTCCGCGGTTGCTGACAATGATGCAGTCGCTATCCGGCGGGATAACGATCTCGGCCGCGGTATTGGGGCCGTGGAAGCCTGCGTCCAGGGTGCTAATCGAGTTCCCAGCGTTAGTAAGAAGGGCTTCGGGTTCGATGGAGCTGGAGCCGTGCGTGGCATTCCACAAGTAATGCTCGACGCTCGAGCTGAGCTCGTTGACTCCATAGACCCAGCGGCCGTTCGGGTGGAAAGCGATGTGGCGTGGGCCGGCGCCAGGCGTTCGGCTGGCGTTGAGGTGCGGAGAGCCAAGATGCGCCGTATCGGTATTGATGTAGAACGTGACGATGTCGTCATTACCCAGATCGTTGACAACGAGAAAGCGATTGTCGGGAGAGATCGTGGCAGAGTGCGGGTGAGAGGCGTCCTGGCGTGCGGTGTTAGGGCCGTGGTGTCCGAAGGTCTTTTGCTTGAAGTCGATGCGGTCGATCGGCTCGGATAGCGTCCCGTCGGAATTGACCTTGAAGCTGGCGACAGAGCCTCCGGCATAGTCTGCGACATAGGCCGAGCTGGCAGTGGCGTCGACCGAGATGTAGCAGGGGCCGTTACCCGCCTCGGCACGGCCAAGCAACTGGAGCGCGCCGGTCTTGGGGTCCATCAGGAAACTGGAGGCTCCCGAGTTACGTTCGTCCGAGCCTTCATTGGCCGCGTAGATCATGTTTCGTTTGCCCACGAGCGCGGCGGCAAGGAACGACGGGCGAACAGTTTCCGCAGCGAGCGTGGGCGCGGTGAGTTGGCCGGTGAGCGAGTTAAAGCGCGCCAGGTAGATGCCCTTCGACGCGCCTTTGAAGGTGTCGGTACCAATGTAAACGAACGAATAGGGGGCTGCCGCGGTGACCTTTTTCTTACGCCGAAAGATGCTGGCTTGGGCGAAGAGCGTTTGCCGGGAGAGCAGTGCGGCAGCCGGCAGAAGGGCGAGCAGACGACGCCGTGAGAGTGGTTCGGTCAACGAGATGCCTCCACGATCTTTTAGAGCTTTACGGAGTCGTTGGCGTCGGGCTGCGGAGTGCCGAAGTAAGCCGCGCTGCCTGGATCTCCGGGAAGTTGGCCGAGAAACTTTTCGGGCTTGATGTCGTCATTGATCACCGGCAGCGAAGGCAAGTTATCGGTGCGGCCAGCTTCTTTGACGACCGCGTTTGCGTGTTCGAGTACCTCATCGACGGTCATGGTGTACATCTCGCGGCCGTTATCGTAGCCCGACTGAATAATGGATTGAAGATAGCGGCCTGCGGACTGTGCGGCGAGGTAGTCGGTGATCACGTAGCCCGTTTCCTGCTTCATCCGTACCCACGCGATGTTCGGCATGGCGATCCAGACCGGGCGTCCGTTGACGGCGAAGCGGATATCGGTTGCATCGGCGTGACGCGTCGCGATGGCAACGACGGTGCCCTTCCAGGTGCAATGCAGCGGTTCGGCCGTCCAGCGATCGTTTACCGTGAAATCTTCATACATAACTTTAGAGTAGCGGAGCGCGGTTGGCGGGGCAAGGAGTTCGTCAGGCTGCGAGTCCGTCAAGGAGGTCTTCAAGGCCGGCGCGCACATCGCGCAAAGCCGTACGATTTCCTTCGAGACGGCTGATCAAGAGGGCTCCTTCCAGCGTGGCCACCAAAAGATTTGCAATCCTGGGCGGCACGACCTCAGTCTTGACTTCGCCGCGTTTTATCCCGTCGCAGAGGATCTGCACGATGCGCGCTTTCCAGGCGCGGACGCCGTCGGAGGCGAGTGCGAGAAGCTCCGGGTTGGTATCGTCAGCATCGACTGCTGTATTCATAAGGGGGCAGCCTCCGGGAACCGGGGAGGGTGTTCCCATGAAGGCGTTGAGCATGTACCGCAGTTTGTCGATCGCGTTCGGGATCTCGGCCAGGCCGTATGTCCGTCGTTCCACAGCGAGCTCCAGCGTGTAGCGGAAGGCTTCGACCGCGAGTTCTTGTTTACTGGCAAAATGGCGATAGAGACCACCTTTTTCGAGGCCGGTGGCCTCCATGATGTCCTGCATGCAGGCACCGGCGAAGCCGCGCTGGTTGAAGAGCGGTGCCGCCTGGCGGATGATCTCCTGACGTGTTGCCTCTCCTTTTCTCATCCTTGCCTCGTCGAAAAGTGCATCGTGCGGCTTTCTTACAGAATCTGATGCTAAAAGAGACTAACCGGTCGCATTTCAGCGTACAGGCAAGGATGCAGCAATGGCAACGGCAGTCGCAACTCACGAGCAGAACGCTAGTTTGGTGAAGAAGCCAGCGCGGCCATTCATCAACCCGTGGGTCATCGCGCTAACCGTCACGCTCGCTACGTTCATGGAGTTGTTGGACACTTCCATCGCCAACGTGTCCCTGCCCTATATCGCCGGCGGCCTGGGGCGTTCGTTTGATGAAGTCACCTGGATTTTGACCACGTATCTTGTCGCCAATGCCGTGGTGCTCCCCATGTCGGCGTGGCTCTCGCGGGTCTTCGGTCGCAAGAACTACTACATGGCTTGTGTGGCGCTGTTCACGATTACCTCCTTCTTTTGCGGCATCGCGCCGAGCCTTGGCATCATGCTCATGGCGCGGGTGTTGCAGGGCATAGGCGGTGGCGGTCTTGCACCAGTGGAGCAGGCAATCCTGGTGGATACATTTGAGCCTTCCAAGCGGGCTTCCGCGTTCGCGCTTTATACCGTGGCGATCGTTACCGCTCCCGCGATCGGGCCTGTGCTCGGCGGGTGGATCACGGATAACTACAACTGGCGCTGGGTCTTTCTGATCAACATTCCGATTGGGTTCCTTTCGCTCTTTCTGACACATCGGTTTGTGCATGATCCAGAGTCGTTTGCGGAGGAGCGCAAGACGGTTCGGGTGAATGGGAAGCTGCGCGTCGATGGGATTGGCATCGCGCTCATTGGGCTTGGTTCGGCAGCGCTCGAGATTCTCCTCGATCGCGGTCAGATTGACGATTGGTTTGGGTCTACGACGATTGTGTGGTGTTTCGTCATTGCGGTCGTTTGCCTTACCTCGGCTGTCTTCTGGGAGTTGCATGTCGCCGATCCGGTGATCGACTTCCGCTTGCTGAAGGTGAGAAACTTCGCGATCGCGAATCTGTTTTATTTCGTCTTCGGCGTTGGACTGTTCGCTTCAACGACGATGATTCCGCAATTGCTTCAGTCGCTCTACGGGTATCGTGCGATTGATGCGGGGTTGGTGCTTGGACCGGGAGCCTTCGTCATTACTTTGCTCGCCCCGGTCGGAGCACAGTTGGTTCAACGGGGAATCATCAAGCCGAAGATTTTATTGTTTGGCGCGGTGATGATCGTGGGCATCTCGTTCATTCATTACAGCCATATGACCCTTCAATCGGACTACTGGCACTATGCGTGGTCGCGTGCGCTGCAGGGATTCGGGTATGCGTTCTTCTTCGTGCCCTTGACCGTGATTGCATACTCGGAGTTGACGCCCGCGCAGAACAACAAGGCGTCGTCGCTAACCAACTTCTTCCGTAACTGGGGTGGGAGCTTCGGCATTGCCTTGATCACAACCATGAGCGAACGCCGGCAGGACTTTCACCAGTCAGTGATGGGTGCGAACCAGACGAGTTCCTCGCGGACGTTGCAGAATTCCATCAGCCAGACGGCGAACTATCTACAAACCCATGGTATGTCGCATGTGGATGCAATGTTCGCGGCGACTGGTCGTGTCTACGATCAGTTGTATTCGCAGACAAAGTTCCTCGCGTTCATGGACTGCTTTCATATTCTCGGCGTGATGACCTTGGTCGCAGCGCCGATCGTCCTGCTAACAAGGAAGTTCAAGCCTGCAAGCAAGGCTCCAGAAGCGCACTGACACTTCCCGACATTTTGTGACTTGAACCGGTGTTATCTCTTATGTGTCGACGAGAGTTTATAGAGACTCGAGAGCACAATTTTGATTCACCGGAGAATGTCCATGAAAAAGAATCGTATGGTGTTGTTCGCTGCGGGGGCCGCCGTTCTTGCGACGTCGGCTATTGGATTTGCGCAGTCGGAAGGCTCGCAGTGGACGGAGCACCGATTTGCGAAACGTGTGATTGCGGGCATCGAGGCGCGGTTGAATGTGACCGAAGCGCAACGCGAAGAGGCGAAGGCAATCCTGAAGACGGAGGAGCCTACGATCATCGCCCTCGCGGCACAGGCGAAGCAGGAGCGGGAGGCCATCACTGCGCTGCCTGCTTACAACCAGGCGGAGGTTGCGGAGATTGCACAAAAATATTCGGCGACCAACACCGCGATCGTCGTGGAACGCGCAAAGGTGCGACTTCAGTTGCGGGCCATCCTCACGCCGGCGCAGTTGGAGCAGCTTGAGAAGTTTAAAGCGCTGAATGATGACAAGTTCGATGAGCGCTTGGATATGGTCATCGATTCGTTGTAGGGGTAACTTAGTATGGCAGCAGCCGGCGACCCATTCGTTGCCGGCCCTTTGCTGTTTCGAAAGGGCGTCCCATTTCGCTGACTCATGTTTTGATGATCGATGACGACGTGGCCCTGACGGATAGCCTGCGTCGCCTGCTGGCGCTTGAAGGCTTTCGACTCGATGCGGTGCATCGTGCGGAAGAAGGTTTCGCACGCGCGAGGGAGAATCGTCACGCGATTGTGGTGCTCGATATCATGCTGCCGGACGGCGATGGGCGGCAGTTACTGCGGCGCATCCGCACAACGTCTGAGATACCGATCATCATGCTCACAGCGCGAGGTGATGATAAAGATCGCATCTCCGGTCTCGAGGCGGGGGCGGATGATTATCTGCCGAAGCCCTTCAATCCGCGGGAACTCATCGCGCGCATGCGGGCCGTGTTGAAGCGGCGGAGACCGGCTCCCATGCCCACCACTTCGTCGCATGTGGGTGAGCTGACGTTGAAGAGCAATACGCGTCAAGTGACGCTGAATAGCACGCCGATTGAAGTGACTGGAGCGGAGTTCGACGTGCTGGAACTGCTGGTGCAATCGGCTGGACAGATCGTCACGCGGGAACAGTTGGCAAAGGTGGCGTTGGGAAGATCGCTGGGGGCCTTCGATCGAAGCATCGACAATCATGTGAGTAACCTCAGGAAGAAGCTTGGGCCACAGGCTGATGGCACGGAGCGAATTCGCAGTGTGCGTGGTTCCGGATACATCTATGCGGGCGAGCTTCTGCGGGAGGACGGGTGAGGCATAGCCTGTATGTAAAGATCTTCCTGTGGTTCTGCGGAACGATTGTGGTGACATTCCTCGTGGTCGTTGCGACCGCTACTTTATTCGGCGCGCAACCCTTCGGGCGTAAATGGATGGCGGTCTCGCAGGATCTTTACGCTCACTCGGCGGTTGACTTCTACGAAACGGGAGGCGCTCCGGCGCTAAACAGGTATCTGGATAGGCTAACCGAGAGCTCCGGATTTCAGGGCCAGTTGCTCGATGCTGCGGACCATGACGTGCTGGGAGCTTCCATCGCCCCGGAGGTCAAAGGGGTGCTCGCTGAGGCGCACGAGATCGGGCGTTCAAGCTTCCACATTGGCCGCGTTTGGAGTGCGGCTTCCCCTGTAGAAGGTGCGGGCGGGAGGTATACGTTCGTCATCCATCTTCATCCTTCGCGGCAGATGATGAGTGGGACGTTTGCGCGGATCATGATCCCGCGACTGTTGCTGGGTCTTCTGCTGGTGGCGCTGTGTTGCTTGATGTTGGCTCGGCACATCACGCGGCCGATCCAGGTCTTGGAGGAGGCGGCAACGCAGTTGGCTGCGGGCTCGCTGGACGTCCGCGCGGGTCCTCGCATGGTTGGCCGACGCGATGAGCTGGCCAGGATGGGCGCGTCGTTTGACGATATGGCGGAGAGGATTCAGCGGTTGATCCTAACGCAGCAGGAGATGTTGGGGCATATCTCGCATGAGTTACGGTCGCCGTTGACGCGGATGGGTGTGTCGCTCGAGTTGCTGCGACGCGGCGAAGGTGAGTCGCTCGAGCAGATGCAGGTCGACCTCGATCGGCTGAACCAGATGATTGGTGAGATCCTCGAGCTGACGCGAATGGACTTACAGGAACGTCCTCGTACGCCTGACGCAGTCGTGGAACTGAGGCCACTGCTTCTGGCCATTGCGCAGGATGCAGCGTTTGAAGCTCGTGAGCAGGGACAGACTGTCGTGTGCCAGATTTCAGAGCCTTGCAATGTTCGAGGGGATGCGACGATGCTGCGGAGTTGTTTCGAAAATATCGTGCGGAACGCGCTGCTTCATACTCCGCGTGAAGCAACGATTCGCATTGAGCTTGGGTGCGATGAGCATATCGCCTCGGTTGTAATTGCGGATGATGGCGGTGGAGTGGCCGAGCATGCGCTACCGCATCTGTTTGAGCTGTTCTACCGCAGTGGCGAGACGTCTGCGATGCATCCGGAAGGAACAGGTTTTGGACTGGCGATTGCCCAACGCATCGTGGCGCGGCATGGCGGAACAATTCGCGCAAATAATCTGGTGCCCCGTGGACTTGAGCTAAGAATCGAGTTGCCGCTCGCTGACCCGAAAGTGGGATGACGTTTTGTCGGGAAATGTCTTGCGGGGGAGTGCAAACCGCTGGCATCGTGTCAGAGTGATCCAGTAGTTCAAATTCACACACTTCACGGAGACGAATATGAACATGAAATTGGTTGCAGTTGCAGGATTTGCATTGATGTTTCCTCTCATCAGCGCGCATGCGCAGAAGTCGGTTACTTCGAAACGTGGCGGCACGGCATCGACCTCGGTAACGCAGAGCGGCAAATCGGTTGCGGGTACGGCGACGGCGACCAGCTCGCGGGGTAACACCGTCTCGGGCGCGGCGACGGCTACAAAGACGAAGACTGGCACGGCTGACTCGGCAACCGTCTCAGGGCCGAAGGGCGGAACGTCGACCGCCAATGGGACGACGACCAGCAACGGAACGTCGACGACGGCCACGGGGACAGTCACAGGTGCACGTGGCAAGTCGAAGTCGGGTTCGGTGACGGTGCCGAAACCGCAGTAAGGCTGGGCCTAGCAAAGTAGAATAGACGGTAGACGCGCGTGCCCATGTCTTGTGTTTGAGATGTGGGCGTTTGCCTTTCGTATTTCACTTATGCCGATCATCATTCCGACCTACCCTTTCCGCGCTTATCTTTTTGACTGTGACGGCACGATTGCTGACTCGATGCCGCTTCATTATCTTGCCTGGCAGCATGCACTTGCTGCTTACTCCTGCCCTTTTCCGGAAGACCTTTACTACGCGTGGGGCGGACGTGCGGTGCCGGACATCATTGCTCAACTGAATCGCGATCACGGTCTCTCGATGGATGTCGACCAGGTGTATCGCGAGAAGGAGAGCTTTTATCTCACGTTGGTGCCTCAACTGACGGCCATCCCTGAAGTGCTGGCGGAGATTCATCGGATGCATGGGAAGGTTCCGTTTGCTGTGGTGTCGGGGTCGCCACGTGATTCGGTAGAGCGGACGCTTGAGATGTTGGAGATTGCCGACCTGTTTGAGGTGCTGGTATGTGCGGGCGAGTATCCACGGGGTAAGCCTGCACCTGATCCTTTCTTGATTGCGGCGGAGAAGTTGGGAGTGGCTCCGGCGGATTGCCTGGTCTTTGAGGATGCGGATCTGGGAATTCAGGCGGCTACGGCTGCGGGGATGCAGTCAGTAAAAGTGCTGCCACCGGCGCGGGCTTTGGGCGCTTCAGGGATTCGTGCCGTAGAGGGTTAGCCTCGTCTCATCGCTTTGCGAAAGGCTGACTATCAGAATCCCAAGGACAACCGCACGCGAGTATCATTGGTGGAAACTCAGACTCGCTGTAGATTTACGGGAACAGACCCTCAACAGATGTTGATCCCCTCCCTCACTTTCCGTTTACAGATACGCCTCTTTTCATTCCGAAGGGAAGGTCTTGCGTGAACGGCGAAGTCGATAAGAAGCCAGGAGTTGAGGCCAACACGACGATCGGCGGAACCACCTTTGCGTTCGCGCCGGCGGCCAAGCTGCTCGGTCGGTATCAGGTGGAGCGGCCACTTGGCGCTGGGGGCATGGGCGAGGTCTACGCGGCGCAGGATACGCGGCTCGGACGCAAGGTTGCGATCAAGATGCTGGCGCACGGAACGGCGAGCGATGCCTCGCTTAGGCGGCGTTTTTTGAATGAGGCGCGCACCGCGTCCGCCCTCAATCATGCGAACATCGTGGCAATCTACGACATCTGCACGGAAAACGATGCGGACTTCATCGTCATGGAGTACATCGATGGAGCGACGCTTGAGAGTCTGATTGCGCAAAAGGCGTTGAGCCTTGATCAACTGGCTGGACTGGGCTCGCAGATCGCTTTGGCGCTCGGGGCGGCTCATGCGGCAGGAATCGTGCATCGGGATATCAAGCCGGCGAACATCATGGTAACCAAGGCACAGGATGTGAAGGTGCTCGACTTCGGGATTGCGAAGGTACAGCGGGACGGGCTCGAAACGCACTTGACGGGCGCCGGTCAGATCATAGGCACGATCGCATATATGTCACCGGAACAGACGCGCGCGGAAGAGATCGACTACCGGTCTGATATTTTTTCACTGGGGTGCGTGCTGTACGAAGCGTCCACGACTCAGAAGCCATTCAAGGCGGCGAGCGCGCTGAGCTTGATGCATGCGATTGCAACGACTGATCCGGAGCTACCAAGCACGCATCGGTCGGAGCTGCAGCCGGAGTTTGTCCGGCTGGTGATGCGGTGTCTGGCGAAGGACCGGCGGCAACGGCCGGAGTCTGCGATTGAGCTGGCGACAGAGCTAAGATCGCTTGCGTTTCCGGATCGGCCGCGGGTTCAGTCGGCGGTGAAGTCTCGGACAGTGGCGGTGGTGCCGCTCAAGCTGCGTGGTCCGGCAACAGATCAATACCTTTCGATCTCGCTCGCGGAGGCGTTGATTCATCGGCTGAGTTCCAGCGGCAAGTTGCTGGTGCGTCCGATTGCGAGTGTGGTGCGCTACTCGGGTGCTGAGACGGATTGGGCTACGGTTGCGAGAGACCTGAACGTGGACGTGGTAGTCGAGGGGACGGTGCAGATTGCCGGGCCAAAGATTCGGGTTCTGATCCAGGTGCATCGTGCGAGTGACGCGGAGACGATCGCTTCGTTGAAGCAGGACGGCGACGCGGACGATCTGTTTGCCCTGCAGGATCGCCTGACGGACCTGGTGAGCGACGTCTTTGTTCCGCGGCAGAGCGAGGAGGCGGCTGTACGGGTGCCGCCTACGAAGAACGCCGGGGCGTTCGAGCTTTATCTGCGAGCGGTGGACCGGCAGGTGCATGTCGAGAAGTTCGAGATGGCGTCGGCGATTGACTTGCTCACGCGTGCTACGGAGCTGGATCCGACGTTTGCAGACGCATGGGGGTTGCTGGCCCAGGCGTGCGCGCAGATGGGATCCCATCTGGATCGCGACCCGAAGTGGTTTGAACTGGGCGAGGTTGCGATCGCTCGAACGCTGGAGCTTGACCCAGTGCAATGTACGGCCTTATGCGCGCGCAGCATGATTTTGTTTTCGCCTTCACGAAGCTTTCAGAACCGTGCGGCGCTGCGTGCGCTGAACGCAGCCGTCAAGATCGATCCCTCGAGGCCGACGGCGCGGCATCAGCGTTCCGCGATCTTGTGGCATCTTGGCTTTCTCGACGCTGCCGAGAAGGATGCGGTTGAACTGCAGGTGACCAATCCGACGTTGAGTGCGATGCACCGTGGATCGGTCGCACTGCAGCGTGGGGATTACGAGTTGAGCATCGACTATTATCGGCGCGCCCTGGAGTTGGAACCGAACGGGATTTTGAATTACTTGATGGGCCCGCTACCGATCTTGTACGCGGGACGAATGGATGATGCGCGGGAGGCGGTGGCCAAGGCGCAGCAGATGTTTCCTGCGGAATCGTTCAGTCTGGGAATGACGGCGATGATTGCGGGCATTGAAGGCAGACCAGCGGAGGCCGAGCGGCTTGCGGATGAGGCGTCTGAGAGCAAGCATAGCCTGACGCATACTCACCACACGTGGCATTCATGCGCTGCGGCTTATGCGTTGAGCGGCAAACCGGATAAGGCGATCTACGAACTGGAGCGGTGCGCGGCCATGGGGCTGCCGAACTACCGCTTCTTCGAAGGGGACCCGTATCTGAGGTCGCTGCGCGGGGATACGCGGTTTGCTGAGTTGATGACTCGACTGCGGCGGGAACACGATTCGATCAAGAACGAGTTTGCGCTGGAAGATCAGACGGCTTCATTTCGAGTGTGAGTGGTGCAATTGACGGATCCCATGATCAACGTTCGGTGAGCATGGGATTTGCGGCTATTTGGCGCTTGCGGGTGGGACGATGCCGTTCATGCGGAGGTACTCGACCATCTGGCCATAATGGTCGAAGGCGTGGGCGACGACTCCGCCGGCAAGCGAGGCGCGCGTTGCGTTGCCATAGGCGGACTGGAAGGCAGTCTGCGGGGTTAGGGTCGCGAAGGCCTTATGAAGGTAGACGAACGAGGCTGCGAGCGCGGCGAGAATCTGCTTTTTGTCGGTCAGCGTGGAGAGGCCTTTGGGATCGAAGTCCGGCTTCATCTGGCCCACGCCGCTGCCATAGTTGTAGTTGGCTTGGGCGACATGGATGACCTGCTGGGCGAAAGTACGAACTCCGTCAAACTTGGCAGGCGGCGTGGAAGGCGGTGCGAAGTTATATTTGTCGGCGGGCATGGCCTCCGCGGCAGACGTGAACTCCTTTTCCAGGCCGGTCAACATCTCATCGAAGCCTTTGGACGGTTCGACGATGGTGCCAGGGGCGATTTTGGCGACGGACTGGGCGTGAGCAGCGAGCGCAGGTACGAGCGCGAGCAGGGCGATAGCTAGGAGATTACGGGGTGTCCGGCTTGTCATGAGTCCTCCAAAAATTGAGGTGATGATACTTGAAAACGTGCACGGATTCCCAGCGATTCCGTGGTTTGGGTCCGAGGGCAAAGCGACTGACCTCACGACAGCCGCTAGACACCGCGCTGATCATCGTGCACCCGGAGAGTTTGCGGTCACTCGGTTGAGTGACGGACGGGGCGATCTTTAAGTCGGCGGTTGCCGGTGGGCGGCGCATTATCAGGGGCTTTGGGATTGCGGCGGCGGCGTTTCTTTTCTTCAACGACCGCGCGCATCCAGTAATTATTGTCGGCGTCGGTTTCAATGCCATGGACCTCGCGCTCGAAGCCCGGGAAGGTCTTGCCGAACTCTTCCATGGCCAGGATCAGCTTGATCACAGGGGAATCCGGACCGCCGAGGCGCTCGCCGGGCATGGACATGGGAATGCCAGGCGGGTACGGGACCAGCATGACCGAGGCGATGCGGCCCGCCATGTCGGCGAAGCGCAGCTTTTCGGTTTCGCCGCGGACCAGCTTCTGATAGGTCTGCGACGGCGTGAGCACGGGATCGAAGTCTTCGTCGCAGGCGGCGTTGACGAGGCCGGCCAGGTTCAGGTCGAGCATGCACTGGTGCATCTCGTCCGAGAGTTCTTTGAGCGACATATTGCGGTAACGTCCAGGATACTTTTGAACGAGCTCTGGGAGCGCCTCAGTCAGTGGAGCGTCGCTATCGTACAGGCGCTTGAACTCGAAGAGTGTTTCGAGCAGCGAGCCCCATTTACCCTTCGAGGTCCCGACGGAGAACAGGACGAGGACGGTGTAGTCCCCGGTGCGGGCAATCTCAACGTGACGGGAATCGAGGAATTCGGTCAGAACGGCGCCAGGAATTCCCCAGTCGGAGCAGACGCCTTGCGCGTTCACGCCAGGGGTAAGGATAGTCACCTTGGCGGGGTCGAGCATGCAGTAGTCGCCGTCGATGTCCTCGTCGGAGTAGCCGTGCCAGGACTCGCCGGGAGTGAGGGTCCAGCAGGATTGCGTGGTCATCAGCAGCTCGTCTTCAGCGTCTTCGAAGAGGATGGACTCGCCGGAGACGGGGTCGGTGACGCGCTCTGGCTGGTAGATGCCAAAGAACCAGGCTTCGCCGTTTTCACTTTCGGTCCGCAGGCGATGCGCAATGGAAGACATCGCCTGCCGAAAGCTGATAGCGTCCCCGATGGTCTCGTCCATAAGCGTGGGGCCTGCGGGCTCGTCCATCATGGCGGCGGCGACGTCGAGGCTTGCGATCAGCGGATAAAAGGGCGAAGTGGTCCCGTGCATCATGAAGGCTTCGTTGAACTGGTCGAAGTCCAGCGGGGCGCGATCGGAGAGCTTGATGTGGATCATCGAACCCATCGAGAAGGCAGCAAGCATCTTGTGCGTCGACTGGACCGAGAAGATGCTGGGCCGGTCGGGCATGTCGTCGGGGACGCCCATCGCGTAGCGGCCGGCGTAGATGGGGTGGAACTTGGCGTAGGCATACCAGGCTTCGTCGAAGTGGACCCTCGGCACCGACTTGGCAAGCTGCTCGACGACCTGATCGACGTTGTAGCAGAGCCCGTCGTACGTTGAGTTGGTGACGACCGCGTAGGTGGGTTCCTGCGAACGCGCGCCCTTGCTGAAAGGAGATTTAGCGATCAGTTTCTGAACGTTCTTCGGAGAAAACCGCTTCAGCGGGACCAGCCCGATCATGCCGTAACCGTTGCGCGTAGGCTTGAAGTAGACAGGCCTCGCCCCGGTCACGGTCAAAGAATGACAGATCGATTTGTGGCAGTTGGCGTCGGCTAGAACGATATCGTCCTGCGCGATGACGCCGTGGCCGATGATCTGATTGGACGTGCTCGACCCCCCGAGCACATAAAACGTCCAGTCGGCGCCGAAGATCCGGGCGGCGTTGCGTTCCGAGTCGCCGGGAGGCCCGATGTGGTCGAGCCACGAGCCGAGCGGCGCAGAGGAAATTCCGAGGTCGGAGCGGAGAAGATTTTCGCCAAAGAAGCGGTGAAACTCCTGGCCGACGGGATGCTTGAGGAAGGCGACTCCGCCCATATGGCCGGGGGCATCCCAGGAGTATGCGGACTGGTCGTTATATTTGAGGAGCTCGCGGAAGTACGGCGGGAGAAGCTGCTCGTGGTAGCGCTCGACAGCGGTGTCGAGACGCGAGGCGATGAAGGCTGGAGTGTCGCCGAAGAGATGAATGTACTCGTGGACCTGCTTAACAACTTCGAGCGGCAGCTCGGAGACGAGGGTGCGGTCGGCGATGAGGAAGATGGGAACTTTCTTATTGCGATGGCGGACGCCGCGGATGATATCGAGCGCGGCACGTTCTTCGAATTGCGAGTCGCCCTCGAGATCCCAATCGAGCAGGATGGCGGAGTAGCTGGGGTCGGACGTGACGAGCGAAAGGCCGTCCTCGGGCGAGGTCGTGCGGACGACTTCGTAGCCTTCGTCACCGATGGCGTCTACAAGCCGCTCCATGGCACGATCAGAGACAGAATCCGTGCGTCCGACTTCACTCGCAATCAACAACACCCAACGCTTTTCGCTCAACTTTATCTCTCCGGCTGCAAACAATTAACTGTACCGGATTTTGGGTTGCTGAGTGATGAAGTGAGCCAGGGGACAGACGTGCCCACCACCCGGCGAGCGGCATTTATAGCTCCGCGTGAGGGGGTTACTTTTTCATCGGTGCGGTGACGTAAGCGACGAAGGAGTCGGCGCAGCCGTAGAAGAGGAACCATTGCTTGTGAAACACAACGAGGCCTTCGGCGAAGGTCGTGCCGGCGGCATATTGACCGGTCTTCTCGTAGGGTTCTTCCGGTTGGAGGACGGGATCTTCAGTCTGGGCTAGAAGTTTGGTGGGGTCTTTTCTGTCGAAGAGCGCCTCGCCCGCCGCATACGCACTCGGCCCGAGGTTTGGGTCGCCCGGCTTCCCGGCGCTGGCATTGCGCCCATTGTAGAGAAGCACAATGCCGGCCTTGGTAAGGATGGGCGGTGGTCCAGCTTCGGGGAAGCTGGAGTCGAAATGAAGTGGGCGCGGTTTCAGGATCACCAACGGCTTATGGTCGGACTCTTCGACCGGGGTCCAGTGGACCAGGTCTGGCGACGTAGCGAGATGGATAGCGCCTTCGCCCCAGTACATCAGGTAGTGGCCATCGACCTTCGCGGCGATCAATCGCCCATGCTTCAGTTCAGTCACGATGCCTGCGGACTTATAGTGCAGCGTAGCCCAGGGCCCGGTTGTGCCAAAGGCGGGGCCTTGCTTGTTCCAGTGGAGCAGGTCGCGCGAGGTGGCAATGCCGACCTGAATCGACTTATGGTTCCACTGCGTGTAGGTGAGAACGTACGTGCCGTCTTCCGATTCGACAAGCCGCGGATCTTCCGTGCCACCGGGCCACTCGCGGTCTTGCTGATCGTCTTTGTCGGGGTAGAAGACAGGTGCGGGCAGGCGCGTCCAGGTGCTGCCATCGGCGGATTCGGCGAGGCCGAGGCGCGAGGTGTGGCCGCCAACATTCATCGTGCCGGAGTCATCTTCGGCGCGATAGAGGACGAACAGGTGTCCGTTGCGGACAATGGCGGTAGGGTTGAAGGCGTGCAGCGCCTCCCAGTGCATAAGCTGGCCGGTGATGGGGTCGGTGAAGGTCGATTCGGGCCTGGGGCCAAGGATGGGATTGCCGGCCACAGGTCGGATGAAGGGGCCGATGGTCCAGGCGGGTTGTTGGGCAGGGAGAGAAATCGCGGTGGCGAGCAGGGCGCAGAAAGCAGCGTGTCGGGCTGAGAATCTCACCGGGAGAGTGTACGCGAAGCAGCGGGCGGCTGGATGCCCACTACTTCATCGGTGCAAAACTTCCCTTTCTGCCCTATTCCTGTTACAACTCAGAGTGGACGCCGGGCAAACTGCCCGAAGCGACACGAACAGCAGGATTTTGACAACCATGGCGAAGGCAGTGTGGAACGGCCAAACTCTGGCCGAAAGCGAAACGTTCGAAACCGTTGAGGGCAACATCTATTTTCCCGAGGAATCGGTGAAACGCGAGTTTCTGCGCCCCAGTTCTACAACTTCATCGTGTCCGTGGAAGGGTCAGGCCCGGTACTACTCGCTGCTGGTCGACGGCCAGGAAAACCCGGATGCCGCATGGTATTATCCCGATCCAAAGCCCGCTGCGCGCAATGTGAAGCACCATATTGCGTTCTGGCGTGGCGTTGAAGTGACGAAATAACAGCGACTAGCTTTCCGTGTTTTCAGGCTGTCCTTCTGTTTCTTATTCTGTGCCGTTAGTACTGCTGTGCCTGGTCGATCGGCAGCCGCACCTGGAAGCAGGTCGCGCCCGCTCTGGATTCTACCCGCAAAAACCCTGAGTGCTTGGTGACGATACGCTGGGCGGTGTCGAGGCCCAGGCCCAGGCCGCTGCCCGGAGCTTTGGTCGTGAAAAACGGTTCGAAGATCCGCGATTTCAACTCCTCCGAGACGCCCGGCCCCGAATCCCAGACTTCGACCATCGCCAGCTGATTCTGCAGTTTCGTCTTCAGCGTCAGCAGGCCGCCGTCCGGCATCGCGTCGATCGCGTTCTCGATCAGCGCCGTCCAGACCTGGTTCAATTCGCTGCCATAGGCGGAGATCGTGCCAAGTTCGGGGTCGAAGTCGGTTTCGACATGAATGTTGTGCAGGCGCGAACCAAACATGCTCAGCGTCCGTTCGAGCGACTGTGGCAGATCGACGTCCTGAATGGGCGCCTGGTCCATGTAGGAATAATCCTTGATAGCCGAGATCAGGTCGAAGATGCGGACCGTCGAGTTGATGATCGTCTCGGCCATGCGCTCGACGCGCAGGGAGCTGGCAAACGTGGCCATGGAAGGCCCGATGACGTTGTCGGGAAACTTCGCAGCAAACTCATCGAGAAAACGCAGAGGAATCCGCGTCTCCGCAATCGTAGGAGCGACGTTCCAGGCATCCGCAACGCCATGAGCCTCCAACCACTGCAGGATGGTCGCTTCGCGATCAGCGGTTGCCAGCGGGTTCGCCTCGTCGACCGGCACCACCTTCATGTAGTCGTTCATCTCCTCGCGCGTCTTCTCGATCCAGCATTGCAGTTCAGTCGAGGTGACGGAGGAATGAAGCATCGCGCCCAGCTTATATTTTTTGTCGCCGTAATCGCGGAGTTCCCCAAACAGCGAGGCCGCTGCCCGCTGTGCCGCGCTCGCTGGATTATTCAACTCATGAGCCAGATTCCCCGCGAGCTTGCCCAAAGCAGACAGTTTTTCGGACTGCTGCTCCATGCGGGTCACTTCGCGCACACGGTCGAGCAGCACACTCACGCAACGCTGGCCCATCGAAGGAATCGCTGCCAACATCTCGTCAAACAGGCTTTCATGGATATCCAGGACCCAGACCGGTCCCGTGGTGTAGCCGTTGCCACCCCAGTTCTTCATCCGCGAGAACGGGAGCTTTCCGGTAATCTGTCCAGCTCGACCGATAAACAGGGCCATCGGACCCGCGTTCCTGCGCCGCACATGAACTTCGCCCTTGAGGACGATCACCATCTGGTCCGCCGGCTGCGACTCGTAGAAGACGGACGCACCCGTGTCAGCCTTGCGCTCAGTCCCATGTTGCGCGAGCCAGCGATACTCTTCATCGCTTAGGCCGGCAAGCGGGGCGACCGTCCGCAGCGCCTGAATCACCTGATCCTCAGGAGTAGGAACCTCCGGCACCATCGACGGCAGATAAGACCCGGAACTGCTACGATCGCGGACGGCGGTTATGGTTCCCATCTTCTTATGATGCGCCCGTCACCGCTGCGCCGCAATTTGTTCTCCATGAAAAGTTGTTGATTCTTGCGCGGCGAAGCCGTAACCCCACAACTGGTCCCCGCCCGCGAAGAGGGCGCAGTGCTGTTGTCCTGCGAAAGCGATTGAAAGCGACGGCTCACGGGAGCCATCGCTTTCACTCCATGCCTATGCCTTCACCACTCCACCGTCGACGACCTTCACTGGGTCGAGGAACGGCATGCCAGCCCGCAACTGGGCGCCAACCGTTTCAACGGTATCTTCGGCTTCAGCCTTGCGAAACTTTGCGAACTCGTGACGACCGGTTTCATTTTCCTCGATGAATTTTTTCGCGAACGAGCCGTCCCGAATGTCGGAGAGAATGCCTTTCATCGCGGCCTTGGTTTCGTCGGTGACGATGCGCGATTGCGCGAGGTAGCCGCCCCACTCAGCGGTATCGGATATAGAGTGGTTCATGTATTCGAGGCCGCCGCGGTACATCAGGTCGACAATAAGCTTGAGCTCGTGAAGGCATTCGAAGTAGGCAAGCTCGGGCTGGTAGCCCGCGTCGACCAGAGTGTGAAAACCGGCTTTAACGAGAGCTGCGGTCCCTCCGCAAAGTACGGCCTGCTCGCCGAAAAGGTCGGTCTCGGTCTCTTCGGTGAAGGTGGTCTCGAGCACGCCCGCGCGGGTGCAGCCGATGCCCTTGGCGTAGCTCAACGCCAGTGCCATCGCTTTACCGGAAGCGTCCTGTTCGACCGCAACGAGCGCGGGGACGCCGCCGCCTTCCGTGAAGACCTCGCGCACGCGGTGGCCGGGAGCTTTCGGCGCGGCCATCGAAACGTCGACGCCTTCGGGAGGTGTAATGGTGCGGAAGCGGATATTGAAGCCGTGCGCGAACATGAGCGTCACGTCAGGCTTCATGCTGGGAGCGATCTCAGCGTGGTAGACCTTGGCGGCGGTCTGGTCGGGCGTCAGGTTCATGATGACGTCAGCCCACTTGGAGACTTCGGCGACGGTGTCGACGACGAGCCCGGCGTTCTTCGCGCGCTCGGCGTTCTTCGAGCCGGGGCGCAGACCGACGCGGACGTCGACGCCGGAATCCTTGAGGTTGAGCGCATGCGCGTGGCCTTGCGAGCCGTAGCCAATGATGGCGACTTTCTTTGCCTGAATGAGGGAGAGGTCCGCGTCTGCGTCGTGGTAAGTCTTTGCCATGATGTCGTTATCTTCTTTCTGTTGGTTGATCTTTCAGTAGTCTAGAACGCGAAGCGGAGTTACCTCACGAAGTGGCGCCCATCCGGCGTGAGGATGCACCCGCTCTTACTCTTCTTCCTCATGAACATCGAGGAATTCGTTCGGTAAGATTTCTGTGGCTGCGGGTTTCTCGTCGAAGTCTGACCCAGCGGCAGTGCCAGTGCCGAGCGCTTTGAGGACGCGGCTCGTATGGTGCCCGCGCCGCATCGCCATGCGCCCCGTGCGGCTGGTCTCCAGAATGGTGTAGCCGCTCTCGGTAATGACCTGTACGAGGCCTTCAATCTTCGAGCTCGAGCCGGTCATCTCGAGCATGATCGACTCGGGAGCAAGGTCGACGACCCTGGCGCGAAAGACGGTAGCCAGCTCGAAGATCTGCGAGCGTGAACCTTGGCCTAGAGGCGACGTCGGCCCAGCCGCTACCTTGATCAGACAAAGCTCTCGAATCACAGCTTCGGAGCGGCCCACCTCATCCACGTCCACCGTAATCTCCAACTTATAGAGCGACGCCTTGATGCGGTGCGCGGCGTGCTCCGGCGCTTCGCAAACGATCGTCATGCGGGATGTGTCGGCCCGCTCGCTTTCACCGACGGTAAGCGAGACGATGTTAATGTTGAGACGCCGGAAGAGCGAGGCGACGCGGGTGAGGACGCCGGGTTTGTCTTGCACGAGAGCTACAAAGGTGTGGAGCATTGAACCTCTTGGGTGATCCGTCTTAACAATCCGCGTTTGATCCGTGTCATCCCGCGGTCGTATTTATCTTTGACCTAAGAATCTTCCGCGGTCTCGAGCAATGGGTCTTTCACCGGACGTCTCACCATCTCATGCAGTGCCGCACCCGGCGCAATCATCGGATAAACCCCGTCTTCCTTCTCCACCTGGAACTCGATCAAAAAGCATTTGCCGCTCGTCCGAGCCTTGGTCACGTTTGGTGTCACATCCTGCCGCTTCGTCACCTTGGCACCCGCGATGCCATGCGCTGCGGCCAGCATGACGAAGTCGGGCGAGAGGATAGGCGAGGCCGAGTAATTCTTTTCGTAGAATGTCTCCTGCCACTGGCGCACCATGCCGAGAAAGCCGTTATTGATCACGGCGATGTTGATCGCCAGTCCTTCTTGAACAATGGTAGAGAGTTCAGCGGCGGTCATCTGGAATCCTCCATCGCCGGCGATGACCCAGACGTCTTTTTCGGGGCATGCGGATTTTGCGCCAATAGCAGCGGGCAACGCAAAACCCATGGTGCCGAGGCCGCCGCTCGTGACAAGCGAACGCGGCGCTTCATGTTTGAAATACTGGGCCTCCCACATCTGGTGCTGGCCGACGTCGGTGACGATGACCGTTTCTTTCTCGCGACCGGCGGCGACGGCTTCGCGCCAAATGTCGTGGATCACATGCGCCGCATAGAGGTGGCCGTCATCGGGAAGGTTCTGAATGTCACGAACCGCTGCTGTGCCCTTGCTTGTGTCAATCGCTCGGAGCCACTCGGATTTACTTTGGACTTTGTGTTGCGAAGTCGCAGGAAGCTTGTCCGAGAGCTTCCCAAGCACAGCCTTCAAGTCGCCGACCAGCGCAACATCCGCCTTCACATTTTTCGAGATCTCGCTTGGGTCGATCTCCACATGGATCTTCTTCGCATGCGGCGCGTAGCTTGCTAAGTTTCCTGTCACGCGGTCGTCAAATCGCATGCCGAAGGCGAGCAGAAGGTCGGCCTTCTGGATCGCCTCGTTCACCCATGATTCGCCGTGCATGCCCATCATGCCGAGCGAGAGGGAATGTCCTGCAGGGATCGCGCCCAGGCCAAGCAGTGTTGAAGCGATCGGAATCTGCAAGGCCTCAGCGAAAGCAATCACCTCAGCCTCCGCCCCCGATTGTGTGATGCCATGGCCTGCGAGGATCACAGGCTTCTGCGCCGATTGGATGAGCTCGATTGCGGCGTCGATTGCCCAAGGCTCGGGGCCATCGATGGGATGCATGGGATGCGGACGCGCGGCGCGCGGCTTCGACATGGCGAAGTCAAAGACGCTGGTTGCCTGCTGAGCATCTTTGGTGATGTCGATGAGCACCGGGCCGGGTCGTCCGCTGGTCGCGATCTGGAAGGCGAGACGGACGGTGGGAGCGATATCTTCCGCCCGCGTCACCAGGAAGTTGTGCTTCGTGATGGGCAAGGTGATGCCGGTAATGTCGACTTCCTGGAAGGCATCGGAGCCGAGAACCTTTGACGAGACCTGGCCGGTGATCGCGATGACCGGAATGGAATCGAGCATGGCCGTCGCAATACCCGTCACGAGGTTGGTCGCGCCGGGCCCGCTCGTCGCCATGCACACGCCCACGCGGCCGCTGGCGCGTGCGTAGCCGTCCGCCATATGCGAGGCGCCTTGCTCGTGCCGCACCAGCACATGATGGATGGGAAACTTGCGCAGTGCGTCGTAGATAGGGAGGATGGCGCCGCCGGGATAGCCAAAAACCGTAGTCACCCCTTCGCCTACCAATGTCGCCCAAAGAATCTCAGCCCCGGTCAATGTTGGGTGTTGATGATTGCTCATGCATTCTCCAATCCAGAAACGAACAACTGTCCGCGATGAAAGCTGATGTGATCATTTCTGATCTCCTTTCATCGGTATTTCATCAGTGATAGACCTTGCCTAGGTTAGGTGGTGACTGCGCCTTCACTCGCGCTGCTTACGGTCGCAGCATACTTTGCGAAGATGCCGCGTTTGTAGCGCGGTTCTGGTGCCTTCCACTCTGCGATGCGCCTGGCAATTTCACCTTCAGAAACCTCCAGCCGCAGCTCGCGTTTCGCAATATCGAACGTGATCTGGTCGCCTTCTTCAACAACGGCAATCGGTCCACCAAGGAATGCCTCAGGAGCAACGTGGCCGCACATCAGCCCACGCGTCGCCCCAGAAAACCGCCCATCGGTAATCAGGGCAACCGTCTCGCTCAACTCAGGAATCCCCTTGATCGCCGCCGTCACCGCAAGCATCTCACGCATGCCCGGACCGCCGCGCGGGCCTTCGTAGCGGATGACAAGGACATCGTTCGGATTGATCTTGCCGGCTTCCACAGCGGCATGGCAGAGGTCTTCCGAGTCGAAGACGCGTGCGGTTCCCTGGTGATAGACCCGTTCGTGTCCGGCGACCTTGATCACCGAACCTTCGGGCGATAGGTTGCCCTTCATGATGACGAGGCCACCCGTGGCCTTGAGTGGATCGCTCCAAGTACGGATGACGACTTGGCCCGATGTCTCGACGGCAGCAGCAGCTTCCTCGAAGAGAGTCTTCCCGGAGACGGTGGGGCCATCCTTCAACTGTCCGCGTTCCATCAAGCGCTTAGCGAGAACCCGCGAGCCGCCGGCGTCCTGGTAGTCCTTGGCCACGTACTTGCCGCCGGGGGAAAGGTCGCAGATAAAAGGCGTGCGCTCGGAGATGTCGTCGAAGTCCTGCATGTCGAGCGGGATGCCCAGTTCGCGGGCAATCGCGATGAGGTGCAGAACCGCATTGGTCGAGCCGCCGCTCGCGCAGACGGCGGCGATGGCGTTTTCGAGCGCGGCGCGCGTCAGGATCTTGCTGGGTCGCATATCGTTGCGGCAGAGGTCCATGATCATGCGCCCGGCCTCGCGGCTTGCGCTGGCCTTATCCGACGCCATCGCGGGAACGCCCGTGAGCAGCATGGGTGAGATACCGAGGAACTCGCCCGCCATCGCCATGGTGTTGGCAGTAAACTGGCCGCCGCATGCGCCGGGCCCAGGACACGCCGCGGCCTCGAGCGCTTCAAGCTGCTCGTCGGTGATCTTGCCGGCAGCGTGCGAGCCCATGCCTTCAAAGACGTTCAGGATGGTGATGTCCTTGCTGCTGCCGTCTGCTTGTTTTAGATGGCCGGGCGCGATCGATCCGCCATAAAGCATCAAGCCGGGAATGTCGAGGCGAGCCATGGCCATGATGGTTCCCGGCATGTTCTTGTCGCAGCCGGCGATGCACACGATGCCGTCGAAGAGGTTGCCGCGCGCGACGAGCTCAACGGAATCGGCGATGACCTCGCGCGAGATGAGCGACGCCTTCATGCCTTCAGTGCCCATCGTGATGCCGTCAGAGATCGTGATGGTGTTGAACTCCATGGGCGTGCCGCCGGCTTCGCGGATACCCTGCTTCACGGCGGCGGCGACGTCCCGCAGATGGAAGTTGCACGGGCCGATCTCGGTCCATGTATTCGCTACGCCGATGATTGGCTTATGTAGATCTTCCTTCGAGAAGCCGACGCCGCGCAGGTAGGAACGCGCGGCCGCCCGGCTGGGCCCTTCAGTCAATGCTCGGGAGTACTTTTTCGGGTCGGACATATCTCTCTTTTCTTCTAACGTTCAGGGACAAAGCTTCTAGGCTCGACAGGTGTACGGGCCGATGACAGCAGTGACAGCGCCGTTGTCTCGCGTGCTGTCGACGACGAAGATGCGATAAGTCGCTCCGCCCTTCGCGACTCGAATGACGACGTGGCCGCTGCGGCTCTTTAGCTTTGGGGCAAAGCGATTATTGATCAAGGCATTCTGCGGAAGCAGGTTGGTGACAAAAACATCGTGCGAGGTCTTCGTGGTCCAGGCGCCGAGCATGCGCTGCATCTGCGCGGTTCCCGGGTGGCCGACATCCCATGACTGGACGATGAAGGCCTGCGCGTCCAGCTTATTCACAAACTCCGGGCCGCATGCGTCGAAGTAGCCGTGATGATCGGCGGCGGCCACTTCGGTGCGGCCAGCGGCGCGGACCACCGGCGTTTCGACATCCATCCATGGCACGCGTCCGTCGCGCGTGTCGCAGGAAAGATCGCCACCGGTGTAGTAGCTGAACTTGCCATAGCGAAAGCGCATCGCGACGGAGAAGATATTTTCGCCGGGACGCTCCTCAACGGCGATCGTACTGAGGTCTGGAACGTGTGACTCGGCCTCATCGCCGGTGCCTGTCCACACGCGACCGCTGGCAGCCAGCATGCGGACTTCAAACTCCGGGAAGCGGCTGGCATCGCGCAGACGAATCTGTTCACGCGAGCCGACAGCCACGCGCTCCACCTTGCGGCCGTGAGTCATGCGGTCTTTCAGGTACGCAAGATAGTTGTCGGCGAAGGGTTGCGCGAGCGGCGGCATCTGCCCGTAGTCGGGGTAGGCGCGGTCGATGACGGTGACGATCGGAAGCCGGGCGTCGACGTCGCTGACGCCGGTGAGATGGTAGGCACCGTTGACTGCTAACGGGCTCGATGGAGAGAGATCGCCAATGTGGTCGGCATGCAAATGCGTTGCAACGAAGTAGTCGAGGCGGCCGTCCGGTACCCAGCGTTGCGCGTAAGCAGCCTGCCACTCGCCGGGACGTTTTGAGGCGTCGGGACGTGCTTCCGCGGAGGTCTCCTTGGGGCCGTTGCCCGCGCCTGCGTCGATCATGATCGAGGTGCCGTCGGGACCGACGATGAGCGTGCAGTTTCCGCGTCCGGTGTCGATATGGTGAATGTCCATCTCGCCTGGCTGACGCGCAGCCAAAGGCGAACCGATCTCCGGATCGGCGGTCACACCATAGGCTGCAGGCACGAAGGACGCAAGCGTAAGGGACACCATCGACTTCATCACAGCGCGGCGATTGGCAGAGGGCGAGTGCGACAAGTCGGTATCTCCTTTCCGTTCGTTGGTCGTGCTTGTTAGCTTGCGATGGTCGTTCGCGGCAAGGTCCAGAACTCCTCGTCGTGCTTTGCTTCGAACGCATTAAGCTCCGACTCGTGCCGCAGGGTGAGACCGATATCGTCAAGCCCATTCAGCAGGCAATATTTGCGAAAGGGGTCGATCTCGAAGCTCGCCTTGAACCCTTCGTCATCGACGACGGTCTGGTCCTCAAGGCTGATGGTGATCTGGTGATCCGGGCGCGCCATCGAGCGATGCATCAGCACGGTGACGTCTTCTTCTGAGAGCCGCACGAGGATCATCCCGTTCTTGCCTGCGTTCGAGAAGAAGATATCGGCGAAGCTTGGGGCGATGACGGCGAGGAAGCCGAAGTCGGTGAGAGCCCAGGCTGCGTGTTCGCGTGAGCTGCCGCAACCGAAGTTCTTGCCGGCGATCAGGATCTTTGCGCTGGCATACTCAGGCTTGTTCAGCGCGAAAGAGACGTCGGGTTCGCCCTGTGCGGGGCCTTCCTGGATGCGGCGCCAGTCGAAGAAGAGAAAGTCCCCGTAGCCGGTGCGCTGGATGCGCTTGAGGAACTGCTTGGGGATGATCTGGTCGGTGTCGATGTTCGAGATATCGAGCGGCGATGCGTTCGAGGTGAGTTTGTTGATTGCCAGCATGCTATTTCGCCTCCTTGAACTGCCAGGTGCGCACGTCGGTGAGATGGCCCGTGATTGCCGCCGCAGCGGCCATCACGGGCGAGACCAGATGGGTGCGCCCGCCGCGGCCCTGGCGGCCTTCGAAGTTGCGGTTCGAGGTGGAGGCGCAACGCTCACCCGGTGCGAGGATGTCCGGGTTCATGCCGAGGCACATGCTGCAGCCGGGTTCGCGCCAGTCGAAGCCAGCGGTCTTGAACACCGCGTCGAGCCCTTCTGATTCAGCCTGCGCTTTCACGGATTGCGAACCGGGCACAACCATCGCTTTCACCGTTGTTGCGACTTGATAACCGCGTACCAGCTTCGCTGCCGCACGAAGATCTTCAATGCGTGCATTCGTGCAGGAGCCAATGAAGACGCGATCGACAGCGATCTCCTGCATGGGCGTACCCGGCTTAAGGTCCATGTACTCGAGTGCGCGCTCAAAGCTTTTCTGGTCGGCCTCACTTGCGCCTGCTGGCAGTGTCGGCACGCTTGAGTCGATGCCCGTCACCATGCCGGGTGAGGTGCCCCAGGTCACGGTCGGAGTCAAGGTACCCGCGTCGATACGAAGTTCGCGATCGAAGGTTGCGCCCTCTTCGGTGGCCAGCTTTGACCACTCGGCGACCGCCTCGTCCCACGTTGCACCGGGTGGGGAGAACCGCTTGCCTCTAAGGTAGGCGAAGGTCGTCTCATCGGGTGCGATCATGCCGGCGCGAGCGCCTGCCTCGATGCTCATGTTGCAGATGGTCATGCGGCCCTCCATCGAAAGCGCACGAATCGCCGAGCCGGCGTACTCGACCACATACCCGGTCGCACCTGCCGTTCCGATCTCGCCAATGATGTGGAGGACGATATCCTTCGCCGTCACGCCTACTGGCAACTCGCCTTCCACCGAGATCCGGAACGTCTTCGGCTTATCCTGCGGCAGCGTCTGCGTAGCCATCACGTGCTCAACCTCGCTGGTCCCAATACCGAAGGCAAGCGCTCCAAACGCGCCGTGCGTGCTGGTATGCGAGTCGCCACAGACGATGGTCATCCCCGGCTTGGTCAGGCCAAGCTCCGGCCCGATGATGTGGACGATTCCCTGCTCCGGCGCCTGCACGTCATAGAGTTCGACACCGAACTCCGCACAGTTCTTACGCAGCGCATCAATCTGGCGATCCGCAACAGGGTCAAGGATGTGCAACCTGTCCTCAATAGAAGACGTGGGCACATTGTGGTCGACCGTAGCGACGGTGCGATCCGGTCGGCGAAGCTTGCGGTCTGCCATACGCAGGCCGTCGAATGCCTGCGGACTGGTGACTTCGTGCACCAAGTGAAGATCGATGTAGAGGATTGACGGCTCGTTCGCTGGCTCAACGACTAAGTGCTGCTGCCAGACCTTCTCAAACAATGTTCGTGATGCGCTCATTTCACACCTTCCATCGGAACTGGAATCTGGTGCGGCGTTCCGTCGGGATCGACAAGAATGGCCGCGGTAATTTTTTCGACGATGCCCGAGCCTGCAAGGGGTGTCGCCATCCACCGTGTCAGCGATCGGGTGAGCGCAGGCGGCAAGTTGGTCGGGGCTTGTGATGGCCCGGGAGCCTGGTTCGGAAAAAGCCAAAGCGTGTACTCGGCGTTGGGCTCCTGCGTGGTGTGGCCGTCGCGGATCCAGTCGATGGCAGCAAACACCACCAGCGGGTGAGAACCATTCAGGTCCGCAAAGATCAGTCCACGCGACGAGCAGAAGTGGAAGACGCAACCAGTCGCTGTGATGTAGCGGTTGTCGTCCGCGATCACAATGCCGGGGACCGCGAGGAAGTCATACGCGGTATCGGCAAGCGAACGGTGCTGCGCGCTCTTCGGATCGGTACTGGCCGGTCCCCAGAACGCTTGAGGCGCCGTGAAGTATTCATGCAGAAACGGCTGGAAGTGCGGGTCCTGGATCAGGTCGTGTTCACGCCCTCCGGAGGGCGGAGGACCGTATTGCCAAAGCCATTCGAGGTCGTTGCCCTTCTGCTTGGAGCGCTTGGATTCGTGCTGTACGAGTGGCGCCTCGCCAATCAGCTGAGCACTCGCTGGGAGCGCCGCTGCAAAGCCAGCCAACAGCATGGCGAGCACCACCCACTTCGTGTTGAAGAGGTGAATCATATCTTGCCCTCGAAATAATCGCGCCTCTGCTGACGTCGCTCCGCACGCGCTTTCGATCCGGAGAGGTAGATCAGCAGGTTGCCCATTGCGAGGAACGCGATGCAGCCGACGGCGACGATCAAAACCCTGTAACCACGCAGTAGTTGAATTGCGCTCGCGAGCACGATCGCACCGGACAACAGAAGATACCGCGTTCTCGCTGAGAAGGTCATCGTCCTCTAAACCGCGTGGAGCGACTGACGGCGGTCGGTCGCCTCGGTGAGCGCCTGCAGGATGAGCTTGCCCATCTGCTTCGTTGACGTCACTTGCGGAGTGCCGCCTGCTGAAGCTCGTGCAATATCCGCCGTGCGATAGCCCTCAGTTAACACACGCTGCACAGCAGCTTCGATCGCTGCAGCCTCCGCTTCGAGATGACCCGAATGTCGCAGCACCATCGCTGCAGTCAGAATGGCTCCCAGGGGATTAGCCTTGCCGGTGCCTGCGATATCCGGTGCCGAGCCATGAACCGGCTCGTAGAGATTGACCGTGCCGCCAATTGTCGCGGAGGGCAGCATTCCCAGCGATCCGGTGATTACGCCGGATTCGTCGGAGAGAATGTCTCCGAAGAGATTCTCGGTGAGCACCACGTCGAAGTTACGCGGGATGTTCATCAGGTGCATCGCCATCGAATCGACCAGTTGATGCTCAAGCGTGACTTCCGGATAATCCTTTGCGATGTCAGTCACGGTCGCGCGCCAGAGCTGCGAGACTTCGAGCACGTTGGCCTTGTCGACGCTGGTGACTTTCTTGCGACGCTTGGACGCAAGCTCGAATGCGACGCGCGCCACACGGATCACTTCATCGCGCGTATAGCGCATGGTGTTGATGGCCTCGCCTCCACCGTTCGCATTGGCCGATTGATCCCACCAGCGCGGCGCGCCGAAGTAAAGACCTCCTAGGAGCTCGCGCACGAAAAGGATGTCGACCCCCTGAGTCACTTCGGGCCGCAGCGGCGAATTCTCCGAAAGCGCAGCGTAGGCTACCGAGGGACGAAGGTTCGCGAAGCCACCGAGCGCCTGCCGAATCTGTAAGAGACCAGCCTCCGGACGCTTATCCGGCGACAGCGCGGCGAACTTGTTATCGCCGACTGCTCCCAGCAGAACGGCATCGGCATCGAGCGCAGTCTCGAGGGTCTCGGCCGGCAGAGGCGACCCGGTCTCGGTGATGGCGACGCCGCCAATCAATGCCGGGACAAAGGTGAACTCATGGCCGCCCAGGCTTGCAACGGCCCGCAGGATTTCGGTCGCTTCATGCGTGACCTCAGGGCCAATTCCATCACCGGCAAGAACTGCAATCTTCAGCTTCATCAACCATTTCCCTCAGGTAATTCCCGCTGCTGTCTTGCCATTGGAAGACCTTTCTAGGCGGTTAACGCGTTCTGCTCTTCCTTCAGTAAACCCAGAAGGTCCTGGTCGTAGATGGATTTCTTTCGATCGGCAAGCGCGGAGAATCGCTCATAGACCTGGTCTAGTTCAGCGCGGCTGAGCGGGTGTCCAAGTTCCTTCAAGCGCTGCTCCAGCAAACGCCGGCCGGAGTGCTTGCCCAGTACCAGATTCGTCGACGACACGCCGACACTCTCCGGAGTCATGATCTCGTAGGTCAGTGGGTTCGCCAGCACCCCGTGTTGATGAATACCGCTCTCGTGCGCGAATGCATTCGCTCCCACTACAGCCTTATTGGGCGAGCAGCCAAAGCTGATCAGTTCACCGAGTAGCTTGCTCGTCGGATAAAGCTGCTTCATGTTGATGCCGTTGCGGTAGGAGAACTTATCGCGACGCGTCGCGAGTGCGGCGGCAATCTCTTCGAGCGCGGCGTTACCGGCACGTTCGCCAATGCCGTTGATCGTGCATTCAATCTGCCGAGCTCCACCCTCAACGCCCGCCAGCGAGTTCGCCACTGCCATGCCAAGATCGTTATGGCAGTGCGTGGAGAAGATGACCCGATCTGCGTCTGGGATATCCCTCTGCATGCGTTGGAAGAGTGCCTTATACTCATCCGGCGTGGTATAGCCCACGGTATCCGGTAAGTTGATCGTCTTGGCCCCAGCCTTCACTGCGACGGTGACGATCTTGACCAGAAAATTGAGGTCGGAGCGAGTTGCATCTTCGGCGGAGAACTCGACGCTATCCGTATAGCGCGAAGCAAGTTCGACCGACTCTGCCGCCTGCTCCAGGGCCTGTTCACGCGTGATCCGCAGCTTCGCTTCAAGGTGCAGATCACTCGTCGCGAGGAAGACGTGAATCCGATTGAGCGGGGCAGGTTCGATCGAGCGCGCAGCCGCTTCGATATCTTCCCGTTTGCAACGCGCGAGAGAGGCAATGCGGGGGCCGCGGACCTCGCGGGCGATCGTCCGGATGGATTCGAGATCGCCGTCGGAGGCAATGGCAAACCCCGCCTCCATCACATCCACGCCGAGGGTTGCAAGCTGGTGGGCCATCCTCAGTTTTTCGCCGTGGTGCATCGTGCAGCCGGGGCTTTGCTCGCCATCACGCAGCGTGGTGTCGAAGAAAACGATTTGCGGCAAAGCGTTCGTATCGGCAGACATAAAGAGCTTCTCCTGACTACCGCTTATCATAATCAGCGCTTATGGATTCGAGAAGCGGTATCATCATTTCTAATCAACCTATTGGGGAGAACGTGCGACCAGGGGTCGCTCTCAACCGACAGACCATGATAACTCCGCACTCTCAAAGCTCGCACCTTCGCTGACCGAACCGCCTCAGGATCGATACGATGGATCTTTTCCAGCTTGAAACATTTCTCGCCGTCGCCGAAGAGCGCAGCTTCTCCCGCGCCGCCGCTCGTCTGCACCGCACGCAGCCGGCCGTATCGCAAGCCGTCGCCAAACTCGAAGGCGAACTCGGCGAGATCCTCTTCGACCGCGCCTCGCGGGATGGCTCGCTCACCGATGCCGGCGAAGTACTCCGCGACTACGCCCTCAAGCTCCTCAATCTCCGTACTGAAGCTGCCGGAGCCCTCACGGAATTGCGTGCCCTCCATCACGGTCGCTTGAACCTCGCGGCGAATGAGTACACCTGCCTCTACCTTTTACCGTTACTCGATGAGTACCGTCGCCAGAACCCGCATATTAAAGTCGCGGTACAACGGGCCCTGGCGAGCCGCATCCCGGATGAGGTCCTAATCCACTCCGTCGAGATTGGCGTGCTCTCCTTCAAGCCGGAAGACCCCCAGGTGCAGTCGGTCATCGTCTACCGCGACGAGTTGTCGCTCATTGTGAACCCCGCCCATCCGTTGGCCAGAGCCGGTGAAGTCTCGATTCGGCAGTTGGGCACGCAGACCTTCATCGCGCACAACATTCCGTCGCCGCAGCGCCAGAAGGTCATCCAGACCTTCCGCCGCCACAAGACTCCTCTCAACATGAATGTGGAGCTTCCTTCGCTCGACGCGATCAAACGTTTTGTCCAGATGGGCAACGGCGTCGCCCTTGTTCCCGGCCTTACCGTCGAAACAGAGATCGCCGCGGGTGCCTTGGTCCGGGTTCGCATCAAGGAGCTTCAGATCGAGCGCAAACTTCGCCTCGTCTACCGGCGGCAGGCAAATCTCTCGCACGCAGCACTCGCCTTCCTCAAAGTCGTCGAGGCCTATGCCGCCGCGCACGGAGATCCTTACCGTTTCCAGCAAACCTGAATTCTGTGCGATCACCGGAACATTTTCCGCGAGACACCGTCTGTACCCGTAGACGATTCGACCGGAGCGCACGCGGATTTGCTTCGGAACTCCCCACGCAAGACTCTTAGAAAGAGAGATATAGCTATGCGCACGCCATTCACCTCAAAGTTCCTTCCCAACGCAGGGCGCGTTCTACTTGCCTTGGCTTTCGCGGGCTGTCTCGCCGCTCCCGTGATGGCACAACAGCCGGACGCACCGCCTCCTCCGCCTGCTCAAGGCCCTGGCCATGGTGACGTGGGAGACCGTCAGCTCGAGCATATGACCAAAGCGCTCAACCTGACGCCCGACCAGGCCTCCCAGGTGAAGGCCATCCATGCCGATAGCCGTCAGAAGATGATGGCGCTCCGCGACGACACCTCGGTCGCCGGCCCTGACAAGCATGCCCGGATGAAGGCCATCCATGACGATTCCGAAGCGAAGATCAAAGCGCTTCTCGATGACACGCAGAAGGCTAAATATGACCAGATGCAGGCAAAGATTCAGGAGCGGCGCAGCGAACGTCGCGAAGGGGGAGACCAGGCACCGCCGCCTCCACCCCCTCCGTCGCAGAACTAATTCATCCCTGGCAAACCCGGCCGGAGCGTTCCTGCGCTCCGGCCTTTTTGAGCCCTTCGGAACATCACTCCCAGCCAAGCGGGTACAATTGAGAAGAGCGAATTCGCCCATCTCCGGCCATAACCAATGGAACCTTGTGAGAGTCAAAAGGGGTGAATCGCGTGAACTTGAGAGGGCTTGGCAAAGAATGAAGAAGATGATTTTGTTCGGTGTGCTAGCGTTGTCTGCTGCCGCCGCGTACGCGCAGGAAAGCCGTCAGGATATCAGCCTCAGCGGCGTCGCCCTGCTTCCCCCCCAGGTAAACGCGTCTGGAATCCAGCTCACGCCCACGAAGACGCTCGGGGCGTTGCTGAGCTATCGCTACCTTCTTACGCCGCACAGCGCACTCGAAGCGAACTACTCCTTCGGCCAGAACACCAATTACTTCCGTTGCTGCGGTGAGACCTTTAACAACCCCGTACACACCCGCCAGCAGGAAGGCACCGTCGCGTATGTCTACGGGCTGAACTTCAAGCGCTACAACCCATTTCTTGAAGCCGGCGTCGGCGGTGTGTTTTACACCGTAATTCAGGAAGGCACCTACACGCTGGATGCGACCTCAAACACGCGCATCGCGGGCATGATCGGAGGCGGTGTCGCCTACGAGATCAGCCCTAGCTTCGACATTCGGGTGCAGTACCACGGTCTCATCAACAAAGCGCCGCAGTTCGTACCGCGCTTCGCGACGAACCGGTACGAAGTCACCAGCATGCCGGCGATCGGCATCGCGTACCACTTCTAAAGAGTGAGAGAGTTTTGCAAGGACAAGGGCAGTACGCTTATTTGAAGCGTCTGCCCTTTTCCAGTCCACCTGGGAAGTGGTAGGCGACGCCGATGGTGATCACTTGCGGCGTCAAGCCGTTCGGAGGGAACGAGTGCCACGTCTGGTACTCGTATTCGCCACGCAGATTCAGCCAGGGTAGCAGACGGTAATCCGTACCGCCCCCAAACGCAATCTCGTTGTAAGCCAGGTTGGCTACGACCTTAGGGGTCGTCTTTCCGGTTGTGGGATCGGTAAAGTAATCGACGAAGTTGAATACGCCACGCCCGTATGCCACTTTGGCGAACGGCTCAAACCGTCCGTAAGTGCGGTGGTACCGCGCACCAAACTCATAGGTTCTTTCATAAGTCGGATTTTTGGGGGAGTCTGCCTGGTGGAATTCAAACTCAGCGCCGAAGTGTGGGCTGAAGTCCAAAGTCGTATAGAGCGCGCCGCCCTTATACGACCCACTATAGTCCGATCGGACGTAGGAGAAGCCGCCGCCGGCCTGCAGATCGAACGTCCTGCTTGCGGTGGTACTGGCCTGGCCGAATGCGACCGTCGAACCGAGTGCTGCGAACAACAGACCAACAACAGGAATCTTCATGAGCCGACGTCTCCCACATAAGGATAACCCAGTTACACAGGCATAAGTTGCGTAGCCCGACGCAGGAGAATCCAGGTTCATAGAACTCGATCGATCTTGCATTTAGTGAAGGATGAACATGATCCCTGTACTGATCACATAAGGAGAAAGATTGTGCGGTTTGAAATCAGTCCAGGTCTGGAACTCGGCATCGACGACCCGGTAGTTGAAGTTCTGGCTGATTCGGTAGTCCAATCCGCCCCCGAAGGCATACATGGTGTAGTCCTTTGTCTTCTTCGCCCCCGCAGGAACGTTGGCGTCAAAGATGAACGCTCCACGCCCAACCATGGCTTTGCCGTATAGATTGCCCCTGCCCTTTTTGATCGCGACACGCGGTCCGATCAGGTAAGAATTCTCTTTCAGATCCGAAGGGTCCACCACACTAACGTGAGCTTCGGCTTCGACTCCCAGAAAGTTGATGAGATTGGCATCCGCCCATCCACTCACCCCTTCGACCGTGTTATCTCCGTACCTCGTATTCGTGTAGTCCGGGTTCAGGTAAAAAACGCCTGCGCCCGCTTGAATGTAAGTGGTTTTCGTCGCCGTGTAGACAGCCTGAGCCCGAAGCGATGGAACTAAGGGCACAAATGCAGTCAGAACGGCCAATAAGCCGAGCAATTTCCTCATGAGAATCTCCCTGGAGACTGATGTTTGACGCACATGAAACTTGGGGAATGGCCGAAGTCTACCACCTTCATGGGACAACGACACTTCTTTTTCCCGTCAATTCACGCCATCAAACCATAACGACTAAAGGAGATACTCAAAAAAAAGATTGGGCGGCCAACACCCGCATCGCAATTACTGTTGCGGTGCAGGTGTGGTCGTCGCAGGAGGCGGCGGAGCCACCGGCGCCGCGTTCGGATCAACAGGAGCCGCATTCGGGTCGACCGGAGCAGACGTTGGGCCCGCAGCCGGAGGAGCCGGCACCGGGTCGGCAGCAGGCTTCCAGTATGAAAGCTTGATGTACACCGGCGAAACTTCAAACGGCATCTTGTCGCTGGCGCTCAACAGGGGCTCAAACGCAGTGTGCAGTGTGACGACCTGGTCGGTCCAGGGATCGAACCGGAGGTATGCTGACAACGGCTCAGCCGCCTGCTGCTTCAGGTTCTTGACATCCAGCTTCTCGGATTTCGGAATCAACGCGGCCATCCAGAATGAGGTGTCGCTATCGCCCTTTACCAGGCCATCGCCGATCATCGGCTCATTCAAGGCACGAAGCGCCTTCACCCGAGCCTGGAGCTGCTGCAGGTAAAGTCCGAAATACTTCTGGCCGTCGACCAGTTCCTTCGCATTCAGAAGCTCGATCGCCTTCTTCGCCGCCTCGGTGTTGTCGGCCTCCGTGTGGTGCATCGGAATGCGTTTGAAGGACGAGTTATCCGGGAATAGCAGGCGATCGTTGAACGCATACTTCGTATCCAGACGGTGGCCTGTGATGATGTGCGCAAGCTGGAAAGCCAGCAGCGCATTCAGGTTACCCATCTGCTGTGCGCCGTCCTGCGTGATGACCGCGGTCGTATCGATCAGGCTTTTCGAAAGGATAATCGTGTTACCAACCGAAAGCGATTCGAGCGGCTCAGTCAGAAGCGTGCGCACATGCACCGGGCTGCTCACAGCAATATTGTTGTAAGCGAGAATGTTGTTTGCCAGCGCCTCGAGCGTCTTATCGAAGTCGCTGGGCGCATCCAGCAAACCAGCCTGGAACAGCCGCTCGACGACGTTATCTTCTGCCTGCTTGGCGAACGCACGCTGCGCTCCCAGCGGGCTCTCGTCCTGGGCATCGTTTGAAACGTCCTGCGCGCCAACCACTTCAAGCGAGGTGTTCTCGGCTTCCTTCGAAGGAACCTTGAGCACGTAGCCCCACACGTGGTTGATCGCCTTGAACTTCAAGGTGCTGGTCTGGCTCTTCGGATCGCTCTCCTCGACATAAAAGCTTGTCGGCAGCCACAGGTTCGGCTGCACGTTGGTCCGCCAGCTATCGAAGTGGAAGAACTCCTGGTAGTCCTTCTCAGATCCCGCAAAGTCGCCGTTGAAGCGGACCACGTTGCCGTCACGCGTCTCAACCCAGATGCGTCCGAAGAAGCGGCCACGCTCGCTTTTGCCGCTCGCCGGCGTCACGTCAAAGACAGCCGTCGGCGTATTGCCGAGGAAGTCATTGCGCACGAAGTAAAAATTATAGTGCTGCTTGTCGAAGCTGTTCGAATCCATCAACAGCATCTGCACGAAGCCAGCCTCGTGGAACTGGAGGTGCAACGACCCGCCAAGACCGCCCAGGAAGCCTGCCGAGTTCTTGAAGAAGCCCATCTTGGTCTTCTTCTCGCCCGCCTTCGGACCCGCCTCAAACGCCTGGTCGCCGATAATCCGGCCAAACTCAACGCGTCCCAGGAAATGTTCGTCCGAATCAGGGACCTGCCGCATCACCGGGTCAGGCTTCATGTTTTGAATGTAGGTCTCGACGATCGGAGCCCGCTCCTTCACCACCTTGATGACTTCCTTCTCACGGAGAACGGCCTTGTCGATCAAGGCGCTCTGCGCGGGCGTCATCTTCTTGCCCTGGGCGACTTCTTTCTTCTTCTTGAAGATGTCGCCGGCCGCATGACCAGGCATGGCGGATGCCACGAGAAGAGCGAGCGTAAGTCCGGCGATGGTGTGTGTCCTGACGATCATTTGTGCAGCTCCTATTGAATTCCCTGCGGTACGCGACCTAGACCCGAGCCGCTGAAAAAAGTTTTGTAGAGTTGCCCCCGGGCCTTTATCCCCGGGAGACTCCAATGCCTAGCTCGCCATCTGGAACGAAATGTTGACGACGCCTTCCCAGTCGATCGGGCTTCCGTTCGCATCCACAGCCGGTCGGAAACGGGTGGCTTGTACGGCGCGAATCGCCGATTCGTCCAGACCGTGGCCCAATCCATTCGTAACCCCGATGACGCTCACCGCGCCGTTTGCGGCGACATGGATCCTAACGGCCACTACGCCTTCAATCTTCATCTGCGTCGCTTCCGCCGTATACGCCGGACGCGGCTTGTAAATGACCTGAGGACCTTGACGGACCGGTGCCTTCGCCAGGCTCGTATTCGTCGCAGTCGGTGGAGGCGGCGCCTGTCCCAGTGAAACTTGCGCCGGACGCGTTCCCACTCCGTTGCCCGTGCCACCCGGTGTTCCGCCCGTCACTCCGAGCTTTACCCCCGCGACTGCACGAGAACCCGTCCCTCCCATGCTGCCGTTCGGCTGGCCCGAACCGAGGTTGACCCTTGAAGACGGTGGGCCGCCACCCGTATTACTCGAAGGCATCCCAGCCAGACCACGCTGGCCGAGATTGACAGCCGAGGTCGCCGGACGGCTCGAAGGGGCAATCGGATTCGTCGGGGAACCCAGCGCGACAGCCGAAGGATGTGCATCGTGATTGACCACCGAGGCCGACTGGCCAAGGTGAATCGCAACCGGCTTCGGCGCGGCAGCTGCAACCACCAGCTTCGGCGGGGCAGGAGTCACCACCGGAACCGGCTTCGGAACGGGAACGGGAATCGGCTTCGGAACAACCGGCGGCTCAACCTTCGGAAGCACGATCTTCGGCTCGACTGGCTTCGGAATCACCGGTGGAGGCTTCGGTGGAGGGGGAACAATCTTGGGCTTGATCGGCTCCGGTGGTTTAACCGGTGTGACGTACGTGACTTCCTTCAGCTTGTTATCCGCCGCAACCTTCACAGCGGCCGCGCTGATGATCACCGCGATAACAGCGAGCGTCACATTGATGCCGACCGCCGTAAACAGCGATCCTTTACTTTGAGCGCCCGCGTCCAGAACCCCGAAATGGGTGAACCGGAGGTCTTGCGGTTGCGCGATCTGGCTGCGAAGAGGCTTTGCCATAAGTCAAAAAATCCTTTACGAAGACCTCAAAACTTCAAGGCTTTGAGGTTCGCGGTCGTTGAAGAAGCCACCTCGGCTTCCGGAAACGGGCAATACCCTTAACCATGCGCAAGCTCAAGCTCAACCTCTTAGACAATTCCCCGGGAGTACCGTGACCAGAGTCACCGGCCCCTCTTCAAACAGTCTATTCATTCGAGCGACAATATCAAAAGAATAACCCTCTGCACGTAAACTGAGATCGTTCCAGGGTTATCCAAATCGGTTCCAGGCGTGCATGGCTCCTATCGGCATATCAAACTGACCTCTTTATACCCAGCGCAAATGGAAACGGATATGCCCCTTACCTCCGTGCGCCTAATACATTGGTTGCAGCCCTTCACGATTCGATTCACAGGTTGAAACACCGAATTCAGGAGAGAAAATGAGAGTTTTAGTCACCGGCGGTGCCGGATACATCGGCGGAACCGTCAGCCGCATGCTGCTCGCCGCAGGCCACGAAGTCACCATCTTCGATAACTTCTGCCACAGCCGCCGCTCCGCAATTCCTTCCGGCGCAACCCTCGTTGAGGGTGCCCTTTCCGACCGGACGCTTCTCGAATCAACATTGAAAGACACCAAGTTTGATGGCATCATGCACTTCGCCGCGCTCATCGAAGCCGGCGAATCGATGAAGTTTCCCGAGGTCTACTTCCGCAACAACACCGCCGGAACTCTTTCGCTGCTCGAGGCCATGCTCGCCACCGGCCACAACAAGCTCGTCTTCAGTTCCACCGCCGCCTGCTATGGCGAGCCCGAATCCACCCCGATCCTCGAAACCGCCAGGCTCGCCCCCACAAACCCCTACGGCGAATCCAAGCTGCTCTCCGAGTACATGATGCGCTGGATGGCCAACGCTCACGGCCTGCGCTTTGCTGCACTGCGCTACTTCAACGTCGCAGGAGCGATCGAAGGATATGGCGAAAACCATGAGCCGGAGTCGCACCTCATCCCGCTCATCCTCGACGTCGCCTTAGGTCGCCGCAAAAGTATCAAGATCTACGGCCAGGACTATCCCACCACGGACGGCACCTGCGTCCGCGATTACATCCATGTGCAGGATCTAGCCGACGCTCACCTGCTCGCGCTCGAAGCCCTCAACGACCCAGGCAAACCCGCGACGATGGTCTACAACATCGGCAACGGCCAGGGCTTCACCGTCCAGCAGGTCATCGACTCAGTGCGCCGCGTCACCGGTCACGCCGTCCCGGTCGAACTGGAAGCACGCCGCCCCGGCGATCCGGCGGTGCTGGTCGCAAGCTCAGACGCAATCCAACATGACCTCGGTTGGAAGCCCAACCACCCGGAGCTCGATTCCATCATCGCCAGCGCCTGGCAATCGCATCAGCAAATTCACAAACAGTAGGCGCGCTGAGCACGAAGCGTACGCAGAGCCGCCTGCCCGGAACTAGGGCGCACCTGCCTTTGCCTTGGCTTTTCTCAGTCGTTCGCTCTCAACCGGCCTCAACGAGTCTCGAACCGCCGCCCGATACCCACCCATATAAATCGAGTACATCACAGCCAGCGCACATCCCACACCGAAGGCAAACCCGAGAAAGAACCCGATCAGCGCACCCGACGAAAAGTCCACTCAACCTCTATCTCGCTGGATCCAGTGGAACGAACGCTGTTACTTGGGTGCAGTGACCGGGGCACTCGGTACCGCCGGAGCAGACGTCGCCGTAAACAGCTTCAGCGCGCTCTGCACCGTGTACGTCAGTCCCCAGGCAGTCGGCAATACCACGATCAACCACGCAGCCGCAATCAATACCGGCGACGATTTCTTCACGCTTCCTTCAGCCATCATGCCTCCTAGTGCCCCGAACCAACCGGAGCCAGATTCTGCTCCTTCATCCAATACTTCTCAGCGACCGGCGACACCATCAGGTTCGCGACGAACCCGACCACCAGGAGCCCGGTCATAATGTGCAGAATCGTCGGATAAGCATCCTGCTTCGCCAGCCCGTTCTTTACGTAATGATCCAGAATGCCGTTCACCACCAGCGGCCCGACGATCCCCGCCGTCGACCAGGCGGTCAGCAACCGGCCATGAATCGCCGAAACGTTGTACCCGCCAAACAGGTCCTTCAGGTACGCCGGAATCGTCGCAAACCCGCCGCCATACATTGAGATGATCACCGCAGCGATCGACACAAACAGCGCCACCGAGTTCAAATGATCGCCGCGCGTCAAAGGCAACGTAAAGAACAGCACCGCACCCAGCACGAAGAAGATGAAGTAAGTCGTCTTGCGCCCCAGGAAGTCCGACATCGACGCCCAGAAAAACCGCCCGGCCATGTTGAAGATGCTCAGCAGCCCGACGAACCCACCCGCCGCAACCGCCAGCACGTGGCCTTTGAAGAAGTCTTGAATCATCGGGCTCGCGTCCTCAAGAATCCCGATCCCCGCCGTCACATTGCAGAACAGCACCAACCACAGCAAATAAAACTGCGGCGTCTTCATCGCACCTGCAACGTTCACGTTGTGCGTCGTAATCAGCGCATTCGCCTTGTTCGTTCCGCTCCAGCCTGCAGGCTTCCAGCCTTCGCGCGGCACGCGAATCGTGAACACGCCGAACATCATGAAGATGAAATAGAGAACGCCCATCGTCATAAACGTCGGAGTAATTGCGTTCGCGTAGCCATGCGCCTTGAAGTGCGCCATCAACTGGTTCCCCAGCGGGCTGCCGATCATCGCGCCGCCGCCGAACCCCATAATCGCAAGCCCGGTCGAAAGCCCTGGCCGATCCGGAAACCACTTGATCAGCGTAGACACCGGCGAGATGTAGCCCAGCCCAAGCCCCACGCCGCCGACCACGCCATACCCAAGATAGACCAGCGCCAGTTGGTGAAGGCTCACGCCAAACGCAGCGATGATGAAGCCGGCGCCAAAGCAGATCGCTGCATAGAACATCGCGCGTCGTGGCCCGGCCTTCTCGAGCCACGCGCCAAACAGCGCAGCCGAGATCCCCAGAAACGCAATCGCCACCGAGAAGATGTACCCGATGTCTTTATTGATATTCGCCGCGCCCACCGTCGCGGTGAAGTACTGGATCAACGGCGTCTTGAAGACTGAAAACGAATAAACCTGGCCAATCGCCAGATGAATCGCCAAAGCGGCCGGCGGCACCAGCCAGCGGCTATAGCCTTCAGGAGCTACCGAGCGATCCCGATCGAGAAATCCAAGCATGTCCACTCCATCACGTTGATCTGCGCATCACACGCATTGCCTAACGTTTGTACGCCATCTCCTGCACATTGCGCCAGTAACCACGCGGTAATCGCACTCGAGCAATCCGGCGTTGCCGCTCGCCGGACGGTTAGAGTACCTTCAATCTGGCGACCACAGCAGCCTCATCTCATTGGACGTCGCCAACTCACCGGAGGTTCCACCTCGTGCCCGACGCCGCACCGCAGCCAGATACCAGCATGAACTCGCTCCTGCGCGAAAACCGCGTCTTCCCGCCACCCGCCGCGTTCGCCGCCAAAGCCCTCATCCCGTCGCTCGCCGATTACGAATCTCTCTACCGCTACAGCATCGAGCAGCCCGAAGAGTTCTGGCGCGAAGCCGCCTCCGAGCTCGACTGGTTCGCCCCCTTCACCACCGTCCTCGAAGGCGAGATGGGCCACGCCACCTGGTTCAACGGCGGCAAACTCAACCTCTGCCACAACGCCGTCGATCGCCACGCTCTCGGCCAGCGCGCCGACAAACCCGCCATCATCTGGGAAGGCGAACCCGGTGAAGTCATCACCTTGACCTACCGCGACCTCCACAAACAGGTCCAGCGCTTCGCCAACGTCCTCAAGCACACCCTCGGCATCAAAAAGGGCGACCGCGTCGCCATCTACATGGGCATGTGCCCCGAGCTCGCCATCGCGCTGCTTGCCTGCGCCCGCATCGGAGCCGTCCACTCCGTCATCTTCGGTGGCTTCGCCGCCCACGCTATCTCCGATCGCGTCAATGACTCGCAATGCGTCGCCATCCTCACCCAGGACTCGTCGTATCGCCGCGGCTCCGAAGTCAAACTCAAAGCCATCGTCGATGAAGCCGTCACCAAATGCCCGTCCGTCAAGCACGTTCTCGTCCACCGCCGCACTGGCACCCAGGTCACGATGAACGCAGGCCGCGATCTCTGGCTGCACGACGCCCTCGCCGAAGCAGCCGCCGACTGCCCCTGCGAACCCATGGACTCCGAAGACCCGCTTTACATCCTCTACACCTCTGGGACCACCGGCAAACCCAAAGGCCTCGTCCACACCACCGCCGGCTACGCCGTCCAAACCTATCTCACCACCAAATACATCTTCGACCTCAAAGACTCCGACATCTACTGGTGTACCGCCGACATCGGCTGGGTCACCGGCCACTCCTACGTCGTCTACGGCCCTTTGCAAAACGGCGCAACGGTCCTCATGTATGAAGGCGCTCCAAACTACCCCGACAACGGCCGTTTTTGGAAGCTCATCGACGACCACAAGGTCACCGTCTTCTACACCGCACCCACCGCCATCCGTGCCTTCATCAAGTGGGGCGACCAATGGGTCTCGAAGTACTCCCTCGCTTCGCTCCGCCTGCTCGGCACCGTTGGCGAACCCATCAACCCCGAGTCCTGGATGTGGTATCACCGCATGATCGGCAAAGAGCGCTGCCCCATCGTCGACACCTGGTGGCAAACCGAAACCGGAGCCATCCTCATCGCGCCCATCCCCGGCGCTGTCCCCACTAAACCCGGCTCCGCCACGCGCCCCTTCTTCGGCATCGTCCCCGAAGTCGTCACCAAGGAAGGCGAGCCCGTCCCCGCAGGCAAAGGCGGCCTGCTCGTCATCCGCAAGCCGTGGCCGTCCATGGCCCGCACCATCTATGGCGATCCCGAACGCTACCAGCAAGCCTACTTCTCCGAGATCCCCGGATGCTACTTCACCGGCGACGGCGCACGCTGCGACGAGGACGGCTACTTCTGGCTCATGGGCCGCGTCGACGACGTCATCAACGTCTCCGGCCACCGGCTCGGCACCATGGAAATCGAATCCGCCCTCGTCGCTCATCCCAAGGTCGCCGAAGCCGCCGTAGTAGGCCGCCCCGACGACCTCAAAGGCCAGGCCATCGCCGCCTTCGTCTCGCTCGAAGAAGGCAACGAACCCACCGAAGACCTCAAGCAGGAACTCCGCCAATGGGTCGCGAAAGAGATTGGAGCTCTTGCCCGCCCCGACGACCTCCGCTTCACCCAGCAACTCCCCAAAACCCGCTCCGGCAAGATCATGCGCCGCCTCCTCCGCGAACTCGCCACCACCGGCACCGTCACCGGAGACACCACCACCCTCGAAGACTTCGGCGTCATCGCCAGCCTGCGAGGCGACGATGAATAGCACGCGAAGCGATCAAGCGTACGCAGTACCGCCCGCCCGGCGTCAGGGCGCACTTGCACTTGTCCTCATGCTCTTATCCCTGTGTTGCGCGGCCGACTGTTCCACCGCCCACGCCCAGTCCCCCCTCAAAATCATCTTCATCGACGTAGAAGGCGGCCAATCCACCCTCTTCATCACCCCCACCCACCAATCCCTCTTGGTAGATACAGGCTGGGCCGGAAACGATAACCGCGACGCAGACCGCATCGTCAAAGCCGCGCACGACGCCGGCCTCACCAAGCTCGACTACGTCCTCATCACCCACTACCACGCCGACCACGTCGGCGGCGTCAGCCAACTCGCCGCCAAAATTCCTATCGGCACCTTCATCGACCACGGCCCTAACCGCGAGCACGACGCCGCCATCGACAGAGACTACGCCACCTACCTTCAGCTCATCGCCACCATGCACGCGACCCGCATCACGCCAAAGCCCGGCGACAAGGTCCCCATCCCCGGTCTCGACGCCACGGTCGTCAGCTCGGACGGCGTTCTCATGGATCACGCTCTTCCCGGCGCCGGCCAGCCCAACCGCTTCTGCGCCACACCCGACCCGCGTCCGCACGATGAAACCGAAAACGCCCGCTCGCTCGGTATCTACATCAGCTACGGCCCGCTCCGCATCCTCGATCTCGGCGACCTCACTGCCGACAAAGAGCAAGTCCTCACCTGCCCCAACAACCTCATCGGCCGCATCGACATCCTCGCCGTCTCGCACCACGGCTGGGACCACAGCTCGAGCCCCGCCTTCATCGACGGCATCCACCCCCGCGTCGCCATCATGGACAACGGCGAGCATAAGGGCGGCTCAACCTCCGTCCTCAAGACGATCGAATCCTCTCCATCCATTGAGTCGTTCTGGCAGCTCCACTATTCGGCCGAGGCCGGCGCAGCCAACACGCCCGAAAAGTACATCGCCAACCCGCAGGGAACGGACGCAGGCTACGCCATCACCATCGAAGCCCAGTCAGACGGCCAGTTCGCCGTAGTCAACACGCGCACAGGCCTGACCCAGCACTATCGGTAAACCGCGTGAAGCGTGCAGCGTGCGCAACTCCGCCCGTCCGGCGTAAGGGCGCATCTATCCCAGCCTTAGGAACCGATCTCGGTCCCCGTATCCACTGGCGCAAAGCAGGACTTATTACGTCCCGTTCGTTTTGCCGTGTAAAGCGCCTGGTCGGTACGAGCCATCCACTCTTCAGGACTACCGCCGCCCGCCTCCACCATGCCGATCCCGAAGCTCGCTGTCACTTTGATCGGCGGTTTATGCTTGATCGTCAGCGCTTCCAGCGCAATCCGGAAACGCTCAGCCGAGCGATACGCATCTTCCGGCTCCGCGTCGGCGAGCAGGATGCCGAACTCTTCGCCGCCCAGGCGTCCCAGCACGTCACTCGTCCGCAACAAGCGGCTCATCTCCTTGCCGACACTGCGCAACACCTCGTCGCCCGCCGGATGCCCATGCGTGTCGTTGACCTTCTTGAAGTGGTCGATATCGAACATCAGCAGCGCACTCGACCGCCGATGACGTTCGAAGCGTGAAATCGCCTTCGCGGCCTCCAGGCAGAATCCACGTCGCGTCAACGCGCCCGTCAAGTGGTCGATGGCCGCGATACGCCGCAACTCCATCTCGTCGGTCACAAGCGCGGCAAAACTCTTCAGAACCTGGATCTGCGCAGCGTCGAACGTCCGCGGCTTGAAGTCGATCGCACAAAGCGACCCAACGTTATAGCCATCGGGCGAAGATAACGGAATCCCAAGATAACTTCCGATATACGGGGCACCAGTGACGAGCGGGTTATCCGCGAAGCGAGGATCGAGCTTCGCATCCGGGATGTACATGGGCTCCCGGCCCTGGATGGTGTAGTGGCAAAACGCAACGTCCCGCGGCGTGCTGGTAATATCCAGTCCCACACAGGACTTCAGCCACTGGCGATTCTCGTCAATCAGCGAAACCGTCGCAAGTGGAACATTCAGGACGGTGCGTACCAGGCCCGTAATCCGGTCGAACGGTTCTTCAGGAGCTGTATCCAGGATCTCAGCGCGTTTCAAAGCAGCGAGCCGGCCCGGTTCGTCGTGCAGCTTCGTATCCACCATGTCTACCTCACCATCGTCTTTATGGCACGCACCAGTTCATCGCGATACGACGCCACGATGACGGTCACGCTCGATTCAATCTGCTCTTCACTGACCCCCGCCGACTGCAGGTCGCGGATCAGCCGAAACAGGTTGGTACGATGACGCTCCAGACTCGACTGAAGAGCCTGGGGCACTTCAAGATCGGCAAATGGATCTTGATCCAACTTCAAGCCGACCGATCCGTTCACATCCGACATCCAGGCTCCTTAGGCTAGGGCGGGCTCGCTTTGCGCGGCGTCCGCGGATTCTTCATCCCGCTCCGCCAGTTTCGGCGGACCGATCAAACGCTCGTACGTACACTCCGGAGTCGTTGGAACCTCGACCGGCTGCCCTTTTTTCGGACGCCGCTTCGGCAAAAACTCCCGGTTGTTAGGACAGACTAGGTACGTCCCGGTCTTATTGCCATACTCCAGAAGGTACGCGGAATCACACGTTGGACACACTTCATTCACAAGTTTCAAGTTCGATGAAAAATCGCACTTCGGATAGTTGACGCAGCCATAGAAGGTGTCACCGCGCTTCGTCTTCCGCACCGCAATGTCCCCGCCATCCTTGGGGCACTTCACGTCCAGCAAGTCCTGCTTCACATATTTGCACTTCGGATATCCCGAGCACGCCACAAACTCGCCATATGCCCCATCCCGTTGCAGCAGAGCCTTCCCGCACTTCGGGCACTTCTCGTCCAACGTCACCGGCGGCTTCGACTGCACCTTCTGCGTCAGCTTGCGAATCGTCTTGCACGGCGGGTCGTCCGAGTACCCAGGGCAGCTCATAAACGGACCCCACGGCCCATTCTTCAGCACCATCAATCGCCCGCAGTTATCGCAGAACTCTTCTTCCGGAGCTTCATCTGCGCCCGGCGCACTCAAGTCCGGCTTCGCCGCAAAGTTCTCTTTCGTAAAGTCGCAGCTCACCGGCTCCGCCTTCACCGTCTTACCCTTCCCCTGGGCCTGGGCGACCGCCGCCGCGAACTCCTTCGCATCCGCAACCTCGGTCTCAAAGTTCGTCTCGTCAAACGTCACGGCCTTCACGATCATCGGAAAGTGGAAGTTCGCCAGCACCTTCTTCAGCACCGCCTTCGCATCCTTCTTCCACGGCGCCGCCGCAATCGTCACGGCCTTCGCATTCGTAAACGCACTGCACGAATAGAAGCTGCCAAACTTGCCCCACTTCATCACCAGCGGCGACCCGCACTTATCGCAGATCTCCTCCGTTGGTTCCTCGCGACGCTTGATGTCCTCCATCGCGTCGGAAGCGACCAGAAGCTCTTTCTCAAGATGGGTATAGAACCCATCCAGCAGGTCCGTCCACTTTTCTTCGCCGGCCTCGACCGCATCCAGCTCCGTCTCCAGCTTCGCCGTATACCCAAACTCGAAGATGTACGGAAAGTTTTTGATCAGCAACTCCGTCACGACCATGCCAATCTCGGTCGGCACAAAGTTCTTGCCAATCTTCTTCACATAATCGCGATCCTGAATCGTATTGATAATCGACGCATACGTCGAAGGCCGCCCAATCCCCTTCTCCTCGAGCGTCTTCACCAGAGATGCCTCATTGAAGCGCGGCGGCGGCTCGGTAAACCGCTGCTCTGGATCAAGCGAGAGCTTGTTCAGCGCATCGCCGGCCTTTACATCCGGCAAAATCGCATCCTCGGACGAGTTCTCCCACACCGCCTGAAATCCCTTGAACGTCAGAATCGACCCGCTGATCCGGAAGTCATACGTCCGGTCAGCCTTCGCCGCAATCTCAATCGTCGTATTATCGAACGTCGCCGGAGCCATCTGCGACGACACAAACTTCTGCCACACCAGCTTGTACAGCTTGTACTGCTCCTCGCTCAAATACTGCCGAATCGAATCCGGCGTGTACTCAACATTTGTCGGACGAATCGCCTCGTGCGCATCCTGCGCCGCGCTCTTGCCCTTGTACTCCATCGGCGCGGCACTCAGATACTCCGCGCCCAGGCTCTTCGTTACATACTCCCGAGCCGCCTTCACCGAATCCTCTGACACCCGCGTCGAGTCGGTTCTCATGTAGGTGATCAACCCAACCGTCTCACCCTTGATGTCCACGCCTTCGTACAGACGCTGCGCCACGCCCATCGTCCGTCGCACATTGAATCCCAACCGGTTCGAAGCATCCTGCTGCAGCTTGCTCGTAATATACGGAGCCGTCGGGTTGCGCTTGCGCTCCTTGCGCTCGACACTCACGACCGACCACGCCGCCTTATTCAGCTGCCCGACGACCTCATCCGTAGCTTCCTGATCCGGCAACGCGCCGGACATAAAGGTCTCTTTCCCATCCGCATCCACACCGGTCGAAACTCGCGCCGACACCCCGCCAACCCCGGTAAACTTCGCCGTAAACTCTTCGCCCGTATTCGGCTTCAGCTTCGCGCCAATCAGCCAGTACTCTACCGGTTTGAACGCATTGATCTCCCGCTCGCGTTCCACAATCAACCGCAACGCAACCGTCTGCACTCTGCCGGCGGACAGGCCTCGCCGGACCTTGTCCCAAAGCAGCGGCGAGATCTGATACCCCACCAGCCGGTCCAGCACTCTCCGTGTCTGCTGAGCATCGACGAGATTCTCATCCACCTGCCGCGCATGTAGAAACGCCGCCTTCACCGCCTTCTGCGTGATCTCATTAAAGGTGACGCGCTGAATCGTCGCCCCCTTCTTCAGCAAGGGCTTCAACTGCATCGACAGGTGCGCGGCAATCGCCTCGCCTTCGCGATCCGGGTCCGGCGCCAGGTACACGCTATCCGCCTTCGCTGCCAGCTTCTGCAGCCGCTCCACAATCTTTTCCTTGCCCGGCGACACGATCAGCGTCGGCTCAAACGTCCGATGCACCAGCTCCACGCCGATGTCATTCTTTGGCAGATCCATGATGTGACCAATCGAGGCCTCCACCTGGTAATCCGCTCCGAGATATTTGTTAATCGTCTTCGCCTTCGCCGGCGACTCGACGATCACTAAGGACTTGCTCATGATCTTCCCTGTCTTCCTTTTCCCACCAGGCGTTGGCATCTTAGCCAACACGCCTGTTTCATTGCGAACCTAACACGACTTGCCGGAACGACGCCAATCCACACAACACACAATGCAGTTGAAATCGCAACACGCGAAGCGTCCATAACCCCACGAAGTGGTCGCCGCCCGCGACAAGGGCGCCTTTGCCTTTGTCTCTAAAAAGCCTTCACATAATGCTTCCCAGGCAACGACTTGACCCGCCCCGCAAGCTCCAATTCAAACAGCGCCGTAAAAATTTCTGCCGACCCCAGCTCGGCCTCCATCAGCTCCATCAACCCATCGAGCTGTACCGGCTCATCGTGGCGAAGCCGCGCGAAAACCTTTCGCTCATGCTCCCCCATCTGCTGCGGTTCGTTAAATAAAGATGCCGCCCCCATCGCTTTCGATTCACCAGCCCCCTCCACCCCACGCGCCTCCTCACACTGCAACCGCACCCCCGAAGGCAAATCCTCCCACACGTCTTCCCACGTCGCGGTCAGCTTCGCGCCCTGCTTGATCAACGTATTTGGTCCCCACGCATTCTTGTTCGTCACGTTCCCCGGTACCGCATACACATCGCGATTCTGCTCCATCGCGCACCGCGCCGTAATCCTCGTCCCCGAGTACTCCGCCGCCTCAATCACCAACACCCCCACACTCATCCCACTCAGCGTTCGATTCCTGATCGGAAAGTTCTGCGGTGCCGGAAATGTCCCCATCGCATACTCCGTCACGATCGCCCCACCACTCGCAACAATCTGCTCCGCCAGCCGCTTATTCTCTTTCGGATACACCACGTCCAGCCCCGTTCCCCACACCGCAACCGTCCTCCCGCCCGCCTCCAGTGCCCCCTTGTGCGCCGCCGTATCCACACCCCGCGCCATCCCCGACAGGATACTCAGCCCGCGATTCGCCAGGTCTCTCGAAAGCATCTCCGCCATGCCCGCGCCATACGGACTCGGCGCACGCGTCCCCACCACCGCAATCCCCGGCCACTCCAGTAGATCCACGCAGCCCCTCACCCAAAGCACCGCCGGAGGATCATAAATCTCCAGCAACCGTGAAGGATATCCCGCGCACCGCGGCGTCAAAAAACAGGCCCCCGCATCCGCTACCAGCTTCGCCTCTTTTTCGGCATCAGCCCGCGCGCGTCCATCCGCAAGAAACTGCGCCGACTTCGCCGGAATCCGCAGGCCTTCCAACTCCGTCAGCGGCAGATCGAAGATTAGCCCCGCATCACCTCCCAGCATCTCAACCGCTCGATGAATCCGCGTCGGCCCCAATCCCGGCGTCAACACTAGCGCCAACCACCCCAGCCGGCTCATCTCCTCCATAAAACCTCCGCAAAACCACTCTGGTGCGGCGAAACTGACCCCCAAACTACCACACCCAAAATCCCAAAACGGGAACGCCTTACCAAGCTTTATCCGTCAAATCAGTTCCATCAGCGTCACCGGTGAGAATCCAGTTGCCGAGACCCGGACGGGCGTCCACGTAAACTAGAAGACGTGTCTCTCCGCGTAGCCGCAATCGACTTCCTCAACCCCGCCCCGCTCATGTGGGACTTCCACCACCCTCCCCACGCCGCCCGCCTCGCCGAACGCTACCAGCTTCACCTCATGCAACCCTCCGAGTGCGCCCGCCAGCTCCTGGCCAACGAGGCCGACCTCGGCCTCATCCCCATCGCCGCCCTCACCCCCGATCTCCTCATCGTCCCCGGCTGCACCATCGCCTCGCTGCGCGAAGTCCGCTCCATCCAGCTCATCACCAAAAAGCCCCTCGCCGAAATCCGTACCATCGCCGCCGACACCGCCTCCCGCAGCTCCGTCGCCTACGCCGAGATCATCCTCAAGCACTTCTACAACAACTCCCCCACCTTCTCACCCGCCCCCGCCGACCCCATCGCCATGCTCCGCACCCACGACGCCGCCCTCCTCATCGGCGATCCCGCACTCCTCGCCCTCGAGCACCGCGAAGCCATCGAACGAGCCGCCGGCCCCTGTGACTGGCACGACATCGCCACCCTTTGGACCCACCACACGCAACTCCCTTGGGTTGCCGCCGTCTGGGCCATCCGCGCCGATACCGTCCTCTCCCAAAAAGAACGCGAACAACTCTTCCTCGATCTCAACGCCTCGCGCAAACGCGGCTGCGCCAACGTCCCCGCCCTCGTCGAAGAGTGGACCCCCCGCATCGCCATCCCCCCCGCGACCATCCACACCTACCTGACAGAAAACATCCACTACGCCCTCGACGCCCCGTGCAAACAAGCCATCGAAACCTTCCGCGCCCTCGCCGCCGAACACGCAATCCTCCCCCCACTCAATCCCCTACCGTACCTAAGCCTCTAAACACCGCGAAGCGGTCCTAAACCCCACGAAGTGGTCGCCGCCCGCGATGAGGGCGCCTTTGCCTTTCATAAAAAACGCGACTTCCCACCCCCAGCCCGCGTCTCACCCGATATGCACGTAATCGCCGCACTCCTTGCCGCCCCCGTGCATCACGCCGGCGGCAACCACTTTGTTCACCTTCTGCTCTCCTACGGCATCTTCGGCCTCTTCCTCGTCTCCATCGTCGACTCCTCTTTCATCCCGCTCCCCCTCCCCGGCGTCACCGACATCATGCTCGTCTTCTTCGCTGCCAGCCACGCCAATCCCGTCCTGCTTGTCGTCGCTGCCACCGTCGGCTCCGCCCTCGGCGGCTGGTTCTCCTATCGCGTTGGGCAATCCGGAGGCCTCGCCTTCATCGAAAAACGAACCCCCGTCCGCATCTTCAAACGCGTCACCAACTGGATGGAAGCCCACGCCATCCTCGCCGTCGCGCTGCCCGCCATCCTGCCCCCACCCATGCCGCTCAGCCCCTTCGTCCTCGCCGCCGGAGCCCTCAAGATGCGCCTCCGCACCTTCATGGTCGCCTTCACCGCCAGCCGCTGCCTCCGCCACCTCATCGCCGTCCTGCTCGGCATCCGCTACGGCAAACACGTGCTCCATTTCTGGTTCAAGTTCTCCGACAAATACGGCACCGTCATCCTGATCGTCCTCTGGTCTTTCATCATCATCTCCGTCGCCATCGCCTTCTACCAACTCTGGAAGACCAGCCACTCGCTAGGTGCAAGTGGTGGCCTCAGAACAAAAGCAACAGCGCCCTAATCGCGGGCGGCGACCACTTCGTGGGGTGGGAAGCGCTTCGCGCGCGAAGCGTGCTTCCACCCCACGAAGTGGCGCCCGTCCGGCGTGAGGACGCACTTGCTGTTGTTCTAGGCTGTGGCCAGCTTCACCTTCGGTGCGAATTTCCTCTTGTAATAACTCGTCGTTATTGCGATCGCCGGAACCCCGATCACCGTCGGCCAAAGCCATAAATAGTACCCCGCATGCGGCAGGATCGCCGGCAGCGTCACCACCGAAAACGCCGTCCACGCCGCAACATAGCTCCCGATAAAGTTCCCCAGGTGCGTGTACCACCAGAACATCTTCTCCGTCGGCTTACGCACAAACGTCCACATCTGCGTCCCGGCCAGCCGCATCCCCAGCAACCCGAACACGATCGCCACGATCCCCATGTGCTGCACCCACTCGGTCTTGAAGGCACCAAATCCCGCGAGACAAGCACTCGAGGCAAACGTAAAGATACCCGCTGCCCAATCGATCGGCTTCGCGCTCCCACCCCTCGGCAGATCCTTTAGCTTCAGCACGCGATAGCCCGAAAACGCCGCATAAAAACTGAAAACCGCCACCAGCGCCAAAAACAGCACCGGCCGATACAGCGCCATCGGCAGCGCCGTCGCGGCGACGACTCCCATCGCCCACAGATACACCATCCCCCACCGTTTATGCTGCTTACCGCCCTTGGCCGTCGCCAGCGCCACCGGAGCCAGCAGGAACGAAGTAAATCCCGCCGTCACATGCACCGCCAAAAACGCCTTCATCCAAATCGGATCCGTATGCACCATCGCCAGCCTCCTGTCCGTCTCGTCCTGCCACGTCCCAGCCCAACTTCCGTGCGAATTTCGCCTTGGTCCCTGCGATCCGCCAAGCCTTCAGGCTTGGCCCTCAGCCATCCCCGCGAGCATTGGGGCTTCAGCCCCCGGGGCAAATCTCGCCAGCTCCGCCAACGTCTCGTCACACCACGCCAAAGTCATCTGTGCCTCCGCAATCCCGTACCGCAACGTCATCAGCCAGAACGGCAAGCCCGCATGCCCCGCATGCTCGCGCCGCATCTCCGGCTCCATCCGCTCAAAGCGCGCCAGGGACTCAGCCGCCAGTCGTCTCCGTTCCGTGATGTGTTCCTGAACGTTCTCCGGCGCTGCCAGGTTCCCAAAAAATAACTTCAGCAGCGATTCATCCCGATTCACCTGCGCCCTGGGCATCACCGCCAGCCACTCCAGCAGCCGTTCGCGCCCCGCATCCGTCAGGCTGTAGACCGTACTTCCGGCCCGGTCCCCCTCAGCCCCACGAATCAGCCCGTCCGACTCCAGCCGCTTCAGCGTCGGATAGATCTGCCCGAAGCTCTCACTCCAGAAATTCCCAATCGATCCCGCAATTGTCTGCCGCAACTCGTACCCCGACATCGCCCCTAAGCTCAAGATACCCAGCAGCGCATCAGCAGTCGTTGTTTTCATATCTGAAAGATATATCTACTAGATACTAAAGTCAACCACTTTAGGCATCGCGTGGACCCAGAAAGCCGATCGTCCATCCTCAAAGAAAAGCGGCTGCACCTGAAACAGTGCAGCCACTGGGTGTTGCTAGTCCGGACTTAAGCAACCTGTTTTTTGCACTTTAGGACTTTTTGGCACGGTACGGAGGTTAGCCTAGAACTCCCACTGCAAAAGCGTCGCACCCACCGTGAAACCAGCCCCAACACTCGCCAGCAACACCAGATCGCCCTTCTTTAAACGACCTTCCTCGAGCGCCGTCTGCATCGCCATCGGAATCGTCGCCGCCGTCGTATTCCCAAAGCGGTCGATATTGATCACCACGCACTCCTCAGCCATTCCCAGTCGCTCTGCCGTGGAAAGGATGATCCGCTTGTTCGCCTGGTGCGGAATAAAGCAGCTCAAGTCCGCTCCCGTCAGCCCGTTGCGCGTCAACACCGTCTCCGCCGCCTCTGCCATCTTGCGCACTGCAAACTTGTACACCGCCGCGCCATCCTGATGCACGTAGTGCATCTTCGCCGCCACCGTCTCAGCCGTCGAAGGATTCAACGACCCGCCTCCCGGCATATTGAGCGCCACCGCCCCCGACCCATCGATCTCATGCACATAGTCGACAAACCCTACTTCCCCTTCGTCACAAGGCTCCAGCAAGACCGCGCCCGCCCCATCCCCGAAGATCACGCACGTAGCCCGGTCGGTATAGTCGATGATCGAGCTCATCACATCCGCCCCAATCACCATCACCTTCTTGTGGATGCCGGACTCCACCAGCTTCGCCCCCACCTGCAGCGCATACGGAAACCCCGAACAGGCCGCCGATAGGTCGAATCCCCACGCCCCCTTCACCCCGAGCTTGTCTTGCACCAGGCACGCCGTCGCGGGAAAGAACATATCCGGAGTGACCGTCGCGACGATGATGACTTCAAGTTCGCTGGCTTCAATTCCGCGCACCGCGAGGCACTTCTTCGCCGCTTCGAATGCCAGATCGCTCGTCGCCACACCCTTTTCGACGATATGCCGCTCGCGAATCCCGGTCCGCTCCTGAATCCACTGGTCATTCGTTGCAACCATCCGTTCCAGATCCTGGTTCGTCAGCAACTTCGGTGGAACGTAGGTCCCGACTGCACTAATCTTGGCCCGAACCTGGCTCCGGGGCTTCAACGTCAGACTCAAATCCTTCACCTCACTACAACGTTCCCCAGTCTACAAACTGAACCACCATTCAGCAACAAATCGGCCTCAAAGCGTCCAGGAACGCACGAAGGGGTCGCCGCCCGCGACCGGGACGCCCTTGCATCTGCATTTGTTCTGTAGGGGAAGAGGAGGAAATGGCCGGGCGACCCACTGCGCCCATACTAGCCCGTTACCGTTGCTTCCTTCCGGACCTGGCGGGGTTGGCGGGATTACGTCGCGTAGGACCCGGCACGAGAGTCAGTCTACCATTCAACCAGAGGACCTTCCAAACCCATGCAAGCCAACCCCGCGGAAAACACCCCGCGCACCCACGCCGAAGTCCTCGCCCGCTACGAAGAGCTGCGCGAGCAGCACCAGTCCCGCTACGACACCCTCGCATCCCGCCAGCGCACTTTCCTGCTCGTTCTTGGCGCTGTCGGCATAGTCATCTTGGTGCAGACCGCGAACGCCCTGCACAGCCAGAACTCCGCATGGCCCATGCTCCTCAGCTTCGCGGTTGCGGTGGTCCTCATCGTCCTGCTTGTCCGTCTGCAACACCCCGTCGAAAGCACGCGACGCCTCATCCTCTTCTACGATCGCTCTTTGCTCCGAGCAGACGGCACAGAGCCTTTCTCTGAACGCACCGGCGAGGACGCCGTCGAGCCGGGCGACACGCCACACCTTTACCAACGCGACCTCGACATCACGGGCGCCCATTCGATCTTTTCCCTCTTGGCAACCGTCCGCACCGGAATTGGCGAACGCGGCCTCGCACGCTACCTGCTCAATCCCGCCTCACACCAGGAATCGGTCGAACGGCAGCAAGCCGTGCAGGAATTACTCCCACAGACAGCCCTTCGCGAGCGCATCACGCTCCTGGGGCAATCGAGCTTTCAGCAACTCTCCGCCAGCTTCTTCGATGAGTGGCTCGCTGCCGAGCCGCCATCCTTTCACCCTGCATTTCGTTATGCGTTGCTCTTCACCGCGACCGTTGCCGTCGCGATCTTGCTGCTCGGCATCTTCCAGATTCGGACCTGGGGTGAACTCCTTCCGAATCTCCTCGCCGTACTCGCTCTTCAAGCAGCGATCGCGATGTCGATTCGGCCACGGGTCGCCAAAATGCTCGAAGGAGGCGCGCGTCTGCGGGGCCAAATCCGTCTCTTCGCCGAAGGCATCACGCTCCTCCAGGACACTCCCTTCACAAGCTCACGCCTTCTCGAACTTCAACGTCTCGCCCGGGAGCCGGCAGGCGCGGAGAAGCTACTCAAACGCCTCGACGGCTGGCTGGTCGTCGTCGAGCAGCGCAGCAAGGAGCTATTTCTCGTCTTCTCGCTGCTTACCGCCAGCGGCTGCCAGGCTGCCATCTTCATCGCCAACTGGAGACGCAACAACGCACCGGCGATGCGCCTCTGGCTTGCCGCCTGGGCCGAGTTCGAAGCACTCAACGCAATCGCCACCTACGCGTTCGAGCACCCCGACGATGCCTGGCCAGAACTTCTACCAGACTCCTCCGAACCGACCTTGGAAGCCAAAGCCCTCGGCCATCCTCTCCTCGTCGGTTCCGTCACGAACGACATCGCTTTCGCACCCGGTCATCGCTTCTACCTCATCAGCGGCTCGAACATGGCAGGAAAATCCACGCTCATGCGCTCGGTCGGCGTCGCCGCCGTGCTGGCGTATGCTGGAGCTCCGGTCCGTGCCACATCGCTTCGCGTGAGCCCGCTCGCCGTCGGCGCCTCCATCGCCCTCGTCGACTCGCTGGCTGAAGGCAAGTCCAAATTTCTCGCCGAGGTCGAGCGCCTCGCCTCCATCGTCAAGACAAGCCGCACTCGCCCAACCCTCTTCCTGGTCGACGAGATCTTCTCGGGTACCAACTCAGCCGATCGCCACACCGCAGCCGCCGCTGTGCTCAACCGGCTCCTCAATAACGGATCCATCGGCGCGCTCAGCACCCACGACCTCGCGCTTACCTCTTTAGCAACCGCACAGAATCAAGGCACCAACGTCCACATGGCAAGCCCTGACCCGAGCGACCCACTCGCCTTCGACTATGTCCTGAAGCCGGGCATCAACCAATCCTCGAACGCGCTCGCCATCATCCATCTCATTGGCCTGGATCAAGATTGACGACGAATCTGCCACCCTTCATGCAACCCGTTTCGACCATTTCTTTTCTCCAACAATCTCTCGTTCACAGTCCATTCATCCGCATCCAATCGATTCAGGCGTGCTGTTCGCCCGGCACCTAGTGTCCATCTCGTTTGCGGAGTAGTTTGCATGCTTATTATTTTGGTCATCTTGATTCTTGTGTTCGGCTTTGGTGGATACCGCATGGGTCCCGGCCTCGGCTATTACGGCGGTGGCGGCCTCGTCACCATCCTCGTTATCCTTCTGCTGCTCCGTCTGCTCGGCGTCATCTAGCTCGTCGCTCGCGCCCGTCGCTCAAGGTAGACTTCTCCTCAGTGCATTCGATCCGTCCCGCACGCCAGCGGACAAACATCGCGCACCGAGGAGAAGTCTTTGAGCATCCCTTTTTCGCGTAGAACGCTTGCCCGCCTCCTGGGCGCATCCGCAGCCGCAGCCTCCATGCCGGACCTCGCGCGCGCTCTACCCCTCGTCACCCCGCCCACCACACTCTCCTCACGTAGCTTCCCCGCCGGATTCCTTTGGGGATCCGCTACCGCCGCCTATCAGGTCGAAGGCGCCGTCAAAGAAGACGGTCGCGGCCCCACCATCTGGGACGTCTTCTCGCATACCCCCGGCAAAACCGCCAACGGCGATACCGGCGACGTCGCCGACGACTTCTTCCATCGCTATCGCGAAGACATCGCCATGATGAAGGAGATGGGCCTCAAGTCCTTCCGCTTCTCCGTAGCCTGGTCACGCGTCTTCCCGAACCCCACCATGTCCTCACCCGGCACGCCGAACCCCAAAGGCCTCGACTTCTACAACAAGCTGGTCGACGCCCTGCTCGAAGCCGGCATCGCCCCCTACTGCACGCTCTACCACTGGGATCTCCCGCAATCTCTTCAAAATCAGGGAGGCTGGCAAAACCGCGCAACCGCCCAGGCCTTCGCAGACTACACCGCCTACACCGTCAAGCATCTCTCTGACCGCGTCCACAACTTCATGACGCTCAATGAGCTCTCGAGCTTCGTCGACCTCGGCTACGGCGTCGGCGTCCACGCACCCGGCCTTAAGCTCAGCCGCAAAGATCTCGTCCAGGTCTCGCACCACGCCGTCCTCGCCCACGGCCTCGGCGTCCAGGCCATCCGCGCCAACGCCAGGCCCGGCACGCTCGTCGGCATCGCGGACAACGCCGAAGCCTGCACCCCCGTCGTCGAAACCCCGGAACACATCGCCGCCGCCCAGCGAGCCATGCGCGAGCAAAACGCAAAATACCTTACCGTCATCATGGAAGGCCGCTACACCGAGCGCTACCTCCAGCACCTTGGCGCCGACGCCCCCAGCTTCACCGACGCCGACCTGAAAATCATCAGCTCCCCGCTCGACTTCGTTGGCCTCAACGTCTATCCCGCCGCCTACGTCCGCGCCGACTCATCCCCGCAAGGCTACGCCATGGTCCCCGAGCCGACCACCGCCCCACGCATGGCCTCGCCCTGGCTCTACGTCGGCCCCGAAGCCCTTTACTGGTCCCCCAAACTTGTTCACGACATCTGGCATCCGAAGGCCATCTTCATCACCGAAAACGGCGCCTCTTCCGACGACAAGCTCACCCCCGACGGCACCATCCTCGACACCGACCGCACCATGTTCCTGCGCAACTACCTCACCCAGCTCCACCGCGCCGTCTCAGAAGGCGTCCCCGTCAAGGGCTATTTCTGCTGGAGCCTCCTCGACAACTACGAGTGGGCCGACGGCTACGGCAAGCGCTTCGGCATCGTCTACGTCGACTTCAAAACCCAGAAGCGCACCCCCAAACTTAGCGCGCAATTCTACAAAGCCACCATCGCCGCCAACGCCGTCGCGTAGCCGGTCCCTAACAGGAAGGGCACGCCTTCAGGCGTGCCACAATCCCCAAACCCAAATAATTATCCTGAGCGGAGTCCCCACAGCCTCACCGTGGGGACTCCCACGAAGGACATCCGCCCTCCGATCCTCGCCTCGGAAACACCCTTACTTCGCGATCAAAAACCCGGTCAGCGCGAACACCAGCCCCACCGCCCCAACCGTCAACCCACACAAAAAATAAAGCTTCTTCCGCGTAAACAGCGTCACCGAACAAAGCACCACCGAAATCTGCAGCAGCGCCTCCCCCACGTCATACCGAGTCGCCTGCTTCTCAGCACGTTCCACCCTCTCTTCAAAGCCGAGCGCCTTCTCCTGCTCGTCCTTGGTCTCTTCCTTCCACTTCTCCTGCTGCCCCTCGTACGACTTCAGCTTCGCCTCCACCGCCCCCGCATCCGACGACGGCTGCAGCAGCAGCATATCCGTAATTCCCGCAAGCTCCGTCGAACGAATCCGCTTTGCCTGGTACTCGTTCCACATATCGCTGGCCTTCGCCTGCGAGAGCACTGCCTCTGTGTGGCTCCTATGCCCCAGCACCGTCACCATCGCCACCAGCACCGCGAGGATCGAAATCGCCAGCGAGATCTTCGTCAGCGACTCGCCGCCTTCGCCCGCTTCCTTCAGCTTGTTTGAAAATTCCTGAATCTCTTCCGGTTCCATCCCAGCATTCTAGACCATCACCGCGAGGGCTTCTGCAACACCTGCCCCAACGGCACCGGCGTGCCAAAGTTCGGCGTCCCATCCGCATTCCACGTAAACCTCTGGATCCGCGGCGACCGATGATTCCCGCAACCCTCCCCCGGCTCCGGGTTCGCGTGATAAATGATCCAATCCTCTTTCCCATCCGGCGACTTGAAAAACCCGTTATGCCCCGGGCTGAACGCATGCGCGCTCGCATCCGTGCTCAGCAGCGGATGATCCAGCTTCATCCAGCTCTTCGCGTCCAGCAGGTTCGCCCCTGCCTTCGCCTCCACCAGCCCAAGCGAGTAGAAATCCGTCCAGCATCCCGAAGCCGAATGCACCACCAGCACCTTGCCGCCGTGCACCAGCACCTCCGGCCCTTCGTTCACATTCACATGCCGCCCCGGCAGGTCGCCATGCTCCTCCCACGGATACGTCGGCTTCGAAATCATCGTTCGCGCCGAGTCGATCGTCCACGGATTCCCCAGATGCGCGATATACAAATCCTGCTCGCCATCCGCGTCTCCCTGCCACCCCGACCACACCAGGTAATGCTGCCCCTTCAGCTCAAACTCCGTCGCGTCGATCGCCCATTTATCCGACGCATCCGCCACCTTCCCCTTCAGCGTCCACTCGCCCTGCATCGGGTCGTCGTTCTTGTTCTCGACCACATAAATCCGGTGGTCCTTATTCTCCCCCGCATCCGCCGCAAAGTAGATGTACCACGCGTTCCCCCACCGGTGCAGCTCCGGAGCCCAAAGCTCCTTCGACCACGCATGCCCCGGCTCCGGCGTCCAGACCGCCTTCTTCTCCGCATGCCGCAGATCGGTAATATCCGCCGTCTTCCGCAGCGTCAAGTTCGTCCCCGAAGAGTTCGAGTAGTAATAAAAACCCTTCCAATACACGACCCACGGATCCGGCCCATTCTCCAGCAGCGGATTAGTAAACGTATTCCCGGCAGGCCCGCCAACAACCCCACCAGCCGGAGCATCCTGCCCCCAACCACAAGCCCCCACCCCCAGCAACGAGCAGCCAACAACAGCCCCAAACATCCACGACTTCATTAAGGTCTTCATCGATGAAAACTATACCCCACCCCGACAAGGGGTGTCCCATCCTTCCGCGGTCCCATCGCAATAGGACTGGGGTATCGCGCGCCAGCTTCTCGCACTAGAATCAGATCCGAGGTTGAACATGGCATTAGAAGATCAGATAGCTTCTGTTCGCAAAGATATCAAGCCGGATGGCTACGATATGTCGGTCGGCGAGATCATGAACCTATACCGAGGCAAAGAACTCGTTATCAGTCCAGCCTACCAGCGGCTGTTCAGGTGGGAGCCACTACAAAAAACACGTTTTATCGAATCGTTGCTCCTAGGTATTCCTATTCCGCCAATCTTTGTGTTCCAGTCTGAGAACGGCATCTGGGAATTAATAGACGGCCTGCAAAGACTTTCTACAATCTTGGAATTTACAGGTATTTTAGGTCGATTTCCGTCTCCCGAAGACGAGGAATCGGAAGCAGGCAAGGTTGAACAGCCGCCGATCGAGGTAAATAACGGCGACCATGGCAAGGCTCACGTCACACTTCTCGGCACACTCTTCCTACCCGACTTAGAGGACAAGGCTTGGGAAGACTCAGAGGACGGAAGCGTGAGAGGCATTGGCAACACCGCGCAACTCTACATTCGACGAGCCCGTCTTCGAGTGGAAATACTCCGTCAGGAGGGAGATGCGACCATAAAGTACGAGCTCTTTCAACGGCTTAACACAGGCGGCACAAAGTTGAGCGAACAGGAAGTCCGAAACTGCACAGCCATAATGATTGACAGCACTTTCCATGACTGGATCACAGAACTGGCCGCAGACCCCTCATTCGTTTCCACAACGCAACAGACTGAAGTTGCGCTCAGGCGACAGGCCGGAACGGAACTCGCCTTGAGGTTCGTCGCGTTCCGCCACGTTCCCTACACGCTTGGCCTGGACGTTCATGAGTACCTCGATAAGGCACTGATGGAAGTAGCTTCCAAAAAGGATTTTGACAGAGTAGTCGAGGGCCAAATATTTCGCAAGACTTTCGCGCTCCTAGATGAAGCGCTGGGCGCGTGCGCCTTCAAGCGATGGGACGGGCAACACTTTACAGGAAAATTCCTTATGTCTCTTTACGAGGTCATTGCGGTCGGTGTTGCTGCGAACATTGATCCCTTAGAAGTCATTGGACATGGAGCAGCAAAGGCCTTCATTTCGAATAAAGCGAAAGCTCTACAGGACAACAAAGAATTCCTTGGGAGCTCCGGTGCAGGAGTACGAGGCACCACCAGACTTGCAAGACTCCTAAAATTAGGACCTCCCGCGTTCAAACCATGAAGCCCGTCCGCACTATTAGCGATTTTCAAGAGGTTCTGGACGAAGAGCTCTCATGGCGGCTAAAGGAGCTTGCAGAGCTCAAGGCAGCCGCACGCCGGCCGCAAGCCCTGACGGAGATCACTGTCGTTCGCGCCGGTGCTGCGCTTGCATACGCTCACTGGGAGGGCTTTGTGAAGGCCGCCGCAGTCGCCTACGTAGACTATGTGAATAGCACCCGCACGAATGTGAAAGATCTAGCCACTTGTTTCGCCGTGCTCTCGCTCCAAAGCAAAATCCAGCCGCTCATCGAAACTAAGTCCGCAGATCTTTCAAGCGCGGCATTCGAATTTATCCGTGATCGGCTGAACCAACGCGCACAGCTGGCCGGGAAAGAGGTGGTTTCAACGGAGTCAAACTTGTCGTCGACAATCTTGAAGCAAATCCTCGGAGCCCTGGGCATCGATATCACTCGTTACGAGACACGATTCAATTTCATTGACGGGACACTTCTAAAAAATAGGCATGCCGTCGCGCACGGTGAAAAGCTGGTCCTCGACCGATTTGGATGGGAGACAGTCGCCGACGATACTATTCGCCTACTGCGCTGGATTAAGGACGATTTTGAGAACGCCGCGTCCGCTGGCACCTTTAAGAGGGTGATTCTCAATGCTCATGCGTCGCCATCCGTGGGCGACCTAGCCCAATAGCTATCTCGCACAGCTCTGCTCACCTGCCAGCGCGACAAACCTCCCACCCACCCGCTACCATCAAAAAGCTTCCCGGGAGGAACCCCACAATGCGCGTAGGCCTCATGACCCGCGAGTACCCGCCAAACGTCTACGGCGGCGCAGGCGTCCACGTCGAATACCTCGCGCGCGAACTCGCCCGCAAAATCGAAGTCGAAGTCCACTGCTGGGGCACCCAGGAATCCACCGACGGCAACCTCATCGTGCGCGGCGACGAACCCCCACCCGCGATCACCGCCGATACCACCCAAAAATTCAAAGCCGCCGTCGACGCCTTCGCCCTTAATCTCTCCACCATGAAGGAACTGGGCGAGATTGACATCGTCCATACCCACACCTGGTACGTCGCCATGGCCGGCTTCCTCGCCAAAAAGCTCTACAACATCCCCTTCGTCCTCACCACCCACTCGCTTGAACCCCTCCGCGCCTGGAAAGCCGAACAACTCGGGTCTGGATACGCTTTATCGTCATGGATGGAGCGCACCGCCATCCTCGATGCCGACGCCATCGTCGCCGTCTCCCACGGCACCAAGGCCGACATCCTCAAGGCCTACCCCGACGTCGACCCAGAAAAAATCCACGTCATCTACAACGGCATCGACCTCGACCAGTACCAGTTCACCGAATCCACCGAAGCCCTCGACAAGTACGGCGTCGACAAGACCAAACCCTACGTCCTCTTCGTCGGCCGCATCACCCGCCAGAAAGGCGTCACCCACCTCGTCGACGCCATCCGCTACCTCCCCGCCGGAACCCAGGTCGTCCTCTGCGCCGGCGCGCCCGACACCCCCGAGATCGCCCAGGAGATGCGCGACAAAGTCGAAAAACTCCGCAAGGAAACTCCCGGCAGCCACCCCGCCGGTCATCCCGAAAGCCACGAGCAGGTCACCGAGGACGGCGGCCACGCCTTCTCAACCGGCGATCCTACCGGACGCGGTCACAACATCGTCTGGATCGAGCAGATGGTCACCAAGGAAGAAGCCATCGAGCTCTACTCCCACTGCGCCGTCTTCTGCTGCCCCTCCGTCTACGAGCCCTTCGGCATCATCAACCTCGAAGCCATGGCCTGCAAAGCCCCCGTCGTCGCCTCAGCCACCGGCGGCATCCTCGAAGTCGTTGTGGAGGGCGAAACCGGCCACCTGGTCCACTGGGAAGCCGACCCCGAAACCACCTTCCCCGCCAACCCCGACAAGTTCGCCCGCGACCTCGCCGCCCCCATCGTCGAACTATTGCAGAATCCAGAAAGAGCGAAACAACTCGGCGAAGCCGGTCGCAGACGCGTCGAAGCCACCTTCTCCTGGACCGCCATCGCCGCCCAGACCATCGATCTCTACAAATCTCTCGTAAAGAAATAACCTCCATTAGTCCGAAAGATTTTGCACTACATCTGGTGCAATTCATATAACCGAGCTATATAGAAGTCTTTTGTTTTCCGATATTTGATATGAATCATACGGGGGGAGGGTTTAGACCCTCATTTACACCCTCCCTGTAAGATAAAAGGCGATGCCCGAAGCTCTGCTCGAACCCGAAATTCTCCCCAAAACCCGCCCCAAAGTCGGCTTCGTCTCGCTCGGCTGCCCCAAAAACCTCGTCGACTCCGAAGTCATGATGGGGCTTCTCCACCACAACGGCGCCGAGCTGACCCAGCGCGCCGAAGATGCCGAGATCATCGTCATCAACACCTGCAGCTTCATCGACTCCGCCAAGCAGGAATCGGTCAACACCATCCTCGAAATGGTCCAGCACAAGCGCGAAAACGGCGGCAAAGCACGCCGAATCGTCGTCGCCGGATGCCTCGTCGAACGCTACCGCGACGAAATCCGCGCCAACATCCCCGAGGTCGACGCCGTCGTCGGCACCGGCGAACTCGAAGAAATCCTCTCCGCCGCAGGCCTTTCGCCAGCCGGCTTCCCCAAGTCCGACTCCCCTTTCCAGATCCTCCCGCAGGACTTCGCCCAGCCCAGCATCGACGCGCACACCCAGCCCGACCTCGAACTCCTCCCCAATCCCACCGTCAACGAGACCACCGTAGCCCGCGAGACCCACCAGAACGTCCCCCAGCAGCAACTGGTCCACCGCGCCGCCTCCGCCGTCAACCAGCACTCCCGCCCCAACCACATCTCGCCCCAACTCGAGATCGTCGAGTCCCTAGCCGAGACCGGCACCACCACCAGCCGCCCCGAAGGCGACGCCCGCGAGCAAGCCGGCCGCTTCTCCCGCGAAGCCTGGGACGGTGCCACCGCCGCCCTCCCCAGCTATCTCTACTCCGACGAGACCCCGCGCATCCTCTCCACCCCCCGGGCCTCTGCCTACATCAAGATCGCCGAAGGCTGCGATCACCCCTGCAGTTTCTGCATCATCCCGCAGCTTCGCGGCAAGTTCCGCTCGCGCCGCATGGGCTCCATCATCGCCGAGACCCAAAACCTCATCGCCCAGGGCGTCCGCGAGATCACCCTCATCGGCCAGGACACCACTTGCTACGGCGAAGATCTCGGCCTCAAAGAAGGCCTCGCCCAACTGCTCGACGCCCTCGCCGTCCTCCCTGGCCTCAAGTGGCTCCGCTTCCTCTATACCTACCCCAACAAAGTCACCACCCGCCTGCTCGAAACCATGGCGAAGCACGACACCATCGCCAAGTACCTCGACGTCCCCCTCCAGCACGCCAGCGCCTCCGTCCTCAAGACGATGAAGCGCGGCGGCAACGCCGAGATCTTCCTCGAGCTCATCGCCAAAGCCCGGTGCATCGTGCCCGACATCGTCATCCGGACGTCTTTCATTGTTGGGTTCCCCGGCGAGACCGAAGCCAACTTTACCGAACTCATGGACTTCGTCAAAGCCGCCCAGATCGACTGGCTCGGCGTCTTCACTTACTCCGATGAAGAAGGCGCCAAGGCCTACGACCTTGCTGCCGATACCAAGCTTCCGGCCCGCACCATCCAGTCCCGCCGCCGCAAACTCATGCGCCTCCAGCAAAAGATCAGCACCAAAGCCAAGGCCGCATGGATCGGTCGGGAGGTCGACGTCCTCATCGAAGGCCCATCCGAAGAAACCGAACTCCTCTGGCAGGGCCGCACCATGCTCCACGCCCCCGAGATTGACGGCCACGTCCTCATCAACGACTTCGGCCCCCACGACGAACTCGTCCCCGGCACCTTCTACCGCGCCGAAATCACCGAGTCGCACGACTATGACGTGGTAGCGCGAATCGTCGAATAGGTGGGTCGGTGAAATAGTCGAACCGTTACCGACGTCCCGGACCTTCAACTTTTCAATCCATGGGAATCGAATCTATGACCAAACCCAAAGCCCTCTTCTGCCCCACCTGCCGCAAAGTTGTCCTCGCCGATAATCCCGACTTTCCCTTCTGCTCCGATCGCTGCCGAATCCTCGATCTCGGCAAATGGGCCTCAGGCGGCTACGTCATCTCGTCCCCCATCCACGACCCCGACCTCCTCGACGAACTTGAAGGCCTTCAGCATCGCAGCAAGAGCACCACGAATGACAGCGATGGCTAAGCAGCCGCGCATCGATACCACCGGCATCAAGAAGACCCGCTGGGCCTGGGCGCTCGCGACTGTCTGCGGCACCGGCTTCCTGCGCCCCGGTCCCGGGACCTACGGTTCCATCGTCGCCGTCCTTCTCTGGTTCGGCGGCATTCGCTGGTTCCACCTCAGCTATCACGCCCAGACCATCGCCACCCTTATCGCCGCCATCTTGATCACGCGCATTGGCATCCCAGCCGCAACCATCGTCGCCCGCGAGTCAGGCCGCGAAGATCCCGGCCACGTCGTCATCGACGAGGTTGCAGGCCAACTCTTCGCGCTGATTGGAATCACCGCAGACTGGCGTCACGCGGCCATCGGCCTCTTACTCTTCCGCATCTTCGACATCCTGAAGCCACCGCCAATTCGTCAGCTTGAACGCCTGCCCGCAGGCATGGGCATCATGCTGGATGATGTGGCGGCGGGATTGTTTGCTTTGGCTGTGGGACACCTGGTGATGTTATGGTTTTGACCTTTGCACCCTCGGCTAGGGTAGATGAACTCACCAATCCTTGAGGGTCGAACTCGATCGACACCGATCGCCCGTTCGGCGTGTCTGAGACAAGCGGCACAAGGATGTTTGCAACGCGATGCTCCGTCAAGTCGATGGAAGGCGAATCCGCAGCAGACATGCCACCTGAAGTGGGTGCGTTTTGCGCTTGCTCATTTGTTAACGCGATAAAGCAGTCGGCGAGGCCGCCCCACGTGAGTTCCGGGAATTTGCTAGAGTGCCCAGACTTTATAAGTTCGTCCTGCCAAATACGATTGAAAGTGAGAATGCTGTTTGGGCGCTCGATGGCTAACTGGCGTTTCCCGTCGTTGTACTCGACCAGCGGCAGCAAAACGATGCCACCTGCCCAAGGCTTTTTCAACGATGGTGCTGGAGGCGTGTCGAGGGAATAAATCGCGACGAACGACGAAGCAGCATGGTCTCCGTCTGTCCGATCATAGCGAGCAAACGTGTGGTGGGTGAACGCCGGGCAGATCGCCGCTTCGCGATGCACCCAGGTTCCACGATGTATGTCGATACCGTAAAGCATCTGGCCGAGGCTCGCGACTTCAGCCTGACGCGAGTCGATGATAGACGGAGCGTTCTGGCCGAACCCAGGCTTGACCAACGAGCAGCCGATTGCCAGCATGGCAATAAATCTCATGGGGAGAGCATAGCAGCCGAAACTGCCTGCTCGTCGAAGCGAAGGACAAGTTCCTGTAGCCTTTAGCAATGCCCGTCCTCAAGATCATTCGGCCCACAGCTGTCCTGCCTCACGGCGAACTCGAACTGAACGGCAGCGGACTTGGACCTGGGCTAACGGCGGAGATCGGTGGTGTGCCCGCGCTCGTAACATTGGCGCGACCGACACGGGCGATGGTGCGAGTTCCCGAGGGTGTGCTTCCCGGGGATCTTACCCTGACGCAGGACGGACAGCCTTCTGCGACGATCCATCTTCAAGTGGCTGTTCCGATGGCGGAAAATCTCCATCCCGTGGGAAACCCGGCTGTCGATGCGCGCGGTACTGTTTACACGACACTCTCCGGTTCACGGGGTCAGGCGACACCGGTTTCGGTCTTCAAGATTGCACCGGCTCCCGCAGGAATGACTCACGAGCTGCGGCCCTTCGTGCGCGATGTGATGAACGCCACAGGGCTGGCTTTTTCGCCCGCTGGCGAGCTCTTTGTCAGCTCCCGCGCGGAAGGAATCGTCTACCGCGTCGATGCCACGGGAAAAGCCCAACCGTTCGCGGAAGGGCTTGGAATCGCGACTGGAATCGCCTTCGATCAGGCCGGTGACCTCTACGTCGGCGATCGCAACGGAACTATCTTCAAGATAGGAGTGACGGACGGACCCGATGGTCCCCTGGCCAGCACGACGTTCGTCTTTGCCACACTTGAGCCTTCCATTTCGGCCTACCATCTTGCGTTCTCGAGCACAGGCAGGCTTTTCGTGACGGGACCTACAACCTCCTCGCGGCAGATGATCCATGTGATTGAGCGGGACGGGACGGCGAGCTCCTTCTACCGGGGTCTTGGGCGCGCACAGGGCCTGGCGTTCGACGCGGACGACAACTTATATGTCGCCGCATCTCTGCGCGGCGAGCGCGGAATCGTGCGGATTACGCCCGCCTTGGAGGCTTCTCTGGTGGTCGCGGGTTCGGATCTGGTGGGACTGTGTTTTATTCCGGGCGGGCGAGCGGCTTTGGCCACGCGGGAAGCCGTTTACGAAGTCGATTTGAATGTCCGAGGGGCTGGGCTCTAAGCGGTTCGCGACGCTGAAGCGCGATGGGGCTGGGGATTCCATCACGCTCGGTTTTGGCGCATCCTATCAGGAGACATGATCGCTGAAATTATCGCTGCCGGTTCCGAGATGCTGACACCGTTCCGCCAGGACACGAACTCTCTATTCCTGACCGAAGGCTTGAACGATATTGGCGTCCAGGTCGCCTTCAAGACGATCGTCGGCGACTCCCTTGCGCACCTTACCGCAGCGGCGAAGACGGCGCTCTCGCGGGCTGACATCATCCTCTTTTCCGGCGGCCTCGGACCGACAGAAGACGACAACACGCGAGAAGCGGCAGCAGCCGCACTTCGCTTAACACTCCGCCGGGATGAAGAACTCCTCGATGGCTTGCGGAGACGATTCGCTGCCCGCAATATTCCCATGCCGCCGAACAATGAAAAACAAGCAGACCTTCTCCAAGGCGCCACGCTGTTACCGAATGCGAACGGCAGCGCCTCCGGCCAGCTGATCGAAGCGACTCACATGGGCCGAAAGCGTATCGTCATCCTTCTGCCCGGTCCACCCCGCGAGTTGAAGCCAATGTTCACCAATCAGGTCAAAGCGCTCCTTGCCGAGACGCTGCCACCGAGTTTCCTGGCGCGAGGCGTGGTGCGCATGGCGCTCATTCCCGAGTCCAGCGTCGACAACCGGTGCGCCCCAATCTACAAACAATTCCCCGATGTCGACACAACAATCCTGGCGGGTTCAGCCGAGATTCAACTCCATTTTGCATGCGCAAAACCCACCAAAGAAGAGGCTGAGGCACGAGTGGCCGAGCTGTCGGAGGCAATCGAGCACGAGATGGACGAGGACGTTTTCTCTGCCAACGGCGACTCGCTCGAAGAGGTCGTGCTGCTGATGTTGGGCATGCGCAACCTATCGCTCGTGGCGGCTGAAAGCTGTACCGGCGGCTTACTGGCAGAACGCCTAACAGCGGTTCCCGGGAGTTCGCGTTATTTTCTAGGTGGAGCAGTCGTCTATTCCGACGCCCTGAAGACCGTCTTCGCTGGAGTCCCCGCTGAAACAGTAGAACGCGAAGGTCCCGTATCCGAGCCAGTTGCGCGTCTGCTGGCTGAAGGAATTCGTGAGAGGACGGGCGCGGCTATTGGGATTTCGATCACTGGAATCGCTGGGCCCGGGCCCGGCACCGGTGCCGATGAAGGCAAACCGCTGGGCCTCGTCTATATAGGACTTTCGGACGGTGAAGGCACGCGGGTCAAGACCCTAAACCTGATGGGTGATCGCGAGCGGATCAGATTCTGGGCGTCGCAGCATGCGCTCGAGATGGTTCGGCGGCACCTGCAGTAAAGCCTTGGTAAACTCATCCTCAGACACATGAAGCTTTGGCTCCCCATTCTTGCGGTCGCTTACCTGCTGGGCTCGATCCCGTTCGGCTACCTGCTCGTCCGGTTTTTCCGCAAAGAAGACATCCGCTCCACTGGTAGCGGCAACATCGGCGCGACGAACGTGGCGCGGTCTGGCGCTAAAGGTCTCGGCATCCTGACCCTTCTGCTCGATCTGGGCAAAGCTTTCGTAGCGGTTCGCATCGCTCAGCACTTCTCCGCAGGCGTCTCCGATCTTGCCGTTGGCGCGGCTGTCGCGGCGATCTTGGGTCATGTCTTTCCGGTCTGGCTCGGCTTTCGCGGCGGCAAGGGCGTGGCGAGCGCGCTCGGTGTCTTTCTTGCGCTGACGTGGCCGAGCGCCTTATGCATCTTTGGCGTCTTCCTTGTCATCGTCTTCATCACCCGTTATGTTTCGCTTGCCTCGATTCTTGCGGCAGCGAGCCTCCCTCTATTTGGTTTCTACTTCGTTCGTCATCCGAGTCCGATTGTGATCTTTGGCTTCCTCTTTATTCCTCTCATGATCTGTGTGAAGCACCAAGCCAACATCCAGCGTCTGCTGAGCGGTACCGAGAGCCGCTTCGGCTCCACCCGTTCGTCGAAGGTGACAGCGTGAGCCGCATCGCGGTACTCGGCGCAGGCGCCTGGGGCACAGCGCTGGCAATTTCGCTTGCACGTCGCGGAGGGCACGAGCTGACGTTGTGGGCGCACTCCACGCGGCTTGCAGACCACTTGACCGACACGGGCGAGAACCTGCCTTATCTTCCCGGCTTCACTCTGCCTGCGGACATTCAGGTTACGTCGGATCTTCCAGCGGCGATCTTCGAGGCGGACATCCTGCTGTCGGTAACGCCATCACAATATCTGCGCGAGACCATTAGCCATATTGCGCCGATGCTCACGAGGGACCAGATCATCCTCTCCGCTTCCAAGGGAATCGAAGAAGGAACGCACCTGCGCATGACCCAGGTGATCGCGGCCATCACGCAGAACTCCTGCGGCGTTTTGAGTGGGCCGTCTTTCGCCCAGGAGGTTGCCGCGGGCTTGCCGACAGCAATCGTTGTCGCCAGCACGAGCAACGCCGTCTCGCAAACGATTCAGCGCGACTTCTCTTCGCCGACGCTTCGCATTTATACCAACGACGATGTTGCCGGAGTCGAATTGGGCGGCGCACTCAAGAACGTGATCGCGCTTTCTTCCGGCATCATCCACGGACTTGGCCTCGGTTCAAACACCTCGGCAGCGCTCATCACGCGCGGCATCGCTGAGATTACGCGCCTGGCGGTAGCCTGCGGAGGACGTCGCCAGACCCTCGCGGGACTTGCGGGCATCGGCGATCTAGTTTTGACCTGCACGGGTACCCTCAGCCGCAACCGCTCGGTTGGCATTGAGCTCGGCAAAGGCCGGAAGCTGCCGGACATTCTCGCAGGCATGAACGGCAAGGTCGCCGAAGGCGTGCGCTCCACGGCGGCTGCACTTGGGCTGGCAAAGCGGTACGAAGTCGAGATGCCGATTGCCGAACAGATGGACCTGATCCTGCATCACCACAAGGCTCCGCGAGACGCAATCCGCGACCTGATGAGCAGGCCCGGGCGCGACGAATAATCAGAAAAGCTTGCTAGTCGATGTCCGCAGAAGAATTGGTGCGCATCCAACCGGTTATGAGCGAACAGGATCCAACCGCCGATTACCGCAAATACCCAAAAGGCCCCAGCTTTCTTTTGATCGTCATTCTTTCTTCCGTGGTGTTGCTTGTTGTTTTAGCCGTCGGTTTGCTCTTCGTCTATCACGAGAAGAAGACTGAAAAAGCCCATACCCCTGAACCGACGCCGAACTCAATGCTGATGCCTCCATTTGCAAGCACAGTAGATGTGCAGCGGGTGTAGCAGTCGCTTCACAAGGGTGCGTCTGTTCCTGGAATGCCGCGCCAAACGGATGCCGATAAACTCGCATCTCATCTCGTCGTGAGGCAATAGCAGACATGAACCCCAACGTCATTACGGATTTTATCGATCGGAAGCTATCCAAGCCAACAAGTGAGGATTCCTATGCACATGCAGGAGACAGGGATTTTGCCAAGGGACTGATCGCAGGCTTGATCGGAGGCGTCGTCGCCACAGCAGCGAAGACAGCGGCTGAAAAAATCTACCCGCCTCGCATCCATGGCGAGCCCGAGCCTCCCGATGTCCTCGCGGAAAAAATGGCAGGACATCCGCTCTCGGCAAGCGCGAAGGCCGCAGCTGCTGAGGGCATCCACTGGACATTCGGCGCCACGGCCGGCGCAGCCTACGGCGTCCTCGCAGAGTTCTATCCCGCAGCAACCGCCCGTGAAGGAGCCAATTTTGGCATGACGCTGATGGCACTGACTCACGAAGGCGCGTTGCCCGCGATGGGACTCGCTTCCCAACCGGCGGAGCAGAGCAGCCGTGAAAAATCCTCAGAGATGGTAACCCACGTGGTCTTTGGGCTTGTGACGGAGGTCGTTCGACGCTTTGTTCGCAGCCGTCTCTAAGGCGTTTTCATTGCTTCCGTCGGAGCGCTGTCTTCCAAAGCAAAACGACATCATCTGGACCCGGCACGAGACGAGGGACCGGTCGGCGGAGCGCAATCGGCAGGGCAATCAGGAGCAGCAAGAGCCGCGTGCAAGTGGAGCATAAAAGCGCGAGTGCCGCACCAGCCATACTGAAGCGGGGGATAAACACAAACATCAATGGCACCGCGAGAGCGAGCCCTGTTCCCTGCAGGACGGAGACAATGCCCGGTCGACCCGAAGCCATGAAGGCCTGCGAGACGATCACAACCGCGCCCTGCAACACAACTTCTATCAGTAAAATTCGCAGAGCAGGCACGGCAATCAGGTAGGCGGAGCCATAGAGCAGCTTGACCATCAACGGACCGAGCAGTCCTGCAATCAGCGCCGCCGAACCCGTAACAAGCGTGCTCACCCGAACCGCCCGGCCTACCATCGGCAAAATCTCGTCGACCGTTCGACCAGCAGCCCGCGGGAACAGCACCATCACGACGGCCGATTGAAAGAGAAGCAGCGCACGTGAAAGCGAAAGAACCACGTTGTAAGCGCCCATCGACGTAGCCGTCAGCATGCCGATCACGAGGACCTGGTCGATGTACGCATTCAACGTTCCGAGCAGGTCAAGCGGCGCGGAACGAACGCCGTACCCCAGCAGCAGCTTTACGGCACGCAGGTCGACACGGATGACGTTCCCGGCACGCTGACGCCACAGGAAAAAGAGGATTGCGAAGGCCGTAGGAACGATCGCGACCGCATAGCAGGACGCCGCCGCAATGGAAGTCATGTGGTGAAACGCAAGCATTGCGAGCAGTCCGGCGAGTGTGGTGACCGGGATCATCATTTGCACGATGTTTGAGTAAGAGAATAGCTCGAATGCTTCGAGCGCTGCCTGCCCCGTTATCTGAATCGCCCACAATGGCGCGGTGATCAACAGGAACTGCGCAAACTCAACGACCTCCGGCGGATAGTGATGCAGCCACGATGGAAGAATGAAAAAACCGCACAGGGCAGCAATCATACCGAGCGTTGTCACCATCGTCAGAGCTGTCGCCACGAGTTCCCCGCGGCGTTCAACCTGTTTGCGAAGGTGATAGATCAGCGAGCTTGGCGTTCCAAGCGCCGTTGCGTTCGCAAGAAACAGCGGCCAGAGATTCATGGCGGCGAGTTCGCCTCGGCCCGCAGGATGGAGCGTACGCGCTGTCAGAATGCCGGTCGCCATATTGATCATGACGATCCCGAACCGGTTGACGATCGACTGAGCGATCGACCGGATTGCCGAACCCTTCGCTTCAGGCACTAGCTTCGCGACTTCCGTGGTCACATCCTCCGCGTCGCGTTGTGCATCCACCGGCACTAGCCTGATAAGACCTTAGAAGGGAGATGAGAAGAGGCCGGCGAACCGCTAGCTGGCTTCGATGGTAGCAGCAGGTTCACCATGCTTCTCAACCGCGGCCCGAAGAATCGCTTGGATGCGACCACGAAAAACTACAGTGTCGAATTGGGACGCATAACCACGGATCGCGGACATGCTCCAGGATTCGCTCTCAAGGCGTTCGATCGCCGCCGCAAGTGACTCAGCCGTGGGCTCATCGAAGAACACGCCATTGAGCCCTTCGACGATCGTCTCGGTAGCGCCGCCGCCGCGAAAAGCAACAACGGGCCGCCCTGCCGCGTTGACCTCAAGCGGCGTCATGCCAAAATCTTCCTCACCGGGAAACAGCAACGCGCGGGTGCGACGTGCGTAGTCAGCCACAACCTCGTCAGGCACCCTGCCAAGAAACTTGATCTTGGGACTCCCGCAAGCCACACCTTCGAGACGAGCTCGATCAGGCCCGTTGCCAATAATTACTAACTCACGATTCAAAGCGAGGCAGGCTTTTATCGCAAGATCAAACCGTTTGTACGGCACCAACCGCGACAGCACAAGATAGAACTCTTCTGGCGAATCTTCTTCATGGCCGGCGATCGGCGCAAAGCGGTGAGTATCGATGGGGGGCGGAACGACCGCAGCCTCGACTCCAAACGCGTCGTGGAGACGTTTCGCGACGACGCTGGAGTTTGCGAGGTAGAGATCAGGCTGGCGCGCAGCTCGCATCTCCCAGCGTTTGAGCCAACGCAGGGGCAACGCAAGTATTGCCGCCTTAAGCCTGGAGTTCCCTTCTCTCGCCAGATAATCATCCTTCCGCCAAACCCACCGCATCGGCGTATGCGAGTAGCAGATATGTAGCGCCCCCTGCCGCTTTCGAACCCCCTTGGCATATCCGAAGCAGCTTGTGACGATCACGTCATACTGCTTCAGGTCGACCCCGTCGACCGCAAACGGATAGAGCATGAAGTACGCGCGAAAGAGCTTCGCCCGCGCCGGCAGCATCTGCATCCAGGTATTTCGGATCCCCACCGATTGCAGGTAAGGGGTCAGGATCTCCAGAGCCGAGAGCGTCGAGTGCATCGCAACCGGTTGTTCTTCGGAGAACGCGCGGTGCAGCTCTTCAGCAACGCGTTCAGCCCCGCCCATCTGGCAGAAGTTATCGTGGAAGACAGCAACCTTTGGAGTTTGATCAGTCATTCGCTCTGCGCGTTTGTGAGTGGAAGACATCGTCATACAGCAACGCCAGGTTGACACGGAAGGCATCAAGCGAAAAGCGTGGCCGCACTGATTCGTATGCCCTTTCCGCCATTTCCTCCCTCGCCGCCGGATCGTTTCCGATTGCAATCATCTGCTCCGCAACCGCGTGCGGTGATGATCTCTGCGGAGGTGGCATCAGAAATCCGCACGGCGGGTCGCCGGCCAGTATCTCGCTTGCCCCACTCACTTCGGTCGCAAGGATAGCCGTTCCCGATGAAGCAGCCTCAACCAGCACCAGGCCGAACGGCTCAGCATAGGCATTCAAGATGAGCAAATCCGCACTGCGAAGAACTCCGGGAACGTCCGACGAAGCGCCTGGCAGATGAATGCGGTCGGCAAGTCCAAGCTTCGCGATGCACTCAAGCATCTTCGTCAGGTACAAGTCGTCGCGATGGAACAGCGGTGCGCCCACCATGACAAGTCGAGCGCCCGCAGGCAGTCTGTTCGTGGCGAGTGAGAATGCTTCAATCAGTTCGATCAGCCCTTTTCGCGGATGGATGATTCCGACGCTCATCATGACAAACTCGTCCGGCCCGATCCCAAGCCGACGCCGAAACTTACTCCGTCGATCCACAATCGACTTACGCGGAAATCGCGAAAGATCGATCCCGTTATGAAGCACACGGACGCGTTCGCCGAAGTTGGACCGACCAGCAAAGGCCACTGCCGTCTGCCGCGAAACTGCAACAAATTGGCAACGTTTCGACCAACGTGCAAGCGCTCGGATTGCTGAACTGATCGGATGCTCGGGAAGGTCATCCTGCACATGCCAAAGCACGGCAGTGCGGCCCCCCGCGGTTGCCAGCGTCACGATGAGGCCAGCGCGAACTGAGTTGGCGTGAATCAACTCCGGCGCGGTCTCTTGAATTACAGCGCGAGCCCTGAGAATGACTCCCACACTGGAACGCAAATACGTAAGCAGCTTTACTGGGTTCGAGGTGAAACGCGCGACAAGCTGCGGCACCGCAATCACTGGAACTCCAGCGTTCCTTACCAGCACATCGAGATTTCCGGCACCTTCCTCAGGACAAGCCATCACCGGCTCATACAGGCTACGATCCACAACGTTCAGCATGCTGAGCAAGACTCGCTCAGCCCCGCTCACCTGCCGCGTGTGACTGAAGTAGAGAATCCGTTTACCTGCAACAGCACCCTCTATCAAGAAGCACCGCGACTGGTTAGCACCGCCGGGAGCGTCTTGAGCAGGATCAGGAAATCAAGCGAAAGCGACCAGTTATCGATGTACTGCAGATCAAGCTCGATCCAGCGATCAAAGTCCGTATTCGATCGGCCCATAATCTGCCACAGACAAGTCACCCCAGGCTTGACTGAGAAGCGCCGCATCAACCACGCTTCCGAGAACTTCGAGACATCTCGCATCGGCAAAGGGCGCGGGCCGACCAGGCTCATATCGCCGATGAAGACATTCAGCAATTGCGGCAGCTCATCGAGCGACATCTTCCGAATGAAGTTGCCGATCGGCGTTACGCGAGGATCGTTCTTGATCTTGAAAGCCGGCCCAGTCGTCTCGTTTAGGTGTTCCACGGCGGCTTGCCGCTGTTCCGCGTCGACACACATCGAACGGAACTTCAGCATCCAGAACGTCCGTTTGTTCAACCCAAACCGCCGCTGTTTGAAGAAAATCGGCCCTTGGCTGGTCGTCTTCACCGCAATCGCCACCACCATCATCACCGGAGAGAGAAAAAGAATGGCACAGAACGAAAGACTTACGTCGATCATTCGTTTCAGGAGCAGTCGGTAGTCAACCGTCACAACTTCCAAACGGACCCGTCCACTATCCGGGTCAGCCGACACCCGTCGCTTCGTGACTGCAGTACCGAAGTAGTCGGTGAAGTATTGCGATTGAATCCCAAGCATCTGGCAGATCTCGATGATGTGGCCGATGGTCTCGTACTGGCTCTTCATCGGAAGCGCGATCACCACTTCGTCGACCACTGTGTGCATCAGGATTTTTTCGAGACTGTCGATACCCCCAAGGATGAGATTCGCTGGAACGAAGCCACCGTGCTGCGGCTCTGAATCGATGAAGCCAATCAGGGAGTAGTCCCACTCGGTATGAACCTTGAAGTCTTCGTAGACCTGCTTGGCGCGCTCGCCCGAGCCAACGATGATGAGATTCCGCTTCCGTCGCATCAGCGGACGGAAGACGCGATCGAAGCCAATCAGCGTCAATCGCGAACCGGCCATCAGTACCAGGCTCACAACCCAGAAGACCTCGACGACATGCCAGACAATCTGTCGTTCCCCGAGAACTACTTCAATCAGGCCGACCACGGCCGTACACGAGTTCAACCCGATCACGCAACGAAAAAGATAATCTTTGAATGATCGCGTGCGCAGTGGCGAATATACCCCAACGCTCATCAGCACGATTCGCCAGGTGCTCACACAGAAAACCGCGATGATGATGTTGCCGAGCGAAACGCGCAACTGCAGAAACTCGTTGAAGCTGCCGTTCGCATTCAGGAAATCTGGCAGCACGACGATCCCCAGGAAAGCGCCACCTAGCACGATGAGATCGATGGCCTGGCATAACCGGCTGCTGATCGCGCGCAGACGCCGCGGCGTCCACGCCGTTCCTGTGAAAGGAAGCTGAAGCGGCAGCGGCCTGCGGGGTTGCCTGGTCAAGCTTTTCGTCTCCCGGATCGTTTCTGGGCTCGGCAAGCAAGTTCCCTTAATGAGGTGTGTATGTCAGCGGATCGAAATAAACAGAAAGATTCGTAGCCTTCATAAAGCGGCCAACGTTGTCGAGTTTATTGCGCGGTACCAGAATCATATCGCCCGCCTCGAGAACCAGGTCGCGTTGCAGATTGCGCGTGTGATTCATTCCTTTCAGGTTCAGGTGATGCACCTCAGCAAGACCTCCATCGATCTTGCGAAATACATAAACATCGCTTTGCTGCCCTGAAGAGCTAAAACCACCGGCCAGAAGAATCGCCTGAAGAGCTGTGGTCCGTTCATAAAAGTCGAGTTTCCCCGGCTTGGGCACTTCGCCCGCAACAACGATGAAAGGCCGCTCGAACTCTTTCAAGGTCACGTTCACCTCGGGGTCCTTCAGTCGCGAGGTCGCGCGTCCGACCACTTGCGCCCGCACCTGATCGAGCGTTAGCCCCGCCACGTGGATCGAGCCAACCAAAGGCAGCGAAACGAATCCGTCCGGCTGAATCATTGCTGTCTGGTTGAACTCAGGTGTCAGCCGATACTCCAACGTAATGGTGTCTCCCGAACGCAGGGCATAGCGGCTGGCCTGCTGCGCCTCGCTCAAAGGAGCGATGGTTGATGTCGCAGGCGCTTGCCCTCTCATGGCCGCTACCAGCATGAGCAGCAGCACAACAGACGCCTTAATAGACCCGCTCATCTCGCTCCTCAGATACACCGTTACAGCCTCCGGTAAAGCCATTCCGGGATCACATAGCTGCGCTTGTTGAGGATGTGCCCGAGAAACTTTCCTCCGGCGAACTCGATTGATTTCTGCGCGTTGATGACCTGCTCTTTACGAGTCTTCCCCGCTTCCACAATCAGAATAACGCCGTCGGCGAATGGTGCGACGGAAAGAATATCCGTCGCGACGCGCAGCGCGGGGCAATCGATCAAAACGTAATCGAAGAACAGACGAAGCTGATCCAGCGTCTCGCGACGATACTCCCACGAACCATCCCAATAACTGTGTGCCGCCGCCGAACGAGTGGCCGATGCCTTGAGTTCCCAGAGCGGCGGGTTCGCGGCTTGGGAGAGCGGATGACAGAAACTCTTTGCATCTGCAGGCGCGACATCCAGCGCCCGCAGACTAGTGGAGTCGGCCAACAGTGCGCGGGTCGTGCCTTCGCTCGCAAGGCCAGCCAGCAGAGCCTGGATGGTATGACTTACCCCTTCGCCAGAGTTCGCCGAAGTAAACGCGAAGACGAGTCCTGTTTCGGCGGCATGTCCGGTTGCTGTCGTCTTCTCGTAAGCCCGTTGTCGAAGTTGCTGGAAAACGTGTAAAGCAGGCCTTCATAGGCTGGTGCCGTCGCAGTGGTTGACAAGAGTAGGCCCGCCTTTCTTGCAGTCGTTGGCTCTCGCCCGAATTACTTGCGATCTCGAGGGTCGGAGGTGTGGCTCACAACGGTTTGGCGCCCGTCGCGGTCCAGCTTTGAATCGGGCCGAAGCAGAGCGGCGCGCTGCGAAGGGCTCAGACGCGAACGTTCAGGCTCAGGTCCTCTCAAGACGCTGCGATGCCTCGATTCCGGGAGCGGCTCCGGCGGCTCAATCGGCGCAAGGTAGGCCTCGGTTGGTTCAAACGTCGGAGACACTGTCGCAACCTTTTGGGGCTGGACAGCCTCTACGACAGTCGCCACAACGGGGACAGCATTACCATCCGTCGCCTTGATGAGCGGCTTCGCAGCACCCGCGACCCGCGCCGGCGAAGTGGGATACGCCCGCGGGTCTCTCGCGATCGGATCCGAGAGATTGGCAGACGGAGCCGATGCGGTCCCTGGATTCGCCGCCAGTTTCGACCGCTTTGCTTCAGCGTTCGCCGCCGTCAACTGCTCGTACCCCATTACGGCTGCGCGGCGCATCACGGTTGCATCCCGGGGCGGTGCGGCTGCGGGTTTGGGAGCTTCCTCTTTTGCTGTGGGAGCGGCAACAGGTTTATGAACATTGGGACTCTTCATCGCGACCTCGTCGACAACAGGGGTAAGTTTGGACCCTTCCAGCTTTTCTGAACTTTGAGATAGGGCAGGAGCTGCCGGACGCGCCACCTGGGACGCCGCGACCTGCTGCGCGGATTGGCGCGATTCTGCGAGTCCCGGGATGCCTCCGGAAGTCGGCGTGATCGGCGCAATGGGACCCGGACCTCCCTCGCCGCGCGGTGGCGAACTTCCGCCTGGACTGCGCCTGAAGCTGCTATGCAAATGCTGGTCAACCACCGGGACCGTCGCTAGCACTGGTGCGGTCGAAATTGCCTCCAACTCCCACGGAGCGTCCACCGTCTCGCGCGCCAGTTCCGCGAAGAAGACCGCGCAGCCACCGAGAAAGAACGCGGTGAATAGACCGAGGCACAGGTCAAGCAGAACCTGCGGACGATAACGCTTGTCTGAAAAAGTTGGACGTTCTGCAACCGCCACATTGACCAATTGTTGCTGATTCATCGCGTCGGCAATACCCGCTTCGTTTTTCTTCTGCGTATAGAGCTGGTAGTTGCTTTCTAGCTCGGCCACCCGCGACTGCAGCGTCGTGTAATCAACTGTCGACGCCTCAACATCATGCAGTTGCTGCTTCAAACGATCCCGCTGCGCCGTCAGGTCGGCAAGCCGTCCCTGCAAAGCCGCAAGGTCGGAGGTACTGGTTGAAAGCTGTGCCTTCAACTGCTGCGACAGCGGATTGACGTCGGTCGCGGACTCAGTCCCGCCGGAACTTTTCGCAGCCGTCAACGCAGCCGTCGTATTCGCGATCTGCTGATTCACTTCCACAACGAGTCGATCGGTCGGCTGATACCGGGTCAGTAACTCCGTCCGCTTGTTCTGATAGGTGGCGAGCATCGTCGTCAACTGTTGAATCGCCTCCAGGTTCGGCACCGACTTCTGCAACGTGGCCTGGCGATCGGGTTGCGCAGCCAGTTGGCGCCGGTCGCTTCCGACGCGATTCGCAGCCTCTGTCACCAATACCTGCGCCGACCGCATCGCATCCTCGATCAGATTGATCTGCGTCTCGATCGTCGCCTCACGCGTCGGCAACGAGATGATCTGACTGCTCTGCTGAAACGCCGCCAACTGCTGCTGCGCCTTATCGAGATCATCCTTATAGCGCGCAGCCTCATCTTCAAAAAAGCTTGAAGCGCCGGTTGACCGCTCGATCTCTCCTTGCTTTGCCAGAAAGGCCTGCAGCAACCGATCGAGCGTGTCGGTGGCCTGCATCGGCGTGCTGGCTACATATGCCACACGGATCATGTTCGACTTCCGCAGCGACTCAACCGTCAGATGCTTTGAAAACTCGAGCACCGCCTTCTCATGCGTGCGAATCTCGGTATCACTGCGTTGACTGAGCGGCGTCCTCGGCCAGGACGGGTCGATTACGACGTCAGCGAGATCACGGCTCTTCAGAACTTCCATCTCTGAACCGACCCGTTCCTCTGTCACCTCATTCTGCGTAAGCTGCCCGTTTGAGCGTTCCGGAGACAACAAATAGTCCGGTCGCGCATTCCGCACGAGGACGTTCATCTCCGACTCATATGTCCGCGGGGTCAGCACGATCACCAGTACCGTAACCAGCAAGACAAAACCCGCCGCCGCTGTAAAGAGGGTACGGTGGCGGAACAATGCCTCCGCGGCAGCGCGGCCGGCGGAGTTTCCGGGCACTGGTGCTTCAACGGATTGGGTCGCGCCGTAGGTCAACGAACGAATAGGCCCTCAGCCCGCTGCTGCTCAGTCATTGCGAATAGGTTCGGGGGTTGATGCTAAAAGTTTACCAGCGTCCGCCGCTTGTTAACCCGTCCGCAACTAGTCCCTTGTGCCACACACACTATCTTCGCAGGGAACGGGGACATCACAGCCAAATCGAACGTCGTGCGGGGAACCCAGAAGGGTGCTAGGTGTCGCTCGAAGACAATTCCTTGGGTAATCGCAATACTTCCCCGGTGATTCCGCCCGCATCCGTTAGATTTAGGCGTATGTTGGGTTGGCGAAGATACCCGCTAAACCTCATTGATCTCACGAATGGTGGTCAAGTCGCGTCTCTCAGCGGTAGCTATCATCAAACATGGAAGCGAGCACGGGAAGGGACTGAAGCAGAATCGATGCCCAAGCAGAACCGCAGTACCGTCATTGTCGGAGCAGGTCCAGGTGGATTGGCCGCAGCCATTCTGCTCGCAAAATCCGGGGTAAAAGTCACCATCGTCGAGAAGCGGTCCCAGGTTGGCGGGCGAACATCCACCCTCTCGCAGGATGGCTTCAAGTTTGACATCGGCCCCACCTTCTTTCTCTACCCTCGCGTCCTCAAAGAGATCTTCGCCGCCGCTGGTTATGACCTCAACCGCGAGGTTCCGATGACGCGCCTCGACCCGCAATATCGCCTAGTCTTCGGCGGGGGCGGCGAACTGCTCGCCACCCCGAACGTCGAACGCATGGAACGTGCCATCGCGGCCATCTCCCCCGAAGACGCCAAGCGATTCCACCACTTCATCACCCACAATCGCAATAAACTCGATAAGTTCATGCCCTTTCTCCAGCAGCCGTTCGAGCGCTGGAGCGACCTCGCCAAAGTCGAGATGATGAAGCTTCTCCCCCTGCTCGCTCCCTGGCGTTCCCTTGACGGCGACCTTCAGAACCATTTCAAAGACGAGCGCATCCGCCTCGGTTTCAGCTTTCAGTCCAAGTATCTCGGCATGTCGCCCTTCCGCTGCCCGAGCCTCTTCTCCATCCTCTCTTTCCTCGAATACGAGCACGGCGTCTTCCACCCCACTGGAGGCTGCGGCGCAGTCACCCAGGCTATGGCCCGCATTGCCACCGAAATGGGAGTCGAAATTCTCCTCGATGAACCCGTTGAAAAGGTCGTCGTCGAACACGGCGTCGCCACCGGTGTCAAGACGGCAAACCGAGCCCTTGCAGCCGACGCCATCGTCGTCAATGCCGATTTCGCCGGCGCCATGCGCAAGCTTGTCCCCAACCAGCAGCGTCATCGCTGGACCGACGAACGACTCGCCAAGAAAAAATTCTCCTGCTCTACGTTCATGATGTACCTCGGCATCGACGGTCGTTACGACGACGTCTCACACCACACCATTTATCTCGCAAAAGACTACAAAGAAAATCTCCGCGATATCGAAGAGCATCACCAGCTCTCAGCCAGCCCGTCCTTTTACGTCCAGAATGCCTGCATCACCGACGACACCCTTGCACCGCTAGACCAAAGCACCCTCTACGTTCTCCTCCCCGTCACTCACGACACTGGCTCGATCGACTGGGCCAAAGAGACCCCGCGTTATCGCCAGATCGCCATCGAGCAGATGGAGAAGATCGGCATCAAGGGCCTCGAGCAGCGGATTCGCACAGAAAAAATTGTTACCCCTACCGACTGGACCGAAGACTTTGGACTCTACAAAGGCGCAACCTTCTCCATGGCCCACTCGCTCGATCAGATGCTCCACCTCCGCCCCCACAATCGCTTCGAAGATGTTGGCCAGATGTATCTCGTGGGAGGCGGCACGCACCCCGGCAGCGGCCTTCCCGTCATCTTCGAATCAGCTCGCATCACGTCGCGCCTACTCCTGCAGGATCTCAAAATGGAGCCCACATGGGACACCGGCGCCGCCAGCTCACCTGTCAACGCCGCGCTCATCGGAGTAGCCTCCTAGTATGGAAACCGAAGCGCAGGTTCCTGTCTTGCGCCACCACGCAATAGCGGAACCCCATCACGCAGTACAGGCCGAATGGGCTGCTAAGCCCATCGCCGACCGCCTTCGTGTCCTGCGCCGCATCCGTCACCTGCTTGCCGAACGCTCTACCCTCCTCGTCGACGCGATCTCTAAGGACCTCGCCCGAACCCGCGCTGACTCGCTCGCCGCTGAAGTCCTTCCGCTTCTCGAAGCCTGCAAATTCCTCGAACGCGAAGCCGCTTATATCTTGGCGTCCCACACTCTAGGCCGTCGCGGACTGCCACTTTGGCTCAACGGAATAGACGCCACCACCGAACGCGTGCCGCTAGGCCTCATCCTCATCATTGCTCCATCCAACTACCCGCTCTTCCTCCCCGGAGTACAAGCTCTGCAAGCACTTGCTGCCGGTAACGCCATCGTCTGGAAGCCCGGTCGCGGAGGCCGCGATGTCGCCGAGGAATTCTCCGCCATCTGCATAGAGGCAGGCGTGAAGCCTGGTCTCTTTCGCATTACAGATGAATCCATCGAAGCCGCAAGCACCGAGATCGAAGCCCACCCCGACAAGATCATCTTCACTGGATCTGTCACAGCCGGCCGAGCCATTCAGCATCGCGCCGCCGAGCACAGCATCCCCGTCATCGCCGAGCTATCCGGCTGCGATGCAGCCTTCCTGCTCCCCTCCGCGAATGCGGAAAGAGTGATAGATGCCCTCTGCTTCGGCATGCGCCTCAACGGCTCGGCCACCTGCATGGCACCACGCCGCCTCATCCTCATCGGTGAGCACCGGCAGCTTCTCTCCGATCTCGAGGACCGCTTCCGTACCATGGAAGCAGTCTTTCTCCCCGAACCCACCCGCACCCAAATCAGCCTCTTATTCAAGGATGCTGAGACCCTCGGCGCGGACATCCGAGGCCAACTCGGCGACGTCTACATCAAGCCAATCCTCGTTCTCCACGGTTCACCCGCCATGCAACTCGCCAACGCCGACATCTTCGCCCCCATCATCACCGTCCTGCAAGCCGCAGACGAGGGCGAAGCCCTTAGCATCGAGAACCAATGCCACTACGGCCTCACCGCCTCAATCTTTGGCGATGAATCGCAAGCCCGGAAACTGGCCACGAAACTCAAAGTCGGCACCGTCCTGATCAACGACCTTATCGTTCCCACAGCCGATCCTCGCGTCCCCTTCGGCGGTCGCCGCGCCAGCGGCTTCGGGGCCACCCGCGGCGCCGAAGGGCTGCTTGAAATGACCGCGCCCCGAACCATATCCGTGCGAACCAACAACACCCGCATCCACCTGCAGCCGACAACAACGGCACATGAAGCGTTTTTCTCAGCCTTTATCAACTTGACTCACTCCGGCACCTGGTCGAAACGACTCTCTGGCTTCCTCAAGCTCCTAACAGCAGCCCGCAAACTAAAGCCCTAGACTCAAGAAGCCTTCAACTTTCTACTCTCGAATTCGACGTGAACATCAGCCCCCCAACTCAGGAGCAACAATGAAGGTTGGCATCATCGGAAGCGGCCTCGCAGGACTCTCGTCAGCCTGCACCCTCGCAGCGCGCGGCCATGAAGTCGAAGTCTTCGAAAAGAACCCGTGGCTCGGCGGCAAAGCCGCCCAATGGCGCGAGCAGGGCTTCCGCTTCGACATGGGTCCGACTATCCTCATTCAACCGTCGGTCCTGCGTCAGGTCTTCGACGAAGCCAAGCGCAAGCTCGAAGACTACATCCCCATGGTCCGCCTCGACCCGCAATGGCGTTGCTTCTTCGAAGACGGCCAGACCATCGACCTGCGCGACAACGCCGAGGAAATGGCTGCCTCGCTTGAAGCCATCTGGCCCAAGATGGGTGCCGGCTACCTCAAGTTCCTCGAGCAATCTGAACAGCTCCACTCCATCTCCGACCGCTTCTTCTTCTGGCGTTCCATCGGCTCCATGCGCGATACCATGGACGTTAAAGGAGCCTTTGATCTTAAGGTCCTCCGCGACGTCATGCGCATGCGCCTCGGCAAGACCGTGGCCCAGATCATCCGCGAAAATATCCCCGACCCCAACACCGCGCAGATGCTCGATCATTTCGTCCAGTACGTCGGCTCCTCGCCCGACGCGTCACCCGCCATCCTCTGCGCCATCGGCCACATGCAGATGGAAGAAGGCATCTGGTACCCGATGGGCGGAACCCGCGCCGTCCCCGAGGGCATGGTCAAGCTCGCCATCGAACTCGGCGTCCAGTTCCACCCCTCAACCGACATCGCAAGAATCACCACCAATTCTGGCTCCCAGGTCACAGGTCTCGTCACGACCGAAGGCCAGCGCTACGCCTTCGACGCCGTCGTCTCCAACGAGGACGCCGTCCGCACCCACCGCGAACTCCTCGCCAACACCTCCGCCGGCCGCCACTTCGAAAATAAACGCGCCTACGAGCCTGCCTGCTCCGGCGTCGTCCTCTACCTCGGCCTCAACAAGCGCTATCCCCACCTCGCCCACCACGACTTCGTCTTCTCCCGCGACCCCCACGAAGAGTTCCACGCCATCTACGAGCAGGGCATCCCCGCACCTGACCCCACCTGCTACCTCGCGGCGACCGCTGCCACCGACCCAACCTCCGCTCCCGAAGGCGGCGAAGCCCTCTACGTCCTCGTCCACACCCCCTATATCCGCCCCGGCCAGGACTGGACCCAGATCTTTCCCGGCTACCGCCAGGTCATTCTCGACAAACTCAAGCACACCGCCGGCCTCACCGATATCGAAGACCGCATCGTTGTCGAGCACCACCTAACCCCGCAGGACATCCACGAACGCTACCGCGTCCTCAACGGAGCGATCTACGGCATCTCCTCGCACGGCGTCTTCAACGGAGCCTTCAAACCCGCCAACCGCTCCAAGGAACTCAAAGGCCTCTACCTTGCCGGAGGCGCAGCCCACCCCGGGCCCGGCATGCCCATGGTCATGATGTCCGGATGGATCGCCGCAGACTCGCTCGACAGCGACGCCGCGACCGGTAAACTCTCCAACCGCACCGAAGGACGGCCCGCCGCATGATCGGTTTGTGTGATTCGGCGAGACTCTGCGTCATTTCCTCCGCGTACTTTGCTTTCCAGCTTTTGCTCTTGCCTGAACGGGCGGTCCCTTCTCAACAGCTTTTACCCTAGAATCACTGCAATGACCGAAGTTCCGCCCATCTCGAAGCCGGTGCTCTGGTTCTTTCGCTACATCGCGCGCATCTACTTTCGCGGTCACTTCACCGCGGTCCGCATCAGCAACGCGCACCATCTCGCGTCCGCGGACTCCGGCCCCCTCATCGTCTATGCGAACCACGCCTCCTGGTGGGACCCCATGATTGAGGTCATCCTCGCCTATCGCCTCATGCGCAGCCGTAATCACTACGCGCCGATGAACCTCATCGGCCTCGAGCGCCACTCCATCCTCAAGAAAATCGGCGTCTTCGGCATCGACAAGGGAACAGCAAGGGGTGGCCTGATCTTCCTCCGGACCAGCCTTGCGATCCTTGCGCAGAAAGGCGTCATCTGGCTCACCCCCCAGAGCCGCTTTGCCGACGCACGCGAGCGCCCCTTGAACTTCAGCCGCGGCATCGCGCAACTCGCAACGCGCTGCACAGGAGGCTGCACGCTCGTCCCTCTTGCGGTCGAGTATGTCTTCTGGGATGAACGCCGGCCCGAAGCCCTCATCCACGTCGGCGAGCCAATCCGCATCAACGGCGGAGATCCGGCGATCCTCTTGCCAATGCTTGAGGAACAGTTGCTCAAGGCCATGGACCAGCTCCGCGAGAAAGCAATCGCCCGCGATCCGCGAGCGTTCGAGGTCCTCTCAAAAGGCCGCAGATCGCTCAGTATCCTTGGATTCAGCCAGCGAGTGCTCGCATGGGTGCGGCGGAAGTACTTCCAGGCCAAGCGGATTCGACCGACCTCATGATGATTGCACTCGCGGCCTTATGCTTCCTCTGTGCGCTGGTGCCCGCCATCCTCTTTGTCAATAATCTGTCCCTCTACCGCGAGCCTCCATTGCCGGGCGACCCCCTACCTGCTGTTTCAGTCCTAATCCCGGCCCGCAACGAGGCAGAAGGCATCGCTGATGCATTGCATGCCGTGCTCGCCAGCACTGGGGTCGCGTTCGAAATCATCGTCATGGACGATGGCTCGACCGACGGAACAGCGGAGATTGTGCAGGGGATGGCAGCGCAAGACCCCCGGGTACGACTCGAGCGAGCCCCCGCACTCGCTGCCGGATGGAACGGCAAGCAGCACGCCTGCTGGGCAGCCGCACGCGCCGCACGCCATCCCGTCCTATGCTTTGTCGACGCAGACGTTCGCTTGAAGCCACAATGTCTCGCCCGCATGACCGGCTTCCTTGGGGGCAAGTCGCTCGTGAGCGGGTTCCCCCAGCAAACCACTGGAACGTTCCTGGAGTGGATGCTCCTGCCCCTCATCCACTTCGTGCTGCTTGGCTTTCTCCCGATGAGCCGCATGCGCGCCGGTATCGATCCGGCATTCGCCGCTGGCTGCGGCCAGTTCATGATGGTCCGCCGTGACGACTACTTTGCCTGTGGCGGCCATAGCGGCATCAAGCTCACCATGCACGATGGCCTACGTCTCCCGCGCCTCTTCCGCGAAGCTGGATACCGCACCGACCTCGCCGACCTCACCGACCTGGCTACTTGCCGTATGTACACGTCCGCCAGCCAGGTCTGGAACGGCCTCGCCAAGAACGCCACCGAAGGCCTTGCCGATCCGCGACGCATCGTCCCCGTTTCCGCCATCCTCATCCTCGGGCAGGTTCTGCCGTTTGTCCCGCTCGTCGCAGCCCTCGCTTCGTTGCCACTGCTTGTCGCGGCCTTGCAACACCGGATGTTCCTTTTCGGCATCTCCCGCGAGGGCTTGATTATCCTGCCGCTTCTTCTTGGGGCGATCATCGCGGCGTGGCTTCCGCGGTGCCTGGGCGTCGGGGTATTCAGGCAGGATGCGCGGGGTGCGCTTTTGCACCCGGTTGGGATACTTTTGCTGCTCGGAGTGCAGTTCTGGGCTCTGTTCAGGAAGCTACGGGGAGGCGCGGTAAGCTGGCGCGACCGGGTCTATACCCCCCCCGTATGAGTTATATGTAAATTATTGATTCTAAAGAATCTTTATATAGCACTTTATACGGAATTTTAGGCGATGATGCGCCCACCCGACTGCACCAAAATGAGGGCAGCGGCTTTTTTCTGACGACTACTCCGTTGCCAATGCCTCGATTATCCGGTGCCCTACACGCCAGGCGTTCTCAAGGGCCGGCAGGTAGGCGGAGTCGGTCGCGACCCGCGTTTCGGCCAGGCTTTCGGCTGCGGTGAGACCGGGGCGCTGCTGGTCGAAGTTAGAGGCTGCGCGGGCGATCAGAATGCGATTCCAGTCGACGAGGCCCGCTGCCGCGAGATTCTTCAAGGACTGGAGGATGCCGGCGTCCTCCATCGCCGTGATGGCGTAGCTCGCTCTTCCCTGGGATTGATAGTCGACCCAGCGGGTCGCTCGTTCGCTCAGAAGTTTGCCGTGCCAGAAGGTGCTCGAGGAGAGTTCATCGCCTCGCAGGACGGCAGGCGGCTGGTGAGCGGTCTCGCCGGAGCCAAAGAGTTTGCGCCGGCGGGTGATAGCGGCAGTATCCGGGAGTTCGAGATCGCGGGACACCTTGACGGCTGTTTCGACCAGTTGCGCATTCAAGCGAAAGACGATGCCATCATCGCCGTTGAAACGCGGCGTGAGCGGCGACTCGTAAGGGACAGACTTGCCGATCGGTACCGTACCATCAGGCCAAGCCGGGTCGTTCGGCGGAATCTCCCGGGCGTCGATCTGGTGGCAAAGGTCGCCGTCAATAACATACTCGGGCACGACGACGGATGCGAGGGAGCCGCGTTCGGGCGAGATTCCGGCAACTCCCGTGATGAGGATGTGACCGCGGCTGAGATCGAAGCGAGGATCAAAACCAAGGGCCATCACCGATGCGGCGGCACGCGCAGCCCCAACGCCCGTCATACAGGCAAGGACGCCGGTTTGCGGGTTGTAGCGGAGAGGACGATATCCGGCGGGGAATGGCAGGGTTTCGGTGAGAGCTTCGCGGTCGATAAAGTAACGAAGTTCGCCAGGAATCGGTCCAGAATCGGGCTCAAACGCGCCGAGAATGACGAAAGACAACGGCGTCCTCATCGCGGACGGCGACCAATTCGTGGGGTTTCGGACGCTTGGCGTTTCCATCGCTACACGCCCTTTTTCTGCGGTTCCCAGATGAACTTGTGGATTTGCAACGACAGCCGAGCGTCAAGGCCGTCCTCCATCATCCACTCAACCAGCGTACGCGGATCGAGCGTTGCGTTGTCGACCGTGCGCAGCGGACTCGGAGTCTTCGAGAACGCAGGGCTCAGAAGGATTCCCCCGCATTTGCTGTGCAGGTCGTGTTCGCCGATGAAGGCTCGGGCGAAGTCATAATCCGCTCGATCGGTGAGCACAAATTTGACCTCGTCGTTCGCCGTGAGGGTTGCCAGGTTCGTGAGCCGAAAGCTGTTCGCTGCAGCCCCCGCTCCAGGGCATTTCACGTCGACTATCTTACGAACAGCCTTGGGCACCTCTTCGAGCTGCCGTTCGCCCGACGTTTCCATCATGAGCGTATAGCCGTCAGCCAGCAGCACGTCCATTAGCGGCAGTAGCTCTCTGGCGTGGAGCATCGGCTCGCCCCCCGTAAACTCTACGAGCTTGCAGGGCGCGAGCGCTTGAATCTGAGCGATGACCTCGCCCTGCGTAAACGGCTTGCCACCCCCGAAGGTGTACTCCGAGTCGCACCACGCACAGCGCAGGTTGCACCCCGCGAATCGGACGAAGATGCAAGGTAATCCGGTAAACGACGATTCACCTTGGACGGATTTGTAGAGTTCGATTAGGTGCATGGGCTAAGCGGTAGGTGGAACAGAAACGCCGAAGCGGCGGGCTGAAGCGATCATTGCCTCCTCAGTCAGTGCATCATCAAAGGTTGTGCGCCACGTCAACGCCACAGAGCTATTCAAGACTACGCGCATTCGTAACGGGGGGCTTCAGCCTTGATTGCCCGCCAGTGAAGATCTTCAAAGTGATTTCTCTGCCATGTTGAGATTTTGACGATGGATCCACGCCAACGCTTCTTCGAAGCCGGCAAACGGGAGCGGTCTGAAACGGTGAGCGATCCGTGCTTCGGTCATCGTGGTGCATTCAGGCTGAGCGTTCATGACGCACTCCGTTCGGAACGAGTATACGGCTACTCGTAATACCGGGCGAAACTGGTATCCGTCTCGTACAAGGTGCAGTCTTTGACCTTGACGCGCCCATGGGTCATCTCGTCGAGCTGTGCCGCGGTGTTGTCGAAGAAGTACTTCGCGAGATTCTCAGCGGAAGGATTCAGTTCGTCGAACGGCTTCAGATCGTTGATCATCTGGTGGTCAAGATAGTCGACGACCGGGCGCATCACCTGCTTGAGTAGCTTGAAATCGAGCAGGAGACCTGCCTCATCGAGCTCGGCGCCGATGAGCGTGACGAAGACCTTGTAGTTGTGACCATGAGGGTTTTCGCATTTGCCGCGGTAGTTGCGGAGGTAGTGGCCAGAAGAAAATCCGGCTTCTACGGTGACTTCATACATCTGGAGATGTTCCCTTCTCTATCCTCTTGATTGTACGGAACGGCTACTTTTTGCGTCGCGCTCTGCGTGCTTCTTCGGCGCGACGCTCGGCCTGCTCGAACATGTGCGACAGCGTTCCGGCAAGCGTGATGACGAGGGCCAGCACAAAGAAGCCGATGCCCATGGTTCGCCAAAGTGCCACGTCGCCGGGCGAGCCGGGCTGCTGAGCGATATTGCTGAAGGACAAGCCGAGGGCCACCAGGGCGAAGAACCCCAAAGTGGCAGCGAGGATGTAGAGGTTGCGCGACATCTTTCCTTATTTTAGAAGCAATGCACCCTAATCGCGGGCGGCGTATACCTCGTGGGCTGTTGGAAGCTTCGCGTCGAAGAACTCCTCCACATCTTCAATGGATTGGGTGACGCGATAGGGCGGCAGCGACTCGAGAAAGATGCGGCCATAGCGCTGCCGCTGGATGCGCGGGTCGAGCAGCATCAGCACACCGCGATCGGACAACGAGCGAATCAAACGGCCGAACCCTTGCTTCAAGGTAATGACCGCGGCCGGAATCTGCAGGTCGAAGAAGGGCTTACCTCCTGCAGCTTCGATCGCTTCCATCCGTGCCTTGACGACGGGGTCGGAGGGTACGGCGAATGGCAGGCGGTCGATGATCACGCACGAAAGCTGCTCCCCTTGAACATCGACGCCTTGCCAGAATGAGGACGTCCCGAAAAGGACCGCGTTGGGTGTGTCGCGAAACTGCTGAAGCAGGACGTGGCGTGGAGCGGTCCCGTGCAGCAACAAGGGATAAGGCAACTCCTGCAACATGCGATCGTGCAGAGCACGCATCTGCGCGTACGAGGTGAAGAGACAAAACGCTCTGCCCTGGCTGATCTCCAGCACGCGCCGCATGCGCTCCGCAGCGTGAGCCAGGAAGTCGGGCTCGCGTGGATCCGGCATGTTCGGCGGAAGGTAGAGCAGCGCCTGCTTTGGATAGTTGAAGTGCGATGGGACGACGAGCTGGCGGTTCGAGGTGAGCCCAAGGCGTCGTGTGATGTGGTCGAACGCTCCGGCAACCGTCAGGGTCGCGGAGGTGAGGACAATCGACGGGTACGCTCCGAAGAGCGAGGTGGTCAGGAGCGAGGAGACGTCAATGGGCGTCGCCTGGAGCTGCGTGTTGTAGTGAGTCTGAAAGGCCCCGCGGGCGAGGTTGCGAGTGCCGCCGGTAGCGCGTCGCTCGATCCAGAAGACGGTGTTGGGGTCGTCGGATTCGAGGAGAAATTTGAGGTGCTGGCGGATGTCTGTGGTGCGCTTGATGAGGCCTTTCGTCTCGTCGACGTTCTTGATGCGTTCGAGCTCGGCTTCGAGGCGCTGCAGGGCATTCAGCGCGCCGAGATACGTGTCGCCGTCGGACTCCAGGAAGCTCTCGCGCTGAACGTGATCGAACGGCATGCGACCAATGGGCTGCGACTCGACCGGAAGCGCGGCAAAGAACATGCGCGAGCGATCTTTGAGGATGGCGCATGCGGATTCGACCGAACTGGAGGAGGCTTGCTTGGCGCGGAGCATCGACTCAGTGTCGCGCGTGAGCTCGTCGATGCGGGCGTTGGTTAGGCCAATGCCGAAGTAGTTGGAGGCGATGTCTTCGAGCTCGTGGGCTTCGTCGAAGATGACCGCTCCGGCAGCGGGCAGGATGCCCGCGTCAGGCGCGTCCGCTGCTTGCTGCTTGATGTTGAGGTCCGCAAAAAAGAGGTGGTGGTTGACGATGATGAGGTCGGATTCGAGGGCCTTGCGCCGCATCTTCGTGATGAAGCAAGATTCCCAGTCCGGGCAGGTCTGGCCGAGACATGCTTCGGTGCGTGCGTCGAGTTTGTGCCAGAGCGGAGAGTTCTCGGGCAGGTGCGAAAGTTCGGCGCGGTCGCCCGTTGGGGTGTTCGGCTCCCATGTGGCGATATGGTGGAACTGCTCGATCTCCTCAAGGCCGGAAAGCAGCGGCGAGTCGCGCAGGGCGTAGAGCTTGGCCTTGCAGAGGTAGTTGGCGCGGCCCTTCATGTAACAGACGTTGAGCGGCCCGAGCAGCGATTCAAGAAAGGGAATGTCTTTGAAGTAGAGCTGCTCCTGCAGGTTCTTCGTGCCAGTCGAGAGGATGACGCGCTGCTGGCGTTCGCGCGCGAAGCGCAGGGCGGGCAGGAGATAGGCCAGGGTCTTTCCGGTTCCGGTACCGGCTTCGACGATGAGGTGGCGCTTGTCATTCAGGGCAGCTTCGACGGATTGCGCCATCTCGTACTGGCCTTTGCGGACCTCAAAGTTGAGCGACGACCTGGAGAGAATGCCGTTGGCCGAGAAAAATTCGTGCAGGCTTGGGAGCTTGGTACGCGTGGGGCTCGGGATGGCGGGAGCGGAAGACACTGCTGCTTATGATAGCGGTCGACGCGAAGATTCTGCGAAGGTTGGACGGAGTGAGGGCCCACGCGTTCCTATAATAGAGATTGGCTGCGCGCTGTTTGAGCTGCGTTGGCACCAGGAGAACGCGAATGGCAGCGAAGAAGGCAGCAAAGCGGTTAGGCAAGAAGCATCGGCAGGCGAGCACGCGGCCGCATCAAGGCAAAAGCCCAAAGAGTGTGGCGACGACCGGAGCAACGCGCATCGGGGCGGTGGATCCGAAGAAGCGCAAGGAGCTTGCGGCAAAGAAGGCGAAGGCTGCGGAGGCAAAGCGCGTCTCGCGGCGGTCGCCGGAGTTCGAGGCGAAGCGCACGATTACGGGGGATGATGCGGAGAAGACGGTCCGCAAACAGCCAAGGTTTGAAGAGACGCAAGGCCGCACGAGTCCGGGCCGGAGCTTTCGGTCGGATTCGCAGCAGCAGGCAGCGAAAGAGCGTGAGGGTAAAGGCTCGGGTGGGCCGCGGCGGCGGATCACGACGGTCAAAGCTGATAGTGACGAGGCGCAATGGCGCGCGGCGGAGCTTGAGGCGTTGCAGCAGTCGGTGACGATGGGACATGCGGTGTCGATGGGGCTGCCGTTGATTGCCATCTGCGGGCGCCCGAACGTGGGTAAGAGCACGTTGTTCAATCGCCTGACTGGGTCGAGGCGCTCGATCGTGGGCGATGAGCCGGGGATTACGCGCGACCGTATCTACGGTGAGATGGAGTGGCAGGGGCGCGAGGCTCGGCTGGTCGATACCGGAGGCGTTGTGCCGGATGACGAGGCGTTGATTCCCAGCGAGATCTTCCGGCAGGCGCAGGTGGCGCTCGAAGAGGCGGACGCGATCGTCATGGTGGTCGACGGACGGACGGAGCTGGCCTCGCCGGATATGGAGCTTGCACGTCTGCTGATGAAGGGCGGCAAACCGGTGTTCCTCGCGGTGAACAAGATCGATACCGAGCAGATGGCTTCGGCTGCGGAGAACTTCCGCAGGCTTGGATTCCGGAACGTGCAGATGATCTCGGCCGAGCACAACGTGGGGATCGGCGATCTGCTGGATGAGGTCTATGCGGTGCTGCCTGAGGGCGGCGAGGCAGAGGAAGAGGCGACGCCGGAAGAGGAAGCAGAGGCGTTCGACGAGGAGTTTGAGCCGCTTGAGGACGGCGACGGGAAACCGGTGCGGAAGAATCGGACGCATGGCGAGTACGAGTCGCGGGAGACGAAGGTCGCGATCATCGGGCGACCGAACGTGGGCAAGAGCACGCTGCTGAATGCGCTGACGGATTCGGATCGGGCGATCGTTTCGCCGATCGCGGGAACGACGCGCGATGCGGTGGATGAGATCGTCGAGCGCAAGGGGCATCTGTTCCGGTTCGTCGATACGGCGGGAATCCGGCGCAAAGGCAAGACGAAGATGATGGCGGAGAAGCTATCGGTCATCATGGCGCGCAGGCATCTCGAAGCGGCAGACGTTTCGTTGCTGGTGATCGATGCGGTTGAAGGCGTCACCAACATCGATGCCAACATCGGTGGTTACGCGCATGAGAGCGGACGTTCGGTGATCATCGTCATCAACAAGTGGGACCTGATGACGACGGGACGAACCGATGGCAAAGCTCCGGCTGACCAGAAGATCTATGCGCAGCAGGTGCGCGATGCGTTGAAGTACCTGGATTATGCGCCGCTGTTGTTCATCTCGGCTGCTCCGGAAGATGGCAAGCCAAGAGCGATCGATGAGGTGTTTGCGAAGGTTGAGCTGGTGGCTCGCGAGAGGCGGAAGCGTGTTTCCACGGGACAGATGAACAAGTTCCTCGAGCAGGTGGACTTTCAGCGGGCAAGTGTCCCGATGAACAAGCGGGTAAAGATCTACTACATGACGCAGGCGCAAGTCGCTCCGCCGACGTTTGTGCTGTTTACGGATCGCGACATCAAGATGCACTTTTCGTTTGAGCGATTTCTGGCGAATCAGATTCGTGAGTCGTTCGGGTTCATCGGATCGCCGATCTGGTTCAAGATCCGGGCTCGGAACAAAAAGAAGGAAGAATAGGCAGGTGTTGACCGCCAGACGAGGGCCAGTGAGGGTACCCCCCCCCTTTAACTAACTGGTTATTTGCCCTTTCCTTTGTTTCACTTAGCGTTTTTCCATAAGCCAAAGTCGTGCAAACAAAGATGGTTACGGGCAAAGTCCTGCAAACAAAGGGGATGACTCTTAAAAGTTGACTCCTTTTTGGTGCATTGTCCCATCACAGACCGCGGCCGGTGAGTTGGCGGATCAGATCGACCTCGTGCTGACGGTAGGGTGTGCCGTCGTGGCGGAAGACCTCGTGGAACCAGACTGTCGGCTCGATGAGCACGTAGGGCCGCTGCCAGGAGTCCCACGGGAGATAGGTCTGGGTTTTGCCCGCGACCAGACCCCAGTTGATGGCACCGACGTTGAGACGTTTGGCGATTGGGAGTGAGTTGTCAAAGGTGCTGCCTGCTCCGCGAGCCATGTATTCGGTGCAGATGATGGGTCGGTGCAGGGGTTCGAGCGACTGGATGCGGGCTTCAAACTCTTCAGGCCAGCCGTAGTTGTGGAAGGTGATGATGTCGGATTCGGCGAGCTGAATTTTTACCGTGGCCGACTCTTTTGCAGGGTCAGTCCAGTTGCCCTGCCATGGACCGCTGGTGAGCGGCTGCGATGGATTGACGGAGCGGGCCCAGGCGAAGACCTGCGGCAGAAGCTGATCGACACGTGCGACCTTGGCGGCTTCGTCGGCTTCAACATCGCCACCTTTGTTGTCGGGTTCGTTCCAGACGTCCCAGCCGAGGATGCGGGGGTCATCCTTGAACGCACCGACGATGCCTTCGACGTAGGACTTGAGTTGCGGCTCGACGGCGGGGTCGAGCAGGCGCTCTTTTCCGGGCGACTGGACCCAGCCGGAGTTGTGGATGCCGGGGATGGGCGGGTGCTGCGGGCCGAGATGCGGGTTGGTCTCCCAGCAGGAGTCGAAGAGGACGAGCAGTGGGCGGATGTGGTGCTTCTCGGCGATGGTCAGGAAGGTGTCGAGGCGCTGCTTGAAGCCGGCGGAATCCTGCTGCCAGAGCTGATCCTGCAGGAAGACGCGGGCGGTATTCATCCCGATCGATTCGGCGAGTCCGAGCTCGCGGTCGTTGATGGCGGGGTCGAAGGTGGCAGCCTGAAACATCTCGAGCTCGTTGATGGCGTTCGAGGGGATGTAGTTCGCGCCGACAAGCCACGGCTGCCTGGCGTACCAGGTGTTGGCCTGGGCTTCGGTCCAGCGGGGGCGTACCTGGGCCGAAGCGGTAAGGGATGCGGCGAGGAGCGAGAGAGCGAGGAGCGGGATGCGTTTCATGGAAGCCTTTCCGGCAAATTCTGGAGCGAGTGGTGCAGAGAACGTTTACTTCAAAGGATCGGCTTTTGCGGGTTTGGGTCCCGCAGAGCAGTTTACGCGACGGCGGGGTTCATAGGCATGGGGGGCCCGCCGTCGGAGTCGTCGTTCTCTTCCGGTGAGGGGAATACGGGTGGCGGAGTGAAGGTGCCACCAGGCCCAGGATCGAGGAAGTTGCCGAGAAGCGGGTAGCGTCCGCCGAGGAAGTAGAGGGCGTAGGAATCGAAGAGCAGGAGCAGATAGCCGAAGGCACCGATGGCGACATACGTGATGGCGGCGAAGAAGACCAGGCAGAGCATGACCGCACCGGCGACCTCCAGCAGGTGTCCCGACGGGCCGGCGTTGTTAAAGAGGAGACCGCCGAGCACGGCGAGGATTGCCCCGACGATGACGACCGGGATCATGCAGATCTGCATGGCGATACTTTGGGCGATGTAGCCAAAGATGGCAAGAAAGAACTTGAGCGCGAGGTACAAGAGGCAGCCGAGAGGGTCCGCGATGGACACGCTGAGACCGCGAGAGAGCGCGGCAGAGAGCGGCAGGTCTTCTAGCAGGAAGAACGGAAGAACGAAGTCATCGAGCAGGGTTGCGAGCGTCTTGGGGATGAAGAAGAGGAGAATCATCAGGCCATAGATACCGAAGAACGATGCCATCACCTGCGACATGATCTCCGGGCTGGGATGTGGGCCGGCTGACTGGAGTGTAAGGAAAACGGCCATGAACCTGGTGCCGCTGGCGATGACGATGGGGGCCATGATGGCGGCAGACAGGATGCTGACGAGAACCTTTGCGGCGATCCAGGGCCAGACCTTGGTGGAGTATTTGCGCCACATGGGGGCGATCCGCTTCGAGGTGGTGAGGACCATCTCAAACTCGACAAGTTGCAGGCGGACGCAGCAGTAGAAGACTGCGAAGTAGATGGCTGAGGCAACAAAAGCGGCTGCCCAGAGAAAAGGCATGGCGGCACGGGGGATGCCGGGGATAGCGAGAAGTGCGATCGCGTAGAGGAGAGGGAATGGAAAAAAGAAGCTGCCAGCGAAGCCTAAGTACGCGGTGGCCGTGAGCTTCCAGGTGCGACCGATGCGGAAGGGTTTGAAGAGCAGCGCGTGGGTGCGGGTGAAGGCGGGCGAGATACAGTCGATGGCGTTGAGGCGCTGCATGCGTGCGTTCATCCCCCCGAAAGGCGTGGTGCAAGGGTAACGCAGAGTGGCTATTGCGGCTATGCGTCTTGCTGGGAGAGCGCTAGAAGGGGATGACTTCGAGATTGGGGATCATGCGGAAGTGACGGACATTGACAGTTAGGAGCGCAAAGCCGTGGTGAAGGGCTGTCGCTCCGATGAGTAAGTCGACGAAGGGAATGATATTGCCACGCATGGTCTCCTGGCCGTCGATGCGTCCGGCAAGTTCGGCAACCGCAAGCGTATAGGCAAAGACCGGCAATCGTGTCAGGAGTGCCTCAAGGAATTTGCGCCGGTTGTCAGCACGGATAGAAGTATCCGCTCGGTAAATACCGTGGTAAAGCTCCGTTATGCCGATCGCCGTGAGTCCGACATTCTCACTTGGGGTGACCATACGGATATGCCTCAGAAGCGTTGCGACAGGGATTTTCTCTCGCTCCGCCTTGATGGGCACGCTAGAGTCGAGGATCAATCCTCCCATAAAGTGCGGTTCCCCGCTTCATGTTCGTGATTGCAAATCACCTGATCAAGGTCCTCCGCAAACTTGTCATCCAGGAGTAACTGCAGATTCTGCTCATCAGCCCATTCGATAGCTTTTGAAAGGGTCTTATGGTCGGTGCTCTCTGGCATCTCTCGCAGGATCGCGATTGTCGCTTCGCCTAAGTCGATCTTCACATCTTCGCCGGCGCGGACCTTGGCGAGAAGGCTGGGCAGGTCGCGGGCGGCTTCGGCTTCGGTGACGTGGATGACGGCCATGTCGGGATCATACTCCTGCGGTGACGGGGGTTGGCCGCCATTCTGCCCAGGCGGTGAGCGCTCGTTCACACTGAATGCGGTGGCGTTCTTTCTTGTCGCGGATGCGTTTGCGGAGGTCGTCTTCGAGCGGTGGCAGCAGGTCGAAGGTGATGTTGGCGGGTTGGAAGATCTTCTTGTCGGCGTGAGTGATGTAGTGCATCAACGAGCCGTGGGCGGTGAGTCGCGGAGCGGCTTGTGGCGTTTCTCCGTTGGCGATTTGGGCGGCGAAGATACCGGCAAGCATGCCGCTGGCGATCGATTCGGTGTAGCCTTCGACTCCGGAGAGCTGGCCGGCGATCAGCAAGTCGGGACGTGCGCGGAGTTGCAGAGTTTCGGTCAGCAACGATGGCGCGTGGATGTAGGTGTTGCGGTGGATTTGGCCGTAGCGCAGGAAGGTGGCGTGCTCGAGGCCGGGGATCATGCGGAGGATGCGGGCTTGCTCGCCAAACTTGAGGTGGTTCTGGAAGCCGACGAGGTTGTAGCTGTCGGCACGCAGGTTTTCGCAACGGAGCTGGACGGCAGCGTAAGGCCAGCGGCCGGTCTTTGGATTGGTCAGGCCGGCGGGCTTCATGGGACCGAAGCGGAGGGTGTCGCGACCGCGGCGGGCGGTCTCTTCGATGGGCAGGCAGCCTTCGAAGTATTGCAGGTTTTCCCACTCTTTTGACTCGACGTGCTCGGCGGAGGTGAGGGCGTCGATGAAGGCGTCGTACTCGTCTTTGGTGAACGGACAGTTGATGTAGTCGGCGGAGCCGCGATCCCAGCGAGCGGCAAAGTAGACCTTGTCCATGTCGATGGTGGAGGCGTCGACGATGGGTGAGATGGAGTCGTAGAAGGCGAGGTGTTCGGAGCCGGTGATGGCTTGCAGGGCGTCGGTGAGGGGCTTGGAGGTGAGCGGGCCCGTGGCGAGGATGGTCAGGTCGGCGGCGTTCGGATCGAGCGTGGTGATCTCTTCGCGGTGGATGGCGATGTTGGGGTGGGCTTCGAGGCGCTCGGCGACGCGTGCGGAGAAGGCGACGCGGTCGACGGCGAGAGCGTGGCCGGCGGGGACGGCGGTTGCGTCGGCGTCGGCGAGGAGGAACGAGCCGGCTTGGCGCATCTCCTGCTTGAGGAGCCAGGGGGCGGAGTGTTCGGATTCGGATTTGAGGGAGTTGGAGCAGACGAGTTCGGCGAAGTCGGCGGTCTGGTGAGCTTCGGTGGAGCGGTGCGGGCGCATCTCGTATAGGTCGACCAGGCAGTTGCGGGAGGCGGCTTGCAGGGCGGCTTCGGGGCCGGCAAGTCCGCCGCCGATGACGCGGATTTTCTTCATTCGTAAAGGATAAATGCAACGGCAAGTGCGCCCTAGTCGCGGGCGGCGACCACTTCGTGGGGTGCTGGACGCTTCGCGTTTGCCAGGGTGGTGAGGGCTTGGTCAGCGAGGCGCATGATGGTCCAGTCGCTGAGCGGGACGGCGCCTACCGAGCGGTAGAAGTCGATGGCGGGCTGGTTCCAGTTGAGGACGTCCCATTCCAGGCGCGGACAGCCCTCCGCAACGGCGATCTGGGCGAGGTGCCGCAGGAGAGCTTTGCCGATACCCTTCCCGCGAGCTGACGGGGTGACATAAAGGTCTTCCAGGCGGATGCCGTGGTGGCCGCGCCAGGTGCTGTAGCTGGAGAAGAAGAGGGCGAAGCCGACGGGTTCGCCATCATGCTCGGCGATGACGCTGCGGAAGCGGGGGGCGGGACCCCAGCCATCGCGCAGCAGGTCGGCTTCGGTGGCAAAGACGGCGTCGGGCTCGCGTTCGTAGAGGGCTAGTTCGCGGATGAAGCGCAGGATGACGGCGATGTCGGCGGGAGTGGCGGGACGGATCTCCGTCATTTTGCGGGTGCCGGGAGCGGCTTTTTGTCGTCCGGCTTTGGCTGGCCTGCGAGCCATTTGTCGAAGGGCAGCGTGAAGGCGAAGAGCTCGTGCCGGACGCTCTTGTCGTCGGTGTAGTGGATCATCTTGACGTAGAGTTCGGCGCCTTTGAGGATGGGGTCGTCGAGGCCGCGGGTGTCGTAGAAGACGTAGCCGGCGCGGGTGGAGTGGGGCGGGACGATGGTCGACGCGAAGCCGAAGTCGGCGTCGTCGTTGAGGATTTTCTTGTCGACCGGTTCAGGATGCGTGGTGATGCCGAAGGGAAGGTGGTTTCCCATGGCCTGCTTGGTGGCGAAGAGGCGGCGGTTCAGGTCTTCGTCGGTGGCTGCGCCTTCTTTGTCTCCCTCGCCGGGGATGAACTGGATGCGGACGTCGTCCATGTTGAGCGCGTCATCGCGGTCGTTGGTGACGATGACGCGGACGGGCACGAATCCGTGCGAGACGTAAGGCAAGCGGAAGAACGGGCAGGCCTTCGACTCGACGCAGGGCTCGGCAGCGATGGTGACGTGCTCGGCGGGATGCGGGTCGTTGAGGAGGTAGGTGGGGGCGGGATTAGCCGGGGGCGCGGGACGTGGTTTGTCCGATGCGCGTGCGACGCCGGTTACAAACAATGTTGCGGTTATGGAACCCCACGCGAGTTTTCGATAAGAGAACATGCTTGCCATGATTATCATCGGGCGAGGGCCCATGGGTAAAGTAGAGCCCAAGAGACGATGGGAATGATGATCTACAGCGCGCTGCTGACCTTGGCTCTGATGGTCAGCTCGCCCTGGTGGCTTTGGCGCATGACCACCAGCGGACGATACCGGGCGGGACTGCGCGGACGCATCGGTGTGGTTCCGGCGGAACTGACGCAAGCGACCGCCGGGCACGACGTCATCTGGGTCCATGCGGTTTCGGTCGGCGAAGTGCTTGCGGCGGAGCAACTGATTAAGGACTTACGACGCGCGCTGCCGAACTGGGTGATCGCGGTCTCGACGACGACGTTGGCGGGGCAGAAGATTGCCAAGGCGCGGCTCCCGCAGGTGCCGGTCTTCTACATGCCGCTGGACTACGCCTACGCGATGAGCCGCTACCTGCGTGTGCTGCGGCCGAAGCTTGTGGTTTTGATGGAGAGCGAGTTGTGGCCGCGCATGTTGTATGAGTGCGAGCGCCTGGGTGTCCCCGTGGTGGTCGTGAATGCGCGTGTATCTGATCGTTCCTTCCCGCGCTATTTGAAGCTCAAGGCTTTGTGGAGGCCTCTGCTTGCGAAGGTTGAGCTGTTCCTTGCGCAGGGCGACGAGAGCGCGGAGCGGCTGGCAAAGATTGGCGTGGACCCAAACCGGATTCGCGTGGTCGGCAACCTGAAGTACGACGCACCGTTCGACGACCAGAACGAGATCGTCAAGACATTGAAGCAGTATCTGCCGGGAATGACCGAGGTCGTCGTCTGCGGCAGCACGCTGGAGGGCGAAGAGGTCGACATCCTCGAGGCTTGGGTTCGGCTGATGACGACCGGACATACCGGGGTGCTGATTATTGCGCCGCGCCATCCGCAGCGATTTGAACCGGTAGCGAAGCTGGTCGGCAGGAAGGTCATTCGTATCAGCGAGTGGATGAAGAATCCGAGGCCCGTGCTGCTGGGCGAAGTGATGCTACTGGATTCGATGGGCAGCCTGGGTGCGGTCTACCAGGTTGCGACGGTAGCCGTCGTTGGCGGCAGTCTGGTGAAGAAGGGCGGGCATAATCCTCTGGAGGCCTCGCGCTACGGCGTGCCGGTGATCATGGGGCCTTCCTATGAGAACTTCCGCGAAGTGGTTGACGGAATGCGCGGCGCGGATGCGATCTGGATTGTCGAGCACGGCAACCTGACCCTGGCGCTGCATCAATCGATGAGCCGCGGACGCGCGATGGGGAGGCGTGGGCAGGCGTTTTACGACACGCAGCGCGGCGCGACGGGACGCACCCTGCTGGCGCTGCTTGACCTGCTGCCAAAGGCTCGGACGCTGTGAGCGTGAGGCGGCCATGGGCGCTGCCACTGGTTCCGCTCTACGGACTGGGCGCGGGGTTGAAGAACTGGCTCTATGACTTTGGACTGCTGAAGGTTCGGCGACTGAAGAGACCGGTGGTCTCAGTGGGGAGCCTGTCAGCGGGTGGTGCGGGAAAGACGCCGGTCGTGATCGCGCTGGCGACGTTGCTGGAACGGGAAGGAATTTCAGCGGATGTTCTCTCGCGGGGCTATGGACGCGGGTCCGGCGTCGTTGAAGAAGTGAATGCTCACGGGAGCGCTACGCAGTTTGGCGATGAGCCAGTGGAGATGGCGCGGGCCGGGCTTCGGGTATTCGTCGGTGCCGATCGATATGAGGCGGGGATGCTGGCTGAGTCGACAGGCCACGCGACGATTCATCTGCTGGATGACGGGTTTCAGCATCGGCGGCTGGGGCGGGCTTTGGATGTGGTGCTTCTCACGGAACATGATGTGCGGGACTGCTTGCTGCCGGCTGGAGATCGGCGGGAGAGCTTGCGATCGCTGACTCGGGCAGACGTCATCGTGGTTCGTGAAGAAGAGCGCAGCAAGATTACCGGTTCGGTATTGCAGGCGTTCACCCCGACAAAGATATGGGTGATCCGGAGAAGTCTGGAGGTTCCGGCTGACAGGCCAGAGAACCCTGTGGCGTTTTGCGGGATTGCGCGGCCGGAGGGTTTCTTTGCCATGTTGAGAGAAGCCGATTGCGACCTCGCAGGGCAGGTGGTGTTTCCAGATCACCATGCGTTCACGACGGAGGATTTCGGGAGACTTGTGGAGGCTGCGCGATATGCCGGAGCGGATGGGTTCGTGACGACGGCTAAGGACGCGGTGAAGATCCCGCCGGACGCAATGCAACAGTTGGAAAGCGTGGGACCCGTGTGGGTCGCCGCGTTGCGGGTGGAGTTTCTGGATGAAGCGCTTGTTTTGACCACTCTAACCGGAGTTCTGGCGAAGTGACCGGCCCGACGAAAGCTTCGTTGGCTTCGCAGCGCTCCTCGAGCGTGGAGCACCCGGGCGGATTGCGGATTTTGATCGTGCGGATTGGCGCGATGGGGGATGTGCTGCATGCCATGCCTGCAGTGGCAGGGCTGCGAGCGGCGTTGCCAGACTGCTACCTCGGGTGGGCGGTTGAGCCGGTTTGGATGCCGTTATTACTGGGTGACGACGGGACCATGCCCATGGTCGATCGGGTACATACCGTGCCGACCAAGGCGTGGAAGCGGCATCCGTTCTCGACTAAGACGGTGCGCGAGATCGCGGCTCTGCGACGGGAGATTCGGACGGAAGCGTACGACGTGTGCATCGATCTACAGGGATCCATGAAGTCTGCCGTCGTGGGTTGGATGAGTGGGTCGAAGCGATTCATCGGCCCGGCCAATCCTCGGGAGTCTCTGGCACGCACTTTCTACAGCCAGACCGTCATGGTGAATGAGCCGAACGTGATCGAGCAGGCATGTGAACTGGCCGGTGCGGCGGTTGGTGTGCCGGTCGCGGCAGCCGCAGTAGAGCTGCCAACATCCGAGGGGACCATGACATGGTCCGGGATTGCACTGCAACGCATCGGCGCTCCCACTTCGGACGTAATGCCGTCGGAGATGGGGTACAAGGACGGGGATGGAAGCGTTGTGCTCATCGTGCCGACTGCTGGCTGGGGTGCGAAGGAGTGGGGGACAGATCGGTACGGTGAGTTGGCGAAGGCGCTGCTCGACCGTGGATACCGTGTTCTGGTCAACGCGGCTGGCGTGGATTCCCAGGTGGCGGCGGAGATCGCCGCAGTCTCTGGCGCGGCCCTGGTGCCGTCGACGATTCCACAACTCATCGCGCTGACTCGCCGTGCGTCGCTTGTGATCGGCGGCGACACCGGCCCGGTTCATCTAGCCGCTGCTCTTGGACGACCTGTCGTCGCATTATTTGGTCCCACCGACCCGGCACGAAACGGCCCTGCGTTCCCCGGCTCCAAGGTAACCGTGCTGCGCGATTCGTCCAGTGTGACCAGCCATAAACGTCACGCCGCAACCGAGGCCGGCCTGCAAAGGATTAGGGTAGAAGAGGTGCTGGCGGCTGCGCTGGCGATGCTCGAACACGAATAGGACTTGCGGAATGGCGGAACGGACGGCTTGGCAGCGGGTGGCGAAACGCATCCGCGTGCCGATGGGATTTGTCTTTGCGGCGGTATTTTTGTGGCTCGCACGGCCAAGCTGGCTGACGCTGGGGTTGAGTCTGCTGGCCGTGCTGCCCGGGCTCTGGCTGCGCGGCTACGCGGCCGGCTACGTCCGCAAGAATGCCGAACTGACGACGACCGGACCTTACGGCTACACGCGGAATCCGCTCTACCTCGGATCCATGGCAATTGCCTTCGGCTTCGGCGCGGCGGCTGGAAGCTGGTGGCTCGTCGGCGCGCTTGTGGTTCTATTTTTGGCGATCTATCTCCCAACGATTCAGGGTGAAGAGGAGTATCTCCGAGCGCACTTTCCGGGTTTCGACGAGTACACGAAAAAGGTGCCGCGTCTGCTGCCCCGGCTCACCCCGGCAAAGGGAGCCACGGGCAGCGGAGCCTTCTCACGGGAGCGCTACCTGCACCACCGCGAGTACAATGCCCTTATGGGAGCCGGCGCGATTTACGTCGCGCTGGTGTTGAAACTCGTGATGGAGAGCCATGGGTTCTTCGTCGGTCTGGCGCGTCCTTAGGGTCGTGGCTCGAATGCAATAAGGATCCGGTGACTCGATTTGTCGAAGACGCGAACGCTGTTGTACTTCCCTGCCCTGATGCTCCTAGTCGGCGCAAACGTGCCTTCGGCATGGGGACAGATCCTCGGGATCGGTAAGCCCGCTCCGGCGGTCGTCATCCCGACCCTGGAAGCTCCCCAGGCGGGTTACCAGTTTCCCCCGAAGGAAACGCTCACCTTCTCAGTCGACTGGCGCGTCTTCAATGCCGGGACCGCGGTGTTCCATCTGGAACAGCAGGGTACGACTGAAAAAGTGACGGCCACCGCCGATACGGCAGGCAACGTCAACATGGTCTTCCCCGTCATCGACAAATTCCAGTCGGGATTTGACACCAAGACGGGCTGCTCTACTGGGTTCGCCAAGCAGATCCAGGAAGGGCGTCGCAAGGTGTCGAGCGACCTGACCTTCAACTATCAGGGTGGGAAGCAGAACGAAGAAGCCAAGAATCTGGTCAAGGGAACCTCGACGCATCAGACGGCGTCGATCCCCGCCTGCGTCCAGGATTCGCTTTCTGCCATCTTCTATGTCGCCTCGCGGCCATTGGTTGTGGGCCAACAGGTCCGTTTCCCGCTCGCCGATTCCATGCGAACGGTGACCGTCGGGATGAAGGTCGAAGCGAAGGAAGAGATCAAGGTTCCTGCGGGAACCTTCCAGACGATTCGCGTGCAGCCGACCGCGGACGAAGGCGTGGTGAAGAGCCGTGGCAAGATCTGGATCTGGTACACCGACGACGCGCGGCATATTCCGGTGCAGATCCGGGCGAGCCTTTTCTGGGGAACGATCACGTTCCACCTGGTGACGTACGAGGCGAAATAGAACGGCGATGAGTTCCTGGCTTCGAGCCAGAATTTTACGAAGGGCAGGTGTTTGCCATCGATCATGAAGCGAGTCAGGACGAGATGGTGAGTGTCGCGAAGTTTCGCGGGCCAACCGAGGCGCAGTTCGCTAAGGGCATGCTCGAATCGAACGGCATTGAATGCGTGATGGCTGGTGAGAACGCGAACGCGCTGTACCCTGGCGCGCTGCGAGTCTCCCTGCAGGTGCAAGCGGCTGACGAGGCAGAGGCGCGGGCGTTGCTGGCTGGTTCGGAGCTTGAGCTTGCCGGAGAGTAACCCACGCGGACGAGTTGTCCTATGCCTTTCCGGCGGGATGGACTCCTGCGTCTGCGCAGCGTTCGCGGCGCGGGATCGCGAGGTCTACGCGCTGCATTGCAGCTATGGACAGCGGACGGAAGCACGCGAACTTGCGGCCGCGCAGGAGATTGCCCGGTTAATCGGCGCAAAAGACTTCATGCATCTGAAGCTCGACCTGTTTCGCCGGATTGGCGGGTCGGCGCTCACTGACGTGAGCATTGCCGTGCCGAATGCGGCGGAGGATGAAGAGCTGATCGGCAACGAGATTCCGGTCACTTACGTCCCTTTTCGCAACGCGCACTTTCTTTCGGCCGCAGTAAGCTGGGCGGAGGTGCTGGGCGCGGAGACGGTGATGATTGGCGCGGTCGAGCAGGATAGTTCCGGGTACCCCGATTGCCGGCCGGCGTACTACGCCGCGTTTCAGGAGTTGATTCGGCAAGGGACGAAGGATGGAACGATCGAGGTGGCGACGCCGTTGATTTCGATGCGCAAGAGCGAGATCGTTCGTCTCGGGGTTGAATTGGGCGCTCCGTTCCATGTAAGTTGGTCATGCTATTCAAGCGAACGCGAAGCATGCGGCGTCTGCGAGAGTTGCGCGCTGCGGCTGCGGGCGTTTCGCGAGGCGGGGGCAACCGACCCGATTCCTTACGCGGCACCGGTTGGCTGATCTTTCGGCATCTTAGGGTTTGTGCCGTCCAGCGAGCAGTAGATTGATGAGTTGAGAGAGAGCGAACGAGATTTCGCCTGGAGAGACGTGATGAAGATTCGGTTCAAGAGCAGCATTGGAATTTTAGGTTTGATCGCGCCGGCCCTGCTGGCTGTATCGCAGCCGGCTTACGTGATGGCGCAGGCCGCGCCGGCCACCGTGCATGGAGTGGTCAAGGACCCGGGCGGCTATCCGGAGAAGACGGGCGAAGTGCGGTTTTCGACGGACAAGACTGGCCCCGCGAAAGATCGGAAGTTCCAGTACACCTTCCCGATTGCGGCTGACGGAACGTATAAGGCGACGGGCATCGCTCCGGGCGATTACATGGGGTTCGTCTTCGTGAACGACATCAGCGCGGACTACCTGCCGATCGTGGTGAAGGCTGGCGACGACAAGACGCTGGACTTCGACATGTCGCGCGAAGAGTACATCAAGCAGATGACGCCGGAAGCACGGGCTCAGCTTGAGGCTGCGAAGAAGAAGAACGCCGGCGCGATCGCTGAGAATGCGAAGATTGCCGATATCAACAAGACGCTGACGCAGGCCCGCTCCGACGAAAAGTCCGGGAAGGCAGACCAGGCAGTGGCGGAACTGACCCCGCTGACTACGCAGAAACCGGACGAGCCGGTGGTCTGGGCAGCGCTGGGTGAGGCGCAGCTTGCCGCTGGCGATAGCGCCTTGAAGGCCGCGAAAGCAGCCAAGACGCCGGTCAACGACCCGGCGATTCTGCAGAAGTTTACGGATGCGGCCGCCTCGTACCAGAAGGCGATCGACCTGAACGAGACTTCGAAGAAGCCCAACGCGGAGCTGAAGTCCGCGAGCTACCTGAATCTCGGTGAAGCCCTGGGCCGGTCCGGCAAGCCGGACGATGCGGCGAAGGCTTACGAGAGTGCGGCGGCAGCGAATCCGCCCACAGCCGGTGCCGCGTACTACAACGAAGCCGCCACTTACTTCAATGCGCAGAAGCTTCCCGAGGCGGCAGCCGCCGCTGACAAGGCAATCGCCGCCGATCCGAAGCGTGCGAACTCCTACTACATCAAGGCCTCCGCGCTGGTGCCGAATGCCACCATCGACCCGGCGACGAAGAAGTTTGTCCTGCCCCCGGGCTGCCTTGAGGCCTACCAGGCTTACCTCGAGCTCGACCCGACCGGCGCCCACGCGGAAGATGTGAAGGGCTTGCTGGCGAGCCTTGGGCAGCCGCAGAAGGGCAGCTTCAAGGCCAAGAAGTAAACGCGTTACATGTTGGAAGAGGCCCTGAGCTGCGGCTCGGGGCCTTCGTTTTGTGGAGTGCTTGATGGGATCGGCACCGGGGCATTTGGTGGAGTTCGAAGAGGCGATTCGCATCGTGCTGGCGCATGCGGCGTCCTCGCAAACGACGGTGACGGAACGCCTGCCGCTGCTGGAAGCTGTGGGGCGAGTACTGGCGACGGAGGTCCTGGCGGATCGCGATCAGCCCGGGTTCGATCGATCGACGCGCGATGGGTTTGCGGTGCGCGCGGCGGAGTGGGGCACGCGGTTGCGGGTGGTGGGACAGGTGCGCGCCGGGGAGGATTGGCGGCGAGTCGTCGAGGCGGGTGAGGCGGTGGAGATCATGACCGGGGCGCCAGTACCGGATGGAGCGGATGCGGTTGTGATGGTCGAGCATGTGGCGCGGGATGGGGGTTGGATCGGGGCGGGCGATGCGCGGATCATCGGTGTCGGGGAGAATGTGGTGCCGCGCGGCAGCGAAGCTCGTAGAGGCGATGGGGTGCTGCGCGTGGGGATCAGGCTTGGGGCAGCGGAGATCGCGCTTGCAGCGACCTGTGGGTGCGCCGAGTTGGAGGTGTTTGCGCAGCCGAAGGTCGCGATCGTGTCGACGGGGGATGAGCTTGTCGACGTGGCCGAACAGCCGGCGCCGCACCAGATTCGCAACTCCAACAGCTATGCGATCGCGGCGATGGTGGCGGCGGCTGGCGGCACGCCGAGACGCCTGGCGATTGCTCGCGACGTGCGCGAGGAGATTCGGGAACGGATCCTGCAGGGGAGGACGTGGGATCTGCTGGTGTTTTCGGGGGGCGTGTCCATGGGCGAGTACGACCTGGTGGAGGAGGTTCTGGCGGAGTTTGGCGCGGAGTTCTTCTTTACCGGCGTGAGGATGCAGCCGGGGAAGCCAGTGGTCTTCGGTCGCCTGCCGGAGCGGGATGGGCTGAAGGCGTGCTCTTTCTTCGGGCTGCCGGGGAACCCGATTTCGACGCAGGTGACGTTTCACTGCTTTGCCGAGCTGCTTTTGCGGAGTCTCGCGGGTGAAAACGTGGCGGGGCCGCGGTGGGCTTTGGCGGAGTTGGGCGAGTCGGTGGAGGGTAAGGCGGGCTTGACGAGGGTTTTGCCGGCCCGCATGGATGGGGTGACGGTGAAGCCGGTGGCGTGGCAAGGGTCGGGAGATCTGGCGGCGAATGCGCGGGCAAATTGCTATGTGGAGCTGCTGCCGGGGCGGGGGTATGCGACCGGCGAAGTGGTGCGGGTGCTGCTACGCTGACCGTATGGGCAAGTTGAGTCACTACGACGAGGCGGGGCAGGCGCACATGGTCGACGTGGGGGCCAAGGCGGAGACCCGGCGTGAGGCGACAGCCGGGGCGTTCGTGGAGCTCTCGGAGGCGGTGCTGGAGGCTTTGCCACGCAATCCGAAGGGCAACCCGCTGGAGGTGGCGCGCTTTGCCGGCATCCAGGCGGCGAAGCAGACGTCAGCGCTTATTCCGATGTGCCATCCGCTCGCGTTGAGCTTTGTGGATGTGCAGGCAGAGGTGGTCGCGGGAGGGGTTCGGATTGAGGCGACGGCGGCGACGGTGGCCGGAACCGGCGTTGAGATGGAGGCGATGGTGGCGGCTTCCGTGGCGGCCTTGACGGTCTACGACATGACGAAAGCGCTCGACAAAGGGATTCGGATTCGCGAGGTGGTTTTGCTGCGGAAGAGTGGCGGGAAAAGCGGGGATTATGCGCGAACCCCTCCCCCCGTATGACTCATACGCAAATATCGGTAAATGTTGGGGTTACACGACGCCCTTCCTATAGATTTCGAGCGGAGAGTCATACCGGGGGTGACGGGCGGCTTCGTAGGTGGACCGTATCCAAATCACCCGAGTGAGGGGCTACAGGGCGGTGGCGAGGGTGACGGCGAAGAGGTTCTCTGAGTCGGTGAAGGTGTGGGTGGGGGTGAAGCCGGCGGGGGACAGCAGGGCGGCGATGCTTGTGGGAGTGAACTTGTAGCTGTTCTCGGTGTGGATGGATTCGCCGGGCTGGAAGTGGAGCGTGAGCTCGGTTGGGAGGGTGACGGTCTGCTTCACGGTCGAGACGAGGTGCATTTCAATGCGGGAGTCGTTGGGGTTCCAGCGGGCCTGGTGGGTGAAGCCGTCGAGGTCGAAGGTGGTGCCGAGGTCGCGGTTGAGACGGGTGAGGATGTTCCGGTTGAAGGCCGCGGTGACGCCCTGGGTGTCGTCATAGGCGGCCAGCAAGCGGCTGACCGGCTTCGCGGGGCTCGGGGCGAGGTCGGTGCCGAGCAGGAGAGCGTCGCCGGGTTGAAGCTGGGCGCGCAGGTTCTTCAGGATGCCTTGAGCTTCTTCGGGCGAGAAGTTGCCGATGCTGGAGCCGATGTAGAGGGCGAGAATTTTGTCGTCCGGATTCGGCCGTTCGATGAGGATGGGCTCGGTGATGTAGTTCGCGATCTGCGTGCGGACGGTGACGCCGGGGATGTGGTCTTCGATGTTGGCGGCGGCTTCGTCGAGGGCGGATGGGCTGATGTCGATGGGCTGGTAGATGACTTCGGAATGAAGTTTTGTGGCCGCGGCGAGGAGGATGCCGGTCTTGGTCGCGGTTCCGGCTCCGAGTTCGGCGATGGTGACGTTGGCGGCCAGGGACTTCAGGATTTCGCCGGAGTGCTGCTCGAGCAGGGCACGTTCAGTGCGGGTGAGGTAGTACTCGGGCAAGAGGGTGATCTGCTCGAAGAGATGGGAGCCGGCTTCGTCGTAAAAGAGCCACGGGGGGAGGGTCTTTTGCGGGGCTGACAAGCCCTCAAGGGCTGCGGTGAGAACGGGGGACGGTGCTTCGGTGATCACTGGAACTCCTGAAGGCAGATGCGATGCGCAACGTACTCGATGAAGAAAAAGAGTCAGGCGTCTTTGGCGAGGCGGAGGCCTGAGAACTGCCAGCGGGTTCCGGGTGGGAAGAAGTTCCGGTACGTGGCGCGGATGTGCGAGGCGGGGGTGACGCAAGAGCCTCCACGCAGGATGATCTGCGACGACATGAACTTGCCGTTGTACTCGCCGAGCGCACCGGGGAGCGGTTTGTAGCCGGGGTAGCCGGTATAAGGAGAGGCCGTCCACTCCCAGGCATCGCCGAAGAACTGCGGGGTGGAGGCGGTGGATGGGACGGGGTGGAGGGTGTTGGATTCGAGCATGTTCGAGGCGTCAGTTCCTTCAGTTCCCAAGGTCAGGCAGGCGTGTTCCCATTCGAATTCGGTGGGGAGTCGACAACCGGACCAGCGCGCGTAGGCGTCGGCCTCGAAGAAGCTCAGGTGACAGACGGGTGTTTCCAGCAACTCATCCAGAGGCTGAAATCCCTTGAGCGTGTAGATTGTCCAGCCGGATGCGGTTGCGGACGAGCGCACCCAATACAACGGGGCCTGCCAGCCGGCAGCGCGCATGGCGGTCCAGCCTTCGGAGAGCCAAAGCTCCGGGCGGGTATAGCCGTTGTCGTTGACGAAGGCGAGGTATTCGGCGGTGGTGACGAGGCGGTTGGCGATCTGGAACGGCTGCAGGAAGACCTGGTGGCGCGGCGTCTCGTTATCGAAGGCGAAGGCTTGCGGGTCGGAAGGATCGGGCGAGATGCCGATCGGGATGAGACCGCCGGGGAGCGGCAGGAAAGTCTGGGGTCCGGAAGGCGAGGACGAAGAAGGTGATGTGCCTTCGATGTAAGCCGGATGCAGCGGATTGGTGAAGAGCGCGTGCTTGATGTCGGTGGCGATGAGTTCAAGGTGCTGCTGCTCATGTTCATGACCGAGGGCGATGCGGCGGAGGACTTCGTCCTCGTCAGTCGTTGCGAGCAACTGCTCGATGGCTCGATCGACATAGGTCCGGTAGGCGCGAATCTCATCCAGCGGAGGCCGCGAGAAGCTGGCGCGCAGGTTCTTTGCGGGCATATCGCCGAGCGACGTGTAGTAGGAGTTGAAGAGCCATTGAAAGTCCGGATGGAAGGGCTTGTAGCCCGGAACGAAGGGCGTCAGCACGAACGTCTCGAAGAACCAGGTGGTATGGGCGAGGTGCCACTTGACGGGGCTGGCGTCGGGCGAGGACTGTACCATCAGGTCTTCCGGGGTAAGCGGGGCCGTGAACGCCAAGGTCGCGGCCCGGACCGTGCGGAAGCGTGCGAGCAAGGCGGCGGCTGTTTTGTTTTCAGTCTGAACAGGCATAAACGTTAGATTCCTCGGTCGGCTATGTTCGATGGATTAGTTTGCCATAAGGATGGTTTTAAATCCGTCCTGTCGCCAGGCCGAGAGCGCTGCTCACGGTCTTGGGGGCTTGCCGTGCGGGCTAGGCGTGATTCAAGGCGCGAGCCAGGGCGTAGGCGGCTGCAGCGGCCGCACCGCCGATGAGGGTCGTCTGAACGGCGCTGCGGATGGCTCCGGTGCCGACGAGGCGTCCTTTGATCGCGCCGAAGAGGGCCAGCGCGACGAGGGTGATGACGACCGAAAGCTTGAGCGCGGCAAAGTTTGATGAGGCGAACATATACGGCAGCAGAGGCACGATTCCTCCGGCGATATAGCTGGCGGCGATGGTGAGAGCGGACTGGTAGGCACGGTTTTCGACCGGAGCTTCGAGCCCGAGTTCGAATCGCATCATGAAGTCGACGTAGGCCCTGGGATTTTGCTGGAGCGCATGCAGGACGGGCGTCGCGGCGTCACGCGGGACGGAATACTGCTCGAAGATCTCGTAGATCTCTTCGGCTTCGGCTTCCGGCTTGGTAACGATCTCGTCGCGCTCCCGGGCGAGCTCGGAGGCGTAGTGTTCGGCGTCGCCGCGAGCCGCAAGGTAGCCGCCGAGGCCCATGGCGATGGAGCCAGCCGCGATCTCAGCGAGACCGGCCAGGACGATAAGGTGCGGCTGGGCGATCGCTCCCGAGAGCCCCGCAGCGAGCGCGAAGGGCACGGTGAGCCCGTCCGAGAGGCCGATGACGATGTCGCGCACGGTTTCGGTGGCTTGGAAGTGGTGCTCGTCGTGCGAAGGATGGGCGACGTCATGCATTCGCTTATCGTAACGGTACAGACGAAGGACGATCGCGGATCGTGCGGATTTTGCGTGGAGGCAGAACGACGGCAAATTCGGCAAGCGGCGCGTCTTTCGGTTTTGCGGATCGTCTGTAGGGGTATCAGGTGAGGTTTGTTTCGATGAAGATACGGGTCGCGGGTCTGATCGTGTTGACGTTGGCGAGCTGGTGCGGTGCAGCGCTGGCGCAGGCCGGGGACGAGGGACAGCAGGGACCGGCGATGGCCATGGGCTCCGGCCGCATGGTGCGCGGTACGGTGAGCGCCGTCGCGGGCGACAAGATCTCGTTGAAGACCGAGGCGGGCGATACCTATGCGATTGCGCTTTCGCCCAACACGCGGCTGATGAAAGAACGCGTGGCCGTCAAGCCGGCGGACATCCACGTCGGCGACGGCATCGGTGCGATGGGCGAGGTGGACCAGGCGACGAAGACGGTGCATGCGCTGTTTGTTTCCGTGGTGGACGCGGAGCAGATCAAGAAGATGCGCGAGGCCATGGGCAAGACGTGGATCTCGGGCAAGGTGACGGCGATTGACGAGACCAAGCTGACGATTCTGCGCTCGGACAAGGTGACACAGGTGATCACGGTCGATGAGGATACGTCGTTCAAGCGCGGCGGCCGGGGCATGAACGCGATGATGCAGGGCGGCGGCGGCCCCGTAGCCGTGCCGCAGGGCGCAAACAGTGGCGGCGAGAGCATTACGCTTGCGGATGTGAAGGTGGGGGACAACGTGGCGGGACAAGGGTCCGTGAAGGGCGGTGTGTTTGTGCCGACGACCTTGGCGGTGATGGATCCAACGCAGAGACGGCGGCGGGATGGTGCGGGGGCTGCCCCTGCGCCGCAACAGTAGCGATCGGTACCGATACGGAGTGAGGGCGTTTTTTGAAGAGACTTGCGCGGGTAGGGGTGTCGGTGATGCTGGCTGCGGGTGGGGCCTGGGGACAGGCGGCTCCGGCTCCTGCGCCCCCGGTCGACCAGACACAGGCGGCCCCCGTGGTTACGGCGGCTGCTGCCGCGGGCGGGACGATTCGCGGCACGGTGAAGGCGGGCAACCTGCCGCTGCCGGGTGTCGCGATTACCGCGACGAACACGTTGACGGGCAAGAAGTATGCGACGACGACGGACATCAACGGCGCGTTCAGCATGACGATTCCGAAGACCGGGCGGTACGTGGTGAAGGCCGAGCTTGCGGCGTTTGCGACGGTGACTAACGAGGTGAAGCTGACGGCGGACGCGGCGAATCAGACGTCGGTCTTCGCGATGGAACTGGCTTCGCGTGCAGCGGCGCAGCAGGCGGCGGCTTCGCAGGGGACGGGAGCGGCGACTGCCGCGCTGGCTGCGGCGCTGGGTCGCGGCACGCAGGCGTTGAGCGTCAACAGCGGAGACTCCGGCCTGACGGACGCGAGCACAGGCGGCGGCGCGGCGGGGGCCTCGATGCCGTCGCTCGCAGGGCTGGGTGATTCGGGTGCGGCTGGGGATTCGGTGACGGTGTCGGGGGTGCAGGGTTCGACCAACGCGCTGGGCGGCATGAGCGAAGACCAGATTCGGCAACGCGTTGAAGATGCGATGGCGAGTGCGCGTCAGCAGGGCGGCGCGGCGGCGGATCAGATGAACGCTGTGGCGGGGATGCTCGGCGCGATTATGGGCGGGCCAGGTGGAGCGGGGCCGGGTGGTCGTGGCGGGGGCGGTGGACGCGGCGGCGGGTTTGCGCGGTTCAACCCGACGCAGCCGCATGGGGCGATCTTCTACCAGGGAGGATTTCCTGCGCTGCAGGCCCAGGCTTCGTCGGCGGCGGCGTTGTATGCGCTCTCAACGGGCACGCCGTTTGTTACGACGGAACCGAGTCTCGGTTCGCAGTCGAATCGGTTTGGCGTCAGCTATACGGGATCGCCGTATCTTCCGGGCTTGACCAAGCCGAGCACGAAGCAGTTCATCTTCTTCAACGTGACGGGCGTGCGGAACATTACCCCGGAGGACTTCAACGGCACGGTGCCAACGGCGCTCGAGCGGGCCGGAGACTTTTCGCAATCGGTGCAGACGGTGAACGGCAAGCAGATGCCGTTGACGCTCTACGACCCGAACACCGGGGCGCTGACGCAGCCTGCGACGGGGCAGAGTTGCGCGACTCCGATTGCGGGAAGCTGCGCCGGGCTGGTGGTGCCGACGGGTGAGTTCACGACACAGGCGCTCGCGCTGCTGAAGTATTATCCGCTGCCCAACGTGGGCGGCGTGACGACGAACAACTACCAGACGATCACGACGGCGGGGAACAACTCGCTGAATGGCTCGGCGCGGTATGTGAGGAACTTTGGGGCACAGCCGTTGTTCGGTGGTGGCGGCGGCGGGCGGCGGCAGACTGCGAATGGGCCGAAGTCGCTGCGGCAGAATCTGAATGCGAACTTCAGCTTTTCGCATAGCGCCAGCGACCTCCGCAACATCATTCCGGAGCTTGGCGGCAAGACTGAGACCAACGGCTACAACCTGGGGGCCGGCTACACGGTGGGCTATGGACGGTTGACGAACAACGCGAGCCTGACCTGGAATCGTTCGCAGACGGATGTGACGAACTACTTTACCGGAGGCAGCCTGGACCCGGCGACGGCGGCGGGGATTGCTGTCCCGAGCCAGCAGGCGCAGCTTGCCGCGAACGGGTTCTACAACGGCGTGCCGAACATCTCGCTGACCAACTACACCTCGTTGAGCGAGCAGACGCCACGCGATGCGATCAATCAGACGATCTCGTTTTCTGACTTTGTAAGTTGGAATCATAAGAAGCACAACATGCGCTTCGGCACGGATATTCGCCGCGTCCACGCTGACCAGGTCGGCGGCAATAACGTGGTTGGGTCGTTCATCTTTTCGGGACTGGTTACCGAGAGTCCCTGCGACCAGAGCAAGACGCTCGACCCGACCAATCCCAACTGCCCGCAGGGGGCGTCGACCTCGCAGGCGACGACCGGGGCGGCGCTTGCCGACTTCGAACTCGGACAGCCGCAGGAGACGAAGATTCAGGCTGGACTTTACAAGACCTACCTGCGCGCCAATGTGCTCGACGGGTACGCCCAGGATGACTGGCGCGTGAAGGCTGGGCTGTCGTTGAACTACGGGCTGCGCTGGGAGTACTTTTCACCTTACGTCGAGAAGAACAACCGGCTCGTCAACCTCGACCACAACGCGGACTTTACCGCGGTCGATGCGGTGCAGCCGGGCGGGATGGGCACCTACGGCGGCAAGTATCCACGTTCGCTGGTCAATCCGGATCGCGATATGTTTTCGCCACGTTTCGGCTTTGCATATCGTCCGAGCTGGATCAAAGAGACGGTGATTCGCGGCGGCTACGGCATCAACTACAACACCGGGCAGTTCGCGACCTTCGCACAGTCGCTGGCGTTCCAGCCGCCGTTTGCCGTGACCCAGAACAACACGCTGGCCTCCACCTCGAACCCGACCGGATGCAACATTACGACGCCCGGCGTACCTACCAACATGACGCTCGCGAACGGCTTCGGCTGCTCCGATAAGACGCTGACGAACACGTATGCCGTCGACAAGAACTACCGGCTGGGCCACGTGCAGATCTACAACGTCGATATCCAGCACACGTTTGGTCTGGGCATCGTCGTGAACGTTGGGTACAACGGCTCGAAGGGCGGCAACCTCGACATCGTCACCGCGCCCAACGCTAGCGCGTTGACGGTCACAACGACGAACGCACAGGCGTTCACGTATGAGACATCCGTCGCCGAGTCGCGCAACAATCAACTGCTGATCAGCGCACGCAAGCGTCTGCAGAAGGGCATTTCGCTGCAGGCGGTCTATCAGTACGGCCACTCCATCGACAACGCTTCGTCGATTGGCGGCGGTTCGGTGTCGACCGTGCAGAACAGCCAGCGGCTCGATCTCGAAGAGGGCAACTCAAGCTTCGACGTGAGGCACAAGCTTACCGGCAACTACGTTCTCGAGCTGCCCTTCGGACCCAACCGCAGGTTCTTCAACAACAGCGGCAAAGTGTCGAAGGCGCTCGACGGCTTCAGCATCAGCGGCGACTTTACCTTCGCGACGGGCAGCTACTTCACGCCAGTCTATGAGAATGCCGCCGCTGAACTGGCGGCCGGCGGCACCTACACACTGCGACCCGATCGCGACTTCTCGCAACCGATCCATGGCCCCAAACGCATCGGCGACTGGTTCAACACGAACGCCTTCGTGGCTCCAACTGGCTACGGAACGGCATCCCGCAATTCCATCGAAGGCCCCGGCACCCTTTCGGCAGACATCTCGCTTAGCCGGACAGTCGCCCTGGGCGCGACGCGCTCGTTCGAAGCCAGACTGACGGCGTCGAACGCGTTCAACACCGTGCAGTACAGTTCGATCGACACCCAGTTCGACTCAGCAACGTATGGCCAGGTGAACGGTACGGCTGGACAGAGAACGGTGACTTTGCTGGGGCGGTATCGGTTCTAGGGAAGAGGACAAGTGCGTACGCGGATTGCGCGGATTGAACGCGGATTGAGAACAGGCAACGGCAAGGGATTTCTTAAGGCAAATGCAACGGCCAAGGGATTTCTTAAGGCAAATGCAACGGCTAGGGCTTTCTTAAGGCAAATGCAATGGCAAGGGCTTGCGTAAGGCAAAGGCAACGGAGAGGGATTTCTTAGGGCAAGTGCAGCGGCAACGGCTTTCATAAGGCAAGTGCAACGGCAAGAGCTTTCTTAGAGCAAGTGCAGCGGCCAGGGCTTTTTTATGGCAACGGTAACGGTCATCGTAAGGCGAGTGCAATGGCAAAGGCGGAAGCGATGAGTGTGCGGCGGGTGGTGGCGATCGGGTTGATGAGTGCGCTGGTTGCGGCGCAGGGGCCGGCGCAGGCGCAGCAGCAGGATCAGAGCGGTGGCAAGACTTTTACCTTGAGAGTCAACTCCGACATCGTGCTCACGAATGTCGTCGTGCGCGATAAGAAGACCGGGCAGGTGGTGACGGGCCTGAAGGCCTCCGACTTTACCGTGCTTGAAAACGGCAAGCCACAACAGATTCGCAGCTTCGACTACCAGAATGTGGACGACGCAGCCGCGCTTGCGGAGCGATCCGCCGTGACCGGTAAGACCACCGTCGCCGACCTGCTGAACAAGGATCTCGCAGCCGATGCAAAGGATCTTCGCGGGCACCGGTTGATGATCTTCTTCTTCGACCTGAGCAGCATGCAGCCTGAAGACATCGATCGCGCGGTCGAAAGCGCGCAGGACTTCGTCAACAAGAAGATGCAGCCCGCGGACCTGGTCGCGCTTGTGAGTCTCGATACCGCGCTGAGCATGGACCAGGACTTCACCGCCGATAAAGCCGCTCTGCTCCGTGGGCTTTCGAAGTACAACGGGACGGAAGGGACTGGCTTTACGGCGGGTGGCACGACCGGCTCGAGCGCAGGCACAGCCGACGACGCTTCGAGCTTCGTCGCCGACGACAGCGAATACGCCGCGCTGAATACCGACCGCGAACTGTATGCCATCGAGCAGATCGCCCGCAGTCTTGGCAAGGTCGATTCGAAGAAGAGCATGCTGTACTTCTCCGGCGGCCTGACGCGCCAGGGGATCGAAAACCAGGCCAGCATGCGCGCCGCGACGAACGAGGCGGTGAAGGCCAACATGGCGATCTACTCGGTCGACGTTCGCGGCCTGCAGGCGATTCCTCCGGTAGGCGATGCCTCGACCGGCAGCTTGCGCGGCAATGCAGCCTATAGCGGCGGCGCGGTGCAGTCCGGGCTGCAGGGCAACTTCGCCTCGCAGGAGACACTGGGCACGCTCGCCAGCGACACCGGCGGCAAGTTCTTCGGCGACTCCAACGACTTCGCTCCTGCCTTCAGCCAGGTACAGCACGATACCGAGGCGTACTACATTCTCGGCTTCAAATCGACGAACCCCGCGCGCGACGGCAGCTTCCGCAAGTTGTCGGTGAAGGTGAATCGCAATGACGTGAAGCTCGAGTTCCGTCCCGGCTACTATGCTCCCGCCGACTTTCAGCACTCGAAGACCGAAGACCGCGAGGTCGCGCTGACCGAGCAGATGCGCAGCGACCTGCCGGCGACGGATGTACCGCTGTACCTGCAGGCGCTCTACTTCCGCGTGGAGAACGGCCAGTTCTACGTCCCTGTCAGCCTGATCGTTCCGGGCTCGGCAATTCCCTTTCTCAAGAATGGCGACAAGGACAAAGCCAACCTGGATGTGGTCGGCCAGGTGAAGAACGCGCAGGGCATCGTCGTCGGCAACGTGCGCGAGACGGTGAAGCTTGCCCTGAATGAAGCGGAACATGTGAAGCAGAAAAACATCCAGTACTCTACGGGCTTCACGTTGGCTCCGGGCCGCTACGAGCTGAAGTTCGTCGTCCGGGAGAACCAGACCGGTGCCATGGGCAGCTTCCTCACGACGCTGAATGTGCCCGACTTCAAGAAAGATCCGCTGAAGATGAGCTCCGTCGTGCTTGCCAGCCAGCGCGTCCCGAATGCCGCGAAGAATCCGGTCAGTCCTCTGGTCCGCGAAGGCGTCGAGTGGGTGCCGAACATCGCGCACGTCTTCCGTCAGGATCAGCATCTCTTCTTCCTCTACGAGGTCTACGACCCGGCGCACCAGAAAGGCAGTGCAGACGCCAGTCCCGCGACGGGAGGCAAGCTTGGGCGGCGGCCTTCCATCAGCGGGGTCCGCGTCCTGACCAGCATCGAGTTCATGCTGGGCGGCGTGAAGGTCTACGAGACGCCGCTCGTCGAAGCCACGGCGATCAACTCCCCGGATCGCGGGGCAGTTTCGTTCCAGTTCGACGTGCCGGTCTCCGGCCTCAAACCCGGCGACTACCTGTGCCAGGTCAACGTCGTCGACGACGCCGGCGGCAGCTTCCGCTTCCCGCAGCTTGCGTTGCGTGTGAGTCCCGGAGCTGCACCGGCAGTGGTGCCAACAGCGGCCCCGGCTGCTCCCGTTTCGACACCGGCCGCTGCACCGGCTCCAATTTCCAATTGACAGAGAGTGTGCGTAAGAGCAGAATTGCGGGCAAATAGTACAGCCTAGCTTTGGAGGTTCTCTCCATGACGCTCTCGCGATTGCTCACTCCTCTCATCTGCTCAGCCGCTCTCTGCGCGACGACGTTGGCAGCGGCGCAGGATCCCGCTGCGACCGGCTCCGCACGCGCCTTGCGCCACGCTTCCGTCGAGTGGCAGACGGTCGCCCAGCATCTCCCCGATCCCGCGACCGCCACGCCAGAGCAGTTGGAACTCGCCGGCGATATCCTGCGTGCCAGACGGCTGCCCGAGGACGCGGTCGAATACTTCGGCTTTGCCATTCAGCGCGGCGGCGATGAGGTGACGATGCTGAACCGCATGGGCGTCAGCGAGCTCGAAATGAACCAGACGGGTATGGCGCGCGCCTACTTCAAACGCGTCGTCTTCCTGAAGCGCAAGTACTCCGAAGGTTGGAACAACCTGGGCGCGACGGAGAACATGGCCGGCAATCTTCCCGCCGCCATCAACGACTACGCCCGCGCGGTGAAGCTGAACAAGAAGAACGCCATCTACCATGCGAATCTTGGCACCGCGTACTTTGAAGCGAAGGACTACGACAGCTCACGCAAGGAGTTCAACACAGCGGTGAAGCTCGATGCGGGCGTCTTCCGCCGCGGAGACTTTGGGGGCTCGCAGATTCACGTGCTGACGGCCGACAATCGTGGACGCTTCGCCTTCGAGATGGCTCGGCTTGCGGCAAGCAATGGCCAGGTGGACAGCATGATGCACTGGCTCGCGGTGTCGAGCGAAGCGGGCTTCAATATTCGCGATGCGATGAGTGGCGTCAAGGAGTTCGACCCCTACCGCAAGGATCGGCGCATCGCCCTTCTAATCCATAACCAGGGCGCGATGCAGACGAAGCAGATCGCCTCGGCAGGCCATGTGCCCGCAATCGATGGAGCCGTGCCCGACTAGATTATTTGTAAGGACAATGGCGGCAATCCGAGTTGCAGCAGTAGCCGCGCTTGAGATGATACGCCGCGGTGAACACCAGGTATGGCCCGTCGTAGTAGAAGTCCTCGGGCGAGAGATCTACGGGCTCGTCTGGCGATTCGTCATGGAACGCTTCAGGCATCTGCCTCAAGCTTATCGCACGAGAAACGGCCGGTGCCCGTGTTGTGCGGGTCACCGGCCCTTGGATTGTTGTGGCGTGAACTACAGCTTCTTCTTCAGGTCGTAAGCCATGTTCTTGTGAGCGGCAACGGCGGTCTTGCCCTTGATCACGGCTGCGCGGAACTTCATATCCTTGGTGTCTTTCGCCTCGGTCGTGAACGCGCGATATGCCTTCGTGTGATCCGTCACCATGTCGTCGATGTACTCCTTATCGAAGTCTTTGCCGGAGAGCCCGTTGAGCTTGTCGATCTCCTTCTGATGGTCGGCGTCCGGGCCGGTCGGTGGGGTAAGGCCCCAAGCCTGGGCGAAGGGCTTCATCGAGTCGGTCATCTTGGTGTGTTCGGCAATCATCTTCTCGGCGTAGGCCTTGACGGCGGGGTCGGTCGCCTTCTGCTCGGCCACCTGGCTGAGCGCGATCTCGTTTTGATCGGACTGCGCCGCCATGGCAAGGAACTTCTTATCGTCGTCGGTCTCCGCTTTAGCCCTGGCAGGCAGAAGGGTTGTCGCGAAACCGAGGATGGCACAGGACAGGATGACGAGAGGCTTGTTCATGAAATCTCCAGAGCGGCAATGGCCGCGTATTACTTCCAGCGGATGAGAGGGCGCGCGAGGGCAAGGGGTTGCGCGGAGAGGGATGGTTTTTTCAGATCAGGTCGCGTTGCTGCGCGGGAACAGGCGGCCCGGCAAGGTCCAGGATGAGGGGATCGGAGGCGACCGGAAGCACCGGTTCGATGACCACGCCGCCGCCGAATTGCACGAACCGGCCTGGGACCGCAGGGATCCGGGTGCCGGGAACGACGATCCCCGCCAGATTCATGGGGTCGGCCGCTGCGACGCGGATCTCGTGGGTTGCGGACTGTTTGCGAGCTTCGCGCAGGCTTTCGACGGCCTCCGGCAGCGCGTACTGCTCGCCGCCGAAGCCCGAGATGAAGCGGCCGCCGCGAATCTCGCCGCGTGCTTCGAGACGCCGGAGGATGTTGAGCAGATCGCGCCACTTCGGGGCGTTCGATTCACGCTCCAGCAGGTCGCGGAAGAGCACGCCGTAGCGGCATAAGAGCATCTTCGCCGCGGATTCGTGCGCTGCGTCGGTGCGGCGTGCTTCGGCGATGAGGACGGCTTGACGTTCGGCGGCGGTTGGCTTCGAGAGCGGTTGTAGCGCGGGCTCCGCCTCGTCGCAGAGCAGCGACCAACGTCCGGCAGTGGTGCGGGCGGCGGCTCTTTTGTTCAGCGATGCGGGAGACGAGGCGGCGGCCTTGCGGCGCGGATCCATCATGCCGCGAAGCTGGTCGAAGCCGTCGGCTGACGCGACGCCGGCGGTGGCGAGCTCCCAGAGCGCGTGGTTGGTCTGCGGGCGCGTGAAGGTGAGAAGGCGCTGGATATCGTTTGAGAAGCAGGCGCCGCGCTGGCGGAGCAAGGTTCGTACGGCGAGAGCGTCGGGGCTGATCGCTTTGAGGAGCGTGGCTTCGTCGACGCACTGCGCGGCAAGTGCGTGCGGCAGCCAGTCGGCCGACTCACGCACGAAGAAGGTGATGGGCGCGGCGTTGGTTGGGATCACGCGGCGCGGTGCGCTTCCCTCGCCTTGCTGCCATGCGGGATGCGGCGAGACGCGGCCCCAGCCGACTGCGCCGGAAAGACAAAGCGCGTCCAGCCACTGCGGATCGTAGTTGGCGATGCGCGCCGGCAGCAGCGTGCGCTCCCACTCGACGGCCGGAGCTTCAAAGCCTTCGAGCTTCGAAAGCGCTTCGACCAGACCTTCTTCGCCTGCGAGCTGCGTCTGCGGGGCAAGGTGCTGCCAGCCCAGCAGCCAGCGCATGAAGATTGCGGGCGTGACCGGCTCGACCTGCTTGCGCAAGGTGCCGACGGTGAGGCGATGAATGCGCTGCAGGATGCGCCGCTCGCACCACTCGATGTCGTAGTCCGCAGCGGTGGGCATAGGCCGCTCGAACGCGCCGCGCAGCAGGAGACCTTGCATCTCCATCGCCAGGAATGCCTTGAAGATGGCCGCAGGCGCGACACCCAAGGTAACGCCGAGTTCGTTTGCCGTGGTCGGTCCGAGAATCTGCAACCACCCCTGAATACATTTCAGAACATCTGCCTCAAGTGGCTCGCTGGCGAACAACGCGCGTGCGTTGTCGATTCGCTCAGCCGCGACCCAGCATGGGATGCCGTTCAGGTCGATTGTCTGGACCCGCTGATGGCGCGTGAGGCGTTCGTAGAAGATGGGCCAGTTTGCGGCTTGTTCGGTATCGATGAAGCGCAGCGGCAGGATCACCAAGGCAAGCAGGAGATCGTGCAGCTCATTCTCATCACGCAGGTCGGGCCATAGCTGTCCGCGCACGGTGTCGATGGCCGCCTGGTCAAGATGCTTTGCTTCGCTGTGATCTCCCGCGGGCAAGCCGCGGCGAAGCGTGGTGGCGCGGGCACGGCGAGCTTCGGCGTCCGCCTCATCGAGGTAGGCGTACGGCATCGCATTCAGCAGTTCGTGTGCGAAGACGCTCGGGTTGGGTGTGTCGACCGCCAGGCAGCGGATAGCGCCGGACTCGATGCCGCGCAGGATGTCGATGAGGCCTTCGAGATCCATTGCCTCCTGCAGGACATCCTTCATCACCTCGCGCACGAGGGGGTGATCGGGAATTTGTATATCGCCGACGATGGTCTCGAAGCAAGCCGCGGCCTGCGGGAAGACGTTCGCCATCAGGTCGTCGGAACGCGTGCGCTGGATCTGCGGCGCGATGCGTTTGCCCCTGGACATGCGGAGGAGTTGCAGGCTGCGCCCGGCCGCCCAGCGCCAGCGATTCTTGAAGATCGGCGACGTGATCGATGCCTGCTCCAGCAGCTCTTTTGCGGTGTGCTCGCTGAGGAATTGGAAGACGTCAGAGAGCGGGAAGCTGTGCTGCTCGGCGAGCGAGATGTTGATGCCGTTATCTGTTGCGGCGGCCTGCAGCTCGAAGTTGAAGCCGCGGCAGAAGCGCTTGCGCAGCGCCAGTCCCCAAGCCTTGTTGACGCGACCACCGAACGGCGCATGCAGGATCAACTGCATGCCGCCGCCGTCATCGAAGAACCGCTCGGCGATGATCGTCGTCTTCGAAGGCACAGCCCCTAACACCGCCCGGCCTGCAACGACGTAGGCGATGAGCTGGAAAGCTGCCGATTTGCAGACGCCACACTCATCCATGAGCCACTGGATGCAGGCGGCGACGTCGGGATTGGTCGTGTGCAGCGCGGTGGGCGTTGTGTTCGGCAGACGCGCGGCGATCTCTTCCCGCAGCTCAGCAACACCGGTTGAAAGCACAGCCGTGCGCTGCGGCGCTTCACCTTCCCAGAACGGAATCGTCGGCGGCGCGCCGTGTGCATCTTCAACGAGCACACGGCCGACGGACTCGATCTTCTGAATGCGCCACGAGTTGTTGCCCAGCAGCACGACATCGCCGGGCGATGAATCCACCGCGAAGTGCTCGTCGAGCGTCGCAATCTGCACGCCTTCCGGCTGCAGGATCACCGAGAACAGACTCGTATCCGGGATCGCTCCGCCGTTGGCGATCGCCGTCATGCGCGCACCGCGCCGCGGATGCAGATGGCCCTGCACGCCATCGCGCAGCAGGTACGACCCGTAGCGCCCGCGCCCGGATTCGATGCCCTCATGCAGCAACGCCAGCAGCTCGTTGAAGTGTTCGCGTGTCACGTTGCGGTACGGATACGCGCGCGTCAACACGCGGTACAGCGAGTCCTCATGCCACGGCTCGGCCCCGCAGCATGCAACGATCTGCTGCATCAGCACATCGATCGGCGCGTCGGGAATTTCAAGCTGGTCCAGCTCCCCGGCCCGCATCTTGCGAATCAGCGCAGCCTGCTCCATTAAGTCGTCGCGCGTGGTCGCGAAGAAGCGTCCTTTGGGAATCGCGCCACGCCAGTGGCCCGCGCGGCCGACGCGCTGCATCGCCACGGCAACCGCGCGCGTCGTGTTGATCTGGCACACCAGGTCCACATCGCCGATGTCGATGCCAAGCTCAAGTGAGCCGGTCGCAATGAGGATCTTGATCTCACCACTCTTCAAGCGCTGCTCGGCATCGAGCCGCAGCGCACGCGAGAGCGAGCCGTGATGGGCGGCGACATCATCCGGCCCGAGCCGGTTCGTCAGCTCGAACGCGATCTTTTCGACCAGACGCCGCGTGTTGACGAAGACCAGTGTCGAGCGGTGGTGCTCCGTCACGCCAGCGAGCTTGTCGAAGATCTCCGTCCACATCGCGATGGTCGCGATGGAACCAAGCTCATCCGACGGCACTTCGATCGCAAGATCGAGATGACGCCGCTGGCCCACCTGCACGATCTGCGCCGGGCTCCGCGAATCATGCGAACCGGACAAGAACTCAGCCACCAGCTCGATCGGATTTTGCGTTGCGGAAAGCCCAATGCGCTGCGGGGGCGTGGCGAGTCCGGTCAACATGGCTCCCGGGCAAAGATGATTCTCGCCCCGCACCAAAGCCTCCAGCCGCTCAAGCGACAAAGCAAGATGGGCTCCTCGCTTATCGTCCGCCACCGCGTGAATCTCATCGACGATGATGGTGCGGACCCGGCGAAGATTCTCGCGCGACTTCGCCGCCGTCAGCAAGAGATAGAGTGACTCCGGCGTCGTCACCAGGATGTGCGGCGGATGCTTCAGCATCTGCGCCCGCTCTTTGGTTGGCGTATCGCCCGTGCGCACGCCGGTGCGAATCTCCGTCGACAGATACCCACGCTCCAGCGCGAGCTTCTGAATCTCCGCCAGCGGCGCGTCGAGATTCTTCTGCACGTCGTTCGACAGCGCCTTGAGCGGCGAGATGTAGACGACCTCGGTGACCGGCCCAAGCGTTCCGGCGATGGCCTTGCGCAGGAGTTGATCGATGCAGACCAGAAACGCCGCCAGCGTTTTTCCCGAGCCAGTGGGTGCGGAGATCAGCGTCGTCTCGCCCGCGAGGATATGCGGCCAACCCGCCTCCTGTGGCTCGGTCGGCGTGCCGAACTTCGCGACGAACCACTCCTGCACGACGGGGTGAGCCCATGCAAGCGATGCGATCGTGACCGGTTCTTCGGCGACCATAGCGAATTGTAGCCCGTTCGCCTGGTCTTCGCTTTTCAACATCGGGGAAAAACGTAGCCGCTACAATCGGCTCTAATGCCCTATCGCCTCACCGTGCGCGGCGTCACCCATGCTTTCGACGATCTCCGCACGCTGCTCGCGAAAGCTTCGCCACCACGCTCGGGTGATGAACTCGCAGGTCTCGCAGCGGAGTCAGCCCAGCAGCGCGCCATCGCCCAGATGACCCTCGCCGACGTACCACTCGCCGCCTTCGAAAGCGAAGCCATCATCCCCTACGAAGACGACGACGTGACCCGTTTGATGATCGACTCGCAGGACAAGCCCGCGCTCGCGCCTGTCGCCGCGCTCACCGTCGGCGAGTTCCGCGACTGGCTGCTCTCGGACGAAGCCACCGGCGAACGCATCGCCGCGCTCGCCCCGGGCCTGATGCCGGAGGTGGTGGCCGCCGTCTCGAAGCTCATGCGCGTGCAGGATCTCATCGCCGTCGCCCGCAAAGTCTCCGTCATCACGCGCTTCCGAACGACCGTTGGCTTACCCGGCCGCCTGTCGACGCGGCTCCAGCCCAACCACCCCACGGACGGCCCGCTCGGCATCGCCGCCAGCATGCTCGACGGCCTGCTGCTCGGCTCCGGAGACGCCGTCATCGGCATCAACCCGGTCGCCGATAATCCCTCGTCGGTCACCACGCTGCTGCGCATGATCGACCACGTCCGCACGCGCTACGCCATCCCCACGCAAAGCTGTGTCCTCGCCCACGTCACCACGCAGATGGAGGCCATGCAGCAAGGCGCGCCGCTCGATCTGTTGTTTCAATCCATCGCCGGAACTCAGGCTGCGAACGCATCCTTCGGCGTCACGTTGGCGCTGCTCGACGAAGCCCATGCGATGGCAAAGGAGCTGAAACGTGGCGACTATGCCGGCGAAAATATCTACTACTTCGAGACCGGCCAGGGCAGCGCACTCTCCGCCAACGCGCACCACGGCGTCGACCAGCAAACCTGCGAAGCCCGGGCCTACGCGGTCGCCCGCCGCTACCGCCCGATGCTCGTCAACACCGTCGTCGGCTTCATCGGGCCGGAGTATCTCTTCGACGGCAAGCAGATCATCCGCGCTGGCCTCGAAGACCACTTCTGCGGCAAGCTGCTCGGCCTGCCCATGGGCTGCGACATCTGCTACACCAACCACGCGGAGGCCGACCAGGACGATATGGACGCGCTGCTCACCCTGCTCGGCGCGGCCGGCGTGAATTACATCATGGGCGTCCCGGGTGCCGACGACATCATGCTCAATTACCAGAGCACCTCGTTTCACGATGCGCTGTACGTGCGTAAGCTTTTAGGATTGAAACCCGCGCCGGAGTTCGAGCAATGGCTGGCGGGCGATGACTTCGCGCGACTCAAGCTGACCGCCAGCCCTTCGCACCTACTAGGCCCATGACCGATCTTCAACACAGCGACGACTCGCCCCTAAGCCGCTTCACCCCGGCTCGCGTCGGCCTCGCACGCACGGGCTCGGCGCTCTCGACACAGGACCAACTCCTGTTCCAGCTCGACCACGCGATGGCCCGTGACGCAGTGCATGACACTCCCGACTTCACCGGGCTGCTCAAAGGGCTACGCGAACGCGATCACGAAGCTCTCCTGCTCGAAAGCGCCATCCCCGCCGGCGCAAACGCGCGCACCACCTACCTGCGGAGACCCGATCTCGGCCGCAAGCTCGACGCCGCCTCCGCCGAAGCTCTGCGCGCCCTCAACTCCGGACCAAGCGATATTGCCTTCGTCATCGCCGACGGCCTCTCCGCCCTCGCCATCGATCGCCATGCAATGCCCCTGCTCGATGCGATCACAAATGTCTTGGCCGAAAAGACCTGGAAGCGAGCCCCAATAACTGTCATCCGCAATGGCCGCGTCGCCATCGCCGATGAGATCGGTGCCTTGCTGAAGGCGAGCTTGACCGTGCTCTTGATCGGTGAACGCCCCGGGCTCTCAGCTCCCGACTCCCTCGGCGTCTATCTCACCTGGGAGCCGCGTCCCGGCCGCACCGACGCCGAGCGCAACTGCATCTCGAACATCCGCACTGAAGGTCTCGGCTACGACGAAGCGGCACGCCGCATCGTCTTCTATATGAACGCTGCGCGTGAGCAAGGCAAGAGCGGTTTCACCTTGAAGGAACCGCCCTCGCCAAAGGTACCGGCGATAGGCTAAGCTACCCCCTGTGCCCGGAATGAACGGGCATTCATTTCCCACGCAACACCGGAGTTTCGACTAACCATGAAGATCATCGTAGCCATCAAGCAGGTTCCCGAGCGCGACGCGCAGATCGCCATCGCGCCGGACGGAAAGTGGATCGACGAAGACGATCTCAGCTACACCATCAACGAGCCCGACGCGTACGCGCTTGAAGAGGCGCTGCAGCTGAAAGAAAAGAACGGCGGCGAGGTGATCGTGCTCTCGCTCGGACCCGAACGCGTCACCTCCACACTGCGCGAAGCGCTCGCCAAGGGTGCCGACCGCGCCATCCACGTCGAGTTCGACGAGACCACCGCGCTCGATACGCTCGCCATCGGGCGTATGCTCGCCGACGCCATCAAGCCCGAGTCGCCCGACCTCATCCTGACCGGCCTCCAGTCCGACGATCTCGGCCTCGGCCAGACCGGCGTCGTGCTCGCCGAATTGCTTGGCATCCCGCACGCCACCATCATCATGCAGGTGGAGAAAACCGATACCGGTCTCCGCGTCAAACGTGAGCTCGAAGACGGCTGGTTCCAGCACATGGACATGCCGCTCCCCGCGCTGCTGACCATCCAGTCCGGCGGCAACAAGCTCCGCTACGCCACGCTGATGGGCATCAAGAAGGCCAAGTCGAAGGAGACCGCAACCGTCTCGCCGGCTGACCCGGCTGCAGCGGGCATCGAGCTTGCGAAGGTTTACCTGCCCGAAAAACAGAAGAAGACCGAGATCCTGAAGGGTTCGCCGTCCGAGATCGCGAACCAAATCGTCGAGAAGTTGAAGTTTGAAGTGAGGGTGCTATGAGTGGAGTCCTGGTTGTAACCGAGCAGCGCGAAGGCGCGTGGAACAAGATGAGTTTCGAGGCATTGGCCGCCGGGCAGCAGCTCGCCGCCATGCTGGGCGTGCCGTGCTCCGCAGCCGTGATCGGCGCGGGCATCTCGCCCTTGACGACGGAGCTGGCGACGAAGAAGCTGGCACAGGTCTTCAGCATCAACCACGACCTGCTCGCCGAGTACACGGCAGACGGCTACGTGATCGCGCTCGAGCAGGCCATCAAGCAGTCGGGCGCGGAGTACGTCCTGTTTCCGCACACCTACCAGGTTCGTGACTTCGCCCCGGCGCTCGCCACGCGCTTCGGCCAGGTGCTCGTCTCGGACGTGATTGCGATCCACGAAGGCCCCATCTTCGTCCGGCAACTGTTGCAGGGCAAGCTGAACGCTGACTACAAACGAACCGGCTCCGCGACGGCAGACGCGCCGAGCTTCCTGTCCGTCCAGGCCGGGACGTTTCGCGCTGATGCGGTTGAAGCCGGCGCGGCTGAGATCGTCTCGGCCGGCACCGTCCTCGACGCCGCGCAGATTCGCAACAAGCCGGGCGAGCGCTTCCGCGAATCTGCCCAGACCGTCGACCTCTCCGCCGCACCGCTGATCGTGTCGGTCGGCCGCGGCATCAAGGAAGAGGAGAACATCTCGATCGTGCAGGAACTCGCCGACGCGCTCGGTGCAGAGCTTGCCGCGTCGCGGCCCATCTGCGATAACGGCTGGCTCCCCATGGAACGCCAGGTCGGCAGCTCCGGCCAGACCGTCGCGCCGAAGCTGTACCTTGCTGTCGGCATCTCGGGGGCCATTCAGCACCTCGTCGGCATGAAGGGCGCAAAGACGATCATCGCGATCAACAAGGACGAGAACGCACCTATCTTTGAAGTCGCCGACTACGGCGTCGTTGGCGATCTGTTCGAGGTCGTCCCCGCCCTGACGAAAGCCATCGCCGCAGCGAAGGCCTGAGTTTTCAAAGGCGATGGTCTTGGGAGACTTTCGTGCGGCTCGGACTCATTGCGTGACACAGATAAAAAGCCGGACCCCAAGAGGGTCCGGCTTTTTGATGCTCCTACAATTTAGGCAGCCTGCTCGACAGACCGCGGCGAAGCCTGCACGAACCGGACCAGATCTTCGACGGTCACCAGGGGTGTGTGCCGCAAACCAGGCTGATACCGGCGGCGGGTCATCTGGAAGACCTCGCGAACGGTCTGGTCGAGATCGACCATGTCGAGCCCGAGATCCTCATCCAGGAGGTCCGTCGCTTCGATCGGGAAGTGAACGTTCTGCTTCTCCTGCAGATAGGTGTACACCGTGCGGGAGATCTCAGGGTCAAAGCCGTAAGGAATCAACGAATCCACAAACGTATCTTCGTTCGTGCCGGAACGCGCCTCGTTCATCCGCACCCGGCGGTTGCGCGCGGAGACCGATAGAATGATCATGACCGCAGCGAGCAGAACGACAATGATAGCGAGCGGCATAGCCTGCTCACCAAGCCAGATCGATAATGTACTTGGGGTCTGCATAGTTACTCAATGCCTCCATACCCGTCACGACGTACCACGTGGTCAAGAGGTCTTCTTTTTCCACATACTACGATAGATGTAGGCGTTGTCAATTAGTTGTATGCAACCAATTTAGTCCGAAACGCTCAGATTTGCATCAAAAAGCTGGATCTTATGCCGGAAATGTTAGCTCCTGACGCTGCCACAACGCTGCCCTCCTCTTTTGGAACAGCCTCGCAGCGTCTGCGCGACAGCCACGGACGCGCCATCACCGACCTCCGCGTCTCCGTCACCGATCGCTGTAACTTCCGCTGCGTCTACTGCCGCACCGGCAATGAAGGCGCACAATACGCCGAACTTTCGCACGCGGACTACCTCCGCATGATCCGCCGCTTCGTCTCGCTCGGCGTTGAAAAGATTCGGCTTACTGGCGGCGAGCCACTCCTGCGCGCAGGCCTGATCGAGCTCATCCGCGAGATCTCCGCACTCCGCACCGCCTTCACCCCGACCCCCGAACCGCTCGATATCGCACTCACCACAAACGGACATCTGCTCGCCGGCATGGCGCAGGCTTTGAAAGATGCGGGCCTCACCCGCATCACCGTCTCGATGGACGCCGTCGACGCCGAGACCTTCTCAGCCATCACCCGTGTCCCGCGTTCCTTCGATCGCGTCCTTTCGGGGATTCGTGCCGCCACCATGGCTGGACTCGGCCCAGTGAAGGTCAACGCGGTCCTGCTGCGCGGCTTCAACGACTCGCAGATCGAGGCCTTCGCCGAGTTTTCCCGCAAAGAAAAGGTCATTGTGCGGTTTATCGAGTGGATGCCCCTCGAAGAGGCCTCGGACGCCCCCAACGCCCGCAACTGGACCCCCGCTGCCGTCGTCACGCTCGACGAGATCGTCACGCGCCTGAACGCCTACGCCCCCCAGGGTCTTGGCGTTGCCGGCTTTGTCCCGCTTCCTCCCAACGCCAGCAGCGAGACCGCCCGTCGCTACACCTTCGCGGACGGTATCGGCGAAATTGGCATCATTGCCCCGGTTTCCCAACCCTTCTGCGGCCACTGCAGCCGCATCCGCGTCACCTCCGACGGCAAGATCCGTACCTGCCTCTTCTCGCAGACCGACCACGACCTGGCCGGCCGCATGATGCGCGGCGCATCCGATTTGGAGCTAGAGAGCTACATCAGGCAAGTTGTCCAAGGCAAAGAGGCTCGCCATCACATCGGCGAGGCAGGCTTCGAAAAGCCGTCACGCTCCATGGTGCATATTGGCGGCTAACCCGAAACGTTGATCCCCTACAACTTTCGGGTTTTGAAGCTGCATGCCTTCCCGTTCTAGGCTATTGTTAGCTTCAGCTTCGAGGGCATTCCTATTTTGAAACAACGCCGTCAGTTCGAGGTCATCGAAAGCCGTCAGATGGATCACCTGCGCGTCTTCCACGACGTCGCCAGGACCCTCACCACGTCGCTCGAACTGGAAGAGATCCTTCGCGCCATCATGGAAAAGATGGCGAACTTCTTCGGGCCCGAACGCTGGTCGCTCCTGATGATCGACCCGGCCAAGCAGGACCTCTACTACGCCATCGCCGTGGGCGAAGACTCGAAGTCCCTCAAAGGCCTCCGCGTGCCGCTTGGCCAGGGCGTCGCCGGCTGGGTCGCCGCCACCGGCAACCCGCTCGTCGTCCCCAACGTTTCGCTCGACCCCCATTGGTCCACCTTCGCGCGCAACAACCCGGACCTCAAGATCGAATCCATCGCCTGCGTCCCGATTCGCTCCGGCAACGAAACCCTCGGCGTCATCCAGCTCCTCAACTCCAAGCTCGACCTGATGTCCGAGTACAGCATCTCGTTCTTGCGCATCCTCTGCGACTACGCAGCGATCGCCATCGGCAACGCGCGTTCCGTCACCCTCATCCACGAGCTCACCATCACCGACGACTGCACCGGCCTCTTCAACGCGCGGCACCTCTACTCACGCCTCGACGAAGTGGTCTCCATGACCCACGTCGGCCTGCCCGTCCCCTTCAGCCTGCTGTTCATCGATCTCGACCGCTTCAAGGCGGTCAACGACACGCACGGCCACCTCGTCGGCTCCCGCCTGCTTGCGGAGGTCGGCGACCTCATCCGACGCGTCTGCGGGCCCAACAACGAAGCGTATCGCTACGGTGGCGACGAGTTCGTCGTCCTCATGCCCGGCGTCGACAAGCTCTCCGCCACGGCCCTCACCCGGACGCTGCGCGATATGCTCCGCGAGTACAAGTTCCTCGCGAGCGAGCAGCTCAACCTGAATCTCTCCGGTTCCTTCGGCCTCGCCACCTACCCCGAGGACGGCGACACTGTCCACGCCATGCTGCGCTCCGCCGACTCGATGATGTACGAAGTAAAAAACACCACCCGCGACGACGTCGCCATTATGGGCGTCCCCCGCCGCGTTCAATCTTCGCTCGTCGCGCAGATCCCTGCCCGCGAAGTTCCCGTCCGCTTATAGTCAATCCCGCGGGCGATAGTTAATCGCGCGGGCGACTCTGCAAGGCAGCCGGTCTTGGCTTCTCCGGCCGCAACACATCGCGATTCTCCACCGCCGTCGGATGCACGCCAAAATCCCACACACTCAAATTGATCGAGTTGTTCCCCAGCACCTCGACCAGGCAATATTCGCCGATCAGCAGATTCTGTGCCGGCACCAGCTTGCCCCAAAGCCCGCCCGGCAGCACCGTCATCGTCGTCGCAACGGAATCGTCGGTCGCCCGCCCGGCGTCCGTCCCTGCCGTATTGAAGCTCGCCACCACTCTTGCGTCCTGCCGCACATCCACGCGCACAATCGCGTACGTACTCGGCCCATGCTTCTTCTCTTTCACCGCGTCGCTCGACGAAGCCCCACCCGTGTCGACCGTCATGGCTGGTCCAGTCGCCCCGTCCGCGTCGTCCAATCGAACATAGAAGACCGGGTCGTTCACATGCATCTGCACCGCGGCCTTCTCGCCTTTGAGCGTCAGTACCTGGTGCGCGCTCGAGTTCGGCTTCACGATCCCGCGCAGCACCGAATGGCCCGTCTGCCGGTTCAGGTCCCCGTCCGACTGTTCCATCGGCACCAGCTCCAAGCCGCCGCGAAACGTGTCGAGTCCTAAAATTGCGTCCTCGGCCACGAGCCGCAGGTTCGGAGCGACCTCCGGCGTCAACGCCGCACGGTCGGCCTCTTCCTTCGCCAGCTCCGGGTCGAGTACCGGTGGCCCCTTCTGCAACTCTCCCGCAGCCCCCGGCGCATCCGCCGCTCCCGAGTGCCGCGCCTCCCACTTCTTTGTCGCGTCCAGGTCGACCAGCTCCGTCGGAATCTCCTCGGTTTCGCCGCCCCGCTCCGCGCTCACATATTGCACGCGCGACCCCACGACCTTGTAGCTCATCACCACCTGAAACGTCCCATCCTTCAGGATCAGCCGCATCCGATGCCCATTGGTCGAAGCCGGCTGCTGGGTCCCCGCGTCCCCCCGCGTCGCAAGCTGCGCCAACAGGCCCGGCGTACCAAGCGAACTCACCACCGCCGCTGCCAACACCAGAGCCCGCATCCCAATCACCTCCTCAACATCTTAAGTCATCCCGTTTCGAGTCCCTGCATTTGCCCTTCGTCAAACCTCCGCCAAAATAAATCCGAGCGCACGTAACCTCCATTCGTCTGTTCCTATAGAAGCCAATGATTGCAGCCGGGGAACTGACGTTGATCCTCCAGGAAGAACGTAGCGCCACCGAGGTCGACCTCGTCGCGCTCGTCGAAAGCTATGGCCCCTTGCTCTTTCGCGTCGCGCATTCCATCCTCCGCAGCCGGCAGGACGCCGAGGACGCCGTACAGGATACCTTCGTCCGCGTTCTGCAGCATCGCAAGACGCTCCCCGAGGTCCGCGACCTCCGCGTCTGGCTCGTGCGCATCGCGTGGAACGTCTCGCTCGACCGCCGGCGCCGCATTCGCCCGGACCAGATGGACGAGGTCTTCGCCGGCAACCTCGCCGCCAGCATCGTCCCCGCCGACCATGCGCTTGGTGAAGCGCGCCGCCTGAAGCTCCTGCTCGCGGAGATCGAAGCGCTGCCAAAGCTCGAGCGCCAGGTTCTGTTGCTCTCGGCGGTCGAAGAACTTGCCACTGCGGAGGTCGCCGCCGTCCTTGGCAAATCGGAATCAGCCACACGGGCCTTGCTGTTTCGAGCCCGAACCAGATTGAAAGAACGCATGGAAACGTTGGACCGCAGGAAAGGAGGAAAGCCATGATCGACTCGCAACAGCAGAACTCAGGACAGCAGGATCGGAACCCGCACGACGAATCTTTAGCTAACCTGCTCCGAGCGCTCGCCACACCCGACCCGGACGCCGGCTTCACCCAGCGCATGGTCCGCAACCTCGCGTCCCAGCAGGCCGTTGCCAGCGCGCCAGCCAAGCGGCTGCGCCTCATCTGGGGCTTGAGCTTTGCCACGGCGACGGCAGCCGCGATCGTCGCGCTTGCGGTCACGCTGCACCACTCACCCCAGGCTGTCGAGCAGGTCGCATCCATCCCTCCGACGCAAACCGTCCAATCCCCTCAGAACGTTGTCATTCAGAGTGAAGTTCGCCACGCATCGTCGACGCACGCAGGTGAAGGATCTGCTTCTTCTTCCAGGAAGATTTCGATTCGGCCTGAACCCCACCAGACCGAAGCCGAACTGGACCCCTCCCAGGCCAGGAGCTTCCCTGCCCCACCCATGCCGCTGACCGAGCAGGAAAAGCTGCTCCGGCGCATCGCCCACACCGGCGACCCGGTTGAACTCGCTGCCCTGAACGCCGAGAAGCGCCGGCGCGTCGCGGCCCAGGACGAAGTGGCCTACCTCCAGATGTTCCCGCCTCCGCCCTCTGGGGAGGAAGAAGACAACTTAGTTTTGAAGATTCTCAAGGAGACAACAAGTGAAAATTGAACAAGGCCTCTCAGGTCTCGCCCTGGCTTTCGCCCTCACCGCAGTCCAAACGCACGCCCAGTCTTCCCCGGACAAGCCTGCCGAAAAGCCCGGCGTCAAGGCCGGAGATCCGAATCTCAACGAATACGGCGATCGCGTCGACCCGCACCCGTACCAGATCTTCTACCTGCATAACGTCAGCGTCACGTCAGACTCCAATGAACTTTTGACCGCCCTTCGTCTCTTGCTCGAACCGGCAACCAAGCTCTATCTCGACCCGTCGCAGAACGCAATCATGATGCGCGGTTCGCAGGCACAGATCGCCCTGGCCCAGCGCATCATCAACGATCTCGACAGACCCAAGAAAGACTACCGCCTTAACTACACCCTTACCGAATCCGACAACGGCAAGCGCATCGGCGTCTCGCACCTTTCGATGGTCACGTCCTCGGGTAATCGCTCCACCGTCAAGCAAGGCAGCAAGGTTCCCATCATCACCGGCTCCTACGATCGGGAGAAGACAGACGTCCAGACTCAGTTCGTCTACCTCGACATCGGCGTGAACCTCGATGCCACCGTCACCGACATCAACGGCGGCGTCTACCTGAAAGCCAAAGCCGAGGAATCCAGCATCGCCGAAGAAAAATCCGGGGTTGGCACCGATCCGATCGTCCGCCAATCGGTGCTTGACCTCGTCACCAACGTCACCCTCGGCAAGCCCATGGTGCTGGGCTCGCTGGATATCCAGGGCAGCACCCGTCACCTCGATATTGAAGTAGTCGTCGATCAGATCAAATAAGCCTTCAAACCCGGTTCGAACCTTCAATTCCGGGCGCCCATCTCAGACGGCTTCTCCGTCTGAGGTGGGAAGGAAGCCGTCCAGGCTGCGAAGAGACAACCCATTGGGCACGCATTCACCTATGCCAAAAACAGCCGCGGCGAAGCTGCTTCCGCTTTGCCGAAGACACCCGTCTCTTCCATCCGCAGCAAAGCGCACGGGATACCATGGAACTAACCCGTGCCCACCGCCCACCCACCCGGAAGACTCCCCGCCCGCGTCCTCATTGCGTTTGCCTGTGTCTACCTGTTCTGGGGCTCGACCTACGTCGCGATTCGCTTCGGCGTCGAGGTCCTCTCGCCCTACGTCCTCGCCAGTGTCCGCTTCCTGATCGCCGGGCCGCTGATGCTCGCGCTGTGCGCCGCTCGTGGCATGCGCCTCCGTCAGTCCCGCCGGGATCTCGCCCTCCTCGCCACCATGGGGGTCCTCATGCTCGGCATCGGCAACATGGGCCTCGTCTGGTGCGAGCAGTATCTGCCGTCCGGCCTCTCTGCCCTGCTCTACGCCGTCATTCCCCTCTACGTCTCGCTGATCGAAGTGTTTCTGCCTCACGGCGAAGGACTGCGCACCAGAGGATGGATCGGCATCTTCATCGGCTTCGGCGGACTCGTCGTCCTGCTGTCGCCCGGCCTTCGCCAGGGACTCCACGGAGCGGGAGGTATCCTGACCGCCTCCATCGTCGCCGTGCTCTCGGCTCTCGCGTGGACTTTCGGTTCTATCCTTTCGCGCCGCGCCAAACTCAAAGCCGGAGCCTTCGTCGCCGCGGCCTGGCAGATGCTCTTCGCCGGGCTCTTCAACTGCGCCGTCATGCTCACCCTGCAGGGCCCGCATGCTCTCCGCGACGCCAGATGGTCGCACCAGGCCGTCTGGTCGATCGCCTGGCTCGTCACCTTTGGCTCGCTTGTCGGCTACTCGGCCTACATTTACCTGCTCGAGCACGTCCCGGTTGCCAAGGTCTCGACGTACGCGTACATCAACCCGATCGTCGCGGTCATCCTCGGCGCACTCTTCCTTGGCGAACGCCTCGTGGGCATCGAGTACCTCGGCATGGCTGCCATTCTCATCGCGGTCTACCTCGTCACCAGTTCGAAACTGCAGGCCAGTATCCCCACAGCGACCGCAGACTCTGCCGAGGCCGAGGCCGCGAGCTAACCCACCCCGAGCTCGCTAATCGACCACAGACCCCTCTGCTGGCAACGCTTCCTCTCACCAAAATCATCAAAACTTCAGATGTCCATGCACCACAGCAGGAGAACGACTGTTTGGAGCCGCACCGTTACGTTGGCTCTGACAGTTATCTCCTGTCTTCTTGCCGCCCACCAGGCCCACGCCTCCGTCACCGTGCTCGTCGGCGAACCCTTCGGCAACTTCGGCACCATGATGCCTGTCGGCCACACCGCCGTTTACCTCGACCACCTATGCGCCGACGGCCCCCTGAAACTCCGCGCCTGCACCCCCGGCGAACCCGAAGGCGTCGTCGTCGCCCGCTACCACCAGCTCGGCGAACTCGACTGGCTCGCCTCGCCGGTCATGGAATTTCTGTACGCCACCGACTCCCCCGAAAAGGTCCTCCGATACGCCACCCTCGATAACTCCTGGGATCTCCGCGAAACCTACCGTCAGAAATATCTCGCCAACATCATCCCCGACGGCACCGAGTACGACAAAGCCACCGACGAGTGGTGGGAGTCCGCCGGAACCGCCTACACGCGCCGCATCTGGGGCTACCAGCTTGCCACCACCTGGGAACAGGACGAGCGCTTCATGAACCTCATGAACGAGCGTCCCAACCGCCATGCGTATCGACTGAAAAACAGCAACTGCGCCGACTTCGCCGCCGATATGGTCAACCTCTACTTCCCCGGCAGCGTCAAGCGTGACCACATCGCTGACTTTGGGTGGATGACCCCAAAAACCGTCGCCCGCCGCGTCGAAGCCTACGGGAGATTGCACCCCGAGCTCGACTTCAGAGCCTTCGAGATCCCCCAGGTTCCCGGCTCGCTCCGCCGCAGCCGCCCCGCCCGCGGCGCCGCCGAAGCCGGCCTCAAAACCAAGCGCTACCTCGCCACCCTGCTCGTCATCCAGCCCGAGGTTCCGCTCGTTTGCGCCATCCTCTACCTCGACCACGGCCGCTGGAAGCTGGGTCAGGACGCCGAAGTGGTCGGCCCAAACGACTTTGGCCGAACCAGCAACTCCGTGATCGCCACGAGATAATGGATCGACGGACAGCTAAAAAAGCTTCAATCGATCCATCATTTTGCCCTATGGGTTGGCACAACTCTTGATGCAGACGAACTTCGAAGTCCAGACCTAAGTCTTGCGTATCGGTATCTTTAGGACTTTGTAACAGGGTAGGGGTTCAACCTAGATGAACGCCACCGACTGGATTCCCGCCACGTCGAACCGCTTGCGGCAGCGGATATTTTTGCATCCGACCAGGTCGTCTTTCCGCACCATGTAGCTCTGTGCCTTCGCAAACCGGGCGCGGTCGCGATCGTCCGCTCCCCGTCCAAGTTGCGCCTTCTTCCGCCGCACCAGCCAGTTCAACTGATACTCGTTTTGCTGCCCACAGTGCGGGCAAGTCATCTGGTGATTGCGGGATTCAGGCCGCTCGTCGAAAAAATCACGTTCTTCCATCATGGCCTCCTGCGCGCCACAGGCGACACCGGGCGGCGAGCGGGTTGCCCGCCGGACGAGGTGCGATGTCTGCCCCGACAAGGAGTATTGCATACTGAGAGGGGTGGTTAGAAGGGCACGGAGTGAAGTGAAGAAGCCGAAGAAACGCGTTTTCTCGATCGTCAAGGCCGTCAAGGAGAACGCGCGGCGTCGCGTCGGGACCGTCCCCGCCGAAAAGGTCCTCCCCGACCCCAAAGCCAAGGAACTCCGCAAACCCAAACATAAGGAAACCCTCGCCGACCTGCTCGCCAAAGGAGACCAGCGTTGAACCTCGACCTGATGCTGGTGCTCTTCCAGATCGTGGTCCTCCTGTTCTCCTTCGGAGTCCACGAATCCGTCCACGCCTACGTGACGATGCGCCTCGGCGACCCAACCGCTTACATGCTCGGTCGCGTCACGCTCAACCCCGCCCGCAACATCGACCCGTGGGGTTCCATCATCATGCCCGCCGTGAGCTTCCTCTTTGGCGGCATGCTAGTGGGCTGGGGCAAGCCCATCCCTGTCACCCTCCGCAACTTCCGCAAGGTGAAGCGCGACGACTGTCTTTCCACCGCCGCCGGACTCTTCAGCCATCTGGCAGTCGCAACCATCGCTCTGCTCCTGCTCATAGCGCTCAAGCACACACCGAGCGTCGGAGCCGACGCCGTCATTGCCGCCATCCGCATGACCAACCACGACCCGGGCGTGGACATGACCCAACTCCCCCGCATGTTCCCCATCGCGCTGCTGCTTTACTACTGCGTCGTCATGAACATCCTGCTATTCGTCTTCAACCTGATCCCCGTGCCCCCGCTCGACGGCAGCCGCTTTATTCGCTACGTCCTGTCCTATAAAGTTGAACAGTTCTACGACCGCGTCGGCATGATCGGTTCATTCTTCATGTTTTTCATCGCGGCCCGGATCATCTTTCCCATCTTCTATCCGCCGCTGATCCGCACCTTCAATCTTTTACTGTTGCTTCTGTAGGGAGACACTGTTCTGAACGATATGCATGAGCTGAACCAAACAGAAGACCGTCGCCGCGTCCTCAGCGGCATGCGGCCCACGGGCAAGCTGCACCTCGGCAACTACATGGGCGCGCTCTACAACTGGGTGCAGCTTCAGGACGAGTACGAGTGCTACTTCTTCATCGCCGACTGGCACGCGCTTACCACCGACTACGCCGACCTCAGCGCCCTTCGCCCCAACATCATGGAGGTCGCCGTCGACTTCCTCGCCGCCGGCCTCGACCCCGAGCGCTCCACCGTCTTCGTCCAAAGCGCCGTGCCGGACCATGCCGTCCTCAACGCCCTGCTCGGCATGTTCACGTCACTCAGCTGGCTCGAGCGCGTACCCAGCTATAAAGACCAGCAGGAGCAACTCCGCGAGAAGGACCTCGCCACCTACGGCTTCCTCGGCTACCCCCTGCTTCAGACCGCCGACATCCTCATCTATCAGCCGCACTACGTGCCGGTCGGCCTCGATCAGGCGTCCCACGTCGAGCTGACCCGCGAGATCGCGCGGCGCTTCAATCAGCTGTACCCCGGCGAGTTTTTTATGGCCGAGGATGCCGCTCCATGGGAGCTCGAAGCCGTCAAGACCAAGGCTCGCAAGAACGCGGGCAATCCTAATAAGTCCACCTTTACGCCTCACGAACTCATCGCCGCCGCGCCTCAAACCAAGCTCAAGAGCGCCTACGGCACTTACACCATCCTGCCCGAACCCGAGGTCTTGCTCACGCCTTCCCCCAGGCTCCCGGGCACGGACGGCCGCAAGATGTCCAAGAGCTATGGCAATACCATCCTGCTTTCGGATGACGAAGCCGCCGTCCGCTCCAAGCTCAAGACCATGGTCACCGATCCGGCACGCATCCACCGTACGGACCCGGGCAACCCCGAAGTCTGCCCCGTCTTCGACCTCCACAAGGTCTTCTCTTCTTCCCAAACGCAAGCGAATGCATCTGCAGGCTGCCGCACTGCATCCATCGGCTGCATCGAGTGTAAGCAGTGGCTCGCTGACAGCGTCGTGCGCGAACTCGCGCCGATCCAGGAGCGCCGCCGCTCCTTCGAGGCCAACCCCAGCCTCGTCAATGAGATCCTTGACGCCGGCGGGGCCAAAGCCCGCACGCGCGCAGCCGAAACCATGCGCCAGGTCAGCGAAGTCATGGGTCTGCGCATGCCAATGTCGGGGGGGGCGCGCTGATGGCCGACGAACCCGAACTTCAATCGCCGATACCCGAGCAGGAAGCCTCCAACGAGCCTTTCGTCCTGAAGCCGCGGCCCGAGCCCGCTCCGGCCCCCGAGCCAAAAAAGTCCGCGGCCAAGAAGGAAGACGAAGAGTCGCTCTCACCCTTCTCGATCACCGTCGGCCAGGTGTACGACGGCCCGATGGACCTGCTGCTCGACCTCATCCGCAAGCAGAACCTCGACATCTACGACATTCCCATGGGCCGCATCACCGCGCAGTTCCTGGAGTATTGCCACCATCTCAAGAACACCGACGTCGACGCTGCCGGCGAGTTCGTCTACACCGCGTCGCTGCTGATCCACATCAAGAGCAAGATGCTGCTACCGCGCGATCCGTCCGACGTGCTGGGCGGCGACTCCGAGGATCCGCGTCGCGAACTGGTCGAACGCCTGCTCGAGCATGAGCGGTTCAAAGCCGCCGCGCAGATGCTCCAACAGAAGCAGCAGGTGGAAGAGGCGACGTGGTCGAACCCCGGCATCCGCGAGTTCCTCGCCGAGCATGGAGCGGAAGGCACTGAACCCGAGATCGCCGCCGACACCGTCGACCTCGTCCGCGTCTTCGGCGAGATCCTCACCCGCATGCGCGCCCGGCCGGTGCTCAACGTCGACGAAGAATCCGTCACGGTCGCCCAGATGATCGACTATGTGAAGCGCCGCCTGCTGATGGAAGACAAGCCCGTCTCGCTTCGGCGCCTGCTGCACAACACCCATACCGAACGCGCCCTCATCTGCATGTTCCTGGCGATGTTGGAGCTCGTTCGTCTGCAGGCCGTCCTGCTCCACCAGCCCGAAGTGATGGGTGACATCCTGATCAAGAAAGCCGAAGGCTTCGACCAGATCTTCGAAGACCAGGACGCCGCACGGGACGATTGGAACTAATCTTCGAGTCGCTTGCGATAGATCTGCTCTGTCTCCTCATCGAACGCGCAAAAGATCACCCGATGCAGCGCCGGAGTCGCGAACGCCTGCACTGTTGCCACCGCGATCTCTGCGGCCCGCTGCTTCGGAAAGTGATAGATCCCCGTGCTGATCGCCGGAAACGCAATGGTCTGTACGAGATGCTCCGCCGCCAGCGAAAGACACGCTCGGTAGCAGCCTGCGAGCAGTTCTTCTTCGCCATGCGTCCCGCCCTGCCAGACCGGCCCGACCGCATGAAAAACCCACCGCGCCGGCAGATGAAATCCCGGCGTAGATTTTGCCGAACCCGTCACGCAGCCATGCAACTTCTCGCAGGCAGCGAGCAGTTCCGGCCCCGCCGCACGGTGAATCGCGCCGTCTACCCCTCCGCCGCCCAGCAGCGACGCATTCGCGGCGTTCACCAGCGCATCCACCTTCAGCCGAGTGATATCCCCGCGTACGACTTCGAGACTGGTTGAGTGCCGCATCAACAGGTAGATGCCATCCGACGACAATTCGGCGGTTTCTGCCAGTGTTCACCGTCCATTCATCTTCCGTTCGCAATTAGAGGACTACCTTGGATCAACCACACAATCCCACCTCAGGTGAATCTTCAAATGGCTACTTCCGCGGTTACGCCAAACGGCTCGCTGCTCGACGAGAAACTGAAAAAATCCAGTCCCGGCAAGATCGGCATGGTTGCCTTCGGCATCATGCTCATCGGCGGCCTCATCTTCATCGGCAGCCGCCTGGCGAAGGATCTCTCGGTCGTTCACAACGCCTCCATCTTTCCGTTCATCCTGCTCGGTCTCGCGTTGTTCATCGCGCTTGGGTTTGAATTCGTCAACGGATTCCACGACACCGCCAACGCCGTTGCCACCTGCATCTACACGCACTCGCTCGAGCCGCATATCGCCGTCGTCTACTCCGGCATCATGAACTTCATCGGCGTGCTGGTCAGCTCCGGCGCAGTCGCCTACTCCATCATTTCGCTGCTGCCGGTCGAGCTCATCCTCAAGGTCAGCGCCGGCTCCGGCTTCTCGATGGTCTTCGCTCTGCTCATTGCGGCCATCATCTGGAACCTCGCCACCTGGTGGCGCGGCCTGCCCGCCTCCAGCTCCCACACCATGATCGGCTCCATCCTCGGCGTCGGCATCATGAACCAGCTGATGCAAGGCAACAACGGCACCGCCGGCGTCGACTGGGAGCAGGTCCGCAAGGTCTTCACCGCGCTCCTCGTCTCGCCCGTCGTCGGCTTCGGTGCAGCCGCACTCGTCTTCCTGCTCTTCAAACTCGTCGCCCGCGATCCGCGCCTCTACAAGGCTCCTGAAGGCACCGCGCCGCCACCGTTCTACATCCGTCTGCTGCTCATCATCACCTGCGGCGGCGTCAGCTACGCTCACGGCTCGAACGATGGACAGAAGGGCATGGGCCTCATCATGCTCATCCTCGTCGGCACCGTTCCCACCGCTTACGCGTTGAACCACGCGGTCAGCGCCAAGGAAGTCCAGACCTTCGCCGCCGTCTCCACCTCGGTCGCAGGAGCCCTGCAGAATTACGTCGAACCAGGTGCTGTCGTGCAGGATGCCGGCCCCGAACTCGAGCATTACATCAGCACCAAGAAATATGAACCCGCCGTCTTTCTCGCTCTCCAGCAGGAAGTCATCGACATCCGCAACGAGGCAGTCGGCTACGGCTCGCTCGGCAACGTCCCCTCCAGCATGCAGTCCAACGTGCGGAACCAGATGTACGTCGTCAGTGAATCGCTCCGTCTCCTCGGCAAGGCCAAGGACGCGCCGAAGATGAGCGACTCCGATGCTGCCATGATCAAGAACTACAAGGGCTTCCTGGATAAATCCACCAAGTTCATTCCGCCTTGGGTCAAGGTCGCCGTCGCGCTCGCGCTCGGCCTCGGCACCATGGTCGGCTGGAAGCGCATCGTCGTCACCGTCGGGGAAAAGATCGGCAAAACCCACCTCACCTACGCACAAGGGGCCTCTGCCGAACTCGTCGCCATGGCCACCATTCTCGCAGCCGACACCTACGGATTACCCGTCAGTACCACGCACGTCCTCAGCTCGGGCGTAGCGGGCACCATGGCTGCAAACCGCAGCGGTCTGCAGATGTCGACGATCCGCGACATCGCGTTGGCCTGGGTCTTCACCTTGCCGGTTGCGGCGCTGCTTTCGGGCTCGCTCTTCTGGCTCTTCACCAAGATCGCCGTTCACGCATAAACCCGCAACCCTCCGCATCGGCTGTCCGCGAACCCCGCGGGCAGCCGATCTTTTTTGCCCGGGTAGGCTTTGCAAGGGGGGACCGCAGATCTACGGGCTATCATTCAATCAACATTTGATTCGTGACCCGAGGAAACCATGCACTGCTACAAATGGCTGACCGCAGCAACCCTGAGCCTTGCCTTAATGAGCGCAGCCTCCGCCCAGCGCGTCGTCATCTCCATCCCCGGCAGCGCTCCGCTCCACGGCCATCTCGTCCTCGTCTTCGCGAAGAAGAACGAACCCGAGCCGCGCATGCAGCTCAACGAAGACTTTAGCTCGTCGCAGGGTTTCGGCGTCGACGCCGACGGCACATCCGGCCCGCTCACCGTCGATGCCTCCACCTTCGGCTACCCGCGAAAGTCTTTGAAGGATCTCGACGCCGGCGACTACTTCGTCCAGGCCGTCTTCACCCCGTATGAACTGTTTCACCTGGCGTCCGGCAAGAGCCTTTGGCTCCCACCCGACAAAGGCGAAGGCCAGCACTGGAACCTCAAGCCCGGGAACCCTTACTGCGCACCCGTCAAGCTGCACTTCGACGGCAAGTCGACCGCAACGATCCATCTCAATCTCGACAAGATCATCCCGCCCATCGAAGGCACGGAAAACGATCCCGAAGTGATGGCAAAGAACCCGGCCACGACCAAGTGGCTCAAGTACATGCGCTTCAAGAGCCCGAAACTCAGCGCGTTCTGGGGCCGCGACACCTATCTGGGCGCGTGGATCCTCCTGCCCGACGGCTTCGACGAGCATCCCAACGCCAAGTACCCGCTCGTCGTCTACCAGGACCACTATCACGCGGGCATGGGTCCCCAGCCATTCGTCACAACGCTGAAGAATGGCAACAGAAATCCAAGAACCGCCTACCGCTTCTTCCAGGATTGGACCGCGGATCGTCTCCCCCGCGTCATCATGATCTACGTCCAGAACGCCAACCCCTACTACGACGACTCGTACGACGTCGACTCAGCCAACGTCGGGCCCTATGGCTCCGCCATCAACGAAGAGCTGATCCCCGCGATTGAAAAGCAGTACCGCGGCATCGGCCAGGGCTGGGCTCGCGCCACCTTCGGCGGCTCCACCGGAGGCTGGGAGGCACTCGCCACCCAGGTCTTCTACCCCGACTTTTACAACGGAGCCTATGCCTCCTGTCCCGACCCCGTCGACTTCCACGCCTACCAGAACATCAACCTCTACGACGACGTCAACGCCTTCCACCGCGACGGCCCCTTCGCCTCCATGCCTGTAGCCGCCGACCGCAAACCCGACGGCACCGTCATCGCCACCACCGACCAGGAGTACGCCTACGAGTACGTCCTCGGCACCCACGGCCGCTCCACCGAGCAGTGGGACATCTGGCAGGCCGTCTTCTCACCCGCCGGCCCCGACGGCTACCCCGCCGACGTGCTCGACCCCAGGACCGGCGTCATCGATAAGTCGGTCGTCGCCTACTGGAAGGAGCACTACGACCTCACCCATATCCTCGCCCGCGACTGGGCTACGCTGGGCCCGAAACTTGAGGGCAAGCTGCACCTTGCCGTCGGCGACGGCGACACCTTCTTCCTCAACAACGCAGTCCACCTGCTCCAGACGCAGCTTGAATCCACCCGCAACCCGCACAGCGACGCCACGTTCCAGTACGGCCCCGGTATGCCCCACTGCTACACCGGCGGCCCACCCGAGTACAGCATGGCCCAGAATAACGCCGACTGGACCCAGCGGGTTCTGCCCCTCATGGTCGACCACATGACCAAAACCGCCCCGCCCGGCGCCGATACGACCTCCTGGAAGTACTAACTACATCTTCCCCGTTCCGATATCCGCGGACCGCGCCGCCGGATTCTTCTCATCCAGGTACTCCTCGATCACCCGATCGAGCGAACCCTGCGCCGTCAAAATGAAGTCGATCGCATCACGTCCCGCGCCCTGCCCACCGGCGTGCTCCGTCACGTAGTGCGCCGCGGCCTTCACCTGTATCCGTGCGTTCGCTACCGCGATTGCCAGTCCCACCACCCGCATCACCGGCAGATCGACGATATCGTCCCCCACGTACGCGATCTCATCCAATCCCAGCCCGGTTCTCGCGAGGATGTCGTTCACTGCCTGCATCTTGAAGTGCTGCCCCTGGTAGACGAACTCATACTTCAGATCCCGCGCCCGGATCGCCACCGTCTGAGACTGCCGCTTCGTGATGATCCCTGTCTTGATCCCAGCCAGGCGCGCCAGGGAAATCCCCAGGCCATCATGGGCATGGAAGCCCTTCACCTCGGCCCCCGTCCCATCCAATTTGGGAATAATCGTGATGTCCCCGTTCGTCAGGACTCCGTCCACGTCAAACAACAGAACCTTGATCTTGCGGGCGCGCGCTTCAACGTCTTCCAATGGCAGCAATGGCATGCAGCGATCATACAAGCGCGCATGCCACGCGTTACCGCCTGCTACAGTCATTACCAAGTAGGTAACAGCTCGAGGCCAGCACCCTGCCGTTCCCGTTATGGGCTAGGCTAAAAGCAAACCCGGGAGGGTAAGCGCTTTATGTCGACGTTTGCGATCATCTGCGGTTTTGCTCTCATGCTGTTTTTGCCCTGCGCCATCGCGCTCAAGGGCACCAAAAACGAGCCGGACGAAGCCTCCGCCTACTCCGACCGCATCGTCGAAGATGCGATGAATACACGCGTCACGCGGGTCACCGAAGCTGCCAGGATCAAAGCTGCGGCTGCGGCGGCAGCCAACTCCGCAAGTCCCGAACTCGACGGATGGGGCGACCTCACCGACCCACAGGCTCCCGGTCGAGCCACCCGCTCCAACCAGACCCGCGTCGAACGCGCGGAGATTGAAGCCCTCCGGGCTCGCGCAGCAGCCGCCCGTGCTCATGCCGAAGCGCTCGCCGCCATCGCTCGCGCCGCCGCCGCAAAGGCTGAAGCCGCAGCCGCGGACGCTACCGCACTCGAATCCGAAGCCGCCCAGGCCATCCTCGACACCCGCCGCGCCGCCTGAGAAATTGCGGCAAAGATTTAGACCAAGGAAAAGGGCGTACCCACCTCGGGTACGCCCTTTCTTCGTTCCCGCAGCTTACCGCCAGTGGCCTTCGACCCAGAAATACCCGCCATTGCGGTGGTCATAATGGCCCGGAACCCAGCGCGCGTGGGGTCGCGGTGGCTCTGCGTATACGCCGGGAGACCATACATAGCGGGCACCATCCCAACGGTGATAGCCCGGCTGCCAGACCCAGCCCGGATGCGGAGGAGGCGGAACAGCTTCACGAATCGGTGCCGGTGGGCCAATGCGGATCGCCACCTGGGCGTTGGCCAAAGTAGCCGCGCCGAAGCTGAGACAGACTGCACATGCTGCAGCAAGTAAAGGTTTCTTCATAGGGGAGTCTCCTTTTGTACTTCCTCCCTTAGAACGCCTCTTGAACACGAAAGTTGTTCATGAAATCGCATGCTCACGGTCATTTAATCGATGTTCCAACGCACGCATCGATCAAGCCTTCGCACCTCAGCACAGCCTGAGGCCAAAGCCAGAAACCACGCCCTCACGGGACCCTCATTGCCGCTCCGCTTCCTCCACCTCGGTACGCTTCTCCGCCACGACAGCCCACTCCATCGCGGTTCCAGATCGGGCCGCCAAGACAATCCCCCGCGCACTCATGTACGTTGGTTGCCGTGCCCCGAACGTATGAAAGGACTTGCATGCGCAAGCAAATCAATCTCTCCCTGCTCACCGTCGTGTTCGCCTGCGGAATCATTCCAGCGGTAGCTCAGCAGCCCTACTCGCAATCCTCCGAGTACAAGAAGATGATCGAGGAGCTGCACACGCCCGCTCCATCCCCCGCCTACATCGCCACCGGCATCCGCCAGCAAGCCGAGCCCGGCCTCAAAGTCGACGTGCAGGACGACGAGCACACCCTCAGCCTCACCACATCCACCGCCGTCTTCAGCTTCGACAAATCAACACTCATCCTCACCTGGAGCAGCAAAACCAGGTCTTCCAAATGGGCCTTGTCGACTGTCCCCGCCGCCTGCCAGGCCACCGCAACACTGGGTGCCATCTCTCACCAGCACAACGAGCAGACGATCGCCATCAACTCATCCTGCGGCGACTCCACTCTCACGTTAGAACCCTTGAACACTGGCCTGGCGCGCCTCACCTTCGAATCCAAATCCCCGGAGAAAGAATCGCAGCTCCACGTCGAAGGCGGCGGCCCCTACTTCGGCCTCGGCGAGCGCTTCCTGCAGTCCTCGCTCGCCGGCGTCGACCTCGAAGTCCGCCCACAGGATCGCTACGGCGAACCCGGCCACAACTGGACCTACGTCGCCATTCCCCTCATCTACTCGCCTGGCGGAGCCGGTCTCTATGCCGACACCGCCTTCCACACCGAATTCCGCATCAACCCAGCCGACTCGTCCTTCGACCTCAAGCTCGCGAAAAACCCCGTCACCTTCTACCTCTTCGCCGACTCTACCCCGAAGGAAGTCCTCGGTGCCTACACCGGCATCACCGGCCGCCCCGGTATCCCACCCGCCTGGACCTTCGGCCCCTGGATCACCGCACTCGGCGGCAAAGGCCCCGTCCTCAACGTCGCACGCCGCATCCGCGACGAAGGCATGCCCGCCAGCGCTCTCTGGGTCTTCGACGACCTCGACGAACCCAACAACCTCGGTTGGCCCTTCTGGTACGGCAGCTACTACGGCCCTTCGAAGACCTTCACCGATGAACTTCACGGCCAGGGCTTCAAGGTCCTCGACTACGTCCATCCCTACGTCCGCGAACAGATGTTCCCTTACACCAACGACAGCGCCAACTGGAAGAAAGGCGTCTCCGAAAAGCTGCTCGCCACCGGAGCCGATGGTCTGCCCGCCGGACCACGCTTCGAAGCCGTGCGCACCGGCAACGTCGACTTCTCCAACTCCGCCGCCATGGACTGGTGGCAGGGCATGATCACCCACGCGGTGAAAGACGGTTTCGACGGCTGGATGGAAGACTTCGGCGAATGGGTGCGCGACTCCGACAAACTAGCCGGCGGGAACGGCACCACCATGTCCGAGCTCTACCCGCTGCTCTATCACAAGGCCACGCTCCACATCGCGCAAGGCATCAACCCCACCGTCATGCCGTTCGTCCGCTCCGGAGCACCCGGAACCCAGGGCTTGAACGAAGTTCTTTGGGGAGGAGACCAGTGGACCGACTGGTCGAAAGAGTACGGCTTCCCCTCCGTCGTCACCGCAGGCATCACCGCGGGCATGTCCGGCTATTCCACCTGGGGGCCGGACATCCTCAGCGCCGGCTCCAACAAGGAACTCTGGGTCCGCTGGGTCGAGTTCGGCGCACTCACTCCCGTCATGCGCGACCACGTCTGGGATAAACCCGCAGGCTCCTACAACCTGTGGACCGACGCCGAGACCACCGCCCTCTTCAAGCAATACGCCCAGCTCCACAGCTCGATGCTTCCCTACTTCGCCACCTACGCCGAAGAGGCCCATCGCACCGGCGTCCCCATCATGCGCCACACGGTGCTCGAGTTCCCCGACGATCCCATGGCCGCCAAAGCTGAGTACCAGTACTTTCTCGGCCGCGAAATTCTCGTCGCCCCTGTCGTCAACGCCGGAGGAGCCATGCGCACCCTCTACCTGCCGAAAGGCGAATGGACCAACTACTGGGGAGGAAACTTCTACAACGGCGGCCAGGAGGTCACCGTCGACTCCCCTCTCGGCGCAATCCCCATGATGATCCGCACCGGCTCCGTCCTCCCCTTCAAACCCGTCGCCGAGACCGGCTCCTGGGACTGGAACGACCCGAGGCTCCTCGAAACCTCGCTCGTCTGGCATCTCTACCTCCGCAGCAAAGGCGACGCCGACCATACCTTCACCCTTCCCAACGGCACCAGCGCCCACCTCACCCAGCATGACGACGCCGTCACGCTCGCCGGGAAAAGCAAGACCACCCGCGACTACGAGATCATCGTCCGCTCCACCGAAGCCCCCACCAATATCAAGCTCAACGGCACGCCCATGGCCCCCTACACCAAAGCCGCCGGCACCACTCCCGCCCAACAATGGTGGTGGAACCCCTCGTCCTTCGAGCTCCATCTCCTTTTCCACGCCGCCGACTTCCAGGTCACGCTCAACGCCACCCCTGTCGCCTACCCATAACACTTCTTGAAGGAAGCAAACCTTCGCTGTACGTTTCCTGTCCCCAAAAGCCTGAGTGCCCCCACTCAATTGCAGCCCCATCGCGGTTGAGTGGGAAAAGTAGCGTCCCGACGAAAGTGCCTGCCCCAGAACAGTGCAACGCATCCAGTGAAGATAACGCTCAAAAGGTATATAAGTGCCCCCTCACAAGTCGTTTCTTTTGAATAATTTGCATATAAGTATACGGGGGGGGGTAGGCGCCGCTTACTTCCCTGTAAATTGCGGTGCCCGGCGACCCAGCAAAGCCGTAATTCCCTCTTTACAATCCTCCGTCTTGAAGCTCTCCAGCATCTCCGCATCCGCAACCCTGGCCGCTTCTTCGTAGCCCTGGGTCAAGCTCGCGTACACCTGCCGCCGCATGATGCTCAAGGACCGCGGCGACACATTCGCCGCCAGGTGCTGCGCATACCTCTGCACCTCCGCCTCGAACTCCTCGTTGGAAAATACACGGTCGACCAGCCCAAGCTGCAACGCCTCCGCCGCCCCGACGGTCCGCGCCGTATAAAGCAGGTCCAGCGCCTTCGAAAGCCCGACAATCCGCGGCAGGATCCATCCCACGCCCCACTCGGCCACCAGCCCCAGCTTCGCAAACGCGGTAGAGAGCTTGGCATCCGCTGCCGCAAGCCGCACATCGCAGAACAGGGGTAGAACAAGCCCCATCCCGACAACATTCCCACGCAAGGCCGCAATCACCGGCTTCGAAATCCTGGGCAGGTAGAGGTTGAACGGCGTCGCCATCGTCTCGCCCGAATCCCCCGACGTCACCGCTTGGATGAGCGACAGATCGGCTCCCGCGCAGAACGACCGCCCGGCCCCCGTAATCACAATCACCCGTACCGCATCATCGCCCGATGCAGCTTTGACCGCATGCTCGACCTCATGCCCCATCTTGACGGTCCAGGCATTCAGCTTATCCGGCCGGTTGAGCGTAACCGTGGCAACCCCGTCCGCGACGGAGTACAGAATCTGTTCATAGGGCATGGCGAATCCTCGGCGTGGCAGCGACCAACCTATTGCCTCAACCCAGGCTTCGTCAAACCCTAGGGCGCCGGAGCAGCCAGCGCCGCCGCAATCGCCTGCTCCGCAAGCGGCTGCATAACGGCATATCCAGCCGTATTGGGATGTACCGCCTTGTCCGTCGCGAGCTCAGGACGCATGCCGCCGTCCTTATCCACCAGCACCGGATAGTAATTGAGGAAGACCACGCCCTGTTCCTGCGCGTAAGACGCAAGCCACGCGTTCAGCTCCTTTACCTCCGCGGCAGGCTTCAGGTTCGGACGCCACGGAAAGTAGCTCGCCGGCAGGACCGAACTGAGCACCACCCGCACGTGCGCCTGCCTGGCAAGCGCGACCATCGAGCGGAAGTTGTCCTCGATCACATCAAGCGACTCGAACCCGGTGTTCCCAGCGATGTCGTTGATGCCGGCCAGGATCACCACTACCGTCGGGTGCAGATGCAGCACGTCCTGCTGAAACCGATCGAGCATCTGCGGCGTCGTTTGACCGCTGATGCCGCGATTCACGTAAGGCTTGCCGGGAAAGAAGACGCCCTGGCTGCGACCCCAGAAATCAGTGATTGAATCGCCCATGAACACGACTCGCTGCTCGCCGGGCGCCGGTTCGGCGAGCTTCGCGTTCTCAGCGCGATAGCGGTTGAGGTTCGGCCAGTCATTCAAGACCTGCTGCATCCTCTTGATCTGAAGGTCCTGGGCGCTCGGTGGCGGCGGTGCCACAGGAGCCGCGACCACGGGCGCTTGGCCGAACCCGTAGGGCACAACCAAAGCACAACCAAGGATCAAAAGCGGACCGATCTTCATTCGCTGACTCCAGAAGCGTTCCCCTTCAATCTAAGCCAGCCAGCTCCCGATGGAAAGCACGCCCCTGCCTCACGTACTCTCAAGAGGATGATCAAGCAAGCCGAGAACGCGACGCATTCCGACCCGATAACACGCCGTACGTTGCTCCGAACCGCGGCAGCGGCATGCGCCGTAACCGCGTTGCCGAGGTCCTCACTGGCCGCACAAGCCTTTACAGCGGGGCGTCCGGCTTTGGCGGACCGCAGGTTCACAAGCAAAGCCGTCGAACGAACGATCGTCGAGGTCAAAAGCAAGATTGCCGACCCCATGCTCGCTGAGATCTTCGAACGGTGCCTGCCGAATACGCTCGATACCACGGTGTATCCCGGGATGGTAGACGGCAAGCCGGACACCTACGTCGTGACGGGCGATATCGACGCGATGTGGTTGCGAGATTCGTCAGCGCAGGTGTGGCCTTACCTGCGGTTCGCCAAGCAAGACCGCGAACTAGCCATGCTGATTCAAGGGATCGTCCGTCGGCAGGGCCGTCTGGTCCTGCTGGACCCCTACGCCAACTCCTTTATGCGAAGCCCGGCCGATCCGCCGCTAAAGTGGGCCGTCGGGGACCACACGAAGATGATTCCGGGAGTAGGCGAGCGCAAGTGGGAGATCGACTCGCTTTGTTACGTTGTCCGGCTGGCGCACGGGTACTGGCAGGCAACTGGCGACGGAACCGTCTTCGACACCGAGTGGAAGGCCGCTGCCTGGAAGATCGTCGAGACGTTGCGCGAGCAGCAGAGGAAGCATGGACCGGGGCCCTACTCGTTTCAGCGGTCTGCATTTGCGCCGAGCGACACGGTGCCGCTTGGGGGATTCGGGAATCCGGCGCGGCCCGTCGGGATGATCTACAGCATGTTTCGGCCTTCAGATGATGCCTGTACCTATCCGTTGTTCGTGCCGGCGAACTTGTTCGCGGTGAAGGCCCTGGGGTGGCTGGGAGAGCTGGCAGCCGGGCCGCTGGGAGATGCGAAGCTGGCAGCGGAGTGCGGCGCTCTCGCGGCGGAGGTTGCCGCGGCGGTGGAGCAGCATGGGACGGTGAATCATCCGCAGATTGGAAAGATCTGGGCGTATGAGGTCGATGGGTATGGCAACACTTTGATGATGGACGACGCGAATGCTCCGGGGCTGTTGAGCCTGGCTTACCTGGGCTGCTGTGGGGTAGACGATCCGCAGTACAAGCGGACGCGCGCGTTCGTCTTGAGCGATGCGAATCCTTACTTCTTTCAGGGGAAGGCGGCGTCGGGTGTGGGTGGGCCGCATATCGGGATGGGGTACATCTGGCCGATGGCGATCACGATGCGCGCCCTCACCTCGAACGACGATCGCGAGATTGTGGCGTGTCTGCGTGTGCTGCGCAACACTACAGCAGGCACCGGATTCATGCATGAGTCGTTCCAGCAAGATGATCCGAAGGACTTCACGCGAGCCTGGTTTGCCTGGGCAAATACGCTGTTCGGGGAGCTGATTCTGGATCTCGCCGCGCGCAAACCGACGCTGCTTCGGGAGCGGATGGAGGCTTGATTGGTCGACTGGGCCCTGAGGGGCACGATCTGCATCTGAACGGCGCAGGAGGATCTTCTTCGATGCGGAAAGCGATCTGGTACGGACTGGTAATTTCGGGTCTGGCGGCGGCTTATTTGATGTTCAAACGGGGTGCACCGCTGGGTGAGATCGCCGAGAAGGCTGTCGAACATCCAATCGGGACTTTGATGGATGAGTTGAAGGCGGCGAACTAAGGTCGCTCGCCGCCCCAGAGTTTAGTGACTTTCGTGCTCGGCGGCTGGTTCGGCGCCGGGCTTTTTCTCGCCTTCAGCGGTGGGGGTGGCGGCGGCGCGCAGCTTGCCACCCGGGTCCAGGGCTTCGACGGTCATCTGGTCGTCGTTGGAGGCGGAGTGAGCTTTGCGCAGTTCGGTGTAGCCCTCCTCGCCGGTGTGGACCTTCTCGCTGGCTTCGGCGACCTCATGCTGGGTGCGGATGTAGGTTCGGCCGAGCTGCGCGACGCAGACGGCGGCGAAGACGAGGGAGACCAGCCACGCCGGGCGGCTGCCGAGCAGGACGCCGAGCGAGGCGAGCACGATGCCGATCTCGGCGATGAGCTGCGCGTGCTCGTAGCCTTCGGCGCTTTCGAAGTGGGTCTGGACGAGTGGGCTGTAGCTGTCTGCCCATTCCTTGGAGAGCTTGCGCTCCCTGGCGTAGTCGCTGTAGAGGCGCAGGAAGCGCGGCAGGATGGCGGTGGTTGCGGCTGATGTCGAGGCGCCACGAAGCTGCTCGAGATCGAGCATGACGAGGCGGAACTTGATGCTGGCGGAGCTGGCATCGGAGTTGGCCTGGGTTTGTTCGATCATGGTGCGGGTGAGTTCGTTGCGCTCGCCGCCGACCATGGCCGCGCAAAACGCGATGAGGACTCCGATGAGTGCCATGGTGAGGCCGATGAGTTTTGCGGGGGCTTTTCCGTGTTCTGCGTGACCTGCGTGTGAGGCGTGTTCCGCGTTTTCCAAGGCTTCCATTGCTTCAGACAAGGGTGTGCTCCAGTGTGACAGGGGTGTGGGATGTGTTTTTGGACCGGGAGCAGTTTATCGCGATGGGTTTGCTTCGCGCACTACGTCGTTCGGGTTGGGTTCGAGGTGGTGGTAGAGAGGCCCATACCCCCCCTATATGATTGTGTGCAAATATCGGAAAGGATTGGGGTTACAACATGGGTTTATATAGGACGAGTGGGGGTTTTGGGCGGAATTGTGTCGGTCGGATTGCCCCATTGTTAGGGCAGTGACTTTTTCTTAGGCTTATGGGGGTTTCGCGTAGCGGGGGAACTCCAGGGAGTGGCGCCCGTCCGGCGTTAGGACGCTTTGTCTTTTATCATTTTGAGAATTTGTTGCCGGGGATGCCTTCGCCGCGCTCCATTGGAGCCATGCTCGCTGCCAGGTGCTGGTCCGGGTCGGATTTCTTCCTCCGTCCGCGATTCTTCCGAGTCGAGTGAATCGAGGGCGCGTGCGATGACCTCGGCGAGGTCACGGAATGGCCCAGTTTGATCTTCTGCTGGATGCGCTGTTCGGTGGCGGCGTCGAGGGTGAGAGTCATGGCGGGAGCTTACGCCGGGCGGGGTGCGCTTTAGCGTTGCCGTTTTGGGTGGGGCGGTTCGGGCGGAGAGCTGGGAAAGCGAGCCTTCGGCAGAGCGGGAGCGGCTTCGCCGCGACTGTCTACGGCATGCGTGAACGCATGCCCTTCCGGTTGGGTTTACGGCATGCGTGCCGTCAGGCGCTTCCGCTCTGCCGAAGGCCGGGTTTATAAGCGGAGGAGTACGGGTAGAGTTCGGGGCTTGGTGACAGGCCGGCGCGGACGGGGTTCTGGTGGATGTAATCGAGGCGGATTCTGAAGTCGGCGGGGGTTTGGATGAGGTGGTCGGTGTAGCCTCGTTGCCAGGTTTGGGAAAGGGGAAGCGCTTGTGCGGGAGAAGCCGCCTTTGATCAGGTTCATGGCTTGCGAGATCGTTCGGCCGGTCGGTGTCAGGAGAAGGTGGACGTGGTCGGGCATGACGACGAAGGCATGGAGTTTGTAGAGACCCTGAGCTCGGTAGCGTTGGAGCGTTGTCAGGAAGAGTTCGGTGTTGGCGGGGACTTGTAGGTACACATTGCGACAGAAAACTGCTTTTCAGCGCTACTCCTGTTGCGTAGGGTTCGGCTTTAAGGCGTTGGGTGCGGACCAGACTGCATCCGGCGCTACCGGCAGGTAATGGCCACGCAACACCCGGTTGATCTCCCACGCCTGGGGAACCACCATGAAGATCGCAAACGACAAAATTGTCGACAGAATGACGCCTTCCGCACCGATACGCTGCACCAGATATACCGAAAGTAGCAGGTTGGCCACGGCTGCCAGCACTGCCACCGTGGCCTCCAGGCGCAGCCGCCCTACGGCTGCTAGCAGCAGCGCCTGGTTACTGGTCGTAGACATTAGGAAAGCGAATAACGCCATCAGCCAAAGCAGAAGGTGGCTCGGCACAACGACGCCTGCCGTCCAGATGCGAATCACCCATTGCCCAAGCAGCCCCATCAGCAGCGCAGTGACGCCCACGGCTATCAGCGTCTTATGGCGCAGGGAGCGATACGTGCTGTTGATCCATGCCATGTTGCGCTGGTGGTACGCCTCGGCCAGCGCCGGCCACAGTGACGGCATCATCACTCCCTGCAGCAGCGCGGCGTACTGTGTGAGCTTCCATGCGGTGCTGTACGGCACTACGGCCGCTGCCCCAAGGTAGTGCGTAATCACCAGATTGTCCGAGTTGAAAACTACCAGTCCGGTCAGCTGGATGACAAAAAAAAGAGAGCCCTGGCCGAACAGCTTGCGAATGATATTCCGCGAAATGTTTCGCGGCAGCGGTTTCAGCCACGGTCTTTGCCAGAAGCAAAGCCAAAGGTTCAAGGCCAGCGTTCCGATAAGTAGCGACCCGCTATACGCCGCCATCAGCGTGACCAGCGACCCGTGCAGCCAGACCGTGGCCAGGATGGCAATCAGGCTCATGATGCTGTTGGCCATGGCGAAGTAGTTGGCCAGGTGAATTTCCTGGTACCCCCCCAGCACCCGGTGGGCCAGCGTAAGAGGCATGGACAAAAGAAAAAAAACACCCGCGACCGCGACACATCGCCGAACCTCTCCCACCAGAAACGGATCGTCGATGTGGAACAGGTTGCCCCAGTTCAGCGCGTGCCACAGGGCAAAGCTCAACGGCGCAAGTAGCAACACAATGGCGATCGTGATCCAGAAGGCGGTGGCAAAGTATTGCTGCGCTTTATTGCGGTCGTCATTCGCATAGGCTTCCGCGATGAAGTTGGTCAGGGTGTTTGCGATGCCCAGGTCCAGCACCGCCAGCATGACCACCGACGTGCTCACGGTGATCCAAATGCCATACTGGAGCCGGCCCAGGTAGTGCAGCGTCAGCGGCAGCGTGATGATGTTGACCAGCAACGTAAGGCCACGACTGGCCAAACCGGAAAGGCTTCCGTGCAGAACGCGAGCAAAGCGTGGGTCGTTGTTGGAGCGTTTTAGAAGACGGTTGAACCAGTTCATGTGCTTTCAGAAGGACCAGCGTGCAGAGGGCGTAACGCTTGACCGGGCGTTATTTGAATCATATCCTTACCTGAAAGCAGGTGAGCCGCGCGATGACGATTTCAGTCGCAATGTGTACCTACAATGGCGGCCGCTACCTGCAGCAACAACTAGACTCCATCGCAGAGCAAACCCTGCCACCGGATGAGCTCGTCGTCTGCGATGACGGCTCAAGCGACACCACGGAAGAGATTGTCGAGCGTTTTCGCGGCTTGGCTCCCTTCCCGGTTTTTTTTTATCGCAACGCGCACACTCTGGGCTCTACGCGAAACTTCCAGCAGGCCGTCCAGCTCTGCCGTAGCGACGTAATCGCGCTATGCGATCAGGATGACGTCTGGAGCCCTGAGAAGCTGGCCTTATTGGGCGCCGTGCTGGAGGAATGCCCCGAGCTGGCCGGTGTGTTTTCAAATGCGTCTCTGATGAACGAACAGGGCGCGCCGCAGCCTGGAGATTTGTGGCAGCGCCAGGGCTTTACGGCCCTGCGCCAGGGCAGCTTTAACCGGCAAACGGCGTTCGACCAGCTGATCCAGCGGGACACCGTGACCGGGGCTACCCTGCTCTTTCGCGCCAGTTATCTTCCTCTGCTGGTTCCCTTTCCGGCCGAGTGGGTTCATGACGGCTGGATTGCACTGCTACTCGCTGCCGCCGCGGAGATTAGGCCCCTGGCGGCACGGTCCATGACCTACCGGCTCCATGCGCGGCAGCAGATTGGCGCAAAGCGCACCCCACTCAGCGATCACCTCCACACGAAAAAGGACTCCGCATTCGCCTTCCACCTGCAACAGGCAGCCCGCTTTAGACTGCTCCTGAAACAACTCGAGCAGGCGGACCCCCGGGCTCGACCCCGTTCTGCTGGAGAAGATCAGACGCAAGATCGGCTTCTTCGAGACCAGGGCCATGCTGCTGCAGCAGTCTCCCGTACGACGGCTTCGCAAAGCCGCACTCCTTCTTCCCGAATACCGGCTGTACGAGAAAGGACTCCTGAGTTTTCTGCGCGATCTTACCCACTAAGCGCGATCTGGCCGACGGTGGCGCCTTGACATGACGGGGGGAATCTGAGCGACGTCGTAATACCGCGCTACTTAGTCAGCCGCCAGGCCGTGACGAAAACCATGGATCAATGAGCGCTTCTTGGACAAGCGTGAAAGGGAGTCCAACATCGCAATTGCATGTCGTTTTATGTAGCCCGCCGTCGCGCCGGCGAACGGTAAACAGCGGCTGTCGCGGCGGCGGTCTGCACCCTGTCGCTCCGAGCCGGGCACTCGCTGAGAAAATAAAGATGATTCTGACGAACCATCCGGAAGTAAAGCTGACTATACATCTGGGGGCCAGCGCCAGGACAAATATTGGAGCGAACGTTTCAACCCTGCCGTCAGCTTTCTTTTGCCACTTGAGACAAAGATTTCAAAGTAAGCTGGGCGCAAGCTTATGCGTCAACCCACAGGATCGGGCCCGGTTGCGTCTTGACGCTAGCTGCAGCCGCTGGTATTGCCGCAGGACATGCAGCGGTAGCAGGAGCCGGAGCGGGTCATGATGGCTCCGCAGGTGGCGCAGGAGGGGGAGTCGCCCATGTCGTAGAGGTCTTTCATGGCGTCGGCGGCGTGGAAGATGCCGCGGTCTTCGAAGGACGACGGGCCAGAGTCCAGGGATGAGGGGGTGGAGAGGCCGCTGCGGGCCTGGAGGTCCGGGGCGATGCCGGGCTGGAGTCCACCCTGGGGGGCGCTGCGGTCATGATACTGTTCGGCGTATTCCTCGCCGAGCATGGTGCTCGGTGGGTTGATGATGGCGACCTGCTGGGGTGGCGTGGTGACGGTGACGTCGGTGGCCAGGGGCTGGTCGGGGTTGAGGTGGATCGTATTCGCGGGCGAGCTGACGGTGCCCTGCACGGGGACCGTCGCCTGCGGCGTGAGGCCGGCGAAGAGGTCGAGCTGGGTGCCCTGGAGGAAGCGGATTTCGATCCAGCGGAAGAGGTAGTCCATGATGGACTTGGCGTAGCCGATCTGCTCGTTGCCGGTCCAGCCGGAGGGCTCGAAGCGGGTGTGGGCGAACTTTTCGCAGAGCACCTTGAGCGGCACGCCGTGCTGCAGGGCGAGCGAGATGGCGGTCGCGAAGGAGTCCATGAGGCCGGAGACGGTGGAGCCTTCCTTGGCCATGCGGATGAAGATCTCGCCGGGCTGGCCGTTGGGATAGAGCCCGACGGTGATGTAGCCTTCGTGTCCGGCGAGGCCGAACTTGTGGGTGACCGAGGCGCGTTCCGCCGGGAGACGGTGGCGGACGGCGCGCGGGGGAGCCTTGGAGTCGAGCGCGTCGGCATTCTGCGTCGACTGCGCGGTGATGAGCGCGAGCTGCTGGTTGAGCTGGGCGATGGTCGCCTGGTGGGTGGTGAGGGTCTGGGCGGCGGCGGCACGCTCGGCGGCGATGGCCTCGTCGATCTGGATCTGCGCGGCTTCAGCTCCGGCGACGGACTTGCTGTCGGTGAGCGCTTTCTTGTCGTCGGCATCCTTCTTCTTGTCGGCGTCAGTGGAAACGTTGAGCGGCTGCGCTCCCTTGGAGCCGTCGCGGTAGATGGCTACGGCCTTGATGCCCTGACGCCACGACTCGAGGTAGGCCTCGGCGATGTCTTCGACGGAGCAGTCGTTGGGGAGGTTGACGGTCTTGCTGATTGCCCCGGACAAGAAAGGCTGGGTTGCGGCCATCATCTTGATGTGACCCATGTAGTGGATGCTGCGGGTGCCCTTCGCCGGCTTGAACGAGCAATCGAAGCAGGCGAGGTGTTCGGGCTTGATGCCGGGTGCGCCTTCGATGGTGCCGGTCGCGTCGATGTAGGAGACGATGGCGTTCATGGCGTCTTCGGAGTAGCCGAGCTTGATGAGCGCGGAGGGGACGGTGTTGTTGACGATCTTGATCATGCCGCCACCGACGAGCTTCTTGTACTTGACGAGGGCGAGATCGGGCTCGATGCCGGTGGTGTCGCAGTCCATCATGAAGCCGATGGTGCCGGTGGGTGCGAGGACGGTGACCTGCGAGTTGCGGAAGCCGTGGTGCTCGCCCTGGATGAGGGCGGCGTCCCAGGCGTCGGCCGAGGCCTGGATGAGCGCGTCGAGGTGCGGCACGGAGAAGGGCTCGGCGGAGTGGCGGGACTTGCCGATCTTGTTGACTTCGGCGCGGTGCATGCGGATGACGTCGAGGAAGGGCTCGCGGTTGACGTAGAAGCCGGGGCAGGCTCCGCCTTTGTGCGAGCCGGCCTGCTGGCAGAGCGGGGTGGCGGCGGCGAGCGGCGGGCAGGTCTCGGCGATGAGCGCGGACTGGTAATAGGCGTCGCCGCAGAGGATAGCGGTGAGCCCGGCGGCAAAGTCGCGGCCAGCGTCGGAGTCGTAGGGCAGGCCGAAGGACATGAGCAGCGCGCCGAGGTTGGCGTAGCCGAGGCCGAGCGGGCGGTAGTCGTGCGAGTTCTTCGCGATCATCTCGGTGGGGTAGCCGGCGGAGTCGACGATGATCTCCATGGCGGTGGTGACGATGCCGATGGCATGGCGGTAGGCGGGGATATCGAACTGGCCGCCGGGCGAGACGAACTTGAGCAGGTTGAACGAGGCCAGGTTGCAGGCGGAGTCGTCGAGGAACATGTACTCGGAGCAAGGGTTTGAGGCGTTGATGCGGGCGGTATTTTTGCTCGTGTGCCAACGGTTGATGGTGGTGTCGTACTGCATGCCGGGATCGCCGCAGGCCCAGGTGTTCTGGGCGAGCTTGTTCATCAGCTCGCGGGCAGGCATGGTCGCGACCGGGTTGCGCTCCTTGACGGTGCGGGTGGAGAACTCCTGGTCGCGCTCGACGGCGGACATGAACTCGTCAGTGACGCGGACGGAGTTGTTCGCGTTCTGGAAGAAGATGGAGGAGTAGGCCTCGGAGTCGGGGCCGCTGCCGTCGTAGCCGGCGGCGATGAGCGTGTAGGCCTTGGCCTCTTCCTTGGATTTGCATTCGATGAAGTCGATGATGTCCGGGTGGTCGACGTTGAGGACGACCATCTTGGCGGCGCGGCGTGTCTTGCCGCCGGACTTGATGACACCGGCGAAGGCGTCGAAGCCACGCATGAAGGAGAGCGGGCCGGAGGCAGTGCCGCCGCCGCTGAGGGTTTCCATGGAACCGCGGATGCTGGAGAGGTTGGAGCCTGCGCCTGAACCCCACTTGAAGAGCATGCCTTCGGTCTTGGCGAGGGTGAGGATGGAGTCGAGCGAATCCTGCACGGAGTTGATGAAGCAGGCACTGCACTGCGGTTTGGAGTAGCCGGTGGTCGAGAACGTGACCTGGCGCTTGTCGGCGTCCCAGTGCCAGTTCTGCGCGTCGGAGTTGGGCTCGAGGCGGTCGCAGCCGACGTTGAACCAGACGGGCGAGTTGAAGGCGACCTTCTGGTTGAGGAGCAGGTGGCAGAGCTCGGCGTAGAAGGTTGCGGCGTCCTCGGCGGAGGCGAAGTAGCCGCCCTGGATGCCCCAGTCGCGGATGGATTCGGCGACGCGGGTGATGAGGGCGCGGACACCGGACTCGCGCTCGGCGGTGCCGACGAGGCCGTGGAGGTACTTGCTGGCGACGATGTTGGTCGCAGTCATCGACCAGTCGACGGGGGATTCGACGTTCTTCTGCTCGAAGATGATCTTGCCCTTCCAGTCCTGGATGATGGCGTCGCGGAACTCCCAGGTGATCTGGTCGTAGGGGCTGACGCTGGGCGTCGTGTTGTGGCGCGAGAACGAGAGGCCAGGGGCCGAGGTCTGGCGGGTGGCGGTCGCCGGTGCGGTGAAGGCTGGGGTGGATGCCACTTCGTGCTGCTGGAAGGTCTCGTTCATCGGGGGAATGCTCCTAGGGAATTTGATGAATCTGCGGGTCGAACGACCCGTCCGTGCGCTGCTGCGAGGGGCGAATCTGAGAGCGCAACCGTGCTAAGCCTGGGACACAGGCTTGGAGGCAAGGGAGGGGTCAGGCCGCTGAATGTTTGCTCGCCGAATTCGGTTTGCAAGCGCAACGTTAGTGCCCCCTGTGGGGTGTGTCAAGTATAAAACATCTACATCTTGTGTTGTCAGAGTTGGTACTAGCGCACGGCCCATTCTGGACCTGAGAGGCGGAAAAACTCAGCAAACTGCTGTGGAAGTTGTGCAATCGGCGCAATTGGCGCGGGTTCGAGCTGGTGTTACAGGACGAAGAATCCCGCTCATCTGACGGTACGGCTTGCGCGGCCTGAGAGCAAGGGCGCGACACTGTGTGCAGAAGTGGATTTCACGGAAAAACGGGGCGAGATGCAGGTTTGGAGAGGTGAGGCTTGCGGCCGGTATCTCACTGACAGATTTCGGGAATGATTGGGCGGGATTTAGGAGTTGGAACACCCTTTTTGTCGTCCGAGGTGATACTTTTTTGATTATGTCAAAGCTTCAGGCGGAGATTAAACAGAGTAAGCCGTTCGCCAACCTGCAGGTTGAGCTGTGGTTGAACCTGTCCCGGACGGCGGCGGTCGTTGGTCACGATTTCGAACGGCTGATACGTCCGTATGGGCTTTCTCTGACGCAATACAACGTCCTGCGCATCCTGCGCGGCGCAGGAGACGATGGGCTGGTCCAGTACGAGGTGGCCGAGCGCCTGGTGGCGCAGGTGCCGGACGTGCCTCGGATCTTGAGCAGGATGGAGAAGGCGGGTTGGGTGAAGCGGTGCCGCGGCACCTCCGACAAGCGGGTGGTGTATGCGACGCTAACGGCGGCAGGATTGGAGCTGGTGAACAGCCTGGACGCGGTCGTACACGGTGCCGAAGAGGGGATGTTCCCTGACCTGGGGACAGAACAGATGGAGAAGCTGTGCGAGCTGCTGGTGCTGGCACGGAGCGGCTCGCGTCCCGGGCCTGAAGAGGGGCTGTAGCGTCCGAAGACGCTCATCGCCGGAGAGCTCGGCGTTCGAAGGCCGCAGTTAAACAAAGAACCCCACGATCGGGGCGCCAGGGCTGCGCCGATCGTGGGGCACGAGACGGTTATTGCGGGACGCCCGGCTGCTGCTGATCCTGCGCGCGACCCGCGTAGTTGGGCAGCACGAGTTGCTTCACGTCCGTGTCGAGCCGCAGTTTACCCGTATCTTTGGCTTCGAGGAAGTTGATCGGCGTCCCCGAGCAAAGCGCATAGCGATGCTTCGTCTCCGGGTCGCCGGTCTGGAACTTCACTGGCACCGTGATGATGGGGTCGAAGCTGAGTGCCCCGCTGCTGTTGACGCTGGCCTGTGCAGGAATCTGCTGGGCCGACGGGTTCGCGCAGGAGCCCGGTGAGACCGGCGCGGTCGCAAAGAGAGCCTCAGGCGTCTTGAAGGCGTAGTGGCAGATCAGGTCGGCATGCCCGTCCTGCGAGAAGGTGCAGTGGCCGTGACCCGGGATGTCGAAGGGAGCGCTGGAGGAACTCTTCCAGGTGGCCGCGGGGTCGAGCTTGAGATGGTCGGTCGCGAGCGTCAGGTGAACGTCCGCGGGGAGCGTTCCAATCTTGTTGTAGACACTCAGCGGCAACGGGACCGTGACCACCGCGATGGGAGCGGCCGAGGTCAGCTGGCGCGCCTCCGTGAGGAACGGCGAGGTGTAGGTGATGCCGGGGGCCGTGATGGTCGCCGAGGCTCCCTTGACCAGGTAGGCGGAATCCTTGTCGATTCCGGCGACGGCGAATGGCACCTCGATTTCAACCTTGCCGAGCGAGACGGCGAGATCTCCGGGTGCAGCGGCCTTGGGACGGAACTCGCTGGGGAAGTCCGAAAGCTTCGGATCGGACGCGCCGGAGGCCGCTGGATAGCCGTGACGGATGAGCGCATCGAACGGCGTGATGAACGTGAGCAGCACCAAGAGCAAAGGCGTCGCGACCAACATGATGCGCGAGATGGTCGTGCGGCGGGTCGCGTACTGGTAGACCAGCGCGATGGCCGGAAGCAGGATCAGCAGCGTAAAGAGGATGGGATCGAGCACGGGCGGCGTCATCCGGCCCCACACCAGCCACACCACGAATAGCGTCGCTATGCCGAAGTAGACAGCTCCGCCGACGACCGACATGAGCATGCGAGCGAAGGTGCTGGTGACGGCCGCGATGGCCGCGAACGGCACAACAATCGCCACGGTAAGCAGCATCAGGTTGTGGAAGAGCGCAGGCAACGCCAGCATCGGGTAAAGGCCGGCATGCTTGAGCAGGATGACCTGCATCAGGAAGAACGGCAGGTAAAGAAAGACGACGAGGAACAACAGCTTCGCCCCCAGCAGGCTGAGCCAGTGGTATGGTCGCGACGTCCAGAACTGGCGGTCGCCCACGAGCGGCTCGTCATGGATGAGCCGCGAGATGAGGACAAGCCACGAGAGCAGCATCAGCAGGTCCAGCAGCAGCGAGACGAGCTGCGCCACGCCGGCGTACGGCGAGTTTGTCCAGTTGGACGGCGCGGCGATGCCGAAGGCGATGAAGAGGGCGACGACGACGGAGGCTTCCGGCCAGAGGTGCAGGATATCTTTGCGGAAGATGTGCAGAGGCTGCGGGGTCATGCTTGAGTTCCCTTTCGAATGCGAGGACAAAGGCTCAGTACGGAGATTCCGGGGTACGCCCGGAATGACGGCGTCTTATTTAGAGCGCTACTGCGTGGGTGCTGCTGGCGCTCTGCCGGACTTCGCCAGCGCAAGGAAGATGCCTCGCAGGGTCATCGGCTCGGACTGCAGATGCGGCGTCACCCCCCCGGTCGAGAAGACCGAAGCAACCTGTGCCGCCACGTTTTCGGTATCGGCATGCGTGTGGACGAAACGTGCCGCGGTGAGCGTCGTCTCGAGCAGCAGCCAGGTATCTGGCGGTGGCGTGGCCGTCTTCACGAGCGTTGCGGGCGCTTCGCCAGCGAGGGCAGGCAGCGTAACCGTCACTTCGCGGAAGCGCGCGGTGAGCGAGTGCATCTCCTCAGCGAAGAGCAAGCGGCCCTGGTGCAGGAAGCCGATGTGGGTGGCGAACGATTCCACTTCGGCCAGATCGTGCGAGGAGATCAGGATGGTCGGGCGGTCGGCGACCGGTGTCTCCGCCATGGCCTCGTTGCCGGCGAGCGAACGCGGGTTGACGCGCATCATCAACGCTTCGATCAGCTCATCGCGGACAAGGGGGTCGAGCCCCGAAAACGGCTCGTCGAGCAGGATGAGGCTTGGCTTGAACGCCAGGATGCTGGCGAGCGCAGCCTTCATCAGCATGCCGCGGGAGAGGTTCTTCAGCTTGCGGTCGAGCGGCAGCTCGAGCTGCGCGATCAGCGCGGAGTCGTCCCATGTGGGATAGAAGCCTTTGAGGTAGTCCATAAACTGCCGGACCGTCATCCAGTCGGGCAGTTCCTGATTTTCGCTCGCATAGCCGATGCGGGTGAAATCGTCTCCCGTCAGCGTCAGCGTCGACTTATCGAGGATGCTCGCCGACCCGCTGGTCGGGCGGATCATATTCATCAGGATCTTGATGAGGGTGGTTTTGCCGGCACCGTTGTGGCCGACGAGCGCAAAGACGGCACCGCGCGGGACGTCAAGCGTCAGCGGGTGAAGCGCGATGGTTGAGCCGTAGCCCTTGGTGAGGTCGTGCGTCTGAATCGCGGGGGTTGCTATGGTCATGGGTCTGACGAGTCTCCAAGTTGGAGGCTAGCAGAAACCAGGGAGTCGGGAGTAGGGAATAGGAAGGGGAAGCCGCTGTTTTGCTCTTCCCTGCTTCCGAAGGCCGACTCCCTGTCCTACCGGGTGGTTGTGTTCAGCGAGAACTCGCCACAGCGGTGAATCGATTGCGCCTGGGCGAGGGTTGGGGCCTGCGAGTTTGGCCGGATGATCTGGCAGCACTGCGAGCAGATGGATTCAGATTTGGTGCCGAGACGGGGGATAAAGGGTTTAAGGGCTGGCATGGGTCCGAATGCTCCCGATGAGATGGGCTCGGTCGAACGTGAGCACTACCGTACTTATCGGCTTAGAGCCAACTTGCTCACAAAAAAGTTGTATGGACTTCTTTCAGGCGGTCCGGCGCAGGCGCTGTCGCAGGAGCGCCGTCTCTTCGCGGTGGCACGGCAGGCAAAGCGTCCGGAGGTTGTCGAGATCGCATTGGCCGCCGCCCTCGGCGACCGGCAGGATGTGATCGGCGTCCCACAGCGAGCGGCGGCTGGTGATGGTCTTCATACCGTAAAACGACAACCCGGCGATGCGAGCTTTGCCCCGCGAGCGCTTGAGCGCGGCGTAGATGGCGACGGTATCGGCACGGCAGATGTGGCAGTGGCCGCGGTCCCGGGCAAAGACCTGGTCGCGCAGGTAGCCGGGATCGGTCCGCAGGCGATGCTGGTGTACGCAATAGTCGGAGCAGAACGTTCGCCGGCGTTTGGCGAGGATTTCCAGCTCGCACCAGCGGCAAAGCGGCCGGCCGTTTTCACCGCGAGGGAGAACATGGGGGCGGATGCGTCCGCCGGGCAAGGTGCGCGGGATCATGACTGAGTTTGAGGATAGGGAGGGTACAGCACGAACGGGAGTGCTGCGGGTGGTTCGGCTCACCCGTCGCGCTCGTTGGCGAGCGGACGGGTGAGCCTTCTGGCGGCCTACTGAACGGTGAGGGTGAAGGTTGTCGTCACGCTGCCGGTGCCTGTGACGGTGATGGTGTAGTTGCCGCTCGGGCTGCCGCTGAGCGTCTTCGGGTTCAAAGTGATCGTGGCCGAGCCCGTATCCATCGTGTTTGCGCTGCTGGTGGCAATCACGGTGACCGTCTCCATGCCGCTGATGGTGGATGGCGCGGTGTAGAGGCCGGAGGCGCTGATGGTTCCCGCGCTGCCGGAGGCCAGGCTCCAGGTGACCCCGGTGTTCGACGTTCCGGTGACGTTGGCCGCGAACTGTTGCGTCTGGCTCTGAGTCAGCGAAGCGCTCGCCGGCGAGACGGTGACGGTGATCGGCGTTGAGGATCCACCGCCGCCGCAGCCCACGAATCCAGCGGCGACCGAGAGAATAAGCACCGCAGCCAGGGAGTTCCAGGAACGGCGGCGACGGACAGCGGGGAAGGCGAACAGCAGCAGTCCGACCAGGGCCGCAGCCGAAAGCCCATGCATCCGCCGCACGTTTGGATTACCCTGCTGACGCTGGACAGCGGGAGCAGCCGGATGACCCTGCGGCTTGGTGGTGCTGATGGTGACGGTCGAGGTCTCGTACAGGCTGGTCGCGTTGACCATGGCGTTGTTGTCGTTGAGGAGGTTGATGGTGGCCGGCGAGAAGGTACACGTCGGTTCGACGATCGTATCGGTCGAGCTGCCGGTGTACTTGGCGGTGCAGGTGAGGCCGACGTTGCTGACGAAGCCGTTGGTAGAGGCAACCGTGATGACGTTGGACGCGCTCGATCCTGCGGTCGCGGTCACGGTCGTGTTGGTCGGCGTCAGCGTGTAGGTGGGGTTGAAGGTGCTCGCAACGTTGAACGTGACGGTGGACGACTGCGACGTGCCGTAGTTGCTATCGCCCGAGTAGACCCAGTAGACGATGTAGCTTCCTGCCGGTATGCCGGTGAAGGCAACGTCAAGCGTTCCGTTTGTGATGGGGATTGGGTTGGTAATCGCGGAGCCAGGCGTACCGGCGGACATGGTCTGGTAGAGCGTCAGGCTTCCGGTCGGCGTGCCGCCGCCGGTAGCGGCGGTAACGGTGCCGGAGAAGACGAGGTAGCCGTTGGGGTCGGTCTCCGGGGCTGAGACCGTGATTGCAGTCGATGTCGCGGCTGCGGAGACGGTCACCGTGACCGAGTTCGAGGTGGACGCCGAGAAGCTATTGTCCCCCGAGTAGATCGCCTTGACTACGTCCGAGCCGGCGACCAGGACGGCCGGGGCAAGGGTTGCTACTCCGCCGGAGAGCGTAACCGGCGACCCGTAGTTCGTCCCGTTCAGCGTGAACTGGACGGTGCCGGTGGGGGTTCCGCCGGTGCCTTTGACGGTATCCGTAAAGCCGACGGTCTGCGAGGTCGAGGCAGTCATCGTGGTCGAAGTCAGGGTCGAAGTGGTCGCGGTCGCACCGGAGCTGATGACGTTCAGGGTCAGCGACGGAGCGGCTGCGTCCTGGTAGGTGCTGCTGCCGGAGTAGAGCGCCGTGATCGTGTACATGCCGACCATCGGGAAGGACTCGGCCGGCGAGGTCGCGGTGCCGTTGACCAGCGTGACCGCAGCGCCAAGCTTGGTGCCGTTCGAGGAGAACTGAACGGTTCCAGTGGGCGTCCCGGAATTGGCAGTCACCTTCGAGGTGAAGACGACGGTCTGGGCCGTGGTCGGAGCCGCCGGGTTGGCGGTGAGCGTGGCGGTCGTTGCCGCGAGTGTGGTCTCGGTGGCCGCGGTCGTCAGCAGCGCGTTGACGTCGACCGAGCCCCAGCCGGTTGCGAGGTCATAGCCGGTGGTCAGGTCGTAGCCAGCCTGTCCGCTGGTCAACGAGGTCATCCCGGGATCGCTGTTATTGCAGATGCTGGGCGTGTTGACAGCGCAGTTGGTGACTCCAGAGGTGGCAATCGTCGCATCGTGGAACGGAGTCGAGGAAAGATTCGCAAGCTTATAGATGAGGGTGTTGAGGTTTCCCTGGCCTGTCCCGCCGAGCTTTTCATTCAGCAGGGCGGTCACGCCGGCCCAGCCGGGTGCGGCCGCCGAGGTACCGGAGAAGATGGCACCGTCGCCCTTGGAGCAATCGGCTGATCCGCCGCCCGAGAACGTCAGGTCGGCCTCGCAGCCGAAGTAGCCATCATGGCCGGACGCGGGGAACGAGACGTCCGGCAGGTCACGCTTGCCGTCTGCCGGGACGCCGGTACCCGTCTGGTAGCTGGGTTTCGCGGTGTAAATGCTTGCGCCGCCGCCGGTTCCGGCGACGAACGAGGTGCCGCCTGAGAAGGTCGACTCATTCCACGCGCCTTCGGGGATATAGCTGAGGGCGGATGCTTCGTTGCTGCCGTTGGTCGCGGACCAGTAGGTCGAGCCATTGCTGGCGTCGTTGAACTCGGTGCCGCCGACGCAGGTGGTGTAGTCGTTGGCGCAGATGGTGTTAACGCTGAGCTGCTGAGTCGCGGGCGCGGTGCTGAAGGCGGTGTCGCAGCCCGCTGCTCCGGAGTCGCCGGCGGAGACGAAGACCGAGATCCCTTCCATGGCGGCCTGTCCGAAGAGCGTGCCCCAGTAGTTATCGCTGGTGGTGCCGGCGTCGACTTCGCAGGAGCCGTAGCTGAGGGTCAGCACCGGATCCTTGAGGGTGTTGATCTCATACTCGGCCGCCACGTCGATTCCCTGATAGCCCGCATACGGCGCGACGCCGGTGCCGCTGATGACAAAGTCCGCCGTCACCGACGGGGCGACACCAATGACGCGCTGTAGATCGAGATCGGACTCTCCCTCGTCGCCGGAGACAGTCCCGGGATTGGTTCCGCCCGAGGCAGCGGGAACGACGATCGTATTCGGCGTGTTCGAGGAGAGACCCGAGATGCTCTCGAATTCGGTGATGTCGGAGTTGCTGATCGTCGACTCGCCGATGATGGCGACCTTCTGGCCCGAGCCCTTGATGTTCGCGGTGTAGACGGGGTTGATGTTGAAGATGGTGGCAAAGTCACCGGGGAACATATAGTGCGTCGTGCCGTCCGAGGCGGTGAACTGGGGCTTGCCTGAGGCATCGCGGGTGAACTTCGACGAGGGCTGCACATGGCTCATCGGGCGCAGCTCAATGTCTGTCATGCCATGGATAGAGCCGATGATCGAGCTGAGCGCCACCGGGATGGACGGCTCCGACGCGGCGGAGTAGTGGGGCTTATTGAAAGAAGTGAAGAAACGAAAGTTAGTTTTGAACGCCTTGCCAACCACCGCAGCCGCGCCGCTGGCGTGGACCATCGTGCGGCTTGGGTTGACGGGTGCGACCTGGAGGCCCTGGGAAAGAAGCCAGCCGGTAAGCGCGTCGAGGTCGTGCTGGGTCGGTCCGAACTGCTCGCCGATCTGCTGCGGCGTCAGCCAGTGGTGATATTCGGGCGAATTGGGGTTCTGCAGGTCGTCCTGCCGCTGGAGATACGCAGCTTCAACCTCCGGCGAACGGGCGATCACGATCGCGATGCCGATATTGGTGCTCTCCGGTACGGCTCCGGCGTCCCGCGAAGCGGTCACCCAGCCCGGCAGCGTCGCTTTGAGCTGCACCATGGAAGTGTAGTCGGCGTGCTCGGGGACGCGGTCAACCTGCGTAGCGGCAGCAGACTGCTGCGCCGAGGCGGACACGAAAGAGGCCGGGAGAACGAGGGAGGCAAGGAGAAGGGCGAGCGGGAGCGTGCGCAGAGCCGGGATTCGCATAAGAGTGCTGCCAATCTACGCGAGGGAGATGACGAAGGCAAGAAAAGAACTGAGCCGATTGCGTGTCACGACCGTTTTGAGTCAACTGACCTATGATGGCGAAGGCGGCAGGAGGATCAGTTTGTCCAGAACACAGTCGACGATGGTGGAGTTGGGAACCACGGCACCGGCGTTTGAGCTGGTGGATGTGGTGTCCGGGAAGGCAATGGGGCGGGATGACCTCTCCGCCGGTGGCCTGCTGGTGATGTTTGTGTGTGTTCATTGTCCGTATGTGAAGCACGTTGAGGAAGAACTTGGGCGCATCGGGCGGGAATACGAAGGGAAGATCGGGATCGTGGGGATCAGCTCGAATGACATTGGGGAATATCCACAGGATGGGCCGGAAGAGATGAAGAAACAGGCCGAACGGCTGGACTGGCGCTTTCCCTACCTGTTCGACCAGACGCAGGAGGTGGCGCGGAGGTACCACGCGGCCTGTACCCCTGATTTCTTCCTCTACGACCGAGAGTTGAAGCTGGTCTATCGGGGCCAGTTGGACGGCAGCCGTCCGCGGCGCGGAGACTCGGGCAACGATGAGCCCGTCACGGGCGTCGACTTACGGCGGGCGTTGGACGACGTGATCGCCGGTCGCAAGCCAGACCCGAACCAACGAACAAGCGTCGGTTGCAACATCAAGTTTAGAGAATAAAAAGAGCCGCTGCACCGAAAACGGTTCAGGTTCTCTCTTGCCGAGGTACGGACTTAAGTTGAATTTTATGAATGCTTTACATACCTTTGGCAAGGTATGGGGGAAGATCACGAATGTTCCGAGCGGAGGGCTCAAAGGCGATGGATGCGGTCTTAGAGAAGTTGAAGGATGGCGTTCGGAAATTCCAGGCGGAGGTCTATCCGGGATTGGCAGGAGAGTACCAGCGGGTGATGCGCGAGCCTCAGCGCCCGGCTGCGCTCCTAATCTCCTGCGCCGACTCGCGCATTCATCCGGACGTGCTGACGCAGACGAATCCGGGAGAGGTTTTCGTCACGCGCAACATCGGAAATATGGTTCCGGCGTACGGCGAGATGATGGGCGGCGTCAGCGCGGTCCTGGAGTTTGCCGTTTCGGCCTTGAAGGTTCAGCACGTCGTCGTCTGCGGGCATTCGGACTGCGGAGCGATGAAGGCGCTGGTCGATCCTGCGTCGGTTGAGTCGATGCCGACGGTAAAGAGCTGGCTGCGCAACGCGCACGCGGCTCTGAGCGTCGCGGAAGCAGTAAAAGCTGAAGGTTTGAGCGAGGAAAGGCTGCTGCAATTGGTTGCGGAGAAGAATGTTTTGTTACAGATGCAGCACGTCCGAACGCATCCTTCGGTGGCGGGAGCGATGGCGCGTGGCGAGTTGACCATCTCCGGCTGGTACTACGATATCGCTCACGGCCGGGTCTCCATCTGCGACGGTGAAGATGGGCTTTTCGTTCCGGTGCAGATGGAAGGTTAAAAGAAACGCCCCGAACTCTTCGGTTCGGGGCTATTTCGGGGAGGGCCAACTAATTTGGTGTTGCGCGCAAACTGTAGCTTGTTTCTGCTTCTTAGTAAGAGAGACGCAGAAAGTTATTTAGAAGTTGCATCCGACCCATGCTGTTTCACCATTTTGTTGTAGAGGCCCAGAATCAGGAACGGAGCGACCCATTGGCCGATGAAGAGGGCCTCATGCTCCTTCTTGGCGGCTTTGAAGCATACGGAACCAATGATGCTGGCGATTGCGGCTCCAAGGAAGATGCTGGAGGGCACCTGGCTGGTGACTTTTTCAATGGCTGCGGTTACTTGGTCTTCCTGGGCCTCGCCCGCTGCTACCCGATAGTCGGTCATGTGACAAATCTCCTTGGCGGCGTTGCCGCGTGTAGATGTAGGGATGCGAGATTGTGGGGACGCGTCCAACAAATTCTGGCGAGCGTGCGGAATTTGATTGGGCTACAACTTCCCGCTTCGCCTTTGAGTTCGGTGGCTGGATTGTCCCAGGACCAATTATTCGTGAGTTCTCAGCGAAGCGTCACTTCGCCGCGGTCGGACCGTCGGAGTGTGGAACTCCAAACGACGGGGTTCCATCGGCGTTCCAGATGAAGGCCTGAAGCCTGGTTGCGCGGTTCGCTGAGGTTGGTGAGTCCGTGGTCTTGGCGGCGTAGAGCAGCCAGCTTTGGCCGTCGGCGGATTCGGCGAAGGTGCCGCGGCCAGGACCGTAGATGCCATTCGCTGGAGACTGCTCGAAGACGGGACGCGGGGTTTTGGACCAATTCTGGCGGAGCAGCGGGTCTTTGCCGGTAAGGGTGAGGAGGCCGAGGCAGTAGGCGGGCGATGCGGTGTCGGAGGCGGAGTAAACGATGAAGGTCTTGCCATGGTGGTAGAGAGCGGTCGGGCCTTCGGCGACGGGGTAGGTCTTGCTCGTTCCGGCGCCCTTCTCCCATGGGAGCGTGGGTTCGGCTATGAGCGCGCTCGGGAGCACGGGCTGCAAAGGCTGAGGCAGGCGAGCGATCTGGATGGCGTTTTCGCCGTTGTCGAGCGATACGAACATGAGATAGTCGGTGCCGTTCACGGTCACGACGGATGGATCGATGGCGGGATGGCCGAGGCTGAGCGGGCCGCGAAACGTGTAGGAGCCGAGCGGGTCGGAGGAGTTGGATTCGAGGACATAGATGGCATGCGGTTTGCCGGGTTCTTCGGCGGTGAAGTAGATCCACCACTTGTTCTGCATGTGCCAGAGGGTGGGCGACCAGAGCTGTCTCAGGGTTGCGGGCTCTGGAGTGAAGACTACTTTGGATTCGGAGGCGGCGGTTTGAATGGTCGGACCGCTCCAGATGGTGATGGTGCGACCGGTCGTGGCCAGGAGCAGGTACCTGCCGTCGACGGGGTGCAAGGTGATGAAGGGATCGGCGTTGGGAAGGATGGGGTTCGCTGGACTTTGGGCGAAGGCTACGAAAGGGAATAACAGCAGTGAAGCGAAGAAGGATTTCGTGATCATTAGGGGCGCTCCGCGGGCCGGGGTGAGAGTGAGTCGACGATAACTCTATGGCAGGCATAAGGTTGCCTATATCTTTTTGAGGACGCAACCCACAGGGTTCGGATGACGCTCTAAGAGATGTTGGCAAAGGAGAACGAACGCTATGCTTCATTGGAAGGTACTTGCATTTTCGGCAGTTAGTGCGGCGCTGATTGGCGCTGTTCCGGTAACCCCTGCTGCCGCTACTCCCCTGGCGAATCCTGGGCAGATTGGCGTCAGCATCGGCGTGGCTCCGGCCTGTCCTTACGGTTACTTTGATTACGCTCCTTATAACTGCGCTCCTTATGGTTTTTACGGTCCTGACTGGTTTAACGGCGGCCTTTTCATCGGCGCGGGTCCCTGGTATCACGGTCACGACGGGTTTTATGGGCACGTCGACAATCGGTATGACCCGCATCACGGTTACAACGGGCCGCTTCCTGATCGTGGTGCCCGGCCATTCCAGCACTTCCAGGCGAATGAGGCGCATGACGGCCACGGAGTCGTCGGAAACCCTGGCCACGATGGCGGCGGAGAGCACTATGGCGGATTCTCCGGACATGGGGCTCCCGGTGGGGGCTTCCATGGCGGTGGCGGACACCACTAGAGCGATGCTTCCATGATCGCTGAAAAGGACCCACCCATGCGGTGGGTCCTTTTCGTTTAGGAGCGACACGACATTTCGTTATCTGGGTTGGAGGACAGGGACCAGCTTCGCGGGGTCGAATCCCTGGGCGGCGGCGCGGGATTTGAGGTCGGCAAGGGTTTCGGGCGGGAGCGTGGTGGCGCGGGATAAGAGCCAAAGGGTCTTGTGATTGGGGCTACCGACCAAGGCCCACTCGTAGTTCGGGCCGACTGCGAGAACCCAGTGCTTGCTCGAGAACGGGAAGGTGTAGGTGATCTTAATGCGACCGTCTGACACGTTTTTCTTTGCCGGTTTGGCGGATGCGTTGCGAACCTGGGTGCTGCCGTCCGCGGTGACGCAGGAATTGACGATCTGGAAGTTTCTCGCTTTATCGGCTTTGGCAAGCAGGAGGAACGCATCGCGGACGCACTTCTTCTCCGGCTTGTTCGGGATGCGCTCAATCTCATACCAGGTGCCGGTGTAGCGTGCGAGATCAAGAGCTGGCACGGGGGTGACAGACTGCGCCTGGGCGTGCGGTAGAGCGAGCGCGGTAAGGACGAGGAGCGCGGTTTTCAGGAGGTGCTGCGGCATGAACGTCTCCGGGCTGGGCTGGATGCTGCTCGTACGATGCGGCTTGGGGAGTTATCGACGATTGCGACGGCCTGCGCGGATGAAGCTCGAGAGGGTGAAGTACGCGAAGACCAGGAACATGGCGCAGGCGAGAACAAGATGGGTACGGGCTGGGCCGGCGACTTGGAAATCGCGGCGATGCTGCCATGCCTCAAAGCCGGAGACGAGGGCGAAGAGGGAGAAGAGGACGCCGGTGACTTCGAGCAGAACGACGCCGGAGATGCGGGCGAAGGGTTGCCACAGTGCCGCGCCGAAGCGCTTGCTGCCCTCCTTGACGCCTGCGGTGGTGGTGCGAACCGTTTGCGCGGTCTGACGGACTGGAGCGGCGACCGATGGGCGCGATTGCGAGATCGTTCGGGATGGATTTGGGTTGGCTGCGGTCGCTGCGTCGGCGGCTTTTAAGAGGGCGCGGGCGGCTTCGCGTGTTCCCTGCCCTAGTGCCCTGCCAAAGCGAACCCGGTCCATGGAAAGAGTGTACCGCCCGGGAATACCTTCGCGAGGCGAGTGGCATCCTACGACGGATTGGATGTTGGCGAGTCCAACGGTTGTCGAAAATAAGGAGAGCGGAACGTTATGAAGAGTCTTTTGTTTCTGGTGGGCGGGATCGGGATTGCGGCGGCTTATGTACTCGCCCGGAAGCAGCAGCAGGATGCAGCGGCGCAACCAGTTGATGCGCTGGCACATAAGCTTCAGGATGCATGGGCGGACCACCATACGGTGGCTTAGAGGGAGCCGGTTTGCGGCATTCGGCGAATCGTTTGCGGTTCGCCGAACGTCACAAGAGTCATTGCACGGTTTGGCGGTCGGGCGTATGGTATGAAAAACAACGGACGCACCCCGCAATGCCGTTCCCCAGGGGAGTAGATACGCTTCAGCCCTTTGGGAATACCCGATGCGTGGCAGTGAGAGCACAAGTCGTGAGCGATGAAACGGAAGCCGGAGGTGTCATTGAATAAGAAGGTCAAGAACCTTATCCAGCAGCTCGGCGAGGCGATTCACGAGTCGGTTTCGGAGTCGGAGCATATTGCGGGGGTGGTGAAAAATCTCCGCGAGCAAGGCTTTGACGTCCTGCTGATGCTCGAAGCGACGATTGGCCTGAATGAAGTGGATGCCGACGAGGATTCGGATGGCGTTCCGGTTGGGCAGCCGCTCCAGTTGGGCGCAGGCGATCCGGAGGAGGGACCCTTCACGCGGAACGACCTTTCTTTTCTAAAGTCGCTGCGGATCAGCTTGCCGGAAGAGATGGGTGATCCGGAAGCTGCTGACGAACAGTAGTTCTGCGAATTATGATGATGGCCCGGGCGTCAAACGTCCGGGCCGTCTTGCGTTCCAGGGTGACTCACGCGACGGTTATCGGTCCGTGTCGCCAGGCATGATAGGCTCGGGGCGCAGCCGCAAGATTGATTTCTGCATCGTATCTAGGTTTGGTAACTGACCCAGAAGCAGTGCGAAGGAAGATGCAATATGAGAGATACACTCGGTGTCCTGCTCGCCGGAGGAGCCGGCGAACGCCTCTTCCCATTAACCCGTGACCGTGCGAAGCCAGCGGTGCCATTTGCGGGACAATATCGGATCATCGACATCACCTTGTCGAACTGCATCAACTCGGATTTGCGGCATATCTACATCCTGACGCAGTACAAAGCGCTGTCGCTGAACCGGCACATCCGCGAAGGCTGGGGCCCGGTGGTGGCGAATGAACTGGGCGAGTTTATCGAGATTCTGCCGCCGATGCAGCGGGTTTCGAAGAGCTGGTATCAAGGAACCGCGGACGCGGTGTATCAGAACATCTATTCGATCGGGTCGGAAGAGCCGAAGTACGTGATCATCCTTTCGGGCGATCACATCTACAAGATGAACTACGCACGCATGCTGCAACAGCACATCGACATGAAGAGCGAGGTGACGCTGGCGACGCTGCCGATCCGGCCCGACGAAGTGAACCAGTTCGGAGTGGTGGAGGTCGGACGAAACAGCGAAGTGCAGGGGTTTGAAGAGAAGCCGAAGGAGACGAAGTTTCGGTCGCCGTTCATGCCGGAGATGGTGGATGCTTCGATGGGCATTTACATCTTCAACACGGATGTGCTGCTGGGCGAGTTGATGCGGGATGCCGAGGATGAGAAGTCGAAGCATGACTTCGGGCACAACATCCTGCCTGGGCTGCTGGGCCGCGCAAAGATGCATGCGTTCAACTTTGTCGACGAGAACAAGCAGAAGGCACTGTACTGGCGGGACGTGGGAACGCTCGATGCGTACTACGAGGCGAACATGGATGTCGCCGGGGTGACGCCGGTCTTCAATTTGTACGACAAGAGCTGGCCGATGCGGACGCGGGCTTACCAGTACCCTCCGGCGAAGTTTGTGTTTGGCGAGCCGGGTCGTACGGGCATGGCGATCAACTCGATTGTGGCGGCGGGAACGATTGTTTCGGGAGCGGTGGTGCGGAACTCGGTGGTGTCGCAGGACGTGAGGGTGAACTCGTACGCCGATGTGGACTCGAGCATTGTGTTCTCGCACGTGAACATTGGGCGGCATTGCAGGATTCGGCATGCGATTATCGACCGCGACGTACACATTCCGGATGGGACGGTGATTGGGTACGACCCGGCTGAGGATAAGCGGAACTATTTTGTGACGCCTTCGGGGCTGACCGTGGTGACGCGGGATGGGTCGGTCTATGAGAATCCGGTGTCGCCAGAGTTTATGCAGACGCTCTGAGTCCGTACGCGGATCGGGCGGGTAACGATCGGGTCAAGGGCAAGTGCTTCTTAGAGAGCGCTTGCCGCTCCGGAATCACCTTCTTATCCAGGTTGGTGCGAACAGGCGTTCTGGATGCTCAGTGCGGGCTGGTGCTACCCTTTTAGTTGGATTGAAGAGGGTTTATGGCGGACTTGATTGCAGAGATTGAGACGGGCTTGAAGAAGCTGCGGATGACCGCGCTGAACGCGGTTCACCGGGTGCACAAGGCGAAGATGGTCGACTTCGGCGGGTGGGATATGCCGGTCGAGTATGGTGGGCTGATCTCGGAACATATGGCGGTTCGGACAGCGGTAGGGCTGTTTGACGTGTCGCACATGGGGGATATCCAGTTGCGCGGGCCCGGGTCGCTGGCGGCAGTCCAGCGACTGCTGATGAACGACGCGAGCAAGCTGCAGGTGGGGCAGGCGCACTACTCGGCGATGCTGTATGAGGATGGGACGTTTGTCGACGATGTCGTGCTGCACAAGCTGAGTGAGAACGACTATCTGATCGTGATCAATGCCGGTACACGCGAGAAGGATGTGCAGTGGGTTCGGAAGCAGATCGGGCATATGCCTGGGGTCCACATCAACGACTTCAGCGACTACTACACGCAGTTGGCGATCCAGGGGCCGAAGGCGGAGGCTACGCTGCAAAAGCTGACATCGACCGATCTTAGCGTGATCAAGAACTACTGGTTTACTTGGGGACAGGTGTGCGGCTGCCACAACGTGATGATCGCGCGGACCGGGTATACGGGCGAGGATGGGTTCGAGATCTACATCCCGAGCGACGAGCCGACGAGCGAACGCGTTTGGGGTGAGGTGCTGGAGGCGGGTAAGGAGTTTGGGATTGTGCCGTGTGGGCTGGGCTCGCGGAATACGCTGCGGCTGGAGGCGGCGATGGCGCTTTACGGGCACGAGATTTCGGATTCGATCAACGTGTTTGAGGCGGGGCTCGGGCGGTATTGCAAGCTCGATAAAGGCACGGCGTTTGTCGGGAGCGATACGCTTCGCGGAATTGAAGAAGGTGGAGGGCCGAAGCGCAAGCTGGTGGGCCTCGAGATGGTGGAGCGCGGGATTGGGCGGGATGGGTATGCTGTGTGCTCGCTGAGCGGGGAGAAGATTGGCGAAGTGACCAGTGGTTCGCCGGCTCCGTTTTTGAAGAAGAATATCGCGCTGGCGTATGTGCCGGTAGAGTATGCCGCGCTCGATACCGAGGTGGCAGTGGAGATTCGTGGCGGGCTGGTAAAGGCGAAGGTTGTGGCGACGCCGTTCTATAAGAAGCCGAAGAAGATTGTGGTGGCGTAGCGGGTGGTTTCAGGTTCAGGAATAAACTTTTGATTGGAGAGATGCATGGCTTATCCAGCTGGATACAAGTACACGAAGTCGCATGAATGGGTAACGGTTGACACGCTGACGGCGAGCGTTGGGATTACGGATTATGCGCAGGAATCGCTGGGCGATATCGTGTTCGTCGAGCTGCCGAAGGTAGGCGATGTGCTGGAAGCCGGGAAGATCTTTGGGTCGGTTGAGAGCGTGAAGGCAGTGAGCGATCTCTATGCGCCGGTTTCGGGGACTGTTACCGAGATCAACGAAGAGCTGGGAACGGAGCCGGAGAAGATCAACTCAGACGCGAACGAGACGTGGATCTACAAGTGCGAGCTCTCGAACGCGAGCGAACTGAGCACACTGGATACGCTGCTGGATGCGGCGGCATACGAGAAGTTTGTCAGCGAAGAGACAGGATACTAGAGCGATGCGTTATTTACCAAAGAGCCCGCAGGATCGGGCTGAGATGCTGGCCGATATCGGCGTGAGTTCGATCGAGGATCTATTCCAGACGATTCCGACGGAGTACCAGTTGACGCGCGACCTGGATGTTCCGCGGCAGCATGGCGAGTCGGAGATTATCGAACGGTTTCGCGGATATGCGGAGAATAACGCAACGGGCTATGCAAGCTTCCTAGGCGCAGGGGTTTACAAGCACTACAAGCCGGTGATCATCGACAGCCTGGTGCAGCGCGGCGAGTTTCTGACGAGCTATACGCCGTATCAGCCGGAGATCTCGCAGGGGACGCTGCAGGCGATGTTCGAGTTTCAGACGATGATCTGCGAGTTGACCGGGATGGAGATCGCGAATGCCTCGATGTATGAGGGTTCGACCGGTGCGGCCGAGGCGATCATGATGGCAGTGCGGGTGACCGGGCGCAATGCGGCGGTGATCGCGCGGACGGTACATCCGGAGTATCGCGAGGTGATTTCGACCTATGCGACGCACCAGGAGATTCCGCAGACCGAGGTGGGATATGCGTCGAACGGGCGCGTCGACATGGCGGCGCTCGAAGCGGCGATGACGGACGATACGGCTTGCGTGCTGATTCAGTCACCGAACTTCTTCGGGACGATTGAAGATGTGGCGGCGATCGCGGAGCTGGTGCACAGCAAAGGCGCGTTGCTGATTGTGTCGATCGCCGAGGCCATCTCGCTGGGTGTTATCAAGCCGCCAGTTGAGGCGGATATCGTCTCGCTGGAGGCGCAGAGTTTTGGGGTCGCGTTGAGCTTTGGCGGGCCGTACTGCGGCGTAATTGCCTGCAAGGAAAAGTTCCTGCGGCAGATGCCGGGGCGGCTGATCGGCGAGACGAAGGACGTGAACGGCAAGCGGGGTTATGTGCTGACGCTGAGCACGCGCGAGCAGCATATCCGGCGCGAGAAGGCGACTTCGAACATCTGCACCAACCAGGCTCTAGTGGCGTTGATGGTGACGATCTTTTTGACGGTGTATGGCAAGGAAGGCGTGAAGGAGCTGGGTGAGCATAACCTTGCGAAGGCTTCATACCTGATGGATGTGCTGAGCGACAAGGGCAAGGTGCTGTTCGATGGTTCGCCGCGCTTCAACGAGTTCGTGCTGGATTTCGGCGAGAGTGCCGAGGCGCTGAACGCCGGGCTGCTCGAGAAGAAGATCATTGGTGGGTTGGCATTGGAACAGTGGTATCCGGAGCTTGGGCCGGGGGCTGCGTTGTGGTGTGCGACCGAGGTGACGAAACGCACGGATATGGATCGGGCCGCTTCAGCGTTAGGGCAAAGGACGAACACAGAGGGCACCGAGGTTGCACAGAGGGCCGCAGAGGAGATTCTGGCCTGATGGATGTTGAGGCGCTGGTCGGCGAAGAGTTGAAGTCGGTTTCGTTTGTTGAGGATTTTCTGGAGCTTCGATTTGGGGCGGCGCTGGTGACTCTTTACGCATGGCCGCATGTGCTGCTGCCAGATTTTTCCGTCGCGTTTGGCGAGCCCGAGTATCGCAATGCCTTGTGTGCGCAGATTGGCGAAGAGGTCACTGAGGCTTCGATTGAAGAGGCAGCCGCGCTGACGATTGAACTGGCGAACGGCGTTGTGTTTGGTGTGAGTTTGCGCGAAGAGGATATTGATGCGCCGGTCTCCGGGAGCTATTCGGAGAGTGGGTTGAGTGAGGATTCGGAGGAGTTTTAGGCGATGGGTCATCCCACTCGAATTATGTACATCGAGAATAAACGTGGTGGCCTCATAGAACGCCGGGGCCAGTTGGTCCCCGTTGAAGGGCAGCTTACAGGTTCCGCACGGATAGGACGAGTTACCTATTCGAAGACTCGAAAGAGCATGTACTACCAAGGCTTGACCTTCAATCGCTGGGAAGGATTCAAGGCGAATTACGTTTGTGAGCAGACGGGCGAAAGCTACTGGATTTCCGGGCCTAAAAAGCGAGGCGGAGATGCGCTTTATGCGACAAACATCGCTACCGAGATTGATGAAGATGTACGGAACGAGTACTGGACGGAGATTCGGAAGAGTCCCGAAAGAATAAAGGAAACGAAGACGCTATGAGCGAAACCAACTTTGTAGGTACGCCAAGAAAAGTGACGACGCATGTCAACCAGAACGAAGGGTTGATCTTCGAGAAGAGTTCGCCGGGCAAGAAGGGCTATCGGCTTGCCGAACTGGATGTGCCTGCGGTGGATGCGAAGCGGCTGCTGGGGCCATCGGCGCGGCAGGATCTAGGCATGATGCCGGAGTTGAGTGAGATCGAGATCATCCGGCACTTTACGCGGCTTTCTACGTGGAACTATGCAATTGACCTGGGCATGTATCCGCTGGGTAGCTGCACGATGAAGTACAACGGGCGTGTGAATGAAGCGGTGGCGCGGCTGGAGGGGATTGCGGAAGCGCATCCGTACCAGCCCGTGGCGCTATCGCAGGGCTGCCTGCAGATTATGGCGACGCTTGAAGATGCGTTGATCGAGATCACCGGCATGGATGCGATTACGCTTCAGCCGGCGGCTGGCGCGCATGGGGAGTTCACCGGCATTCTGATGGTGCGGGCGTATCACGAGTCGCTTGGGAATGCGCGGAAGAAGATCATCGTGCCGGACTCGGCGCACGGGACGAATCCTGCTACAGCGGCTGTGGTGGGATATCAGGTGGCGAACCTGAAGTCGAATGCCGAGGGAATGGTCGACCTGGCGGAGCTGGAGCGGATGGTCGATGAGGATACGGCAGCGCTGATGCTGACGAATCCTTCGACGATCGGTGTGTTCGAAAGCGAGATTCACAAGATCGCGGACATCCTGCATGCGAAGGGCGCATTGCTGTACATGGACGGCGCGAACATGAATGCGCTGGTGGGGAAGACGCGACCGGGAGACTTCGGCGTCGACGTGATGCACCTGAATCTGCATAAGACGTTTTCGACTCCGCATGGCGGCGGTGGTCCGGGCTCGGGACCGGTGGCTTGCAAGAAGATTCTTGAGCCGTTCCTGCCGAAGCCGGTGGTCTCGCGGAAGGCCGATGGCACGCTGGGCCTGGAGTTCAACAGGCCGCAGAGTGTTGGGCGGGTCCGGATGTTCTATGGGAACTTCGGAATGTTTGTGCGGGCGTTGGCGTACATCCTGGCGAATGGGCCCGATGGGCTGCGGCAGACGACCGAGGATGCGGTGCTGAATGCGAACTACATTCGCGCGAAGCTCGAAGGGACGTTTGAGCTGCCTTTTAAGACGCGGACACTGCATGAGGTCGTCTTCTCCGACAGGATTCAGGCGAAGAACGGGGTGCGGACCGGAGACATGGGCAAACGGCTGATCGACTACGGATTCCATGCGTATACGGTGAGCTTCCCGATGATCGTCTCGGGCGCGATGATGATTGAGCCGACGGAGAGCGAGAGCCGCGAGGAGCTGGATCTGTTGATCGACGCGCTCAAGCAGATTGCGCAGGAGGCGGCGGAGAATCCTGAGCTGGTGAAGACGTCGCCGCATACGACGCGCTTGCAGAGGCTCGACGAGACGACGGCGGCGAGGAAGCCAGTGCTACGTTGGAAGGCTCCAGTGGCGAAGGATGCGGTTGAGGTGGATACGGCTGCCAAGGAGTGGTAAGACCTTAGCTAGAACGAGCAACGGCCACCTTCAGCGGTGGCCGTTGCTCTTGATGCGGCGCTGCTTAGGGAGTCGAGATCTTCACGGATTCATCCGTTGAGGCCCAGCGGATGTGGAACTCAGCCGAATCTTTCTTGATGTCGTCGAAGGAGAGGCTCATGATCTCCTGCGGGCTGGCCACGGAGTGGCTCTTCATCTCGACGCGGCCGAGATCCTGCTCGGGGTGGTATTCGGTTCCCCATTGGCCGGTTTGCTTGCTGATGATGAGCATCCACTTGTCCTGCGAGGGCAGCGAATAGATGGTGTAGGTGCCGGGCGGGACGAGCAAGTTGCCGATGTGCAGGGCGACGGGTGTGACGAGAGTGGTAGCGGGGTTGGCTCCGGTTCGCCAGACCTGGCCGTACGGAACGAGGCCGCCGAAGATCTCGCGGTGGCGCATATGCGGGGTGTTGTAGTGGATGGTGAGGGTCTGGCCGGCGAGGGTGACGCTGGCGAGAGCGGGCGGGCTGGGCATAGTTTTAGCTTCGCCGGACATATTCATCTGGGCGTTCATGGTGGTGGCGAGCAGGAGGCTACAGGCTGCGGCGGAGAGTGTGCGGAGGAGCATGGGACCTCTTCTATTTGAGTTTGACAGTGTGCTTGCTGCAGAGTTTGATGCTGGACTTCGGCGTGGATGGATGTCAAACGGTGCGGGGCCGGTGGTAAGATTGAGGAACGCGCCTGTAGCTCAGCTGGATAGAGCGGCAGCCTCCGAAGCTGTAGGTCGCAGGTTCGACTCCTGCCGGGCGCACCATTTCCCTTCCTCAACTCAGGTTTGACTCGGCCCCGGTGAATTTGGCGTCAATGGATTTCCACGGCTAACCCAGAGAGTCGACCTGCATCCAAAGGTCAGACGTAACGAGGAGACTCACCATGGCTTTCCAGAATGATGCTGCATTTGAAGATGACTTTCGCAAGGTAGGGAACGATGCAACTGCGGACCTGGAGCCGGCAGGTGCCCCGAGCAATCCGACCGAGCATGCGAGCAGCGAGAACCTTGACGTTGCGGGTAAGGCTGACGATGCGGATGAGGAAGACGAGGATGCGGACGATGACCTTGAAGACGATGAGGATGAAGAAGACGCCGAGCTCGAAGATGGCGATGAGGAAGATGAGGACGATCTAGAAGACGACGAGGACGATGATCTCGACGAGGAAGAGGATGAAGACGAAGATCTCGAGGATGACGACGACGAGGATGATGCCGACGACGAAGATGCTGACGAGGATGACTCTGAGTTGGAAGACGATGACGAGACTGTGAAGGCTCGGAACACGAGCGCGGCTGCGGCGGCTCGCCGGAAATAAGTTTTATTTGAAACGAAAAGGCCAGCCTTGCGGCTGGCCTTTTTCGTTTGTGCGGTGAAGGTTAGCCGTTCTGGTCGGTTGGCCGAAGGGTGCGGTAGGTGGAGTTGCCCTTCGACCAGACAAGCAGCAACAGATCCTTGCCGCTCGGCGTCTGGCGTACCTGGCCGATGAACTGGCTGGCAGAGCCTGCGGGTTTGCGATTGACCTCGACGATCACGTCGCCCGGCTGCAGGCCGGCGTCCTCGGCGGGGCTGTCGGGGCGGACATTTTCCACGACCACTCCGTGAAGGCTGTCGGGAGCGTTGATCTGCTGACGAGTGTCCGCGCTGAGGTCGGCTACGCCAAGACCCAGCTTGCCCGCGTGGGCCGGCTGACCGGGCTGGCTGTCAGAGTCGGAATCGTTCTCCGCAACTTCAGTCTTGCCGTTGTAGGTTCCGACCGTCAGCTTCACGTCGACTGGCTGACCGTTGCGCAAGAGGCCGAGTTGGAGGTTCGTTCCGGGGCCCATCTGCGAGACAGCCACCTGAATCTGGGTACCGTTTGCGACGGTCTTGCCGTTCAACTTGGCGATGACGTCGCCCTGTTTGACTCCCGCGCGGCTTGCTGGAGAATCAGGCGTGACCTGCGAGACGATGGCACCTTCCGCGTTCTGCAAGTTGAAGAACTGCGCGTTATCCGGTGTGACGTCATTCATGCTGATGCCGAGGTAGCCGTGCTCGACCTTGCCGTGCGCGATGAGTTGCTGGGTGGTGGCCTGGACGATCTGCGACGGGATGGCGAAGCCTGCGCCGGCGAAGGAGCCGGAGCTGGTGATGATGGATGCGTTGATGCCGATCAGCTCGCCGTGGGCGTTGACGAGCGCGCCACCAGAGTTGCCCGGGTTGATGGCTGCGTCGGTCTGGATGAAGTCGCCGCGCATGCGAGCGTCATCCGAGTTCGGGTTCTGGCGGTTCAACGCGGAGACGATGCCGCGGGTGACCGAAAAGCGCAGAGAGCCGAAGGGTGAGCCGAACGCGAGGACCGTCTGGCCGGGCTCAAGCTTGTTGGAATCTCCCCAGGCGATCGGACGCAGGTTGGTCGCGTCGATCTTGATGACGGCGAGGTCGTTCATCTTGTCGGTGCCGATGACGCGGCCGGTGTAGATATGCCGGTCGGAGGTGGTGACACGGATCTTGGTGGCTCCGTCGACGACGTGGTTATTGGTGACGATGTAGCCGTCGGAGGAGATGATGACGCCGGAGCCGATGCCGTGTTCAAGCTGCGGCTGCTGAGGACGCATCTGCATGCCTCCGCCACCCTGGCCGAAGAACTGCGCGATGCCGGGGGGCAGACCTTGCGGAAGCTGGTTTTGGGACATCTCTTCAGGCGAGGCCTTCGAGGTCACTTCGACGTTCACGATCGAAGGCGTCACGCGGGAGGTCACTTGCTCCATCGCTTTATCGAGTGCGGTAAGAGCTGAGACGGAGTCGTCGTCCAGACCCATCGCGGCCGCGGATGCTGCGTGGACGGAGCCATGTCCGACGAAGAGAGCGGCACCGAGGACGAAAGAGCCAAGGACGGTTGCAGGGATTATTAGTTTATTAGTTACTGCGGACATGTGTAGCCCTCCTGGGCGTGGGTTGGCAGTTAGAGTTGGATAAGGATCCAGCCGTCGGGCGTGCGGACTGCGGCGTACGCAGGGACACGGGCGATGGCGGGAACATAGACGGGCTGAACCTGTTCGTAGTGGTACGTGATCGTCATGGTGCGGTAGCCGGTTTCGGGCTCGGGCTGACGATCCTGCGAGAACTTGAGGGTGCGGGGCTTCGCAGCGCGGCGGATGACAGCCTTCGCTGCGTGGAACGGGGCGACGGCAGCACCTGGGGTCACCATCCGCGCGTTGATGACTTTCGCGGTGGGGGTGATCCACGGCTCGGGAGCTGCCGAGGCGGTGGTAGTGGCCGGTTGCGCGAAGGAGATGAGGCTCGGGGTGCGGGCGAGAGTCAGGCTGGCGGCGAGGACACCGAAGAGGAGGGCGGCAGTGGCGAAGCGGGTGCGAGCCGGGCTGAGGAGCGGGGTGGGGCGTCGGAGGATGCGGCGGACGCGGTGGGTGAGCTCGGACTGGCGGGACCATGCGGCGAGGGCGAGCGAGAGGCCGCGGCGTAGCATGCCGTGCTCGGCGATCTGGGTGAGGCAAGTGGCGTAGGCTTTGCGGGCGCCGGTGGTGGTGAGGACGCGGTCGTCGCAGGCGAGCTCGCGCTCGAGGCAGAGGCGTCGTTCGACCCAGAGGAGCGCGGGGTTGAGGGGGAAGATGACGAGAGCGAGCTTCTGGAACAGATTGGTCCAGTCGTCGGAGCGGCGGAGATGTTCGGTTTCGTGGAGCAGGACCTGGTGGAGCTCGGCTGGGGTGAGGGCCTCGAGCAGGCCGGGCGGAAGCAGGATGCGCGGACGCCAGAAGCCGAGGACACTGGGACGGTCGACATCGGGGGAGATGCAGAGCGTGTAGTCTCGACCGTCGTTGGTGGTGTCGGCGTAGCTGACGATGGGCGTTGCGCGGCGGGTGACCTGATGCAGACGCCAGGCGCTAAGGGCAAACTGAATGGCGCGGAAGAGGGAGAGCGTAAGCCAGAGACCGGCGAGGGCGAGGCTCCAGATGGGCGCTGCGTGGACGGTGTGGGCTGCGGTGGCTGCTGCGGTCGGCGCGGGAACGAAGTGGAGCGCCAGGAGCAGAGCAAAGACAGTGGTCCAGATGGCGGAGCGAACCGCAGCGGAGAGGCCTGGAAGCAGACGCAGGCAGAGGGCTACCGCGGTTGCGAGGATCGCTCCCTGCCAGGCGGCGGTGAGGAGGGAGACGGCGGCGATGGCGGCGAGGTGCGTCATAGGGCAGACTCCTCTGCGGGCATCTCAACGGGCAGATCGTCGGGTGCTTCGGCGATGGCCTGCTTGAGGCGGCGGAGCTCGTCGGGGTCGATGTCAGCGTCTCCGAGGAGCGAGAGCAGCAGACGCTCGCGGGAGTTGCCGAAGAACCGCTCGAGGACGTGGCGGACTTCGGAGCGGCTGGCTTCCTGCTCGGCGACCGCGGCGGAATAGAGGAAGGCTCGGCCTTCCTGGCGATGGGTCACATAACCTTTCGTCTCGAGGACGCGGATGGTGGTGAGGATCGAGGTGTAGGCGAGCGATTCGACCTGGGTAACCATGTCGGCGACGGCGGATTCGCCACGGGTCCAGAGGACGCGCATGAGCCTAAGTTCGGCTGGCGTGAGCGTGATGGATTTGCGTGGCGGCATCGTCGTGAGGTTGGACGATGCTACTAGATGATTAGTTAGCGGGATGGTCGCAGAGATTTTGGATAGCAGGAGCAGATTAATTCGCTGCTTTCGCCGAAGCACACAGCATGGAAATCGAAGGTTTACCCCACCCGGGTATCCTAAAGTCCGAAAGTATAGATAACAGGCTACTTAAGTCTAGACTTCGAGGATCGGGTGCATCAAGAGTCGTGCTAAGGTGCGGGGCTAACAGTTGGGGAGCGGAGGCGTTGTGACGCAAGTTCAGGGTGTTTGACGCCTCCAATTGTAGGAGTCTCCCAAAAATGCTTCGCTTCCTCTCTTCCCTCATGCGGCCCCCGGTAGTTCGTTCTTCTCTCCCCCTGTTGATGGCCGTGGCGGCCCTGTTGCTGGGCGTTCAAGGCAATGCCCAGACGGTGCGAGTTTTGGGCTCGACTCAGGATGCACCTTTGTATGGCGCGATGCAGGCGACGGATGGGAACTACTACTCGTCTTCGACCTATCCGCTGACCTATTCGTGCGCCGATAACGCGAACAACGACTGTTCGGGCATCTCGCGGATTACGCCGGCGGGAGTCGTCACGACATTCCATAATTTCGAAGTCAATCCCACCACCGGCACCAACGTGGATGGGCAGCTGCCGAATCCCATCATTGAGGCTCCGGATGGGAACTTTTACGGGACGGCGCGGATTGGAGGCGCGGGGAATGAAGGCACGTTCTTTCGCATCACCCCGACCGGAACCTTCACGCTGCTCTATACATTCAATGTCGATCCGGCGAGTGGCTCGTCGCCTGGACCTGTCATCCTCGGTCGAGACGGCTACTTTTATGGTGTGACGGAGTTTGGCGGCGTCAATGCGGTTAAGCAGCCGGGCGGCGGGACCACGCAGGACGCACAAGGAACGCTCTTCAAGATTTCAAAAGACGGCACCTTCACGGTGTTGCACACGTTCTCGATGGCGGAGGGCGTGATCAACGCGATTGCGAACTTTCCACCGGCGATCGTGCAAGGGATCGATGGCAGCTTCTACGGCGCAGGTCTTGCTCTGTATAACGCCAACCAGTCTGGTAATGACCAGGCTCCGGCACTGCTCTACAAGGTTGATGAGAACGGCAATCTGACGATCATCCACACCTTTGCCACGGATGGCAGTGAGGGCTCCGGCGTGTATGGTCCGCTTGTGGCCGGTCCGGATGGCAATTTTTATGGCGCCGCGCTTTCTTCGGCTCCGGTCACAGGCAACGGTGTCTTCGCCAACCGGCTCGGTACTGTCTTCAGCACGAATCCCAGCGGCGGCTTCCAGAAGATTTATACGTTTTTGAATACCGCTGTCGGCAACGATCTCGACCAGAACCTGACGCTTGGCAGCGATGGAAATTTCTATGGCACGGCAAAGTTTGGAGGCAGCTCGTCTGCCTGTACGCAATCCAGCGGGTGCGGGACTGTGTTTCAGCTGACTCCTTCGGGTGGCTTTACGGTCGAGCACAACTTTACCGGGGGAACTGCGGATTCGGGCTTCCCTGAAGGCCCGCTGGTGCAGATAAACGACGGCAGCTTCATCGGCAGCGCGTATACGACGACGGCGTATGACCTGGCACTCGTGCCTGCCCTGCATGCTCCGATTCAAGTCACGCTCGACCCTGCCACTGTCGCGCCGAATAAGCCAGTACAACTTACCTGGAAAGTGCTGAATGCATTTTCGGCGACGATGCAGCAGTGCCACGCGATGGTGCTGAATGCATCGACGGGTGGCGCCGCGGGGGCCGGCAGCTGGTTTGGACCACAGACCGGTTCCATGGTCGGCGGAGTTTACACAGGGACCGCAACGATCACCCCTACGATGAACGGCACTTACACCTATGAATTGAACTGCGGCGGTGTGGAGACCGGAAGCGCAACGCTCACTGTTGGATCCGGGCTGACGATCGTGAATACCAGCCTTCCGGGAGCGACGGTCTCCAAAACTTATAGCGTGACGCTCGAGGCGATTAATGGAACAGAACCTTACACCTGGACTGCGGGTTCCGAGTTGCCCGCTGGGCTCACTCTTTCAAACACCGGGGTACTGAGCGGTACGCCGAAACAGTTTGGAAGCTTCCAAGTGATTGTCGGCGTGTACGACTCTTCGACACCGCAAGGTCTTGCGGCGGCGACGTTGCCTCTCACCATCGTGAGCGGCTTGACGATCAGTCCGTCCCTGGCTAATCCCACTCTTAACGAGAAATACAGCGGGGCCTTGAAGGCAAGTGGAGGATATGGCAGTTATAAATGGTCGGTCAGTGCGGGCAAATTGCCTGCTGGCTTTACCTTGAACGCGACGACGGGAGTGATTACAGGGACCGCCACGGCGGTGACCACGTCAACCTTCACGATCATGATTACCGACGGCGAAAGCCCGGCGGCAAAGGTGACCCAGGCCTTCAGCATTACGACCCAGGTTGAACCGCTGCAGGTGACGGAAGGGAAGTTTCCGGACTGTTTTGTTGGAAAGGAGTGCGAAGGACAGTTTACGGCCACGGGTGGAGTGGGGCCGTACACGTGGGCGATTGCGAAGGGGACGACGTTCCCTGCGGGACTTACACTCGACGAGGACGGGCGCAATGTCCGGCACGCCAACGCAATATCAGGGCTCCGCCTACATTCTTGCGGTGACGGTGACCGACTCTTCGAGCCCGCCGCTGCCAGCAGAATGGCTCGGTGACGGTTGACGTCAGTTCCGGACTCCTGATCACCGCGATTCCGCTTCCGACGGCGACGGTTGGGCAGGCCTACGCGGCGCCGCCCCCAACCGCGACCGGCGGGCTTCCGCCATATACGTGGACGATTTACCCTCCGGACCCAAATCTGAAGAGCGAATACTATGCCGACAAGACTACCGGGGCCCTCATGTCTTCGGGGCCCCTCACTCCGGGAACGTTTGAGTTCCAGTACCAGATTAGCGACTCGGAGAAGAACCCTGCGATCTTCACCGCGAACGCGTCGCTTACGGTGGTCCTGCCCAACCAGCCGACGACGACGACGCTCATGAGCTCCAGTAATGTCGCGGGTACCGGCGAGCCGATAACGCTGACCGCAAAGGTGACCGCTTCGAGCGGTATTCCGAGCGGGCTGGTCACGTTTATAGCGGAGCGATATCGCTGGGAACCGCGAACCTGGATAAGACGGGGAGCGCGGCGCTCAGCACCAGCTTCAGCACGGTCGGCACCTACAGCCTTACGGCGGGCTACAGCGGAAGTGGAGCAGTCACCGGCAGCGTCTCGGCCCCGTTGACCGAGACGATTATCACGCCTACGGTGAGCGGCGCTGTCACGCCAGGGACGCTGACGCTGACCGCCGGGCAGACGGGCACGCTGCTCCTCACGCTTACGCCCAAGGGCGATTACGCGGGTACTGTGACGTTCTCGTGCGGGCAGCTTCCGGCGCACGTTTCCTGCACGTTTGCGCCGAAAAGCTTGACGATCGCGGCGGGGTCGGGACCGGTGACGGATACGTTGACGATCGATACGGGCGCTAAGACTTCGGCCATGCTGCACAAACCGATGGCGAGCCAACGCTGGGAGACGACGGTTGCTCTGACGCTCTGGCTCCCTGCATCTTTACTCGGCTTCTTTGGGGTTCGTCGCAAGAGAAGGCGCTTGCCGAGGCTGCTGGCTGCTTGTGTTTTAGCTTGCTGCCTGGGGATGTTGTCGGGGCTGACCGGGTGCGGAAGTGCGCCGAGCACCGCGAAGGCGGGGACTTATTCGATTCCGATTACGCTGACGCTGACGGGAGGAATGACGCAGTCGATCACGGCGACTGTTGTTGTGCAGTAGGGGCGGTCGTACGTGAGTTAATGAGGCGGGGCCGAACATTGAAGGACCGGAAGAAGGGCGGTAGCTACTGGCGCTGGTAGCGTTTGAGGACGTCGTCGAGGGAGAGGACGCCTTCGAGGGCGCCGCGGGTGGCCCGGTTGGAGATGGGGACGACGGGCCAGCGTCGGAAGTAGGGGAGGGCCGAAGAGAGCTGCTGGTCGGGGAAGATGAGAGGGGTGCGCTCGGCGCCGAGGCGGTCTTCGAGGCAGACGTTGGCGACGGGGTCGTCCTGCGATTTGGGCTCGGCGAAGATCTCGGTGAGTTCGGAGGGGCGGGCGGCGTACCAGCCGGAGTCGCGGCACTGGACGAGGATCGCGGCGGGGGTGACGTCGGGTTTTTCGGCCTGGCTGGCGGTGTAGGCGGCCTTGGCGCTCCAGACGGTTTGCCCCCCTTGCAGGATGGGCAAGGTGACGGGAAGGAGGGCGTCTTCAAAGTGGAGTTCGGACTCTTCGCGCTGCTCTTCCATAGAGGGAAGGTAGAGGCCGTCCTGGTGGGTGAAGAGCTCGAAGATGGGGACGGGCTGGAGAGCGCGCGCCATGAGGTAAGCGATGGTGTTGGCAAGGATGACGGGAAGGATGATGGAGTAGTTTCCGGAGACCTCGAGGATCATGAAGACGGAGGTGAGCGGGGCGCGCAGGAAGGCGGCGAAGAGGACTCCCATGCCGACGAGGGCATACGAGCCGATGGTTCCGGTGGCGAGGGATGGGAAGTAGTGCTTTTCGAAGGCTCCGATGGCTGCGCCGAGCATGGCCCCGACAAACAGGGTGGGAGCGAAGACGCCGCCGGGGCTTCCGGAGGAGAACGATAAGGTGGTGGCGATGATCTTGAAGGCAGCGAGCAGGATGAGGACCTTGAAGGCGAACTGGGCGTGCATGGCTGCGTCGATGGCGCCATAGCCTGCTCCCATGACCTGCGGGAGGCCGAAATAGCCGATGCAGCCGACGAGGAATCCTGCGGCGGCGGGTTGGAGCATCTGCGACCACTGGGGCTGGGCGCGCAGGAGCGGGCGCAGGAAGCCGAGGGCCTTGGCGAAGATGAGCGAGGCCAGGCCGCCGATGATGCCGAGGACCGCGTAGGCGAGAAGTTCGCGCGGGTCGCGGAGGGCGATGGGCGGAACGCGGAACATGGGTTCGGCGCCCCAGAACCAGCGGGCGATGACGACGGCGGAGACGGCGGCGAGGACGATCGAGCCGAGGACTCCGGCGGTCCACTGGCCGATGACTTCCTCGATGACGAAGAGGATGGCGGAGATGGGAGCGTTGAAGGCGGCGGCTAGTCCGGCGGCGGCCCCAACAGGCGCGAAGATACGGAGCTTTTCGCGGGAGAGACCGATGCGGCGGCTGATGAGGGAGGCCGCTCCAGCACCGATTTGGAGCGAAGGGTCTTCAGGGCCGAGAGAGAATCCGCTGCCGATGGCGAGGGCGGCGAGGAGGAATTTTCCGATGACGGTGCGGGTGGAGATGTAACCGTTATGGATGTAAAGCGCGGCTTTGGTCTGGTTGACGCCGGAGCCGCGAACGGCGGGGAAGACGTACCGGGTGAGGACCGAGATGAGCAGGCCAGCGAGGACGGGGATGATGATCAGGCGCAGTTGATGCGGCGCGGGGGCTGAGCCTTGCAGGAGGACGGTAAGCCACTCAATGGCCATGCGGAAGCTGACGACGAGCAGGCCGGAGATGATGCCGATGAAGATCGACAGGAGAAGGAAAAGACGCTCTTCGCGGGCGGGGGTGTCGGCTTCGAGGTTGGCGACGGGGCGTGATCCGGAGATGGTGGCGGATTCGGGGAGATTCTGGTCGGGCGTGGGGTTATTTTCCATTGCTTCCCTGCCCTTTCGCGGCGTTGTTGGCGAGCTCGAGGAGGAGGGCGTCATCGCCGGCCGGTTCGCCACATGCCTGGTTGGTATTTTGTTCGGTGACATAGATGAGCTGGGTCAGGGTGTCCTCAAGCGCGGGGTCGTTGAGAAGGACAGAACGGGTGGCTTTGCCGGGGTTGGCGGCAGTCCAGCGCGGGGTGAGACCTTCGAGGAGCGGGTCGTTATGCGGTGCGGTGCCGGGCGCGGCGAGGCAGGAGCGGAGGCGGCTCTGGGCGATCCTCGCAGCGGCGATGATGTGGTCGGCGCGCGGGGTGGCAGGTTGGTCAGGGGTGAGTACGAGGTCCTGGATGCGTTTGGCTGCGGCGGCCTGGGCCGCGAGCTGTGCCTGACTTACGGCGTCGCCGGGTTCGGGGTGTTCTTCGAGAGCGCGGTGGTCGAGGCGCTCGGCGAGGGCGTAGTCGGCAAGCGCGTAGGCGGCCTGCGCGGCCTGGATGAGGAGATCGCGGTTGTGGGGTTCGAGGGCTACGGCTTTTTGCAGGAAGGTGAGTGCATCCGGGGCGTAGCCGGCGGTCTGGAGCTTGTCAGCCACGTTGAGGAGCGTGGGAACGTCGTTTGGGAAGTTGCTGGCGACAGTGAAGAGCTGGTTGCGAGCTTCGGCGTTGAGGTGCTGCTGGATGAGGAACTCGGTGAACTCGAGACGGACGTTGCGGCGGTGAACGGCACCGTCGTCTTCCCATGAGCCGAAGATGGAGGCTTCGTATTTGTCGTTCGCGTCTGCGAATTTGTCCTGGGCGCGGTCAAGGCGGGCGAGCTGGAGGTTGATGAAGCCGTCACCGGGGTGGGTCTCCCAGAGGTTGAGATAGTATGTCTGGGCTTCGTCGGTGTGGCCGCCGGCGGCGAGAGCCTGGGCGAGCAGAAGCTGGTCGTTTGTCTCTTCCGGGCCGTCTGAGGTGTAGGTGAGGGCGGTGTGGAATGCGTCGACCGCGGCAGCGGGGTGGTTCTGGGCGAGGGCGAGGCGACCACGTTTGGCCCAGCGAACAGCCAGGTCGGCACGGTGCTCTTCGAAGGAGCGGAAGAGGAAGAGCGTGACGCCGAAGAGGGCGACGGAGATGGCGAGGAGAGCCAGGAAGGAAAGGGTGTCGTGGAGGACCAGGCCGCGCTTGGTGTAGGCGCGGGTTTGGATTGTTGTTGCCATCTCTTCTTAGGATAGCGGTTTGTGGGGTGAGGGTGCTTGGAGCTTGGATGGAGAGGATGAATCCGGCGGCCACGAAGGTCTAACAGAGCGCTACCGGCGGAGATTTACGGACTCTTGTGGTAATCAGGGCGGCTCTCAAGAGAAAAGCAGACGCGGGATGGCACATCGTTGCTGCTCGTGCTGAGAAGATCAGGCGATGACGACGTGGATGTCGGAGCGGCGGAAGGCTTTGATCGCGTCGGGGGTGATGCCGTCGTCGGTGATGAGGATGTTGATGTCGGTGGGGGGGCAGATGACGGCGGGGGAGATCATGCCGATTTTGCTGGAGTCGGCGACGACAATGACTTGTTTGGCGCGGCGGCTCATGGCGCGGAAGACGGCGGCTTCATCTGCTTCGATGGTGGTTGCGCCGTGGCGAGGGTCGATGCCGCAGACGCCGATGAAGACCTTGTCCATGACGACGACGTTGAGGGATTCGAGGGCGGTGGGGCCGATGAGCGAGAAGGCTCCGGGCCAGCGCATGCAGCCTCCGGTGAGGGTGGTATCGAGGCCGTTGGAGGAGCTGAGTTCCATGCCGATGTTGACGGCGTTGGTAATGATGTGGAGGTTGGAACGGAGGCGCAGGCCGCGGGCGACCTGGGTGGTGGTGGTTCCGGCGGAGAAGCCGATGGTTTCGTTTTCGTGGACGAGGTCAGCGGCAGCGAGGGCGATGCGTTGTTTTTCCTGGGCGAAACGCTCTTCGCGGACGTGGAAGCTGGCGTCGAAGCGGAAGGGTTCGTAGATCTGGCCGGCGAGCATGGCTCCGCCGTGGGTGCGGTGGACGAGTCCGCGTTCTTCAAGGCGGACGAGGTCGCGGCGAACGCTGGCGGGTGACGTGGCGAAGAGGTCCGTCAGCTCTTCGACGGAGGTTTTACCGTTGGTGAGGAGCAGCCGGAGGATCTCTTTGGCGCGTTTTTCGGTTTTTGAGGACATTCGTTCGCCTTCAGAACGATTGTACGGAAGGCGCGGCGATGGCGGTCTGGATAGCTTGCTGAAGTTCGCGAACGTCGTCGGCGAGGACTACGGTGCGGGCGTAGTCGTCGACGCCCTCATCGCCAAGGCGGACGTTGCGGATCTGATGCCGGATGGGGCTGGGGATCGAGTGGCGGAGCGCGGCGTGGAACTCGAGAGCGTGGGTGGCCTGGGCGATCTGTGAGACGTTTTGAGCGCGAACGCCGCCGCCGACCATGATGCGGATACGGTCTCCGGCGGACTGGACAAGGGAGCGGAGCTGGTCTGAGCCAAGTATGGCGGTGGGTGCTGCGCCAGAGGTGAGGACGATGTCGGCACCCGTGGCGATGACGTCTTCAAGCGCGGAGTCGATGTCGCGGGTCATGTCGATGGCGCGGTGGAAGGTGACGTGCATGGGGCGGGCGAGTTGGACGAGTTCGCGGGTGTGTTCGACGTCGACCTCGCTGTCGGCGGTCAGGAGGCCGAAGACGACCCCGTCGGCACCGGCCTGGGCGGCGAGGGTGATGTCTTCGCGCATGACGGCGAGTTCATCGGCGGAGTAGAGAAAATCTCCGGCGCGGGGACGGATCATAACGTGGACGGGGATGGAGAGACGCGAGCGGACGGCTCGGATGAGACCGAGGGATGGGGTGAGGCCGCCTTCGAGGAGAGCCGAGCAAAGCTCGACCCGCTGCGCGCCGCCTGACTGGGCGGCGAGCGCGGATTCCACCGAGTCGATACAGATTTCAAGGGCGGTGTGCACGATGAGGAATTTCCGGGAGACGAGCTTGGGTGTAAGGGGTTTGGGGTAACGGAGAGAGTGGCCATCGATCGGTTGTCGGTGGCCACTCGCGAGGTTGCTAGAAGCGGTAGTTGGCGGAGAACTGCAGGTGACGCTCCACGGAGCGAACCCCGGCGTCGTAGACATTCCCGAAAGTTGAGTCGCCGATTCCTACATCAGGGTTGCCGTAGCTGACAATGTTAAAGGCATTGAAGGCGTCGAAGCGGAAGCCCACTGTTTGCTCGCGGAAGGTGTGGAAGTCCTTGAAGGCAGACAGGTCGATGTTCAGATAGCCAGGGCCGCGGGTATTGCCGTTGCGGGCGTCGCCGAAGGTGTTGGGCGCGGCGTTGCCGAAGGCGCAGACGCCGTTATCGACGCCAGGCACCGTGCAGGGGGTGGCCGAGGGGTCGGTACCGTACCAGTGCTTGAGGCTGCGGTGGACGATCTTCAACGGGCGGTACTGGTTAGGACGGGCGTTGCCGTAGCTGTTGGAGTTATTGCCCTGTGAGGCCTGGATGGTTTCGGGGAATCCGGTGTAGCCGACGCCGACGAGCGAAAGCTTCCAGCCGCCGATAGCTTCGTCGACGAAGCGGTTGACGCCAGAGAGGTACTGCTTGCCGCGGCCGACGGGCAGCGCGTAGACAGAGGTGAAGCTGAAGCTGTGGCGGACATCGTACCCTGCGGGACCCCAATCGGCGTAGCTGTCGTAGTAGTTCTGGAAGGCTCCCTGGCCGTAATTGCTGGCTCCGGCGACGTTGAGCGGGTAGTTGCCGGCACTGTTGGTGAGGGCTTTAGCGTAGGTGTAGTTGATAGTGAACTCAAGACCCTGGGAGGTGCGCTGGCGGAGGACGGTCTGAAGCGCCTGATAGTTGGAGGCGGCGCGGGACTCGGTGATGAGTAGGCCGTTGGAGCCGATGCTGACCGAGGGGTCAACCGCATTTACGCCGATGTACTGGTTGTTGTAGTAGGGAGCCGAGGTGGGGTCACCGGGCGTGAGGTACTGGTTGAGGTTGCCGTAATCCTCGATGTGCTGACCCTGCTGGCCGAGGTAGCCGGTCTGGAGGGAGAGGGTCTTAGTCAGGGCGTACTCGAGGGTGAGGTTGTACTCCTGCACGTAGGCAGGCTGGATGTTTTTGGGATAGACGTTGAAGGTTCCGCTGTACTGCGCGGTGCCTCCGGTGAAGCCCTGCTCAGCTGTGCGCGGGGTTCCGCCCATACCCGGGGTGGGGGTGACGACAGTGACGTTGATGGCCTGGATGAATGGCGTGATCGAGGTGAGGCGCTGGTTGTAGGAGTTGCCCTCGAAGAAGCTAGTGGCCCCGTAGCCTCCGCGAACCACGAAGCGGTTACCTGCCTGGTAGGCGAAGCCGATACGCGGGGTCAGCTGGCGGTAGTTGGCGTCGTAGCAGGCGCGGTTCGGGCAGAGACCGGAGCCGGCGGGTGCGCCAACGGGGACCTTGCCAGCGTATTGAACCTGGCCGGTCGCGATATCGACGTTGCCGGTCTTGTTGTTCTCTTCGTACCAGGGCTGGTCATACTCGTACCGTGCGCCAATGTTGAACGTGAGGCGCGGCGTTGCTTTGAAGTCGTCGCTCAGGAAGCCGGCCGCACGCCACTGGCGCTGACCAACGTTGACACTGCCGAGGGTGGCGCCGGCGCTGGCGACGCGGTCGAGAAGGAAGTCGGCTGCGCCGTATCCGCCGGCGTTCTTCATCGAGGGGTCGCTGGTGAAGGCACCAGAGTAGTTGAGCGAGCCGAGGTAGCCGCTGTTGTTTCCGGTGGGGTAGTTGTTCTCGTAACGGAGCGCCTGCACGCCGAAGTTCAAGGTGTGCTTGCCGCGCTGGATGGTGACGTTATCGATGTAGCTGTAGATGTTGTCGATGATGCCGGAGCGGAAGGCCGGGGTTCCGACGCCGGTGGCTCCGCCGCCAATGCTCTGGTAGCTGAATCCCTGGTAGGTCTGGTTGGGGAAGTCGATGCCGACCTTGGCGTCACCGCCGGTGCCGAACTGACCGGTGAGATCGATCGGCACGCCGAGGCTCCAGTTGGTGCGGGTGAAGCCGAGGCGCGCGGAGTTGACGACGTTGGGCGAGAAGATGTGGACCCAGTTGGCTCCGGTGACTTTGGTGGGGTAGAGATTTTCGCCGGGGAAGGTGATGGCGAGGACGGGCGTGTTGCCGTCGTATGCGGTCGACATGGAGTAGAAGCCGGTGATCTTGTCGGACGCACGGAGATCGTACTCGATTTTGACGTCGCCCTGATTGTTTGCACTAAAAGTGCGCGAGGGCGCGACGTAGTTGTTGGCGATGATGCCGTCGGTGGGGGTGAGGTTCGGCAACGGGTAGAGCTTCGGATTCGCGATGAGAAATTTAGCGACCGGGTTGATGATGGGAACGCCCATATCGCCGACGTAGGGGGCGAAGTTGTTCTGCGTGTCGTAGAGCTTGATGGGAGTGTTGCCGTTGGCAGTGCTGAGCAGAGCGGAGAAATCTCCGTTGCGCATGGCCTGGGATAAGACGCTGGCCTTACTCATGCCGCCGACATGGTGACGCGAGCCGAGGTAATCGACGAAGAAGAAGAGCTTGTCCCGTACGATAGGCCCGCCGAGAGTTCCGCCGAACTGGTCCTGCGAAAAGGGGTTCTTCGCGGTGGGAGTGTTTGGTGGGACGACGTGGTTGTTGCCGTAAGAGTTGGCGTTGAAGCGGTAGTCCTGCACGTAGCCGTAGGCGGAGCCGTGGAAGTGGTTGGTGCCGCTCTTGATGATGGCGACGACGCCTGCTCCGTTGACGTTGCCATAGTCGGCGGGGGAGTTGGCGGTGAGGACCTTGATCTCCTGGAGGGATTCGGGGGCGGGACTATAGGAGATGAGATTGTTGAAGGTCTCGTTGATGTCGATGCCGTCGAGTGTGTAGTTGTTGGCCTGGGCGCGGTTGCCGTTCAGGTTGACGGAGTCGGTGTAGTAGGTGCTGCGCTCGATGGAGGTGGTGCCGGAGGTTCCGACGGTTGAGACGGCGCCGGGGACGTAGAGGGTGATGGCGGAGAAGTCGAGTCCGTTGAGCGGGAAGTTTTCGATGGTGTTGGCGGTGAAGGTGCTCGAGAGGGTGGCGTCGGTGGTGTCGAGGATCGGGGCTGCGGCAGAGACGTCCACGGTGGTGGTGGCGGAGCCGACGGTGAGCTTGACGTTGAAGTTCGCAGTCTGGAGGGCTTCGAGCTGGAAGGGCGGGACGGTGTCGGTGCCGAAGCCGTTGGCCGTGATGGAGACCTGGTAGCGGCCAATGGGCAGAAACTCGATACGATAGACGCCGGACGAGTCGGATTTGGCCTTGGAGTCGACGCCGGTGTCGACGTTCTGCGCGGTGACGAGGGCTCCGGGGACGCTGGCTCCGGTGGGGTCGGTGACGTTTCCGGTGATGGTTCCGGTGACGGTCTGGGCGTGGGCAGCGGCGGTACAGAAGAGTACCAGCGCGGGAGCGGCAGCCAGGAGGGTCTTGAGGGTGTTCGATTTCATTGCGTCCTCGCTCGTTTCAATCTCGCATGCATGCGATTTGATCGTTCGGGCCGGGGCTCGGGTGGGTTCGAGGACTCCGGGGGATTTACTGGCCAAAAGGGTGGATGACGGTCGTTCACGATGCGGTGAGGCTTGGGTCCGCTCTTCGGTGGTTCGGAAGAGGGGTACATGGTCTCTATCGTCGTAGCGCAACGATATGCTGAGAGTGGGTTCGGCGTCTACAAAATAATGAGCGAGACGGACAGGTTTTTCGGAATCGCGTCGACTCGGGCAGAGCATTTATGGAGTTTTGCGGGGTCGCAACTTCGAAAGTGACTGTTTCGATCAAAGTGTCGCTCGAAAGTGACCGAAGAATTCTGGGGCGTGGCGGCTAGGAATGGGCGATCAAGGCCGTATAAAGGGACATCACGAATTTGGGAGACGCTGAATGGCGGTTGGTTCGGTTGGCAGTGCGACGGCGGGCGTGAACGGCGGGGAACGGCAGAGCTTTGTGCTGCCGATGGTGCTGATGGTCTGCCTGTACTTCAGCATCGGTTTCATCACGGCGTTGAACGACATCCTGGTGCCGCACTTCAAGGACCTCTTCCACCTGACGAATGTGCTGGCGCTGCTGGTGCAGTTTTGTTTCTTTGGGGCGTATTTTGTGATGTCGCTGCCTTCGGGCGCGATTGTGGGACGGATTGGCTATAAAGCTGGGATTGTGGCGGCGCTTTCGACGATGGGGGTGGGGCTCCTGCTGTTTTATCCGGCTTCGGTGGCGATCTCGTATCCGCTGTTCCTGTTTGCACTCTTTGTAGTGGGGAGCGGGTTGGCGCTGTTGCAGGTGGCGATCAATCCGTATGTGGGGGTGCTGGGTAAGGCAGAGACGGCGGCATGGCGCATCAATCTGTGCGGGATCTTCAACTCGTCGGCAACGACGGTCGCGCCGAGAGTAGGAGCGTTCTTCATCTTTGGAGCGGTGGGCGCTTCAACGGCGGTGCTGGCAAAGTCTGTGCGGCTACCTTATCTGTTGCTGGCTTGTTTCACGTTCGTGGTCGCTCTGGTGGTGGTGTTCGTCCCGCTGCCGGAGTTGATTGAGACGGCGAAGACTGCTGAGACTTCGGGCGAAGCGAAGGTGAACGCGTGGCAGTTCAAGCATCTGCGGTTCGGAGCTTTGGGAATCTTTTCGTCGGTGGGATCTGAAGTTGCGATTGGGAGCATCCTGATCAATTTTCTGGGGCAGCCTTCGATGGGTGGGTACTCACACCAGGCTGCAGCGGCGTTCGTTTCGTACTACTGGGGCGGGGCGATGGTGGGGCGGATTATCGGGTCGGTTGCGCTACTGAAGGTGAAGGCGCAGACGGCCCTGCTGACAGTAGCAAGCGTAGCGGCCGTGATGGTGCTGATCACGATCACGGCACATGGGCCGGTGGCGATCTGGGCGATTGTTTCGTGCGGCCTGTTCAACTCGGTGATGTGGCCTTGTATCTTTCCGCTGTCGCTGAAGGGGCTGGGACGGGCTACCTCGCAGGGATCGGGAATCTTAGTGATGATGGTGGTAGGCGGTGCGGTCGTGCCGGAGATTCAAGGGTTTCTGGCGGATCGAGTGGGGTATCAGCATAGCTTTATGGCCGTGTTGTGCTGCTACGCCTACCTAATGTTCTTCGCGCTGCGTGGTTACAAGGTGACGCAGCCGAGGTTTGATTCCCTGCCAAATTATGTACCGCCGGTTGAGGTTGTATGACGATTGCGAAGAGGACGCTGAAGATGAGGTTAGGGAGACGACTGGGATTTGTATTGGCGCTTGCAGGATCGGCGGTCGCGTCGGCGCAGCAGCCGAAGCTGCTGTTCTGGATGTCAAACGGGTTGACCTCGGTTGACTCGTTTATGGCGCACAAGGACAAGATCGCGATCATCTCGCCGACGTGGTATCAGATCGACGGGTCGGGGCTGGTGACGGGTGAGCCGCAGCCCGCGGTGCTGAAGGCTGCGCACGATGCGCACGTGACGCTGACGCCGCTGTTTGCGCTGTTCGATAAGGACAAGGCGCACACGCTGTTCGGCGATCAACATGCGCAGGACGAGATGAACGAAGCGCTGGTGCGCGAGTGCAAGGAGAACGGCTACGACGGCGTGAATCTCGATATTGAAGACGTGATGTGGACCGACAAGGATGGACTTTCGGCACTCGTGGCGAAGACGGCGGCGGTGCTGCATCAGGCGCATCTGACGGTGTCGATCGATGTGGTGCCGGGGGCTCCGGGGCATGCGGGCGAGACGGCTTTCGGGAAGTGGATCTTCGAGGAGTGGCGCGGGGCTTATGATTTGAAGGCGCTTGGCCAGTCTGTCGATCTGCTGTGCCTGATGACCTACGACCAGAACACGCACTGGACGCCGCCGGGGCCGGTTGGCGGGTGGATCTGGACGAAGAAGAATCTGGACTATGCGTTGAAGGCCGGGGTGCCTCCGGAGAAGCTTTCGCTGGGCGTGGCGGCTTATGGATATCGCTGGTATGCGGGTGACCCCGGGCTGAATAAGAAGGATAAGACGCCGAACATTACCGCGGATTACATCTCCTATGCGACTGCCATCTCGCTGCGGGACACGTATGGTGGCAAAGAGCAATGGGATGCCGATGATCACACGCCCTGGTTCTATATCTACCGTGATGATGAACGGGAATGGATCTTCTATACGAATACCCGGGCGTTCCAGGACCGCATTCATCTGGCGGCCGAGAACCACCTGCAAGGGGTCTCTTCCTGGGTGCTTGGTGAGGAAGATCCGAGTCTTTGGGCCTCGCTGCCGAAGGCTCGCTGATTCATGAACGAAGGCGATGTTTGTCAGCTGATCCTCCTGGAAGCTTCAGGCTGATCGACCTGTTTCCCTTGCGAGTACGGAGACGATAGAACGATGGGATTTTATCTGGCACTCGACGTTGGCGGGACGAAGGCGGACTACGTGCTCGCGGATGAGACGCGGGAGCTTGGGCGGGTACGGAGTGGCACCATCAAGCGGATGCGCGTGGATGCTGCGACGGCGACGGCAAACCTAGAGGGTGCTCTGGCGGAGTTGAGCGCGCAGACCGGCGTGGGAATGCATGAGGTGACCCGCACCTGCGTCGGAACCGCGGGGAATACGGTGCCTCTTGTGGCAGATTGGTTGCGGGCGGAGGTGTCGGCACGGATTGCGGGTGAGCTGATTCTGGTCGGCGATGTCGAGATTGGGCTGGATGCCGCGTTCTTTGGAGGGCCGGGGATCGTTGTGCTGGCGGGGACGGGTTCGAATGTGGCGGGGCGTGGGGCAGATGGGCGGCTGGAGGGTGCTGGTGGCTGGGGGCCGGCGCTGGCGGATCAGGGGTCGGGGCACCGGATTGGACTGGAAGGCTTGCGCGCTGGATTTCTGGCGTTGGATGAAGGTCGAGCGACGGGCCTACTGAAAGCTGCGATGGAGTTTTGGGGATTGGCTTCGCTGGATGATTTGATTGCGAAGGGGAATGAGATCCCTGCACCGGATTTCTCGCGACTTACGTCTCTTGTAGTGGGGCTCGCAGAGAGCGGAGATGAGGTTGCGGCGAGCGTGTTGCGCAAGGAAGGCACGGACCTGGGCTACCTGGTGCGATTGATGATGCGGCGGCTGGGCGGGGTGCATCCGGTGGCATTTACGGGCTCGATCGTCGAAAAGGTGCCGGCGGTACGAAGGGCACTGATGGAAGCGGCGCGGACGGAGTTTCCGACGGTGCAGGAGATCGCAGGAGTAGTGGATCCGATTGCCGGGGCGGTCTGGCGGGCTCGGATGGGCAGGGCGACGACAACTACGCCCTGATGGCGGGGGCGACCCCTTCATGAGGTGGTTATGCTTCGCATGTTTTAGAGGAGACAGGTGATGAAGGTTTCTCGACGGGATTTGGTCAAGGGTGCTGCCGCAGTTTGTGCGGTAGGTGTGCTCCCAGGGGTTGCGCCTGGTGAAGGTGAGGAAGACGGTCTGCAGTGGGTCGATCCGCGCATTGGAACGGGCGGCCATGGTCATTGCTTTCCTGGCGCCGCTGTGCCGTTTGGACAGGTGCAGCTTAGCCCGGATACGTTCAACGATGGGTGGGATTGGTGCTCGGGCTACCACGTGTCGGATGGGTCGATCATGGGTTTCAGTCATACGCATCTGAGCGGTACGGGGTGCGGCGATCTGCTGGACTTCCTGGTAATGGCAGGCGTGGGACCGGCGAAGATTGTGCCAGGAACGCGGGACAATCCCGACGCAGGGTATCGCTCGCGGTTTGACCATGCGGATGAGGTGATGACGCCGGGCTACTACGCGGTGACGCTGAAAGATTGCGGCGTAAAGGCGGAGTTGACGGCGACGGAGCGGGCGGGGATGCATCGGTACACGTTCCCGGCGAGCGAGGAGGCGTGGCTGGTACTCGATTTGAAGCACGGGTACGAGGGCGGCGGGAAGCCGAATGTGATGTCGGCTGAAGTGAAGCAGAGTGCGCCGGATACGGTAGCGGGCGGGCGCAGGACGCGGGCGTGGGGAGAAGGGCGGCATAGTTACTTCAGCCTGCAGACTTCAAAAGTGCCGGAGCGGGTGGTGTTTTATTCGGACGATGCGGAGGTTCCGGCGGGTGATGGGTTGAAGGGGACGAACCTGAAGTGTGTTCTGCACTTCAAGACGCATGCAGGCGAGGCGGTCCTGGTAAAGACGGGTATTTCCGGCGTGAGCGCCGAGGGTGCGGCTGCGAATGCGAAGGCAGAGATTCCGGGGTGGGACTTTGAGGCAGTACGCATGCAGGCGCGGGGACGTTGGGCGGAGCAGATCGGGAAGATCAAGATCACGAGCGCGAACAAAGTTCACAAGCGGATTTTTTATACGTCGCTGTACCACATGTCGCTGGGGCCGACGTTGTTTGACGATGTGGATGGACGCTACCGCGGGATGGATGGAGCTGTCCATCAGCTAGCGGCGGGGCAGCACAATTACACGACTTTCTCCCTGTGGGATACGTATCGTGCGGCGCATCCAGCGCATACGCTGGTGAGCGCGGAGCGTGTGCCTGACTTTGCGAATACGTTGATTCGCATGTCGGAGGAAAGCCCGGTGGGGATGCCGGTGTGGCCGTTGAACGGGACCGAGACGGGGACGATGACGGGGTACCACTCGGCTGCGGTGATTGCGGAGGCTGTGAACAAAGGCTTCCAGGGAATTGACGTCGAGGCCGCGTACAGGGTGATGACGAAGATGGCGGCGAGCGACTATCGCGGGCTCCCTTATTACCGCACGATGGGCTACATTCCGGCGGATTTAGAGGAGGAATCGGTCTCGAAGACGTTTGAGTACTGCTATGACGATTGGGCGATTGCGCATGTCGCGAAGAAGCTTGGGAAGACCGAGGATGCCGGGAAACTGGTGGCGCGTTCGGGCAATTGGAAGGGATACTTCGATCCGGGGACGGGCTTCATGCGGGCGAAGCTGGCGGACGGGAGGTTCACGGCACCGTTCAGTCCGATCGAGCTGGGACATTGGAAGAAGTGGCGCGACTACACCGAGTCGAATGCCTGGCAGACGACCTTCGCGGTGCAACACGATCCGGCAGGGTTGATTGCGTTGTTTGGTGGTCGCGAACCGTTCCTGTCGAAGCTGGATGAGCTGTTTACGACGGCGTCGACGTTGCCCGCCGATGCGCCTCCGGATATTGCTGGCCTGGTGGGGCAATATGCGCATGGCAACGAACCGTCGCACCATATCGCCTACCTGTACGTGTATGCGGGGCAGCCTGCGAAGACGCAGGCGCGTGCGCGCATGTTGATGGAGACGATGTACTTCGACAAGCCGGATGGGTTGCAGGGGAACGAGGATGTAGGGCAGATGTCAGCATGGTATCTGCTGAGTGCGCTAGGGTTCTATCCGGTGGATGCGGTGAGTGGTCACTACATTCTGGGATCACCCTTGTTTGAGCATGCCGTGGTCGAGCTAGGCGGAGGCAGGAAGCTGGAGATCGAGGTGAAGCGCAGCGATCCGTCGCATGCGTATATTCAATCGTTTGAACTCAACGGGAAGCGGCAGGATCGCGCGTGGTTCAACCACAAGGAGATTGCGGGCGGCGGGACGCTGCGGTTCCGCATGGGAGCGAAGCCAGTGAGCGGGTTTAGCGTCGTGCCGCCTTCGTTGACGCTGGGGTGAGGCACAGCGAATGATGGCGTGGTCCGAGACGCGATTGGGTTAGACTGTGCGCACTGATGAGGAAAGCGATTCCACCCACGCGGGCAAAGCGGCGGTCGAGGCGGCGGCTGGTCACGTTCCTCATCTTCGTCGGGTACGCTGTGATTTCGCTGTCGCTGCTGGGGTGGGAGTTGCATGAGCAGGGCGGGCTGTTTTCGAGTGACTCGTGCGAACTCAGGTCGGGTGCAAAGGAAGATAGCTGGACCTTGGATCGTACGTATCCGTTCGTGCTGGACCACTGGACACAGGACTATTCGGGTGCGGTCGTGGTGGTGGCGATTGAGCCGGCGCTTGCGGTGATGCAGCAGAACGTATGTACCGCGCGGGGATTTACGGCGGACCTGCTGACCGCGATTGCTGCCGAAAGGCCTTCGGTGATTGCGATCGACAAGTTTTACGGCCGGTCGTCGTGTCAGGAGGGAGACGTGGCGACGGATAAGTTAGAGCGGGTCGTGGCCGGACTGACGATGCCGGTCGTGGTGGGGCAATCGACGCATGCGGCCAGTGAGGACGATGCGAAGAAGACGCAGGCATGCCTGGTGAAGAATCCGCAGCTTAGTTTTAGCGATGTTGCTGCGAACGGAAACGAGAAGCCGCTTCACAAGAGTGACGTGTTTCCTGGATTGACGCGCTTGAATGAGGATGTTCTGCGGATTCCGCTCCAGTGGCCGTTGCTGGATGAGGATGCCAGCGGGTCGGCCAAGACGGGCGATAGTTTTGCCTTGACGACGGCGCAGCAGGCCGAACCGGCGCTCGCGGATGAGCGTTTCAAGAAGATGCTCAAAAGCGCGGACCAGCCCTATGCGAATCTGAAGGGGAAGAAGCTGCAGGTGCTGACGGCGACGCAGTTTTTGTGCAGTGTTTATGGCAAGGATGCCGGTGATCCGAAGTGGGGTATTACATGCCCGATGAACAAGAAGGACACGGTCGACTTGCAGGGCAAGGTGGTGGTGCTGGGTGCGGAGAGCGACAGCGATTACCAATCGGTGTTGGGCGAAGGCATGTATGGGGTGGAACTGCAGGCGCGGTACATTGCAGCACTGCTCTCAAAGAGCTATCTGCGGCAGATTTCCCCTGCGTGGTTGTTGCTTCCGCTGGCGCTCTACTATGCGATCGCGGAGCTTCTGATTCCGTTCCTGCACATTCATCGTGAGGTGTCGTGGCCGTTATTTCATATCAAGCGGACGATGACGTGGACGATTGGGTTCTACCTGACGACGATGGTAGTGGGCGTGGTGGGACCGCTGCTGTTCCACCGGTTTCCACCGTTGCCGATGCTGATTGCGATTACGAGTATTCTGGTGCCTCGGCTGCTGATTGAAGGATGGGCGCTCCTAAATGAGCGGACGGAAGAGGAACGAGAGGAGCATACGGCGTGAGTCTGATGATGCGGGTTGGATTGACCCTGGTGCTGGGTCTGGCGTTGACTCCGCAGCCGAAATATACGGGCTGCGTGATGAAGTCGGAGGGTGGCGACTTTACCTTTTGTGAGCCCGATCACTGCTCCTTGCTGAAAGGCGAGAAGGTGGGGGAGCGGCTGGTGGGGCATGTCGTTAGCTTGCGCGGGACTGTGACTGAAGCTACCAATGATGCGCCGCGGACGCTTGCTGTTTCCGAGATTGTCGAATTGGGCAAAGTATGTGACCAGCATTGCTCGTTGAAGCCGCCGGGACACCGCGGGGTGTTTCCGAAGGAGAAACCTGGGAGTGAAGGCGGGACGCCAGGGCTGGTGCCGAAGCCGCCACAGTAAGTCGCCGGGGAAGACACAGCGCGGGTATGATGGACGCGCGTTGGAGGGTGAGCAATTTGGCGTTTCCTGTGAACGGCCGGGTGGTGGTGCTGACGGGCGCGGCGAGCGGGATTGGCGCGGCGCTGGCGGAGCAACTGGCAGCGCGTGGAGCAAGACTGGCGCTGATCGACGTGAATGAAGGCGGGTTGGAGGAGGTCGCTACGAAGGCTCGCGCGACTGGGGCGGTGGTGACGACGTGGGTCATCGACCTGGCAAAAGCTGGGGCTGCGGATGGTCTGGCTGCGAACGTTGCGCGCGAACTGGGGCCAGCCGCCGTGCTGATCAATAATGCGGGGATCGCGCTGGGTGGTTCATTCGAGATGGCGAGCGCGGCGCAATTCGACCTGGTAATGGCGATCAACTTTGCGGCTCAGGTGGCGCTGGTACGGGAGTTTCTGCCGCAGCTGAAGGCGAACGGGCCGGCACAGATTGTGAATTTGTCGAGCTTGTTCGGGATTGTTGGGGTACCGGGAAATGTCGCCTATTGCGCAAGCAAGTTCGCGGTGCGTGGATTCAGCGAGGCGCTGCGAACCGAGCTGACGCGGACGGATGTCGGAATTACGGTTGTGCATCCGGGTGGTGTGCGGACGAATATTGCAAGGTCGGCGGTCATTGCGGAGGGTCTTGATCCAAAGCTGGCTGAGGCGGGCAAGGTACGCATGGAGAAGGTGCTGAAGATGTCTCCAGAGGCTGCTGCGGCGCGGATCTTGAAGGCGCTGGACCGGCGTGAAAAGCGCGTGCTGGTGGGCAACGATGCGAAGGCCGTGGCGTTTGTGCAGTGGCTGTTGCCGGTGTCGTATGGGCGCTTGATGCCGAAGAGCTAAGGGGCGATATGGCCGAACATTTTGATGTGCTGATTGTGGGTGCGGGAATCTCGGGAATTGGCGCGGCGCGGCATCTACAGATGCGGTGTCCGGGCAAGATGTTTGCAATCCTTGAAGGGCGCAACGCGATCGGCGGGACGTGGGATCTGTTTCGATATCCGGGGATTCGGTCCGACTCGGATATGCACACGATGGGGTTTTCGTTTCGCCCGTGGGTGGATGAGAAGTCGATCGCCGACGGTGAATCGATTTTGCAGTACTTGAAGGACACGGCTCAAGAGTATGGGATCGACCGGCACATACGGTTCGGGCTGAAGGTTGTGCGGGCGGAGTGGTCGTCGGCAAATGCGACGTGGACGGTTGGGGTTGCTGGTGGTGAGGCCCTGACGTGCGGCTTCCTGTTCATGTGTACGGGCTACTACGACTACACGCAGGGCTACGCGCCGGAGTTTGCAGGGAGCCAGGACTTTCGTGGGGAAATCGTGCATCCGCAACATTGGCCAGAGAGTTTGGACTATGCGGGCAAGCGGGTTGTGATCATCGGCAGCGGCGCGACAGCGGTGACGCTGGTGCCGACGATGGCGAAGACCGCCGCGCACGTAACGATGCTACAGCGTTCGCCCTCGTACATCGTGACCCGGCCTGCGGCGGACAAGATGGCGAATCGCCTGCGCAAGGCACTACCTGCGAGGACGGCGTACTGGCTGACTCGTTGGAAGAACATTCTGCTGCAGCTCTTCTTCTACCAACTGGCACGGAAGAAGCCGGAGAAGTTCAGCCAGACAGTGATTGGCGCGGCGAAGGCGCAGCTTGGTCCGGGATACGACGTGGCGACGCACTTTACACCGACGTATAAGCCGTGGGATCAGCGGCTTTGCCTGGTGCCGGACGGCGATTTGTTTCGCGCGCTTCGCAAGGGGCTTGCGTCGATTGCAACTGGCAAGATTCAAAGATTTACCGAAGATGGAATTCGTCTGGAGTCGGGCGAAGAAGTAAAGGCGGATGTGATCGTGACTGCGACCGGGCTGAACGTGAAGCTGGTCGGCGGCATGGAGATTGTTGTCGACGGCGTGGTGACGAAGCTGAGCGACACAGTGAACTACAAGGGCGTCATGTTCAGTGGCGTTCCGAACTTTGCGCTGACGATTGGGTACACGAATGCTTCGTGGACGCTGAAGGCGGAGCTGACGAGTGCGTATATCTGCCGGCTGCTGCGGTACATGGATCGGCGTGGATATAAGCGGTGTGCGCCGAGGGTGTTGGCGGATGCGATGGTGGATTCGCCGATCATTGATTTCACGTCGGGCTATATTCAGCGGGCGTTAGGGGAACTGCCGAAGCAGGGATCGAAGATGCCGTGGATGTTACGCCAGAATTATCCGCTGGATGTGCTGGCGCTGCGGTATGGCAAGGTGAAGGATGGGGTTTTGGAGTTCACCTAGAAGTGGCTGAGCGGGCGTGGGCGGAGATGAGATCGGCGAGGTGAGGAATCTGGCTGGGTGGCAAGTCGTGGGCCATTGCGTCGATGATCTCGAGGCGGGCATTGGCGATGTGTTTGGCGGTGTCGACACCGCAGGGTAGCGGGACGAGGTTGTCAGCGCGGCCATGAATGACGAGTGTGGGGGCTTTAATCCGGGCCAGGCGTTTGACGCGGCTGCCGTCGTTGATGATGGCGGCGAGTTGGCGGATGAAGCCGGCGGGGTTTGAGCCGCGCTCGTAGGCCAGGCTGGCTTCAAGCTGGTAGGCGTCGGCGGGACGTGCGGGGTCGGGATACGAGATCGTAGTCAGGGTGTCGACGGCGCGTTGTATGAGCTGCTCGCGTGTTGCGTTTTTCGGGGCGGGAGCTAACAGCCGCTGCTGCACTTCGGGGGTCGCAGCGGGCAGCCCGCGGGCTCCGCTGGACGACATGATGGAGGTAAGCGAAAGGACGCGTTCGGGGGCTTTGGTTGCGACGATCTGCGCGATCATGCCGCCCATGGATGCGCCGACGATGTGTGCGGCTGGGATGCCAAGGGCGTCGAGCAGGCCGATAGCGTCGTCGGCCATGTCGGTGAGCGTGTAGGGCACGCTCAGGTGCAAACCGAATTTTGTCGCCAGGATCATGAGCGCGGGGCTCCTGGCCTTTTGGCCTTTGAACCAGGTTGATTTGCCGGTGTCGCGATTGTCAAAGCGGATCACGCGGAAGCCGGCGGCGACAAGGGCTATGACAAATGCATCGGGCCACGCGATGAGCTGCATGCCGAGACCCATGATGAGCAGGATGGGCGGGTTGGCAAGGTCGCCATGGTCTTCGTAGAAGAGGGTGATGTTGTTGGATTGGACTGTCGGCACGGGAGGAGTGTAACGGACCAGGACAAAGGCGCGCTAATGCTGCGCAGCACTCGTTGGTGAGCACGGGAAGGAGTTGCGTGTTTTCTAGCCGACCGGGAGGCTTAGTTCGGCTACGCAGCCGCGCTGTCCCTGGCGCGGGAGCAGGCGGACCGAGCCGCCATGGGCGGTGGCAATCTGTTGGACGAGGACGAGGCCGATGCCGGAGCCGAGTGGCTTCGTGGTGTAGAAGGGCACGAAGAGATTCGAGGGATTGTCGATGCCAAGGCCATTGTCTTTAACGGAAAACGTGACCGTTTCGGCAAAGATGCGCCACGCCAAGGTCACTGAGGGAGTGCGAGCGGTTACAGCAGCTTCCGGGCTAAGAGCCGCATCCGTCGCATTTTGAATGAGGTTGATGAGCGCCTGCTGAAGCTGGTCGGAGTCGCACTGGAGCGTGATGGCCGGACCGGGAATGACGGTGACGGGCAGGCGAGTTTCGAGCGCGGCGGTGCGGGTGATCAGGTCAAGCACGTCGGTGGGGCGTGATGTGGGTGGCGGCAGATGCGTCAGGCGCTGGTAGGCCTGCAAGAAACGATTGAGCGAGGCGGCGCGTTCTTCGATGACGGAGAGGCCGCGTGAGAAGTCGGTAGCGTCCTCTTCGTCGAGAACGGCGAGTCGCGTGCGCAGCGAGCCGGCGATGGACTTGATGGGTGTGAGCGAGTTGTTGATCTCGTGTGAGAGAACGCGGATGAGACGCTGCCACGCGAGCCGTTCTTCCTCGCGAAGGACCGCCGCGACATCTGATAAGACGAGCAGCGCGTGGGGTTTACCGTGGATGCGGAACGTGGTGCGGCGAATGGACCAGCGGATGGGCTGACTGGTTAGGGCGCCGCCGCTCCTCTCCGGTGGGTAGAGTCCGAGGTCAGGCAGCGCAAGCAGCTCGTCGAGGTGAAGGTCGGCGGCGGTGCGACCAATAGGATCGTCGGGGCCGAGCGAGAAGGTGTTGCGTGCGGCGGGGTTGAAGAGGTGCAGCCTGCCATCGGCGTCGAAGGCGAGCACCGGCGAATGCATTGCCGTGACGACGCGTTCGAGGAGAGTGAGGGCGTCCTGTGCGGCGGAACGCTGCCGTTGCAGCATGCCGGCGAGCGCGTTGATCTCGAGCGCGAGGTCGCCGACGGAGTCACCGCGGCGGGCTCCCCGAGCGCGGAAGGAGTAGTCGTTTTCGCGCAGGGCGGAGACGACGTTAGTGAGCGTCTGCAGCGGGCGGATGAGCTGATCGATGAAGAGCGATGCGAGGACGAGGTAGCAGAAGGCTACGGCGGTAGTAAGCGAGAGCGTGCGGGCGAGTGAGTCGTTGTAGGCGTGGAGGAGTAGCGCGATTGGCAGGAGGATTGGGATGGCTGCGGCGGCGAGCCAGACGTAGATGCGGCGTTCGAAGCTGAGGGTCTGGTTTTTGCGGGCGAGGGGGAGGCGCGAGAGAGCGGGATTCTGGTCGTCGAGGTTCGCGTCGGGTTGAGAACTCGTCGACATGTTGGAAGCTTACAGTTCGTACTTTTCCATGCGGCGGTAGAGGGCTCCACGGCTGAGGCCGAGGGCCTCGGCGGCGTGCGAGATGTTGCCGTTGGTTTTGGCGAGAGCCTTACGGATGAGGAGGGCTTCGACCGCCTCGAGGGAGAGGTCGTTGAGGGCTTGTGACGGGTCGGACGAGGCCGCGGGGCGAGCACTGTGAAGGCCAAGGTCGGCGGGTTCCAGCAGCGGGTTACGGGCCATGAGGACGGCGCGCTCCATGGTGTGGTCGAGTTCGCGGACGTTGCCGGGCCACGGGTGCGAGAGGATGAGCTCGAGGGTGGCGGGTTCGAAGCCCTGGACCTGGCGGCGGTAGCGCGAGGCGTAGCGGGCAAGGAAGTGGGCGGCCAGGAGCGGAATGTCTTCGCGACGTTCGCGCAGGGCGGGCAGGTGGATCTCGACGGTGTTGAGGCGGAAGAAGAGGTCTTCGCGGAAGCGGCCTTCGGTGGCGTCTTTGCGCAGGTCGGCGTTGGTCGCGGACAGCATGCGGACGTCCACCCTGCGAGTGGTGGAAGATCCGACGCGTTCAAGCTCGCCGGTCTCAAGCACGCGGAGGAGCTTGGCCTGCTGGCGAAGCGGGATGTTGGCGATCTCGTCGAGGAAGAGGGTGCCCCCGCTCGCGAGCTCAAAGCGTCCGATGCGGTCGGCGCGTGCGTCGGTGAAGGCTCCTTTGACGTGGCCAAAGAGCTCGGACTCGAAGGTGCCTTCCGGCAGCGCGCCGGTGTTGACGGCGATGAGCGACTGGTGGGCGCGGAGCGATAGCTTGTGGAGGGTCTGGGCTACGACTTCCTTGCCGGTTCCGTGCTCGCCGGTGATGAGGATGTTGGCGTCGGAGGGGCCGATGCGGGCCATGAGCTCGACGACGGGGCGCATGGAGGGGGCTTCGGCGATAAAGTCGGGCGCGCCGTCAGCGCGGAGCAGGCGGTTCTCGGCTTCGAGGCGTTGAGCGCGGCGCTGGAGCTGGAAGAGCTCGAGCTGGGTGCGCAGGATGGTGAGCAGGCGGGGGTTGTCCCAAGGCTTCTGGACGAAGTCGCTGGCGCCGCGGCGCATGGCTTCGACGGCGAGGTCGACGTTGGCGTAGGCGGTCATGACGATGACGGGCAGGTGGGCTTCGCGCTGGCGAATGGCGGAGATGAGGTCGAGGCCTTCGCGCCCTGAGGTGGTGTCGCGGGTGTAGTTGAGGTCGATGAGGAGTCCGTCGTACTCCGCGCTGGCGAGCTTGTCGAGGATCTCGGCGGGCGAGGCGGCGGACTCGACTGCGTAGCCTTCGGGCTTCAAGAGGAAGCGCAACGCCTCGAGGATGTGAGGCTGGTCGTCGGCGATGAGGAGACGAGGCGGGTTGGATTTTTCTGCCATGCTCAGGTTTCTGTGATGATACTTGTGCCGAAACCCCTCTCCCCTACGATTATGATCTAAAGTATTCATAATAGATTACTTAAGTCTGGACTTCGAAGATGCGTTGCATCAAAGAGTGTGCAACAGGCTCGGGGGATTCGAGAGTTTAGCATTTAGAGTTTTTGGTTCAGGGCTGGGCGCCGGATCGGGCTGCGTCGATCGAGATGGCGTTCGCGTCGAGGGTGCGGCCGGTGGAGCGGTCGAGTTCGACCTTGGCTTTCTGGTAGGCGGTTCGGGCGGCGACGAGAGCGGATTCAGCGAGAGCGAGATCGCGTCGGGCGGCGAGGGTTTGGAGCGCGGAGCCAGCGCCGAGGGTCTGTTCCTTAGTGGAGATGTCGAAGTTACGTTGCTGCAGGTCGCGAGCCTTGGTGGCTGCTGCGACGCGGGCGAGGGCCTGGTCGAGGGCGTACTGGGCGTTCCGTACCTCAATGCGGATCTGTTTGCGCTCCTGCTGGACGTGCAGTTCGGCCTGGCGGGATTCCAATTCGGAGCGGACCTGGTCGGATTTGGCGACACGGTTGCGGATGGGGATGTTGACGTTGACGCCGACGTAGTAGTTGGGGGCGGAGGCGTTGAAGGTATTGGTGAAGGCACCGCCATAGCCGTTGGGCGCGGTGGAAGGCACGGAGGCGAGCGGATTGTTGACGCCGCCGAGGCCGGTGCCTCCGTACTGGCCAACCAAGTCGACTTGAGGAAGCAGAGAATTTCTGACAGCGTCGCGGCTGATCTTGCGATTTTGCAGGTCGATGTCGGATTCGGAGAGCTCGATACGGTGGGCTAGGGCCTGGACGACGAGGTCGTCGGTGGCTCCGGCGGCGGGTGCGGGCGGTGCGGTATCGACGGTGGCGAGGTCGGTTGGCTGAACGGGCATCGCTTCAAGGATGGGGTCGTCGAGGTTCTTGGTGAGAGCGTTCTTGATCAGCAGCGACTGGAACTGGAGGGTCGACTTCGCGATGCTAAGGTCCTGCTCACGATTGGCGACCTCGGCTTCGTCCTTGAGGACGTCGAGGGCGGGGATGGCCTGGAGCTCGAGCTGTTTGCGGCCGGTGGTGAGGGTCTGGTTGGCAAAGTCGAGCGAACGCTCTTTTACCTGCTCATCTTCGTAGGCGGCGACGAGATCCCAGTAGATGTTGGCGATTTGCGTGACGGTGGAGACGACCTGCAGCTCGAACGCCTGATCGGAGATCTTCTGATTGTTGCGGGCGATCCGGAGGTAGCGGAGGTTGGGCCCGAGGCCGAAGCCGGAGAGCAGATGCTGGCGGATTTGCAGCTCGAAGGAGCTATCGAGCTCCGGAGTGAGCGTGGTGAAGGGGGAGTTTGAGGTGATGCGGTCGGAGTTGAAGCCGACGGCGATGCTGGTGCCGATAGCGAAGGCCTGGGTGTAATTGATATTGCCGGAGAAATTGCCGGTGACCAGGGTGGGGACGCCGTAGATGGAGAGGTTTGCCAAGGGCGAGGTGCTGTTTTGATAGCCGATTGAGCCGGTGATGTCGGGGTCGTAGGAGGAGACGGCCGAGCCGGTGCCGAGGGTGGATTGCACGAGGCCTGAGGCTCCCGCGCCTGCGCCGCCGGCGCCGCCTGAGGTTCCGCCTGCTCCGGCGCCAGTTGAGCCGGAGCCGAAGCCGCCTACGCCGCCCCCTGGGGTGTTCTGGACGACGCCGGTATTGACGCCGAGAAAGATGCCGCCGGCCCTGGTGCGGAGAACGTCGGCCTTGGCGATGGGGATGTTATAGCGTGCGATGGCGAGGTCGAGATTGTCTTCGAGGGCGAGGGCGATGGCGTCTTTGAGGGAGAGTTCCAGGACGCCATTCTTGACGAGCGTGTCGATGCGCGGGGAGTTGGCGAGGTTTGGTGGGGGGACGTGGGCAGCACGGTAGGTGTCGAGGGGGTTATGCGAATGGGGAATGTCGAGGGAGATGGTGGGCGCTGCTGCAGCGGCGAGCGGGGTCGCCGCGACTGGGACGGGTTGGGGGGCTTCCGGGGCTTGCTGGCCTTGAGCTTGAGAAGCATGAACGAGCAAAGGAAGAACACAGAAGGCACGGAGGCTGCACAGAAAATCACGGAGGTTCTTGAGTTGTGGAATTGAGTTCATCGGCTCCGGCTTTCTGTGGCGCAGCTTCGGTTGCGACAGGTTCTGAGGAATCCGATATCTCAAGAGCAAGACATGGGACACCCAAGTTTGTGAGGACTCGCTACTCCGTGCGGAGGGCGATGTTGGGTTGAATGGTGGCGGCTCGACGGGCGGGGACGACCGCCGCGATGAGAGCGACGAAGGAGATGAGCAAGATGACCGAAGCGAGGATCGCTGGGTCAGCGGTCGAGGCTCCGAAGAGCTGTGCCTGCACCAGGCGGCTGAGCGCGAAGGCGGTCGGCACCGCAACCGCAATGCCGAAGGCGGTGAGCTTGAACAGATCGGTGAGGATGAGGCGAACGATGGAGGCGCGGGTCGAGCCGAGCGCGATGCGCAGACCAATCTCGCGCGTGCGCTGCGCGGTCGAGTAGGCCAGCACGCCGTAGAGTCCGACGCCTGCCAGGATGGTGGCCAGCGTGCCGAAGGCGACGGCGAGCAACGTGATCATGCTGTCATTCTGCAGGTCGGCGTCGATTTGCTGGTCCATGGTTAGGATGGTGCCGACTGGAAGCGCGGGGTCGATGTGGCGCATGGCGCTTTGAATATCGCGCGTGACCGACGCCGGATCGGACCGAGTGCGGAGATAAAGATAGAGTTGGGACGCGTCCGGGGTTTGCTTGAGCGGACGAAACAAGATGGACGGGATCGGGCTCCGCGGACCGCGCGTGTGATAGTCGCCGATGACCCCCACGATCTGATACTGCGTCTTCCCGTCCTTCCCCCAACTGACGCGCCGACCGATGCAGGAGTCGTTCGAGCCGCTACAGTAATGCTTGACGAAGACCTGGTTGACGATCGCCGCGTTGGGATGATCGGCGGTGTCGTAGTCCGAGAGATTCCGTCCGGCCACCAAGGGAATCTGCATCGTGGTCAGATACTCGGGGGTTACTGCTGTGTTCTGGACTTGATAGGAGTCATCCTGCGGCTTCTGGTAGCCGGTGACGTTGATTCCGTAGTAGTTTCCGCCAAGCGCGAGCTCCTGGGTGTCCGAAGCGGCAACCGACTGGATGCCCGGCAACGAGGCGAGTCCATCGAGCACTCGCTGATGAATGGCCGGCACGGCGGCGGCGGGGTAGCCTGCGAGCAGCGGGTCGATATTGAACATGACGATGTGCGAGGTGTTGAAGCCTACGTGGATCGCGCGCAGTTGCTGCATGGTGCGAAGGAAGAGACCGGCGCCGACCAGTAGCACCACGCTCAAGCCGATCTGCAGGCAGACCACGGTGCGGCGAACCCGGATCATACCGCCGGCGCCCGTACCGGACGATTCGCGGAGGGTGGACGTGAGGTCCAGCCGGCGGAGCTGCAGCGCGGGCACCAGCGAAAAGCAAAGGCTGACCAAGATCGACACCGCGAAGTTGAAGAACAGCACCCGGTGATCGATCGTGGACGAAAACGCACTGTCGCCGTTCTGATCGGCAAGCCGGCTGATGAGGACGCGCAACGCGAACGGTGCCAGTACAATTCCAGCGAGGCCGCCGCTGACGCCGATCAAGACCCCTTCCAGCAGTAACTGCGAAAGAATCCGGCTGGCGCTGGCACCGAGCGCAGCGCGCAGCGAAAACTCGCGAACTCGCCCGGCAGCGCGCACCATCAGCAGGCTGGCGACGTTTACCGAAGCAATCAGCAGCACCAGCAGCGCCATCGCCATCACTGCAAGGAACGGCTTTTCGAGCGTATTGCGGTTGAAGTTGAAGCCGCGCGACCCGGGCAGCAGCAGCAACTTCGAATCCATGAAGCGTGCCGAGGCGCTGGCCGACTTGGTACCGATCAGTTTGAGATCGTCCGCGCGCATCGCATGCCAGAGCGTCTGATTGGACGCCGCTACGCCTGCGCGGCTGGAGCCGGGAGCGAGTCGGCCGAAGATGTTCAGCCATTTATATGCGTGATCGCCCATTCGCGTGCCATCCGCGAAGGGCAGCGCCTGTTGCAGCATCGACAAGGGCACGAAGACGTTGGTCTTCTGGCCCCATACCGCGCTTTCGAACTCGGGTGCCGCGACTCCGATGATTTGAAAAGGATGGCCGCTGATGGAGACGGTTGAGCCAACTACTGAAGGGTCGGCACCGAGCTTGTCGCGCCAAAAACCGTATGATACGACCGCGACCGGGTTCGCGCCGGGCTGGCCGTCGTCAGAGGGCTGGAGCACACGGCCAAGTGACGCGGGGACGCCGAGAGTCTGAAAGTAGTTGCCGGTTACCAGTTCGCAGTTGACGAACTGCGAAGCGTTGTTGCGCGTGAATCCGACAAACCCGCTGAGGGTCGCGGCGAGCGAAGAAAAGCCGTGCGCTTGATCGCGCAGCGTCGAGTATTGCGGGTAGGAGAAGTAGTCGGGCTGGTCGCCACCGCTCATGCTGATGGAGCCAAACCAGGTGTCGCTGGAGTCACGCAACACGACGAGCGATGAAGGATGCTCGACCGGAAGCGAACGCAGGAGCGCCTGGTCGAGCAGCGAGAAGATGGCCGTGTTGGCGCCGATACCGAGCGCGAGCGTAAGGATCGCCGTGATGGCGAAGCCGGGCGTGCGCAGGAGCTGGCGGAAGGCATAACGGAGATCTTTGATGGCGGATGTCATGGGGCTTCCTGACTTTGGTGCGTGCGACCCCATGGACTCGACGATGAAGCCTGTCAAGACCATGGGGCGGCCGGTGTGGGCGATTTAGTTGGGGCGCGTCTCGCGGGTGACGGTGGACGAATTGTGCAAGGGATCGGCGAGGAGCTGGGCGAGCTCGCCTTCGGCAACGACCTTGCCGTCGAAGAGGTGGACCTGACGCTCGGCGTGGGCGGCGAAGCGCGGATCGTGCGTGACCATGCAGATAGTCGCGCCTTCGGCGTGCAGCTCGGCGAGGAGGGTCATGACGGCTTCGCCGTTTTTGGAGTCGAGGTTTCCGGTTGGCTCGTCGGCCAGCAAGATGGAGGGCGAACCGGCTAGGGCGCGGGCGACCGCAACACGCTGCTGTTGACCTCCGGAGAGCTGGGCCGGGTAGTGACGGACGCGGTGCGCCATGCCGACGCGTTCGAGGGCTTGAGTTACGCGGTCTTTGCGTTCGGAGGCGGCCATGCCGGCGCGATAGGTCAGGGGCAGCTCGACATTCTCGAAGACGGTGAGGTCTCCGATCAGGTTGAAGGACTGGAAGATGAAGCCGATCTCCTGGTTGCGGATGCGCGAGCGCTCGACGAAGGTAAGGTTGGCAACCTGCTTGCCGTTGAGCATGTACTGGCCGCCGGTGGGTGTGTCGAGGAGTCCGAGGATGGAGAGCAAGGTCGACTTGCCGCAGCCTGAGGGACCGGACATGGCGAGGTATTCGCCGCGGGCGATGTTGAGGTGAATGCCCGAGAGCGCGTGCGTCTCGATCTCGTCGGTGAAGAAGATCTTGGTGAGCCCGTCGATGTGGATCAGGCTGGAGCTGGCGGCGTTGGGTGCGGTGCTCATGCGTTGAATCTCCTTTGAGTTGGGCAAAGCTTATTGCTGAAGTCGAACTTCGTCGGTGGAATCCCAGCGTGACATGTCGGAGAGGATGACGGTATCGCCGACGTTGAGACCGGAGAGCACTTGCATGCTGTTGACGGAGGCGCGGCCTACCTTGACGGCGACGCGGCGAGCGGTTTTTCCGTCGGGCGAGACCTTGAAGAGGCTGATGGTTGAGTTTTCGTTTCCGATGGCTGGTCGGCCAATGTAGACGGCGTCGGCCAGGCGGTCGAGATCGATGGTGCCGTCGACGGACAAGTCGGGGCGCGCGCCCTGCGGCAGGGCGCCATCCAGCTCTACGTCAACGGTGACCGTTCCGTTCTGTACGGCGGGATCAATTCTTCGTACTTTGCCGGGAATGATGCCGTTGTGCGTGTCGATCTCGGCGGGCTGGTCGAGCTGGATGTCGCGGGCCTGGGTTTCGGCGATCTTCAAGGAGGCCTTGAGTTGGTCGGGCTGGATGACGGTGGCGAGCGTGGTGCCGATCGCGACGTGCTCGCCGACTTGGTGCGGGAGATCGACGAGAACGCCATCGATTCCGGCTTTGACGCTGAGGGCGGCGGCTTCTTTTTCGCGCAGGCCGAGGATGGCGCGGGCCTGCTCGATCTTGGTCTGCTGGACGGCCATCTGGGTGGTGATGGCCTGGGAGTTGAGGTCGTAGCGCTGCTGTTCGATGTGGTTGCGCTGATTGAGATCGTCGGACTTGCCCTTGGAGGCGGAATACGTCAGGCCGCTGATGACACCGAGATCGTAAAGGCTTTTGTCTGTCTGCGCTTGCAGGGCGGCTTGTTTGTCGTCCGAGGAGACGGTGGAGGCTCCGGCGCGCTGGGTCATGAGGTCGCTCTGCAGGCGGGCCTTGGTGTTTTGCAGGTCGGCCTGGGCGGCTTTGAGCTGGAGCTGTGCGTCCAGGAGCTGCTCCTGGTTGTTGGGGTCGACGAGATCCATGATGATGGTGTCGGGGGTGACGTGGGCTCCGGGGAGGACGCGGATGCGGATGACGGTCGCCTCGGTCTGCGCGGGGATGAGGCGGATGCGGTCTTCACGCGGGACGAGGGTTCCGGGGCCGCGGACCTGGCGGAGGAAGGGCCCCTGCTTGACGGTGTCGGTCCAGACCGGAGAATCGAGTGTGGGAATGGCCGGCTTGAGACGCATGGTGAAGAAGACGGCAGCCGCGATCGCGACGACGGCCACGCCAGCGTAGAGTGCGTTGCGGCGGGACTTGCGTTGCTTGAGGTCGGGACGCGAGATATCCATTTGCGAGGATAGATTGCACGTCGCGGGCCAAAGGTAAAACACCGTAAATGGCTTAGTTCGGCGGTTTTCGGGGTTAGGTCGGTGCGGGAAGTGTCCGAATGTGGACACTTATGTTCGGTGGTGAACGTCGGTCGAGATTTCTGCGTATGGCGGTTGTGCCTGCTTTGATAGGCAGATATGTTCAAAGCTGGACACGACAACTGATGACTCACTCCCGATATTCGACTGCGCTGCGCGTGCTTTTGCTCCTGGTTCTGCTAGCCAGTGGGGCCTTTTGGACGGCGGGCGTGACGGACGGGCTGAAGAGCAGGCTGGACCCGCAGCATTATGTGCTGGAGCCGTTCCACATCGATCCATATACGCATGCGCTGCAAGTGCTGCCGATGGACCCGGTCGAAGGGGAGATGCCGCAGGATGCGATCGTCGAATCGCTGAACGGCCAGGGGTATACGGGGCTGGGGCAATGGAATCTCACGCTGCGACAAAGCGAGCCGGGCGACAGCATGAGCGTCGGTTATTTGATCATGGACGCGGGCCCGAACGATGTCCGCGGGACAGTTCAGGTTAAGCTGCTGCCGCAAAGTTCCGAGCCCCCGATGACGCATGACAAGGTGATGGCGTGGCAGTACCTGGTCGTCTTCCAACTGCTGCCATTTTGTTGTCTGCTCATCGGCTGCTGGGTGGTTTTTGTAAAGCCGAGCGAGCCGAATGCGTGGCTGCTCCTGGGGTTGTTGAGCGTTCCCGTGGCGTTGTTCGTCGGGCCTGGCCGTGCTGGGGCGGTGTGGCTGTTTCTTCAGGACTCCTACTTCACGCTGGTCAAGAGCATGGGTCCTGCGCTGCTGCTTCCCTTCGCGATCTACTTCCCGGAGCGCCTGCGCATGGACCGGCGGGTGCCGTGGGCGAAGTGGCTGGTGCTGGTGCCGGCAGCGGTTTGCTCTGGGGTAATCCTCTGGGGCATCTACGCGCGAACGTTTTTTGCGCACGCAGTGCCGGGGTTGGTGAGGCCCGAGCACCGGGCGAGCTACAACCTCGGCATCCTTCACATGATCTGCATCGGCCTGTATGTGGTGCTGCTGGTTGCCAAATTGCGCTCGACTTCGAACGCGGACGCGAGGAGGCGCCTCAAGATCCTGGTGGTGGGGACAGCGATCGGGATCAGCGGCCCGATCCTTCTGCTGCTTGTCCTGCCACGGCTTGGTTTTCACGGAAGCAGCCACACGATCTGGCTGGATTACCTTGGCGGGATCATCTTCCTGCTGGCGCCGTTCACGCTGGCTTACGTCGTGCTCGTGCAGCGCGCGATGGATGTGCGGATTCTGCTGCGCCAAGGTACGAAGTACGCGCTTGGGCGAGCGACGATCTGGGGGGTGCAGGCTCTTCTGATTGGGATTCTGACCTACCACCTGGTGGTTCCGCTGTTTGGCAAGGAACAGATTTCGCGCCCCGAACTCTTGCAGATCCCGGTCTTTCTGCTGCTGGTGTTTGGGCTGCGGGTGGTGTTCCAAAAGCGGGTGCAGGACTGGCTCGACCGGCGCTTTTTCCGCGAGGTTTATAACTCCGAGCATGTGCTGAACGAGCTGTCGCGCGAGGTGAGCCGCTTTACCGAGATCGACCCAATGCTTGCGACGATTTGTCAGCGGGTTTCGGAGACGCTGCATGTGGCGGAGGTTGCGTTTTTTCTGCGGGAAGGTTCGGAGTTCAGGTTGCACTCGACGACGAAGCAGGCGGCGTTCGATGAGCGATCCGCGACCATCCGCAACCTGATGCGAAGCGCCGCACCGGTCCGGCTCTATCGCGAGGCACCGGATGCCTGGTACTTCCTCGCAGACGAAGATGAGAAGGATCTGCTGGACGAGCTTGGGGTGGAGTTGCTTCTGCCATTGCAGGGGCGCAATCGGTTGATCGGTGTGATGGCGCTTGGGTCGAAGCGATCGGAGGCGGCTTATACGAAGTCTGACGTGCAACTGCTTCAGGTGCTTGCGACGCAGACCGGGCTGGCGATGGAGGTGAGCGAACTGGCTCATTCGCTGGCGAAAGCAGCAGCGCAACGAGAACGCGCGAATCGCGAGATGGAGATTGCGCGGGAGGTACAGGAGCGGCTGTTTCCGCAGAGATTGCCGCAGGTAACGTGGGGAAGCATCGCGGGAGCCTGCCGGTCGGCACAGCATGTGGGCGGGGATTACTACGATGTGTTTCCGCTGGAGGATGGGAAGGTGGGGCTAGCGATTGGCGATGTATCGGGCAAGGGCATTTCGGCAGCGCTTCTCATGGCGAGTCTGCGGGCTTCGTTGCGAAGCCTGATGCTGGACCGGCCGACAGACCTTGCGGAGTTGATGGGGAAGATCAACCGGCTGGTGTTTGAGGCTTCGGACAACAGCAAATATGCGAGCTTTTTCTTTGGGGTGCTCGACCCGGCGCGGCACGAGTTGCGCTGCGTGAACGCAGGGCACAATCCGCCGATCGTCTTGTGCCGCGACGATGCCGGCGGCTGGAGCGAGATGATCATTGAAGCGGATGGGCCGGTGGTTGGATTGCTGCCTGCCGCGGTGTATACCGAGCAGCGCGTCACTCTGAGGGCTGGCGACATGATGCTGCTCTACACGGACGGTATCAGCGAAGCCATGACGCAGGAGAACGAGGAGTGGGGCGAAAAAGGCATGGTCGCGGCGGCGTCAGGTGACGGTGACGAAACCGCGGGAGGAGTCCTGGCTAGGGTGTTTGCGTCGGCAGACTGCTTCACGGCAGGGGCTCCGCAGCACGACGATATGACCTTGCTGGTGGTCAAGATCGATGCTTCGACTGCGAACGGGGCTTAGCTGCGTTCGTAGTGGAAGTGTAGCTCCTGCTCACTGGGGACAGGGACGCCGTCCTTGGTGGCAGGTGTGTACGACCACTGCTGGACGGTGGCGATGACGGTCTGGTCGATGCTGTCGCCGAGGCCATGGATGATGGTAAGTTCCTTAATCTTTCCGTGTTCGTCAATAACGGCATTCAGAATGACGTCGCCTCCGGAGTGATGTGGGAGCGTGGACAGGTCTGGCTTGGGATAGGGGAAGACTTTCTGGAGCGCGATACTGACATCCCCTTGTCCGAGGCCGGCCTTGGCGGAGTCTGCGGTGCCAAGGTCGGTCCTGGCTGGCTCCGGATTCGTGGGGACAGGCGCCTGCAGTGGGTGTTCGGTCGCGACCGTGGGCTTTTTCGGAACGTCTTTGGTGGCGTCGGATTTAGGCTGCGCGTGGCCGGGGCTGAAGTAGGTGAGCGTGCGCAGACCTTTTTCAGTACCGGGCAGACGGTCGGGCGCGATCTTCGGTCCCCAGTGGATGCCGCTCACGATCGTCAACAGACAGATCGCATGAACGGCCGCCGAGAGCAACGTCCCTCGCTTGCGGCTAACCTTCATCAAAACCTCGCGTTGGAGCTGCATCGCACCTCGTCTTCTCATCCAATCTACATCTTCGTAGTCCTTGGTTCGACGGAATAAACGCAACAATGTCTCCAGGATTCTGAGTGCGTTCGATCAGGAAAGGTGGAGGTCGGACTCGATAAGCGCTACGCCGAGACGCACGGAGATAGCTGGTAGTCTTTGGTCGCGCGTCCATAGCAGCGCAACCGGAGTCAACTTTACTGAGGCCAGAAGATGGGCATCGCTATATCCAATTCCGACACCAAAGGGCTTGAGTTTGGTGACGAATTCCTGGACTCTTCGTCACGGGCGACAGCCAAATGATGCTGGAGAGTGCGGCATACACGCCGCGGCTGATCCCGGTAGCATCAGGTATGCCCACTTTCATCACTCTCCCAGAGATATATGCCGCAGCCGCCCGCATCGCGGGAAGAGCAACCAGAACTCCTTTGGTCCGCCTGAAAATTCCGGGCCAGACGCGCGAGGTATGGGTCAAGTGCGAGTCCGCGCAGCCGATTGGTTCGTTCAAGCTGCGGGGTGCGTTCAACATGATCGCGCAGCTTGAGCCTGCGGCCCTGGCAAAGGGTGTCATCACTTATTCGAGCGGCAACCATGCGCAGGGTGTCGCCTACGGGGCTCGCGCGCTGGGGGCGAAGGCGGTGATCGTGATGCCGGACAATGCACCGGCGGTAAAGATCGAGGCGACAGGCGCGCTGGGGGCGGAAGTCGTCTTCGTCGGGCCGGCGTCGTCGGCTCGGAAGGAAAAAGCTGAGGAACTGGCCGCGGAGTTTGGTTACACGATTATTCCGCCATACGACCATCCGCACATCATCGCCGGACAAGCGACGTGTGGGCTGGAGATTGTTGAGGAGCTTCCGGATGTCGATCTGGTGGTCTCGCCCGTGAGCGGCGGTGGGCTGCTGAGCGGGACTGCGACGGCGGTGAAGCTGGCGGGCAAGCCGGGCGTGCAGGTGTGGGGCGCGGAGCCGGAGCTTGCGGCGGACGCCAAGGAGTCGTTCGAGACGAAGATGCTGGTGGAGTGGCCGGCGGCGAAGACTTCAAGGACGATCGGCGATGGGCTGCGGACGCAGTCGCTCGGGGCGCAAAACTTTGAGCATGTGCTGAAGTATGTCGACGGGATTGTGACGGTAAGCGAGGACGAGATTCTGGAGGCGATGCGGGTCTATCTGGAGCACTCGGACCTGGTGCCGGAGCCGAGCGGCGCGGTGACGCTGGCGGCGGTGCTGTTTCACGCTGACGAGCTGCCGGCTGGAGAGAAGGTTGTCGTGATTCTAAGCGGCGGAAACGTGGAGCCCTCGCTGCTGAATGGGTTGCGCGGCGAAGTTGCGCTGAAACGCGTCTAACGGCAGAGGCGCCCTGGCTACGGGCGGCGGGCACTTTGTGCTTTGCAGGACGGCTGCGCCGTGTTTCGAGGGGATATGAAGACTTGGGTTTTGGTATCGATGATTGCCGCGGTTCCCTGCTCCTTGCTTGCTCAGAAGAAGGGCAAGGATAATCGGAGCGGCTACGACAATTCTGCACGCGCCACCGTCGTGCATGACACGATCGTCTATGTCGGGCCGGATGACACTTCGCAGAAGCTGACCGAGGTTCTGCCGGGGCATGAGCTTGTGGTGATTCAGCATAACGGGCCGTGGGTGAAAGTCTTCGCGAACACGGACGGCCCCGACGAGGGGGACCCGGATAAGACGCCAGAGTTCGCCAATGACGAGGCCGAAGCGCCACAGTCGGGGTGGATCAAGGATAAGGGCATCATCCCGATTGGGCTGGCGGGTGGCGATGCGGTGTTGTTTGGGTCGGCTGCTTCGTTTGAGGATATGGCGAGCCAGCCGCATGCTCCGAAGGATGCGGCGACTGAGGCGCGGCTGCTGTATCGGCGGGTTTATGAGTACTATCCGAACTCGAACCTGGCGGCGGAGGCGGCGTTCCGCAGCGCCGATATCCGGTGGCAGCTCGAAAAGGCCGATGTGTCGACGCTGCCGAGCGCGAAGGAACAGGAGGCATATCTGCGGCCGGCGATTTTTGATGGTGAGATGAAACGCGTCATGAAGGTATGGCCGGGGTCGGAGTGGGCAATGCTGGCGGCGTACGACCAACTCGACAACAAACTGTGCGGCGACTGGCAGGGACTCCCGAAGTGCCCGGAGATGGAAGCCGGAATCTATTTGAAATATGTGTCGCAGTATGGAGAGTCGCCAAAGGCTCCGGAGGCGTTTTATAACGCGATCTCGCGCGAAGGGGTGCTGGTGACGATGTATCAGGTCGACGGCAACCAGAAGCGGGCGGACGATGCGGCGAAGCGGACGCAGGAGATGACCGCGGATATGAAGGCTCGGTTTGGGACGAGTGAGTGGACGAGGCGAGCGGAGAGCGTGGCGTTCCGGGTGAAGCAAGGGATTCCTGTGTATGGGTCGGACCGGGAGTAGGAAGACGTAGACGGATCTTGCGGGTCAAGCACGGACCGGAGACAAGAGGTTTGAGGATCAACCCGTGAAATTGGCGGACGCCATGGCTTCCTTTCATAGTGCCCGGCTAAAATGTTGCTTATGCCGATTTTGAAGGTTCTGATTCTTGCGATTGTGCAGGGGCTCGCTGAGCTGCTGCCCGTTTCCAGCTCTGCGCATGTGGTGGTTGCTGAAAAGCTCATGGGGCTCGACCCGACGTCGCCGCAGATGACGCTGGTCCTGGTGATGCTGCATACGGGCACGATGTTTGCGGTGATCGTGTACTTCTGGAAGCGCTGGGCGGCGACCTACTTTGCTTCGGCTGCGGCGTTCAAAGATGCGTTGGTGAAGGTGGTTGTGGCTACACTGCTGACGGCGGTCATTGGCTTTCCGATCATGAAGGTGATCGAAAAGACGATGTTCAAGGGGGCCGGGAAGGTCGAGATTGAGCAGCTTTTTGGGCGATTGGATCTGGTGGCGATTGCGCTTTTCTGCGTTGGGGTGCTGATCCTGGTGGCGGGTTTGCGGCAGCGTCGACGCGAGTCGATTCTCGCGGCGGAAGGCAGGCTGACGATGGGCCAAGCGGGGCTGATCGGGGCGGTGCAGGGTTTGGCGCTTCCCTTCCGTGGGTTTTCGCGGTCTGGCTCGACGATTTCGGCTGGCATGCTGGCAGGAGTGGCGCGGGAGACAGCGGAGACCTTTAGTTTTGCCCTGGCGGTGGTGCTGACGCCGGCTGTGCTCGGTCGCGAGGTGTTGCGATTGCTGAAGGCGTCGCACGAAGCGACGGCTGCTGGGGCGCCGATCGATCTACACGGGGCACTGGTGGCAAGTTTATTGGGGCTGGTGCTGTCGTTTCTGGCGGGTCTTGCGGCGTTGAGGTGGCTTTCGAGCTGGCTGGAGGCGGGACGCTGGTATCTTTTCGGGATTTACTGCCTGGTCTTCTCGGGTGTTGTTTACTATCTATACACCCTTGGTTACTAAGAACATTTGGTACGAAAAATTTACCTTGTCGGGCAGCTTTGGGTGTTGCATACTTAGGCAACCGAACATCTGCCTGGCGGGTATTTTTTGTGGCAACGCTCTACTTTCGCCGCGATTCCAGGCCCGCAGTTAACCCGAAGAGACGAAGTTGTTCACGATCTCTTCATCGGTACCCTTTAGGCTCACGCGGAGACCTTATGTCACTCCAGGCCCTTGCTCTCGTCGTTCTCCTTGCCGCTGGTCCTCTGCTGCTATGGCTCCCCTCGCTTTCGGCAGGTCAGGAACTCTGCCGAAGGCTTGAGGGTGCGGACAAGCGGCGGACGAAGGTTGTCACGATGGAACCGCTGCCTGGCAAATTGAACGAAGCGGCTTAGAAGCGCTTATACGGCAGGAATTTACCGGACATCGCAATCTTCACTCGATCCCCTGCGGGGTTCGGTTCCCGCTCAATCGACATATTGAAATCGATCGCCGACATGATGCCGTCGCCAAACTCTTCCTGGATCAATTCCTTCCAGGTTGGACCATAGATTTGGATTAACTCGTAGAAGCGGTAGATCAACGGGTCAGTGGGCGGCATGGGATTGTTGCCGCGGGTGGGCGGCTCGGTCAACAACAATGTCTCCTGTTCATCAAGCTCGAAGACTGCTGCGGCCTTCGCAGCTTCTTCCGGTGTCAAGGTCGATTCCCCCAACATGGCTGCGGTGTAGAGAATTGGCGAGCCTGGCCCCAGAGCTGAGGCAATGGTCGCCCAGGTCAACTTGAGCCGGCGTTTCTGGGTCAGGATTTTCTGCGTAAGTTGCTGGCGCGGTGTCATCCGTGTTGCCTCGACTTTGGTGAGCCTTACGTTTCCGTCGATTCTACTTGCTCCGAAACATCGAGCAAGCCGCGAAGCTTCGGGCCGAAGTGAACGAACCATAGAGCGAGCGCGGACCAAAGCGCAATCTCAAGGACGTTGGTCGCCAGATGGATCACGGCTAAGCGAAAGAAATACACCACGTCCTTTTCATAATTCGGGCCAAGCGCCCCCGGGGCAAGCCGGAATAAATCCCAGTCATGGTGCAGAGTGATTAGTTCTGCGGGCAGGCTGATCAGATCTGCGATCACCCAGAAGAGGAGATAGCATGAGGCGATCCGACACGCCAGTCTCGCTGCCTGCAAGTAAGTCATGAGTTTCTCCCGGGCTTTCGGTGAACCCGATCATAGTGCAATTTTGACGCCGCGTTCGACGCTAATCGCGCTGTTTGAAGCGGTCCAGGAAGAGGAAGAGCGGGACGGCCACTGCGGTATTCAAGCCGGCCCGAATGAGTTCGTGCAGCCAGAGCAGCCTCGTCTCATGCTGGCCGAGCATGACTTTGTTGATCGCGAAGATCATGGCGGACTGCAGGAGGGAGAAGCCGAAGTTCATCAGGATGCGCAGGACAATGTTTTCCACGTCGACCTGAACGCCGATGCTGGACGCAATAAATCCGATGACCGCCTTCGCCATGCCGTTGATGCCGATGTACTGGCCAGTGAGAGCGTCCTGGACGAGACCGATGGCTGCTCCGGTGAGTGCGCCGTAGATGGGGTTGCGCCGCGCGACGGCGAAGAAGATGACGGCCAGCAGCGGCAGGTCGAGGATGGCGAAGCGCGGAATGATCTTGGGGATGTAAGCCTGCAGCAGGATGAAGAGGAGCGGTACAGCGAGGGCCACGACCGGGCTGAACCGGTACTCCTCAAGCTCCCTGCGGGATGTGTAGGAATGCGTGGGCATGGCTACTGCGGTTTCTCCGTCTCGGGCGGGGTCGCGGGCGGCGCCGTTTGCTGCGACGGACGCGGCGCGCCGGGGGTCAGGTCGGTCGCCGGCGGGGCGGATCCGGTGCTGTAGCGGTCAGGATGCAGGGCGGGCTTGGGCTTCGGAACGAGTTGCGTGGAGTTATCGGGTGGCGGCATGGCATCGGACGGTGCGTTGGGATCCGCTTCGGGCTTGCCTTCGTGCATGCTGGGCAGACGCTCGGCACTCACGTCTGCCGCATGGATTTGCGCGTCTTTGGCGAGTTCCTGTTCTGTCAGCGGGTCGAGGCGATTGCCGGTCGAGGTGACGATCAGCACTTCTTCCAGCCGGTTCAGGTTTGCCGCTGGCTTCAGGACGATCGTCGTGTAGGGCTGGTGCTCGGGGTCTGGCTTGATGGACTCGATGGTGCCGACGGCGAGACCGCGGGGGAAGACCATGTCCCCGCCGGAGGTGAGCACTTTTTCGCCGGGCTTGATGCGATCGTCCGGGGTGAGGTTGTTGATGATGATGGCGCCTTGCGAGGTGCCGCGGAGGATCGCGCGAATACGCGTCGACTGGAGAAGTACGCCAGCTCCCGAGGTTGGATCGCTAAGAAGCAGGAGTTGCGAGGTGGTCGGGAAGACGTCGCGGAGCTTGCCGACTGCGCCGTCCGGCGTGATGACAGGCATCCCGGGGACGAGATGGGCGTCGGCACCTTTATCAAGGATGAGCAGGCGTGACTGGTCGGAGCCGGAGGTGCCGATGACCTGGGCAGCCACCGTGGATTGGATGTAGTGCTGCTTGAAATCGAGTAAACCGCGCAGCCGCTGACCTTCAACCGCGTCTTCGGAGATGGCGGCGCGCTCGAGGTGCAGCTGATCCAGCTGCTTTTTGAGGTCTTCATTTTGTTGCCGTACATGACGGAGGTCGATGTAGTCGGACCATGCTCCGCGGACGCCGTGGCCGCTGAAGGCGGACAGGCGCTCGAATGGGGCCACCAGCGACACGGCCCAAAGGCGTACGAGGCGCGCGTGCTGGCCGTCGGGTCGCAGCGGATCTTCCGGGCGTCGCACCTGCGTCGCCAAGGCAATCGCCTGCACCAGGAGCAATGCAATCAGGACCAGCGGGTTTTTGAAACGTACGAAAAAGGATTCCATTGACCGGGGTATGCCTCTCCTATTATGGCGGCATCTGACGGCGTGTTCATAATTCTGACAGTCTGTTCATATCAGGACGAATACAGACAAGCAAAGGGCTGCATTTGGAAGGCACACACTCGCGATGGCCGAATGGACCGTCGCTTCTCAGCCGCATTCTGGATGGCACACTTTTCGCGGTGGATTCGCCCGCGTTCTACCGGCGGAATGCTGCGGTCTTCGGTGATGTGAACAGCTTTGTGACGCCGAACGGATTCCGGCAGTTTCAGTTCAACCATCCGGACGATATCGCCGATATGCTGGTGCGCGACGCTGGCCATCATCGACGCGGCGTGGTGTTGCAACGCGCACGCGGCATCCTGGGCGACGGTCTGCTGACGAGTGAAGAGCCGTTGCATTTGAAGCAGCGGCGGTTGGCCCAGCCGGCCTTCCATCGAGCACGCCTGGCGCAGTATGGGGCGGAGATCGTACAGATTACGCAGGAGATGACATCGGCGTGGCCGGCCAATGGTGCAAGTCTCGAGATTCATGCCGAGATGGTGGCGCTGACGTTGAGGATCACCAGTCGATGCTTGCTTGGAACAGATGTACACGCGAGTGTGCAGACGTTTGTCGATGCGATGCGGATCTTCAACGACTACCTGCCGTTCGCGCTGCTGCCGGGATCGCGCTTGTTGGAGCAGTTACCGATTGGGCCGATTCCCGCAATGCGGCGTGCCTTGGCGAAGCTGGACGAGTTGATTTTTTCAATCATCCACGAGCGACGCCGGTCCGGAGTCTTAGGTGATGACCTGCTCGGCATGTTGCTGGAGGCTGAAGACGAGGATGGTCCCATGCCTGACCAGCAGGTTCGCGATGAAGCCTTGACGCTGCTGCTTGCAGGGCACGAGACGACGGCGAATGCCCTGACGTTTACGCTCTGGCTGACGGCGCGGCATTCGGAGGTGCAGCGGCGAATGCGGGATGAGGTCCAAAACGTGTGCGGCGACCGCTTGCCCGAAGCTGCGGATTTCCGACAACTTCGATATGTGGAACAGGTATTCGCGGAGTCGATGCGGATGTATCCGCCAGCGTGGGTGGTGGCGCGCACGGCGGGCGAATCCTACACGACGCGTTCCGGCCAGTACATCCCCAAGCGTGCTCATCTGATCGCGTCTCAGCTTGTCGTCCACGACGACCCGCGCTGGTACCCCGATCCGACGCGCTTCGATCCGGGCCGTTTCACAGATGAAGAGAAGGCCAAACGCCCGAAGTTTGCGTACTTTCCTTTCGGCGGCGGGGCTCGTTATTGCATTGGCGAAGGTTTCGCCTGGATGGAAGGGGTGCTGATGCTGGCGACGGTTTTGCAAAGCTGGTCGCTGCGCCTGCCGCACCCGACAGGCGCAACGCTTCCGATTACTCCGAAGTTCACCATCCGCCCGACTGCTCCGGTGCCGATTCTCGTTGAACCACTTTCGCGTTGTTCTGCTGAAGTGGCGGGAGTGTTCTCAGAGGCGAGGGAACTCTATACATGATGAAGGCCAATCCGACCGTCGTCAGCACGCTTCTGAACGAGCTGCTCGCAGACGGCGCGGTCCGTCCGCCACTGCGAACCGTCGTGCCCGCCTAAGGGTACTTCCGTTTCGCCCATCGTCACTTCTGAAACAGCAACGGTACAAAGTTGACAAGATTATCCCGCCATACCAGCCACGTATGCATTCCCGGGGTCTCAACCGCCGTCACCGGCAGGCCCAGGCCCTTCAGTCCCGCAATCAGTGTCCGATTCGGTGTGATGAGATCATCTTCCGTCCCGCAAGCGATCCAGAGCAGCTTGAAATTCGCCGTCTTGGGATCAAGTCCTCCGGCTAGCAATCTCTCTGGTGTCAGGCCCATGACGGCTGCGCTGAAGCCACCCACATAGCTGAACATCTGCGCGCGCTCAAGGCCGATCGCGACCGATTCCAAGCCTCCCATTGAAAGCCCCGCGATCGCGCGCGCATCACGCCCCGGCTGGATGTTGTATTCCTTCTCGACGCGTGGCAGGATCTCCGTTAGGAGCGATTGCCCGAAGAGCTTGACGTTCGAGACGACCTGCGCGGGATCGTTCCAGACGTCGAAGCCGGATCGAACGAAGCTCATTTCGCCATAGCCGAGCGGCATAACGACGATCATCGGCCTGGCTTTGCCGGAGGCAATGAGGGTGTCGAGAATGTCGTTGGCGTGGCCGATGGTCGACCAACCGCCGGCGGTATCGGACCAGCCGTGCAGGAGGTAGAGCACGGGATACTTTATCGGCGAGCGCGGGTCGTAGCCCGGCGGCGTATAGACGTAGTATTCGTCTTGATCGCGTTCGAGACCCTTCACGACGTGGGTAGTGAAGAACTCGTGGTGCACCTCGCCGTGAGGGATCGCGGTCGACTCCCACGGCTCCGGCGTGGCGCCGGGCACCAGGAACGAGCTGCCGACGGCCAGCAGGCTCGCCTTGACCGACACGTTGTGCGGATCGATGACGAGATGTTTGTTCATCAGAAAGTGATAGCTGTAAAACTCGGGCGCGAGCGGCTCAGTCGTGAGGGTGAAGATTCCCCGAGACTCCATTGTCATTGGAATGGAATCTTTCCTGCCTTCGAGCGAGAGCTCTACCAGTGCGTCAGGAGGTGCCACAACGCGGAAGGTTACGGTGCGATTGGCGTTGACGACGGGATCGGTCAAGATGGGGCGCGGCACCGTCGCCTGAGATGCCGTTTGGGCGTGACTTTCGGGAGCCGGAAGGGACGTGACGGAGAGCGCGACGAGCAGGATGGCGAGAAGACGCATGGCAACAGCTTAATGCCGAAGACGTTCCTAGCGGAAGGAGACTTGTAACGATTTCCGTGTGTAGGTTATCGTCGCGGCGACGCCGAGCGGTGTTTGCTCGAGCGCGAGAGGCAAACGAGCAGAAACTTGAGCTGACTTGGCCTTCATGCCAACGACTTCGATGCGGATGCTGGTGAACCAGGGCTGGAAGGCGCCGGCGGTCGCTCCGACGTTTACGGTGAGTGAGCCGTCAGGTTGAGTGGCGCAGGTGAAGTGGAGGCGCAGGAAGTCGCCGTGGCGGAAGTCGAAGGATTTGCCGTCGTCCTGGTACAGGTCACCGGCGCAGGCGTCGCCGGGAAAGACGCGCAGTGTGAGCGGGCCGACGGGCTTCTCGCCGGTTGATTGCACAAGCGGCGCCATGGGGATGATGCTGCCGCCGCGGACGTAGATGGGCAGGTCGGCGGGGCCGGGATCGACCATGACGCGCTTGAGGATGGGCGGTGGTGCGTCGCGGATCTCGAGGTCGCGCGCGTCGAGCGGTGAACGACGGTCGAGTCGTTCGCCGGTCCAGTAGTCGTACCAGATGCCGGGCGGGAGCGTGACGTCATAGGGCGCGACCTCCTCGGGTGAGGGCGAGGCGGCGACGAGGATGGACGGGCCGAAGAGGAATTCGCCGGAGGCGTCAAGATCGAGGGGATGCTGGTCGGCGGCAGCGTGGGGAAACTCAAGGAAGAGCGGGCGCAGGATGGGCATGCCGTCGTGCGAGGTCTCTTCGGCGGTGGTGTAGAGGTATGGCATCAGGCGGTAGCGCTCTTCGATATAGCGGCGACGAATCGACTCCTGTTCGGGGCCGTCGACCCACGGCTCGTGGTCGCGCGTGCCTTTAGCGGCATGGTCGCGGTCAATGGGCTGGAAGGCGGCCAGCATGAGCCAGCGGGTGAGCAGTGCAGGCGGCGGCGAACCGGCGAAGCCGCCGGTATCCGCGCCTGAGAGGGAGAAGCCGCTGAGTCCGAGGTTAAGTAGCTGCGGCGTTGTCTGCCGCAGGTGGTTCCAGGTTGCGGAGTTGTCGCCGGTCCACGTGGCAGCATAACGCTGGCCGCCGGCGTAGCTTGCGCGGGTCAGTACGAAGGGGCGCGTATTGGGAGCGAGGGCGAGCAGGCCGTCGTAGGTGGCGCGTGAGTTTTCCATGCCGTAGACGTTGTGGATCTCAAGATGATTCGCAGTACGTTTGAGGAACCCGGGTTCGTCGATGCGGTGCTGGACGTCGTCGGGCATGGTCTTGGCTGGGTAAGTGAAGACCGCGGGCTCATTCATGTCGTTCCAGAAGCCGGCGACGCCGTCGGCGACGAAGTCTTTGTAGAGGGAACCCCACCAGGTGCGGGTTTTGGCCTGGGTGAAGTCCGGGAAGACAGAGGGGCCGGGCCAGACTTTGCCGACGTAGTCGTGGCCGTTCTGCTTGACGAAGTGGTCGCCAGCCATGCCGCTGTCGTAGGGTGCGTAGGCTTGATCCGGCAGATCGGCGATGTGCAGGTCGGTAATGACGACGGTGTGAAAGTGCTGCTCGGCGAGCCTGCGGATGAGGCCGGGAAAGTCGGGGAAGGTGACAGGATCGACGGTGAAAGGGCGGTTCTTTTCCTGGAAGTCGATATCGAGATAAAGGGCGTCGGATGGGATGTGATCGGCACGGAGATGAGTCGCGATCTCTTCTAGTTTGGCGCGCGGGGTATAGGTGTAGCGTGACTGCTGGAAGCCGAGCGACCAGAGAGGGGGCAGAGGCGTGGGGCCTGTGAGCCAGGCGTACGTTTGAAGCACTTGGCGGGGCTCAGGGCCGTAGAGGACGTAGTAGTCGATGGGACCGCCGGGCGCACTGAAGGTGTAGCGGTCGGTGCGCTCGTGGCCGAAGTCGAAGAAGCTGCGGTAAGTGTTGTCGACGAGAACGCCGATGGTGCGACCTGCATGCATCTCGAGGAAAAATGGGATCGACTTATAGATGGGGTCGGTCGATTCCTGCCAGCCGAAGGTGTCGGAGTTCCACATGACGAAGGATTGGCCGGAGCGGTCGAGCGGGCCCGGTTTATCACCAAGGCCGAAGAAGTGGTCGTCGGGAGCTTTGACTTTTGTGACTTTGAAGCCGTCAGCATCTTGATGGAAAGGGAGCGCGTCGCGTTGCAGGATGTTGCCGGCCAGGTCGCTGATGGTGAGAGTGAGATCCGCGTCGGCGGAGACTTTCAGCGCGGAGGTGGTGAAGCCGTTAGCGGTCGCGGTCACTGTGATGTGCGCTGTACGAGCTTCGGGCAGAACGGCCCAGGACGCGTCTTCTGCGGGATGATCGGCGGGGTAGAGGCGAACACGCAGAACGTCGGGGCGGAGGGCATCGACGCGCAGCGTTGCCGACGTGTTCGAGATGGAGAAGCCGCCTGGACTTGGTGCGAGACTCTGGCCGATGACGGGGAGGGATGTGAGGATGCCTAGCGCTGGAACAATGGTGAGGCACAGGTGCTTCAAGCAAGGCATGGCTTCGGCTCCGAGGCGCTTCGATACGGTGGATAAGTCATGGTTCGGCTCGCAGGATGGTGATGCCCTGAGCTTCCAGCGGGACCGTGAGACTGCTTGCGCTGGGTATGATCTGCGGGGCGTCGGACAGGACGTTTTGATAATGAGTGCATCCTTGAAGCGCTGGAGAGGAGGTTTCCAGGTTGAGGCTTCGCGGCGTCGCGGCATTGTTGATGACGACGACCACGCGGGTTCCTCCACTTGCGTTACAGCCAACTGTGAGGTTCGTTCCGCGGATGAAGGCAAAGATATCTTTGTCCGCAATCAGGGTTTCCTGCTGGCCGGTCATCAGTTCGGGGGTGTGGGCGCGCAGGGTGAAGAGCTTTTCGACCCAGGCGTGCATCGCTTCTTCCGTCGGGTTGCGGCCGCTTGTGGTGAAGCCGTCCGTCTTGTCTTTAGGAAAACCACCGGGGAAGTCTTTGCGGTTGTCGGGGTCGTCGCCGCCCTTCATGGCAAGCTCATCTCCGTAGTAGAGCTGCGGCATGCCGCGAAGGGTTGCGAGCAGTCCGAAGGCGAGGTGCAGGTCTGAGAGCGTTGCTCCGGGCTCGGAGAGGAAGCGCTTGGTGTCGTGGTTGCCGAGGAAGGTGACGAGGCGTTCGGGATGCGGGTAAAGGGTGTCCTGTTTGAGGAGGTCGGCGAGTAAGGTCATGGGTTCGTGGTGGATCAAGACCTTGCGCAGAGCGTAGTAGACGGGGAAGTCGAAGGGCGTGTCGAGCAGAGTGTCGAAGGCGCCATCGCTGCCTGTGTGCGCGATGCCGCCGGCGAAGAAGCTGGTGATGCGCGGGTCGCCGTTCGAGACTTCGCCGACGTCGGAGAGGTGCGGGTAGAGCGTGTGAAGCTGCTGATTGTAGTCGTGCCAAAAGCTGCGCGGGACATAGGGGAAGGTGTCAATGCGCAAGCCGTCAATGCCCGCGGATTCGATCCACCAGATAGCGTTCTGGATGAGATATGCGGCGACGAGCGGGCTGTCCTGGTTGAGGTCGGGCAGGAAGTCCGCGAACCAGCCGTCGAGGGTTACGTGCCGCCGTTGTGCCGGTGCTGACGGATCGGTGATGGCCCTGAAATCGTCGACGACGCTGACGTGAGACTCCGGCGTGCCGTGGAGCCAGTCGGGAGTAGGCGGGTCATTTGCCCATGGGGATGCGGGGCCGACGTGGTTGGGTACGGTGTCGAGCACGACCTTCATGCCGCGAGCGTGCGCGGCTGAGATAAGTGCGCGGTAGTCGTCCATAGACCCGAAGTGTGGATCGACGGCGTACATGTCGGTGGCGCTGTAGCCGTGGTAGGTCTGGGCGGATTGATTGAGGGTGTTGTCGTAGAGCGGCGTCGTCCAGATGGTGGTTACGCCAAGTCTTTGCAGGTAGTCGAGATGCTGCTCAATGCCTTTGAGATCGCCACCATGGTAGGCGCGGGCGGAGCTGCGCTCGTTCGGGGGACGAAAGGATTTCAGGTTGTCGTTGGCAAGATCGCCGTCGGCGAAGCGGTCTGGCATGATGAGGTACATGACGTCGGAGGAGCTAAAGCCCCTGGGCTGCTGGGAGACGGGCCGGCGGGCCGCGAGCGTGTACGCAGAGGTTGTGCTGCCGTGGTTATTCGCCGCAATGATCTGAAACGTGCCGGGCTGCGCGGAGGCTGTGACGAAGGTGAGAAAAGCCCAGTGTCCATTGGGCGAAATGATTTGTTCGGTGATGCGTGCGGTGGTGGCACCTTGAAGCGAAAACTTCGTGTTCTCAAGGTGCTCGCCGTGGACGAGGAGCAGCGAATCGGGTAGCCGGGTGAACCAGTTGGGTGGATCAATCCTGGTGATGACCGGCTTGGAAGTCTGGGGGTGAAGGCAGGCCTGCAGAGAGATCAAAACGAGTGCGAGCGTGCAAGCTAATCGAATTTTGACGCGGATCATCATGCTTTCAGCCTTCGAGTTAGTGCGCAAGAAGAGGCTAGAGACGGCACCGCCGCATGCACAGTTGCCATGCGGCGGTGCGCTCTCTGCGGATTGTTAGAAGGTAACGCGATAGGCGAGTTCCAACTCGCGTGCGCTGCGGAAGCGTGTGGAGTTGATCACGATGGGCGAGTCGATGTTCAACGAAGAACCCGAGACGCCGTTTGTGGGCTGGCCGAACTGCGGATGGTTGAAGAGGTTGTAGGACTGTCCGCGGATTTGAGACTTGACGCGATCGGTGATCGGAATGTCCTTGAAGATCGACAAGCCGGTGGTGTTGTAGCCCGGTCCGTAGAACTCGTTACGGTGTACGGTCCCGACGCGGTAGTAATAACCACCGGCGTTGACCGGAGGATCGGCGAACGCGCCGCGATTGATGTAGACGTAGCCGCTCGTGCTGCTGGTGTTGTACGTCTTCTTCAGGCCAACCATCGGGTTGCCGACGAGGTCGGGGCGGTTTGGGATTCCACCGGCGGTGCTTGCATCCGCCGAGATATCGATCGGAGTCCCGGTACCGATGCTAACGAACGGGCTGAACTGATAGCCGCCGATGATGTAGTCGAGCCCACGGTTGATGTGCGCGCCATATTTCCGGCCGCGACCGTACGGGACTTCAATGAGTGCGGAGAAGGTGGCGGCATGGCGTTGATCGTCCGCCGCGTTTCCGCGGTTGAGATCGAAGCGCAGACCGGTTGCATCGACGGGGACACCGACGGTGTTTGCGGGCGAAAAGGGTCCGTTGGAATCGTCCGTGTTGTGCGACCAGGTGTAGGCCGCGGTGACCTGCAGTCCGCTCACCAGACGATGGTTGAGGCTCGTCTGCAAGCCGTTGTAATGCGAGGTGCCGCTGAAGACGTTCTCAGTGACGCTGAGGCCCTGTGCGTGGAAGAACTGGACTCCCGTGCCAAGCTGTGGCGCCGTGTAGCTGGCCGTGTTCAGCAGATGGTCCGCCTTTGTGCCGACATAGGAGATGGTCGCGGTGGTGTTCTTATCTAACTGCTGCTGGATCGAGAGATTGTACTGCTGGATGGTGGGGTCTTTGGAGTTGGTCGGGTACGCGATCACCGCCACGTTAGTTGGGTTGTTGACGTCCACGGTAACGGCCGAGGAAGGCAGCGCCGCGGTTGCGTTGATGCTGTTGTTGATGGCGTAGGGCCCGGGTGTTGTGGTGTTGGGCTGCAAGCCGGGCTCTTGGCCGGAGAGTGCCACGCGATAGCCAGCGTAATCGCTGTAGGCGGAGGCTCCGTTGAAGTCCGGGTTGTTCGAGAGCTGGTTGCCGACGCCGCCGCGGTCGAGGAAGTAGTAGATGCCGTAGCCGCCGCGGAGTGCGGTGTGGCCATTGCCGAAGACGTCCCACGCGAAGCCGACGCGCGGCGCGAAGTTGGTGAAGGGGGTGTTGATGAGCGAACGTGAATTTCCGCTTGCACCGGCGACCTTGAGGGTGTCGGTGGCGATATCGAAGTTCGACTGCCGGTTATTCAGCTCATACGGGAAGGTGTAGATGTCATAACGCAGGCCAAGGTTCAAGGTGATGTGCTTGGTGAGCTTGAAGTCATCCTGGGCGAAGAAGCCGGTTTCGTATGAACGGGTCTTATAGTAGCCAGCCGGATTGGCGATGGAGTAAGTGTTGACGAAGCCGGCGAGAAGCTCTGAGACCTCGTAGCCGGTGTAGTCGCCGCCGCCGCTCTGGATATTGAAGAAGCCCTTCGAGCGATAGTCGGCCTGGAAGAAGTCAACCTCGCGCTGGATGACGTTGCCGCCAAACTTCATCGCGTGACGGCCCTTGGTGAAGCTGAAGGAATCGAGGTACTGGTAGGTGTGCTGCGGGACCTCGTATGGGCCGCCGTCTCCGGTATAAGAGATCTGCGTGTTGCCGCCGCCGATCAACGCTCCGCCGCCAAGGGTCGGGTTGCGATTGGCGTTTGGAATGCCGAGGTTAGCCGAAAAAGCTTCGCCTTCGAACGGGTTGATGTAGCCGTAGAAGGGACGCGAGTAACCGAAGCGGAACTCGTTGACAAGGTTTGGGGTGAAGATGTGCGTCTCGCCAGCCGCGATGCCGCGCGGGTGCGTGTTGTTCGAGCCCGCGCCGAAGCCGGAGGGCAGGCCGACGACTGCGACCGTCTTGTTATCGTTGTCCTGACCGTAGCTGTAACGGACGAACATATTGTCCTTCTGCTTAAAGCGGTAGTCAAGACGTGCGTCGAAGTCGTTGTACTTGTTCTGGATGAACTGCGTGTTCTGGTAGTTGTCGAGCGTGCCTGCCGTCGCGGTGCGGTTGGGTAGCGGGAAGGCGTTCAGGTAGTTGACGGCGACCTTGTTCAGGCGATCCATCGGGATGATGTTCGGTGCCGCAGCCGTGCCGAACTGGGCGCAGGTGAGGGGGTCGAAGATGGCTCCGCTATCAGCGGCAAATGCCTGGTTCGGCGTCGGGTTGTTAGTGCCGTATTTGAGCTGGTTGCTGTTGGAAACGACGCGACCGTCAGCGAGGGTGAAGTTGGTGCAGCCCGTGGGGTCGAAGTTGCCGAGGCTGTTGTAGGGGACAACGGACTGGCCTTGGCCGATGAGCTCGGAGAAGTCGCCGGTGCGCATCTTGGCGGTAGGCACGGTGTTGACGGTTGCGCCGCCATTCGGGATGTTCTCGCGCAGGCCTTGATAGTCGAAGAACAGAAAGAGCTTGTCCTTCAGGATTGGGCCGCCAACGGTCGCACCGAACTGGTTGCGGTGGTAATTGGCTTCGGGCGTGCCGTACGAGAAGTAGTTTTCGTTCGCGCCGCCGAGGCCCGAATCGCGATAGAAGGCGAAGGCGGAACCGTGAATGGCGTTGGTACCGGACTTCGTTGCCGCCTGGATCACAACACCGCCTGCGCGTCCAAATTCGGCGGGTGCCAGGGAGTTGGTGACGCGGAACTCGCTCATCGCTTCGACCGGCGGGAAGAAGTTGATGGTATTGACGAGACCTTCGTTGTTATCGAGGCCGTCGAGCAGGAAGTTATTTGCCTGCGGACGGAGACCGTTGGCGGCGAGCGAGGCGCCTCCGGTGTCGTTGTAGCGGAGGGTCTCGGCGTTGCTCTGGGTTCCACCAGCCTGGTTGCCGTATGCGCCGCGGGTGACACCAGGCGTAAGCAGAGCGAGTTGGGTGAAGTTGCGTCCGTTCAAAGGCAGGTCCGAGAGCTGGCGGTCATTGATGACGAGCCCGGTCTCAGAGGTCTCGGTCTGGACGAGCGGCGCCGCGTCGGTAACTTCTACGACGGTCGACTCTGCGCCAAGCTTTAGGTGGAAGTCGAGTTCCTGCACCTGCGAGACGTCGAGCTTGAAGTTCTGAAGTTCGGAGCTGAAGCCCTGCACCTGGAGTTCTGCTTTGTAGCTACCCGCTGGGAGCGCGTTTGCGGTGAAGAGTCCGTCGGACCCCGACTTGACCACGATGATCTGGTTCGTCTGCAGGTTGGTGATCGTGACCGTGGCGTTGGGGATGATCGCTCCGGTAGGGTCAACGACTGAACCGGTGACGCGGCCTGTATCGGTCTGCGCGGACATGGGCCGGGTGGCGAGCGTTGCCGCCGGAAGAATGATGGCTGTGCCAAGCACGAGCCGAAGAAGTCTTTTATTGGTGGAAGAACGATTTGCGTCAAACATTGGGTTGTCTCCTGAACGTCCCTTTTATGGAACTGTCGCTGCCAGTGGTACCGGGTGGCCTGCCTGAATTAGCTGTTCGCGGAATCCCGCTCTCTCAGCCGCCACACACCTTCCGCTCCAGAAGGAACGACAGTCAATAGTTTCGAAATGTTCTTTCGATCCACCGAACATCAACACGCAACTCATTTTTTTTGTTCACTTTGCAAATCAGCTTCAACTCAAAAACACACTTTAGGTCACAGCGGAGCACGATCAGCGCGACGCACACGTCCGCAGAGGTTCCCCTTAACTTGTGTTGTTTCATCGTGCTACTCTCCCGTCTGGAGTAAACGGGCATGATTGAGCACAGTCCGGCGGCGACGCGAGTGAGGTTCGGACTCTTTGAGGCCGACCTGCAGACAGGGGAACTCTGGAAGGCGGGTCACAAGGTCAAGCTTCAGGGCCAGCCCTTCCGCGTGCTCGCAACCCTTGTGGAACATCCCGGAGAAGTCGTTACCCGCGAGCAATTGCAGGAACGCTTATGGGGACGAGACGCCGCTGGCGACTTCGACCAATCCCTTGGGACGGCTATCAACAAGGTGCGGGAGGCGCTAGGGGATTCTGCCGACAATCCCCGGTTTGTTGAGACCCTTGCCCGTCGCGGTTACCGCTTTATTGCGCCGGTGGCGGTCTCACGCACGGTTCCTGCCGAGGACCTCCTGAGCGCGGCTGCTTCCGTCGCGACGAATCCCCTCCTGACAGGCTCCCTGGAACCGCAGCCAAAGGCCACGGTCGCGGACCTGCGTTTGACTCCGCGCGACGCCCTGCCGGTCAGCGTAGATCCTAAGCCGCCAAGATACCGCTCCTATCTCGGGCTGGCCGTTGCCGCTGTCGTGCTGGCGACCATCGCCGCGGCTACCGGATACCTGGCTGGGATCGGCCACCCGGCGGCCATACCAAGGATCGAACGGCTGACCCATACCGGCCGCATTGCCCCCGGCGTCCAGTTGATGGAAAGTTTTCCCGCGTCGGTGACGGACGGGCTGCGCATCTTTACCTCGGTAATCTCAGGGGGACGCCCGATTCTCGCCCGCGTCGATGTGCATACTGGCGAGGTTCAGCACTTCGAGATGCCGAGCGAGATCTCTTCGCCGATGCTTGGCGACCTTTCTCCGGATGGCGGCAGCCTGCTGCTGCGGAGTCACCTGTCACCCGAGTCTGAGCAGCCGCTGTGGGTGGTGCCGACCGCCGGCGGCAGCGCGTTGCGGCTTTCGAATATCGTGGCGCACGATGCGACCTGGATGCTGGGCGGCCAGGCCGTCCTCTATGCCGCGGGCAACGAACTCACCATTCATCAACTGCGCGACGGCAGCTCGCGCCAGTTTGCGACGCTTCCGGGCCGCGCCTTCTGGCTGCGCTGGTCGCCCGATGGGAAGCTGCTGCGCTTCACGCTGTTGAATCCGGTCGATCACACGGCCGCGCTGTGGCAGATGGATGGGGACGGTCGTAACGCACGGCAAATCCTTAGCAACTGGACGCAGGCCTCTACTGTGTGCTGCGGTAACTGGACCGGCGACGGCAAGTACTTCGTCTTCCAAGCAAACCTAGCGGGAAACAGCGACCTTTGGCGGATCGATGGGACCAGCACCTCGGGGCCGACGCGCATTACGAACGGCCCGCTTTCGTTCGTGGCACCCGCGACTTCACGCAACGGTCATCAGATTTACTTCCTTGGGCTGGAAACCCAGTCGGCACTGCTGCAATTCGACCCGACGCGTAAGGCCTTCGTACCGGAGCAGGAGTTCCTCTCCGACGCCAACCGGATCGAGTACTCACGCGACCAGCAATGGGTTAGTTGGACGGATCAGTCGGGCCGGCTGTGGCGCGCCCGGCCGGACGGCTCCGAGCGCATCCAGGTGACGCCGGACTCGTTGGATGTCTTCCTCGCGCATTGGTCGCCTGACGGCCAGCAGCTTGCCTTGATGGCGCGCCATCCCGGTAAGGCGTGGCAGCTGTACATAGTGGCGCCTGCCGGTGGGACGCCGCTTCTGTTGACAGCCGAAAATCGCAACCAGGCCGATCCTTCGTGGTCGGCGAACGGGCAACAGATTGTCTTCGGCCGTATTACCGACATCATGGGCAAGGAAGAGGGCGCACGTGCGCTCCAGATCTTCGACCTTATGACGGGCAAGGTCTCCGCAGTGCCGGAGTCTGATGGTCTCTTCAGTCCGCGCTGGTCGCCCGACGGAAAGTACATTGCGGCGATCTCGCTCGACCAGAAGCGGCTGATGCTGCTCGATCTGGCGACAGGTGTCTGGCAGATGCTGGCCGATACTTCCGTGGCCGATCCGGTTTGGTCAGCCGACAGCAAGTCGATTATCTTTCACGCGGCGCAGGCCGACATGCAGCCTATTTATCGAGTAGCCATCGCCGACGGAAAGTTGGAGCAGATTGCGAACCTGTCTAACTTCGCCGACGGCGAGACGGCCGACTACTTCTTCTGCGGGTTGACGCCGGCAGGTCGGCCCATCGTGCGTTCCCGTATCGGAACCGGTGATGTGTACTCCTTGAATCTTGACGCGAAGGCCGCCGATGCCCGCTGAACGGCGCAGTACGGGTCCGACGCGTGGTATACCTGCTGGTAATCTTAGTTACCGTTGCGAACTTTGCTGGATTTCCAGGCTCGTCTAAGGGCTCGGGTCGGCTGTTGCCAAGGTGCCTCATGTGATCGATGTTCGAACGAATCCGGTCCAAGGGAGCATCTTCGATCTCATGGTCGCCGACCTCCCTCTAACGAACGGACCGGACCACTTGTCGAATGTTCGATGGAAGGTGACGGAATGTTTACACCGGCGACCTGCGGCCCAGTGCAGGGCGTAGCGGCTGGAGCGCGAGCAGGGTCGTAAGGTCAGCAAGGGCACCCGAAACCTTCATTTTGACGGTCACTACGTCATCCGGGAGGATGGCTCAGTCGCCAAGGCTCCCCTTATCTGTCGAGGCAATGACTTTCCTTTGGGCTATCAGTGCTTATTTGTGGGGGGGTGTTTGGTGGACCTGATCGGGATCGAACCGATGACCTCTTCCATGCCATGGAAGCGCGCTCCCAGCTGCGCCACAGGCCCACTGCTTTCTATTCTGGAGGACGTTCGCCCGTGAGTCAAACGAGAATCCTGTGCAGCGGGAACATTGGCTGGCGCTGCGGTGTCTAACGCTGTGGAGTGAGCGAGCACTCTGCCGTCGGCGGCGCAGTTTCCCAAGGGTCTCGCGGGGCTCACAGCGCTTTTCGATTTGCAGGTTCAAGAGTCAAGGCCGTAGGCTAGAGGACACCCGGAATGCAGGCGGGCACTATGATAGGCAATCTCGCGAGTGCGATCGGAGTCAGGACCGAAGATGCGGCGCTGGTCGCTGCTTTGAAGGCCGGCTCGGAAGAGGCCTTCGGCCTGTTGATCGCCCAATACTCGCAGCCGTTGTACACGCTCATCGCCCGCAGCCTGCAAGACCCCGCCGACGCCGCCGATATCACCCAGGAAGTCTTCATCAAAGTTTTTCGCAGCATTCGCACTTTTCACGGCGAATCGAGCCTGCGTACCTGGATGTATCGCATCGCGTTGCATGAGGCCTCGAATCAGCGGCGCTGGTGGACCCGTCATAAGCGGCAGGAACTGACTATCGACACTCCTCTCGGCTCCTGCGAGACAGATGATGGCGAGGATGCGCTTTGTCTCGGCGCGACATTGACGGACGGGCGACACTCTCCCTGCGAGTGCGCAGAACATGGCGAGTTGAAGGCGCGAGTTGAAGACTCCCTCAGGAAGCTGCCAGAGGCGTTCCGCACCGTGGTCGTACTGCGAGAGATGGAAGGCTTCTCCTACGAAGAGATCGCAGAAATCGTCCAGGTTCCTGCCGGAACCGTAAAGAGCCGCCTGATGCGAGGACGCGCCGCGCTGAAAGAGATTCTGGTTGCGGATGGACTCGGCGGTCTGCTCGGCGGAGGTGCTCGATGAGCATCTCCATCGTGTGCGCGAAAGCGCGGTCGGCGTTTTCCGGATATCTTGACGGTGCCATCAGCGGACGCGAGATGCAGGCGGTCGCAGCACACCTTGATCAATGCCGCGGCTGCAAAGCTGAGTTCTTCCAGTGGCGCGGGATGCAGAGCCTGCTGGCTCACACCGCCCCATCCAAGGTGCCGGACGAGCTCGGCTTGCAGCTCCGCCTGGCGATTTCGCATGAGAGCTCGCGCCGACAAGGACTTTGGCATTCGGTGAGCGCCACATGGGCAAACCTGATACGGCCGATCGCGCTGCAGGCGGCCTCCGGGCTGGTCGGTACCCTGCTTCTGGTCGGCGGAAGCGCTGCGCTGGTCGGCATCATGCCGGTGTCGAACGCGGTCCTGGCTCATGATGAGCCACTGCGAGCGGTCACGATGCCCCATTATCTCTACACCGCCGAGCAGGATGAGCCGCTGGCTCCCGCCCTGCAGGACGCAACAGTGGTCGTCGAAGCCGACGTCAGCACGCAGGGCAAGGTGTATGGCTACGACATCGTCTCCGGGCCGGTCGACGCAGAGACCCGTTCGGCAGTCCGCGACGAGTTGATGCTGCAGGTCTACGAACCCGCCAAGATGTTCGGCGTACCGGTTCGCGGACGTGTGCTGGTGACCTTCTCAGGCGTTCTGGTCAAAGGGTAGCCGCTAAGGTAGTTTGGCAGGGAGCCGTTCGCTCTCTTATGCTGGTTCGGGAGCGTCGAACGCCTTGATGCTTGCCAACCAGGTCATTTTGATGCGGTCCTTTCTCAGCTTTAGCTTGATCTTCGGTGTTCTGGCGGGATCCTCTGCTGCCCAGACCAACCAGCGACAAACCTCCTCTTCCAGCAGCACCGGGGCTCCTGTACCGGAGCAAAACCCCACCGTGCATCCTGGGGGGCTCGCGGAAGCTGGTGGCGCTTCGATCACGCTGGAGACGAATGAGCAGCTCTTCGATGTGGCCACCGCGCTCAACGCCTGCGGCTACGACGCTGACCTCGCCGAGTCGAACCCAGTGCGCAGCGAGGTCCGCGCCGATGTCGCAGCCGAGGTCGCAGCATCTGCCCCGGCGAAGACCGCGCAGGATGCCGTCTGTACCTACATTGCCGGTCATCAGTTGAATGACAAGGGACACGAACTCGCGCAGTACATCTCGCTCGCTCTTTACTTGAACCCGCCTCCGCAGCTTACGCCGATCGCCGACCAGACCGACATGCCGCCAGACGCGCTGCAGGTCGTGAACATCCTGCCCGACCTCCAGGCGTTCGTTGCCGTGGCGCATCTCCACGCGATCTGGGAGAAGCACCACGCCGAGTACGAAGCGATCACAAACAAGCTGCACGAACCTGTGACGCAGCTTGTCCTGGGCACAAACATTTACCTCAAGATTCCGGTCAGCAGTTACTCTGATCGGCGCCTCTTGATCCTCGTCGAGCCGATGCTCGCGCCGAACGCCCCGAACGCCCGCATCTATGCGACGGACTATGTCGTTGTGACGTCGCCGACTGCGACCGGCGCCGTGCGCATGGACCAGATTCGCCACCTGTACCTGCACTACACCATCGAGCCGCTGGTCTACGCCCGCGCGAACTCGATGCTGCGTCTCACACCGCTGCTCAAGCCGGTCGAGGATGCGCCGGTCGACTATGTCTACAAGACCGACGTGGTTGCGTTGGTCACTGAGTGCATGATCAAGGCGATCGAAGCTCGGCGCATGGACACCGGGCTACCCGTGCCAGCGAAGCCAACCGGGACCAAGGCTCGCGCGGACCTCGCGCGTTACGACGAAGAGCTGGGCTCCTACAACCGGCAGTCCGAAGAGGTTCGGCAGAAGCAGGTCGACCTGGATATGCGCCAGGGCTGGACCTTGACGCAGTACTTTTACGAGCAGCTCGTTCTGCTGGAACGAAATCCAGAAGGCCTCGACCAGAGCATGGGCCAGATGGTCTACGGCATGGACATAGGGCGTGAACGTCATCGCGACGAACAGATCGCCTTCCTGCCACAGGGCTCCGGTGAGTTCGTCCGCCGGGCACCGCGCGTTCCAACCGGAATGATGCTGGCCGAGAAGAAGATGCTCGAAGGCGACCTGCCTGGAGCAGAAGCGATCGCCGATAAGGCTCTCGCCGACCCGAAGCAAGACCACGCCGAGGCCCTCTTCGTGAAGGCTCGCGTCGAGCTGATGCAGCACGATCCGGAGAGCTCTGAGGCGTCGTTCCAGGAGGTTCTCAAGACCGCGAAAGATCCGCGTACGACCGCCTGGGCGCACATCTATCTTGGCCGTCTGAACGACATCAAAGACCCTGCAGATCGAGCAGGCGCGGTGGCGGAGTACAAGGCTGCGCTGACCGTGCCGGGGCTCCCGCAGGATGCGAAGGCCGCGGCTGATAAGGGGCTGAAGACTCCCTTCAGCGTTCCATCGATCAAGCACGAGGAAGAAGAGCCGGTCGACCCTAGCGGCAAGGCGGAGAAGCAGTCCTACAAGCCCGAATAGGCGGGAGTTCCGATAGATTGGTAGGATGGCCGGTCGCACAGGGAAGAAGGCGGAGGAGTCGCTTGCGGAGCTCGAGCGGAGGCTTGGGCACGTCTTCGACAAGCCGGGACTGTTGACGCTCGCCCTGACGCACCGCTCCTACGTGTACGACGTTCCCGGGGCGAAGCCAAGCGCGGAGCAGGCCGACCCTTCGAAAGATAACGAGCAGCTCGAGTTCCTGGGCGATGCAGCGCTTGGCCTGCTGGTGGCGGAGGCCTTGTGCAAGCGATTTCCGGCTTCACGTGAAGGCGAATTGACGCGGCTGCGGGCGAAGCTGGTAAGCCGCAAACATCTCGGCGAAGTGGGAGCGCGGCTGGAGTTTGGCCGCTGGCTGCGGCTCGGGCCGACCACTGCGGAAGCCGGTGGCAGGACCAATGCCGCGCTGATTTCGAACGCGGCGGAAGCGATCATTGCCGCGCTTTTTCTGGATGGCGGCATCGACGTGGCCCGGGGGTTTGTGGAGCGGGAGGTGCTCGCCGGACTGAACCCGGCGGATACCGGGCCAAGTCGGGATGCGAAGACGATCCTGCAGGAGTTGGTGCAGGCCGAGGGACTTGGCCGCGTGCAGTATGTACCGCTGGGCGAGAGCGGTCCGGGCCATCAGCGCCTCTTCAAGGTAGAGGTCCGGCTCGACGGCCCTGGCTCCGAGATGGGCGCCCTGGCCGAGGCGGAAGGGCCGAGCAAGAAGCAGGCCCAGCAGGAAGCCGCGCGGCTGTCAGTCGTGCGACTGGAGGCGCGGCATGGGTGAGCAGCCCGTCATGACGGCCGCCGCCGAAGCGCGTCGGCTACACCATCCTCAACCGGTCGGGGTACTCCCGGCGTTGCAATCGCTCCTGTATGTGCTGGTGATCGCGGTATTTTTCATGACGTTTACCGTGCAGCCTATCCGCATTCCTTCGGCAAGTATGGAGCCGACTCTGCTGGTAGGGGATTTTCTGTTGCTCGATCGGCAAGCGGTATCGGGAGATCACGCGTTCTGGATGCCCCCCACGGGCATTCAGCATGGCGATGTGGTGGTGTTTCATGATCCGGTGGATGACCCCTCGGTGCATCTGGTGAAACGGGTGATCGGGGTTCCGGGGGATCGGGTGCGGTTGAAGGGGAACCTGGTATACGTCAACGGGCGGCCCTTGAAGGAGCCGTACGCGGTGTACCGGCAGGCGGCTCCGGATGGGTATCGCGACGACTTCCCGAACCTCTCGACGCTGGACGCGCGGGTCGACCCGGGGTGGTGGATCCGGCTGCGGCGTCTGGTGCGGGATGGGGAGCTTACAGTTCCGGCGGGCGACTATTTCGTGCTCGGCGATAACCGGAATGAGAGCGACGACAGCCGGTACTGGGGTTTTGTGCCGCGCAGCTACATCGTCGGGAAGCCGGTGATGGTGTACTTTTCCTGGCGCGATCCGGAGCCGGGAGCGAGGCGTTTCGCGCGCTGGGACCGGACGTTCAAGGTGGTGCAATAGGGGTCCCTACCCCCCCTATATGAGTTATATGCAAATATCGGAAAACATGGGACTTACGCGACGCGCTTTTATACCGTTTTTCTAGCAAATCGGTAAGAAGAATTGCACCATTCTTGAGGCATGCCCTTTTGCTGAAGCGATTGCCCCAAGGGCTAAAGCGCCGTTTTTTTGCGGGCCCCGGTAAGCAAAGGCTGAAGCCCTGGCGTATCGAGAAGCTACGAGCCGCCGGCCTTCTGGCTTTCAGGGAACTCGCGGGAGAGGTTAGGATTTGAGGCATGGCTGACGCTGGGGTTTTGGAGCAGGAGCAGGTGGGTGTTGAGGAGACGCCGTTTGAGGCGTTGGCTTCGACTTGCGTGGTCTTTGTCGTGTGGGTGTTTGTGACGACGTTCTGCTTTCAGAATTTTGTGATTCCGTCGGGGTCCATGGAGAAGACGCTGCTGGTGGGCGACCACGTGATGGTCGACCGAACGACGTTTGCGCCGCCGACGAGATGGGCGCCGTTTGTGCCTTATCGCGAACCGCATCGCGGGGACGTGATCGTGTTTCTGAAGCCGAATCCGGAGTCGCCGGACCTGGTTCTGGTGAAGCGGCTGATTGGAGTGCCGGGGGATAAGATTCACCTGCAGCATGGGGTGGTCTACCTGAACGGCGTGGCTCAGAATGAGCCGTATGCGGCGAAGCTGAGCGATCCTGGGAGCGAGCCGTACGATCCGGCGCGTGACGATTTTCCGTCGCTTGGACCGCCGCCTTCGAGCAAGACGACGGCTGTCTGGACGGATGAGTTGCCGTCGCATGTGGTCGACGGGGATGTCGTTGTGCCGGACGGTAAGTTTTTCGCGATGGGAGATAACCGGACGCATAGCGCGGACGGCCGGTTCTGGGGTTTTGTGCCGCGGGAAAACGTGCTGGGACGGCCGCTCGTGAACTACTGGTCGTATGAGGCGAACGAGGCGGAGATGTCCGAGGAGCATCCGAGCTGGGGGACGAAGATCGGGTCGTTCTTCACGACCGCGCTGCATTTCTTCGATAAGACGCGTTGGAGCAGGACGTTGAAGGTGATCCGGTAGGGGCCGACGTTCCCGGCGGGAACCGGTGAGGGACAAGCGGTACGCGGAGGGTGCCGAGGGGCATTTAGGATGGTTGGTGAGGTTTTGTGCGGATGGCGTTGGCGGATGAGCAGAGTGTGGATGCGGTAGAGACGACGCCGGGGATTGTGGCGACCGAGAAGGAAGCGCAGACCGAGACGCCGTTCGAGGCGTTGTCGTCGATCTGCGCGGTGCTGGCGGTCGGGCTGTTTGTGATGACGTTTGTGAGCCAGAATTTTGTGATTCCATCGGGTTCGATGGAGAAGACGCTGTTGATCGGCGACCATGTACTGGTCGACCGGACGACGTTTGCGCCGCCAACGAAGTGGGCTCCGTTTGTGCGGTATCGCGAGCCGCGTCGTGGGGATGTGATCGTATTTTTGAAGCCGAATCCGGAGACGCCGGACCTGGTGCTGGTGAAGCGGCTGATTGGGGTGCCGGGGGATAAGATCCACCTGCAGCATGGGGTTGTCTATTTGAATGGTGTGGCACAGACTGAACCTTATGCGGTCATGCCGCACTATGGCGGCGATCCCGAGGACGTCTATGACCCAGCACGCGATGACTTTCCCTCGCTTGGAACACCGCCTTCTTCCTTGACGACCGAGGTCTGGACGGAGGATTTGCCTTCCCATGTGGTAAACGGGGACCTAATTGTGCCTCCTGGCCACTTCTTCGCTATGGGCGACAACCGGACTCATAGTGCCGATGGGCGTTTCTGGGGTTTTGTGCCACGCGAGAATATTCTGGGGCGGCCGCTGTTCAACTATTGGTCGTACGAGGCAACGGCAGACGAGATGGACGCGCAGCAGGCTAGCCTTGGGGCGCGGGTCGGATCGTTCTTCACGACTGCTTTGCACATCTTCGATAAGACCCGCTGGAAACGGACTGGGCATTTGATTCGATAGCAACTTTTGACTGTCCGGGATTCGTCAGGGGACTGCCTCGGAGGCGAAAGCCCCATTTGTTCGGGGTTATCGAGAAGAGCCGAGACTGAAGCCTTAGGGTATTTAGAAGGAAAGACCAAAAGGTTTGGCGTGGCTGGAAGCAAAGACAAAAGCCAGGAACCCGGCGTGGCTGGAAGCAACGCAAAGGCGAGAGCCTGGCGAGACTGGAAGATAGAGGGATTTGGTGATGCGGCAGGATGCGGCGGCTGAACAGCGAGAAGAATTGGCTGCGGGCGGCGCTGCGTATGTCTACACCAAAGCGAGCGAACGCCACGCGGATTCGGATGAGGAAGACCCGGAGCCGCTGAAGCCGCATGTCCGCCGCCGCATGTTCTGGGTGGGTGGAGTGCTGGTGGTTGTCGGCTTGCTGGTGGTCCTGCCTCCGCTGTTCAATGTAAGCCGCTACCAGCGGCGCATCGCCGCAAGCATCTCGGCGAGCCTGGGGCGTCCGGTGCATATGGATTCGGTTGCGCTGAATGTGCTGCCGATGCCGGGTTTTACCCTGACCAACTTCGTGGTGGACGAAGACCCAGGCTTCGGCGCGGAGCCGGTGATTCGTGCCGATTCGGTGCGGGTGACGCTTCGCATGCGGTCGCTGTGGCATCGCCGCGTGGAGTTTTCGCGGATTGCGCTCGACTCGCCCAGCGTGAACCTGGTCCGGCGAGCGGACGGGCGCTGGAACATACAAAGCATCCTGATGCAGGCGTCGCATGTGGCGGTGAACCCGACGGAGCAGAGATCGGCCGGGGATGCGCCGCGCTTTCCGTATATCGAAGCGAAGAGCGCGCGCGTGAACTTCAAAAGCGGGCTTGAAAAGAAGCCGCTTTCACTGACCGACGCGGACTTCGCCTTGTGGCTTCCTGAGCCGGAGATGTGGCGGCTTCGTCTCGAAGCCCACCCGACACGAACCGACACGGCTGCGACCGACACGGGCACGTTTCGGATGGAGGGGACGCTTGGGAAGGCGGGGGCGCTCTCGAAGGTGCCGGTGGATCTGAAGGCCGTCTGGAGCGCGGTGCCGCTCGGCGCGGCGAGCTGGGTGGTGATGGGCCGGGACGCGGGGATGCGCGGCGAGATGACTTTGAGCGCAAGTGTCGTGGGAACGGTTGGCGAAAATACATCCACGCTTCGGCTGGAAGCGGAGCGGGTTCGCCGCGCGGACTTTGTGCCGGCTCGATCGCTGAGTATCGACATCAGTTGCAAGGCGGAGACGACAAACGCCTTTCACAGGCTGACGGGCTTGAAGTGCCTGTGGCCGCCGGAGGCAGAGCAGAGCGGCCTTGGAGGACTCACGGCTACGGGCGAGATCGAGGATCTGCGTCGCCCATCGACGGCAAAGCTCGACGTCGAGTGGAACGGCGTGCAGGTTCAGGACCTGATGGATGCGCTGCGGGTTGCGAGCGCCCGGGTTTCGCCGGAGCTTGCGGCGGGCGGGATGGTTTCCGGGAGCTGGAACTGTTGCGGCGAAGGTGCGGGACTTGGGAGTTCGGGTGAGGTGGTCCTGTCGCACCTCCGGGTGAGCCTGGCAGGCAAGCCGGTGCACGAAGAGGACGAGGAGATTCCGGGCACACTTGCCGGAGACACTGCGACCATGCAGCCGATCGCACTCGACCTCGGAGGCCCGCAACCGGCGTTGCTGTCGGTGGCAGCGGATGCCGGCGGCGTAACGATGAAGCTCTCCGGATCGGCGCTGCCTTCGAAGCTGCTGGCTTTTGGCAAGGCGCTGCCGCAGTTTGGGGATGGGCTGGGGCTGGTGGCACCGGTTCCCGCACCGGGCACGGTTGAGGTGCCGGTGAAGGTGGATCTGGTGGGGACGCGGGTCTGGAGCGGGGGGATGGTCTGGAGCCAAGCTGCGAAGGTAGTGGTGGTGAAGAAAAAGGGGCGGCGGCGGTAACTCGTCCTGAGGCAGCAGTGGGCTATTTTGTCGAATCGAGCTTGATCTGCATCTGGTGGATCGAGCTGCGGAGCTCGGGGACGGTGCCGTCGTTGACCTGGAGTGTGTCGGGCGTGCCTTCGAAGACGATGCGCGTGGAGGCGGTGGCATGGCCGGGGATGCGCAGGCGATTTGAGGCTGAGAGAGATCCGGAGCGCACAGTGACGGGGACTTCGGCGGCCGCAAAGCCGTCGTTGCGGATGTCGATGGCGATGAGGTAGCCGCCGAGCCGGCCAGTCTTCGGCAGGATGGTGCGAGGGGTGACCTGGGTGATGGTGAGGTCGGGGAGGCCGCGGTCGTTGTAGACCCAGTCGTTGAAGAACCAGGAGAGATCGGTTGAGGCGGTGTGTTCGAGCGATTTTTCGAAGGCGGCGGGATCGTTGCTGGGGGACTTGCTCGTTGCGAGGGTCTGGCGGTAGGTGGTGAGGGCGCGACGCAGGGTGTCATCGCCGAGGATATCGCGAAGCTGCCAGAGGACCGCGGCGGATTTGAAGTGCAGGAGCACGTCGGAGCTGGCCTGGGTGAGCGGCGTTCCGGTCGCCGTGGGAGTTGCGGCGAAGTCCGGTTCGAGCAGCGCGAGGGGAGCGGCGTTTTGCTGGAGCACGGCGATGGCGGCGTCGCGGCCTTTCGAGCGCTCGGTCCAGAGGAGCGACATGAACTCGGGCATGCCCTGGTCAAGCCAGATGGCTGACGGTGCTGGGTCGGCGAAGAAGGAATGGGTGAGGGGGCGGACGAGCTCGGGCGCGATGTTGTCGGGCTCGGCGCTGGGGCTGAGGTGCGCGGCGACGAACGAGGCATCTTCAAAGGGAGCGCCGGGGTGCTCGAGCAGCAGCAGCGGCGTGGTGGGGGTGGGGGCGAGCCAGTCGTTGAAGAGGGGCTTGAGCGATTCGACGGCGGCGGCGTAGGATTCGGCTGCTTCGGGGACCGGGGTGACGACGGTGAGCAGCGGCGAATCGGTTTTGCTGGGGTGCTGCGCGGTGAGGAAGAGGTTGGGCGTGCGGAAGCCGACGGGCGCGAGCGGGAAGTCGGCGGTGGCGACTCCGTGGGTTTCGTCGACGAGCTGGTTGGCGTCGTCGGGGGTTTTGGTGAGCGACTGGAGGTGGCCGTTGAAGATTGCGGCGTCCGGTGGGTCGCCGGCGTAGACGACGGTGAGCGCCAGGCGCATGGTCGCGCTGAGATTACGCTGGCGCTCCCTTGCGATCGAGGCGAAGAGCTGGTTGCCTTCGCCGATGAGCGCGGTGGGCGCAGCGCACGGGTACCAAAGGACTTCGCCATAGCCGCGGAGGGCGGTGGCGGAGTCGTCGGAGGTGGCGGCGATCGAATCCCAGTCGGTCTCGGCGGCCCTTTCGGCGGGAGTGCCGATGAGTTCGAGGCGAGAGGTCGAAGCGGGAATCTGGCCGGAATAGAAGACGCTGAGGGTGAGTGTGTCACCGGGTTTGAGCGGGCGCTCCGGCGTGAGGACGGCTTCCTGGGCGTAACCGGTGTGGTCGGCGTCGGTGGTGATGGGGGACTGGGTAAAGGCGACGGGTTTGTTGCGGGCGGTGATGGACTGCCAGCGGAGGGTGCTGGTGATCTGGATCGGGATGCGTTTCAGGGGAGCGTCCGAGGTGTTGCGAAGCGTCAGGATGGCGTGGGCTTCAAGGCGCTGGTCGGAGGGGATGAGGTGCAGGTTGAGGTCGGTTGAGGCGACGGTGACGGCGGCGCGCTCGTCATTGGTGATGGGGTCTTTGGGAAAGACGTCGGGCGCTTGTTCTTCGGGGGTGTGGCCGTTCTCGATGATGACTTTGCCGTTGGAGGGGTCGGGCGTTTGTGGCTCCTGCGCCGCAAGCGGCAAGGCGAGCGCCAGGCCGAGGACGGCGAAGAGTTTTGCCAACTTCAGCGGAGTCGAAGGATTTGCGTTGGGGGCTGCGGTACTGCGGGTCATAGTCAACGGGACTTTATCTTTCTGGACTGGAGCCGAAGCCGGAGCCTGCGTTCAGGAGCCCAAACCTTTGCGGGGTTTGGCGGGCTTCGGTTGGACGGGTGCCGCGGCGGTTTGGGGTTGGGTGCGCTGGCGGAGCGCCTCATACATGACGACGGCTCCGGCGACAGAAACATTCAGCGAGGAGACGCTGCCGGCCATGGGGATGCGGAGGAGGTGGTCGCAGGTTTTTTTGACGAGGTCGTGGAGGCCGGCTCCTTCGGCTCCGAGGACGAGGCAGCAGTCGGCGTTGAAGTCGAAGCCGGTGTAGTCCGGGGTGCCGCGCTCGTCGAGGCCTATGATCCAGACGTTGGCTTTCTTGAGTTGCTCCAATGCCCGGGTGAGGTTGGTGACGCGGGCGATCGGGACGTGTTCGCTGGCTCCGGCGCTGGTTTTGGCGACGACGCCGGAGATGGGGGCGGTGCGGCGTTCGGGGAGGATGACGCCGTCGCAGCCGGAGCCGTCGGCGGAGCGCAGCAGGGCGCCGAGGTTGTGCGGGTCTTCGACAGAGTCGAGTGCGAGGAAGAATTTATGGTCGAAGTGGGATTCAGCGGCGATGAGGTCTTCAATGGTGAGGAACTTGCGCTCGCGGACGGCGGCGACGACTCCCTGGTGGGCGTCGGTCTGGGCGATACGAGTGAGCTGGGCTTTATCGGAAAACGAGACCGCGACCTTGGTGGAACGGCAGAGCTCGACGATTCGGGCGGTCTTGTCGTCGGCGCCGGTTTTGCTGCGTTCGCGTGAGATCAGCACGTACTCGAGCCGTCGTCCGCCGGAGCGAAGGGCTTCTTCGACCGGGTGCAGGCCGTAAAGGACTTCCATCGTGTAAGTTTACCGCCTGGGGCTGTTCGACCGGGGGGCCTTGGCGAAGATGATGGTTCTGCCTGCAGTTTGAAAGCTCGAAGTTAAGGGAAACGTCAGCTTTCGAAGATGACGACGGCCATGGCCATGGCCGAGGTGTGGGTGAGGGAGATGGAACTGCGTTTGACCCCGAGCGCAGAGGCCAGCGAGGCGGCGCGGCCGGACAGATAGAGCGAGGGTTTGCCCGAAGGCTCGCGGCGGACTTCGAATTCGTGCCAACTGACGCCATGGCTGATGCCGGTGCCAAGGGCTTTTGCGCCCGCTTCCTTAGCGGCGAAGCGCGCGGCGAAGCTTTCGCCCGAGCTCTTCTTGCGCAGGCAGTAGGCGATCTCGGCGGGCGTGAAGATGCGTTCGAGGAAGCGCTCGCCGAAGCGGGCGATGCTTTTTTCGATGCGGGCGATCTCAGTGAGATCGGTTCCTAGTCCGACGACCATTTGGTTCCTCACCCTTCCATCATCTTCTATTCCCTATCGGTACTGTGACTGGCGGGGTCCGGAAGAGGGGAAATGCTGGGGCGGTTTCCGGCCCGAACCGATGAAGGCTTAGACAGCAAACCAGCCGCACGGAAGCGAGAGACGAACATGGAATCGCAGTATATCGATACGAACAGCGGCTGCCCGGCGACGCTCCCGGCGGCCCGCTCCGAACAGACCTTCGACCTTTTCGCCTACTGCTACAGCGACCGGGTGGCGTTGCTGCCGCAGTTGACCAAGGCCTTCACCCAGACTGGCGGCTGGGTGCTGGAGCGGCGTACGGTTTCTGCCGCGGCGATGGACTTTCGCTTCGAAATTCAGCTCGGAGCGGTGCTGGAGCTGTACAGCGCTTTGGCGGGGATGGGTCTGGAGCTGACGCGAGCGTCCCACTCCACCTTGACTGACCTCTGCACCTGCCGCAAGCACAGCGGCTTCTCGCCCCAGCCCAACCAGGTCCTCACCTTCCGGCTGGAGATCAGCTTTCTGGCGGATGTGACCCTGCACTCGATTCTGGCGACGGGTGCCAACCACGCCTGAGTTTTAAACGCGCCTAAGTTTCAAACTGCGTTCCGGGCGGCGGCCCAGCGCTGGTTTGACCGGGGTGGATCGGCAAGGCTTCGGTCTCGCAGATCCACCCCCTTTTTCCGTTTGAAACTTGAACGGCAGTTTGCGCATCCATCTTAGGACCGAAAGTCTTTTGGGCTGAGTCGTTCAGGATCAAAACGGATGAAGTGTCCGTCTCACGGGTTCCTGTATTCTCGGGTCAGACTGCGTGTTTTGAGTTTCAGGACGTGAGGGAGAGCAAATGCCGAGCCAGGAAGAGGTCCGTTGGTCGCAGTTGAAGGTCGGGCTGATCGTGCTGGTCGCGGCCGTAATCCTGGTGACATTGCTCTTCCTGATGACGAGTTCCTCGGGACTCGGAATCCTGTCGAAAAAGCTGACGGTTACCACCTATTTTGAGAACTCCGCAGGCCTGAAGACGGGCGGGGCCGTGACGCTCGAGGGCGTCACGATCGGCTCCGTCAAATCCGTCAACGTTTCGCAGGACCCGGCGCGCAAGCTGACCCCGGTGCGCGTCGTGATGAAGATCGACTCGAAGTACGACTATGGGCTCAAGAAAGATTCCAAGGCTGCGCTGAATACCAACGGTGTGCTCGGCGACACGCTCGTCGACATCAACAGCCAGACCGCTGTCGGCCCCCCGCTTGAAGATGGGGACGAGCTGCATACGCTTGAAACACCAAGTCTTACCGACGTCGTGAAAGCCAGCCAAGGCACCATCGAGCAGCTGAACGTCATCCTTGCGAAGATGAACACCATCGTCGATAACCTGCAAAGCGGCAAGGGCTCGGTCGGCAAGCTGATCAATGATCCCGAGCTGTACGACAAGGCAAACGCAACCGTGGACGAGCTGCACACGCTTGAAGTGAACCTGAACAACGGACGTGGCTCAGTCGGCAAGTTGATGACGGACGACACGCTCTACAATCGGTTGAACACCGCCGCGTTGAAGATCGATCAGATCGGTGACGCCCTGCAGAGCGACAAGGGCGCGGCGGGCATGTTGATCAACGATCCCAAGTTCGCGCAACAGATTCGCGATACGCTCACCCACATTAATGCTCTTCTGGCCGACGTTCAAAATGGCAAGGGCGCGGCCGGTATGCTGGTGAATGACCCGCAGTTTGCCCAATCCCTGCGCGACACCGTCGCCCAAGCCAACCAGATCATTACCAAGGTGAACAAGGGCGAAGGCACGCTCGGCAAGCTGACGACGGACGACCAGGCCTACACGAACCTGAACAAATTGCTGACCGAAAGCACGTTGCTGGTGAGCACGATTCGTCAGGATCCGAAGAAGTATCTGACGATCCATCTGAAAATCTTCTAGGCGAGGCGAGACGTCTTGGCCCTACCCAGCGATTCCCATTCTCGGGAATCGTTGGGTATGCGGAATTCAGGCTGAGGAAACTTAGCGGGGACCTGCTGCGTCTACAATCTCTCATCACCTCATTCTGAGATTTTGCTTCGCCAGGGAGAACCATGCGTCTTCGTTCGGTAGCTTCAGCTCTTCTCTTTTCGGGCGGCCTGTTCGCAGGAGCCGCGGCATGTGCGCAGAACATCGTGCTTGATTCGGACACCGGCCCCACCGGCCCGCCGAAGAAGCCTCTCATGTTCGATCTCACCTCGATCGACAAGACCGCCGATCCCTGCACCGACTTTTACGCTTACGCCTGCGGCAACTGGCGCAAAAACAACCCGATCCCGCCGAGCGAAGTCCGCTGGGGCAGCTTCAACACCCTCGCCGACACCAACAACTACCTCGTCTGGAAGGATCTGACCGCGGCCGCCGAGCATCCGAAGAGCCCGCTGCAGAAGAAGTACGGCGACTTCTACTCCGCGTGCATGAACATCGAGCTCGCCGATAAGGAAGGCGCCAAGCCGATCCAGCCCGAACTCGATCTCATCGCAAGCTTCTCCGACAAGACGAAGATCGCCGATCTGGACCTCGCGCTCGACAAGCAGTTCGGCTCGGGTACGCTGATCGGCGTTGGCGTCGGGCAGGATCAGAAGGATTCCAGCCAGCAGATTCTGCAGACCGGCCAGGGCGGGCTTTCGCTTCCCGACCGCGACTACTATCTCTCCAGTGACGACCGGATGAAGACCATTCGGACCGAGTATGTCGACCACGTGACGAAGATGTTTATGCTGCTGGGCGACACTTCGGACCAGGCAGCGAAAGAAGCTGCGGACGTGATGCGGATCGAGACGGCTCTAGCGCAAGGATCGATGGGACGTGTCGAAATGCGCGACCCGGCGAACCGTTATCACATCATGACTGTCGCGCAGGCACAGGCGTTGACGCCTGACTTCAACTGGAACCTCTATCTTTCCGGGATCGGCGTAGGCGGCGTGGCGACGTTGAACATCTCCTCGCCGGGCTTCCTGAAGACGGTGAATGCGGAAGTGGAAGCGGAGCCCGTTCCCGCCTTGAAGAGCTACATGCGGTGGCACACGCTGCATAGCTCCGCTGCGTGGTTGAGCAAGCCGTTCGTCGAGGAAAACTTCAACTTCTTCTCTAAGACGCTGAGCGGCCAGAAAGAGCAGCAGCCGCGCTGGAAGCGTTGCACCCGTCTGACCGATGGCGCGCTTGGCGAAGCAGTCGGGCAGGACTGGGTTCGCGAAAACTTCAAGCCTGAAGCCAAGGCGGACATGGAGAAGCTCGTCGCCGCTCTGCGGAAGGCGCTCGACAACGACATCCAGCAACTTCCCTGGATGAGCGCCGAGACCAAGGTTGAAGCGGAGAAGAAGCTCGTCGCCTTCCGCCAGAAGATCGGCTACCCTGCCACCTGGCGTGACTACAGCACGCTTGAAGTGAGCCGCACCAACTTTATCCTCGACCTGGAGCATGCGCAGGAGTTCGAACGGGATCGCAACCTGAAGAAGCTCGGCAAGCCTGTCGACGAGACCGAGTGGGGCATGACGCCGCCGACGGTGAACGCGTATTACAACCCGCCACAGAACGACATCAACTTCCCTGCCGGGATCCTGCAGCCGCCGTTTTATGACGTTACCAAGGACCCAGCGGTCAACTTCGGCGGTATCGGCGTCGTCATCGGGCACGAGATGACCCACGGCTTCGACGATCAGGGTTCGAAGTACGGGCCGACCGGCAATGTGAAGTACAACGCCGACGGAACGCTCGGAAGCTGGTTCACGCCGGAGGACAAGACGAAGTTCGACGAGCGGACCAAGTGCGTCGCGGACGAGTACTCCGGGTTTGAAGCGGCACCGGGCCAGATGCAGGACGGCAAGCTGACGCTCGGCGAAAACGCTGCGGATAATGGCGGCATCCGCATCGCATTCCAGGCGCTGCAGGCGACGCTCTCGCAGAAGGGCATCACCGATCTCGACGGCAAGCAGGATATCGTCGACGGCTACACGCCGGCGCAGCGGTTCTTCATTGCCTTTGGCCAGGTCTGGTGCGAGAACCGCACCGAGCAGTCCGCGCGCGTCGCAGCCAAAACCGACCCGCACAGCGCCGGTAAGTGGCGCACCGACGGCACCGTGCAGAACTTCGACGAGTTCGGCAAGGCCTTCGGGTGCAAGGTTGGCCAGCCGATGATGCCGGAGAAGAGCTGCCGCGTCTGGTAGAGGCAGAGGTAGTTTGATTGTCTGAGTGCCCCACGATCGGCTCGGTTTCAGCGTGCCGGTCGTGGGGTTTCTCACGTCTGGCGGCGACCGGACTCCGGCTCATGGTTTTTTGTTACAGTTCTGCTACCGACCTCGGCCTTTCGAACGTCCAATGGGCGCTCCATAGCACATTTCTATTATTTGGGAGGGGTCTGGCTAAAGGCTATGGAAAGTGGCATAAAGTCACTTGTCCTTCTACAATAAGCTAAGGAACAGACCCCAACTACAAGTTCACCTTTGAACACCTCACGCGCTTGAGGGCGAAGGATAAGGAAACAGATGACGTTCAGCAAGATTGGCCGGATTGTAACGGCCCTCGTAGCATCGGCAGCACTCGGTTTGGGCATGACAGCTTGCGGTGGCGGCACCATCGGGTACATGTGGATCATCGGCACGGCAGCCGGCCAGTCGCCAAGCCTGGCAGCAGGAGCGATCACCGGGTACAAGATCGATGACTATACCGGCAACCTGACGGCGGTCGAGCACTCCCCGTTCTCCTCGGGCGGCTCCAATCCGCAGATGCTCGTGGTCAAGCCGGGCGGTCGCTACCTGTACGTCGTCAACAGCGGCGTTGGAGAGGTTGGGACTCCGGGCACTCCCGGGTACGTCGCCGGAACCGGCGCATCGATCGAAGAGTTCTCAGTCGGCGGCAGCGGCATTCTTACCCCGCAGAACACCTACAGCAGCCAGGGAACGCATCCGGTTTACGTCTCCTTCGATTCGACCGGAAACTTCCTGTACGTGCTGGATAAGTTCTCGAAGTATTACTGCGTCCCGACCGCACCTGCGACGAGCTGCCCGTATCCCGGGGACACGTCACCGACTCCGCACACCGAACCGGCGGACACCAACGGCTCGATCACTGCGTTCTCGGTCGCAAGCGATACCGGACGGCTCACGCTGGTCCCGAACACGACCATTCTTGAGGGTTCAACCGCACCCTCCCCGGGCACTCCTACGGACGTCTTTGAGGTAGGGCCAAGCCCCATCATGGCGCGCGTCGGATCGAGCACCTGCCTCTACACCTTGACGGCCAATGCGGTCTATCCGTACATCATCTCTTCGGGCACTGGCCAGTTGACGCTCGCGACCACCGGGCCGCAGCAGATTACGAACTCTGTCAGCCTGACCTCGATCAACACCTCGGCCGGCACGTCGGCGGGCAGCTACCTCTACATCACGGACGGCGGCGCCAACGCAATCTATGCGGAGCAGGCGTCGGCTACCGCGTGCACGTTCTCCACGATTCCTTCGAGCGTGACGACCAACATCGCGCCCACGTCGATTCCGGTCAACTCGCTTACGAGCGCGAACGGGAAGTACCTGTACGTCATCAACCACTTCAACACGGTGACCGGCGGCAACCAGGGAACGGCGGGCAGCACGATCTCCGCGTATAACATCACTCCCGGAACGGGTGCACTCCAGATCCTGGCGACGGACGGAACGAACAATCCCTACGCCGTCGGCTCAGGACCGGATTGCATCGTTGAAGATCCCAGCAACCAATACATCTACACGGCGAACAATATCGATAGCACCGTCACGGGTAAACTGCTGGACGTCAACCGCGGCACGTTGGCCGATCTGCAGCATGGTTCGACCTTCCCAACCGTGCAAAACCCCACGTGTCTTGCGGTCAGCGGGAATATCTAAATGGACGAGCACACCGAAGGCAGCATGGGATTGGACTCTGGAGCAGCACGAACCGAATGCGGGCAGAACAGCCCAGGAGCAAGGACAGGCATGAAGGGTATTGGTTGGTTGAACGGTTCTAAAGGCCGCGGCGTCAAGGCGCTCGGCGTATCGCTCGCAGTGGGTCTCGGCATGACGGCCTGCAGCCGCGATTACACGGTCGCCTACGTCTACGCGACGGCCTCGACCAAGGGATCGACCGGCGTGGTCGACGCCTTTGCGATCGACTATCAGTCGGGCGCGCTGACGCCGCTTGCGGACTCCGGCATCTCGTCCGGCGGAAACAACCCGGTTGGCCTTGTCGGCAGCCCTGACCAACAGCACCTTTATGTAATCAACCAGACCGCGCCCACGTCGAATGTGGTCCAGTTCAATATCGGTACGGACGGCAAGCTCTACTCGGCCAATACCTACGACGTGGTGAAGAACAGCGCCGGTACGATCGTCGGCACGACGCCGACCGCAATCGCGATCGATCCCGCCGGCAAGTTCCTGTACATCACCTTCCAGTATCAGAACGGCTTTACCAGCGCCGTTCCCGGACCCGGCGGCGTCGCCATCTTCCCCATCGGCAGCGACGGGACGCTTGGCTCGCCGGTCATGGACGGCAACCTGCCCTACACGCCGGTGGGCAATAACCCCACGGGCATCGCGGTCAGCGCCAAGGGCGGTTTCGTCTACGTCATCGACCAGGAGAAGCCTGCCGGCAGCGCAGCCTTTGGCGTGTTGCTCGGGTTCACGCAGAACTCCGATGGAACACTTACTCCGGTTGCCGGCGGAACGGTTGCGTCGGGGACAGGCTTTGCCGCCGGCACCGCGCCTGCAGGTATTGCCGTCGATCCAGGCGGTCACTTCATCTACGTAACTGACGAGGCCACCAACGTGTTGGAGGGTTACGTCATCGCGACGGGCGGCGTTCCGGTCGCGGCAAACGCTTCCCCTTACGCCACCGGCTCGTTTCCCTTGGGCGTCACGGTTGACCCGCGCGGCGAATATGTCTACGTGGCAAACTTCGGTTCGAGCACGGTCAGTGCCTACGCCATCAACCAGTCGCTCGGGTCGCTTTCGAGCGTAGCTGGCAGCGCTGGCGTCGCGGTAGCCACCGGCCCCACGTGCGTCACCATCGACCCCGCACTCGGCGTCTATCTCTACACCTCCAACAATACCGACAACTCGATCTCCGGCGAGAAGATCAAGCCAGAGACGGGTGCGCTCAGCGAGGTGCAAGGATCGCAGTTCCCGACAGCTGCCCTGCCAACCTGCGCGGTAGCCGTAGCCAACGGGGTGCACGCAACCCAGTTGGTCGATTAGCTTATAGCTTGATTCAACGCAGCAAAGCCCCGCTTCTGCGGGGCTTTGCTGCGTTTGGGACTGGATGAAGGAGCTATTTGCGGTGAGCTTTAGCGGGTCGCCGATGGACCCGCTCTGGCAGTTGTTCCTGCCTTCTAATCTCGTGTTGCGCTACCTTTATTGTCCTCAGTCCCGCGTAGAGCGCTGCCCTACTCCGCGGGTAGAAACCGTGACAAGACAAAGTTTCTCGCCGGACGCTCGTACCAGAACGTGATGACACAAGCCAGGAACATCACGAACGCATACGAGATCCATGGGTCGAAGCGGACCACGTGCAGCCTTTCCGGCAGCTTGTAGAGATGGATCAACAAGAACGTGTTGAAGTGCACGAGATAGAGCGCGAAGGTCGTCTCGCCTAACAGGACGATCGGCTTCCAGGCGAAGCCCGAAGCGATGAGGTTTGGCCCCGCAAGTCCAAGCAGGATCGTTGCAAAGAGCGGGAGCAGGAGCGAACCATGCACCAGCACATACGGCACATGCGGCGCGGCAAACGCCAGGTAGAGCCCAAGCGCTGTCAGCCCGCTCAGCGCAAGCAGCCCACGTCGCAAGGGATCGAGCCTAAGAATCCCGTGCAGACGAGCCAGCAGCATTCCCGCTGTAAAAGTGCAGAGATACGCTGGCGGCGTGTACTTGAGCGCCCGCAGCCAATACGCATAGGTGTACCGATTCGCCGGTGCGGCAAGATGGTCCGGATTGAAGACCGTATAAAGAATGTGCGGCACAATCCCAATCGCCCAGAGCCCAAGAATGACCGCGATGATCCGGGCTGGAGTCGCGAGATGCCGCTCACGCGACTGAATGAACTGCAGGATGTAAGGAAAGGCAAAGTAGAGCATCAACTCTGCCGGCAGCGTCCAGCCGACGGTATTCCAGAAGGTCGCAAGCTTCGGGCTCCAGCCCTGCAGCGCGAACGGAGTCAGCACCAGACCGGTAAAGAAGTCAGCGCGCGTGTGCGCCTTCCATTCCTCGAACAGGAACGGCAGCGAAAGCACCAGTACCAGGAAGTAAACCGGATAGACCCGCGAGATACGCGCCACGTAGAAGCGCCGCTTCGACAGACGTTCGCGGTCGCCGTAGTTATAAGCCAGGATGAACCCGGAGATCAAGAAGAAGAACCCGACGAAGGTAAACGCGTTATCGACAATCGGCCGCAGGAACGCAGGCATGGCGGGCGTGAAGTGGAAGAACATGATGTTCACGGCCAGCAGCGTGCGCAGCCCGGTAAGCGCAGGGAGCGCTTCCTTGCGGTGCTTCAGCGGGTCCGGTTCGGAGGTCCCGTTGGCCTGCCGTACGTCCGTTTCCGGTTCGAGGGTGAGTACAGGGGAAATGGGAGGGCTCCTGGGATGACGTGCGGCAGAGGTTTTTTCACCGGCTCAGTCCATAGGACGCTCGATTGGGGAGTCAGGTTTCTGAGATTTGCGTTTTAGCGCATGGTTCGGCGGCGCAAGAAGACTATGAGCCTCCCAGTTCGCAGGCTGAGAGCTGATGGATCAAGCGTTCCCTACGCTATGGCGTGACCAGCGTTCCCAGCGGCTCACCCGAGATGACGCGGGCGATATTCCCGTGCTCGCGCATGGAGAAGACCATCATCGGCATCTGATTATCGCGGCAAAGCGACACCGCCGAGAAGTCCATTACCTTCAGATTCTGCCGCAAAATTTCTTCGTACGAGATGGTCTCGTAGCGCTTGGCGGTGGGGTCGCGTTTGGGATCGGCGGTGTAAATTCCGTCGACGGAGGTCGCCTTGAGCAGGATGTCGGCGTTGATCTCCATTGCGCGCAGCGCAGCGGCCGTATCGGTAGAGAAGTAAGGATTTCCAGTCCCGGCAGCGAAGATGATCACGCGCCCTTTTTCGAGGTGGCGAACGGCGCGCCGCCGGATATAAGGCTCTGCGATCTGGTGCATCGCAATCGCGGACATCACCCGGCAGAAGAGCCCGCGCTTCTCGCACGCGTCCTGAAGGGCGACAGCGTTGATCACGGTAGAAAGCATGCCCATGTGATCGGCGGCGACACGATCCATGTCGATTGCCTGCTGGGCGACGCCACGGAAGAAGTTTCCTCCGCCCACGACGATGGCGATCTGGCAGCCGAGCGCGTGGATCTGGGCGATCTCTTCGGCAACCTTGTGGATGAAGATGGCGTCGATGCCGAAGCCGGAGCCTGCAGCGAGGGCTTCTCCGGAGAGCTTGAGGAGAACTCTTTTGTACATGTCAGGAGTTAGTATCGCATGAGGTCGGGGCAGATTCAGGAGATTGGCGTGACAGCAGACGAGGTAAAGAAGCTGCTTGGGCTGGAGCCGCATCCGCGTGAAGGCGGATGGTTTTCGCGAACGTATGAGTCAGCCGCGCGAGTCGAAGGTGGTGTGCGCCGCGCGGGGACGGCGATCTACTACCTGCTGGAACCCGCAACCTTCAGCGAGATGCACAAGCTGAAGAGCGACGAGATCTTCCACTTCTATGCCGGAGATCCGGTGGAGCAATTGCAGCTCTTCCCGGATGGCACGGGTCGCCTGATTCGGATTGGAAACGGCCTGGCGAAGGGCGAGCGTCCCCAGGTGGTCGTTCCAGCGGGAGTGTGGCAAGGTGCGCGGCTGGCCGAAGGCGGGACCTGGGCTTTGCTCGGATGCACCGTGACGCCGGGATTTGAGTACGAGGACTATGAAGCGGGGACAGCGGCGGAACTCTGCACGGAGTGGCGGGAGTGGGCGGAACTGATTCGGGAGCTCACCAGAGGCTGAACGGTGATGGCACGTGCGTCCCCGGCGCGGGCGGCGACCACTGGGAAGGTTTGGAGGTGTCGCCGTACATTACGCTGGCTGGAGGAAGTCCGCGCGAAGCCTCTTCTGGCCGGCCTTCACGAAGTCCACGAGAACCACATCGCAGTGCAGGTCGAGGACGAATCCAGGGCCGAAGCGTTTGTGCGTCACCTGGTCGCCCTTACGAAAGGCGGGTTCGGCCTCAGGATCGAGCAGCGTCTCCGGAGCCGTCGTCTGGATCTCGCCGTAAGCCGTCTGCACGGTAGTGACCTGTTTTGGCGGGGAGAGTTCGGGTTCGGTTGGGCGGCTCCGGCGATTATCCGCGGGATTGAGATAAGCGAGAGCTTCCGGGGCTAGTTGATCGGGAAACTGGGCCGCACAGTTATCGCAGCGGAGGCAGGGATCGCCTGCGGGCGCGTCGAAGTAGGCGCGGATCACCTGAGTTCGGCAGTTCGGCGTTTCGGCGTAGTGCATCATGTCCGCCAGCCGCTCTTTGTCGCGAATGCCTCGAGCGACGTAACTCTGGAGAAGCTGTTCCAGGACTTCGTCGTTGGGGAGGGCGGTTGAGATGAGAATGTAGCCGCCGCGGGTACGTTTGATGAGACTGGCTTCAGCGAGAAGATTGAGCAGGACCTGCGTTCGACGCTTGTTGACGGAGGATGCGGCGGCGATTTGGTCGGCGCTTCGTGGTGCAGCGTCAGCCTCTCCTTCCTTATCGATTCCCGGCACGAGCGCCTCGAGAACAGCCCGAAGTTCGGCGGGTTTGGGATAGCGTCCAGCGAGAAAGAACGACTGGATGCGCTTGTCTTCCAGGCGGTAGAGCAATACGGCGCGGGCCGGCTGGCCATCTCGTCCAGCGCGCCCAGCCTCCTGGAAGTAGGTCTCAAGCGAGTCGGGAAACTCGAAGTGGTAGATAAAACGAATGTCTGGCTTATCGATGCCGAGCCCAAAAGCCTTGGTTGCGATCATCACTTTGTGGTCGCCGCGCATGAACTCCTGCTGGACGCGCTCGCGCTCCCGCGCTGGCATGCGACCGTGATAGTGGCCTACTGAAACACCACGCTCTGTGAGGAAGTCGAAGAGTTCGTTGGCGGAGCGGACGGACGCTGTGTAGATGATGCCGGTTCCCTGCTCTTCTTTGAGCATGGCGAGGATGCGTGCAAGTTTCGCAGGATTGTTGACGGTGGCGTAAACGGACAAGAACAGGTTTCCGCGTTCGGTGCCAGTGTTGATGAGGGTGGCATCTTCAGCATGGAGCGACCCGAGAATCTCGCGGCTGACCTCTTCGGTCGCGGTTGCCGTGAGAGCTAAGACCGGCGGGTTGCCGAGTGTCTTCCGCGCCGCGCCGATGGCAAGAAATGCGGGCCGAAAATCGTGACCCCACTGCGCGATGGTGTGAGCTTCATCGACAACCAGCAAGGAGATTCCCCCCGTAGCTTTAAGCTCTGCGAGGAACACTGCATCTTGCAGGCGTTCCGGCGTGACGTAGAGGAGTTGCGCGGAGTGGTCGGCGATATCGTGGTGAGCTTTCTCGGCGTCGGCACGCCTGATCGTCGAGTCGAGTTTTTCGACGATGACCTCCGCTTCCGCCGCCTTCTCCTGCTGATCCTGCATCAGGGCGATCAGGGGCGAGACGACGACGACGGGTTTCGGCAGGAAGAGCGCAGGAAGCTGGTAGGTGAGAGATTTTCCGGCTCCGGTGGGCATGATGGCGAAGGTGTTTTTCCCGGCGAAGATGCTTGCCAGCACGTCGCGCTGGCCGGGCCGAAATCGTTCGATACCGAAGCGCTTCTGGGCCGTGTGGAGAAGCTCTGCCCAATCGGGAGAGGCGGTGCGTGGAGCTTTGGAACTTCTTGGCATGGCCTGCGTATTTTCCTTCGACGCGGTTGGATGCGCATGTAAGCTTTTGGGGATATAGGAGCGGCAAGCGACTCGACGCAGCGAAAGAGAGGCAAGCATGCAGAGCAGGATTTTAGGGACGACGATGCCGGTGTTGGAAGTCATGCTACAGCCGGGCGAAGGCATCATCTCGGAGGCTGGCGAGCTGAGCTGGATGACCAGCTCCATCAACATGACAACCCATACACAGATGGGTGGCGGCGGCGGTTTCTTTGGCGCGATCAAGCGCGTAGCGGGAGGCGGGACGCTCTTCATGACCGAGTACGCGGCGCAGGGGATGCCGGGTGAGGTGGCCTTCGCGACGAAGGTGCCGGGGCACATCCTGCCGATCGAAGTCGGCGGCGGCCAGGAGTTCATGGTGCATCGCCATGGATTTTTGTGCGCGACCAACCAGATTCAGCTCGGGGTTGGCTTCCAGCAATCCTTAGGCGCTGGTATCTTCGGTGGCGACGGCTTCCTGCTGCAGAAGATCTCAGGGTTCGGGACGGCTTGGCTCGAGCTTTCGGGCGAGGTGATCGTCAAGGACTTGCGGCCAGGCGAGACGCTGCGGGTCCATCCGGGCCACGTCGGCGCGTTCACGGGCGGCATCAACTTCCAGATCACGATGGTTCGCGGGATCAAGAACCTTGTGTTTGGCGGCGATGGCCTCTTCCTTGCGGCGCTCACCGGTCCGGGACGCGTCTGGCTGCAGACATTGCCGATCTCTCGGCTGGCTCACCAGATTCTTGAATATGCGCCCAGCGAAGGACGCGGCGAAAACGTCAAGAGCGCTGTCGTTGGAGGAATTGTCGGGTCACTGCTGGACGGGATGCGCTAGAGCCCAATCCTCGCTAAAAGGGAGCTTGCAGAAATTTGTTCGCCTCATTTGCAGGTTCCCGATACACTTGTGCCCTTCCCGCGCATCGTAGAAGTTTGTCGGGGAAGAAAACTCGCACATTTCAAGGAGGCTTCATGGGTCACAGTATTCTCTTCTGGATCATTGCAGGATGTATCGCAGGCTGGCTAACAGGCAAGATCATGAGCGGCAGCGGTTACGGTTTCATCATGGACATGGTCGTAGGCTTGGTCGGGGCGCTGGTAGGCGGTTTCCTGATGACGCACATCCTCGGCGCTGCGGCGTCGGGCGGATTGATTTACACGGTCGTTGTTGCGGTCGTCGGCGCGGTCATCCTGACGGTTCTGCTGCGATTAGTGACAGGCGGTCGAGCTCGCAATCTGTAGCCAGAAGAGAGAGCATGGCTGCCATCCCGAGCAGGCGGAGCCATGCCGTATCTTTCATTTGAAATACCATGACAAAGATGTCGGGTGGGGTCTATAGTCGGATGCCTTAGTGGTTTCGCAGCCGATCTCCTCGCAGAGATTTGGCGCGAGGGGGCATCCATGAACTGGCCAAAGAAACGACTTGAAACGCTTGGTGGTATTGGCTCCATCCTGACGGGCTTCCTCTGCACTGTGATCGGCTTTACGGATTTTCGCGAGCAGGAGAGCGGCTATCGCATCTGGTTCGTGATGTTCGCTGTGCTCGTCCTCAATGGCTTTGCGATGTTGCGCCATGCCGCGAAACGGCCTGCGGATACCGTTCCGCTTGTGCCGAGTCCACTGCGGGATGTGCTGAAGGTTCGACCATAGTTTTGATGAAGTAGCGGAGTACGTTGCCGAAGAGCGTGATGCGGACGTAGACTCGCTGGCATGAACCGTTTGAATCGTCTCCTACTTTTTGTGTGCCTGCTGGTGATGGGCACGGTCTTCGCAACGTCTGCGGTCGCGCAGGATTGGGCGAAGGCAAAGCTTGCGGCGAGCCCGCGGCATCGCGAGTATGTGACGGTCAAGCATGATGGCCGATCCGTCTCGACCTACGTTGCCTACCCCGAAGAAAAAGGGAAAGCCCCGGTTGTGGTGCTGATCCACGAGATCTTCGGCCTGAGCGACTGGATGAAGCTGCAGGCAGACGAACTGGCGGCCAAGGGATACATCGTGCTCGCACCGGATCTTCTGAGTGGTGTTGGGCCGAACGGCGGCGGGTCGGAAGCGCTCTATACGTCCGGCGGCCAGGACGCCGTCGTCAAGGCGGTCAGCGGACTGGACCCGGCGCAGGTGAATGCGGATCTAAATGCAGTCGCGGACTATGGCAAGACGCTGCCAGCGGCGGGAATGAAGATGGCAGTGGGCGGCTTCTGCTGGGGGGGCGGCAAGTCTTTTGCGTTCGCGACCTATCGGCACGACCTGAACGCAGCCTTCGTCTTTTACGGACCGCCTCCGCCGGCGACCGATATGGCGAAGATCACGGCTCCGGTCTACGGCTTCTATGCCGGCACGGACGGCCGCATCGGCGCAACCATCCCCGAGGCAGTCACCGATATGAAGGCAGCGGGCAAAACCTACGAACCGGTCACCTACGACGGTGCGGGCCACGGCTTCATGCGCCTGGGGCAAGCTCCCGACGCGAAGCCGGCAGACAAGAAAGCCTTCGATGAAGGCTTTGCACGGATGCTGGAAGCACTGAAGAAGATGAAATAAAGGTCTTCAGGCGCTCGTGGCAAGTGCGGCCGGAGTCCGATCATGGCGGAAGGCGCGCGGCCACACGATCGTAAAGGTGCTTCCCTCGCCCGGGGTCGAACGGACCTCAATGGTGGCGTGATGGCGGTCAAGGATGTGCTTGACCGCCCAAAGGCCCATGCCGTTTCCGTGCTCGCCCTTGGTCGAGTTGCCGAACTGAAACAGGGTTTCGAGAATCTGCGGCGGAATGCCGGAACCTTCATCCGAAATGGCAATCTGAACCGCGTCGCTATGCGCCGTAAGGCTCACAACGACATCGGACCCTGGATGCCTGGAAGCCTCACACGCATTCCGGATGAGGTTGAGAAAGACCTGCCGCGGCTCGCCTGCGAAAGCATCGACCCACACCTCCCCCGAGCTTTGAATCTTCAGCTTGACCCGCGTCTTTGAGATCACCCCGGAGAGCACGAGGCGAACGGACTCAGCGGCTGCCAGCAGGTCGGCACGCTCGGGCTCAGCCGACTGCCGGAAGAAAGAGAGCGTCGAACGCGAGATCGCCAGCACCCGCGAAGCTTCATCATCCGCAGTCGTCGCAAGCTGGACGATATCGTCGGAGACCCCGGGCTGGTTGCGGATCAGGTAAAGGAGGTTGTGGACTGTCTCGAGGGGATTGGCAATCTCGTGCGCAACGACCGCGGACATGCGGCTCCAGTCTTCGAGCTTGCGCGCCGCGAGAAGCGACTCCTTCATCTGCCGTTGTTCGCTTTCGACGTTCGCCAGCCGGCTTGAGTAGTCGTTGATGCTGAAGGCAATCACCGACGCGCGGCGAATCAACTGAACCGCCACGTAAGCAGAGAGCGCCGCGGTGATGATGTTGGTCCATGCGTCGACCCAGAAGATCGGCGTCCACGTTGTGATGACCTCAAGCAGGTGCGTCGAACCGCACGCGACGATGAACAGAGCGAACCCTACCGTGAAGTAGGCCCAATCGCGTGCGATTACCCGCCTTGTCCGCCGCGCGAGGAGCAACAGCGTTGCGCAAATCACCGAGTAGCTGAGAAAGGTGATGAGATTCGTGACCACCATCGTCCAGATGAGCCGCGGCGCTCCGGCCCAGCAGACGGCGTGCGGCATCAGGGAAACAGGCGAAGCCATAGCGTAGATCACCAAAGGAATTGAGCTTCCGACACGATGATAGATGCTTGCGCGGCGCTTCGGAGTTCCGAAACGAGCGGGAGAATCCAGACGTCAACGGAAACTGGGCGATCATGCAGGCGGATGAAGAAAGTAGAAGCGCGCCAGGAAGAGCGCCGCCAGCAGATACAACATCCAGTGCGAGCGGTTGAAGCGACCGGTAAGAATCTCGAGCGCCGCATACGCCAGCAGACCAAAGCTGAGGCCCGTCGCAATCGAATACGTCAGCGGAATCAAAATGAGCGTGAGGAACGCCGGGATCGCAATGCGCGGCGAGTCCCAGTCGATCTTGGCCGTGGGCGCAAGCATCAACGCGCCGACCAGGATCAGCGCGGGCGAGGTCGCGAAGGCCGGGATCGCCCCAACCAGCGGCGCCACGAAGATGGAGATGAGAAAAAGAAGGCCTGTAACGATCGCTGTGACACCGGTCCGCCCACCTTCAGCCACGCCCGACGATGACTCGATGTAGCTGGTCACCGTGCTCGTCCCCGCGAGCGACCCGAACACCGTCGCCGTAGCATCGGCAAAGAAGATGCGATCGAGCCGTGGAATCGAGTGGTCGGCCAGGATAAGCCCGGCGCGCTCCGTCACTGCCACCAGCGTGCCAATGTTGTCGAAGAGATCGACGAACAGGAAGACAAAGATAATCTCGAACGCCCCAATGTGAAGCGCTCCCGGAATATCCAGTTTGAAGGCGGTTGCGGTGATGCTGTGCAGGTCGACAGCCTGTGGAGCCCAGTGAACCTGGCGGCACGCGACTCCGAGCGCCATCGTACCCAGCACCCCTAGCAGCATCGACGCCTTAACCCGCAGCGCCTGCAAAACCGCAATCAACAGGATGCCGAACAGCGCCAGCAACGTCGTCGGGCTGTGCAGGTCTCCAAGGGTCACTACCGTCGCAGGACTGGGTACGATGATCCCGGAGTTCTTTAAACCGATGAAAGCAATAAAGAGCCCGATGCCACCCGCTACCGCCGCGTGAAGCTCATGCGGAATCGCTCCTACCAGCCGCTGCCGAATCCCGCCCACCGTGAGCAGCAGAAAGATGATCCCCGAAAGAAAGACAGCCCCAAGCGCTGTCTGCCAAGGCACATGCATGCCCAACACTACGGAGTAGGTAAAGTACGCATTCAAGCCCATCCCCGGCGCAAGCGCGAGTGGATAGTTGGCCAGCGCTCCCATCAGGATGGAACCGAAGCCCGCGCAGAGGCACGTCGAAATAGTGACGGCTGCGAGCGGCATCCCCGTCTCATGCAGGATGGCCGGGTTGACGAAGATGATGTACGCCATGGTGACGAACGTGGTCAGACCCGCGAGGGTCTCCGTTCGCCACGTCGTCTGGTGCTGCGTGAAGCCGAAGTGCTGTTCAAGGCGTTGCTGGAGGGCCATGGGAAGGGCAGCCTTTAGCGACGAGCCGATAGCTACTTCGCTAAAGGCTCATCGCTGGTCTCTAGAACTTGAACGACAACGCCATTTGAATCTGGCGTGCGCTGCCAATGGTATGCGTCACGATGCCAAGGCCCGCGGGGCAGTTGTAGAACGTGGTGCTTCCTCCGCTTGCGCCCGGGTTGTTCTGGCAGGTTGCGGGGGTCGGCGCGGCGCCTTGCGTGTAGCTGCCTGCGCCATTAGGGAACGGGTTGTAGTTTTCGTTCTGCGAGACTTCGTTACCCGGAACGTCGAAGCTCGAAGTGTTGGTGAGGTTGAAGACATCGAACGTATAGCGCAGGCTGTAGCGGTCGCTGAATCTCGTCTCTTTGACCAGCGAAGCGTCGGCGCGCTTCTGGAAGGCCTGGCGGAAGATGTTTCGCTGGCCGGTCGTAAAGCCCGTTTCGTAAGGGTCTGAGGTAGGAATCGCGCCACCTAGTCCGCCGGCTGCGAGTAGCGGCACGGTGAAACATCCGGGGTTGAGCGCCGGCAGACCAAATGCGCCGGAGTGACCCGTTTTCGCGCTCTTCGCGGTGCATCCAGGTGCCAGCGGCACGATCGGGTTGGTGATGCCGTCGAAGGTGCTGTAATAAATGCTTCCAATCGCGCCGGAGAAGTCGATGACGCTGTAGGGCTGACCGCTCTGGAGGACGGTAAGGCCAACGAGCGACCAGCCATCGATGAATTTTCCGGTAAGGTGCGACTCCGGAACGAAGTTCGGCAGGCGATACACATAGCTGAAGTTGATGACGTGCGTGCGATCGAAGTCTGCTGACGCGTAACCGTCACGCAGGTTCAACGGATTGTTTCCGTTGTAGAAGAGTCCAAGTCCACTTTGCTCGTCGAGGGCATGAGAGTAGGTGTACGACGCACCGATCTGCACCCCATGGCTCATGCGTTTTTCAACGTGCGCATTGAGCGCGTTGTAGGCGTCGACGCCAGCCGCCTTGTAGTCGATCGATTCGGCAGCATACCCGGTGTAAGGGACACGATGGTCCACGTTCCCGCCTTCGTTATCCGCGTCATAGCCCTGGCCGTTGGGCAACAGGGAGTTGCCGACCGTGTAGCCATAGCTATAGGTTTCACCATGAATCGGATTGCCGGTCGAAGCGATGCCCGGCTGGTTGAACGGCACCGGAATCACCTGATGGCGTCCGAGATTGCCAACGTATCCGAGCTCGATGGCGAGGTCGTTGCGTGGCTGCCACTGGAAGTCCAGCGTGTAGTTGTAGGTGTAGGGCAGCTTGTTGGCGCGGTCGTAGACGCCAAGCGAGATAGGCTGAGCGCCATCGGTAATGGCTGCCAGATTCGGCAAATACTTCGAGAGGTCCGATGACTTGGGGTTCGATGGAGCAGCCTGGGCGACGTTGCCGTAGGGATTTTCCAGATTTCCCGAAGCCGCCGTCGGAGGAGCGACCGGAGGGTTGAATCCGCCGCCGCCGCCACAGGTCGGAATGTAATAGCTGTAAAGCGACTGGCTGGGGCAGGCCTGCGCGGTGACAAAAGGAAGCTGCTGATTGGCTCCGAAGGGGCCGCCGGTTACGGTTCCAATCGCGTAACCAGGCGAGAAGTACGTGAAGAGCTGTCCGCGGTCGTAGTACATGCCGAAGCCGGCGCGGATCACAACCTTATTGTTGAAATACTTCGGCGACCAGGCTGCGCCGAGGCGCGGTGCTACTCCCCACTGGCGTCCCGTAAGCGTCGTGTTGCTGACTCCCGTGGTGCCGTTCGCGTTGTTCCCCGCGATGATGAATCCGGGGTTCGTGATCTGGTCCGACGCGGCGTCATAGTTGTAAAGCGTGGGGTCGAAGTTGAAGATGCGTCCGTACTTCTCGGTCAGGCCAGCATCCCAGTCGTAGCGAACGCCATAGGTCAACGAGAGGTTCGGGGTGACCTGAAACTTATCCTGCGCATAGGATCCGAGTTGATTGGCGCGGAAGTAGCGGCTGGCATCGCCACGAAGGAACGAGGTCACGAAGAATCCGGTCGAGCCGCTGCCTGGGGTGACATAACCCTGGGCGAAGGCACCGAAGTCGTCCGTCGCGACGGTGCCCGTGTTGGTGCGGCGGTCGATCGTGTTGAGCTGGGTGTAGCTGTACGTCGTGCCGAAGCTGATGCTGTGCTTGCCTGCTGTCAGAATGCCGTTCGCCGAGGGCTGAAGACGATTCTGGAACGCGCCGGTGTTGGGGGACTGGCCTTCGGCGTTCGGTCCGATGCTCAAGGTGCCGGTGCTGCTCAGTCCATCCGCATACGCCTGGTCGCCGAGGATGTTCACGATCGAAACTCCCGGGAAGTAGTTCGATCCGAAGACGTTGATGCTCCCCGTTCCGGCCGAGCCACCGGGGATGCTCGAAGGTCCGAACGGCTGCTCGTTGGTGCCATAAATCTTCTCTCGGATGTACCCAAGGGTCTGGGTTGTCGAAAGATTCGAACGCACAAGATAGGTGTTGATGATCGAGAAGACGTGGGCGCCCGAATCGAGGTGCTCAGTAAAACCGGGCACGTTGGAATACGAGTAAGGCGCGAGGGTGGGATCGTGCTGGTAGTAATACTTCAGCGCGACGGTGTCTTTCGTGGTCGCGTTGTAATCGATGTTGGCAACCGCCAGGTCAGCGGTAAAACGACCGGCGCCGGGCAGGAACGCGTCGTACGGATGGGTCGGCGAAAGCAGGGACGATCCCGTGTCGTTCGGGATGAGCCACTTGCCAGGCTCACCCGGCAGCGATGGCGAATTGAACAGCGCGAGCGCCGTATGGTCGATGTTTGCCCCGGTCAGCGGTGCCGGCAAGCTGTCAGCGAAATCGGCATTGACCAGGTTTGCGAAGCTGGACGCGTCTCGATTGGTGTCGGAAAGCCCGATCGGAACATTCAGGAAGCCGTCGCCGACTTCCTGGTCGGAAACGTGTAGATGCTGATATGCGAAGAAGCCGAAGAGCTTGTTCTTGATGATGGGTCCGCCAACCGTGCCGCCCAGGATGTAGCGGTGAAGCTCAGGGTTTTTGAGGTTGTCGGGAATATCTCCGTCATTCTTGAAGAAGAACGGCGCGGCGTTCAGCCAGTTCGTTGCACGATGGCCGTACACGCTACCATGAATCGCGTTGGTTCCCGAAGAGGTGCTCAGGTCGATGTGCGCGCCCGAAGTGGAACCCTGCTGCGCGTCGTACATCGACGCGTTGACGCGAACTTCTTCGATCGTCTCCGGAGCCGGCGTCGGAATCGAGTTGCCGATGGAGAGATAGATGGACGCGGCAGTCTGGATGATGCCGCCGCCGCCCGAACTGGTCGAGACGCCGGTGGAATTCACCACGCGGGCCGAGCCTACCTGCGACGTGCTCTTGCCGTTGAAGAGGTTGGAGCCGTCGACACCGTTGAGCGAGAAGCTGTTCGACGTATCGCGTTGACCGTTGGCCCAGATCGGCAGGTTGCCGAGGCCGGCCTGGGAGCCGGTGCCGCTGGGCAGCTCGGCGTTGACCCCGGGAGACAGGATTGCGACGCCGGTGAAGCTGCCCGTGTTGAGTGGAATGGCCTCAAGCTGCGCACGGTCGAGAACGTAGCCGTTCGTGGTGTCGGTGGCGTTGAGCAGCGGAGTGGCTTCGACGGTGACGGAATCGGAGACCGCGCCAACCTTAAGCTGCGCCGGCAGGGTTACGGTGCGGTCGGCCTGCACAATGATCCCCGGGAACTTATCGGACTGAAATCCGTCGCGCGAAAACGTGAGCGTGTACGTCCCGATCGGCAGATCCTGGAAGACGTAGAAGCCGTCCGAGGCGACCGTCTGCGTGCGCTTGAGACCAGTCCCCTCACCGACCAGCGTGACGGTCGTTCCGGGGAGTGAGGCGCCTCCGACGTCGGTCACGGCGCCGGTGATGCTGCCGAGGGTCTGCTGGGCGTGCGCAAACGAGGCTGCGGTGAGGACGAATGCGGCGGCGGCGAGACTTCTACGGGTACGAGTCATACTTTCGGCTCCTGCGGCTTCAAGGTTTCAGGTGTGTGAGGTCAGTCGATACGCGGGGTATCGAGAATGTTTCTGTTCAGAGACACGAGGGCGCGAGAGCGCGGCCGAATCCGGATCGCGCATAAAGACGCAAAAGACTAGAGGTTGTGAAACGACGATAAATGACGATGTCGTTCGTGCCTAGAAAAATCTTACTGGCGGCAAGACTTGATTTGCGGCCTGGGCGTTTTGCGCGGACAAAGATGGTTCAGGTCCATCCCTGACGTTGAGGGCCAGAGATAACTCTCTCAAGGGATTCGTTCAAACTTTGAGTGGTGGTTCCATCAAGAGTTGTGCAATGGCAAGAGACGCCTTGGAGCGAGCTTGGCTGCTGCCTGAAGAAACGCTGGTGTTCGCGTGCGATAACCCCATCCTTCCGGCGATTGGTCTGCCGGAAGGATGGGGCGCTCCTATCCGCTATTGAGTGAACGAATCAATCCTTGTATGGATCGAACTCGTTGGCTCCTGCCATGGCTACGCCGAGGGGTGTGAGCGTGTGCAGGATGTTGATGGTTGAGCCATGGGCTGCGAGCACCTGGGGCAGGCGCTTGTAGCAGTCGGGCGATTCGTCGAGACCTCCGCCGCGCAGGACGACGTTGGCGCGCTGGAGCCAGCCTTCCATCATCTCGGGCTTGACCAGGCCTTCGCGCTTGCAGGCTCCGGTCTTGCGGTCGAAGACACCAGCGGCCATCTTGCGACCGAGGACGCGGCCTGCGCCGTGGACGGTGGAGTAGAGCGAAAGCTTCGACTCCTCGGTTTCGACGCCTTCGAGGATGACGGAGATCTCGCCCATGGTCCCGCCGACGAAGCCACGCTGGCCAGGAAAGGCCGGAGTGGCTCCCTTGCGGCAGACCCAGAGGTCCTTCCCGTTGTGCTGCTCGAGCCAGGCGTAGTTGTGGTGGTTGTGAATCTCCTCCACGATCTGCGCTCCGAGCAGCTTTGCGACACGAGTGCAAACCCAGTCGCGTCCGGCGTAAGCGTAGGCCCCGCCGAGCTGCATGGCGGCGATGTACTGCGCGCCAAGGTCGCTCGACGTGTCGAGGAAGACGGGATCGACCATCATGCCGTCGGACGCTCCTGCTGCCTTGAGGAACCAGGTGGCGATACCGTGGCCGAGACCACGCGAGCCGAAATGCACGCCGATCCAGACGCGGTCCTGCTCGTCGGCAAAGAGGTCGACGTAGTGGTTTCCGCTGCCGATGGTTCCGAGCTGCGCGTTCGCCTTCTGGCGGAGGGGCTTGGCGGCCTCGGTGGACCAACCTTCGTGCACATCGATTCCCTTCTGGGATTCGATGAACGGCGAGTCAGAGGTGTTCTCGTTGTTGCGCCGGCCGACTCCGAAGGAAAGCGTTTTCCAGATGTCATCCATGATGCGATGGATGTTGGCACGGACCTCGGAAGCGGGGATGTCGAGACGCACCGCCTTGTTGCCGCAGGCGATGTCGAAGCCGACGGCGGTGGGCGAGATGCGTGATTCGGAGGCGATGACGCCGCCGATGGGGACTCCGTAGCCAAGGTGTCCGTCGGCCATGAGAGCGAAGTAGTCGGCGCTGCGGGCGCAGGTCTTCGCTTGTTCGAGGGTGTTAGCTTCGTGTTCTCCCCAGACGGGAATGGAATCGATGTATTGCATGGTGATTGGTTCCTTTCTGGCTGACCACTGGTTGTAGCGGTATCAGCTCGGGTTGAGTTGCTCCGGCGGCGCTCATCGCTTGCAGAGCAAAAGAAAGAGCCTGGGCTGTCGCCCAGGCTCGGAGTGCTGCGGAGTTGAGTTGAGGCCTATGCCTGTGGCTCCTCTGCGGCAATCTTGGTCTGGGCGACGGTCCAATCGGCTGCGCCTACTTTGAAGCGGGCGAAGCGGCGGACGCTGATATTCTCGCCGAGTTTGGCGACCTTCGAGGCGATCAGCTGCGAGATCGTCTGCGAGGACTCCTTGATGAACGGCTGATCGACGAGGCAGAACTCCTCGTAGAACTTGGCCATCTTGCCTTCGAGGATCTTGCTGACGACGGCTTCCGGCTTGCCCTTCATCGCGGGCTGGGCGAGGAAGACTTCCTTCTCGCGGTCGATATCGGCCTGCGAGACTTCTTCGCGGCCGACGTAGCGCGGGTCGGTGGCGGCGATGTGCATGGCGATGTCGCGGAGCAGTTCCTGGAAGTCGTCGGTGCGGGCGACGAAGTCGGACTCGCAGTTGAGCTCGATGAGCACGCCGATCTTGCCGCCGGCATGGATGTACGTGCCGACCGCGCCTTCATTCGTGGTGCGCGAGGCCTTCTTGGCGGCCGAAGCCATGCCGCGCTTGCGCAGGACGACGAAGGCGTCTTCCATATCGCCCTTGGCTTCCTGGAGGGCCTTGAGGCAATCGCCCATGGGGGCGCCGGACTTTTCGCGGAGTTCCTTGACGAGCTTGGCGTCGATCTTGACGGGGGTTTCGGTGGACATGTGGTTCCCTTCTCTATCTCTCTGCAAAGCGGCGCGGGCTGAAGCCCGCGCCGCGATTGTAATTTGGCGGCGTTACGGCACGGCTAAAGCCATGCCCTTCCACCGATGTGTCGTGAACTATGCGGTGGCTTCGACGGGAGCGGCTTCGGCTTCGGGCTCCGGCTCGGTGGCTGCGGCTGGGGCCTTCTTGATGCCACCGCCGAGGACTGCGTTGAGGTCGATGTTCTCGACATCTTCGTCGCCCGCGACGTCCTCGATGGAGGCTTCAGCGGTTCCGGTCGACTCCTGCACGGGCGCGTCAATCTCTTCGCCGTCTTCGCCGATGAAGTGCGACTCAGTCGGCATCTCGCGGACGTCGGCGGCCTCGGTCGAGAAGGCACGCTCGGAGACCATTTGGACGCCTTCCGCGGCGGAATCGGCCATCTTCATGGTGAAGAGGCGGATAGCGCGCAGGGCGTCGTCGTTGCCGGGAATGACGTAGTCGACGACGGTGGGATCGCAGTTGGTGTCGACGACCGCAACGACCGGGATGCCCAGCTTGCGGGCTTCGGCGACAGCGATGGCTTCGTTGTTGGAGTCAACGACGAAGATCGCGTCGGGAAGGCGCTTCATGGCCTTGATACCCGAGAGGTTGGTCGAGAGGTGCTTGCGCTCGCGCTCGAGCTTGATGACTTCCTTCTTGGTCAGAAGTTCGTAGCGGCCGTCGGTCGACATATCGTCGAGCTCCTGGAGGCGCTTGACCGACTTCTGCACGGTGACCCAGTTGGTCAGAAGGCCGCCGAGCCAGCGGGAGTTGATGTACGGCATACCCGCGCGGGTGGCTTCTTCGGCGATAGCATCCTGCGCCTGGCGCTTGGTGCCGACGAAGAGAATGAGCTTACCGGTGGAGGTCAGATCGGTGACGAACTTCGACGCCTCTTTGAACATCTTGAGGGTCTTCTGCAGGTCGATGATGTAAATGCCGTTACGCTCGCCGAAGATATATTCCTTCATCTTGGGATTCCAGCGCTTGGTCTGGTGGCCGAAGTGTACGCCGGCTTCGAGCAGTTCTTTCATCGTGATGCTTGCCATGGTGAGGCTCCTGTTTATAGACCCCGTAGGTATCGGGAGTCTGGATTTATCCCTCGTGAGGGAGATTGAGTTCCTTGCCTTCATGGTGAGATGAAGGGTGAAGCGAGTGGTGCGAGCTCCTGGCTTTTAGCGAAAAGCCAGGAGCTGTCGTACTAGCGCTTCGAGAACTGGAAGCGTGCGCGAGCGCCCTTCTGGCCGTACTTCTTGCGTTCCTTGCCGCGGGAGTCGCGGGTGGTGAGGCCTTCGGCCTTGAGCGCCTTGCGGAGCTCAGGGTTGAATTCCATGAGGGCGCGAGCGATGCCGAGCTTGACGGCATCGGCCTGGCCCATGACGCCGCCGCCACGGACGGTGCAAAGGACGTCGAAGGTCTCTTCGATGCCGGCGATGCCGAGCGAACGGCGAGCCGCGACGCGCTGCTGCGGGGTGACGAAGTAGACGTCGGCTTCCTTCTTGTTGACGGTGAATTTGCCGCTGCCGGGACGCAGGAAGACGCGGGCGATGGAGGATTTGCGCCGGCCGGTTCCGTAGTATTGGATCAGATCTGCCATGGTGCTCCTTGAATTTGACTTCAGGGGCTAAAGCCCGACGAAGTTTGAAGCTTTACGGCACGGCTGAAGCCGTGCCCCTAAGAACCGAAGAGCTACAGACCGGCGGGGTGGACCTGACCTTCGAGGTGATGGTGGGTCGGCTGGCCGGGCTTGACGGCCCCAGCAGGTTTCGCTGCGTTGGAGGCGTGAAAGTCGAGCGGCTGAGGCTGCTGAGCGAAGTGCGGATGCTTGTCACCCTTGTAGACCTTCAGCTTGGTGGCCATCTGTCGGCCGAGCTTCGATTTGGGCAGCATGCCCTTGATCGACTGCTCGACGATCGCTTCAGGACGGCGGGCGAGCAGCTTGATAAAGCTCTCTTCGCGGAGGCCGCCGGGGAAGCCGGTATAACGGCGGTAAAGCTTCTGGTCGCTCTTCATGCCGGTGAGGACGATCTTCTCGGCATTGATCACGATGATGTGATCGCCCATGTCGATATACGGCGTGTAGAGGGGATTGAGCTTACCGGCGAGGACGGAAGCGGCGACGGTCGAAAGACGCCCGAGGGTCTTCCCGGTGGCGTCGATGACGAACCACTTGCGCTTGATGTCTTTCCCGCTGGGGATGGTGGTGGTCTGGTTCAGATTGCTCATGGTGCGGGGTACTCCCTGGTTCTGCTGTCTTCGGTGTTAAGGGCAGCGTGATGCACGAAGAGGGTGAGACGGCCTTGTGGAACAGACGGCAGAAATCTGCCGAATGCGTGATTTTCGGGTGCCTGGCGATAGGGTCCCGGAGCGTTTGTGACGCGGGGATAGCCGGAATTGCCTGGAGCGCCGTACGACAGAGGGTTGAAGCGGCGCGCCTGGGGTCTGTCAGCCTAGCCTTGGCATGGAGTTCATGCCGGAGTCTCGCTTGAGCTGTCTGTCCCTGGTGCGGTGGACGGACGGGCGTGCAGACGCGAGACTGCGCGAGTCTCAAGAATAGGGGAGTTTGGAGCCGGGGTCAAGGGATTTGACGTAGTGCGTGCGCGGATTGGGCGAGCTTTTTGAGGATTAGCAGACGAAAGCGACTATTGCGCCACAGCCTGAGTGGTGAGATCTTCGCGGGACTTAGTGTCGAGACGAGCGAGGATCCAACGGCGGGCCGGGATTTCGAGGTACAGAAAGCTGCCAACACTCAAAGCGACTGCAATGAGGGCGAAGAGCGGTGGGGTCAGATAGGGGTGAGTTTGAAAGGGTCGTCGAAGCAGCATCATGAGGGGCATGTGAATGAGGTAGAGGGCGAAGCTGGCCTCGCCGAGGAGCACGAAGCCATTGCGGGAGAACAGCTTGGCGATAAGAGGGCTGCCGCTGGCGAAGGCGAGGATCAAGACGGAATAGATCGGGACCAGTAGGGCGTGCTGGAGGTACGGGACGGGAATTCGGAGTGACAGGGCTGGGATGGCGAGGAAGGCGGCGGCTGCGAGAAGCGCAGCGGGGGTTCCGAAGCGGCGACATATGGCGGATAGGCGTGGGGATTTCGTAGAGGAGAGATACAGACGGGCAGTGCAGATGCCGAGGAGGAATTCGGCGAGGTGAGTAAACGGTTGGTAGCTGAGCGCGAAGGAGTCTCCGTATGCGCGGTAGACGACATAGACGAGGAAGTTTCCGGCAAGGTAGAAGGCCGCTGCGGTGGGCCAGAGCAGACGGGAGCGCATGCGCCAGAGAGGGGGAGCAAGGAACGGGAAGACAAGATAAAAGAGGAATTCGACGGAGATGGACCAGCTCGGGCCGTCGATGCCGGCGATGCGGGGGAACCAGGCTTCGAGCGCGGTGAAGGAGATGGCGGCACCGGTAAGGATGTGGGGCAGCGAGTCGTGCTGAAGGCGGATCTCGTAGTAGAGGAAGTGGGGGAGATCGAGGAGCAGGCAGGCGAAGAGCGCGGGGTAGATGCGGGCGAAGCGCGCGGTGAGGAAGCGGCGGGTGTCGACGGACGCATTGGATTGCAGGTAGGCGAGGGCAAGGACGAATCCGGAGAGTACGAAGAAGAAGCTAACGGCGGTGTAGCCGAGTGAGATGAAGCGGCCGAAGAAGCTGGGTGGGCTGAGCCACGCAATCTGGCGGGAGAGGTGGAAGAGCAGCACGTAGAAGGCGGCGAAGAAGCGCAGGGAGGTGAGCGGAAGAATCTTCTGTGCGGTGACGGCCTTCTCGTGCGCCATGACGGACCTTTCTACGGCGTGGCTTCGGTCGAGCTGGCAATGCCCGCGAGGGGGAGTTGGTCGGCGGCAAGGGTTCGGGCGGAGGATGGGAGCACGTGTCTGCGGAGGGATTGCGCCGGGAGTTCGATGACGTAGCGGGAGATGAGGCTGAAGGCGAGGGTGACGAAGGTGACGAGGGCGGCGCGGCGGGTGTAAGCGGCGTAATCGTTCGGGGTGATGGCTTGGTGGTGGAGGTCGTAGAAGTTCAGGATGTAGCTGTGGAGCATGTACATGGCGTAGCTGACCAGGCCGAAAAACTGGAGAAGGCGCGAGCGGAGAATGGCGAAGATCGGGCTTCCCTGGCGGGAGACGATGCAGGCAAGGATCGTAGCGAAGAGGATCGTGGTTCCGCTCGCGGAAGAGGCAGCGAGCATGGCGAAGATGCGCGGATTCGCCGATGGGGCGAAACTGAGCGCGATAAGGAGTGAGGCGAGGACGAATCCGCCGAGGAAGGTGCGGGCTTCCGTGCGTCGCGGAGCGGTTTGCGGGTCCCGTTCGCGGTACCAGCAGGCAATCCAGGCCCCGGCAGCGAGGGTGTCGCAGCAAAGCCACGTGAGGTAGTAGTTATGGTGTCCGAAGGCGGCTGAAACGAGGCGCAGCAGGAAGACCGCGACGAAGAGGGCAGCTGCGAATCGTTGGATGGCGGAGAGTGAACGGCGATGTACGACGGTTGGCCAGACGAGGTAGAACTGTTCCTCCACTGCCAGGGACCAGAATGGTCCCCATGACGCGATGTGAAAGATGGACGCGAAGTTCGAGACGAAGAGGACGCACAGCAGAACGTATTTACGCGAGCCGGGAAGCGCAACAGCCAGAACGACGAGGCAGAAGGCGTAAAGCGGCGCGATGCGGAGGGCGCGCTTCCAGTAAAAATTGCGATAGTAGCCACGCTTCGGACTGGCTTCGAGCAGCAGCGAGGTAATGAGGAAGCCGGAGAGCACGAAGAAGAGCGCGACCCCGTTGTACCCGAAGGCTGAGGTTGCGTAGAGAAACTGGAAAGGCTGACCCCAGCCGGCGGGGCGAACCGTGAAGCAGAGGTGGTGGTAAAAGACGAGGAGCACGGCGATTCCGCGGAGTCCGTCGAGCTCCAGGATATGGGTGAAGCGACGGGTCTGTGGGACGGTCGCGGCGTGCATGCGTCCATCATACGGGCTGATTCCTAGTGCTTGAGCTGCGTGTTGCTGGGCTGCTGGCCGAATCTTGAGCGAAGGCGGTGGCGGCCCTTCTTGCGGGCGGAATCTGTTTCGGCATCGGCGGGGGTGAGGCGGTAGAGGATGAGCAGATTGCGGTCCTGGTCGTCCATAGCGGGGAAGTCCGCGACGCGCTCGACGTTGAAGTTAGGCGTGAGCGCGTCCATCTTATCGTCCTCGATGAGGTTCCATGAGGCGTACCAGCCGGGCCGGTATTGGTTGACGCGGTCGACGAGCTCGGCGGTGCCAAAGTCGTCGCAGATGCTGTGGAGACCTGTCATCAGAGAAATGTCGGAGCCGGAGATCGAGAGAAGAAGCGCGCTGTGCGCCGGGTCATGCTTCTGATCTTCGAGGATGTAGTGATCGATCTTGCGAGCGGTGTCGAGCAGGGTGTACTGCGGGTGTCGGATGATGTCGATGGTTATGACGGCGTCGGGGATGGCGATGGCAGCGAAGAGGGTGGCTGCGGCAACTGTGGTGATGGTCTTGAAGCGGGTCTCGGCCAGGATGAGGTCGCGGATGACGACGGGGAGCAGAAGCGTCAGCGGAACGGCGACGACCAGGTAATACCGGGGCTGCAGGTTGTTGTGATAGGCGAGGAAGGCGGTGTATCCGAGGGCCCAGAGCATCAGGACTGGGATGAGCGGGTGTTTGCGGAGGCGCCGCCAGCGGAAGGCGGCGAAGAGCATCGCGAGCGCTGACGCGTACTGCAGGATGGTGCCGAACCAGCGACCATCTTTGACGGTGTTCCAGAGAACGGTGCGGTAGTTGGACAGCGTGATGCTGGTGTAGGCGTTGGCACTGAAGAGGTAACGGTAATCCGTGAGGTAGTGAGGACGAACGAGTAGAACGAAGTAGGCGAGCCATAGGGTGAGGGCAATACCAGCGGCTGGAAGTCCAATCCGCAGGAAGGGATTGATGCGGTGGCCGAGTGTGGCGAAGAGCATCCAGGCAATGGCGGGGACAAGGAACAGGCCGGTGGTCTTGGTGAGGATGATGAGTGGAAGCAGGACGCCGAGGGCGAGGATAGGCAAGAGATTGGCGGTGGCGGTTCCGGGCTCGCGTACGGACTGAGCGGCGAGGAGCGCAAGGAGCATCAGGAGGATGAGGAGCGGCTCGAGGATTCCGATACGTGTGAAGACGTAGCAGAAGGGGCTGACTGCAAGGAGCAGGACGGCTATGGAACCAGCCAGCGACGGGGACAAGCGCGACTGGCCGGAACGGGCGACGAGGAACCAGGAGCCAACGAGGATTCCACCGAAGACGACGACGGTGAGCGCTCGGACGGCGATGAGCGAGACGCCCGTAAAGTGAAAGATCAGGGCTTCGAGGATGGGCCAGACAGGGAGCGCAACAGCGGGATTGAAGTCTCCGGGGACATACCAGTGGCCTAGCTGGTAGTGGCGGATGGCAGCATCGCCGTACCAGCCTTCGTCGGTGTACTTGGACCAGTCCATCCAGCGCGAGAAGTTGGGGAAGTCGGCGGAGATGTGGACGAAGTGGAGGGCGAAGAAGATGGCACCGACGAGAAGCAAGGCTGCATGGACGGCGATGAGGGCAGAACGCGCCGATGCCTGAGCGGAAGCGGGGCTCGCCGGGGCATTGCCAGGGAAGTCCGCCTGAGTGGGATCTGTTGTGGGAACCGTAGCTTCGTCCTCGCCATGACTTGCCGTCACCGTTCTAAGAAGCAACAACTTGGATGATAACCCGATTCCAGCTTGTGTCTGCACCAACGGTCGCAGTGATCGGGGGGGCTGCCCGCAATCGATCCCGAGCGAAATAATTTTGGACGAAGGTCCGGATACTTGTTGGATTCAGCATCTGATCGATCAGAACCTGCGGCTAGGAATTCCATGGAGAGCGAACGATGATCGGAACGAAGCGCTGGAGTGCTTTGCTGGTGACCACGGCTACGATGATGACTTTGGGTGGGTGCAGGTCGACCACGGTTGTTGAGAAGCAGGTTCCCGTGGTGGTACCGGATCACCATGACGATCATCACGATGACCATCGCCCGCCACCGCCACCTCCGCCCGATCATCGCGACAACCACCGGTAGGCGGCGCTAGTCGTGTGGGAGCCCGCGCTCAGAGTTGCTCATTCGATTATGGCGTCGGTGAACCTTTGCCCTCGATGACAGGAGGAAAGGGTATTTGCTGGCGGGGCCGAAGTGTGGGGCGGAAGTTGATGGTGCGGCGGACTCGGGTGCGGTCGGAGTTGGTGAGAATACCGCTGACCAGGGGCAGAAGATACTTCGAAAGCAAGGCAATGACGACGACGCTCAGCGCGCTGTAAGTGGCATCGTAGATCTGACCATTGATCATGCCTTCAGGTGCGGTGTGGGCGTTAATGATCAGAAAGAGAATTCCCCAGGGTGCTCTGCGAATGTCGCCGCTAAGAGAGTTCTCGATGAAGAAGAGAAAGAAGGTCGTGACGGGCAGCAGCAGGAAGACACCAAGCCACTTGGCCTGGTGGTAGGCGTCGGCGGCGGGGCTGAAGGAGATGCCCGTGGTGTCGTTATCCTCCGAGATGAAGCCAACCTCACGGGCGTATTCATTGCCGGCGAAATAGTAAGGCTTGTCCTTCCAAAAGACGTGCGGGATGATGTTGTAGAGAGCGCCGTAGGTGGGCTGGAAGCCCTCCACATTCCCCTCGTCGGTGAAGGCGATGAGAGCGTCATCGGGGGCGAACATGTTGAGGCGGTCCATGAAGCCCTGGGGTTCGGCGAAGAACCGGGGACGGTCGGATTTCGCGGAGCTCTCGGCTTCGGCGAAGTTGTAGTACGCGCGGGTCACGGAGAGGTGATTGAGAAGATCCCATGCGGCCAGAGCGTTGGACTCGAAGGTTGAGTCTTCATTGCGGGTGTTGCGACCGACCTGCGAGTAGGGGACGAGGAACGCGTCAAAGAGTATGCCGAAGACGACGATGAGGATAATCTGCCGTCGGCTGAAGTTGTAGCCGGCGATCACAGCAGTGGCAAGCCAGCAGACGGGCGGTACCAGCATGCCCTGTTTCGAAAAGGCGAGGACGCCCCAGGAAAACTCCCAGATACAGGCTGTCCAGACGATCCAGTTGGTAGCGCGCTTGCCGCCCGAGGATTTGACCTCGTAGAAGGTGGCCAGGAGGATAGCCATCTCGTTAAAGTGGTTCAGCTGCGCGATGGCCGAGCTGAAGGATCCATTCGCGCGAACCCCCATGCTGCCGATAAGGACGACGGCGCCGAGCAGGAAGGCACCGATGGCCGCTTTGCGAGTGTTTTCGCCAGTGGCCATGTTCGCCAGCAGACCTTCGCGGGGAGCGAGTCTGCGGACAAAGGCGGCGACCAATCCGACGACGAGCATTCCGGCGCAGTAGACGGCGATCGTGGAGATGGGGTCGCGTAGGTTGGATTCAGCGGGCTCGCCGACGAAGAGCTTATAGGTGAGAGCCAGGATGGCGACGAGCGTGGCGTTTGAGAAGATCCAGGCACCGGAGGGGTAGGCAAAGCCGCCAGCGGCGTTGAAGGCGATGGTCGAAAGAAGGACGTAGATGGCGCAGAGGCCGGAAAACAGAAAGGTCGTGTGCTCCAGCGCCTGGACGAACATCAGCGACACCGCGAAGACGACGGCGTGCTTCAACCGGATGTGCTGGGGCAGAGGGATGCGCACTGGGAGTTCAGTTTAGCAGCGCACCGTGGCGAGGCAGAGGCGTGACGCCTTCAAGTTGCAGCATTTCTAGGGCAATGTGCGGTAGGTTAGTAGCAGCTTGGTTGCGGTGCCTGGAAGTGCGTCAGGGGTCAGGGCGATGTCGGGATTTGGCGAAGAGCTGCGGCTCGAACGGGAAGGCCGAGGAGTCTCGCTGGAATGGCTGTGCGCCGAGACCAAGGTGCAGCCACGCCATTTTTCCGCGCTCGAACGCGGGGAGTTTCACGAACTGCCGGGTGGAGTCTTTCGCAAGGGAATCGTTCGGGCTTACCTGCATGCTCTCAGCCTTGAAGAAGACGCCTGGATGCCGAAGTTCGACGCAAGTTTCGCAGCGCATACGCAGGCACGGGGCGAACAGCCAATCCCTGCGGAGGAAGCCTGGGTCGAGTTTGCCTCGAATGTGAAGAAGAATCGAGTTGAGACCAGGCAGAGGAACGGGCTGCGCTGGGCAGGCGTTTTCCTGTTGCTGGCGCTATTGGCTCTGGCGGGGTGGGCACTGTGGCACTTCGAACTGCAGGTGCGGGTGGGGTCCTAAAGGCTGGAGGCTAGCGGGTGGTGAAGGCGTGTTTGTGCTCGAGCTGCTCGGAGTCGTACTCGAAATGGCGCTTTAGGCGAAGGAATCTGACCTCAAAGAAGTCATAGCTGAGCTTCGAGACGAGGAAGGTAGCGGCGAAGTTCAAGCTCAGGATCATCGTTCCAGCCAGGAGCATGGAGTGGATGCGCGCCATAAGAACCATGAGGAAGACGATCCACTTCCATTGGAAGAGGACGTGGTAGACGTAGAAGCCGTAGCTGTATTTCCCGAGGCTTCGTAGAGGTTTCCGATAGAAGAGACGGAAAGCTGGCGAACCGGCGCGCAACGTCGAGCCAATGAGGCCGGCGCTGGCACAGGCGACCAATGGCAGCGAGACGACGAGCACCCAGAAGCCGTCGTAGACGCCCGCGAAGATGAAGATCGCCAGGGCTGCTGCACCCGAGGCGAAGAAGAGAATGCGGCAGCGACGTTGCCAAAGGTCTGCGTTGGGGCCGCGCAGAAGTAGAGCGAGGGCAGCCCCGATGATCAGGGTATCCATCCGGAATGGCAGGGTGCGGATGATCCAGACTTCGGCAAGACCGGGGCCCCCCTTGAGGAACATGAGCCAGCGCAAGGCGAAGGCCAGGGCGACGATGGCCCCGCAGACCCGGAGCAGCTTGATGCGGTCGCGGACCCACCAGACCACGACCGGCCAAAGCATGTAGAACTGCTCTTCGACGCAGAGCGACCAGAAGTGGCCGATGTTGAAGCGCATGGTGGGATGGTTGCCGCTGAAGACGGTGTAGTAGCTCGGGTCGTGGTTGCCGACGAAGTTCCCGAGGTAGACAAGGAAGAGCAACAGACCAGGTCGCAGGTTGTACTGCATGATTGGGGTAAGGATGAGCAGCAGAGCGACGACGAGATAGAAGACGGGAAAGATGCGGACGGCGCGACGGACGAAGAAGCGTTTGAAGAAGGCGGAGTCGTTACGCGTGTCGTAGAGGATGCCAGTGATGAGAAAGCCGCTCAGGACGAAGAAGAGGTCGACGCCGAGGGTGCCGTAACTCCGGATGGTGTTCACGGCACTGAGGAAGTGGCCGCCATGGGAGCCTCCGCCATAGTGGCGCAGGAAGACCGCGGTGACGGCGAGGGAGCGGATGCCGTCGAGCGCGGGGAAACGGTTCCGGAAGTCGATTGGGGCGAAGTGTCGAGCCGGTTTGGTCATGTGGGGGACTGGATGCGCCGATCACCGGAGGGCCGATAAGTTATGCGGATTATACGAGGTGATCTTCGCAAGCTCGGCGGTAGACCTGCCATCGTTTGAGGACCAGCGCGCGCAGGCGGAGAGATGGCCGCTCGACCAGGTAAAAAGAGGCGACGGCGCACACCATGAAGCCGATCCAATTCTGTGGGAAGCGGCCAATCCAGGCTATCGGCGCAAAGGCATTTTCATTGCCGTGGTGCAGCCAGAGCGTCTGCCAGAGATAGATGCTATAGGAGAGGACGCCTATCCAGACGATGGGTTTGAGATTCAGCAGCCGGCCGAGGACCGAGTTCGCATTGCGTGTACACCAGAGCAGGAAGATCGCCATGGCGAAACCCGAGAGGGTGTAGCCGATGGGGAGATCGAAGTAGTTTTGGAAACGTGCCGAGAGAAAGTTGCAGACGACGATGACAGCGGGTGGCAGCCACCAGATGCGGGTGGTGGCGCGGTAGAGGGCTTCAAAGCGTCGGCTGTGCTGGAGGAGTGCGATCAAGCAGCCGTACATGATGAAGTCGAAGCGGAAAAGGTTGAGGCCGGCTGCGTGGAGGATGGCTACGTGCGCTCGGCCGAGGACGACTCGACAAAGGGGGGAGATGAGGATGACAGCCATGGGAAAGATGGCGGCGGCTCGGCGGGCGTTGTCGCCCCGGCGACGGAGGCAGGCTACGAGGATGAAGGGCCAGACGAGGTAGAACTGCTCTTCGATGGAGATGGACCAGAGGTGCTCGAGCGACCACATGGCACCTGGAGCGTAGAGGTTGTGGAAGAAGAAGGCTGCGCTTGCGACGCTGGCCCAGTTGAGAGCGAGACGGCCGGTGAGACCCAGCAGGACCGCGATACCTATATAGAGATAGAGCGGGGGAAGAATGCGGAAGGCACGGCGCAGGTAGAAGCCGCGCAGGCTGATCGAACCTCGTTTGCGATGTTCTTCGAGTAGGAGCGAAGTGATCAAGAAGCCGCTGATCTCGAAGAAGATGAAGACGCCGGATTCCCCATTAAACAAGCCATACCAGAAGACGCCGACATGGTGGGTGAGGCTGATGCGCTGGAGAGAATGGAGGCAGACGACAAGGAAGATTGATAAGGCGCGCAGGCCGTCGAGGCTTGGAATCCGGCTAAGGGAGGCCAGACGAGGCACGGATTCATGCGATTCCGACGGCATCGGAGCTTCCTTGTTCAGCAGGATCGGGGACTGGCGGTATCTTACCGTTTGTCGATGATGAGTGATCGGAGGTGCGTTCAACTCGCAGAAAAGGCAGCCGGACAGGTAAGATAGATAGGTTCCCTGCCCGTCTCGGGCCGGATCCTACTGCGAGTTTTACGAGGAGTTTAGTTTTGGCGAAACGCGACCGTTTTCTGTTTACAAGTGAGTCTGTAACCGAAGGGCATCCGGATAAGATTGCCGATCAAATCTCCGATGCGATTCTGGATGCCTGCCTGGCGCAGGATCCGACCAGCCGTGTTGCCTGCGAGACGCTGACCTGCACCGGCCTCGTCGTGGTAGCTGGCGAGATCACGACCAAGGCTTACGTGGACTTTCAGACGGTGGTGCGCGAGACGGTACGCGAGATCGGCTATGACGACGCGAAGAAGGGCTTCGACTGCGATACGTGCGGTGTCATCTCGACGATCAATCGTCAGTCGCCGGACATTGCGCAGGGTGTGGATACAGGCGGGGCGGGCGATCAGGGCATGATGTTCGGTTACGCGACGAACGAGACCCCGGAACTGATGCCGACGCCGATCTGGCTCGCGCATAAGCTGGCGGCGAAGCTGACTGAGGTTCGCAAGAGCGGCAAAATGGGCTATCTGCGGCCGGATGGCAAGAGCCAGGTGACGGTGGAGTATGACGCCAATCATAAGCCGGTCCGCGTGGATGCGGTTGTCATTTCGAGCCAGCACGCCGAATTCGCAGATAAGGATCCGCAGAGCACGTTGACGAACGAAAAGCTGCATGCAGAGATCCTGGAGCATGTGATCCAGGCCGTGATTCCGGCAGATCTGCTGGATGAGAACACGAAGTATCACATCAATCCGACGGGACGTTTCGTGATCGGCGGACCGATGGGCGATTCTGGACTTACCGGCCGCAAGATCATCGTCGACACGTATGGCGGTATGGGCCGGCACGGCGGAGGAGCGTTTTCAGGCAAAGATTCGACCAAGGTTGACCGGTCTGCAGCTTACATGGCGCGGCACATTGCGAAGAATATCGTAGCGGCGGGCCTGGCAGATCGCTGCGAGGTGCAGTTGGCGTACGCGATCGGCGTGGCTGAACCGGTGAGCGTGCTGGTGGATACCTTCGGCACGGGTAAGGTCGACGAAGACAAGCTGGAAACGCTGGTTCGTGCCAACTTCAAGCTGACGCCGAAGGGCATTATCGAGTCGCTGGACCTGCGCCGACCGATCTTCAAGCAGACAGCAGCTTATGGGCATTTCGGACGTTCGGGCGATGCCTTTACCTGGGAGAAGACGGATAAGGCCGCGGCGCTGAAGGCGGGCGTTGCAGAGGTTGCAACCGCTCAATAACCTCGATTACGAATTCTGAGGAGCCTCGGGCGATGCCCGGGGCTTTTTTGCGTCCTGTGGCACGGTCATGCATGACCCAATCAAGCCATAGCCGGTGTCTCGCGTTGCCGCGCGAGACCCCGCGTGTGTCAAGAAAAGCCTACACCGTGGGAGACAACAGCCCTGTGAGGGTCAGTGACTGAGGCATGAGACCAAGCACTAACGTAACCAGTTCGGAAAGGATTGTGCGTCATTTGAGGACTGCCGAGGGCATTTGTACGAAAGTACTCTGGCACCAGTCGTCACACGACGATCGACCCTAAAACCAGGCCGAAGTATGGCATAACGCCAACTTCTTGAGGTTTCGAACGTGCTCACTACCCTGTCCTTTCTCCTGACTTTCGTCCCCGGATTATTCTTCAGCCCGCCTGCCGAAGTCAAGCCATTCGCCATTTCCAACACTTTAGTAACCTACGCGAAAACACCGCTTTTCGTGCACACGATGACGCCTGTTGGAAAGGTGTCTCCAGTCAAACTTTCCATCCTGAAAATTCGCTATGCGGGTCTGACGCGAGCCGAGTTGATTGCGAACGCTGCCCCGGTTTATGCCACGCCGAGCGCGTCGCCAGTGGAAGCGGATGGCCCGAAAGTGCCGAGCAGCGTGCATCCGTTGCTGACGCATGTGGACGTCGTCGCCGAGCAGACGGCGCTCGACACCAGTGAAGGATTCCAGCGGCCAATCACGCCGCGCGAGGTTGAGACTTCGGCCGGAACGTTCGGGGACCTTTCCCGGTTTCTGCAGACGGTCGCTGGTGTGACCGGCGACAACGATCAGCGGAATGATGTGCTGGTTCGCGGCGGCAACCCATCTGAAAATCTGTTTGTCATCGATAACATCGAGATTCCGTCGATCAATCAACTCGCGCTCTCTGACACGACCGGAGGTTTCGTCTCGATGCTGGATGCCAATGCGATCCAACAGATCTTATTGCACGAGGATGCCTACGACAGCAAGTTCGAGGAGCGCCTTTCTTCGGTCGTGGATATTTCGACGCGGCCTTCGGGGGCGGTCACGCGCAAGACGACCTCGGAGTTCGGGATCGCCGGCACGGGTGGCTCGATGGTTCGACCCTTGGGCCAGGATGGGTCCCTGTTCGTGAGTGTGCGCCGCAGCATGATGCAGGACTTCACCAACGATATCGGTCTGAACGGCGTGCCGGTCTATGAGAACGGCTTCGTACGGGCTGAGGAGAAGCTTGGCGACCGGGACACCGTCTGGGGGATCTCGTTGACCGGCATCGATTCCATGGTGATCCACCCCGATGCGAGGGATCCGCAGGAGACGAATCCGTTCCACATCAACTACAGCGGCTGGCGAAACACGACGGGGGTGAACTGGCAGCACATGTTCTCGTCGAAGCTCTTCGGGATTGCAAGCGTTGCGCACTCCGCGCAGTCGCAGGCGATCGCCGAGAACGGACAGTTGCAGAACGGCAATATCGTTTACAAAGAAAACACCAGCGACGGGATCACGACCGTAAAGTACGACGCGACCTGGCAGGCAAACAATCGGGTAATGATTACAGGTGGTGCGCGAGCGGCCGTAGACGAGATCAACTACACGGTGGCGCAACCGATCGGCCTGCAGAGCCCTTACAGCGAGACGCCCGCGCCGATTGACGCCGGTGGATTCGCGAAGAAGTTCGGGACGGTCTCGTCGTCTGCTTATGTCGAAGGCACGGTTTCGCTGCCGAAGGGCGGTCAACTGGTACTGGGCGAGCGTGCAATGAGCTGGGCGCTCGGTGGCAACTCGGCGGAGACGGGCAAGGCATTGCTGGCGCTACCGATCCTCGGACACATGGTGCATGTTGGGTATGCGCAGCTCGAGCAGATGCCCTCGACGCTATACCTGATGAGCTTCAACAATCTGCACACGCTGAAGCCGATCAAGTCCGATCAGGCGACGGCGGGGATCACGCTTACCGATACGTACCGCGCACGCGTCACGCTGGAGACCTATAACAAAACGTACAGCGACTACCCGGTTGCGGCGAATATCCCGCAGTTGAGCCTGGCAAACGTGGCGGACAGCTTCGGGCAGGCGTTCCTGCTGTTCCCGATGGTTGCCAAGGGAGACGGCATCGCCCGCGGCGTCGAGCTGACGACGCAGACGCATGCGACTTCGCGACTTGACCTGACGGCAACGCTTGCTTACAGCCGCAGCATGTACACAGGGCTCGACGGCATCTGGCACCGCGGCAACTTCGACGTGCCTCTGGCGGCGAACTTCCTCGGCGTGTGGAAGGCTGGACGTGGCTTGACGCTATCGTGGCGCGAAACGGCCACCTCCGGCAAGACCTACACGCCGGACAACTGGGCCTTGAGCTCCGCGCAGAATCGGGATGTCTACGATCTGACGAAGATCAACGGCAAACGAGGCACCGCCTACGCGCGGCTGGACTTTCGCATCGAGCAGTCCCACAAGCTCGGTATGGGCATCTTGACGTGGCACGCGGGTGTGCAGAACGCGTTGAACCGCAAGAACTTCTACGAGTACCAGTGGCAGGCAAATCTGACAGAGAAGCAGGCTGCGCTTGAGGGTATTCCCTATGGCCCGAGCCAGCAGAATCAGATGCCACTCCTACCGGACGGTGGGGTGAAATACACCTTCTAGAAGCTGCAGGAACGTTGTGCGTGCTGTTGCGGGGCGAGCCAAGGGGCTCGCCCCGTTCAGCGTTCGTTGACGGCAATGTAGTCTAGGCGGAGTAGTGCGTGTTGTTGCGTCGGTTCTGCATCTCACGATTTGAAGGAGTCCTGATGCTGATTCGATCGGAATTTGATATTGAGTTCGACCTGCCGCAGTCCGTGGCGATGATCGGTCTGCTGCGGCTGCATCCGTCGCTTGATGACGCAATGCGTGGAGACGAGCAGTTGAAGGTGGAACATCTTGACGGCGAAACCGCGACGCTGGTGTCGTCGACCGATTATGTGGATTCATTCGGCAATCGCTGCACGCGGTTTCTCGCACCGGCTGGACACCTGCGGCTCACGGGCGAAAGCCTGGTCGAGCGCGATGCGTTCAAGGATCCAATAGCCACCGAGGCTGTGCAGCATCAGATCGAAGATCTGCCGACCGAGACGCTACAGTTTTTGTTAAGTAGCCGCTACTGTCAGGTAGATTCGATGTCGCTGGTTGCGGGCGATCTGTTTGGTCATACGTCGCCGGGATGGGCACGGGCGATCTGGATTCGCGACTGGGTCCATAACCACGTGCGGTTCGACTATGCGACCGCGCGGCCGAACAAGACGGCATTGGATGTCTTTACGGAACGGGTTGGAGTGTGCCGCGACTTTCAGCATCTGGCGATCACGATGACGCGGGCGATGAATATTCCGGCACGCTACGTCACCGGCTATCTCGGCGATATTCGGCGACCGTTTAGCGGTGCCGGCGATTTTAGTGCGTGGTACGAGGTGTTTCTCGAAGGCCGCTGGTGGACGATGGATGCGCGCCACAATGACAATCGCATGGGTCGCGTGTTGATGGCAGTGGGCCGCGATGCGACCGACGTAGCCATTACGACGAGTTTTGGCGTTGCCAATCTGAAAAAGTTCGTCGTCGAGAGTTACGAAGTGGATGCGAATGGAGCGATCGTTCCGATTCCGAAGGCTGGCTAAAGTTCACAGGTCGAAATCGGAGTGTCGCCTGCGGCGGAGCGGAGGAGGATACTGGATATGACGATGACTTCTTCCCATAATCCTGATTCCCTAATCGCTTCGAACCAGAAACTGAAGGTGCCGAGCGTCTTCGCGGGCAAAGCCTGGCAGCAGGTGCTGGCGCGGGATACGCGGGCTGACGGACAGTTCTTCTACGCAGTGAAGACGACGAAGATCTTCTGCAAGCCAAGCTGTCCAAGCCGGCGGCCCGAGCGAAAGAATGTGAGCTTCTACCCGACGGCGGAGATGGCGCGGGCGGCGGGTTACCGTGCCTGCCTGCGCTGTGAGCCGGAGTCCGTGGCACCGAAGGCGGATGTGCAGGTCGAAGCGATCGATCGTGTGGCAAATTATCTGACGGAGCACGCTGAGGAGCGCACCAAGCTGAAGGATGTTGCCAAGGCGACCGGGCTTGCGCCGTTGACGATCTTGCGCGGCTTCAAGAGGGTGCTTGGCGTTAGTCCCCGCGAGTATGCCAAGGCGCAGCGGGTGAAGAAGTTCAAGGAGAAGGTTCGCGAGCCGAAGGTCTCGGTGACCGACGCGATCTACGAAGCTGGCTTCGGTTCGAGCAGCCGCTTGTATGAAGGTGCGGACGCGACGCTAGGCATGACGCCAACTGCGATGAAGGCAGGCGGCAAAGGCGAGACAATTCGCTACACCGTGGCTGAGACTCCGCTGGGCGAGATGATCGTGGGGGCTACGGCACGAGGGATCTGTTCGGTCGCGTTTGGCGATTCCGCGGATGAGCTGGTGAGTGGTTTGGGTGAGGCGTTTCCCAAGGCAGAGTTGAAGCAGATGGATCGTGAACTGAGCTACGCAGTTGACGCGGTCGTCTCGGCGATGGGGGAGAATCCGAAGGCGCTGTTTTTGCCGCTCGATGTGCGAGCTACCGCGTTTCAGCAGCGGGTGTGGCGGGCGCTGCGGGAGATTCCGCGCGGCGAGACGCGGACCTATTCGGAGATTGCAGAGGCGATCGGCAGCCCCGCAAGTGTGCGAGCGGTTGCCGGAGCGTGTGCGGCGAATCCCGTTGCGGTCGTCGTGCCGTGTCACCGCGTCATGGGGAAGAATGGCTCGCTCACCGGGTACCGGTGGGGGGTCGAGCGGAAGCGGCAGTTGCTGCAGGCGGAAGGTGCTGCGTGACCGAATCGTTGCCAAAGGGCTATAAGCCGTGGCTGATCCTAAGTCTTGTGGTGCTGGTTGGTTCGCTCGTGCTGCTTGGGGTTGCCGTAGTCGCGGCATTTGGTATCTTCGCGGAGGTTGCGCCGCCACTCTGGGTCGTGGTGCTGGGGGCGATTGCGGCGCTCGGGGTCGCGGCCGGGTTTGGTGGATTATTTCTGCTGCTCGCAACGGCAGGTTGGCTCTCCTGGCGCGAGAGTCGCCGGGTAGCGATTCTTCCGCCGGAGCATGCTGAAAAGAACTGATCGACTTTGCGTGTGCATCACATCTCAGGCGCTCGTTTGATTGCCTGAACTCTTACAGGCATCAGGCTTGGGACCCCAATTAGAGTAAAGCGATGAGCGATGCAGTAGTAGCACAGGTGGACGCACGGAAGCTTTACAGCAAGATCTCGTGGCGGCTGATTCCGTATATCTTCCTCCTGTACATCCTGGCCTATCTCGATCGAGCCAATGTCGGGTTCGCATCGATGGAGTTCAAGCGGGATCTGCATCTTTCGAACGCTGTCTTCGGCTATGGCGCAGGAATCTTTTTCCTGGGACAGTTTTGCTTCGATCTGCCGAGCAATCTGCTGCTGGGGAAGGTTGGGCCGCGGATCTGGATCGCGCGCATCATGATTACGTGGGGAATCATCGCGACGTTGATGACGCTGGTCAAGGGAGCGCATTCGTTCCTGATCCTGCGCTTTCTGCTGGGAGTCAGTGAAGCGGGATTCTTTCCGGGGATGATTCTTTACCTCTCTTTCTGGTTTCCGTCTCGGGAGCGGGCGCGGGCTGTCGCAAAATTCATGACGGCGACTTCGATCGCCGGCGTCGTCGGCGGTTTCATCTCGCACTTCCTGCTGCTGCTTGACGGCAGGTTTGGCCTGCATGGATGGCAGTGGCTGTTTTTCATGGAAGGCCTGCCGACGTTCCTGATGGGTTTCTCCGTTCTATGGGTCTTGAAGGATCATCCAGATGACGCGGGATGGCTTTCGAAGGAAGAAAAACAATGGCTCGATGCGGAGCTGGAACGCGATCGCAAAGAGGGCGGAGCGGCGGACAAAGATCATCTTCTCGATGCGTTCAAGATGCCGATGGTTTGGGTGCTCGCCGGGCTGTTCGCGCTGGACCAGGTGGGCGTTTACACGGTGAATATCTGGATGCCCGATCTGCTCAGCCAGTTCGTCCACAAGGGCAATGGCGGGGCCACGGCGGGCGCTGGTACGTCCAGCTTTGTCGCCCTGCTGTCGACGCTCCCTTACCTTGCGGCGGCCATCTGCACGGTGATTGTTGGCTGGAACAGCGATCGAACGTTCGAGCGTCGGTGGCATATCGCCGGCTGCTTTCTTTCGAGCGTCGTGGGCTTTGGCTGGGCGGCGTATGCGCACAGTCTGCTCGCCATGATGATGGCGATGACGCTGGCAGCCATCGGCTATTGGAGCCTGATGGGGCCGTTCTGGGCTTTGCCGACGCGTGTTCTTGGAGGGCAGGGCGCGGCGGGTGGTGTAGCGATCATCACGATGATTGGGAGTCTTGGTGGTGCGTTCGGACCGGCTCTTACGGGCAAGATGCGGGATATGACGCATAACTTTACGGCGGGCCTGCTGGTGGTTGGCGGTTTGGCTCTGGCTGGTGCCTGCCTGTGCTTCGCGCTGAAGGCTGAAAAGCCAGACTCAAGTAGCATGGAGATATGACCTGGAGATTGCCCACGCTGCCGGAGATCGAAGACGCGGCGCGTTTGATTCACGAATATATGCCGGCTACCCCGCAGTATCGCTGGCCGTTGCTTGATGTCGCAGCAGGAACCGAAGTCTGGGTGAAGCACGAGAACCATACGCCGGTTGGGGCGTTCAAGATTCGCGGCGGCATCGTGTACATGGAGGCATTGAAGCGGACTCATCCCGGGACAAAGGGTGTCGTAGGAGCGACCCGCGGGAATCACGGCCAGTCGGTCGGCTTCGCGGCGAAGATCGCCGGGGTGGATGCCGTGATCGTGGTGCCCGCCGGGAATAGCCCGGAGAAGAATGCGGCCATGCGTGCTCTCGGTGTCGAGTTGATTGAATCGGGCCATGACTTCCAGGAGGCTTGCGAGTGCGCCGACGGCATCGCAGCAACCCGTGGGCTGCATCGTCTGCCGAGCCTCGACCCGCTACTCGTTACCGGCGTTGCGACGTACTGTCTGGAGTTCCTTCGCGGGACGCCATTGCTCGATACCGTCTATGTACCGGTCGGCATGGGCAGTGGGATCTGCGGCATGATGGCCGCGCGCGATGCCCTGGGTCTTAGCACAAAGGTCGTTGGAGTGGTGTCGACGGGCGCTCCCGCGTACAAGCTTTCGTTTGAGGCCGGCTATAAGATCGAGCATCCGGTCACGACTGTGCTTGCTGACGGGATGGCATGTCGTTCGCCCAACGAAGACTGTCTTGCGGCGATGCTCGTCGGCACCGAGCGTGTCATCGCGGTCAGTGAAGAGGAGGTTGGAGACGCCATGCGAGGCATCTTCCAGGCGACACACAATGCAGCGGAGGGCGCGGGGGCGGCATCCTTCGCCGGGCTCATGCAGGAAAAAGAGAAGATGCAGGGCAAGCGGATCGGCGTGGTTCTCTGCGGCGGCAACGTGGATGCAGAGATCTTCGCCAAGGTGCTCGCCGGCTAAGGCTTGTCAGGTTGTGCCGTTGGGGATCAGGCGGCCAACAGAGAGATCGCCCGCGATCTGGGTGAAGATCTGGCTGAGACCGCTGGTGGGGTGGGCCGACGACACGCAGGAATTTGTGCCGCCCGACGCGGTGTAGTCCGAATAGAAATACTGCGGGGCTGACGCGATCTGCTGCATGGTCGAGCAAGGAGTGATGGAAGGCGAGGTATCCGTGCTGCAACCGGAACTCTCCGCACCATATGCGACCGAGTAGACATGAGTCCCTGCCGACGCTGCCTTCGCCGCCGCCGTGATCGCCTGGTGGCAATCCTGTACCGACGAAACATACGTGCCGCTCTTCGTGTTGGCGTTCGGCATATCCTTGGTTCCGGTCGCTTCCGCGTCGCCGTCGCTCAGCAGGATCAGCACGTTCTGCGCACCCGGGTTGGTGCTGGACTCAGAGACCAGTGCTGCTTGTGCCGCGTAGATCACGCCTGCATAGTAGGTGCTGTATCCGCCGATCGCTTGGATTCCGTTGCATTTGCTGCCGTAAGCCGCCGCTTTCACGATGTTCGAGGACGTCGATAAAGCGGTTGCGGAGTCCGACGTTCGATAGTCCGTAGAAAAGTTAACCACCTGATAGTTGGGTGCAGTGCTGGGCTCTGTGTAGGCCTGAGTTGTTGGCTTCGAGCTTGTGTTGCAGGTGTAGTCGTACGAGACAGTTCCGGTGGTGACTCCTGGGAAGGTATAGAGCGCCACTTCGTCCAGAGGATGAGCCACGTTGCCGCTCGTCACGGTGCCGCAGGTGGTCTGCGATGACCCGCATGGATTGAGGTCTTGCAGGAGGATCTGCACGCCGCCCAGCGCACACGCAATTCGCGTCGTGCTACAGCTGCTGTCGTTGTCTGTGTCGGTCATCGACTGGGTTGAGTCGACGACGATGACGACGTTGTACGGCCCGGCATCGCCGCCACGCATCGCTGCCGTGGCACTTGCGCCCAGGGTCAGGCTGCTGTGGCCGACGACGCTGAGGAACGGAAGCTTCAACGTGGTCTCCTCTTTGACCACGATGGCATTGCCATTCGCCGGCGCGACGCACGCTTCGCCTTCATTGCTCAAGGTAGTCAAACATTGAACGGCCGGGTAGCCGGAGACGAAACTTACCGCGGGCAACGAGGCGCTGTAGTTCAAATCACCTGAGAGCCCGCTGTATTGCGTGGCGACCGTTACGGCATTCGAGCCCGGTAAAGCCGAGGCCCCGGCCAGCGCAGCCGCGTTCGCCGAGGCCTGAAGGATGTGTTGCGAGTACATCGCGCGACCCGTGTCGATGACGAAGCCGCCCATGCCAAGAAGCGCCACCAGCATCAAGGCGATAAAGGGCAGCGCCTGGCCGCGTTCATCGCGCAGGAAGGTGCGAACCCCCGGGCGGAAGTGAATCTTCATTGGACCAACTCCGTTGTCTGGGACTTCAGCATGCAGTTTGGAGCAAGGTTGGTTCCGTACACCTTGAGGGTGCAGGGGTAAGTCACCGTGACGGTGGCTGACGAGCCTGCGGTGAGGTCTGCCGCGCCGCTGGTGCAGGACGTTCCGCTGAAGCTCGTTCCGTTCAAAACGTAGGTGAAGGTGAGACTCGCCTTGGTCAAGATGGGCGCAGCCCCGTAAAAGGTCGAGGAGACGGTCTGGCAGGGGTCGGTCGTCTGGTTGCGGCTGATGGCAAGCTGCTGAGCCGCAACCTGGGTTGCGTTCGTCAGCACCATGTTGTTGTTGATCGCGATACCAAACGTATAAACGCCGGTGACAACCAGCATCAACACGGGAAGCGTATACGCCATCTCGATCATCGAGTTGCCGTGCTCTTCGCGGAGTAACGAATTCGTGCGCGCCTTGAAGCGACCCTTGAGGCGTTTGAACGCACTCAGGGGTGACCAGGCGTAGGAGGAACAGCGCATCGAGAACCCTCGTACCCGGATACTAGCGAGCGCGAACGCGCAACATCATTGCCCATTGGTGGGACGAGCGCGACCAACCGGGTGAGGAGTTCGCTTCAAAGGGACGCTGACCTTGTTCGCGGGAGTGATGGCACCGGCAGCGCTCGAGGTGCCCGGTGATATCCTGACTAGGTTGAATTCAAGCGAATCTGAGAGGTTTAGACCATGGCAACAGCAACTATCGGAGAGATTAAGAAGGCGGCGAACGATTACAAGGTAGCGGATATTTCGCTCGCGGACTTCGGCCGCAAAGAGATCGATATCGCCGAGCAGGAGATGCCTGGGCTGATGTCCATTCGACGTAAATACGCCGTCGACAAGCCGCTTCAGGGCGTCCGGGTCACCGGCTCGCTGCACATGACGATTCAGACCGCCGTGCTGATCGAGACGATGGTCGATCTTGGAGCCGATGTTCGCTGGGCGAGCTGCAACATCTTTTCAACGCAGGATCATGCAGCGGCTGCGATCGCCGCAGCAGGCGTCCCGGTGTTTGCGTGGAAGGGCGAGACGCTCGAAGAGTTCTGGTGGTGTACGAACGAGGCGTTGAGCTTCCCAGACGGCAAGGGTGGTCTGCTCGGGCCGCAGCTTGTGATCGATGACGGCGGCGATGTGACCTTGCTGATCCATAAAGGCTACGAGATGGAGAACGGCCATGACTGGGTCGATTCAGAATCGAGCTCGCAGGAAGAAGACGTCATCAAGGCTCTCCTCAAGAGCGTCAAGGCAAAGTATCCGACGCGTTGGCACGAGGTAGCGAAGGAGTGGCGCGGCGTATCGGAAGAGACGACGACCGGTGTCCACCGGCTCTACAAGATGATGGAAGCCGGGACGTTGCTGGTACCTGCGATCAACGTCAACGACTCGGTAACGAAGTCGAAGTTCGACAACCTGTATGGGTGCCGAGAGTCGCTGGTCGATGGCATCAAGCGCGCGACAGACGTGATGATCGCCGGCAAGGTTGCGGTGGTTTGCGGGTTTGGCGATGTGGGTAAAGGCTCGGCGGCTTCTCTGCGTGGGCTCGGAGCTCGCGTGATCGTCACCGAGATCGATCCGATCAACGCACTGCAGGCAGCGATCGAAGGGTATGAGGTCACCACGATCGAAGAGACGCTCGGTCGCGGCGATATCTATGTGACCTGCACCGGCAACGTTGACATCATCACGCTCGAGCATATGAAGCTGATGAAGGACCAGGCGATCGTCTGCAATATCGGGCACTTCGATAACGAGATTCAGATGGCTCCACTCGAGGCTTCGGGTGCAACACGCTTGAACATCAAGCCGCAGGTCGATAAATACACGTTTGATTCCGGCAACTCGATCTTCGTGCTGGCGGAAGGACGTCTGGTCAACCTTGGTTGTGCAACAGGCCATCCGAGCTTTGTGATGTCGGCAAGCTTCTCGAACCAGACGCTGGCGCAGCTTGATCTCTGGGAGAAGAAGGACGAGTACAAGAACGAGATCTATATCCTGCCGAAGAAGCTCGACGAGGAAGTCGCGCGGCTTCATCTGGAGAAAATCGGCGTCAAGCTGACGACGCTCTCGGAGAAGCAAGCGAAGTATCTTGGGGTTCCGGTCGACGGTCCCTATAAAGCTGAGATCTACCGGTATTAATCACGTTCGGTCGTAGACGAAAGAGCCCCAGCCTTGGCTGGGGCTTTTTCGTCTGAGGTCAGCCTCCGGGAACACGGTCGACAAGACCGACAAACGCAGAGGGAGATTCCCTTCGCCAAGAAGAAGCTGTTAAATGGTAATGAGAAGAACTGCGGGCAGGGCGACCAACATGCCGAGGAGTTGGCGTTTCGTCAGGCGTTCGCCGAGCGTGAACGCGGCAAGCAGAATCGTTCCGGCGGGATAGAGCGACGCGAGGACCGATGCGATGTCGAGTCGACCAGTGCGGGTAGCGGCAAAGAAGAGCATGTTGCCTGCGGTGTCGAAGAGGGCGGTGCAGAGAATCCAGAACAGCATCTTTCGGGAGATCGGGACCGGGCCGGTTGGCTGGCCCAGGAGCCGCAAGGCGCCTAGAAAGAGTGTGCAGGTGACGAGGCTTCCCATGCGGGCGGTGGCCATAGGCCAGACGATGCCGGAGGCTCCGGCATACTTGAGCGCGACGAAGTAGATCCCGAAGCCCAGGCCCGCCAGCGTTGCGAGGAGGATCGTTGAGCGCTCTTCTTTCTCAGCCGGGCCGGCGGCGATCAGCCAGATAGCGAGAGCAGCGACGGCGAAGCCGGTAAGGCGATGCACCCCGGGAGAACCTTCCTGAAAGATGGCGAAGGTGGCTGGAATGGCAGCGGCCAGAAGCCCGGAGATCGCGGCGGAAGCTCCCATCGCGCCGCGTGAGAGCGCAAGGTAGAAGCCGCAAACCGCGAGGCTGGCGATGGCTCCAGCGAGCACCCCGGCGAGGAGGGGAAGGCCGTGCGGGAAGGCGTCCCCACGACGATACGCAATGCAGAGCAGGACGCAGAGGCTGGTGACGTGGGAGAGCAGGACGACGCGGAGTGCGGCGGCCAACTGCGGCGATTGCGACGGGGCCGACTTGACCCCCATGCCGCCGGAGAAATCGCCCATGCCCCAGGAGGCTGCGGCGAAGAGGGCAAAGACGGAGTTAGCGGGAATGGGGAGCATGGGTCGGCTGTTTGCAATCAAGGACGGAAAAAGCCAAAGCGCACACAGAGCCTTCCCCTTTGCTACGCGCAGGGCGACAGCTTGGAGAGACCACTAGGGAGAAGGTCAACGAGTGCGATTCGTTGCGGCGTTACTGCGGGGGCGTCGCCGGGTCGGGCTTTGCAGCTTCTACTGGCGTGGGCGGGCGGACGATCTGGGCCGTCGGATAGTAGCCGGCCTTGGCGATCACCTGGAGATTCGGGCGCAGCACGCGCACTTCCAGCTTGCGGTATTTGCCGTCAATAAACGGTTCGCGCGAGTAGTAGCCGAAGGTGTACTGCGAACGAACCTGTTCGGTGATCTTGCCGAAGCTCACTTCGATACCGTGAGTGCGGTATTCAGCGTAGGTGGCGCCGCCGGTGGCATCGGTATAGGCCTTGAGCAGGTTGTCGTGCATCGTCAGGGGGAGATGAATGTGCTCGAGGAAGCCGAGTCCCTCGACGCTGGAGTCGCCGGTGAGCGTACCGAAGACGGCGATCTTGTTGCGCTGAAGATACTTGATGACGTCTTTGGTCTTGGCGACAGAGCCGAACTCCTTGCCGTCGGAGATGACGTAGATGACGCGGAAGCGCTTCTCATCGACGTGCGAGAGCGAGACGGCTGCGGCGAGAATCGCGTCGTTCAGCGTATGCGCTTCGCGGGGAACCTGCTGCTGCGAGAGGCCTTGCGGGCTGCCCGCGCCGCCTGCGGTGAGCGGAGTGAGATTATCCTGGGCGCCCCCGTTGATGCGGATGCCGTTTGAAAGCGCTTCGCCGGCGTTGTAATACATCGGCTCGCGGCCGGTCGCCTTCGAGCGCTCGATGACAGCGGCGAGGCGCGGGCTCTGGCCGCCGGTGAATGGGGTCTGCAGCTTGGGACCGTTATTGTAGGTCCAGACGGAGACCTCGTCCGAAGCGGCGAAGGCCGTCGGAAGCGCGTTGAGGGCGTTGTTGACGCGGGTCATCGTGTCATAGGGCAGGGACTGGTCGATCACCAGGGCGACCGAAAGTGGAAATGGATCGACGGTGAAGACGGCAGGGTGAACGCGCAGGCCATTTTCATACACATGTACGTCGCGCCACGTAATGCCCGGGACGAGATTGCCTTTGGAATCCTTCACCGTGAACGGTACGTCGACGAAGTTGGCTTGCAGACCGATGGTGAAGGTTCTGCTCGGCCCCTGCCCGATGCTGGGAAGCTCGGGTGCGAAATCCTTATCGACATCTTCCTGCGCGGGCTTGCTGGAGGGGAGACTGGTGCCGGGAGCTTGCTCCCCGTCGTCGGCGGGTGCGGTCGAGCTGGACGAGGTGGAACCGACACCCGGGGTGACCGGGCCGAGGACGGGCTGCGGCTTGGGGGCATCCGGAATCGCGGACGGTTGCTGGGCCTTGGCTTCTTGCAGTGTGAGCACGGACAAGGCGAGCGCGCCGGCCATCAAAATCTGTTTCACGTGTGGTTCTCTCCCCGGCCAAGGCCGTGCGTTTGAGGCAGTCAAATAGGGTGCAACTAGTAGAGTATCAGTCTGGCTTATTGCTTTGACGCACGGCGGGGTAGAGTCGTTGCTGTGCCCAACAGATGGCCGATTTCGCCCGGGACCAGCGAAGGTAAGACTTTGGGGCGATTTTGTCGTCTAATTGGGTATGCGTTTGCGTGGATTTGCTGCCCTGGCCCTGTTCTCTGCTTCCCTTCTTACCGCTTCGTCCGCGTGGGCGCAGGAGGCTCCGTCGCCGACCGGGCCGCCGCCCAAGTCAGACGCCCCAGCACAGGAAGAAACCGGCGACCCGTTGCAGACATTGAAGATCGGCACCAACCTGGTCAACTTGTATTTTTCCGCGCGGGACAAATCCGGCTTCATTACGAACTTAAAGAAGGAAGACTGCAACATCTACGAAAATAAGGACCTGCAGGAGATCCGTAACTTCACCCAGGAAAAGACCTTGCCGCTGACGATCGGCATCCTGCTGGATACGAGCGGAAGCCAGACGAACGTTTTGCCGCTGGAACAGCAGTCCGGCGCGGAGTTTTTGAAAGACGTCCTCACGCCCAAGGATGAGGCCTTCCTGATCTCATTCGACATCAACGTCGACTTGCTGACGGACTACACGAGCAGCTCGCGGGAGATCAAGCGCGCGCTCGATAAGGCGACCATCAACACCGGCGCGGGGACGGGTTCCGTCACGGGAAACGGCACGGCTCGTGGCACGCTGCTGTTTGACGCCGTGTACCTGGCTGCCGGTGAAAAGCTTCGCGCGGAAGCCGGGCGGAAGATTCTTGTCCTGCTGACTGACGGTGGCGACCAGGGCTCGCAGGAAACGCTGAAGACGGCCACCGAAGCGGCGCAGAAAGCGAACGCGATCATCTACGTCATCCTGATCGCTGACCGAGGCTTCTACGGTGGGTTCAACATGGGCTACTCGGGCGACCGCGACATGGATAAGCTGGCGACGGACACAGGTGGCCGCGTCATCAACGTGGGGAACAACGGGAAGAAGCTGGAAGAGGCGTTTCAGCAGATTCAGGACGAGCTGCGAACGCAGTATCTGTTGAGCTACCGGCCGAAGAATACGACGTTCGATGGAAAGTTCCGGACGCTCAATCTGGAGTGCGGAAAAGGCTTGAAGGTCCAAACACGCAAAGGCTACTACGCTATTCCCGAAGGCGACACAAAAGATTAGGTGGCTGCGCGCAGCGCGTGAAGCGTGCGCAGCACCGCCCAACCGGCGTCAGGACGCTTTAGGCCTTTAGTATCCCCGAGTAGACCGCCATCCCAGCCACGCAATCCACGCCCATCGCGTCCAGCGCGTCGATCTCCGATTGCTGCTTGATGCCTCCGGCGACGATGAGCTGTTTGGCAGTACACGCGCGCAGGATCGCAGCGACGTCCTGCGGGAAGCCCTGCATGGTGCCTTCGGTGTCGACGTGGGTGTAGAGGAACGCGGCGCAGGAGTCTTCGAGCCAGGTGACGGCTTCCTCGGGGGTGAGGTCGACCGACTCTTTCCAGCCACGAACCGCGACCTTACCCGACTTGGTGTCGACTGAGAAACACAGGGCTTCTTCACCAAGTTCGCGCTTGAGGGACTCGGCGAATTCGAGCCGGATCAGCTTGTGGCGGCGCTTGGGCTCGTCTTCAGTCTGTACGCCGAAGAGGCTGCTGCCGTAGATGACACGCTTCGCTCCGGCTTGCAACAGCGCCGCGCCATCCTGAGCGGTTTTTAGCCCTCCACCAACTTGGCAGGGGAGCCGCTTGCAGATCTGCTCGATCAGGGTGCGGTTGTTGCCCTGGCGCATGGCGGCGTCGAGGTCGATGAGTTGGACGAGCGGATACGAGGAGAAACGCTCGATCCAGTAGTCGAAGTCGTCGAAGGCGAGCTTAAGGGTTTCGCCCTGAATGAGTTGGACGATGCGGCCGTTCATGAGGTCGATGGAAGGGATCAGCATGCTTAGCTTTTAGCTCCTGGCTTCTAGCTTCTAGCTAGAGCGGGTGAGGTAAGTGAAGAGGTAGCGGCCAGGAATATCTTGGCTAGAAGCCAGGAGCTAAAGGCTAGCAGCTGCATCAGCACGGCAGCCTCACTGGAATTCCCGCGCGTTGCAGTTCGAGTTTCAGCGCGCGTGAATCCGTGATGCCGAAGTGGAAGATGCTGGCGGCAAGGGCGGCGTCGGCTTTGCCCTGGCGGAAGACATCGGAGAAGTGCTGCGCGGAGCCGGCGCCGCCGCTGGCGATGACGGGGATCTGGACGGCGGCGGAGACGCGCGCGGTGAGTTCGAGGTCGAAGCCGGAGCGCATACCGTCGGTGTCCATGGAGGTGAGGAGGATCTCACCGGCGCCGCGCTGCTCGGCCTCGCGGGCCCAGTCGAGCACGCGCAGGCCGGTGGGTTTGCGGCCTCCGTTGACGTAGACTTCGGCGGCTTCGACGGGGTCGGCGGCTTGCGCGGATTTTCTTGCGTCGATGGCGACGATGACGGCTTGCGCACCGAAGCTCTGGCCGATCTCGTCGATCAACGTGGGGCGCGCGATGGCGGCGGAGTTGAGCGAGACCTTGTCGGCCCCGGCGTTGAAGACCGCGGCGGCATCCTCGGCGGAACGGATTCCGCCGCCTACGGTGAAGGGGATGAAGAGGGCCGCCGCCGTGCGTCGCACGGTCTCCAGTAACGTCCCGCGGCCTTCGTGTGTCGCGGTGATGTCGAGCAGCACGATCTCGTCGGCACCGGCGGCGGCGTGCCGATGCGCGAGTTCGGCGGGGTCGCCCGCATCGATGATGTCGACGAACTGGATGCCTTTGACGACGCGTCCGGCGCGTACGTCGAGGCAGGCGATGATGCGTTTGGTCAGCATCTACTTGCCTCTCTTGGGAACGAGAGCGCGGAAGCTCTCCCATGATTCCGATGACATAGCTTGCTTAGGCACAATGATGATGTTTCTCTTTGACGTGTAGACCAGTGCAATACGCTCGGTCTCAGCAAAGTCATAGAGCGCCGGCCACAGAAATCTTCCCTCGCTGCGACCGGGCAGGCCGGAGACAAAATACTCTTCGTTGAAAGCAAGCGCCAAACCGGCTTCATGTCTCGAGAGCGCGGATTGCTTATAGATACGCCTCAAGCGAAATACCCGATACGTAACAATCGCCAGGAGCATCAGCAAAAGAACGAACGTTCCTCGGAGGACATCTCCAACGGGCGCATGCCCGAAAGCAGCATTCCAAAGACCGACAACGATGAAGTAGACCAAAAACACAGGAATAAGCCAACCGAGAAGAAAACGAGCCATCAAGATTGGATTTCGCTTCCTCGCGAAGCGAATTCCAGCCAGCCACTCTGGGTATGAAAGCCGATACAGATGCGTCTGCGTGTCCATTCAAAATTACCCAAGCCTTTGCGGGATGGCGCCGGGCACTTCGACGGGCTCGCCTTCGCAGACGATGCGGGCGAGGGCGTCGGCGTTTTCGAGGATGTCGCCGTGCTGGACGAGCCATTCGACGAGCAGGCCCTGGCGCGGGGCGGGCAGGTGGAACTCCATCGCGCCGTCGGTGAGTGTCGCGACGGCCTGGCCGGTGCCGATGAGCGAACCGGCGGGGGCGAGTTGCTGGACGAAGGTGTAGCTGGGTTCGGGCTGGTCGTCGGGGGTGTGAAGTTTGAGTTCGTACAGGAAGGGCATGGGTTAGAGCTCCACGAAATTCTTGAGGACTTGCAGGCCGACGGTTGAGGATTTCTCCGGGTGGAACTGGACGCCCATCACGTTGGCTTGTTCGACGGCGGCGGTGAAGTTGCCGCCGTACTCGGTGACGGCGGCGGTTGCAGCGACGACGGGCGCGCGCCAGGCATGGGTGTAGTAGACGAAGCCGCCATCGTCGATGCCGCCGAAGAGACGGCTTTCGGGGCTGGTCGTTTCGATGGAGTTCCAGCCGACGTGCGGGGACTTGAGCGGCTTTCCGTCGATGTGGGACGGGAAGTGCTCGCAGCGGCCCGGGAAGCAGCCGAGGCCGGGAGTCTCGGGGGCTTCGGTTGAGCCTTCAAAGAGCCACTGCAGCCCGACGCAGACTCCGAGGAACCAGGCACCCCGAGCGATGGCTTCGCGGACGGCTTCGGTGATGCCGAGGTCGTGCAGAAGCTGCGTGGCGCGGAAGTGGCCGACGCCGGGAAGGACGATCTTCGAGGCTTTGCGGATGAGGTTGGGGTCCTGCGTGATCTCGGTGGGGGCGCTGAGATAGTTGAGTGTCTTGACGACGCTGGTGAGGTTGCCCGCTTTGTAGTCGATGACTGCGATCATTAGTAGAGATCCATCCCAACAAGGAGCCAATAAGACAGCAACGCGACACTGAACAATGCGCCCGCTAACCTTGTCTTTCCCCTCCCGAACAAACAAAAAAGAACTGCGAGAGCAGCTAAGAGCATACCCACGCGCACCCAAGGTACGGCTGCATCGGCTTGTTGTAAATAGCCGCTTACATGGCGGACGCGCGCTACGCTCACGATGAGCAACCAGATTGACGCAACGAAGGTTAGCACTCCGATGGAGAACAGACCTCTGCGAATCGTCCAGCGTTCGGTCACAGAAGTCCCTTCGTGCTCGGCAATAATTCCTTCATGCGTTCATCGCGGCTACAAGCCCCGCGTAGGGCACGGGCGAAGGCTTTAAAGATCGCTTCGATCTTGTGGTGGTTGCTACGGCCATACATGGTTTTCACATGGACGTTGCACTTCGCTCCGCGTGCGAAGCCTTCCATGAAGTCGGTGAGGAGTTCAGTCTGGAAGTCGCCGACGAGCGGGGCCGTGACTTGGTCGTCGACTGCGTAGGCGGTGCGACCGGAGAGGTCGACGGCGGCGACAGCGAGCGTCTCGTCCATGGGCATGACGAAGTAGCCGGCGCGCAGGATACCCTTCTTATCGCCCAGCGCCTGCGCGAACGCCTCGCCGAGCGCAATGCCGGTGTCCTCGACGGTGTGGTGCTGGTCGACGTCGAGATCGCCGGTGACTTTGAGGGTGAGATCGAAGCCTCCGTGACGAGTAAAGAGTTCGAGCATGTGGTCGAAGAAGCGGATGCCGGTCGAGACCGTGTAGGCACCCTGGCCGTCGATCAGGAGGGTGAGCGCGATCTGGGTCTCGGTGGTGTTGCGGTTGATGGTTGCGGTCCGAAGGGTGTCGGTCATGCGGGCTTCCATCCGATCTCGGTGAGCGAGGCTTCGAGCGCGGCGAGGCCTTGCGTGACCTGTGCCTCGATGCCGATGGTGATGCGGACGAAGCCGTCGCAGCCGGGGTCGGTGGAGCGGTCGCGAAGCAGCACGCCGTGCCGCCGCATCGTCTCGACGAATTGGGTGTGCAGCGGGCCTATGTTCATCAGGATGAAGTTGGCCTCCGACGGGAAGTACGGGACGCTGAGCGCGTCGAGCGCGACCATGATGCGGGTGCGGCCGGCGCGGACCTGTTCTACATACCACTCGAGGTATTGCTCGTCGGCAAGTGCCTCCGGCAACACAGCAAGGGCGACGCCATTGACGTTGTAGGGCGAGGTAACTTTGCGGATGAAGTTGATGAGGCGCGCTGGTCCGGCGACCATGCCGAGGCGCAGGTTGGCGAGACCGTAGGCCTTTGAGAAGGTGCGGGTGACGAGCAGGTTCGGCAGATGCGCGACATCGGCAAGCGTGGTTTCACCGTGGAAGTGGAAGTACGCTTCGTCGACCATAAGCACCGCGTGTGGCGCCGCGGCGGCGATCGATAGCAGGTGCTCGCGCGGGACGGTTGCGCCGGTGGGGTTGTTCGGCGAGGCGACGATGATGAGCTTCGTCTTCGGCGTAATGGCAACGAGGAAGCGCGGCAGATCAAAGGCGAGGGTACTGTCGGCCTGGACTTTGCGCAGGCCGCCCGGCGCCATCAGGCCGATGGAGACGTCATACATGAAGAAGCCGGGAGTGAAGATGAGGGCTTCGTCGCCAGCGTCGAGGAAGGTGCAGGCGATGAGGTGGATAGCCTCGTCGACGCCGTTGGTGAGGAGGATCTGGCTGGTATCGAGGCCGAAGTGCTTTGCGACGATGGCTTCAACCTGCTGGCGCTCGGGGTACTTGGTGAGGGCCTCCCCGGTGAGCGCATGAACGCGCTCCAGCACACGCGGCGAGGGTGCGAAGGTGTTCTCGTTGAAGTCGAGGCGGAGGGCGTCGCGGCCCGCGAGCGGTGGGTGGTACTCGGGCATGGCGAGCACCGAGGTGCGTGGCTGCGGCGGGGCCGCTTCGAGCTTCAAGGGCGCTGGTTCGTGCAGGGTGGACGTGCTCATGCTTGAGTTCCCTTCCCGTTTGCGGGTTTGCGGAGTTTGACGCGGATGCTTTGCGCGTGCGCGGTGAGGCCCTCGGCTTCCGCAAGCGCGATGGCGTGAGGGCCGAGCCGTGCGAGAGCCGGTCGCGTGTATTGCTGGACGGTAATGACCTTGAGGAAATCGGTAACGGCGAGGCCGGCGCGGATGCGCCCCACGCGGCCGGTGGGCAACACGTGATTGGGGCCGGAGAGATAGTCGCCCATAGACTGCGGCGAGAAACGCCCAACAAAGACGCTGGCGGCAGTCGTGACCCAGGCTAGATCACTCCTCGCATCGACGGAGAGATGCTCGAAGGCGAGGCGGTTGGTGAGCGCTTGCGCCTCCTCGGTGGTTTGGGTTACGAAAATGGCTCCATTGGCCGCGAGCGACTGCTTTGCGATGGTATTCGTCTTCGCTTGCAGCTTCACCTCGGTCAGTACAGCGGCCGCGAGGGTCTCGTTCGAGGTGATGAGGACGGCGAGCGATTCGGGGTCGTGCTCAGCCTGCGCGATAAGGTCAGCGGCGATGCCTGCGGCGGCATCGATCCCGAGTTTGGAACAGATGCCAATCTCGGTTGGGCCCGCGGGCATGTCGATGCCGACCTCGTGCGAGATCAGCTGCTTGGCGACGGTGACAAAAAGATTTCCCGGGCCGACGATCTTCTCAACCTTGGCGATCGTCTCCGTGCCAAAGGCTACCGCCGCGACGGCCTGGGCTCCGCCAATGCGGTAGAACTCGATGGGGCTCGAGGAAGAACGGCCGGCAAGGTGCGCGGCGGCGAGGGTTTCGGCTGCGGGCTTGGGGCTGCAAACGACGATGCGTTCGACCCCAGCGACGCTTGCTGGCGTGGTGGTCATCAACACCGTCGAAGGATACGGATAGCGCCCTCCGGGGACATAGCAGGCGACGGAGGCAAGCGGGCGCACGATCTGGCCCGTCGTAAGCCCATCCTGCGAGACGGTCCACTCTTCGGGCTTCTGGTGCTCGGCGAAGGCGCGAATATTGGCTTGCGCGATCTTCATCGCTTCCTGCAAGGCTGGCGAGATGGAGTTCCATGCCGCCTCCATCTCTTCGGCGGTGACGCGCAGCGGCTTGCCATCGAGCGAGTCGAAGCGTGTAGCGTACTCCTTCACAGCCTCATCGCCGCCGAGGCGGACCTCCGCGAGGATCTTCGTGACGACCGGCTCGACCCTGACCGTATTCATGGCGCCGCGACCTTCGATCGACGCGATCAGATTTGCAGCGGATTTTGCGGTGCGACCGTAGGTGCGGATCAGCTTCAATTCGTTTCCTCTTCGCTGCTTGTGCTTCTTGGATTGGCGAACAAGATTCGACCGCAGATGTGGGCCATCTCTATCTGCGCCGTTTGGTTGATTCGGTCATATTGCCTGAGTCTCTCCGCCAATACGCTGGGGTGCCATTTATCTAGCAAGAGCGATTTGCTTTCGGAACCTCTGTAAAGACGATCAATAAAAGCCGCATCTTGCTCCGAGATCTTGACATTCCTGCGACAGTCGTGCTGGTTTAACATCCAGCAGGTCTCAACTGCATTCGAGTTGCCTTCTAAGAAGCTTCGACAAGCGACCCGAATTTTTGCCTGCATCCGACGTTGGCGCATGAGTTGTTCCTACAGGACCACCTTACTGAGCGGATATTCGACGATGCCAGTAGCTCCCGCAGACTTCAACCGCGGAATCACATCCCGAACCAGCCGCTCATCAATGATGGTGTTCAGCGCGAATCCCTGCCCACCCGAAAGCGTCGAAACCGTAGGCGACGACAGCGCCGGCAACTCAGCCGAGACAGCTTCCATCGCCTCCTTCGATACATTGAGCATCAACCCGACTCGCCCCTGTGCGGCGATCGCAGCGTTCAACATCAGCGAGAGGTTTTCGATCTTCGTGTGCTTCCACGGATCAGCCCACGCCGTCTTGTTGGCGATCAGCTGCGTTTCAGACTCCATCAGCGTATCGATCACTCTCAACCGGTTGGCCTTCAGCGACGATCCCGTCTCAGTCACGTCGACGATCGCGTCCGCGAGCAGCGGCGGCTTCACCTCGGTCGCGCCCCACGAGAACTCCACCTTGACCGGAATATGCTTCGACGCGAAGTAGCGCTTCGTAAACTCCACCAGCTCCGTCGCAATGATCTTCCCGGCAAGGTCCTCCGGCTTTTGGAAGGGTGAGTCTTCCGGCACGGCAAGCACCCACTTCACCGTCCCGCGGCTCACTTTGGAGTAAGTCAAAGACGTGACCCGCTGAACGTCCGATTCGTTCTCGAGCACCCAGTCGTTGCCCGTCAGACCCGCGTCCAGAGCGCCGTGTTCGACATACCGCGCCATCTCCTGCGCTCGAACCATCATGCACTCGATCTCGTCGTCGTCGATCTGCGGAAAGTAGCTGCGGCCGTTAGCGAAGATGCGCCAGCCGGCCCTCTCAAACAACGCAATCGTCGCATCCTGCAGGCTGCCTTTGGGAATTCCGAGCTTTAGCTTAGGCATCGAGAGCCTCGCTTTCGAGCGCAGGCGCAAGGTTCATCGGGATGGGTTTCGTGAAACAAGAAACCGTGCCTTCGTGGCAGGTAAGCCCGTCGCCTTCGACGATGACGCGGAACAGCAGTGCGTCGTTGTCGCAGTCGGTGGCGGCGGTGACGATGCGCAGCCGGTTGCCGCTGGTCTCGCCCTTCATCCACAACTTGCGGCGCGAGCGGCTCCAGAAGGTCACATAGCCGGTCGAAAGCGTGTACTCGTAGCTGGTCTCGTTGAGGAAGCCGATCATCAGGACCTGGCCGGAATCGGCATCCTGAACGATGCCAGCCACTAGTCCTTCCGATTTATTGAAGTCGATCTTTGGCGCGTCCATCCTGTTCTCCGGGTGTTTTTTTGTAGTTTGAGCAGAAGAAAGGCCCGCTCGCGGAATTCGCGTTGGCGGGCCTCTCAGAGCTTGCGATGTGGGGGTTGTTAGAGTTCCACACCAGAGACGGCCGCCATGCGATGGGCATGGTGGTGATGGCCGCGATGATGGAGCGAAAGGCTCATTGAGGAAAGGTTAGCCGCGGCCCCGGGCAAAGTCAACTGGCCGAAGCATCCCAACTTGCGATAGGCTGACGACCGTACCGTATTTCCAGCCAGATTTTCATCTTCACCCAAGGAGAAAGACCGATGCGCATCGTCCGCCGTTTGCTGGTAGCCGCCTTCCTGCTTTCCGTTGCCGCTGTCCCCTTTGCCCCGGCTAAAACCGCGCTGGCGCAGAAGCCCGCCGCGACGGCTCCCGCGCCCCTGCTGGATCTGAACACTGCCTCCCGGGATGACCTCAAGGCCCTGCCGGGCATCGGCGATACCTACGCCGACCGGATCATCAAAGGCCGGCCTTACACCGCGAAGACGCAGTTGACCCAGAAAGGGATCCTTCCCGCGGCGACCTACGCGAAGATCAAGGATATGGTCATCGCGAAGCAAAAATAGCCCACGCCGCTGAGGGCAGGCCACTTAGGTTTCGCGGCCTGCCTTTTCGCGTTTCTTCGCAATGGGGAACCACTACGGGTTCAAAAAGATTCGATTTGGGACGGGTTTTCCTGCTTCGCTTACGGGGCATCCATCGGTTAGAGTTGAGCGTAGTCCCCTGTAGTGTGCGTTGCGTACGATGATTCTGGAAGACTCCCGGGAGCCTATGACCACCCAGAGGTTCGGTGTGAAAAAGATTCAGACGGTGGCGAAGCTTGCCGGATTGGCTGCGGTCCTTGCGCCTCTGCCCGGATGCCAGAGCATTGCGGGGAATCCGAACCTCTCTCAGGTCCGGATTATCGACGCGTCGCCGGATGCCCCGGGACTCGACGTCTATCAAGGCAGCGCGGTTCTGGCCTATAACCTCGGCTTAGGGACGGTGACATCCTACGTCCCGATCGCGCCGGGCGGCTATCCCATCATCGTCGACACCGCCGGGACGCGGCAGCAGTTGACGACGGCCTCCGGAACATTCCTCCAGAACCAGCAGTACACGGTGTTGATCGGAAACTTCGCGGCTGACCTTCAGGAACTGATCCTCAAGGATCAGAGTCAACCGGCGCCTTCGGGCGACATCTCGCTGCGCATCATCGATCAGTCAGCCAAGGCCGGTGCGGTGGATGTCTACCTGGTTCCGACCGGCGCCACGCTGGTGACCTCGAAGCCCCTCCTGACCGATGTGATCTTCAACCAGAACTCCGGCTACTTGAATCTTCCGGCGGGCACATACACGCTGGTAGCCGTACCCACCGGGACTGTCCCTTCGGCGACGACCGCGTCGCTTTACACCGGCGCAGCCGTCGCGTATCCAGGAGGTTCCGCTCGAACCATTGTGCTGATCGATACCGTGGTCACGACGGTCCCCGGAATCCAGGTGATCACCGCGAACGATTACGATTCAGCGGGCGAAGGAAGCTAGAGACCCGGCAGAACAGGCCCTCCGACCCACATAAAAAAGGCCATCCGCAGCGCGGGTGGCCTTTTTTCTTTCCTCTTTCCTACGTCAAAGCTTGATCGTCGAAACGTCAATCGTCGGCTTGGGATAGCTCAGCTTCAGGTTGCTCTGCGCGTCGACGAGAATCGCGGAAATTGCATGATTGCGGTACCACTTATGATTCGCCGGAATGACGAACCACGGTGCGTGCTTGGTGCTGGTGTGCGAAAGGATGTCTTCATAGGCGGCGTGGTACTGCGGCCAGAAGGCACGCTCATGAAGGTCGCCGTCGGAGAACTTCCAGTGCTTGTCCGGGTCGTCAAGACGCGACTGCAGCCGCGCTTTCTGCTCATCGCGCGAGATGTGCAGGAAGAACTTGAGGACCAGCGTCCCATTTTCGGTCAGCATAGACTCGAAGTCGTTGATCTCGTCCATGTTCTTGCGCGCGGTCTTCGCGTCGATCACCTTGTGAACTCGTGGCGAAAGAACCTGCTCATAATGCGAGCGGTTGAAGACCATGATCATGCCGCGCGGTGGTGCCTGCGCATGGCAGCGCCACAGAAAATCGTGCCGGGCTTCGAGCGGCGTCGGCACCTTGAAGCTTGCGACGTTACATCCCTGCGGGTTGATCCCGGTGAAGATGTGCGAGATCGTGCCATCTTTACCGGCCGTGTCCATGCCCTGCAGGACGATCAAAACCGAATGCTGCTGCCCGGCGTAGAGAACTTCCTGCAGCTTGGCCAGCTTGCTTCGGTGCTTCTCGAGCGCTTCAGCGGCGGCTTCTTTCGAGATGCCGTCGTGCGAGCCGGCGTCAAAATCAGCCAGTTTGACTTTCTGGTGGGGCTTGATCAGCCATGGAGACTTCAGCTTCATAAGGCGTTCCTAACGTCCTTCGCGCGACCTTCGCGGACATCGCGCAGTGCCCTCCGTTCAGAAGCTACTTGACGACGGTATCTTCGGCCTTCGGCGTGACCACGTGTGCGGTCTCACCGGGCTTGGGGTCGGGCGTCGGGTCGGTGATGCCCTTCATGCCTTCCTTGAAGCCGCGCAGGCCTTCGCCAAGCCCTTTGCCGAGCTCCGGGAGCTTACGGCCGCCGAAGAAAAGCAGCGCAAGTCCGACGACGATGATGATGTGCCACGGTTGAAAGAGTTCCATTGCAATGTCTCCAGTGCGGCCGGTGCCGGTCGCCAAACGCTATTATCGCACCCGAAAGGATGACGTTGCGCTTCGCCGTTTGGATGCCCGGAAGAGGCCGAATGCGGGAGAAGCAGCAATAACGTTATATCTTGGAAAGAGTCTGTTTGGAGAGAGTCTGTTTCGGCACCGAAGTGCGGAGACGGACGGCGAAACGAAAGCGATGCCTGGATTGGGATTGATGAGGAACGGAATGCAGTCGAAGTTGCGAGTTTTGGCGGTTTTGCTGGTACTTGGAGGGTCGGCAGCGCTCAGCGCCGGCCGCATGGAAGCGCAGGAAGGCAAGCTGGCAGCAGCCGCCCCGGTCACCTACGACAACCGCTACGAAGTCTACGGCGGAGTCCAGTACATGAACTTCCAGGCCGGCCAGAATGTTTCGAAGCTGATGAGCCTCGGCGGCGTTGAGGTCTCCGGAACCTATTGGATCTCCAGCAAGTGGGGCGCGATGGCGGACTATCGCGGCGCCGCGGGAACGTCACCGGTCACCCCGAACATTCTGTTCAACGGCAATGCACTGGTGGTTTTGAATACCGGGATGCTCGGCGCGCAGTATCGCGTGGCCCAGAATCAGCGGTTCGCGTTTGCAGCGCATGCCCTCGCCGGGGTCTCACACGGCAAGTTCGACTACACCGAGCCGCCCGAGAACCCGCCAACCGGTGGCTCCGGCTTCTACACCAACCGGACCAAGCCGATGGGCGCGTTTGGCGCGAGCCTCGACTACAACCGTTCGAAGAACCTTGCGTTCCGCTTCTCACCGGACCTCGTCCTTGAGCACTACGGCACCGAGACCCGCGAGTTCTTCGCAGCTTCCTTCGGAGTGATGTACCGCTTTGGTTCACGTTCGCGATGACGTTTTAGGTCGCACAAAAAGCCTCGCCTTCGGGCGGGGCTTTTCTGTTTGAGCTTGCAAATCCCACAATAAGGCCGTGACTAAGGCAAAACCCGAATCTCAAGATTTCTTCGGGCTGCAAAAGGCCGGCGATCATCAAGCTCTCGACTCGAGATCGGCATCTTCAGAGAACGCGCTCCGCCCTTCACAGGAAACTTCTGCGCGCTGATTATGCCATTCAAGCGACGAGCTGGATGCTCGGGCGGGTCTTCTCCAACGCCTTCAGCGGTGCAAGACTCGACCGGCGACCAAAACTCGCCACAGCGAGGTCGACCGTCGGGAAGATCTCGAAGAGCGAACGTGCCCCGGAAGCCGCAAGCGCGGAGATCGCCTTGCCGCTGAGACCCGCAAGCCGCACGTCTCCATTGTTCTGGAGACCCTTCTCCAGAACAGACAGCAAAACCTGAATCGTGTCGTAGTTCAAATGTCCGATTGCCGAGCAGTCCAGGACGACCCGGGCGCGCAGGTCTCCAAGTTCGGTGCGGACGTCCTTCAGGAAGACTTGCGAAAGTTGGCGGTTCAGGAGGGAGGGGACGGTGATAACCAGGACAGAGTGAGTCGACATGACTAGGGCCCTTTTCGTATGCGCAAGTGGTGCAGCTGAGGACTTCTCGTAACCCGTTCGTGTTCGCCGGCCTGCACTTTTGTGTCTCGGCCTACGACTTCGGTGTAAGAACGAGACTATGGCCCGTTTGGGGAGACTGCAATGCCCCTTGAGTAACTTTGGTGATGATTAAAGGTAACATGCAGCCGTTAGCGGACGGAAAAGACGAAAAATGGCTACGGATGCATCCGCCGAAGCCGCGATCTCAGGTCGGAATAGCTCTGATCCGTCGGAGTCGCGGCTGCAAGACGATCCTGGACAGCTCCGGTCGCGTCGACCAGGAGCAGGTAGGCGTCGTCCGCGCCGTTCTTTTTGTCGTAACCCGTAAGCGCCTTCCAATCCTGCTCATGGTCATAGATGAGGACGGAGTGCGGCTGCGCGACGGGCGGAATGGCATGCGCCATCTTCCCGACCACAAGCGGGCGCAGCGGGCGTGGCACGTCGGCGAGAATAGCCAGGTCAAAGTATTGGATCGACGGGGAGTCTCGAGCATCAGCCTGAAGGCGATGCGCCCAGGCGGCGACAGCATCCCGCGAGTTTCGCGAGAAGCCCACGATAAGGACAGTGCAGTGGTTTCGTAGCACCTGCGGCAGGTCGACCGGCTGACCGGCGAGGCTGGCAGCGTGAGTCTCCGGGATGTGCGGGCCGCTTCCAGGCAGCGGGACGGCCAGCAAAAGGATGGCGGCGCGGAAATGCATATTGTTGCGATGGAGTTCTATCACGGCGGGTTGCGGAGCGGATTAAGCGCAATGGGATGAGGTAAACACCCTTCGCCCTTTTTTATGCCCAAACTACTAACCCAGCTACTGGTAAAAGTGGCTGCCCCAGAGATGGTGCAGTCCTAACCCTAGGAACCTGCATATGCGGTATATAAGTAGATCGCGTAAGTTACATGCAATGAATAATTTGCATATAAATATATACCGGGGGTAGGGTGTCGGTTTCTAGGGGGTCGGCGGCTGCGGAGCGACCACGGCTTTCAGGTCGGAGACCAGCAGTGCCAGGGCATCGTCGAAGTTGCGGTCGTGCGTCTTCTGCCGATAGGCGAGGTCGATCGACTGGGTGATCGCCCAGAGCACATAGTGCGTCGACCGCTGGTAGACGACAAGATGGAGTTGTGGAAGCGGGTCCGCAGCGCCATACTCCTTGCTACCCTTCGCGGCACCAATCGGTGCATCCAGCTCGATCTGGAAGACGAGATCAGCATTCGCGGGATCGTCGACGACCGTGTATCGGCCCCACTTCTGAATCGCCGCATAGAACTCCGAGTAGGCACGGTCAGGCGCACCGGTAAACGGCTGGGGAAACAGCCCGCTGGCCCCGCCCGCGTTCGAGATGAAGACGGTCTTGGCATGCAGCAGCGGCGCGGGAATCGGACTGCTCAGGCTCGGCGGCGAGGGGCGGTTCGCGCTACTGGTATTGGCCGCAAACTGCGCAGCGGCGGGAAGGGTCGAGAGGCAGAAAAGAAGGACAGGCAGGAGTTTCATCGGAACCTCGAATGGTGCTGAGGTTTGTACGTGGAATCATATGCGCGAGTTTCAAGTACACCTGGGCATTGGGACTAGAGGTGAACTGTTTCGCGAAACTCACCGAAGACCTGCCGGAGCGTATCGGCAATCTCGCCTACCGTCGCTTCGGATTCGACAGCGTGCAGGATGTGCGGCATCAGATTCGTGCCGGATGTTGCCGAGTCGCGAATCGAGGCGAGGGATGCCGCCCACGTAAGCGGATTCCGGCGCTGGCGCAAAGCCTGAAGGCGCGCAACCTGACGGGTCTCGAGTTCGGGATCAATGCGCTGAAGGGGTACCGCCACACCCTCGGCGTCCGAGGCGAACTGATTGACGCCGACAACAATGGCTTCACCGGATTCGACCGCGCGCTGATAGGCGTAGGCGGCGTTTTGGATCTCGCGCTGGACGTAGCCCTGCTCGATCGCTCTGAGCATCGCGAGGTTGGGGTTTCCGGGGTCGTAAGCGCGGATGGTTTCGAGATAATGGTTGGCTCTCCGTTCGAGCGCATCGGTTAGCGCTTCGACATAGTAGGAACCTGCTAACGGATCGACCGTTTGGGCTACGCCAGACTCATGCGCAATCACCTGCTGGGTGCGCAGAGCAAGCCGGGCGGCAGCTTCCGTCGGCAGCGCCAGTGCTTCATCGAAACCGTTGGTATGGAGCGATTGGGTGCCCCCCAGAACGCCAGACAAAGCCTGCAAAGTCGTGCGGATAATGTTGTTTTCGGGCTGGAGCGCCGTGAGGGTTGAGCCAGCGGTCTGGGTATGGAAGCGGAGCATCCAGGATTTGGGATTTCTGGCTCCGAAGCGTTCGCGCATGATGTGGGCCCACATCCGGCGCGCGGCACGGAATTTGGCAGCTTCTTCGAAGAGGTTGGAGTGGGCGTTAAAGAAAAAACTGAGACGCGGGGCGAAGACGTCGACATCAAGGCCGACATTGATGGCGGACTGGACGTAGGTGATCCCGTCGGCGAGCGTGAAGGCGATCTCCTGCGCGGCGGTGGAACCGGCTTCACGCATGTGATAGCCGGAGATGGAGATGGTATTCCACTCCGGGACCTCGCTGGCCGCCCACGAGAAGATGTCGGTGACGATGCGCATGGCGTCCGGCACCGGATAGATGTAGGTGCCGCGCGCGATGTATTCCTTGAGGACATCGTTCTGGATGGTACCGGTAAGCTTCTTGACTTCGGCGCCGGAGCGTTTGGCGACGGCGACGTAAAGGGCGAGCAGGATCGATGCGGTCGCATTGATCGTCATGCTGGTGGAGATCTTATCGAGGGAAATATCCGCGAAGAGGCGGGTCATGTCCTCGATGGAGTCGATGGCGACGCCCACGCGGCCCACCTCGCCAAGCGCATATGGCGAGTCGGAATCGTAGCCGATCTGGGTGGGGAGATCGAACGCGACGGAGAGGCCGGCGGTGCCGTTGGCGAGGAGGAATTTATACCGCTTGTTGGACTCTTCGGCATCGCCCATGCCAGCGTACTGACGCATGGTCCAGAGACGCCCACGATACATGGTGGGCTGGATGCCACGGGTGTACGGGAACTCACCGGGCGCACCAAGTTCTGGAGTTTTGGCGGTGGCGTTGTAGACGAGTTCGATGGGTAGGCCGGATGTGGTTTCGACTTGCTTCATGAGGGAAGTAGTTTAGCGCGGGGGCCACTTTCTTGGTTTGGCTCCCCTCAGGATGTTGAGAGGGGTGGGCCGTCTCGCGGAGTGACGCGGGATCCGCGTTATGGTTCAAGCATGGGCGGTAGATCGTGGAAGCTAAGTGCCGTACTCATCCTGGCGACAATGCTTGCAGGAGTTGGCTTGCGGTTTGGTCGTTTCGGCCTGCCGTATGTGGCGGTGAAGTACGGTGGGTCCATGTGCTGGGCACTCCTGATTTACTGGGTGGTGTCTTCGGTGGTGCGCCGGATGGCGTGGCCTGCTGGTCTCGCGGCGATGGTGGCGACGGGAATAGAGTTCTTCAAGCTCTACCGATCGCCGCGCATGGATGCATTTCGCCTCACAATTCCGGGGACGCTGGTGCTGGGACGATACTTCTCGTGGCGGGACATTCTGGCTTACTGGGTGGCGATTGCCCTGGGAACGGTGCTGGATGCGACATTGCGGGATCGCCAGACGAAAAAGGGCTAGCCAATTGGCGGCGGAGCGTAAAATCGCTGCAACTTTCTTTTTCCAGAGGTCGTCTTCAACGATATGGGAATGGCTCAGGCACTTACGGGTGGTCTGGTACGCGGAGGACGAGCCGGGGCGGCGAGTCTTGACGCTGCGCGGCTGGAAGAGTTGCAGGCCGAAAACCTGGCCATTGCCAAAGGCCTGAAGCGCAATGATCCTGAGCTTTTGGACAAGCTGATCGAGCTGTACCAGCATCGCCTGCTGCGGTATCTGCTGTTTTTGACGGGCAAGCGTGAGGTTGCCGAAGACCTGTTCCAGGAGACTTGGATGCGGGTGCTGCTGCGCGGTGCGCAGTACAATGGCAAAGCGCGGTTCGACACCTGGCTGTTTACCATCGCGCGCAATCTGGTCATCGATCTCTCTCGCAAGCGGCAGATGGCAAGCCTGGACGAAATGAGCGAAGCGGGCGAGGATGAACGGCCGTTCGAGGTGGCAATCGATGGGCCTTCGCCGTTTGAGCAGTTTGCAACACGCGAGGATCGGGCGGAAGTTGCAGCGGTGCTGCTGCGGCTGGAGCCGAACTACCGCGAGGTGTTGACACTCCGATTTCATGAAGAGCTTTCGCTTGAAGAGATCGCTGCCGTGACGCGAGCTCCCTTATCCACGGTGAAGTCGAGACTTTACCGCGGACTTGCTGCTTTGAAGCCGGAGGTGGAACAGCTTCGGCGAGCCCATGCAGTAGGGAGCGTGACAGGATGATGGAGCGCTTGAGCGAGATTGCGAGCCACGAAGGCGAAGCGGCCGACGAGATGAAGCGGATAGGCTTTGCCGTGAACACGGGAGCTTCGGCGTCGGCGGTGAATCGCACGCACCGGGTGGTGCGCGAACGGGCAAAGACGCTCCAGGAACAGAAAAAGCATGCGCGGAGTTTGTGGATTCCACTGACTGTGTCGTTTGGCATGCTTGCACTGATTTTGATTGCGCTTTGGAATTTGCTGGAGGATTCTGAGCTTTTTGCGGACGGGATTCCCGACGCAAGTCAACAGATGATGATGATTTCCATGTGGTGCCTGCCACTTTCGGTGATTGTGCTGGCAGTGATCTGGTTCCGCAGGACGCGTGCAGGTGACCGGAGCCCGCGATGACCTTCCCGTTTCGGAAGCTGGGAGAGCATGGCCCCGAGGCGGGCGATGAGTCGAGCGAGCTTGGGCTGATTCCGCTCTGGTCGATCGTGCTGGCCGTGGTCGCGTTTTGTGGAATTGAGTATCTGACGCACTTTATGCTGCCCACCCCGCGTCCCGGCATGATGCCCATGCGCGTGATGATGGGATACAGCTCGGGCACGCTGATAGCGAGCTACTTCCTGCTGATGGGGTATGTCAGCCGCGATGTGAAGCGGAGGAATATGTCCGCACCATTGTGGATGTTGATCGTGATCCTGATGCCAGGTGGGATCGGCGCGGTCGTCTACTTCCTGCTGCGACAGCCGTTGCTTTCGCGGTGTCCCCATTGCTCCACCGAGATCGCTTCGAGCTATCACTTCTGCCCGCAGTGCCAGTTTCAGATGGCTCCCGTGTGCGGGCAGTGCTTTCGCGGGGTGGCGATTACAGATGTTTATTGCAAGCAGTGCGGGCATGATCTGGCGGACGATCAGGTGCCGGCTCGTTTGACTGCTTATCGGGATTGATCCCCAATCCATCGTCGCGCTGAACGGGCGCCAACTCGTAGAGTGGACGCACGCAAGTGCGGGTTGTGATTAACTTGCTGCATGGCTTTGCGGGTTGTCATTGTCGACGATGAGGCGCTGGCTCGACAGGAGTTGCAATTACCTGTTGGAGGCAGCGGGGGACGTCGAAGTGGTGGCGGCTGGGAGCAACGGAATTGAAGCGGTGGAGGTGATTGCGGCCTGGAAGCCGGATCTCGTCTTTCTGGATGTACAAATGCCTGGGCTGGACGGATTTGGCGTTCTGAAGCGGTTGCTCGAAAAGAAGATGCGCCTGCCGCCAGGTAGTGTTTGCCACGGCGTACGACCGGTACGCCGTGCGAGCGTTCGAGGTCAACGCGGTTGATTATCTGCTGAAGCCGTTTGATCGGGCGCGGGTAAAGCAGACGCTCGAAAAAGCGCGCAAGCGAATGCCGGTAGCGGAAGCTGCGACAGACGTGGGGACCGAGGCCAAGCTGGACGCGCTGCTGAAGTTGGTTGGTGGTGGAGCGACGCAGCCGACGCCGAGGGCGAACAAGGTGGTCGTGAGGGCGCAGAATCGACTGCTGCTGGTGGATCAGCGTGAGATTTGCTTTGCGGCAATCGACGAAGGGGCGATTACGGTGAGCACGGCGGCGGTAGAGGGGACAGTCGAACTGCCGGACGCTGGAGGAGCTGCTGGATCAGCTGGATCCGGAGACTTTCTGGCGGGCGCACCGGTCGTTTGTGGTAAACATTCAGCACATTCGCGAGGTGGTGCCGTGGTTCAAATCCAGTTATCAACTTAGGATGGACGACGCGAAGAAGACGGAGATTCCCGTGAGTAGGAGTCAGACCAAGCGGTTGCGGGAGTTGTTCAACCTTTAGGGCATTTGCCTGGAAAACCCACTGACGCGGGGCGGCCCGTGATGTGCCAGGCAAAGATGCTCCAGTAAGCGAGGGTGTTTTTTGCGCAGTTTGGCGGGGATTCCTAAGGTGAAAACGCAGGCAATGCTTCCTGAAAGCGCGTTGACCATGCTTCGGAAGACGAAGAAGACTGAAAGGGACGCGGTAGCTCATAGGCGAGGCGCACTTGCGGAAGTAGGTGAGTTTCGAGCGCTGCAGTTCAATGCGGGCCAAGTTGCGGGAGCGATTGGCGGTGAGGCCTAGGACATGAGTCGCCTGGGCTGCGGGGACGTACTGAACTAGGTAGCCAGCTCGGCGAGCGCGGCGACACCATTCGACCTCTTCGAAGTAGAAGAAGAAGTCTTCGTCGAGCACGCCGAAGGCAGGAAGCGCGGAGGGCGCGGACGGCGAGGCAGGCTCCAAAGACGCTCTCGACCTCGCGGGTTTGGAGGCTGTCGGAGGTACGAAGATAGCGGCCAGGATTCGACCACTTGAGGAAGTTGAGTGGGATGACCTCTTCGGCAAGCGTGGGGAGTGGAGCGAATGCGCTTTGCAGGCGACCATCTGGATAGAGCAACTGGCCTCCGGCGATGGCGAGTTTTGAGTTTGCGTCGAAGGCCTGGGCGAAGGCGTGAGGGCTCCGGCTTGGAGCTTCGCATCGTTATTGAGCAGGAGGTAGAACTCGGCTGTGGCAGCTGCGAGACCGCGATTTACGCTTTGGCGAAGCCGGCGTTGCACTGGTTTCGGAGGATGAGGGTAGTGGGCGTGAATCGTTCGAGACCTAAAGCGAGTCGTCGTGGCTTCCGTTGTCGACGACCACAACTTGGGTCGGGGGAACACCTTCACCCAACACAGATTGAACTGCCTCGAGGAGGGCTTCGCCGCCGTTGTAGTTGACGATGACGACGGCGAAACGCTCTCCAGCGAGGCTTGACTGCATGTTAGAAGACTAGCGCGGTTAGATGGTGTAGGTGAGGTTCATGTTGAACTGGCTGGAGTTCTTATTGGCTCCGGGGCGGGGCGTTATTAAGATAGTCGTCGATGGCGACAATGGAGAAACCGAGGCCCTTGTAAACGGGGAATCAAGAAGCTCCGTTGATGTGTGCGGAGTAGTCGCTTGAGTTGTTCCAGGCAGGAGTGAAGCTGCCAAACTCAGTAAAAACTAGCTCTTAGGCAGATTACGGAGATAGGTTTCGGAGAAGGTCGAGCCCACCAGGTTGTCCGAAGTGGTGGGGTTGAAGAAGGACTGCTTCTCGTAGTGGAGATCCATACTTTGACGTCCAACTGCTGCTTGGGATTCTTGATGATGTTGAGGCCGATACCGACACCGTAGGCCTGCTGCCAGGTTCAGATTCGACGAGAAGTTGTGGTCGAAGACACCGTCGGCGAGCACGAAGAGCTTGGGCGAGAAGTACTCGTCCTGCTCAATGCCGGCATGGAAGATATTGGTTTTCACGGTGGGGTCGCCGGACTGCGAGGTGGTGCCGTAGGACTGGTTGTAGCCGATCGAGGTCTGCGAGCGAGGCGGCAGCCAGCTTACCTGCGGGAGGCGCGCGAACGAGGGCAATGGCTCCATTGAAAGTAGTTGAATCCTGCGTCGATCGAACGAGCGAGACGCCGGCGCTGGCGGTTCCGGCCCAACCCTGGGTGAGGCCGACGTGCTTGAGGGCTTTATTGAAATCGGCGGTGGGAACGAACTGGGCTACGTCCGCGAGGGGGATGGTCTGGGTCGACGTGGGGCGACTTGAGGATGACTGCCTTATTGTCATCTGCGAGACGGATCGGAGGCGACTTCGGACCAAAGCGTCCTTTCTGGTCAGCATCTGCTTGGCCTTGATGACAGCGAATGTCTGGGCGACTGGAGTTCTTTGACGTTGACCCAGGGGAACGTAACCTCGCAGCCATGAGGGATTTGAAAGGTGATGTTTTGCTGTCGACCTTCTCAAGGGTGCCGGTGAGGACCTCGCCGTTGATGAAGACTACGCGGTCTGGTTCGGGCTTGGGAGCCTGAGCGAAGGCGTTGAGTGTCGAAAGAAGGGCGGCGAAGGTGAGAAGGTAAGCGCGGATTGTCGTTCTCCTGGGGAGTATGTCGGGGAACCTCAAGGATAGTCGATCTAGTGCAGAATCCTGCGAAAATTTGCCGGAAAGAGGTTACTCTTTGAGGCGTGAAAACCATTCTCAAGTACACGGCGCTGGGGATATTAGTGGTCGCGGTGGTTAGTTTTGTGGTGGATTGGGGAGTTTGGCGGGCGAGGGTGGCGGGGGGGGTGGCGGCATGGGGACGGTACAGTGGCGTGGTTTCAGGTGGCGTCGCTGATGGGTGGGAAGGAGGACTATTACCCGGATGGGAATGGGCCAGTGACCTGCAGCGAATCGGTCTATCCGCAGGGCGGGGTGAAGCCCTGCTGGTGGGTTGAGCGGAATCGGTGGTCCTTTGAGCGGTAACGAGGCCTACCCCCCCTATATGATTGTGCGCAAATATCTGAAAATAAAAAGAGTTATAAGCGGTAATATAAGGGTGATTACCGCGATGCATTATTGAGGTTACCGAGCGCTGCCCGTGAATCCTGATTCCTGCGCTTCACGTATGTTTTTGCTAGAAACTGAGCTGCCTTG